>JBGSYF010000017.1:0-336463 GCA_041751015.1 Chitinophagales bacterium
AGAACCCAGACCCCTGGTGGAATCAACTCATCCCAATGAAACCTGGTCTCTGGACTTTATGCATGATCGCATGACCAATGGTGCGCCTTTCCGCGTTTTGAACATCATTGATGACTTTAACCGGGAAGTACTCAACATCACCATCGAACGCTCCATTGGAGCCAAGCGAGTTATCCGTGAGCTGCAACAGTTGATCGAATGGAGAGGCAAGCCAAAGTCGCTTCGCTTTGACAATGGACCAGAATTCATCGCTTCCAGCCTCTTGGATTTCTGTCGGGATAACGGCATTCAAACACTGCACATCCAACCTGGAAAGCCCAATCAGAACGCTTATGTGGAACGATTTAACCGGAGCTACCGTGAGGACATTCTGGACAAGTACCTTTTCGACAACCTATACCAGGTAAGGAGCCTAAGCCACCATTGGCAACGGCTCTTTAACAACGACCGCCCTCATGACACTGTGCGGAATGACCCCAACAGAAGCCTTGTTGAAATATGTAAAACGCACTCAAAACAAACCAATGGAAGTGTTTTCCACATTCCAACAAGATGGCGATGATGAGGAGTTAGTTTCTATTTTTAACTGATTCTGTTTTGGGGATGGCTACGCCAGGGGCTTTTGAATAGGTTAAATTATGTCGTTCAAAAAGCCGGCAACCTTTCGTCAAGTAAAGCAGAAATTAATTTTATAAAAATGAGAAGACTACAAATGCTGCATCGCCCCCTCTTGTTAATGGGTTTTCTTTGGTTATTGGCAAGTAGTTGCGAAAAGGAGAAAGATGACCTTCCGGAACAGGAAAAATACATACCTGTACTTTCTACTACAGCAGTTTTAGACATTACCAAATCAACAGCCATCTCTGGAGGACTCATTACCGATGACGGCGGAGACAGCGTAACAATACGTGGGGTCTGTTGGAGTACCAGTCAAGATCCTACCATTGACGACAACAAAACGATTGATGGTTCCGGTAAGGGTAGCTTTACAAGCAGTTTAACAGGACTGGCTCAAGGTACTGACTACTATCTACGCGCTTATGCCAGCAATAATATGGGCACGGGTTATGGGAGCAGCATCATGTTCACAACTCTTGACGATCTTACTGATCTTGATGGCAATGTTTATCAGACCATTGTCATAGGAACTCAGGAATGGATGGCAGAAAACCTGAAAACCACCAAACTCAATGATGGTGTCGATTTGCCCAATGTCACTGACAATATAGCCTGGGGCGGCATGTCAAGTACGGGTGCATACTGTTATTATATGAATGATGCAATAGGTAATGCAGAAGTTTACGGTGCGTTGTACAATTGGTTTGCAGTGGGTACAGGTAAGCTTTGTCCTACGGGCTGGCATGTTCCGACAGATGAAGAATGGGATACGTTGATAGATTATTTAGGCGGAGAAACTGTGGCTGGGGGCAAAATGAAAGCTACCGGTACCAGCCTTTGGAATCCACCCAATTCGATGGCAGATAATGAATCTGGTTTTACCGCAATTCCTGGTGGGTATCGAAACAATGTCGGAGGATTTGAATACACTGGCTGGATCGGAGCATGGTGGAGTGCTACTGAATCGAATGCGGGCAGAGCATATGGCAGAGATGTGGCTTACAATGATGCCTTTGTTGCAAAGCCAAACTTTTACAAGCAGAATGGTGTGTCGGTGAGATGTGTCAAAGATTGATTGGGGCAATCAGATAAACACCCCGTCTACGCAGCTTGATTTTGCAGGGGCGATAAGTGAAACGCTACATTCCGGAGTTCAAGAATCTCGTTATACCGGAACGGATAAATAACCGTCCTCATGTGCTCTTTTTGGTAAAACCCATTTTTGCGGCTGCCGTTTCCATGCCAACATACAACTCTTCCATAATATCAAAAAAAGGTCTTTGGAGAGAGTAACTATTCCAGTAAATTTGAGTGAGGATCCCAAACATACTTTCAGTCAAGTAGCAACAAATTAATCAAATAGTTTATATGGCATATTTTAACCTGCTTTGCACAGTACTGATTGCCGCAATAATGATTATGGCTGCTGAAGCACGGGCTCAGAGTCCCGTACCTTTTACTGGTCCGGATGGCAAAGTTGGACTTAAAGATGCTGCGGGTTCAGTATTGGTGGAACCAAAGTATAACGACATTTTTAGATTCATCGACGGCTTTGCTATTGTAACCTATAGTCATGGTACGACCTTCATCAACCGCAAAGGAGAGGAAGTTATTCCTGTTCGATACAAATCCATCAGTGCTTTTTCCAAAGGCACGGCCCGCGCTGAAAGACAGGTTGATGCAAAGGGACCTTTTCTCGATTTTCTGATAGATACTACTGGCAAAGAGCTCAACTCAGAAGGCAGCAGCTTCCCAATTCTATTCTATGAAGATGTGGCAAGGTTAAAGTTAGAGTACGGATGGTCATATATCAATCGTCAAGGAACTAAGATCAACCGAAATTTATATGATGATGCATATAACTTCCAGGAAGGTGTAGCGGTAGTCAAGCATGCTGGTAAGTTTGGCATGATAAATAAGCAAGGTAACGTAATTGTTCCTTTGGAGTATCCGGTTCTCAGACCAATGTCTAATGGATTGGCCCTCTTTTGTGAGATAAACGCATTCGGGGACAGTCTTTACGGATATCTAAACAAAGCTGGAGAAGTAGTGATTAAACCACAATACAGTGCAGCTACTTCATTTGCTCCGAATGGTTTGGCAGGTGCATGCAAAGCTGGATTAAACTGCGGCTATATCGATAAGCAGGGATATATTGCTATTAAGTTTCAATACAAGAGTGTTGGCCCCTTCAAAGGCGAAAAGGCCGAGGTGACCAAGGGCTCGAGCAAAATTTTCATAGATCGCACTGGCACGGAGGTGAAAGTGCCGCCCAAATTCCAGATAAAAGAGAATGTTTTTAAGGAAGGACTGGCCGTAACCGAGAATTTGGAAACCGGGAAGTTCGGCTACAAAGACAAACAGGGTAAAATCGTCATCGATCACCTTTATGAGGAGGCTTATGGCTTCAACAACGGGTTGGCTGCCGTGAAGAACGATGGCAGGTTCGGAGCGGTGAACAAAAGGGGCGAGCTGATTATTCCCTTGAAATTTGAGAGTATCAGCATATTGAAACACGGGCTTATACCCGTGAAAGAGAACGGGAAATGGTATCACTACAACGCAAGTGGCAATCTCTATACTATGGAGGGCTATGACCTGGCGGGAGCGCTCTCAGATGGCATGGGCCTCGTGTGCAAGGAAAACCGTTGCGGGTACATAGACAGCACCGGCACGGAGGTCATTCCGCGCCAATACACCAGAGCTGGTGCTTTTAGTCAGGGATTGGCTCACGTGTTTGTAGGAACTAAGCTCAAGTATGGATATATAGATCGGCACAACAATATTGTACTCGCTCCAAAGTATGATAGCGCAACGCCATTTACCAGCGAAGGCAAAGCCAAGGTCAGCATTGGCAAAAATGAGTTCTGGATTGATAAAAGTGGCAAGAAGCTAAAAGGTTGAGTAGAATTGACCAAAGGGGAGAGTTTAAGCTCACAGTTTAATCCTACCCTTCTGCCTTCGAACAACCTGACATCCTCAAAGTCAAATCCTGGCATATCTTTGAACGTCTCTGATCAGTCCAAAAAACCAGGCTTCTTTGCCATGCTTTCGTATTTTAATTATACTATTTTTTTTTAATAATTAATGACTAATTCAAGAGAAGTTTTTGATTGGTTAAAAACTGCGTGGAATTATGAACTCTTCCACTTGGGGAACAGTTCATTTACCACACATAGTATTTTTATTCTTTGTATTTCTTTATTTCTTCTATTTTACATCTCCTCAAAGATTAAGAACTTATTAATCAAAAAAGTTTTCCCAAGATACAACCTGGAAATCGGTGTAAGTCAATCCATTGCGACGATACTTCGTTACATACTAATTATCATAGGTTTAGTAATTATATTTCAAACCCTGGGAGTAGATCTCAGTGCCATAGGCTTAATGGTCGGAGCTCTTGGTGTTGGTATTGGATTTGGACTGCAAAGCATTACCAACAATTTTATCAGTGGTATAATCATCCTGTTCGAAAGGCCTATCAAGGTAGGTGACCGTGTAGAGATTGACGATCTGGCCGGGAATATTGTTAAGATTTCAGCCAGAGCAACCACCATCATCACCAATGACAACATCGCTGTGATTGTTCCCAACTCCGATTTCATCAATACACGGGTAATCAACTGGAGCCATAACAATCGACAAATCAAGTTAAACTTCCCGATTGGGGTTTCCTATAAGGAAGATCCTCAAAGAATCAGGGAATTGCTGACCGAAGTTGCCAACGCCAATCCAGGAATTCTGAGCACACCTCCGCCCTATATACTGTTTGAAGGCTATGGGGATAGCAGTCTAAACTTTGAGGTCATGGTCTGGACTTCAGAATACACCGACCAGCCCAGAAAGTTGAGAAGTGAAATGTACTATGAGATCTTCTCGAAATTCAAGGAACACAATGTAGAAATTCCCTTCCCGCAGCGCGATATACATCTGAAATCAGGGTTTGAAAAACTTATGGAAAAACCAGAGGAGTAACCTAGTCAATTTTTTCGTGTAACTTTAAAGCAGTTATGCCCGAGATCTTTTTATACTTATGCTGATTGTCGTTTTTCAATATAATTTATATAAATGCGAATATTCATCCTGGTTCTATGCGCCCTGGCTCTCATTGCCACAGGATTGCCACTGATCAATTCGTCGGCCTGGTGGATCCGAATCTTCGACTTCCCGAGATTTCAGATTGCTATCTTCACCTTGGTTGTGCTATTGCTTGCTTTTCTCTCGCTAAAGCTGTCGTTAACTTACAAGGTGCCGCTTGTGATGCTGCTCGTCTCTGCTCTGGTTTACCAGGTTCAGCTCATTATAGTATACACCCCACTATACAATACTCAGGCAAAGGACAGTAATAAGCAAAACATAGAAAACAGCTTTAGCCTCCTGGTTTCAAATGTGCGAATGGAGAATGAGGATAAAAAGAGCTTTCAATCGCAGGTCAGAATGGAGAATCCTGATGTACTCCTCATCAATGAACCCGACCAGGCCTGGGCTGACTCTATCCGCTATCTTGATGAGGAGTATCCGTATTCCATCAAATACCCATTAGACAACACCTTCGGAATTATATTACTTTCAAAGCTGCCCCTTACAGAAAGTACGGTGAACTTTTTGGTAAAGGAGGATATCCCTTCCATCTTTACCAAGATTACCCTTAAATCAGGAGTCATCATCGACTTCTATGGTGTACACCCAGAGCCGCCAATGCCGGGTAACGACACTTATGAAAGAGATACTGAGTTGCTTCTCATCGGCAAAAAAATTAAAGACTCCAATAATCCAACCATTGTTGCTGGCGATCTGAACGATGTTGGTTGGTCAGGTACTTCTAAGCTATTCAGGAAGTACAGTGGACTGGTGGACCCTCGTCAAGGCAGGGGACTATTCAATACGTATAGTGTCTTTGTGCCCTTGTTTAGGTACCCTCTGGATCACATTTTCTACTCAAAAGAATTTGGCCTGCTGAAGCTTGAGAAACTGAAAGATATCGGATCCGACCACTATCCCCTTTTGATAAGCTTAAGCTATGAACCTGATGGGGACAATACGGAAGGTTTGGAAAGTCCGGATGCCGATGAAATAGAGGAAGTTGAAGAAACCATTGAAGACGGGAAACAGTGAGAAAACAATTCCACTTAAATATGAGACTATTTTTTATACTTTTAATATTTATTTCAAACGGGTCTTTCGCACAAAGCTACAGTTCCTACTTCACGGGCAATCCGACCGATACGACTACCATTCCCATTGGCGGCATTTGCTTAATGGGTGGAGCTGCAGATGAGGACAATGCTATGAGGTGGTTTCTCCAGAGGGCCAATGGCGGGGACATTCTTGTATTGAGAACTAGTGGCTCAGACGGCTATAACGATTACCTATATTCTTCTTTGGGAGTCCCTGTGAACTCCGTTGAAACGATAGTTTGCCACAACGCAGATGCCAGTGAAGACCCCTATGTTCATCAAAAGATTCAGCAAGCAGAAGCGATATGGTTCGCCGGAGGCGATCAATGGACCTATGTTTCGTATTGGCGCAATACCGCAATAGATAGTCTCATCAATCGCGCCATTCAAAACCGAAAAATAGTCATTGGGGGAACCAGCGCAGGTATGGCTATTCAGGGTAAGTACTACTTCTCAGCACAGTATGGCACCGTCAGCTCAGCCACAGCCCTGTCAGATCCATTCAATGAGCTGCTCACGGTGGATTCCGCTTCTTTCCTTCAAAACAACTTCCTGGAAGAGGTTATTACCGACACACATTTCGATAATCCCGATCGGAAAGGCCGACTCCTGGCATTTTTGGCAAGAATGTACTCGAGTTATGGTGTCCAGAGCAAGGCTATTGCCTGTGATGAGTACACTGCCGTGTGTATAGATACCCATGGTATAGCGAAAGTCTTTGGAGCTCACCCCAGCTATGATGATAATGCCTATTTTATACAAAGCAACTGTGAACTTGATGATCCAAGTCCAGAGAATTGCTCAGATGGTAATCCATTGACCTGGAATCACGGTGGAGAAGCCTTGAAGGTCTATCAGGTTAAAGGCACGGAAACGGGAAGCCATACCTTCGACTTGAATACCTGGCAATCAGGAATCGGCGGAAGCTGGCAGAATTGGAGCGCCGATGCCGGAGCTTTCCAGGAACAACCGGGAAATCAAATCCACTGCAGTCCCCTGACTTCTATAGATGGCCACAATGAGATTGAACTAAAGGTCTATCCCAACCCTGCAAGCGATCGAATCATCATTCACAGCACACATGAGAACACGGCAAACTGCAAGGTCAAACTATTCAATTCATCTGGCCAACTTATTCCCTCCGCCATAAACAGAGTTTCAGAACATCAACTTGAAATTGACCTTTCAGAGATGAGCACAGGGATGTATTTTTTGATGATCACAACAAACAAACAAATTAATTATATACGTGTTTTTACGATAAAATAGAAGCCATTGTAGCATCACATTGTCAGGTTCTATCATCAAAACTTAATCCATTAGTATTGCTTAGTTTGCCTTGTTGTCTTCCCATTCCCCTTACCCGGAAAAACGGTAAAAACACCAGCATCTCCGTAAAATCCAACCGCATAATCAACCACAATAAGATCACGAACAGCACTATGAACCCGATCAATATATGATCGAAGCGGCGGGTAAAGAAAGCCAAAACAAAAGCTGCCTGAAGGCCAAAAACAAATAGAAAGCCGCCCTCAACCAAGCCTGGATGTGCAATCAACCAGCTCAGGAGCGACTGATGTAAAGCTCCCTGGTGAAAGGCAAAGTATGTACCATGTTGATAGATCAATAAATCGGCCATATGCATAGGTTCGGCCAATGCTCCGCCAAAGAGTTTGTAACAAGCCGCACTGAAAAACACGAAGGCCGCGTAAAAGCGAATGGCCTCAGCAAACAGTGAAAAGGATCTGCTTCCCGCAAAGAAGAACAGACAACTACCAAAGAGTATCGGGTACATGCTATGCGATGGATAGGCAAAAGCCGCGTTTATGCCCAGACCATAGGGTATCAACAACATCGGAATCAATCGCAAAAGCGAGGGTTTTGGGAAAACAACGCTAAGAGCAAGGAGAGCGGCAAGTACAATTGCCCAGATCAATGCCACGATCTCCTGATTCATGAAGACGAACAGTCCGCTCCCGTGAAGCAACCAATAGGCCGGATCGATTCCTGCATAGTGCGCAGGTGGCTGGTAAAACTGATGCAACAGGCCACCCTGCAAGAATTTCCACAAGCCGATAAGCAGAATAAGAAGACTTACCCTTCGACATAAAAAATGCTCAGTTGAATATAAAGTGGAGCTCATGGTTCAATGGGGCATCCCCCCATATACAAAAACAACTCAGGATATTCTATACAATAAATCGCCGGAGTAACGCATTGCCCTTCTGGCAATTGATGATGGGCTACACGGTCCAACCAAGCCTGCCATGCCAGGGAATCAGGTTCCATTGGAACAATTCTCGCCGAAACTTTCTCGTAGGATCTTTCGGGTAGCCAATCACCCATCCACTCACCCGCCTTGCCCTTTATCCATTCCTCTGCCGCGATCTGCCCATAGCCCTCCTTTGACCTCATAGCCATCTGATTCTCCAGCAGCCCGATGGTCTTGTAACGCGGCAATCTTCCGCCCAACAATGCCGGATCAAGTGGAATAGAATCCGAGCTAACCCAATGTACCGTCGAATGCTCCGGCAGTAGAAACTCACCCCCATACATCCACCAATGCACAAAGGGGAAGCGGATCACCCCGTCTGATGCACTCCAAAGCTGACCGCCACAAAAGAGCACAAAGCCCAAAGCCAGAGCGGGGCAGGTTCTAAAAGCTCTTACCAGGAAGAGACCAGACCATATCCGGGTCAGGGAATTCATATGGTGATGATAATACAGAATTCTTCAATCTATTGGGGAAAAAAAGTCAACTTGCAGAGCTATATCAGGTTCTTTGTGAAAGATATTTTAACTTATATGTCTATATCCTCCAAGCTTGACCAGCTCCACGCCAAAGCCAAAGCGAACAAATGGCTTCGATACTTCGCCATATTCAATCGTATAGCTTTAGCAGCAGGCTTTATACCGAGTGGCTTGACAAAAATCATTGGAGAGCGCTTCACCTCACTGTCCGTCAATCACCCTATGGGCAACTATCTGGAGGCCTTGTATCATACAGGTTTCTATTACCCATTTATCGGCTATGTACAGGTGACCGCCGCTCTACTTCTTCTGATTCCACGAACTTCCACTTTGGGAGCCGTGTTATACTTCCCGTTGATTCTGAATATTTGCATTTTATCTCTTGCGGTCGGATTTGACGGTTCGCTGCTGAGCTCTCCACTTATGGTCCTGGCCAATCTCTATCTGTTGTGTTGGGACTACGACAAACTAAAATTTATTCTTCCCTTCAAGCATGTAGATCAAAAGGAAGTCCAATCGACCCATTTAGCACGGGAAAACTCCTTTCCAAAACTCTTCTTTCTTGGTGTTTTCTTAACAATATCAAGCACTCTGCTCATCGTGACCAACGCCTATGAAATCAAGCCGAGGAACTCGTTGAAGGATTGTCAGAACGACTGTGAAGACTCTCCCTATAATCTTGCATGTATGGATTTTTGTGATTGCATTCACACTCAAGGTCAACCCTATAAAAAATGCCTTGGAGAGTACAAGAGGGCTAAAAACGCCGTGCTGAAACATTGAACCAACAATTCTGATTCAGGACACGATTGTGCATCTTTAACATCCGGTTAATAAAGCCGTCTTCTATGAAATCTACCCAAGTGATGGTTTTGGTCATACTCCTGAATGGCCTGTTTGCCGCCGGATGCGGAAACAATTCCTCATCAACTATACATATAAATGCTTTTTATATTTTAAAAGAACAAGGTATTATTCAGGAAAAAACCCAACAATTCACCGAAGCTCATATCATCGTGGATACAGCTCTGTTAAACAATAGCTTCACATCGGATGCCAGAGTCCTGCCACCAAACGCTGACGCGGTCATTGGACGGGCTGCCATTGCAGCGCTGAACTATGAATGGGTCAATTTTGGAATTCACGAGTTTACAGAAACATCCACATTCTTCTACGGAAACGAAGAATACCTGATTGACGAAGGAACATACTACTTGCGTTACGGTGAAGATAACACTATTGATAATGGTAAATACATTAATATATGGAAAAAGGAAAACAATGACTGGAAACTGTACAGCAATACATGGAACACAAGCATCCCTCGCCCTGCAGGAAACTGGTAATGCGAAGATCCCTTCGATGAAGGGCTTCGTCTAATCTAGCAGTGGCTTAAACCACCTATGCAATCGCTATTCTTATCTGCCCTTTTCACACCACAAAGGGCTCATTTTACCTAACATCAACCATTGCGCTACAACTCAACCAGTTGTGTTGTAAATTCAGCACAGTATTTTGAAGAACAATCCAAACGTCGGAGAGTTACTAACCCGGGCCAGAAACGAAACCCGGAAGAGCCCGCTATTTAGTCGTCCAGGTAAGGACATACCCGCAGGCATAGTGGTGTTCCTGGTGGCCTTGCCACTCTGTCTCGGTATTGCCCTGGCCAGCGGAGCCCCCATGATTGCCGGACTGATCTCCGGAATCATCGGTGGAATCCTGATCGGTTCTATCAGCTATTCTCATGTCAGTGTCAGCGGACCGGCAGCCAGTTTATCGGCGGTTGTACTCGTAGCCCTGGAGAAACTTGGCAGTTTTGAGGTTTTCTTGCTGGCACTGGTTATAGGCGGACTCATTCAACTGGTACTTGGCTTTGTCAGGGCTGGTGTTATTGCCGACTATATGCCTACCAGCATCATCAAAGGCTTGCTGGCAGCTATAGGTCTCATTCTGATTTTCTCCCAGATTCCCTATGCTTTGGGCATGGACAAGGACAGTCCTCTGCTGGATCTGTCCCTGAGTATACTTAGCGATCCTCCGGAGATGTCGGACTACCTCCGCGCTTTAACACCAGGAGCGGTGGTATTGACAGCCATTTCGCTGGCTATTCTGATCTTCTGGGACAAGACCATACTCAGGCGAATAAAGCAATTGCCCCCCTTTCTGGTTGTTGTTATAATTGGTGTTATATTGAATATGTTGTTCAAGTTTCTCATCCCCTCCTTGTATCTCGAAGGACCTCATCTGGTTAATATTCCGAGCGTGGCAGGGTTTAACTCCGTCCTCACCCTTCCCAAGTTCAGCGCTATAGGGAATCCCCAGGTCTGGGTTTATGGATTTACGATTGCATTTATTGCCTCTATCGCCTCTCTGATGGCCATAGAGGCCGCCGATAATCTCGACCCCCACAAAAGGAGAAGTCCGCCCAATCGCGAATTGATCGCCCAGGGCATCGGCAATACCGTCGCCGGACTGATTGGCGGTATCCCTATCACCTCTGTCATTGTTCGCAGCTCCGTGAACATTGAAGCCGGGGCAGAAACCAAGCTCTCAGCCATTCTTCACGGAGTGCTGCTGCTTGCCAGTGTACTGGTGCTCAGCTCCATCATCAACCTGATTCCGCTGGCTTCCCTGGCTGCCATACTCCTGGTAGTGGGCTACAAACTGGCCTCTTTGGACACTATAAAAAAAATGTACGGAAAAGGTTTGGAGCAATTCATCCCCTTTGTCGTCACCACCATTGGGATACTGTTGACCGATGTTCTCATTGGTGTTTTGATCGGCTCCGCAGCTAGTTTGTTCTTCCTGCTCAGGGGTAATTTCTTCAACCCCTTTTATGTGGAAAGAACTCGCTCCAAGAAACGACATGAGATCAGATTGGAACTGTCCAATGAAGTCTCCTTTCTCAATAAGCCCGCTATCAAGAAGATTCTCTGGGATCTACCCAGAAAATCCAAGATCATCATCGATGCCACTTTCACTACTTTCATTGACCAGGACGTCATAGAAATCCTGAATGACTTCCAAAATACCTTCGCCATAGAAAATAACATTGAAGTTGTTGTTATAGGATTGAAGGAAAGTTATAGTCCCAACAGTCAGATTCACGTAGTCAAGGACATTGAAAAACTCAGGAAAGACCTTCATAGTCCTCAAAAAATCCTCGACTACCTCCACGATGGAAACCAGCGCTATGTAGATGGAAACCTGATCTCGCGAAGACTGCGCAACAAGGAGTTGATGGATTTCATCAAAGAGAGTCCCTTGGCGGTGGTCATCAATTGCAACGATATGCGGGAGCCCCTGAACATATTGCTGAATACCGGCATAGGTGATCTGATACCCCTGCGGGCAACAGGTAACCTGGTCAGTGATCACATCATCTTCAGCACCGAAGTTGCCTGTAGAAAACAGGGGGCCAAACTCATCCTGCTGATGGGCCATTCAAAGAATTCCTTCATCAGACAAGCTCTGGATGATCATCTCTCCGGTAGGGACGCCTACCTGTATCCCTTGCTGGAACCCGCCTTAAACTCCGGAGAGTTTCCACAAAAGAAGTTGAAAACAGAAGAAATCAACCGGTTAACGGACCAGATCAGCTCCTGGAATCTCGAAGAATCAAAAAAGAGAATTTTAGAGAAAAATCCCCACCTGAAAGAGCAGATCAGCGAAGGAAAAATTGGTCTTTGTTCCGCCTTCTTTGATCGAAAGACGGGGAAAATTTCCTTTTCTGAATTGTACAAGCTCCAGATAAATTCATAAACTTTGATACTCCATGCCTGAAGATACATTGCTCATTGAGCACACAGACAACGGGAAAAAAGGCAGATTCTTTGTTGAAGTCCAGGGTAAAATCCTTGCAGAAATGACCTATGTTTGGATAGGGGAAGACCGATTCATCATTGACCACACAGAGGTTTCTGATGTGCTCAAAGGAAAAGGCATAGGGCAGAAAATGGTGCAGGCTGCCGTTGATCTGGCTCGGGAAAGACGCATTAAGATTCTACCCCTTTGCCCATTCGCGAAAGCAGTTTTCCAAAAAACCAAAAGCTTTGAAGACGTATTAAATTAACAATTTAAAAATAAAATGGATAAAAATATAACTAAGGAATACAGCAATGGAGAAGTTACCATTGTATGGCAGGCCGCTAAATGCACGCATTCCGGAAACTGTGTAAAAAACCTGCCGCAAGTATTCAAACCAAGAGAGCAGCCATGGATCCGACCGGAGAACGCTTCAACCGAACAGATCGTCAGTACGGTCAAAAAATGCCCTTCAGGCGCGTTGAGCATCAAGGAATCCTGACGCTTGTGCAAGGCACTTTTGCTGTCCTGTTCTGCTGGCTTCGATGTCAACGACTTAAGAAGCTCGCTGCCTAAATCCTGAACTCCCGTCTGATGAGCTCCTCAGACCCGGCCTTGTATACCACGGCGTAGTTCCCGCTGTCCCAGCCTTCTACCTCCAAAGCAAACCTGAAACGGAGCATACCGGCGGGAAGGGAGTTCGTCTGATCAAAGAACCAGACCACTTCGCCATGTTCATCCTCAACATGGCCCTGAAGAACGGTCGGCTGCCGGCGGTTCAACGTGAACTCGCCCTGAACACTCAGCGCTTCGCGCACAATCCGGCGTTCCTCGTCCAGACGGGTTTCCAGAATGGTGTTGTACCAAACGTCTTCCTTGCCGAGCAGGGCACAAATCCATTCGCGAAAGGCCGGCACTTCATCGGAAAGGCTCTCGTCGTAAATACTGCCTACGTCCGCGTCATCGGTGATGGCCCAGATCGCGCTTTGCAGCAAATCCGGACTGGAAGTCAGGCGGGGATGCAAAGCCAGATAGCGGTATAGACTGTCCAGATGCGGATTCGCCGAGCGGCTCAGGGTAAAAGTCGTTTCCTCAGCGGGGCTCCGGTCTTCTATCTCGCTGCAATAAGCGGCAATGTTCAAGCTCTCGGTGGAACGGCCGCTGAGCGCCATCAGCCTTTGCACCGGAACAACCAGGCTTTGGTCCTCCGCATTGGCCGGCTCAAAGAGCGTTCCTTCCGGCAAAATCACGGTCATCGGTCGCAAACTGTGGTTCTGTATATGCAGCGCTACACATTCAGCGCTGTTACCGCCCAGAGAGACTGCCTCAACAGAGATTTTCTGCTGATCCAGGGCTTCCTGGAGGGTCAGAACGGCTAATTGCGGGTCGGGGTTTTGCCTGTTGGAAGGCAATAGAAGGGCCAGGAGGCCGGCTGTGGCCATCAGCTGATGCAACATAGTGAGAAGATTTAGACCTAAACGCCAGAGCTCATTCCCTTATTTTGACCGGGGCCCTTTTAGCGCCTCCCCCTATCTTTGCGCCAGTTTATCCCAAGCCGGCACCATCTTCCAGAACCCCTTCCCCCTATGCCCCGCGACAGCTCTATAAAACACGTCCTGATCATCGGCAGCGGCCCCATCATCATCGGTCAGGCCTGCGAATTTGACTACAGCGGCAGTCAGGCATCGCGTTCACTGAGGGAAGAAGGCATCACCGTTTCGCTGATCAACAGCAATCCGGCCACCATTATGACCGACCCGGTCACCGCCGATCACATCTACCTCAAACCCCTCAATCCGCAGAGCATCCGCGAGATTCTGGAGGCCGACCCCAGCATAGACTGCGTATTGCCGACCATGGGCGGGCAGACCGCGCTCAACCTCTGCAAAGAGAGCGAGGAGCTGGGCATATGGCAAGAATTTGGCATACGACAAATCGGCGTGGATATGGCCGCGGTCGAACTCACCGAAAACCGCGAGGAGTTCAGAAAGCTCATGGGCCGCATCGCTGTGCCAGTGGCCCGTTCCCGCATTGCCAATTCCTTCTTAGAGGGAAAGGAGATCGCTCAGGAAATCGGGTTGCCCATCGTCATCCGACCCTCCTATACCCTGGGCGGCTCCGGTGGTGGCATCGTCTTTGAGAAAAGCGAACTGGACGAAGCGCTCAAGCGGGGTCTGACGGCTTCCCCTACTCACGAAGTGCTGGTGGAAGAGGCGGTTCTGGGCTGGAAGGAATTTGAGCTGGAACTGCTGCGCGACAAAAACGACAATGTCGTGATCATCTGCACGGTCGAAAACCTGGATCCGATGGGCGTTCACACCGGAGATTCCATCACGGTGGCCCCGGCCATGACGCTCAGCGATGCGGCCTTTCAGCAGATGCGCAACATGGCTATTCTCATGATGCGTTCTCTGGGAAATTTTGCGGGCGGTTGCAATGTGCAGTTCGCCATTCGACCCAAAGACGACCACATCATAGCCGTAGAAGTCAACCCGCGGGTCTCGCGCTCCTCTGCCCTGGCCTCCAAGGCCACCGGTTACCCCATCGCCAAGATCGCCGCCAAACTGGCCATCGGCTACACGCTGCCGGAACTCAAAAACCCGGTGACTAAGACTACGTCGGCCTACTTTGAGCCAGCGCTGGACTATGTCGTGCTCAAGATGCCCCGCTGGAATTTCGACAAGTTCAAAGGGGGCGATCACACCCTGGGCCTGCAGATGAAATCCGTTGGCGAGGTTATGGCCATCGGGCGCAGCTTTCCTGAAGCCCTTCAAAAAGCCTGCCAGAGCCTGGAGAACAACAAGATCGGGCTGGGCGCGGAGGGCATGAGAGGCTGGAATCGCATCGAGGACATCCTGGCCGGGCTGGAAAAACCCAGTTGGGACCGCATCTTTCTGATCCGCGACGCCATTGATCTGGGTGTGCCCATTAAGACCATCCAAAAACTCACCGGTATAGACCGCTGGTTCCTGCTGCAGATTCAGCAGATGGTCAAGACCGAGCACGAGCTGATGCGCTATCAATTGCACAACATTCCCGCCGAGATGCTCATGCGCGTCAAGCAACAGGGCTACAGCGACCTACAGATAGCCAACATCCTTCGCGGGGTAAGCGAAGACGAGGTCTACGCCCGTCGCAAGGAATTGGGCATAACCCGCAGCTACAAGGTGGTGGATACCTGCGCCGCGGAGTTCGAATCCAATACGCCCTATTTCTACAGCACCTTCGAAGGGGAGAACGAAAGCCTCCCTTCGAACCGCAAAAAGATCATTGTGCTCGGCTCAGGCCCCAACCGTATTGGGCAGGGCATAGAGTTTGATTACTGCTGTGTGCACGGCATTATGGCCATCAAGGAAGCCGGATTTGAAGCCATCATGGTCAACTGCAACCCCGAAACGGTCTCCACCGACTTTGACATTGCCGACAAGCTCTACTTTGAGCCGGTTTTTTGGGAGCACTTGCGCGAAATTGTTGATCTGGAGCAGCCCTATGGCGTCATTGTTCAATTGGGCGGCCAAACGGCCCTCAAGCTCTCCGAGAACCTGCACAACATGGGCGTTCCCATCATAGGCACCAGCTATGAAAACATGGATCTGGCCGAAGACCGGGGCCGCTTCAGTGACAAACTCAAGGAGCTCAATATCCCCTACCCCGACTACGGGGCGGCCCGCACGGTCGAAGATGCCATCAAGATCGCCAATCAGGTGGGCTATCCCGTTCTGGTCAGGCCCTCCTATGTCCTGGGAGGCCAGCGCATGCGCATTGTGATCAACGATGAGGAGCTGGAGAGCGCCGTGATTCGCATCCTCAAGCATTTCCCGGACAACGTCATCCTGATTGACCACTTTCTGGATCGCGCCGAAGAGGCCGAGATCGATGCCATCTGCGATGGAGAGGAGGTCATGATCATGGGCGTGATGGAGCACATAGAGCCTGCTGGTATTCACTCCGGCGACTCCTCGGCTGTTCTGCCCCCGTTCAGTTTATCCGATGAGGTGATCCAGACTATGAAGGAGTACACCCACAAACTGGCACATGCCTTGCAGATCCGCGGGCTGATCAACATTCAGTTCGCTATCAAAGATGGAAAGGTCTATGTGATCGAAGCCAACCCGCGCGCTTCCAGAACAACGCCCTTCATCGCCAAGGCCTATCAGGTGCCCTTCCTCAACATCGCCACCAAGGTCATGCTGGGCGTTAAAAAGCTCAGTGATTTTTCGGTGGAAAGGAAGCTGACTGGCTACGCGATCAAGGAACCCGTCTTCAGCTTTGACAAATTCCCAAAAGTCAACAAGGAACTCGGCCCCGAGATGAAGTCCACCGGTGAATCCATACGCTTCATCGCCGACCTCAAAGACCCGGTTTTCCGTCAGTACTACGCCGAAAAGAGCATGTATCTGAGCCGCTAAAAAGCGTTTTGAGCGTTTCTTTGCTGTATGATCCGATTTATTCTCTGGTCTTTAGTGTTCTACGGTATCTACCGGCTGATCTGGCCGGTCAGGAGATTGAACCAAAGCAGCACTCCATATGATAGGGAGAGCGACAACGCCGCGCAGCAAGCCCCGGCAGGTGATGCCAAAGCCAGCGCTCGGTCCCGCGCAGCAGCCGTCGAAGGCGAATACATTGAGTACGAAGAAATCCGCTAAATCGGAATCTGCGTCACCTTTTTGCCTTGCCCTCGCGCATTTTATGCCTCGTATAGGCCATTGTCCTAATATCTGAATGGTCACAGGCATAAGAAATAGTATGCCCGCTTCGCGTAGGAGAATTTTTGCATAAAGCGTGCAAAGCCCTTCCATCTAAAGAAAAATTTGGATGGGATCTGCCAACATGCCTCCCGTCACAGCACGGCAAACTCTGCCCCCAACCTTGGCGGAACGCAGGGCGTAAACCTGAGCGCAAGTCTATTCTCTCTGCGTCCTTTTTCAATTGCGGAGGAATTTAACGAATCAATATTAATCAATATGTACAACCGATTTCGCTTCAGCGCCGCCGTTCTTCGCAAGGGAATTTATAGCGCTATGGCAGCTTGTATTGGGGGAGCAATGATGAGTTCCTGCAATATGGCCATGAATGATATCAGCGCTCCGACCTGGCAGCCCAATATCCTCGCACCGATCGCTTACAGCAATCTGGAACTCGAAGACTTCAATGAACTCGCCGTGATCAATATGTCGGCCTATGTGCAGGCAGATGATCTCGGTCTGACCCCGGGCATCATCCCTCCCGGTCAGGATCAGCGCCGAAGCGGAGTGAGCGCCGGGCCCTATCTGATCCATTGGGTCGAAGGGGTTACCAGCGTCAAAGCCGACCAGGCAAGACTTCGCCTCAAGATCAAGAACGATATCCCCGTAGGCCTGGGCCAGGGTACAGTGCTGCGCATTGTGCAGTCCTCTACCGGCAATGTTGTTCTTGAGCACAGCATCGGTCAGGATTTGCAGGGCTACGGCAGGCTGGCGGACTCCATCTATGTCAGCGATGTTGACTTCGCCTCCGGTTTGGAATTCTGGCTCGAAGACATGAGCATCACTCCCATTCAGGGCGAAACTATTCAGCCCGGAAGCGGCTTTCAGATCGACGCCGAAGTTCAGTTCTTCGATGTTCGCGAAGCGCGGGTGACCAGCGGAAGCCACGTAGTGTTCACCGACACCGTACCGCTGACCATTGATCTGGCTGAAGACCTCGGACGCTACATCGCCGAAGGTGAGCTCATCCTAAAAGTTGGAAACGGCTTTCCATTTGGCGGCAGGCTGAACGCTTCCTTCATTTCCAAGAACAAAAAAAATACGATGGGCCAACTCACCCAGGAGCAGATCAGCGTGAACATTCCGGCCATCGATGCCCAGGGTTTTGCGCTGGAGTCAGCACCTACAGAAATCCGCATACCCATCAACGACGAGCAGATCCGCATCATGGCCCGCTCGGAATTTTTGGGTTTTACAGGAGAGATCTTCGCCCCATCGAGCCCCTCCAGCGTGGTGGCCAACGGCTCCCGCAGCTTCGACGTTCAACTGATTGCCGACATTAAATTCAGCGTCCAACCATGAAAAAGCAATATATTTTATTCGCCGCAGTTGTGTTGGGCCTGATGTTCCCGGCCAGCTATGTGGCAAACGCTCAGCAGGACAATTTCCTGTTGTTCTCCAGCCAGCATCAACTCTCCTCCGCTGCTGTTATGCCCTCTCAGTTTGGGGGTGGAAATGAATCGCTCTGGATCAGCCTCCCCTCTGTGCACGCCTGGGCGGGAACCGACTTCCTCAAGCGCGGTGATGCCCGTCAGATCATGCAGGGCGGAGAGATCCCCTCTGAACTGGTAGACAGGGTGATGAACGGGTTGGACAGCCGCAATTACGCGTATGCAGGTGCAGAGGTCAGCCCTTTCGCCGTGGGTTACACGGTGCGCAAGCACGGCATAGAGATGGTCACTCTGCACATGAGCTGGACCGAACAGGCCGCCATGCAGACCGTGTTTGGCGAGTACCTTCCCAAGGTGGCCTGGTACGGCAATAAGCCCTACGCCGGCAACAACATTGATCTTGGACCCATTGAGGCCAATGGGGTTTATCAGCGCAAGATTGCCATCGGCGCCGCCCTTCCCATCCTGGAAAGCGACAAGATCAATCTGAGAAGCGGTTTTAGACTGCACTACAATCAGGGTATGGCTGCGGCCTATGTTCGCCCGGCCAGAGCTGAGCTCTTCACCGCCAATGATGGCTCCTTCATCGACTACGACCTGCTGGTCAAAGCACAACTCTCCGGATTGCAGGACTTCAATCCCTTGCAGTCCATGGGACGCGGTGTAGGCGTTGACTTCAGCACATCGGCCTCCTGGATCAATGCCGAAGGACGGCAGTTCACGGCCGATGCCGGCATCAGCGATCTGGGCTTCATGCGCTTCTACGATCAGGTGGAAACCCATCGCATCAGGGGTGAGCAGGTTTTCCAGGGCTTTCAGGTCAACGATGTGTCCAATCCTTTTGACGGCCTGAGCAGCGATACCATCAACAGCTTCTTCAGCTCTGAAAACGAGCCCGGCGGAAGCTTCGCGATGCCCATGAGCACCCGCATGACCTTTCGCTTTGGCTACCACATCGCCCAACTCGACAACAGCGGGCGCTTGTTCAACCGCCATAGCATTTACGGAGTCTATACCCAGGGTCTGGGAGATGGTCCCATGTCCACCGTGGTTCCCGGTTTCACCGCGGCCTATGTCTGGTGTTTCAACAATATTCTTGAACTGGGATCCAGCATAGGCTATGTCAACAGCGGACTTGACCTTGGAGGCTTTGCCTCTGTTCGGGCTGGTTCTTTCCGCTTTGGCATCGGCTCCACCGATTTTTCGGGTCTGCTGTTCAACGGTGTGCACGCTTCGGCTGATGCCAGCATGCGCATGAGCCTGGCCTTCTAACAACACATAAGAGCACTCTTCAAAGGCTGCTGACTGCGGCTGCGGGGTAGCGCTCTACTGCGATTTCTCTTTTGGCTTCTCGAAAGTACAGCCGGCCCCGAAGGGCCGGCTGTGCGCGTGTTAACGGCCTGATGTCGATGGCTGCTTCTCCGTTATCTGTTGACTGCTATCGGTGTAATAATATTTACACATATAATAAAGAATTCGAACCCTGCCTCATTTTGGGCAAGGTTCGATTCTTAACAATTCAGTTATCGCCTGTCCGAGGTTTGCTTACCCTCGTTGCGGCTTGAATCTTTATTCTCATCCTGCTGGCCCGCTCCGCGATTGCGGTTTGAATCCTGATCCTGGGAGCCCTGGCGCTGATTGCCGGTATTGTTGTCTTCACCGCCCTGATTCACTCTTGCTAAGACTTCTTCAGATTCGCGCTTTTCCTGATCTCTTGCTCCGGTTTCCTGGGTTTTGTTCTGGCTTACTCCTTTTGGATTCTGCTGCTCGCGGTTATTGTCCGTGTTGCGATTTCCGCTTGACTGCTCATCATTCCTTTGATTGCTCTTGTCCGTTTGATTCCTATCCATAATAAATAATATTGAAGTTGTAACGGATTTGCTACATGGGTAAATGTGAGTCTATTTTTTGGTGGAAGGGTTGCAGAATACTTAGGGAAGCTTATCAATTTATTAGATCATACCATAGCCATTCCCCTATAACACCCCTACCTTTGCCCATACAATTCAACGCAGTATGTCTATTAGCGATAAATTGGCCGAAGACCTGAAAGAGGCCATGAAAGCCAAAGACCAAACCGCTCTGATGGCTTTGCGGGCAATTAAATCTGCTCTGCTACTGGCGCGCACGGCTGAAGGCGCAGGTGGTCAGGTGAGCGAAGCCGAAGAGCTCAAGATGCTCCAGAAACAGGTCAAGCAGCGCCGCGATGCAGAAGCCATCTACCGGCAACAAGGTCGCGATGACCTGGCGGACAAGGAAAATGCTGAGATTGCCATCATAGAGCGCTACCTGCCGGCCGCGATGAGCGAAACCGAGCTCAGAACGGCCTTGCAAGCCATCATTGCCCGAGTGGGTGGCAGCAGCGCAGCCGATATGGGCAAGGTTATGGGCGCTGCCAACAAAGAACTGGCCGGCAAAGCCGAGGGGCGCGCCATCTCCAGCATCGTTAAAGAACTTCTGGGCTGAGCATGATCCTGGATGCAGTCCTGGGCATTCTGCTGGCCATCGCGTTTGGCTACGGCTGGAGCCGCGGACTGATTCGCTCTTTGTTGGCCCTGCTCAGCACGGTCGTGGCCCTGGTTGCGGCGATCAAACTCAGTCAGGTGGCCAGTTTCTGGCTCCGCGATGTCGTTCAGATCAATGCTACCTGGATGCCGCTCCTGTCCATGCTGGCCGTGTTCGCGGCGGTTATGACCCTGTTTATGCTGGCCGGAAGGCTGCTTGAATCCATGCTCCAGGCACTGGCCCTGGGCACTTTAAACCGCATTGCCGGGGGAATGGTTTACGCGGGTGCCGCAGCCTTGCTCCTGAGCACCTTGTTGTGGTACAGCACCAGCATGAACATCATTCCCGAGCAAAACCGGGAGGGCTCCCGACTCCTGCCCGTCATGCTGACGGCTGCCCCAGCCGTAGTAGAGGGGAGCGGAAAGGTCATTCCCGCCGTTCAGGACGCCTATGGCGAGTTGGAGCGTTACTTTGGGCAATTGGCCACCGAACTGCAACCGGCTGCCAGCGATGAATCGCCGCTCAGCACACCCAACCCAAGCCCTTCGCCCGATGTCCGATAAGCCCGGCACCGTCCTGCTATTGGACAACTACGACTCCTTCAGCTTTAATCTCCGCGACTACCTGCTCCAGCTCGGCTGGACGGTTGAAGTGCGGCAAAACGACCGGATTGACCCGCAAGGCGTGGCAGAATTGGCCCCTCAAGCCCTGGTCATCTCACCGGGCCCGCGCAGACCCGAGCAAGCCGGTCAACTCATGGCCGTGCTGGACGCGGTTCAGGACAGACTGCCAGTGTTGGGCATCTGCCTGGGGCATCAGGCACTGGGTCAGTACTTTGGGGCGGAACTGGTGCACGGCGCCGAGCCGGTACACGGCAAAACCGCGATGCTTTTCCACGGAGATGATGCGCTCTTTGCCGGGCTACCCAACCCCTTTCCCGTCATGCGCTACCACTCCCTCGTGCTGGAACAGGTCCGCTCGCCACTGATTGTGCTGGCCGGAACCAGGCCAAATGGCGGGGGTGTGACCATGGCCATTCGACATACAGAAAAACCGCTCTGGGGCCTGCAATTTCACCCGGAAAGCATCGGCACTCCGAACGGGCTGGCGCTGCTGCGCAACTGGACCCAACTCGCCATGGTTTCTTTCAAGTCGAAAATGGTATTTTAGCGCAACGTCATTATGTCTATACCCATCCGAGAAGAAGGCGACTTCCGCTATGTCGAACAAGGCAACGGCGATGTCATTGTCGCGCTGCACGGGCTGTTCGGTGCTCTGTCCAATTTCCGCGATCTGATCCTGCATTTTCAGGACCGATACCGGGTGGCCATTCCGATGTTGCCGCTCTATACCCTGCCCCTGGACGAAACCAATTTGGCCGGATATGTCCATTACGTGGAGCGCTTTGTGGCCATGAAAGGATACCAGAACATCATAGTCATGGGCAATTCGCTGGGCGGACATATCGGCCTGATCTATGCCCTGCGCAATCTGGACAATCTGCGCGGCCTGGTGCTCACCGGCAGCTCAGGCCTCTTTGAGAGCACGATGGGCGATACCTTCCCCAAAAAAGGCGATTATGAGTTTATCAAAAATAAAACGGCGCTGACCTTCTACGACCCGGCCTGTGCCACGAAGGAACTGGTTGACGAAGTGTATGAAATCGTCAACGACCGCGAGCGCGCATTGCGTATCATCTACACGGCCAAGTCTGCTATACGAAACAATCTGGCTGAAGACATCCACAAGATCAATTGCCCTACCCTGTTGATCTGGGGCAAACAGGACACCATCACTCCGCCATTTGTCGGCGAAGAGTTCAAGAAACTCATTCCCGATTCAGAGCTGGTTTTCCTGGACAAATGCGGCCATGCGGCTATGATGGAAAGGCCAGAGGAATTCAATGCGGCCATGGAAGAATGGCTGGCAAAATTGCCCTGAAGAGCCCGACTTTGAACGAGTCTTCGACTCATTTGTTAACTGTGCGTCATACGTGCCAGCTTTTGGCACTTTTTTTGGAATATAATGGCTGAAGGGCGCACCAAGCGTTCATTTTGACCGTATATTGATCAGAGAGAATACCGCACTGCAGCCTCAAAACAGCACCTGTGTTAGCCAGCGACCTCATATCCGACAATATCCCGCCACTGAAGCCCTCCGACTCCGGAACACGGGCTATGGAGTGGTTGTATGAGTTCCGCACTACGCATCTGCCCGTGGTGGATAAAGGGCAGTACCTGGGTCTGATCAGCGAGGAAGACATCATGGATTTCAACCATCCCGATGAGCCGCTTTCTCTGATCGAAAGGCCGCTGTACCGTCCCCTGGTTCACGAAAATGACCACCTCTACGAAGTCATGCGGGTGGCCGCTGACATTCGCTCTACGCTCATTCCCGTGCTGGACGATGAAGGTCACTATCTGGGGCTCATCACCCTGATGGGACTGCTGCAACACTTCGCCCAGGCCAGCGGCATGCGCGACGAAGGCGGTATTCTGATCATACGGCTCAAAGGCCTCAAAGAGTATCTGCTCAGCGATATCTGCCGACTGGTAGAGAGCAATAACGCCTATGTATTGAGCAGTTTCTTGCGCAACGTCCCAAATTCATCCGATATTCGGCTCACGTTAAAAGTCAGCACGACCGAGATTCAGCACATCGTTTCCACCCTAGAGCGCTTCGAATACGATGTCGAGGCCTGGTTCAAAGAAGAACAGGGTGTTGATGAGCTGAAAGACCGGTACGATTCTCTGATGAACTACCTGAATATCTGAGCGTCTGCGCCCTTTTGTCCTTCTGCTGGTCGCTTTGTTGTGGAGTCCTCTGTTTTCCGGGGCTGCATCACTGTCTTTGCCTTTCGCGGATACTCTGCTCATCGAGTCTCCTGCTCTTGACCCCTCTTCGGACACCCTTTCGATAGAGGCCATCCGCATCAGGGGCAACAAGAAAACCAAAGCCTACGTCATCCTCCGGGAACTCCCCTTTCAGGCGGGAGATTGCCTCTACGCCCCCGAATTTGAGGGCCTGCTGGAGTTGAGTCGAACCCAGCTCAACAACACTTCACTGTTCAGCCTGATTGAGGTCAGAGACAGTGTGGTTGCCCCGGAGCGCATCTTCGTGCTGATTGACGTAATTGAGCGCTGGTACATCTTTCCCTCACCGGTATTTGAACTGGCCGACCGCAACATCAATGTTTGGTTTTCACAATTCAATGCAGACATCAACCGCATCAATTTTGGCATTGCCACAACCTTCTACAACCTGAGCGGCAACTACGACGAACTCAACAGCATTCTACAATGGGGCTTCACCCCAAAGGTTGAGCTTGAATACATCAGGCCCTATATCGCCAAAAGTCCGCGCCACGGTTTCTCCGTCATGGGATCCTACAGCGTCAACCGCCAGGTTCCCTACATCAATACCGGCGACAGAGAGGAGTTTGTCACGCTAGAAGATTTCAGCCTGACCAGGTTCAGGATACTGGGGCGATACCTGCGCCGCAACGGGGCCTTTCAATTTCACTCTACTGAATTAAAATATAATTATAATAGTATAAAAGATACAATTGCACAGCTCAACCCCGATTTCTTTCTCGACGGAAGGCTCCGGCAGCAATTCATTACGCTGAGTTATACCTATCTCTACAACCGGGTAGATGCCCGGGCCTATCCGCTCAAAGGCATCTACTCTACTTTCACGCTGCGCAAGATCGGCATCGGTTTATTTGGGGATCTGGATCAGTGGAGCGCAATAGTCAGGCACAATCAGTATTTCGAAGGGCCGCTCGGTTTCTATGCCGCCTATCAGCTCATCGGCAAGACCACTGTTGGCCAGGAGCACCCCTACCACAATCTGGAAGGTCTGGGTTTCTGCCAGGACCTGGTCAGGGGATACGAGCTCTATGCGATAGACGGTCAGGATTACGCCGTGGTGAAAACCAATCTGAAGCGCAAGCTGTTCAGTGTTAACATTCCCAATCCACTCAAGAAGAAGAGTGCTTACTCCGGCATACCCTTTGCCCTTTACCTGAAAGCTTATGGAGATGCCGGATATGTCAACGATCGCTTCTACACCCAGGGAAATCCCCTGACCAATTCCCTCATGGTCGGGGGAGGTCTGGGCTTGGATTTCGTCACCTTCTACGACTGGGTCTTTAGAATGGAATACTCCTTTAACAGGCTGGGCGAAAAGGGTCTATTTTTACACGCGGTCCTGGACTTAAATACTTATGAGAATTGCAATCTATGGTAGGGTAATCCGGCCGGAAAATGTTCCCTACATCCGGCAACTGTTGCAATTGCTGCAAGACAGGCAGCACGAAGTACTGGTGTGTGAAAGCTACCTCCCGGAATTGGAAAACAGCCTGGGCAGCTCGGCAAGCTTCAAGGTTCTTAGAGAAAACGAGAACATCCGTCAAAGGGCTGACTTTCTGATCAGCATGGGCGGGGATGGCACCATACTGGACGCGGCCACCATTGTGCGAGATTCCGGTGTACCCATTCTGGGCATCAACATCGGGCGGCTGGGATTTCTCTCCAGCATAGGCAAAGAACAATTAGATAAAGCCATTCACGCGTTGGAGCAAGGCACCTTTGTTGCCGACCGGCGCAGCCTGCTGCATCTGGACACCAATCCGGGCAAGCTTTTTGGTGAGACCTCCTTCGCCCTGAACGAGTTTACCATACTGAAGAAGGACAGCTCCTCCATGATCACCATTCATGTATACATCAACGGCGAATTCATGAGCTCCTATTGGGCGGACGGGCTGATCGTGGCTACACCCACCGGTTCCACCGGTTACAGCCTGAGCTGCGGGGGGCCTATCCTCTTCCCCGAAGCGCAAAACCTGATCATCTCGCCGGTTGCGCCCCACAACCTCAACATCCGGCCCATCGTGGTGCCCGATGATGTGATCATCTCTTTTGAGGTGGAAGGCCGGGCTGCAGAATACCTCATTACGCTGGACGCCCGTCAGATCAGCGTGCCCAATCAGATGCAACTGGCAGTGCGCAAAGAGTCTTTCTCGGTGAGCCTTATCCGCCTGGACGACATGAACTTCCTCACGACCCTGCGCAACAAGCTCAATCTGGGTGCCGATACCCGCAACCGGGCCTGAAACTAGTCATTAGCCGGACTTGAGCGCAACAATTCGCGCACTCAGCTCTGCTCGGCCTTGATCATCGGTTTCAGATAGGAATTGAAGAAATTCGTCGCCGCCATCTTGTGCGGCAACAGCACCTCATCTGCCCCACATAACTGCAAGTACTCGGTATCTTTTTCATATATAGCAGTAACAAATATCTTTCCCGTATATTCCCGTCGCCTCAATTCCGCAACAAACAATGAGGCATCCTGTGCATTGGAAACCGTGCTGAGAATATACCTCGCTGATTCGTAGGGCATCTGATTTAAAATGTCCGGGTCTTCTATATCTCCATAGATCATATGTCTTCCCTGCAACTGACCCTGCTTGACAACAACCGGGTCAAAATCTACAACGATGTAATTGATGTCGGGATGCTCATCCAGCATCTCGGCCATGCGACTGCCAAAGCGGCCGTAACCAAAGATGATGATATCATATCCCCGTTCATTGTCGCTCTGCAACTCCATTTCGCGATAGGGAATCTTTCGCTCAACAAGACTGAGTGCAGGTGCCATGAAGGCGTAGATCTGTTGTGAATACAAAATCATATAGGTCGAAAGGCCAATAGTAATCAGGCCCACCAGACTGATCAAACCCACGATGGGCTCGGTCAGATGCCCGATGGCCAGACCCATTCCCGCAAAGATCAGCGAGAACTCACTGATCTGAGCCACGGTCAGACCCGCCAGAAAGGAGGTGCGCTTTCGGTAGCCCATCAACCCCATGATGACCAACACAATAAGCGGGTTGCCGATCAACACAAACACAGAGAAAATCAAAGCCGGCCCTACCAGGGCACTGATGTCAGCCAGATTGAGATTAGCCCCCAGGTTGACAAAGAAGAACAACAGCAGAAAATCCCTCAGGCTGATCAGGCGACTGCCGATGACCTCCTTGAAGGGAGAGGAAGCCAGACTGACGCCCGCCAGAAAAGCCCCCACTTCGCCGCTAAAACCAATCATCTGTCCCACCGCGGCCAGACTTACCGCCCAGGCTACCGCAAAGAGGGTCAGCAATTCCTGTGACTTGGCCAGAAAAGCGCTCAGGGTTGGGATAATCCATCGCATCATCAACAAAGTGCTGCCCAGCAGCAGGCTGCCCGAAAGTACAGTTCTGCCTATGCTTCCCCAGAGAGTGGCCGATTCGCTTTGCCGGAGCGAAGAGAGCACAATCATCACCAGGATGACTACAATGTCCTGAACAATCAAGAAACCAACGGCAATCTGTCCGTGCAGAGAATCAATCTCCTTTTTGTCCGACAGCAATTTGACAATGATGATGGTGCTGGAAAAGGTCAGCGCCACGGCGATGTAAAAACTGTGCAGGGTGCTAAAGCCCAGGCCATAACCGATGAAAAAGCCCACAAGAGAGGTAAAAAGCACCTGCCCCATACCCGTCATCAGGGCAATCTTTCCCACCGATTTGATGATGCGCAAGTCCAGCTTCAACCCGACGATGAACAAGAGAATGGCAATTCCAATCTCCGCCAGCAAATCAATGTTTTCATGCGACTTGACCAGATCCAACACCGAAGGGCCGAGCAAGATGCCCAGCGCTATGAACATCACGATCAGAGGTTGCTTTAAGATCTGTCCTATTCCCCCGAGCAATGCCGCAAAAAACAAGATGATGGCAAACTCATAGAAGGGATGCTCGGCAAGCAGAGAAAAGCTGTTCATTTAGGCAAAACAATTAAGGGTGTGGTTCCTTCGTAAACCAATTCGTTGATGATAAAGCGCCGGAAGAGTTTATCCGTCAGCGCGCGCGAACCCATCTGCACACATAGAAAGGCTCCTTCCTGACTGGCCATATGGCTTTTTATTTCCGCCAGTACATGTTCACCTTTGAAGAGCATCCAGGTGGCCTTAGTCTCTTCAAACTCAGCACCGAGTTCCTGCAGGTACTCCGCACACTCATCTTCGCGATCATCACTCCTGACCACACTGATGAATTCAAGTTTGCGCAGAGGCCCGCTGAAAGCTTTAAGCAGCTCTTTGAGGGCGGGTACATTGAGCGGAAACCTGGGGTTTACGGCAACCGTCAATTGAGAAGGAAGCGCTGCCGGCATGCCCAGTGGCAGAGCCAGAATAGTCGCATCGGTCTCTTCCATCACGCGGTTGATGGTGCTGCCGAGTAGAACCTGTCTGAGCAATCCCGTACCCTTGAGCCCGGCCAACACCAGGGTTAAGCCATCCGGTATGCGGCATTCATCAATCATCTGGCTTAAAGGCCATTCGGACACGACAAAGCGAATGTTGCTGAGCTCCTCTGAGCCGCATATTTGTTTCAGTTTCGAAACACTCTCGTCCTTCTCCAATTGTAAGATCTCAGCCCGCGTGGATTGATCGGCCAAAGCGGGCGCAGCGCCGGGAATCTGGTGCAGCAACCACAACTCCGCGGGCAGTGATTTCTTCCAGTGCAGCGCCAGGCTCATCAAGGTTTTGGAGTAATCCGAAAAGTCAATCAGTGCTAAGATTCGGGTCATAGTCAGAGGATTGTCAGACTTGGGATTAATGGCAAGTCTGAAGCGAGCTAAAGATAATTGTACGGGTTAGATTCGCTGATGAATATACAAAAGCACTGAAAGCGAAACCATAAGCATGGCAAAACATAGCATATTAATCTGCGCAATTTTTCTCAGCCTCTTTTCAGGATCAGCAACGCCAGCCCAAGCTCAACACGAAAAGAATTCAGCATCCCAGAGCCCTATGACCATCATCTATGCCTTTGACCCACTTTGCGGCTGGTGCTACGGATTTACCGGCGTCATTGACTCCTTTTACAACTTGCATAAAGACCAATTCAACTTTGAAGTGCTCAGCGGAGGCATGGTCAGAGGCGAACAGGCCGGTCCAATCGGCGAGGTAGCGGCCTACATCAGCCAGGCCTACAAAGCGGTGGAAGATCGCACAGGGGTGCGCTTTGGGGAGGCATTTCTGGAGGGAACCCTGCCGGAAGGCAAGGCCATGTTCAGCTCTGTGCCCCCCTCTCAGGCCCTTCAGGTCATCAAGGCTCAAAAGCCCGCAGAAGCCCTGGCCTTCGCCGAAGCCCTGCAAAAGGCCATCTACTATGACGGAATGCACCCCGATGATCAGCAGGGGTTGGCCAAACTGGCCCAATCCTTTGGGCTGGATGCCCAGAATTTCCTGCTCGCGCTGAACAGCCCGGAGATCGCGCAAAAGACCGTGGAAGAGTTTGAACGGGTCAGCCAATTGGGGGTGACCGGCTTTCCAACCCTACTCCTGCTCAAAGAGGGTCAGTATCAGCGCCTGGCGGAGGGTTATCTGCCGCTGGAAGAGCTGGAAAAGCGCATTGCTTCCTCTGTTGAGCCCTGAAAATCAAGGCACTACCTCTTGCACTGGCCTAAAACAACAAAAGGGAAAAGCCTTCGTTTAATACGAAGCATACAGGCAGGCTTAGGCTGGAAGCCTACATTCCTCTATTTTTGCGCCCTGTTTCGCCCATATGTTGTTAAAAAAAGCCTTTATCCCACTTGTTTTTGCTCTGGCCACTATGACCGCTGAATTGCGGGCTCAGATTGTACAGGGATCAGAGATCGGTATGTGGGCAGGTGCGGCCTATTCCTTCACGGACATCAATAACTCCATCCGGCACCTGCCCCTGACCCGCGAAGGCGCAGGCATCTTCTACCGCTGGAATTTCCACGACCGCTGGTCCATCAAACCCGGCTTCAGCTACGGCTACCTGCAAGGCGCTGATTCCCTGAGCGAGAATGTCTTTGAAAGCCGGCGCAACCTGAGCTACCGCAACATGACCTACGCGCTGAGCGGGAGCATGGAGTTCAACTTCTTCAAGAAGAACCGGAAAAAGTATCAGCAGTACAACTTCTTCACCCCCTATATGGGCATCGGATTTGGGGTGTTTTACCACAATCCCCAAGCCTGGTTTCAGGGGGAATGGCAGGATCTCCGCCCATTGGGCACCGAAGGCCAGAATTTCGCTGAGCTCGGTTATCCGGAGCCCTACAAGCGCATCAGCATCAGCGTTCCCATTTCGGGAGGCGTGAAATACTACTTCGCCAAACATTGGGCTGCGGGCTTTGAGTTCTCCTTCCACAAGACTTTTACCGACTATCTGGACGATGTGTCCGGCAGCTATGTAGAGCAGGCTTTGCTGTTGGGCGGTCCCGAAGGGGCCCTGGCCGCAGCGCTGGCCGATCGCTCCACTGTCATTGATCTGCCTCAGGTCGGCATACCCGGAAGACAGCGTGGCGACAGCAAGCGCAATGATGCTTTTGCTTTTATGGGTATATCTCTCAGCTACGTATTTGCTGAAATGAAATGTCCCCCGCCGAGCGGCAAGGGATTCTGATTTAAGGACCTTTTGCCCTCCCTCTGGCTTTTTCCGCAGGCCTTTCCACCGATAAGTAAAGGGATATGGGTTTATCTTTGGCCGATATCTTCGCCAATGAGTCTTTTGGACCGGTTGGACTCCGGTAAGGTTCCAAAACATGTGGCCGTCATCATGGACGGAAATGGTCGCTGGGCAAAGCAAAAAGGGCAGCCCAGGGTGTTTGGACACCGGCAGGGCGTTGAATCCGTTCGCGCTGTGGTCCGAGCTGCCCGCAAATGCGGGGTTCGCTACATCACCCTCTACGCTTTTTCGACCGAAAACTGGAACCGGCCCGACTGGGAGATCAACGCGTTGATGGAATTGTTGGTGAGCTCGCTCAGAAAAGAAACCGCAGAATTGTTGAAGGAAGGTGTTAAGATCAGCGTTGTTGGCAATGTGGAGCGCCTGCCCTCCGTTTGCAAGCGTGAACTCGATGAAGCCATGAAGCTCACGGAAGCCAATAGCCAATTGACCATGACCCTGGCGCTAAGCTACAGCGGTCGCTGGGATATTCTAGAGGCGGCCCGCAAGCTGGCTGCCATGAGTGCGTCGGGACAGATTCAGGCTCAGGACATCGACGAATCCCTTTTCTCCCAGGCCTTGTCAACCGCCGCAATTCCCGATCCAGAACTGATGATCCGCACCAGCGGTGAGTACAGGGTGAGCAACTATTTGCTCTGGCAGGGCGCTTACAGTGAGCTCTATTTCACGCCTACCTTATGGCCTGACTTTCGCGAAGAAGAATTCTATGCCGCCCTGCTCGACTATCAGAACAGAGAGCGCCGATTTGGAAAAACCAGCGAGCAAATTCAGGTCAAGTAAATGCATCAGTTGATCGTTTCAGCGCGCGTCGCTTTGTTATGGCTATGCCTTTTTGTCGGGGGAAGGGCGGCTGTGGCTCAGTCCGGAGGGGGAGTGCTTTCCGGCATGGGGCTGGACAGCAATGCTGTTGAGTACGGCACACCCCAGGAGTACATCATCGCGGGAACCGAGGTGCGCGGCCTGAGCAGCCTGGACGAAAAAAGCCTGATCACCCGTTCGGGCCTTGACCCGGGCAAGAGCATCTCCCTGCCCGGCGACGTGACGGCTACAGCCATCAAGAGCTTGTGGAAGCTGGAGCTATTCTCCGACATCTCCATCTACATCGACCGCGTTGTAGGCAACCAGGTCTTTCTGGTCATTGAAACCCGCGAACTCCCCAGAGTCAGCAAGTTTTCCCTTTCCGGGGCCAAGAAAGGCGAGAGCGACGATATCCGCGAGCGGATCTCCCTGATCAGAGGCACCCCCTACAAGGATCACGTGCGGCAGAACATCATCAATCAGGTGCGTTCCTACTACGGCGACAAGGGATACCTCAAGGCCGATGCCACGGTCATTGAAAAACCCGATACCCTGGGAAGCAACAATGTGATCCTGGACATCATCGTAGACAAGGGTCCCAAGGTGCGGATCAACCGAATCTTTATTGAGGGCAACGAGGCCCTGAGCGATGGTACGGTGCGCAAGAAGATGAAGGACACCAAGGAAAAGTTTCGCTTCAATCCCGTGCAGGAAGGAGACAGTTCCCTGATCGGCTGGTCAGTTCTGAGGCCGGACAATCTCATTCACTATCTGGCGAACATCTCTTCAGGCAGCATCAGAGAGCTGACCAGCGATCGTTTCCAGTTGAATATTTTCTCCTCGTCCAAGTTTCTGGAGAGCAACTACGAGGTGGACAAGAACCTGATCATACAGCACTACAATACCAAGGGTTACCGGGATGCGAGAGTGGCCTCCGACACGGTTTACTTCCTCGATAATGAAACGCTCAATATCATCGTTCGCATTGACGAAGGGCCGCAGTACTATTTCCGCCACATCACCTGGGCGGGCAACAGCAAATACAGCGGACGCAGCGTTGCCGGTGGGCCAGCCGGTCGTCTGGATTCGGTGCTGACCATACAAAGAGGCGATCTGTACAATGCCGAAAGGCTTGAAAGCAAGTTGCAGTTTGACCCCAATGGCCTGGATGTCACCTCTCTGTACATGGATGATGGCTACCTGTTCTTCGGAGTTACTCCGGTGGAAGTGCGGGTGGAGAACGATTCCATTGATCTGGAGATCAGGATCTCCGAAGGCCCGCAGGCCATCGTGCGCAATGTCTTTATCCGGGGAAACACCCGCACCAACGAACACGTCATACGCCGCGAAATCCGCTCCCGCCCGGGGGATAAATTCAGCCGCGCTGATCTGATAAGAACTCAGCGGGAGATCGCGAATCTGGGCTTCTTTGATCCCCAGCAGATTGGGATGAATCCCATCCCCAATCCGACCGATGGCACAGTTGATCTGGAGTTTACCGTGGTGGAAAAACCCTCGGATCAGCTAGAACTCAGCGCGGGCTGGGGCGGACTCGGACGAGGTGTTGTCGGTTCGGTCGGTGTGGCCTTCAACAATTTCTCCATCCAGAACATGTTCAAGCGCGAAGCCTGGAAACCCCTTCCCCAGGGAGATGGACAAAGGCTTTCCTTCAGGGTCAATACCAACGGGCGGCTTTTCCAGTCGTACAACATGTCCTTTACGGAACCCTGGTTGGGAGGTCGCAAGCCCAATAGCCTGACATTCAGCCTCTTCCGAACTCTTTTGAGCAACAACATTGCCCGAAACACCGAAGGACGGCGCAGTTTCTCTACCGATGGAGGTACCCTGGCATACGGCATAAGGCTCAAGTGGCCCGATGACTACTTCAGCTTCCTGACGGCATTGAGCCTTCAACACTATACCCTGACTGATTGGACCCAGAGCAATTTCTTCCTGCAAAACGGAAGCCTTTACAACCTGAGCACCAATTTCACGCTGAGCCGCAACTCCTCCGGTCCAAATCCCTATTTCCCCCAACAGGGCAGCAATATTGGGCTGAGTCTGGAGGTCACGCCGCCTTACTCGGCTTTCAGCAACAAGAATTATGCATTGCTGCCTCCCGCTGAGCGTTTTCGCCTCATCGAGTACCACAAGTGGCGCTTTAACGCCCAGTGGTTCACCCCGCTGACCGGCAAGTTTGTGTTGCGCACCTCCGCTAAGATGGGCTATATCGGCTTTTACAATTCGGCCATTGGCCATTCGAGCTTTGAGCAGTTCCAGCTCGGCGGCGATGGACTGGCCAATTTCAATCTCGAGGGCTTTGATGTGATTGCCCTGCGCGGTTACCAGCCCTTCCAGAATGTCAATGGCGCTACCCTGAACTCGCCGATCTTCAACAAATTCACCATAGATATTCGCTATCCCATCAGTCTCAATCCCAGCTCAACAGTTTACGCTCATGTCTTTGCGGAAGGGGGAAATCTCTATACCCGCTTTGACCAGTACAATCCATTTGAGCTGAGAAGGGCCGTAGGTTTTGGAGTAAGAGCCTTCCTGCCTATGTTTGGACTGCTTGGAATTGATTATGGCATAAGATTTGATAATGGACCTACGGAACCCCTCGTGGAGACCGATGGAGTCTTCGATTACATCCTGAACAACGGCCGCTTTAGCATTATTCTTGGCTTCGAGCCGGAGTAAGTGAACAGCCGATTGAAAAAAATGTCTATGAACAAGTTACTGCTTTTGTGTTGCGTTGCCTTTATGGCATTTGGAACCACCCAGGCGCAGCGTTTCGCCTACGTCAACACCGATGTTATCCTGGACCGGATAGATGATTACAAAACTGCCCAGGCAGAACTCAATAAGATCACCGAGGTTTGGAGAACAGAAGCAACGGCCAAGCGCACCGGTATTGAGACCATGTATCGCGACTTTCAAAATGATCGCGTATTGCTGACCAAAGAGCAGGAAGACCTGAGAATCAAGGAGATAGAAGCCAAAGAAGAGGAGCTGAAGAACTTTCAGCAACAGAAATTCGGCTTTGAAGGCGAGCTCTTTCAGAAGCGTCAGGAGTTGGTCAAACCCATCCAGGACCGGGTCTATAACGCCATTCAGGAACTGGCTAAAGACCGCGGATTTGATTTCATCTTTGATCAGGCCAACAGCACAACCCTGCTCTACGTCAACCCCGATAACGACCGGAGTGAAGACGTACTCAAGCGCATGGGTGTTAAATAAGCTCCGACTTTGCCATCAATAGCTTTTTAAATGCTTAGTTTCGCGCACCTAAAATGAAATTTTCCATGAATCTGTACTCCACGGCGCTCCTGCTCGCCGCCTCTCTGAGCTTCACGGGATGCGCACAGGCGCAATCCCAGGTCAAACTCGGCCATGTCAACTTTCAGGAACTGCTGGCCAGTATGCCAGAGGCCAAGACGCTGCAAGCACAGTTAGAGGCCTATGGCGAAGAACTTCAGCAAACGTACAACCAGTACATCACCGAATTGCAAACCCGCCAGCGCGACTATCAGTCCAACGCCGGTACATGGAGCGAAGTGAAGCGCGAAGCCTCTGAGAAGGATATTCAGAGCCTGGTTGCCCGAATTGAAGATTTCCAGACGACCAGTCAGGACAAATTGCTGGCCAAGCAAAATGAGCTGATGAACCCGGTCATTGAAAAGGCCCAGAAGGCTGTAGAAGCCGTGGGCAATGAAAACGGCTTTACCTACATCATGGATGCGGGTAACCTGCTCCATATGGGCACGGGTGCACAGGACGTGATGCCCATGGTCAAGGCCAAACTCAACTTGTAATCCCGTCGTCCATTGCGCGACGACCGCCCCATCGGGATATTTGACAGCGGCATTGGCGGCCTGACGGTCGCCAATGCTATTTTACAGCGCTTGCCCAAGGAGCGCATGGTCTATTTTGGCGATACGGCCCACTTGCCCTACGGAGACAAATCGGCTCACGCCATCCGGCACTATGCTGAGGCCATTACCTTGTTTTTGATGGAGAAGCAGTGCAAGGCCCTGGTGATTGCCTGTAATTCCGCCTCCGCTGCGGCCTACTTGTTTCTGCAGCGCAAGTACGCCCGGCATTTTCCCATCTTCAATGTGATCGATCCGGTGATTGACAAAGTCAGCTCGCGGAAAGAGCTCCACACCATAGGGGTCATTGGCACCAAGGCCACCATCCGATCGGGCATCTTCCCGAGGAAATTCCGTCAGAGCCGGGCAGATCTGGTGGTTAGAAGCCAGGCTACCCCGCTGCTGGCTCCGATGATCGAAGAGGGTTTCTTCAACAATACCATCTCCCGCGCCGTACTTCAGTCCTATCTGGGCAAACCGATGTTCCGCAACATTCAGGGCCTGGTCATGGCTTGTACCCATTACCCGCTCATTCGGCGCGACATAGAATGGTTCTACAACGGCAAGGACATTGAACTCTTTGACACCCCTGCTGTGGTCGCCGATGAGGTAGCCAGGGTCATGAAGCAGGAAGGCTTGTTGCGCCATCGCAAGTCCACGGCGGAAAACGAATTCTACGTCTCTGACTACACCGATTCCTTTGAGAAGACCACAAGGATCTTCTGGGGCGAGAAGATTCATCTTCAGGAGGCAAGGCTCAAGGAGATCTGAGCATCAAGCCAGAGCCGGGAATGTGCGCTTCAAATCGTGTACCACACAACAGACCCATAAAAAAAACCCGGCCATATCAGCCGGGATTTTCTTTGCCCCTTCCTCAGCCCTTTCCACCGGGAGCGGAAATCAGCTTGTGGAACGCGGCGTAGTTGTCATGTTAAATGCTTTCGTGCCCAGATGCCGGAGCGGTGCTCCCGGCACCGTCCGTTTCTGCTTTCTTAGCGCAGTACCGTAAAGGCCTGGCTGTGTCTGCTCTCACCGGTATCCAGAACCAGCCAGTAGTGGCCCTGATCCAGACCCGTCGTCAATTGGCGCTGTTGTGCACCGGCTGGAATAAACTCCGGAGCATAGCTCTTTACCAGGCGACCCATAGCGTCGAAGATGTTCATGCTGACTTTGGCTCCTTCCACCATACCCAGGTTGATCCAGAGATCTCCGTAGCCGGGATTGGGACCTGCGCTGAAGCTGAACAACAGGTCGTTGGAGGGAATGCCCGTCGTTGTGCTGCATTCTTCCACCACTACTTCAACAGAAGCCTCCGCTGTGCAACCAAAGGCGTCGCTGACCACTACGCTGTAGGTGCTGGTCTCGCTGGGGCTGACAAAGGGATTTTGCGAAATCGCACCGTTGCTCCACAGATAGCTCAGGCCACCTTCGGCAAACAACTGAGTAGTGGCACCGCGGCAGATCATCGGGTGGGCGGTAGTGGCTATGGCCACTGGCTCAGGACGAACCGATACGTGTACCAGACCCAGCGATACACAGGAATTGGAATCGGCTGCGGTCAATAAGTAGTATGTGCTCTCATCCGGAGATGCGGTTGGTGTGGGCGAAGTTGGATTGTCAAGGCCGACCACGGGGCTCCAGCTATAGCTGATGGCACCGCTTGCGCTCAGCGCGACAGAAGCACCCGGGCAAACACTTCCACCTCCGGAGATGGAGAAAACCTGACCGGCTCCAGCACCCATACGGGGGCTCAGTGATCGAACAAAGCCAGAGGCATCTACCAATTCGGTAGCACCGGCTTCTTCGTCAAAATGCCAAAGGGCCAACGTCTGAGCATCGGGACTGAAAGGTCCGTTGGGATTGAAAGGACCCGTGTAGCGAATAATGTTGCTCACCCGCATTTCATCCAGGTACCCATCAAAGTAAGCCCCTGAACCCGTTACGTCGCGGCCAACAACAAAATTGGCGGCGGGACTGAATTCTGCCGTAAAGCTCCCCAGCGAACGACCGCTCAGATAGACGGTGTTGGTCGAAGTGGCGCTTTCGTGCAACAAGGCAATATGCTGCCAGCCTGTAGCGGACAGTGTAGCTTCAATGATCTGATCCACAGCGGTCAGCGGACCACCAGAACCCTGCATCTGAACGCGCAACTGGGTAGAGCTGATCACGCTGATCGCCAGACCCTCTCCGCTCATGGCATCGCGGGCATCGACAATATAGCCGGTTGATCCGCAGGTGCGCACCCAGGTTTCTATGGTAAAATCCTGCCCGGCGGGCAGTAAAGTCCCGGCAAATGATGCCTCTGCGTAGTCATCCGCTCCGTCAAGCGACAGAAAACCCGAATACGGTTGGGCATAGCTCAGCAAAACCGATACGGTCAGGCCAACTATTAGAGAAATACGATACATAAGAAAAGTAAATTGTGTTACCGATGGTTCAATACTTAATGGATAAGCCGGCTGAACAACAGCATCCGGCGACATCAGCAGATACGCCCTGAAACGAAGCGGAGTTACCACATAGAAATCCGTTCTAATTCGTTGACATTCAGCACATAACTTCTCAACAAAACACCCCGGACTTGCCTTAATCAAATCATTGGCAGCCCAGTACACATTAGTTTTCAGGGAGCTGTTAAGATGCTGCCTGGCATATAAAGCTCAATGCCTATGTATAAGGTCAAAGGCCTCAGTCAGAAAAAATTTGCCCTTAAACGAAAAAATGTTGTCCGGGTCTGACCAAAAGGCTCTTAATCATTTATACAGCTAAGTTCTGCATTAATGGCCAATTGAAGAGCCGGGGCATCTACATCGCTGTAAATACCGCGGTAAGACAAAGCTCGGATTGCATCGCGCTGCAGATCCAGCGATGATTGGGCTACAGCATAGGCCCATCCCATATCCTTATAGTACCTGGCCAGATATTCCTGTTCGGGCTGTCCCGGGGTGGGAATCAGCAAGGCCTTCTTTCCCAATATTGCCAAATCCATCAGACTGCTGTAACCCGAACGGCATATGACCAGCTCAGCCTGTTGCACAGCCCGGCACAAGAGCGGTCCGGGCAGATGCGGGACTTCGATCAAAGCACCGCGTTTTACCCACTCTACGGCCTGCCCCGTCTGGCCGGGTTGCCCGGAAACCAGCACACATCCCTCGCCAATCTGGGTAGCCTGTTTGCGCAACGCATCCCGGAACCCGCTAGCCGCGGGCTCCGGCCCGGATACCAAAAACAAAAAGCGAATTGGTTCCGGCCAGTCCTTCATGGCCGGCAAGGTATCCTCTACGCCCGCAAATCGGGAAAGGGGACCGATATAAGTCGGACTGAGGGGCAGAGCTTCGTCCCGGCTTAGCTCGCCGCTCAGATTCTGCTGCTGAGCGCGATCGGGAATCCACAAAGCATCAAAACCCTTCAACTGTTTTCGCATAAAGCGGCGAAACAAGGTGTCGGCCAAAGGCAGAGACGGATAGCAAACCCGCAATTGATGAGTCAGCAAAACACTGCGGCAATCCGGGTGGCGGAAACCATATCGGTTGTCCGAGATGATCAGATCGACATGGCGCTTCTGCAAGAACTTGTCCAGCCAGACCCGTTCCTGTTCAATACTCCTTAGAAAAGCCGGACTCTGCCGGATCATGGACCAGGTGACCTTCCCATTCTGAGCATAGCTCACCTTGAAACCCGGTGTCTCTAACCATTCCAACGAGGGAAAGGCCTCGCGGAGCAGAACCAGACTCTGCCCTTCAGCCGCCAAGAGTACGGTACAGCCCATCGCGTTCAATTGCCTGATCAGCGGAACACAACGTGTGGCGTGACCCAGACCCCAATTCAGAGCTGTGATCAGGACAACAGGAGAGGGATTTGGGTTCTGCACAACAGGCATAAAGAAGCGCTTTAAGCCTTGTAAAGGGCCAACGCCGCCCAATATTCCCTAAATTTACCCCAACACCCAAGTCCGCAGTCAAGCAATGCTCGGGTTTACTCATGAAAGCATCAAAAGCGCCACACATCTCAACATCCCTGAGTGCCATCTTCCGATTCAGCTTCAGCGTCATGCTCATCAGCTTGGGCTTGAGCGGTTGCGGCTTATTCAAAGGAGGCTCCTGTGATTGCCCTACATTCGGGCAGGAAGTGTGGCCGGCCGATGCGACCACCGTAACTTTAGACGTCGAAATTGACCCTTCCCTATGATCTCTGACAAGATTGAAAAAGCGCTGAACAAGCAAATTGCCGTAGAAGCCAATGCCGCTTTCACCTACCTGAGCATGGCATCATGGGCAGACTCAAACGGCATTGAAGGAGCAGCAGCTTTTTTCTACACGCACGCCGAAGAGGAGCATGCACACATGATGAAGATTGTTCATTTTCTCAATGAAGTTGGTGGAAAGGCGGTGATTCCCTCCGTTCCTCAGCCCGCTGAAGCCTACGACAGCATACAGGAGATCTGCAAAAAGGCTTTCAAGCACGAGCAGCAGGTCAGCAAGTCCATCCACTCCATCGTGGAGATGGCCCGCGAGGAAAACGACCACGTCGTAGATGAGTTTTTGCGCTGGTTTGTAGATGAACAAAAAGAAGAGGAAGTCTTGTTCATGCGCGTGATGGACAAAATCAAACTCATTGGCGAAGGCGGATTGAGTCTGTACTACATTGACAAAGAACTCAGCGCGCTCAACGATGCCGCCAAATCTGCTGCGCAAAAAGAAGCTTGATTCCCGGATTGACCACAATCATGTTCAGCGGTGTAACAGCCATTCCCTCTAAGAGATGAAAAGTGCTCGCATAGATTACATCAATATAGGTTTGATGCTCCTCTCCTGTGCGGTGGCTTTTGTCATCCCCTTTGAGCTCTTCCTGTTTTCCTATGCCGTGCTGGGGCCGCTCCACTACCTGACTGAAATCTCCTGGTTGCACAAACGCAATTACTTTTCCCTCAAAGGAAAAGACTGGTCTATTTTATATGTGACTGGTTTGCTGATCTTGTTCTTCACCTTCTTCAGCGAACTGGCCATATGGCTGGCGGGCCCGGATGTCAAAACCATTCGGGATCTCTACGAGGTCTCGCCGGGCTTGTATGAAACTGCCGTGTGGATGAGCAATCACACCACCGGTCTGACCTTCTTTGCCTTTGGTTCAGCGCTGATCATGATCCTGGTGCAGAGCACTACAGCGCGCCTGGGGGCATATGCCATACTGGCGCTGGTGGGCTATGGGCTGTCTGAAAACTTTGGCAACTCCGGCGCTGATCCCCGCTTTTTCTACCTGCTCTTTGCCATTTTCATCCCTACACTCATTCACGTTTTCTTCTTCACCGCCGCTTTTATGCTCTATGGTGCGCTGAAGAGCAACAGCAAGGTTGGCCTGGCCAGTGTGGGAATACTCGGGCTGTGCGCCGCCAGCTTCTTTGTGTTCAGACCCGAGGGCATGTTCCTGATTTCGAACTACGCCCGGGGGAGTTACGACGAATCTTTCTTCTCGCTCAACGTTGAAGTATTGCGCATTCTCGTGCCCTCTATGGTCATGGAAGACGGCAAACTGGTGGAATCCGGCATGCTTAGCTCCTTTGTCTACAGCAGCACCTGGGGCATCGTCATAACCCGCTTCATCGCCTTTGCCTACACCTATCACTATTTGAACTGGTTCAGCAAGACCAAGATCATCCGCTGGCATGAAGTGCCCCGCTACTGGCTGATTTCTGTGTTTGCGCTCTGGGGTATCTCCATCGCGCTCTACGCCTATAACTACCGGGTGGGGCTTATGGCCTTGTACTTTCTCTCCTTTTTACACGTCTTTTTAGAGTTCCCGCTCAATTGGGTTTCCTTCAAAGGCATAGGTGAGGAATTGGGAAAGATCGGCTCGCGCAAGGGCGCAGCGGCCAAGGCTTGAGGCTTCGCGGCACCTGACTACTGAAGCGCTGCTCCAGCGACTTTTTACCCACTTTCCCGACTTTTTCTGAAAAACCGTTGAACAATACAACGTGTTTTTTGTATGTTGTGCATAGGTCTAAAGCCCCCCTCATGACCTCCCCCTCCACCGCTCGCATGTATTGCGGGAGATCTTGTGCTGCTTTTGCATATGTTCCCGGCTTTTTGAACTCCTGCTTATGGTCGGGAGTGTTCCTGTGGCTTTTACAGCCCACTGCACTTCTGTCCCAAACGGCCATCAGCGGATCCATCAATGTTTACGCCAAGGTCAACGCCATTGCCGGGCCGGATTTAACGGTAACGGCAAGTGCCGGCTTCTTTGACGGAGATCAGGTGCTGCTCATTCAAATGAAAGGCGCCCAGGTTGATGAAGTACCCGGACCGGATTTTGGCACTATCCTAAACTACGGAAGTGCCGGTAATTACGAATATGCGGTCATAGAGGAAGTTATTCCCGGACAAATTACCCTGACCCAGGAGCTCTGTCGTGACTTTGATCCGGCAGGACATGTTCAGATTGTCAGTGTACCCGTGTACACCGATGCCGAAGTTGTCGCGCCCGGCTTGGGTGCTCCGGCATGGAACGGGAATATAGGTGGGGTACTGGCTCTGCGAGTCAGCGGCACGCTAACCCTGAGCGCTCCCATCAATCTCGATGGCCGGGGATTCAGGGGAGGAGAAATCTGTACCAATGGTTTTGATTGCTCCGACCTCGCCTGGGCCACCGGCGTGGTGTTTGGTCTTTGTCAGGGTGGCGATAAAGGCGAAGGCATAGCCGCGGCCATTCCCGGTCTCACGATGGGAAGAGCGCGCATGGCCAGCGGGGGCGGGGGCAGTACCAGGAGCAATGCGGGCTCCGGAGGCGGTTCAAACGGGGGCGCCGGTGGTTTGGGCGGGCAACCCTGGACGGGCTGTGGCCCCATTCCTGTTCAGGGCATAGGGGGGGAGGCACTCGACTACTCCGAGGACCGGGTCTTTGCCGGGGGCGGGGGCGGGGGTGGCTACCGCGACAACAGTCAGCCTGCGGCGCCAGGGGGGCGGGGCGGAGGAATCATCATGATCGAAGCGGGGCAGATTGATGCACAAGGCAACAGCGTCAGCGCGAACGGAGAAGATGTAACCCTGGAGAGTCTGGACGAAGGCGCAGGGGGGGGTGGAGCCGGAGGCAGCATCATCCTGCGCACAGAAAGTATTCTCTCAGCTCTGGATTTAAGCGCTAAAGGGGGAAAGGGGGGGGATACTCGCAACGTCCTCTTTCCCTTTGACTGTCACGGCCCGGGAGCAGGCGGAGGCGGTGGATACATCGGAACTTCGCTGCCCGCCTGGCCAGCCCTTCCCCTCGTCACTACCGACCTGGACGGTGGTGACCCCGGTCAGATCAATCACTTTACGGGCTCTTGCGGCTTTCCCTCAACACATTCAACCCAGCCGGGAGAATCAGGATTGACTCAATTCTCTCTTGCTTTAGTCCCCGACGCTCCGGTCATTGATCTGGGAGAGGACATCGTGGCCTGCGGCGGTACTACAGTCACACTGGATGCCGGACCTGATTTCCTGAGTTACCTGTGGTCAGACGGCTCTTTGACGCAGACCTTGACTACAGGGGAAGGAGGGCTGTACACCGTTCTGGTCAGCAGTGAGTGTGGCTCGGCCACCGACTCCATCAACATTACCTTCCTGGATCTGCCAATACCCGATCTGGGAGATACGACGGGTTTCTGCGAAGGCAGCAGCCTGATCCTGGATCCCGGTGAGGGATTCAGCACTTACCTGTGGTCCGATGCAAGCACGGATCCCACCCTGAGCGTCAGCAGCACCGGATGGTACTCCGTTGAAGTCAGCAATGAGGCGGGCTGCACAGGACGCGACAGCATACAGATCAGCGATATCTATCCCCTGCCTGTTCCAGAACTGGGTGAAGAGCTCTTGTTCTGCGAAGGGGAGGAAGTTCAACTCGATGCCGGCCCCGGTTTCATCAGCTATATCTGGAACGCGGGCAGCACCATTCAGTTTCAGGATCTGAACCTGCCCGGTCTCTACCTGGTTGAAGTGCTGGATGCCAACGGATGTGCCGGCCGGGATTCCCTGATCGCATCCTGGTTACCCGATGAGGAATGCCGGAGCATAGTGGTCTTTCCCAATGCCTTCACCCCCAATGGAGACGGACTGAACGACTTCTTCCGGCCGGTGATCAACGGGGCCCTTCCCCTGAATTTTCAAATGAGCATCTTCAATCGCTGGGGTGAAATGGTCTTTGTCAGCAATGACTATGCGCTGGGTTGGGATGGCACCTACCGCGGCGTAGCCGCCGAATTGGGCACTTATGTATGGAAGGCGCATCTGGAACTCCTCTTTGAAGGCGAAAGCCTAAAGGAAACCCGCAGCGGCACCATTACCCTGCTCCGCTAAGTCTTCTGCGTTAAGGCTTCAGTTTTTCAGCCAGGAAAGCAGCCGTGTAACCCTTTCCATGTTTGGCCACCTCTTCAGGAGTGCCTGCATAAACGAGATAGCCGCCCTGATCCCCCCCCTCCGGGCCAAGATCAATCAGGTAGTCGGCGCACTTGATCACCTCCATGTTGTGCTCAATAACCAAAACGCTGTGCCCGCGCTCAATCAGCGCATCAAATGCCTTGAGCAAGGTTCGGATATCGTGCAGGTGCAGGCCCGTTGTGGGCTCGTCAAACACAAAAAGCACAGGTGCCGTGTTCTTGCCCTTGCCCAGAAAGGAGGCCAGCTTGACCCTTTGGGCCTCCCCACCGGACAGAGTACTCGCGCTTTGGCCCAGTTGAACGTAGCCCAATCCCACATCCATCAGAGGCTCCAGCTTGCGCACGATGTCCTGCTCGGCTTTGAAGAAATTCACGGCATCGCGAACCGTCATGCTCAACACATCGTGAACATCCTTTCCCGCATAGTGCACTTCCAGCACTTCGGGCTTGAACCGGCGGCCCGCACAATCCTCGCAGGTCAGGTGAATGTCGGCCAGAAATTGCATCTCCACCACCGTTTCACCCTCTCCTTTGCAGTTGTCGCAGCGCCCCCCTTCGACATTGAAGGAGAAGTGCTTGGCCTGCAAACCCCGGGATTTGGCAGCCACCTGTCGCGCGAACAAATCGCGGATGGCATCATAGGCCTTGATATAAGTCACTGGATTGGAGCGCGATGACTTTCCAATCGGGTGCTGATCCACCAGTTCAACCGCTGTGAGGCGTTTGAACGCGCCTCCCAATTCAGCGTGTTCCCCGGGTTTTTCGCTAAAGCCCTGCAGCTTGGCCTGCAGAGCGGGCACCAGAATGCCCTTGATCAGCGAAGTCTTTCCCGAGCCGCTCACCCCGCTGACCACCACCAGGCGATTGAGCGGAATTTCCACATCCACGTTCTTGAGGTTGTGGTGCCGGGCTCCCTTTAAAGAAATGCTGTCTCCACCTTTTCTCCTTCTCGGGGGAAGGGGTATGCGCTCACGGCCCGAGAGATAAGCGGCTGTCAGACTTTTGGGATGCTTGATCAGTTGCTCATAGGGTGCTGCGGCTACCACCTCCCCTCCTTCCGAGCCCGCCAGAGGTCCCATATCGATGATGTAGTCGGCGGCTTTCATGACCTCTTCTTCGTGCTCTACCACCACCACCGTATTGCCCAGATCCCGCAAGCGCTTCATGACCCGGATCAGGCGGGCGGTGTCCCTTGGGTGCAAACCAACCGAGGGCTCATCGAGTATGTAGAGCGAAGAAGTCAGATTGCTGCCCAACTGACGGGTGAGATTGATGCGCTGCGATTCGCCCCCGGACAAAGTGCCGGCCAGGCGATTCAGCGTCAGATAACCAAGTCCGAGATCGAGCATATAACCCAGGCGCTGCCTGATCTCCAGGATCAATCTTGCTCCAACGCTCTGCTCCCAGGTGTTGAGCTCCAGTCCGGCTATCCATTGCTGCAGCCCTTCGACCGGCATCAGCATAAGATCGGCAATGGATTGACCGGCTATCTGTACATAGTGCGCATCGGATCTCAGGCGGGTTCCGCGGCAATCCGGACAGGTGGTGCGCCCGCGGTAGCGGCTGAGCATGACCCGATACTGAATCTTGTAGCTCTGCTCTTCAATATGTTTGAAAAATTCGTCTAGCCCGTCGAAGTGATCGCTGCCCTTCCATAACATATCATACTGTACGGCAGTAAGCTCCCGTATCGGCTTGTGCACGGGAAAGTTGGCTTTGGCAGCAGCCTTGATGAGCTTCTGTTGCCAGGCGTTCATCTTGTCGCCTTTCCAGGCGGCAACAGCTCCCTGATAGATGCTCAGGCCTTTGTCGGGAATCACCAGATCGGGATCGATGCCAATCACGGATCCAAATCCCTCGCAGCGCCTGCAGGCTCCATAGGGATTGTTGAAATTGAAAAAGGCATCGGTGGGATACTCAAAACGCATCCCGTCCAGTTCAAAGCGCACGGAGAAATCCCTTCGGCGTTCTTCAGCAGGTCGATCGGGCAGATCAATGGCACAGTCGCCCTGACTCTCTTGAAAAGCAGACTGGGCCGAATCGGCGACCCGCTTGCGCAAGTCTTCATCACCCGGAGCGGAAGCAAATCGATCAACCACCAGCCAGACCTGATCGCGCGCCGGAGCTTTCTTGCGCTCGAGCACTTCTTCAATACGCAGCACTCCCTCGGGGCAGAGCACGCGGGTGTAGCCCTTTTGCAGCAGCAGATTGAGCTCGTCTTTTAAATTGCGCTTGTGAACACTTTGCAATGGGGCGAGCAACTGAACTCGGGTAGAGGGCTCCAGCCCGTCCACGTAGTCCACCACATCGCTGATCTGGTGCCTTTTGACTTCCCCACCGCTGATGGGCGAAAAGGTGCGTCCAATTCGGGCGTAGAGCAGACGCAGATAGTCGTAGATCTCCGTCAGGGAACCCACAGTGGAGCGGCTGCTCCGCGAACTGACTTTCTGTTCCAGTGCTATGGCCGGACACAGGCCCTCTATGCCGTCAACATCCGGCTTGTTCATGCGGCCCAGAAACTGCCGGGCATAGGCCGAAAGGCTTTCTACGTACCTCCGTTGCCCTTCGGCATACAGTGTGTCCATGGTCAGCGAGGATTTCCCGGAACCGCTGACTCCGGTGACCACCACCAACTGATTGCGGGGTATGTCCACATCGACATTTCTCAGGTTGTGCATGCGCGCTCCTTTGATGCGAATGACTGCTGATGCCTGAGACCGAACCTTTTTGGCCGGATTTTTGAGGGTATTTGCTTTGGACAAGGGGAAAAATCGCTTAAGCGAGCCCATTTTCCACAAATTGTGGCTTAGGTCTTGCGCGGTCTGAAAATTAAACCTAATTTGGTTCTGGGTTGAAAGGCCATTCCAAGCGTTCAACCCATTTTTTTAGCCTTTTTTCGCATAAGCACACGGGCAGAGCTCCCGAAACGGATAAAATCCAACCTATCGCAGCACACCTCTACGCTTGACTTATCGCTTAAACAAGACAAGCTATGCAGGTACACGTGCTTAGTGACCAGGTGCTTATTGGTCAATATCTGGCCGGTGACGAAAAATCTTTGGAGCAGCTTATTGCGCGCCACAAGGACAAGGTTTACACCTCTATTCTCTTTATTGTCAAAGAACAGGCCCTGGCCGAAGATGTCTTTCAGGACACCTTCATCAAGGTTATTGACACCCTTAGATCGGGTAAGTACAAAGAGGAGGGCAAGTTCTTGCCCTGGGTGATGCGGATTGCCTACAATCTGTGTATTGACCATTTCCGCAGGGTTAAAAGAGCTCCGACAGTAACCACGCCTGAAGGGTATGACCTCTTCAATTTCATGAGTTTTGCGGAAAACAACGCAGAACAGGAGGTCATACAGGATCAAACCCGGGCCAAAGTGCGCCTGTTGATTGATCAACTGCCTCAGGAACAGCGCGAAGTGGTCATCTTGCGGCATTATGCCGAGCTCAGCTTCAAGGAGATTGCCGATATGACAGAGGTGAGCATCAATACCGCTCTGGGACGCATGCGTTATGCCCTGATTAACATGCGCAAGCTGATTGCGGAGAAAAACGTGTCGATGTAGAACAATAAGCCTACGTCAGGCTCGTTTTAGGTGCAATTCCGGCGCTCAGATGACCCAGTAATCCGATCATTTGCTCCGGATGTTCATACACCCTCCTAAAATGAGTTCATGCAACAACCCTACACCCAAGATCGCCTGGTTCGCTATTTGTATGGAGAAACGACTGTTTCCGAGTCTCTGGGGATGGCCCGGGAGATCAGCAATGATTTTTCCATGCGCGAGCGATTTGAGAATCTGAAAGAGATCATCTCGATGCTGGATTGCCCATTGGCCAGTCCCCGCGAAAGCAGCATCTCGGACTTGCTTCTCTACAGCCGCAACACCGCCCCTCTGGAAACTCTGGGCTAAGCATCTATCCATCCACATATTTTTTTGGAGTTAATCACCAGCACCCGCCTTTTCGGTGGGTGTTTTTTTTTGATGTATTTGGCTATCTTCCTGCCATGGCTGAAGATTTAAATCCAAGGGAGAGTGAGCTCGGGAAGGGCTACTCCGGTTCACACGACGACCTGGACAACCCGATTGATGGACAGCAGTCCGAACCAGAAGCGATGGAACTGTTCGAAACCTTCCCCGACCGCGATCACGCTTCACCGGTTTTGCGCATCCTGGACGAGAGCGGCATTCCCTATAGTTTGGAGGAAAACCGGAGCGGGTTTGATCCGAGTTTCGCCAACAATGTGGTCTATCAGGCCTGGGTGCTGAAATTGCCCCCGGATCGCTTTGAGGAGGCCCGGAGGGAATTGGAAGAGGCTCTGAGCGAACAGGATATACACCTTCCTCCCGATCACTATCTGCGGGATTTTTCGGTCGAAGAGCTGCTGGATGTTTTGGGCAAGGCCGATGAGTGGTCTGAGTTCGATGTGGTGATGGCCCGGCAGATGCTCGAAGCTCAGGGCATTCCTATCAGCGATGAAAAAGTCAGCCAGATGCGGGACACACGGCGCGAAGAACTGGCCCGACCCAGCCCGGCCGGCGGGGCGATGATTGCCTCGGCTTATATCCTGGCCCTGGCGGGAGGAGCTCTGGGTATAGTTCTGGGTTGGGTGCTGAAGAGCAGCACCAAGACCACCGCCTTCGGCGACAAGGTGCCCAGTTATGACGAAGATTCCAGAGCGCAGGGAGCAAAAGTGATGCTCATAGGAACCGTAGTTCTGGTGATCTTCCTGGCCTATGCCCTGCTCAGACCGCTCTGGCTCGATCTCTGAGAAGTCGTTTAAAAAATAGTTTTCAACATTTGGACATGCAGCCCTCTGCGCTGCTATGGGCCCACTGCCTTTGTGGTATTTTAGCCTTCCGACCAACACCGTGTATATCATAACGAAAGAGAACAATACAGCATGAGCAGCTCAAATGGAAACAAAGGGGGCGTTGCCCTTGATGCCAATAAAGTCAAAGCCCTGGGCCTGGCCCTGGACAGTCTGAATAAAACTTATGGGAAGGGCACCGTAATGAAGATGGGCGATTCGCCCATTGCTCAGGTCGAAGCCATACCCACCGGTTCCCTGGGATTGGATATTGCCCTGGGGATTGGCGGTTTGCCCAAGGGAAGAGTGGTGGAGATCTATGGGCCTGAGAGCTCGGGTAAAACCACCCTGGCCCTGCATGCCATTGCCGAAGCCCAGCGCAAAGGCGGTATTGCCGCCTTCATCGACGCGGAGCACGCCTTTGACAAGCACTACGCAGAGAAGCTCGGAGTTGACGTGGAGAACCTGCTGATCTCCCAACCGGATAACGGGGAGCAGGCACTGGAGATCACCGAGCACCTGATTCGCTCCGGTGCCTTGGACATTGTAGTCATTGACTCCGTTGCCGCTCTGGTTCCCCGGGGTGAGCTCGAAGGCGAGATGGGCGATGCCAAGGTAGGTCTGCAAGCCAGGCTGATGAGCCAGGCGCTCCGCAAACTCACCGGAACCATCTCCAAGACCGGTTGCTGCTGCCTGTTCATCAACCAGCTTAGGATGAAGATCGGGGTGATGTTTGGCAATCCCGAGACCACGACCGGTGGCAATGCGCTGAAATTCTACGCCTCTGTGCGTCTGGATATTCGCCGCACCGGGCAGATCAAGGAGAAAGAAGAGATTCAGGGCAACCGCGTAAAGGTCAAGGTGGTGAAAAACAAGGTGGCACCTCCCTTCCGCGTGGCCGAGTTTGATATCATGTACGGCGAGGGCATCTCCAAGGTCGGCGAGATCGTGGATATGGGCGTTGAGAACGGGGTTCTGCAAAAGAGCGGTTCCTGGTATTCCTACGACAGCACCAAGTTGGGCCAGGGTCGTGAGGCCGTCAAACAATTGCTTCTGGACAATCCCGAATTGTCCGCTGAACTGGAAAGCAAGATCAAGGCCGTTTACAAGCCTTCCGAGGAACCGGAGACGGCGGAGATGGGCGCGGATCTGGACGAGGCCTGAAATCAGGTTTGAAGCCCTATCGCTTTGGAGCCTTTCCCGATTCGGAGAGTTTCTCAAAGCGATAGGGTCCCTTTTCGGAGCCCCAGAGTTGTTCGCCTTCGTCGTTCAAGCCTTTGTCCCAGGTGAACATCACCTCTCGATTCAATTCCACTTCTGCGCTGGCCCATCGGGCATCGCGCAGATTGCTGGGACAGGTCTTATCCGCTGTTGAGCCACTGTACTGATCCTTTTCGGCATCGTAGCTCATGACGATATCGCAGCCTTCTCTCAGTTTGAGTCTCTCCTGCCCTATCTGGTCAAAGAGCGAGGGCTTTTTCCAGGCTCCAATCAAGGGGATGGGGTCGTTTAGGGTGTAAACGATACTCCGATAGCGCCCATCGGGCTCTTCGACCAATTGATAGACGCGCTGGCGGTAAGGCCGATCCAGATAAGTAGAGACAGCCTGCTCGACATAGAGCCAATGTCCGTCTGTGCGTTCGGGCCAGATGCGGGCCATCTCCAGGCGGATATCATAAAAAGAGGTGTCTTCCAAAGACTGAGCCTGACTGGAGTAGGAGCCGCTCATCATAGCGCTTAGCCGCTCCAGACCGCTGGCTTTTTTGCTCACTCCCGCACTTTTGCCGCCCGATGACGCTTCGCTGCCAAGCTTGCAGGAAGTCTGAAAGAGAATGCCGGTAAAAAGCAGCAAGATTAGATACCAAAATCTCATATAATATTTTACAATTTTCTTAACATCTGATTCATGTCTACGCGTTCCCGAACAATGTCGGAAACCCGCTCTACCGGGATGCGCTCCTGGGTCATGCTGTCCCGCTCGCGGATGGTTACGGTTTGATCGCTGAGCGTATCGTGGTCAACCGTGATGCAGTATGGTGTGCCGACCGCATCCATGCGGCGGTAACGCTTGCCGATGGAATCCTTCTCTTCGTAGGCACAGTCGAACTCAAAGCGGAGCTTGTTGAAGATGTCCAGCGCAGCTTCGGGAAGACCGTCTTTGCGAAGGAGAGGAAAAACCGCAACCTTGATCGGTGCCAGAGCCGGGGGCAACTTGAGTACAATGCGCTTGTTGTCTCCTTCCAGGCTTTCTTCCGTGTAAGCCTGGCAGAGTACGGCCAGAAATGTGCGGTCGCAGCCGATGGAGGTCTCCACCACATAAGGCACATAGTGCTGATCCAGTTCAGGGTCAAAGTACTGCAGCTTCTTGCCGGAGAGTTCCTGATGCCTGCTCAGATCAAAGTCGGTTCGGCTGTGAATGCCCTCCAGCTCCTTAAAGCCAAAGGGGAAATTGAATTCGATGTCCACAGCGGCATCGGCGTAGTGGGCCAGATTCTGGTGATCGTGCCAGCGCAGATTCTCGGCCGGGGTTCCCAGGGCCCTATGCCAGGCCATGCGCCTCTCCTTCCAGGTTTCATACCATTCCTTTTGGGTACCCGGGCGTATGAAAAACTGCATCTCCATCTGCTCAAACTCCCGCATTCTGAAGATGAACTGCCGGGCCACAATCTCATTTCGAAAGGCCTTGCCGATTTGGGCAATTCCGAAGGGGATACGCTGACGGCTCGTATTGAGCACGTTGAGGAAGTTGACGAAGATGCCCTGCGCGGTTTCGGGGCGCAGGTAGATGGTGGCCGCATCGCCGGCGACGGAGCCCAGTTTGGTGTCAAACATGAGGTTGAACTGCCGAACCTCGGTCCAATTTTTGGAGCCGCTCTCCGGGCAGGCTATACCCAATTCCTCGATCAGGGACTTGACATCGGCCAGGTCTCCGGAGGCCAGGGAGGCAGCGGCCCGCCCTTCCACCGAGTCTATCTTCTCCTGGCTGCGCAACACATTGGGATTGGTAGCCCGGAATTGGGCTTCATCAAAGCTGGCCCCAAACTTAGTGCGCCCCTTTTCTACCTCTTTGTTGATCTTCTGGCGCATTTTCTCGACGTGCTCCTCGATCAGCACATCGGCCCGATAGCGCTTTTTACTGTCTTTGTTGTCGATCAACGGATCGTTGAAGGCATCAACGTGACCGGAGGCTTTCCAGGTCTTGGGATGCATGAAGATGGCGGCGTCCAGCCCGACGATGTTTTCGTGGAGCTGAACCATGCTCTTCCACCAGAAGTCCTTGATGTTGCGCTTCAAATCAGCGCCGTTTGGCCCGTAATCGTATACGGCACCCAGGCCGTCGTAGATCTCGCTCGAAGGGAAAACAAATCCGTACTCCTTGGCGTGGGAGATGATTTTCTTGAAGGTATCCTGATCAGACATGGGCGCAAAAGTACGGCAAGGCCTGCGCTTGCCGGCAAGGAGCAGCGCAGTACAAAGGGCTTTTAGCCTTCTGTGCCGACCTGCTGCATTGTGTCTATTTTTGCCGGGCTATGCCTTTGGCAGGGCGAAGGGCCGCGTAGCTGCCAAGTCACTTTGCCCGGGTTCCAAGTCTCCTTCCCTCGAAAAGCCTCCATGTCTGTACAGGTCGAGCATCTGAGTAAAATCTACAGTGAGCAACGCGCGCTCGACGATCTGAGTTTTTCGGTCAGCGCCGGTGAGATCGTGGGCTTCCTGGGTCCAAACGGGGCGGGAAAGTCCACGACGATGAAGATTCTGTGCGGGTACATTCCCCAGACATCGGGCAAGGCCAGCGTCTGCGGTTTTGATGTCGAAAAGCAGAGTCTGGATGTGCGCAGGCGAACGGGTTATCTGCCGGAGCACAACCCGCTTTATCTGGACATGTACGTGGTGGAATACCTCGACTTCGTGGGGCGTATCTTCAATCTTCGAAACCGGGAGGCCCGGGTCAGGCGACTGATTGATCGCACCGGTCTGGGTCCGGAGCAGCACAAGACCATCCGGCACTTGTCCAAGGGCTATCGGCAACGCGTCGGTCTGGCTCAGGCCATGCTCAACGATCCGGAGGTGCTCATCCTGGATGAGCCCACCAGCGGACTGGATCCCAATCAATTGGCGGACATAAGGCAATTGATCAGGGAATTGGGCCGGGAGAAGACCGTCATCCTTTCGACCCATATCATGCAGGAAGTGCAAGCCATCTGCAGCCGCGTGATCATCATCAACAAGGGCAAACTGGTGGCCGACGATTCTACCGATCAGTTGTCTGCCGCCCACGGAGGTCGTGTTTCTTTGACCGTTTCGTTCAAGGAAGAAGTGAGCATGGAGCAATTGAGTGCCCTGCCGGGCGTACACAAGGTGAGCAATGCGGGACAGCGGCGCTGGAAGCTCGAATTGGATGAGCGCCCGCTCAGTGAAAAGGGTCGCTCCGCAGAAGAGATGATCTTTCGCTTTGCTGTTGATCAGGGACTGACCCTCATGAGCTCGGAAAAGGAGAAACGCAATCTGGAAGATGTCTTTAGGGATCTGACCAGCGCTGTGCCCGACGGCGCTGCAAGCTCCGGATCAGCTTCCTGAACCACCCAGCATTTTAGTATGACTGCCTTATGATAGCCATCTTCAGAAAAGAAATCAACCTCTTCCTCAGCAGCCTGATCGGTTACATCGTCATCGCGATCTTTCTGCTGGTCAATGGGCTGATCTGCTGGGTCTTTCCGGACTCCAACATTCCGGACAGCGGCTATGCCACCCTGGAGCCCCTGTTTCAGTTCGCGCCCTGGGTGTTTCTGTTTCTCATTCCCGCCATCACCATGCGCTCCTTTGCCGAAGAGAACGACAATGGCACCATGGAGTTGCTGGCAACCAAACCCCTGACCGATGCGCAGATCATCGGGGGCAAGTTCTTCGCCGCTTTGTTCCTGGTGGCATTTTCCATACTGCCTACCCTGGTCTACTTTGCGGCCATCAGCGCCCTGGCCTCTCCTCCGGGCAATGTTGATACGGGTGGAATCATCGGTGCGTACATCGGCTTGTTGCTGTTGGGCGCCGTCTTTGTCGCGGTGGGCATGTTCAGTTCTTCGCTGACCCACAACCAGATTGTCAGTTTTATCGGGGCCATGTTCGCCTGCTTTGTGCTCTTTCAGGCTTTTGATTCCCTGGCCGCGCTACCGATCAGTGTGGGCACAGCCGACCGTATACTGCTGGATCTGAGTCTGGGATCGCACTACCGCAGCATGTCTCTGGGCCTGCTCGACAGCCGCGATATCATCTATTTCGGCAGCGTTATCGCCTTGTTCATCCTGTTGACCAAAACTGTTCTGGGCAGCCGTCGCTGGTAAGGCGCCGCACAACGCATCAACATGGAAAAACGAGTTCGAAACCGCCGCCTGGCATTTACCCGATTGCTCTTGCTCACGGCCATTTTGGTGGTGCTCAACCTGATCAGTTCGGCCTTCTATGTGCGCCTTGACCTTACGGCTGAAAAGCGTTTCAGCATGGCCGAACCCACCAAAGAGTTGCTTAAAAACCTGGATGATATCATCTCCATCACGCTGTATCTGGATGGAAATCTGCCGCCTAACCTGGCCCGACTTCAGGCCGAAACCGTGAGGCTGCTGGAGCAGTTTGAGGATCTTTCCAACGGCAATCTGGTCTTCCGCATCCGCGATCCCAACAGCATAACAGACCGGGACATGCGCCTGTCTCTCTATAAGGAATTGCAGGAAAGGGGAATTTTCCCTGTGGAATTCCGGGCGGCAACTTCGGCAGAAGGCCTTTCGCAGCGCTATGTCTTTCCATACGCCGATCTCGAGTATAGAGGCGGTGAGCCCCAACCCATATTACTGCTCGATTACCCCCAGCCTGTACTGACGCCGCAGTTCAATCCCGAGGCCGCGGTAGCCATGCTGGAGTACAATCTGGCCAAGGCTATTGTGCAAGCCACCCGCCCTTTCAAACCCCGCATTGCCTTCATAGAAGGTCAGGGCGAATGGGATTCTGTCCAGGTCATGGACCTGGCCTATTCCCTGTCGGAGTTCTACCAGGTAGATCGCTTTGACCTGAATATGGTCAATCAGATCGATACGAACTATTCCACCCTGATTCTGGCTGGATCCTCCCGGGCCTTCTCCATGGTCAATCAGTATAAGCTGGATCAGTTCCTCATGCGGGGCGGAAGCCTGTTCTGGTGTCTCGATGGGGTACAGGCCGACTTTGACAGTCTGCGCAGAAGCGGGGAGTTCTTCACGGCGCCCTTCCCCCGAAACATTGAAGACATCTTGTTTCAATACGGCGTGAGAGTCAATGAAGATCTGGTGCAGGACCGTCAGTGTTCGCGCATTGCGGTGCCGATGGGCAATAGCGGACAGTTTGACAACCGCCCCTGGCCTTACGACCCCATCATCACCAATGTCAACAGCGCCCACCCGATCACCCGCAATCTGGATGCGATAGAGGGCCGATTTGTCTCCACGGTGGATACCATCTCCGTGCCGGGCATAGAGAAAACGGTGTTGCTCAGCAGCTCGGCCAATTCCCGCACACTACCCGATCCGGTCAGGGTTAGATTCAATCTGCTGGTCAAGCCCTTGAGCGACGAGCAGTACAACCGCAGCGATCTGCCACTGGCCGTTCTATTGGAGGGTTCATTCCCATCGGCTTTCAGAAACCGCCGCGGCATAGCCGATCCATTCAGCAGCCGCGGGGTGGGCGCAGACCAGTTCATAGATCAAGGCCAGCCTGGCCGGCAGATCATCGTCGGAGATGCGGACATGGTTCGCAATGCGGTGGCGGCGGATGGGCGCATCGCACCATTGGGTCTCAATCAGATTGAGCAGTATATTTTTGCCAACAAGGACTTTGCACTCAATTGCATCGAGTACCTCAGCGATGAGAGCGGTTTGATGGAGAGCCGGGCCAAGGTCTTGAGGCTCAGACCATTAGATGCCCGCAAAGTCAGTGAGAGTCGCAATTACTGGCCTTTTTTCAGCGTTGTTGCACCGTTGATCATCCTTTTTCTTTTCGGGGGAATCTACAATGTCATCCGCTACAGGAGATTTGGACAGGTAGCTCCGTCTCAAACCAAACCACAAAACGCTTAAGGAAGCGCCGAAAAACGGCCATGAAACAGATTCTGATCTACAGCTTAATCCTGATTGCGCTCGGACTGGTTTTGTGGTTTGGCGTGATCAATCGCTCAACGGGCAGCCGGGTTCTGACCAAAAACGCCTTCGCCTACGCCGATACGGCCTCCATCTCCAAGGTGTTTCTGGCCGATTTGGGCGACAAACAAATCTTGCTGGAACGCCAGGTCGGGGGAAGCTGGATGGTCAACGGCAAGTTTTCTGCCCGCAGAGATGCGGTCGAGACCCTGCTCTACACCATTGCCCATATGGAGACCAAGCACCCCGTAAACAAGGCTCAATACGACCTTGCAATTCGAGAGATTGCCGGCAACCACATCAAGGTGGAATTGTACAATACCCGTGGCAAGCGTGTGATGACCTACTTCGTGGGCCCGCCAACTGTGCGCAATCGGGGCAATTTCATGAAGCTTGACCAGGGTCGGGATCCCTATGTGGTGCACATCCCCGGGCTGGATGGTTTTCTGCAAACGCGTTTCCCTGTGGATGAAAACGACTGGCGCGAAAGGGTGGTCTTTCGCTACCTGCCCGATCAGATTGAGGAATTGAGCATACAGTACAGCCTCAATCCCGATTCAAGCTGGGTCTTGCAGCGCTTAGGTGAAAATCAATATCACTTGGAAAGCAGCCTGGACAGCAGCGGCAAGACGCTCAATCAGCGGGCCGCCATGGCTCATCTGACTCACTTTCGCAACGTCCACGCGGAGGCATTTATGAATGACTGGGTCAAGAAAGACTCCGTTTTGAATACCAGACCCATCTGCACCCTTGCCGTTCGCGATCGCTCCGGGGAAACAAATCAGGTGCTTCTGTACTTCAGACCGGTCAACCAACGCACCAAGATGCAGTTTGACCCCTTTGGCAACCCGCTGGAGTTTGAGCGGGACAAGTACTACGCCTCCTTAAACGGGGGAAAGGACTTTGCGCTCGTGCAGGACTTTGTTTTTGGCAAGTTCTTCATCGGCCCCAGCTATTTCTATCAGGCTGAGCCCGCGCAGTCCAGACCCTAAAGGCTTCTGGCTCAGGCCTGCCTGAGAGGAATAGGATATGAACGTGCGTCGGCTTTGGCCCAAACTTGACCAATTTCGGTCATAGCCGCCCACTGCGGCCCCGAGATCTGGCATTTATCCACAAGCTTCAATGAAGTTTTGAATTCATTCGCCTTTAGGTCGAATCATTTACCTTTGTCGGGCACAAATCGCGTCGAATGAAGTTTATCGTATCCGCCTCCGCCCTGCTGCGGCAATTGCAGTTGATGAACGGGGTGATCAGTACGAATACCGTCCTGCCCATTCTGGAGGACTTTTTGTTTGAAATCAATGGAAATGAACTCCGGATTTCCGCAACGGATCTGGAAACTTCCATGAGTTCCAGCATTGTCATTGAATCCAAAGACAAGGGCAAAATTGCCATTCCTGCCCGGATCCTGGTCGATGCCCTCAAGACCTTGCCCGAACAACCACTCAGTTTCAAGGTTGATGAAAAGACTTACGCGGTTGAAGTCAGCACAGACAACGGCAAGTTCAAAATCAGCGGTGAAAACGGAGATGATTTTCCCCGTATTCCCGTTCCGGAAAACGTCACGGGGCTCAGCATGCCCTCGGGCGGTTTGCAACGGGCCATCAACAAGACCCTTTTTGCCGTCAGCAATGACGAATTGCGACCGGCCATGACGGGAGTTTACTTTCAACTTGAAACAGATGGTCTGACCTTCGTGGGCACCGATGCCCACAAGCTGGTTCGCTACAAGCGAATGGATGTGGTCAGCGCGGAATCCGCCTCCTTTATTGTGCCCAGAAAGGCCCTGAGTCTGCTCAAGTCCGCTCTTCCTGCAGAGGAAACGCCGGTGGGAATCTCCTTCAACAATTCCAATGCCTTCTTCCGCTTTAATCAGGTGGACCTGATTTGCCGATTGATCGATGCGCGTTACCCGGACTACAACGCGGTGATTCCCAGAGAGAACCCCAATACCCTGATGGTCAACCGGGCGGAGTTGCTCAATACTCTCAAGCGGGTCATGATCTTCTCCAACAAGACTACCCATCAGGTCATGTTGAAGATAGCCGGCAGCGATCTGCAACTCTCCGCCAAAGACCTGGATTTCTCCAATGAAGCCAGCGAACGCCTCAACTGCGAGTACGACGGAGAAGACATGGAGATCGGATTCAACGCCCGCTTTCTATTGGAAATGGTCAATGCCCTGGACAGCGAACAGGTGCAATTTGAGCTCTCCACTCCCACCCGGGCCGGCCTGCTCCTACCCGCCGACAAAAGCGACAGCGAAGCCCTGCTGATGCTGGTCATGCCGGTGATGCTCAACAACTGAGCCCAGACTAGCACAGCCGTCAGCATAGCCGCCCATTCGATTGAGTTTACTCGGCTGTGTTGTTTTTCTCCAGTTGATTTTCATTGCTTTCATGTTCGCTTTGATGGCTCTCCTTTTCGCTTTCGTGGCCGGAACAGGATCGCCCCTTGATCTTTCCTTTGCTGTACGCCACATCGATAGCTTTCTCCATCAGTCTTTCCATGGGGTGAGAGGGAAACAGATCGCCCTCGGGTAAGGGAGGACGACCGGCATCGATCCAGGCGCTGAGCCAGAAACTGCCTATTGCAAGAATAGACGCTCTCATTCTTCGCTCTACCATACCATGTAAAATTGTATGGTATTGATAGGAGTAATCCCGTGAATACACCCGCATGACCACCTGACCGCGCTCTTCAAAGGAATATCGGGCATCTGGCCGCACGGCTTCCGACAATCGCTTTTCAAACAACAACACGCTGTCCACCGCGGCAGAACTGGCCAGGGCAACTGACCAGATATGCCCGGAGATGTCCCGAATGTATGTTGCTCTTCCTGTTAGATAATCGTAATCTTCGGCATACAACTCCGGAAGCCGGCTTTCCCAAAAACCGTGGATGCCGTGTTGTCCCGTAAGACCGCCATTGTAGTTCTCCGTACAGTGCAGGGGAACATGTAAGTCGCCCAGGTAATGACCTAGATCGGTCGAGTGGCGCAGGATTCGTCCCAGATGCCCATCGCGAAAGGCCGCTCGAAGCATGGCCATAGTTCGCTCGATATGCCAGGGGGCTATACCGTTGTTGATCAAGCGCTCTTCGCCAAACAACTCCAGCGCTTCGTCCCAGTCTCTGGGCAGAGTATCATGGGGCCATGGACCATAGCGATCAAGATCGATGAAGTGCCTGGGCGCCTCTTCGGCAAAGGCATATCGCCGCTTGTCGGGATCGACAGCGTGCTCTTCCAGCCATGCAATATGGCGTTTGTAAAAGCCAAAGAGTTCGGACTCCGGGAGCGTAAACACGGCCATGCGGTTAATGCGCCGGTGTCCAAAAAAACCCCAGGCTGGCCCGGTAGACCCATGAGTCAGAAGAACTCCATGAGAAAGCGAAACGCTGTGCGTGTTTGTGCCCTGCAGCGAAAAACCCGCAAGCACAAAAAGGAGCAGCAGCCCGGGACGGGAGAGGTTAGAAAGACTGATCATGGCGGCAAACTCCGAAAACAAGCTTCAAGGAGTAAGCTCTGTGGGGCTTTTTTCTGATCATGTGGAAAAGTCAACGCTTAGGCCATTCGGGTTTAAATTCGCCCGGTGAATCCGATACCCGAACATTTGACCGCGAAGCTTGAAGAGGCTGAAAGGCATTTCGAACTGAACCTGAATAAGTACCGCGATGCGGGCAAAAGATTGTTTGCCTCCTCCTCCTTCCAGACCCATTCTCTGCCCCTGCTCCACTTGCTAAGCCGCTTCGCACCGCAAACTGATGTTTACTTTCTCGATACGGGTTTTCATTTTCCCCAGACCCTCGCGTTCCGGGATCAGGTAAGTCGGCAATTGGGCCTCCATGTGCTGGATTTGCGCTCTCCGGTGGGCAAACTCGGACAGCGGGATGCCTCCGGTCAACTGCTCTTCGCTTCGGATCCCGACCATTGTTGCTATCTGAACAAGACCCTGCCCATGGAAAGCATTCTTCCCCGCTACGATGTCTGGATCTCGGGCCTGAGACGAGATCAGAACAGCCACCGAAAAAACTTGCAGGAAGAAGCTGATGGACCGCATGGCAGCAAGCGCTGGCACCCAATGCTGGAATGGGATGCGCGGATGATCTGGGCCTATCGACAGCAACACGAGCTTCCCGAACATCCCCTCGAAGCCCAGGGCTACCTGAGCGTGGGTTGCGAGCCCTGCAGCTTTCGCTGGGACGCAGCCCTCGCTCAGGAAGACAACCAGGAAAGCGAGCGCTCCGGGCGCTGGGCGGGTTTGAAGAAAACCGAGTGCGGATTGCACACTGATCTGATCGCCAAAACATGAATCTTCTGATCACCGGTGGCGCGGGCTATGTGGGCTATGCGCTGATTCAGCACCTCCTGGCCGAGCCCGGCCCATTAAAAGAAATTTTAATATACGATAATTTATCGCGAAAAAACTTTGCGCTCTTCAGCGGCAGCCCGGCCAAAGACATCCGCATTCGCTTTGTTCAGGGCGAATTGCTGGACGGAAGAAGCCTGAGTAAGACACTGGAAAACGCGGATGCAGTGGTGCACCTGGCCGCAAAGGTCAGTACCCCTTTCGCCGACAACGAAGCCCATTTCTTTGACCAGATCAACCACTGGGGCACGGCCCAACTGGTGCAGGCCGCCACCGACAGCCCTTCGCTAAAGAAATTCCTCTACCTGAGCAGTGTTTCGGTCTACGGGCATCAGCCCGAACCGGTCAATGAACAGACTCCTCCCCATCCCGATTCCTTCTACGGCCATGCCAAATATCGGGGCGAAGAGCAGCTCGTCCGCCTCCCGGCAGCCTGCGATTCGTACATCTTAAGAGCGGGAAATGTCTACGGTTACAGCCCCGCCATGAGGCTGGATGCCGTCTTGAACCGCTTTGTCTTTGAGGCTCATTTTCAAGGTAGAATTACCCTGCACGGAAACGGGGATCAAAACAGGCCCTTCGTCCACGTCGACAAACTGGCTGCGGTGATCAGGACCATATTGTTGGAGGCAGTTCCGCGGGGAGTTTACAATGTTGTAGAGCACAATTTCAGCGTCAGGGAGCTGGCTCGCGCTGTGGCCAAACACTATCCCGATCTGGAGATGCACACCATCAATCAGCATATTCAGATGAAGAGTCTGCGGGTTCAGGTCCCCGGCCTGCTTCAGGCTTTCGCGCCCTTTCCCCCGAAAAGCCTGGATGAAGAATTGGCCGAATTCTCTGCACATTTTGCTTTTTAATACCCAATGGCTGAAGGGCGAGCTTTTGCCGGTATTTTTGAAGCATGAGGTACCGAGTTTTGGGCAAAAGCGGTCTGCGGGTCTCAGAGATCTGCCTGGGCACCATGGGCTTTGGCACCGAATGGGGCTATGGAGCTGATCTGGCCGAAAGTCGTCGCGTCTTCGAGGCCTATCTGGAGCTGGGTGGAAACTTTCTGGACACGGCCAACCGCTACACCGAGGGCAGCAGCGAGCGGATACTGGGCGAATTGGTTCGCGAAAGCGGCCGAAGGGATGAGCTTGTGATCGCGACCAAGTACAGCCTCTATACCCACGCCGGCCGCATCAATGACGGGGGCAATCACCGCAAGAATCTGGTTCAGAGCCTGGAGGGCAGCCTGCAGCGCCTGCAAATGGACTGTGTTGACCTGCTCTGGTTGCACGCATGGGATTTTCTCACCCCGGAGGAGGAGATCATGCGGGCGCTCGACGACCTGATCAGCGCGGGCAAGGTTTTGTACATCGGCATCTCGGATACCCCCGCCTGGCTGGTTGCCCGCTGCAATACTTTGGCGGAATGGAGGGGCTGGAACCGCTTTGTCGGCCTGCAGTTGGAGTACAGCCTGCTGAAACGCGATGCCGAGCGGGATCTGCTGCCGATGGCCGGGCATATGGGCCTTGCAAGCACGGCCTGGGGACCCCTGGGCGGAGGGGCGCTGACGGGCAAATACCTCAAAAAAGCCGACGCCGGACGACTGAAGACCGACAGCGCACGGCTGAGTCCGGAGGCCGTGGAGATCACCAAAGAAGTGGTTAAAGTCGCTCGTCAGGCGGGCTGCAAACCGGCACATGTCGCTCTGAACTGGGTGAGGCAAAGGGCCATTCCAATTGTAGGGTCCCGAAATGCCGCTCAGCTCCGGGAGAGTCTGGCTTGCCTGGAACACGAATTGAGTCCTGAACATCTTGCGCGCCTCGACAAGGCCAGCGCAATCAAATACGGATTTCCCCATGATTTTCTGGCTTCCGACAATGTCCGCCAGGTGCTGTTCGGTGGACTTCAAGACCGCATTGACCCCCGTTAACAGCATGTGGAAGACCCTGAGTACATACGCGCGGGCTCCTTTCCCCTTCTACCTGAACAACGATCGGGAAAACCTTGCCGTGGTCCTTGCCATCAGCCTGTTCACCTTGTTTTTCCTCATGATTTTCAAGCCCTTTGGCCTGGCTATAACCCATGACAAGCCCGAGGCCCCCTTTGTCTTTGCCGGCATTGCCATGGCAGTGCTGATGGTCCATGTCCTCCTCTTGCCCAGATTGATGCCACGCTGGTTTGACGACGGATGCTGGACCCTGGGCGGTTTCGCCCTCTACAACTTGTGGATCATGGCGGTGGTCAGTGTCTTTGCCACCATCTACGGCCATTACTGGCTGTTTGAAGACAGTGGCTACTCTTTTCTCAGCCATTTGATGTTCGAACTCTTCCGGGTGATCAGTATTGGTTTGTTTCCCGTCAGTGCGATGATCTTTCTAATGTATAACAGAATGTTGATCAGGAGTTTGCGGGATATGAATCGGGCCAATCAGAATCTGGGTCAACTCAAGGACATCGCAGCGGTCAGAACAGGGGCAGAAAACGGCTCGGCAAACCGCGATTGGTTGATCAAAGCCGACACCCAGGAGCAACTGGAATTGTCCAAAGAGGCTTTTTTGTATGCCGAGGCGGATGACAACTACAGCCGCATTGTCTGGCTCGAAGACGGAGAGGTGCAGAACCGGCTTCTGCGATTGACGCTGAAGAACCTGGAGGAACAGCTCCCAACAGGCCCGTTCAGCCGGGTACACCGCTCTTTCCTGGTCAATCTGGAAAGGGTTGAAGAGCTGCGAGGCAACGCCTCCGGTTATCGCCTCTACCTGGCCGCGGCAGATGCGGAGATTCCCCTGGCCAGAACCCGGAGCCGCGAAGTCCTCGATCAGATTGAGTCCATTGGACTGCTGACCTGAGGCCTGCCCAACCCTGCCGTTCACCACAGGCCCATATCCATTGGCCCCAGGGCTTTGCCATTGGCCCCAAATGCCCTGTTGCAGCCTACAATGGCCTGAGTTGGGGTCCTTTCCACCCAACTATGCCCGTAATCTTGGTGTTATAGATACAGACAGTCCATCCCCCGAAGGGCTGCATTCCAGTAACATTAACACCCCCAATCATGAAAATCTTATCCTTAAGCACCCTGATGCTTGTCTTAAGCGCAAGCCTCAGTGCACAACAAAGCCAAAGTCTGCGCGTGATGGTCGATCGCATTCCCGACGAGCAGGCTACTACTATGGTCATGCTCTACGGAGCAGGCACTCAATTTTTGAACGATCAGGCCGAAGCCCTGCAGATTCACACGATACCTGCGGGCCAGAACCGGGCCAGCCTGGAACTGGATGGATTGGTCAGCGGTCAGTACTACGCCATCATGGTCTTTCAGGACTTAAATGGAAATGGGGTATTGGATCGCCGCAACGGCCGCCCCATAGAACCCTATGCCTTCACCGAAGCTGCTTCGATGACCGGAACCCCCAGTTTTTCGGATGTCGCCTTCCGCCTGGATGAGGAAACCAGTGCCATCTTGTTGAACATGGTTCCCATTTCCAATCGCCTGCGCGAAAAGGGCGAAACGCTTTCGGTTCGATAAGCCCGCCTTAAGAGCGGTGCACATCGCACTTCAGGAAACGCAAAACTCCGGACAACACGCTTGTTCCGGAGTTTTTTGTGCTTTTGCACCGGGCTGGGCAGCCCTACCACTTAATCAAGGGCTTCTCTTGGCGACGGCAACAGCAATTCTTGACACATCTGCTATCTTTAGGGCCTTAATCGCCGCCTCTATGCATCAAAGATTGTTTCTCGCTACTGCCCTTGTGCTCGCTGTTGGGCTGAGTTCCTGCCTGACCGATGAGGTAGCGCCCAATATTATCCTGCGCAATGCTTCGGGTGATACCATACGGGGCGATACCCTGACGGGAATGCTCAATAGTGTCCTTACTCTGGTTGCCGAAACCACGGATGATCAGGACATTCTGGACGTCTCTTACTTTCAGGGTTACCCCGGCCTGATAGAGGAGCAGATCAACTACGCAATACCCATTGAGCTGACCAATCGCCGTCACGAAGTCTTCGTCGACCTGTCCTTTCCCGATTCCCTGTACAACTCCAACGATGTAAGTTCCATTCGGGTGAAGGCTGAGGACCGCAGCGGCAACGTTTCAGAGATCTCTGCCCTGATCTTAGTTCAGTAGGCGCTTTAGAGAAGTCCCCTTTCCGCTTTGCAACTGGCTTCCAGCGCTTCCAAAAGGATTTCGCAGGCCTGTTCAATCTGATCTTGCCCGATGATAAGGGGTGGGGCTATGCGCAGACAGTGGTCGGCATACAGAAACCAGTCGCTCAGGACTCCGCGCTCCAGCGCGTGGGCAATCAGCGCCTGGTTGAGCGTTGAACTTTCCAGTTCCAAGGCCATGAGCAGGCCAAAAGAGCGCAGCTCCCGGATAGCAGGATGGAGCAGCAATCGGTGGAATTGAGCTTCGGCTCCGGGCACATGGCTCATCAAGCCTTCGACCTGCAAGACCTCAAGCGCCGCAAGCGCTGCAGCACAGGACAGCGGATGACCTCCAAAGGTGCTGATATGGCCCAATACCGGTTGATGGGTCAACTCCTGCATCAGCTCCCGGGAAGCGATGAAGGCACCCAGAGGTAAACCCCCGCCCAGAGCCTTGGCGAGCACCAGAATATCGGGGATCACCCCGCTGTGCTCCAAACCCAGAAAACGACCGCTGCGCCCGCACCCGGTTTGTGACTCATCAAAGATGAGCAGCGCCCCAACATCACTGCAGCGTTTGCGCAGGGCACTCAGGTAGCCCGGCGGAGGCAGCACCACACCGGCTTCCGCCTGCACCACTTCGGCCACCACGGCTGCCGTTCGACAAGAGATTTGCTGCAACTGATCCAGCTGGCCGTAGTCCAGTTGTCGCACATCCGGCAGCAGCGGTCTGAACGCGGATTTGAATTCCTCACTACCCCCTATGCTCAAGGCCCCCTGAGTGGAACCGTGATAGGCCTTTGCAAAAGCCACCAGCTCCCTTCGACCCGTTGCGCGTTTGGCCAGTTTCATAGCCCCTTCGACGGCTTCACTGCCGGAATTCACAAAGAAGACGTTGTTCAGGGTTTCGGGTAGGAGCGAAATCAGCTTCTCGGCCAGGGCGAGCTGCGGGGATTGAATCAACTCCCCGTAAACCATCGTGTGCAGATGGCGGGACGCCTGTTCCTGAACGGCTTTCACGATAGCGGGATGCCCGTGGCCCAAACCGGATACGGCGATGCCACTGATCAGGTCCATCCAGCGTTTCTCCCCCTTTCCGTAGAGATAAATGCCTTCTGCACGCTCTATCTCCAAAGCCAGCGGAAAGGGGCTGGTTTGTGCCTGATAGCGCAGAAACAACTCTCTTTGGTTCAAGTGGGGGCTATTTTTCGGGTCGAAATGGGGGGTAAGCTCGTGGCGGGGCTTGCGGGACAATCAGCGCTTCGCTGCATTGGGAAGGCCGGGCAAAATTACTGCTACCCATGCTCAGTGCGCGAAAAGATTGCCCGAACTCCAGTCCTGTGAGTCCCGTAAAAGGCGAATATTTGCCCTTTGCAGGAAAAAACCGTTCATAGCCCAAATTTATCAATTCATTTTTTCGTAATGAAAACACGCGCATTTGCCTTACTATGCCTTTTCAGCAGCACAGCAGGTTTGCTTATGGCTCAGGATAGCAGTAAGGAGTTAAAGATCATACAGGACAGCCTTTACATTCTGGAAGTGCAGGACGACAGTGAACCCGACAAGGTTCTGCATGCCGAGCCTCTGTATATTGACCTGATTCGGGATCTGGGTGCGCGCAAGGGCGAGAAAGAATGGAACATAGGACTTGGGCTCTTTGACAATGTCCGCTTTGATGAATACGAAGCCCTGGTGGAATACGAATTCGCCCCCATCAATCGCCTGGGCCTTGAGATAGAATTGCCCTTCAGCTTTTACTATCCCGCCAATGGGGAATTGAATTCCGACTCCGTTCCCGGAAACCGGCTCAACAGCCTTAAACTGGCCGGGCAATACTCCTTTCTGGTCTCCGAAAAGTGGAAGACCTCAATGGCCATCGGTTATCTGCACGAGTTTGAGTTTGTGGAATTCAGAGATTACAATAGAACAGATATATATAAAGGAAATGTATTTAGTCCCTTTTTTATCGCCGCCAAGCGATTCAAAGACAATTGGCATAGCCTGATCTATACCGGACCGCTGATAGAACAAACCTTTGCAGACAAGAGCACTACATTAAGCTGGCAGATCAATACCAGCTTCCACTACATGATCAGCGGTACACGCAATTTCCTGGGTGTAGAGTTCAACAAGGAAGTGGAGGATGGCAATTGGGGTATGACCATCCGGCCGCAGATGAGGGTTGGCATTGCCGACAATCTTCTGGTGGGTATCGTCAGCGGAATACCCATCAGCAAGGAAAATGAGCGTTTAAGCGCCTTCGTGCGACTGATCTACGAGCCGGGTCACAAGACCCATCCCAAAAAGTAGTCTGGAAGCAAACGCATCGGCGAAGACGCTGCTCTGGATGGGCAGGAGTTAGAGGCAAAGCACCTTTATCAGGCCTTCTTGCGCTCTATGGCCCTGCGTACGGCCGCAACGACATCCGGAGTATCCAGTCCGTACTTGACCAGGAGTTGATCCGGAGTTCCGCTTTCGCCAAAGCTGTCGCGAACCGCAACCTGTTCCATGGGCACCGGATGCTCCGCGGCCAGAGTCTGGGCTACGCTGCTGCCCAGACCTCCCAGCCACTGATGCTCTTCGGCGCAGACCACGCAACCCGTCTTGCGCGCCGATTGCAGGATAGCCGCCTGGTCCAGGGGCTTGATGGTGTGGATATTGATCAATTCAACGCTGACGCCTTCGGCTTCGAGCACATTGACCGCCTCTATGGCCTTGACCACCAGATGACCTGTCGCCACAAGGGTAACGTCGCTGCCCGGCTTGATCATCCAGGCCTTGCCAATCTCAAACTTCTGATCGGCGGGCGTGAAGATGGGCCATTTTGGACGGCCAAAGCGCAGATAAACCGGACCTTCATGATCGGCAATGGCCAGTGTGGCTGCCTTGGTCTGGTTGTAGTCGCAGGGGTTGATGACCGTAAAGCCCGGCAGCATCTGCATCAGACCAATGTCCTCCAGAATCTGGTGGGTGGCCCCGTCTTCGCCCAGAGTCAAACCGGCGTGTGAGGCGCAGATCTTTACGTTCTTGTTGGAATAGGCAATGGACTGCCTGACCTGATCATAGACCCGGCCTGTGGCAAAATTGGCAAAGGTGGTCGCGAAGGGAATCTTGCCCCCTATGGTCAAGCCTGCAGCAATGCCCATCATGTTGGCTTCGGCAATTCCGCATTGAATGTAGCGCTCGGGAAAATCGCGGATGAAATCACCCAGCTTGAGCGAACCGGCCAGGTCTGCGCAGAGGGCCACCACATTGGGATTGCGCTTGCCCAATTCGTGAATACCGGCGCCAAAACCCGAGCGGGTGTCCTTGCCGTTTGCGTAATCCAGAGCCATCCACATAATATGAGCGTTTATATTTATAGTTTTATTGAGGTGCTGCTCCCCGGGCTGACCTCAAAATCCCTGGTTTGTGTGGAGCGCATAAAGCGGTTCTGTTTGGCCCGGAAAAGCACCGTGTATTTACCGGGTTGAAGGGCGATGGTTTCGCTGCGCGGCAGAGTGCTGAGTTGATAAATTTCTTCCAGCTCCCCGTCCTTTCGCTGTAAAACACTGCCGATCAATTCATGAGCATGAACAAAGGTCACATATCCGGGGGCGGGAATCTCAAAGCTGGTGACTTTGTCCTGCCCGATGTCCAAACCCCGGATTAAAATCCGCGGCAAAGTTAGCACCTCAATATCGTATTTTCCGGTTCGGTAGCGCTGCTCGGTATTGAAGTCCTGGACATGCAGAATCTCCCGGGTGCCGCTGCGGTAGATAAGCGCCTGCAGGCGGTAATTGAAGGGATTGCCCAGGGTTCCCAGTCTCAACATTCCCTGCGCCGCCGGCACCCGCACGACATTGAGCTCATTGCTGCTTATGCTCACCGGGCTGATCTGTATGGGCGGAATGCTGTGTATGGTCAACTCGTAGTCCAGGATGGGATCGACGTAGAAGGTATCCGCCTGACCGCGATCGTTGAGCGTGTGGTAGTAGTTGTGTTGCAGCTTGCCCCCCGGCAGGGCATAGAAGCTCATGTTCAAATCGGTTTCGCTCGGTCTGGACTGTTCGTCCAGCAATTCGACCCGCAAAACGGTACGGCTGAGAATGCGCTGCAAGGTGCGGCCCAGAATACGGTCCAGATCGGTGCGGCTGGCGGCGTTGTAGTAATCGCCGACACAGGTAAAGGCATCATGGGTATCCGGCGACATGCCCAGACCGATGACATAGGCCCGCAACAAGACGTTGCGGCTGCGCAATTGCTCCACTTCGTAGCAGGGGTCGCGCTGGCAACTCTCCACCCCGTCGGTGATCAGCAAGATGACATTTCGGCTCGAAGGGTCTTCGGGGAAATCCCTGGCGCACTGCGCGAGCGCATAGGCGATGGGCGTAATTCCCTTGGGTCGGATCTCGTCCATTTTGGCTATGATGGACTTGCCACTTCCCTGGCGAAAGCCCACTTCGAGTCGGCTGTCCTGGCAATTGTAGTCACCCTGATAGCTCTGGTGGCCATACAAGCGCAGCGCCAGTTCGACATTCTCCACATGGCTCAGCGTATCCACAATCTTGTTGATCAGTTCCCGGGCAGCGGCCATCTTGGTTCCCGGACCCCATACATCGCTCATGCTGCGGCTGGCATCCACCACCAAAAGGATACGGGTGCGCTGAGGAACTGTAGGGCCGCCGCTGCCCTGGGCTTGCAGCGTTGTGGTTCCAAACGTCAAAAAAATTACGAGCACGGGCATAGCTAAACTCTGCATCGCGCGCGCAAAGGTCAACATACAAAACAATATGGTATTGCAATGCTTCATTCCAGCTTGATGCTGCTGTTTTTACCGGAGAACACCACCACGGTTTTCTCGCGGGTCTGGTCAATCTTGCGGTTGCGGGAAGGGCGAAAGACCAGATGATACTCGCCGGGTTGCAAACTGATTTCACCCCTTCCACTAAAGTTCAACCATTCCTGCACCATCATCAGATCTCCCTGACGCATGCTGAAGACCCCAAGCACTCCCTGCTCATTGGTCTGAATGGTCAGCTTGCCGGGCGCGGGTATGCTGAGCGGATTGGTTTGCCCGGGCAAAATAGGAAAGTCCTGTAGGCTTATCCTGGGCAGAGTGAGAATCTCCAGGTTGTAGGTGCCGGTCAGATAGCGATGACGGGTATTGAAGTTCTGCACATAGGCAATCTCCTGGCTGGCCGGGTCGCGGACCAGGCACTTGATGTCGGTAAATCCGCTGTTGCCTTCAATTTGCAGCCACAATTCGCCCTGTGCGGCATCTATGGCAATGATGTTGTGCTTTCCGGCAATCAGTTCGATGTTCTGTCGGCTCACGGGAGGAGTGGTGTATACGATCAAATCATATAATCCAGCCGGATCAAGATAGAGCGTGTCCGGCACCCCTCCCCTGAGATGGGTGTGTACCATGTTGTACAACGCCTCTCCGGTCCAGGCGTCGTTGAAGCTGAACTCCACATCGGTCTCATTGGCCCTGCCCATCTGATCCAGCAGGTTGACCTGAACGGTTGTATTTCGAAGGGCCTGAGCCACCACCACCCCAAGGGCTTGCTTGAATGCCTGGGGATCAGCAGCGTCGAAGTAGGTTCCCACACAGTCAAAACTGACCTGATCGCGGGGATCCAGTCCCATGCCGATGATGTAGGGCTTGAGGGCCACGCGCTGATTGCGGAGGCTCTCTGCTGCCGCACAGGGATCGCCGGAACAACTCTCCAGGCCGTCGGTGATCAGCACAATGACGTTCACCGTTTCGCGCTCGCTTTGAAAGTCATGAGCGGCCATGAACAGCGAATAGGCTATTGGTGTGTAGCCCTTGGGCTCAATTCGATCCAATACCTGCTTCAAACCGGCGCTGTTGTTCCGGGCAAAGGGCAATTCCAGATGGGAATCTTCACAATCCTTGATCGAGCGATCCTGCTGATGACCAAAGACGCGCAGGCCAAACTCCACCGGATCAGAGCCCCGGGACAGGGAATCTACAACCCCGAGCAGAAGTTCTTTGGCCACCTCAAAGCGAGTGCGACCCTGCCAGTTTTCCTTCATGCTACCGGAAGCATCCAGCAAAAAAAGGATGCGGGTGCTCTCTGGTTCAAAATGCCGGTTCAGGCTGCTGCTCTGGGCTTTCAACCCGGCGGGCAAGCACGAGAACAGCGCAAAGAGCAGAATCAGCCCGCCAATTGCCTTGACGGAGCTCATACCAAGCCCTCCCTGCTCAGTAATCGCCCAGCGTTTCCTCAAGCTGGGCCAATGCGGATGCCAATTGCTGATCATTGGGCGCAATACCGTGCCATTCGTGGGTACCTTCCATGAAATCAACCCCATTACCCATCGTGGTGTGCATGAGGATGACCTGGGGTTTGCCCTTGCCGGCACCTGCTTTTGCCTGATTTAACGTCTTGACTACCTCATGCATTACATTTCCCTGCATTTCCAGAACGGTCCAGCCAAATGAGCTCCATTTGGCTTTCAGATCGCCCAGATTCATGACCTCTTTGGTAGGTCCATCGATCTGCTGTCCGTTTCTGTCTACCGTGGCAATCAGATTGTCTACGTTGTGATGAGCGGCAAACATAGCCGCCTCCCAATTCTGGCCCTCCTGAAGCTCGCCGTCACCGTGCAGCGAAAAAACCAGATGCGGGTCATTGTTGAGCTTCTTGGACAGGGCGGCTCCAATGGCCACACTCAGTCCCTGTCCCAGTGATCCGCTGGCTACGCGCACACCCGGAAGTCCTTCATGGGTAGTTGGGTGACCCTGAAGCCGGGAGTTGATCCTTCGGAAGCTGGCCAGCTCCTCTACTGGAAAATAGCCGGCGCGCGCCAGGGTACTGTAGAAAACTGGTGAAATATGTCCATTGCTGAGAAAAAACAGGTCTTCTCCAGAGCCATCCATATCAAAACCCGACTTCCGGTCCATGATCTCAAAGAACAGGGCGGTAAAGAAATCGGCACAACCCAGGGAGCCCCCGGGATGACCGCTCTGACAGGAGTGAACCATGCGTACGATATCCCTGCGGATCTGAGTGGCCTTGCGTTCAAGTTCGGTGGTAGCGCTCATGCTGCGAAGATACTTAGAGGATGGGTTGTAGCGAAAGGCCCTTCGAAATACCGGCATGGACCCTGCCTGCACCCCGCTTGCGCGGGCTGAACTAACTTCGCTCCATGCAAAGAATGATATCAACCAGCATGCCCGCCGCACTTGCAGTCCTGGCCTCTATCCTGTTGCTCAGCGCCTGCAGCTCTGAATCGGGCTCTGCTTCGTCCGAAGATCAAGGCAGCCACTTGCTGCGCTGGGATTTTTCAGGAACCGAGCAGATAGACTACCTCTTTGAGCAGCGCTCAGAATCCATCAGCCATATGGCCATGATGCTTCCCCAGCAGGGGCCCTATGCCGACTCCTCTCACTACCTGACCATGGCCGAAGGGCAACTCAGTTTTGTACCCAGCGCTGAGAATAAGGCCACCCTGCGTCTGAGTGGCGATGAAATCAAAGCTTATGAGTTGGATATGCTCAATGGAAGGGTGCTGGATTCGCTTACCGAGCCCTTTGAACCGCTGGAGATGCTCAACATCAAGGAGGATGGCAAGCAGGAAGTCCCCGATGAGTTGGGTCAGCAGTTGTTTGACTACCTCTTTGCCCTTCCCCAGGAAAACCTTGAACCGGGTAAGTATGAGGACAAATCCGTATCCCTTCCCCTGGCGACGGCTCACGGACAATTGCAGGTCACCGGGAATAGCCGTTTGACCTTCACCGGCATTGAACAGCATCAAAATCGGCGCTGTGCCCGCCTGGATCTGCACCTGTTGATCGATCAGATTCAGAACGATGGCTCTGCCAAGGGCGAATACATGTTCCTTCGCGAGGGAAATTCGACCTTTTACTTTGACCTGGACGAGCGGGAATTTGTCAGCGGAGAGGTTACCATAAACAGCACCATTTACATCGACGAGGGCCTGGAAGCCGGCATCGTTCGCATAGAGAATTCGGATCAGTTTTCATTGCAGATCAGGTAACTAGGGCTACAGGAGCTGCGGACTGTGGGCGAGACTTGAGTGCAAAGCCTTGCTTTTCAAGGTTTTAGTCTGGAGACCTGCTCCTGAATCCGGCGAGTTCTGCTTGTTCTTTTGTGTATCTTTGGAAAGCGCCACGAGGTGCCGATTGTTCTTTACGGCTTTTGTATCCCCTCTCTGTGCCCGTCGATCACCATGAGCACTCCCGAAGTCTATCAACCCACCCACCCCGTTCGCATTGTTACGGCTGCCAGTTTGTTCGATGGTCATGATGCGGCCATCAACATCATGCGGCGCATCATTCAGTCCAGCGGATGCGAAGTCATACACCTGGGCCATGACCGCAGCGTTGAAGAGGTGGTCAATTGCGCCATCCAGGAAGATGCTCAGGCCATAGCCATCACCTCCTATCAGGGAGGGCACAATGAGTACTTCAAGTTTATGGTGGATTTGCTCCGCGAAAAAGGGGCTCAGCATATTCAGGTGTTTGGGGGCGGCGGCGGGGTGATCCTGCCCGATGAGATCCGGGATTTGCAGACCTATGGGGTGAACCGCATCTACTCACCCGATGACGGGCGTTCCATGGGCTTGCAGGGAATGATCAACGACTTGATTGAAAAGAGCGATTTCGCCATCGGCGACCGGATCAACGGCGCCATGGGCGGCTTGAAAGACAGGGATGCGGGAAGCATAGCCCGTTTGATCTCCGCGGCGGAGAACTTTCCCGATCTGGCCAAGGCTTACCTGGAACCCATTCGCAAACAAGCCGCTGATATCAGCACCCCGGTTGTGGGCATCACCGGCACAGGCGGAGCGGGCAAGAGCTCTCTGGTGGACGAACTGGTGCGGCGCTTTTTGATGGATTTCAGCGACAAGAGCATAGGCATCATTTCGGTTGACCCTTCGAAAAGAAAAACCGGAGGGGCCCTGCTAGGCGACCGCATCCGCATGAATGCGATCAACCATCCCCGGGTTTACATGCGCTCTCTGGCTACGCGTCAGGCCAATCTGGCGCTCTCCGCCCACGTGGGCGATGCGGTGGCCATACTCAAAGTAGCCGGCTTTGATCTGATCATCCTCGAAACATCAGGCATAGGCCAGAGCGATACAGAGATCACGGAGTACGCCGATCTGAGCTTGTATGTCATGACCCCGGAGTACGGGGCCGCTACTCAGTTGGAGAAAATTGATATGCTCGATTTCGCCGATCTGGTGGCCATCAATAAGTTCGACAAGAGAGGCGCTCTGGATGCTCTGCGCGATGTGCGCAAACAGGTTCAGCGCAACCGCCGGCAATTTGATGTTGAGGTGGATGAGATGCCGGTCTTTGGCAGCATCGCTTCGCAGTTCAACGATCCGGGCACCAACGCTCTGTACAAAGCGCTGATGAGCGCTCTGCAAAAGCGCGGTTTCAGCGAGCTGAGTTCGCAGTTTCAGGCCCCGGAGGAGATGAGTGAAAAGATCTACATCATTCCCCCAAAACGGGTGCGCTATCTGGCGGAGATCTCCGATACCATTCGCCAGTACAATCTGCGCGCGCTGGAACAAAGCCAGATTGCCCAGCGGCTTTACGCTTTGGAAGAGAGCCTGCGCTTGTTGGCCGAAACGGGTAGCCCCGAAGAAGTGCAGGAGGGTCTTCGCCAGGCCAGACAACAGCTCGCGCTGGACTTTGACCCTAAGAATCAGGCCATGCTGGATCGCTGGCCCGGTTTGATCCGCCGCTTTGCCGACCCTCATTTTTCGTTCAAGGTCAGGGATCAGGAACTGACGGTGGAGACCCACAGCGAAACCCTTTCGCACCAGCGCATACCGCGGGTAGCTTTGCCCCGCTTCAAGGCCTGGGGCGATTTGCTGTACTGGATTTTGCAGGAGAATGTACCCGGGCTCTTTCCCTACACCGGAGGCATCTATCCTTTTAAACGCGAAGGGGAGGATCCCACGCGCATGTTTGCGGGCGAAGGGGGACCGGAACGCACCAACCGCCGCTTTCACTACCTGAGCCTGGGCATGCCCGCCAAGCGCCTGAGTACGGCCTTTGACTCGGTGACCCTCTATGGGCACGACCCCGACTACCGCCCCGACATCTACGGCAAGATCGGCAATTCCGGGGTGTCTATTTGCTGTCTGGACGATGCCAAGCGCCTGTACAGCGGCTTCGACCTCTGCGATCCCAAGACCAGCGTTTCGATGACCATCAACGGCCCGGCACCTATGCTGCTGGCCTTCTTTCTCAATGCGGCCATCGATCAGCAATGCGGCATGTACGTCCGTCAAAACGGGCTTGAACACGAGGTCAACGAGAAAATCAACAAGCTATACGCTCAAGCGGGTGTGCCCCGACCGCTTTATGTCGGGGATTTGCCCACAGGTCACAACAAGCTGGGTTTGCGTCTGCTCGGCGTGAGCGCTGATGAAGTACTCGAACCCGAGATCTACGCCCAGATCAAAGCCCGCACCCTGGCCCAGGTTCGCGGAACCGTTCAGGCCGATATCCTCAAGGAAGATCAGGCGCAGAACACCTGCATCTTCTCCACGGAATTCGCCCTGCGCCTGATGGGGGATGTGCAGGCTTACTTCATCGAAAACAATGTCCGCAATTTCTACTCGGTGTCCATCTCGGGCTACCATATCGCAGAAGCGGGCGCCAATCCGATTACTCAGCTCGCCTTTACCCTGGCCAATGGTTTCACCTATGTAGAGTACTACCTCAGCCGGGGCATGGACATCAACGCCTTCGGGCCAAACCTGAGTTTCTTCTTCTCCAATGGTCTGGATCCGGAGTATGCGGTCATTGGCCGGGTGGCGCGGCGCATCTGGGCCAAGGCCATGAAGATGCGCTATGGTGCAGACGATCGCACCTGCAAACTCAAGTACCATATTCAAACCTCTGGTCGCTCCCTGCACGCCCAGGAGATTGACTTCAACGATATCCGCACCACCCTGCAGGCGCTCTACGCCATCTACGACAACTGCAACAGCCTGCACACCAATGCCTACGATGAGGCCATCACCACCCCGACCGAAGACAGTGTACGACGGGCCATGGCCATTCAATTGATCATCAACAAGGAGTTGGGGCTGGCCCGCAATGAGAACCCCAATCAGGGCAGCTTCATCATCGAACAGCTCACCGATTTGGTGGAAGAAGCTGTCATGCTGGAGTTTGACCGCATCACCGAACGCGGAGGAGTGCTCGGCGCCATGGAGACCATGTACCAGCGCGGCAAGATTCAGCAAGAGAGCCTGCACTATGAAACCCTGAAGCACAACGGCGAGTTGCCGGTAGTGGGCGTGAATACCTTCATCAGTTCGAAGGGCTCTCCGACCATCATTCCGGCCGAGGTCATCAGAGCTACGGAGGAAGAGAAGCAGAACCAGATCAGCACCCTGCGCAACCTTCAGCGCTTCAGGGCGGAAAAAGCCGGGCTTGCACTCAAGGCGCTTCGGCAGGCAGCCATCCACAACGAAAACGTCTTTGGCGTGATCATGGAGGCGGCCAAGTATTGTTCTCTCGGACAGATGACCACAGCGCTCTTTGAGGTGGGAGGTCAGTACCGGAGAAATATGTAATGGTGCCGGGTTCTCGCGCTTGATTTCGCTTGGATCTCTCGCTGTTTTCGCGCTGGCCTTCTGCTCTGAAAAGCCTTAATTTGGGAGCTCATTTCCCAGCTCTCTACCATGCACATCTTTCCTTCGAAAGCCCTTCACGGCTCCTTGCGCCAACGCCGGGGGACGTTGAAACGCGTCTTTTCGTTTTGCTGTCTTGTTGTTCCGGGCCTGCTGCCTTCAGCTCTGCAGGCACAAACGGGCCAAACAACTCATAGAAACCCCGGCAACCATGCTGCGGTGGTTGAGCGTCTCAATGAGAAGGACATTCCCGTTTTGCCGATAAACGATCAGCAAAGTGCCACAAGAAGCGGACGGTCCCTGAGGAGCAGTTCCGGTTCAGCCGATTTGCACAACCCTGCTCAGGGCGTTGCGGCCCTTCGAAACACAACGGCCTTTGCCCCTTTCCTGCACGGTGTCGCATCGGGAGATCCCCTGCCCGACCGGGTCATCATCTGGACACGGGTCAGCCCCGATTGGACTTCGGAAGATCCCATAGAGGTAACCTGGCGGCTGAGCACAGAAGTCTCCATGACCGACATTGCCGCCCAGGGTGTCTACAACACCGGTCCTGAACGCGATTTCACCGTCAAGATTGATGCTCAGGGCTTGGAGCCCAACACGCATTACTACTACCAGTTTGAGGCTATGGGCAGAAAATCCCTGATCGGGCGCACGCTGACCTCCAGCCATGGACCCCTGGATCGATTGCGCATTGCAGCGGTTTCCTGCTCAGACTACCGCCGGGGTTACTTTCACGCCTACGCCAAACTGGCAGAGCGCAGCGATCTCTCCCTGATCCTTCACCTGGGGGACTACTTCTACGAAGGGGGGGGAGGAAGCAATGATCGAATTCACGAGCCGGATGCTGAGATCTATCGATTGCAGGATTACCGCACCCGATACTCACAGTACCGCCTGGATCCCGATTTACAGCGCGTGCATCAGGTGCATCCCTTTGCCACCATCTGGGATGATCACGATATCGTTGTAGATGCTCTGCGCGACACCTGTTATCGCCATAACCCGGTTTATGGTCCATACCGCGATCGCAAACTGGCGGCTGTGCGCGCTGCGCTGGAGTGGTTGCCCATTCGCGATGACCCGGCCGACTCGCTGCGCATCTGGCGCTCCTTTCCCTATGGAGACATGGCCGATATTTATATGCTGGATACCCGCCTTTACGACCGCGACCGATTTGCCACCGATGCGGCAGATCCTATTTACCAGAGTCCGGATCACCGCCTGATTGGTCCCGTTCAGATGGAATGGCTACAGAATGGTTTAGCCGGCTCAGGTGCGCGCTGGAAAGTTCTGGGCAATCAGGTGATGATGGGGCATTTTGAAGCTATAGAAGACGAGCCGCTAATCTTTGAAAACTGGCAGGGCTACACGGCCGAGCAAAACGCCTTCTACCAATTCCTCAAAGACCATGAGATTGAAAACACCGTAGTGCTCACCGGTGATTTTCATATTTCCATGGCCCTGGATCTGGCCCCCGATCCGCGCAAGGCTGAGAACTACAATCCGGCCAATGGGGATGGGTCACTCGCGGTGGAGTTTCTGGTGCCCAGCGTGACCGGAGTCAACTTTGATGAGGGCGAAACCTTCGGGTTTTCTTCGGCCACTCAGGCTTCCTTCCTAATCAATCTAGGAAATAAACATATTAAGTGGAATGAACTTGAAGGTCACGGCTATGTGCTGCTAGACCTGAATGCCGAGCGTGCCCAGGCGGAATTCTGGCACATGGCCGATATCCGCGATCCGCTCAATCGCGAGGAGTATCCCCTTCAGCTCTGGGAAACCCTGAACGGCAGCCAGAAAGTTCGCCCGGCTCAGGTCTTGTCTGAACCTATAGAAGGGATAGCCCCCCTTCCCCCTGTGGATACGGTAGCACCTGCACTTTATCCCGAAAACACCCTGATCAGTGTCGGGCCAAATCCCTTTAGCGAAGAGTTCAGTATGGTCATATGGCTGCCTCTGCCGGCTGAGTTAGCTCTGACGATCTACGATGCCCAGGGACGCCGCGTTGCCGACATGCCTGCTCAAGCCTGGGATGCCGGAAACTACCGCATTGTTCAGGGAGCGCAGAGCTGGGCTGCTGGAACTTATATTGCTGATCTGCGCATGGGTTCTGAGCGAAAGCGCATACGCCTGGTCAAGGGCCGGCCTTGAACTGCGGAGCGTTTAAGGCAAAACGAGGATTCGCCGGGTTCTGATCTCGCGGCCATCGGGATAGACCACTTCAATAAAGTAGATTCCCGCAGCGAGTTGAGGAATGGGCAGCTCAACAAATGGCGAGGCCTGAACCTGGGCGTCCAGCACTCTTCTTCCCCCTGCATCAAAGAGACTAATTCTGCTTACTCCCTCCGTTTCATCATCAAACTTAAAGTATAAAATTCTACCACTTTTAACCGGGCTGGGGTATATGCTCAGGCAGCCATCTTCGCAGGGAATGGGGTTCCAGGCCGGGTTGTAGATTCGGATGATCCGATCGTCGTCTTCATTCTCCACATAGCGTCCATTGTACTCGCGGTTGGAGGTGCAGAGGTAAACGCTCCCATCAGGAGCCACCAGCACATCGCGTATGCGACCGAAAACCCCAACCTGGTTCAACTGACCCAGGTCAGTGGCGACGATAGGTCCTTCGTGCAGATAGTCCCGCACATCCAAAACTTCGCGTCCATTGTTGTGAAGCCGGATGACCTGAATGCGCTGACCCGGATTGCCCACTCGCTTGAGAAAGCCGGCAATCAGACAATTTTTCCACTGGGGTATGGCCGGGTGATTGTAGTAGTCCAGCCCACTGGGTGCCGATGTAGGTGTCCAGGTTAAGTGCGGCTCCACCACATCATAGGCTTCGCAGAAATCCAGTTCCTCGGGTGTCTCGCACCTGCCCCGAACAAATGGCCAGCCGTAGTTGCGACCGGGCATCAGAAGGTTGAGCTCATCGTCCGTATCGTCTCCGTGCTCCGTTGACCAGATCAGGCCAGAGGGCAATTGCACCAATCCCTGCATGTTGCGGTGGCCAAGTGTATAGAGATAACTGTCCGCAAAGGGATTGTCGTCTGGAATGGAGCCATCCAGTTCAAGGCGCAGCAGTTTCCCATTCAAGCTGGCGCTGTCCTGTGGAAGGGCGGGATTGAACGCATCGCCGGTGGCGTAGAGCAGTCTTCCGCTCAGGTCAGTCAATAGGCGGGAACCGTTGTGTGACTCCCGGCCCGGCATATCCAAAAGGATCTCTTCATCGTGCAGACCGAGGTTGTTCAGATAGCGAAAACGGCTCAACCTCATGCGATCTTCGTTATATGTGTAGGTTACATATAGCCAGGGCTGAGTCGGAAACTCCGGATGCAGCATCAGGGCGTGCAGACCTGAATTGTCAAATGAAGTATATACACCGGGCACCGTGTCCAGCACTTCGGTTGTGCCGGTTTCGGGATCGTAGCGCTTCAGTGCACCGGTGCGCTCGGTAAACCAGATGCGATCATCGGGACCCCAAACCAGATCCCAGGGAAGATCCAGGTTCACGCTGACCACCTCGGCCACCAGGGGAACCTGATCGTCAATGGCATAGCTGTTCAGCGGGGGCAACTGAGCGGCCATTCCCCCGGAATAAACCCATAGTATAAAAACCAAATAGCTCAGGCGATGCATCGGGTAAAAGTACGCTTTGAGAGACTCTGAGGCCGACCCGGGCATTTTGAGAAAATTCCTGCATTAATGAGAGGAGTTTGGCACGCCAATTGTAAGGATAGGGAAAGAAAACATCCGGACCATGAAAAGTCTGTTCCTACTTATTGCACTGAGTGCATTGCTCAGCTCTTGTTCCATGAGATTGAGCCCTTATACAACGCGTCTGCAAGAAGAAACCGGCCTCGATGAGAGCGGTTTACAACGCGTTCAGTTTTACAGTTCCAAAGACATTGTTCTGCAGCGGGATATGGGTGACAGCGAAACCGAGATCGTCGGGGGTAAGATTCGCATGGTCAACGGTCGCCGCATAGAGGAAGTGGTGATTTTGGCTGGCACGCCCGGGGTGCTCATGCACATGCCCGGACAGGATAAACTGGCCATCAGTTTTGAAGCCCATTCCACCGACTACCTGTTGTTCGGCGCCAGCGCCAATGAAGGGGGAGCGTTCTCTCTGATGGCCAAAGACTGGACCCATAGAGTTGGTCAGGTTGAATACGGGGGAAGGGTGTATCGCACAACGCCCGAAAGCGCAGGTGCACTGCTGTTGGTGGATGTGCGAAAACTCAATAAAGTCGACTACAACCGCCGCACCGCCACCGGGCGAAAGGTGGGTACCTGAAATAGTACGGAAAGCCCGTCCAAATTGGGAAAGACGGCAGCTTTCAGCAAGAGATTAGACGCAGGAGCACGAAAGGAGACCTCCGGCACCAGGTGCCGGGGGTTTTCCGAATTTATGGAAGCCGGCTGACCACTTGAGCGGGCTCCTTTTGCGCTTTTGTATGCCCCAAAAAAAGATGGAGCCGCATATCGCGACTCCATTCTTTAGGGATTACAGGAAATACAATCAGGGTCAGGGTGAGCACAAGATAGGCGCAGAAAACAGGGCTCCAAAGCACAGAACTTCCTTATTAGAATTCGTTTCGCTTTAAAGGAAATTCGATTGTATGGTACTTAAAGCCAGACCTCTATGCTCTTCAGTAAAGGCTCATTGGAGGGGTGGAGCCGGGCCTGCCAGCCGGCCAGACGGGCCGCCTGGACATTGTCCTGCAGATCGTCGATAAAGAGCAATTCCGCTGCGCTAAAACCGCTGAGTTCCTGGGCTTTGAGGTAGATGTCCGCCGAGGGCTTTCTCATCCCCATCTCATAGCTCAGAAACACCTCCTGAAACAGGTTTCCAAAGGCCTTCAGTCCGTGATCCCGCTCCAAATGCTCATAAACCCAGGAGATGTGCAATTCATTGGTATTGCTCAACAGAAAGAGCGGATAGCGCTGGCTAAGCGCTTCCAGCCATTCAAGATGCTGCGCGGGTATGGGTTCCAGAATAGACTGCCAGGCACTCAAGACTTCGGGCTCAGGGCTGTTCAGCCGTTCGGAAAGTTGCCCCAGAAAGGCTTGGATGCCAAGATGCCCCCTTTCGAACTGATCAAAGAAATCCTGATCTTCGGGGGAAGGGCCGCTCAGCCCGGGCAAAAGCTTCGCAAAGGATTGAAGGGAGCGCTCTTTGTTGAGGGGCAGGATGACTCCGCCCAGGTCAAAAACAATGGCCTTGGTCATACAGCGGGCAAAACTCGTTTATGGCTCTGGCTTTTGCACTAATTCAAGGGGATATATCTTTGAGCGGTAGTTTGTCAGGGCCCATAGCTCAGTGGTTAGAGCAGGGGACTCATAATCCCTTGGTCGCAGGTTCGAATCCTGCTGGGCCCACAACATGACCCTGCGCTGGCAGGGTTTTTTGTTTTCAAATGCGCACTTGCGCCTGTTCATGAACAACCTGATTTTTTGGGTTCCTTTATTCATGTTGCCCGTTTTACTGGGTCTGATAGCCGTGCTGGGCTATGCATACTACCGCAGCAAGAAGGAAATCAGCCGGCTTTTGGGCGAATTGCACTATCAGGAAAAGCGTTTTGGACAGACCATGGAGGCTTTTGAGGAAGAGCGAAAACGATACAGCGGGGCCCTGCACGAAGAGATTGGTGTACGGCTGCAAGGTTTGCGCCTCCATACACAGCGACTCGCCGAGCGTGTGAGCGTACTCGCTCCCGAACAGGGGGTGGAGATCAGCCGTTTGAGCGCTGATCTGGAGCGGGCCGGCCGCGATATCCGGGAGCTTTCTGACAAACTGCTGCCCAGAATTCTGGCCGAGCAGGGCCTGGATGCCGCCCTCTCTGACCTGACTCAGCGCGTCTTTCGACACACTCCTATACAAGCTCACTATGTGGAGACGACCGGCAAGGGGCGCTATGGCCAGCAGGTGGAGATTGCCACTTACCGCATTGCCAGGGAGTTGATTCACAACGCGGCCAGACATGCCGGAGCCCGCCATGTTGAGGTGCGGCTTTGGCAAAGCGGTTCCAGTCTGGAACTGACGGTGAGAGATGATGGAAGGGGTTTTGATCCGCAGCGGGTGCGCCTGCGATACGGCGGTCTGGATCTCCTGCACTCCCATGTAAAAACCATAGGTGCCAAGACCAGTATCTCCAGCTCACCCGGACAGGGAACTCTGGTCAGACTGGAGGTTCCGATTTCCTGAAAAAGCCTGGATTTAGGGCTAAGGGTTTATGGGAACTTCCGCTAATTTTGCCCGCATGAGAAATTTTTTGTTTTTGCTGCTCCTTCTGGCCAGCAGTTCTGTTGTTTTTGCTCAGGACAGTGATGATGGGGATGAAGAGCCTTTTTCCATCTCCACGGCAACTTCGGATTCCAGAGACAGGCTCATCATTGAATTGAATTGGAATACATGGCTCAATACCCCGGAAGACTTCAATGTCCAAGCCAAATCCAGGGGCTTCAATTTCTACTTCTATTACGATCTTGAGTTGGGTACAGACAATGTGGCTTTGGCACCGGGATTGGGTCTGGGCAACTCCAACATCTTTCACGAATCCTTCCTGGTGGTCAATATTGACTCCAACAGCGCCAATTACGGCAATACTGAGGTTCAGCCCTTCGCCGAAAACCTGGACTTCAAGAAGAACAAGATCAGCCTGACTTATCTGGAGGTTCCCATTGAATTGCGCGTCAGAACCAATCCCAACAGCAAAGGAAAGCGCTTTAAGATCGCGGCCGGTGTAAAGGCCGGATTGTTGATCAACAGCCACACCAAATACGTAGGAGAAGATACCCGGCCAACGGCCTATCCCGCCAATCCCGACTACGTCAAGTACAAAGAGAGCCGGGTGCTCAACCTGGAGACCTTTCGCTATGGTCTGACCGGTCGTGTGGGATACGGAGCGGTCAATCTCCACGCCTTCTACAGCCTTTCCAATGCGTTCAAGGAAGGCAACGGACCAGAAGGAAACGCCCTGGAAGTGGGCATTTCCTTCAATCCATTCTAATCTACTCTACTCACAAACTTTGCGCTACTTAGAAGTAGCGGGGGGTCATCATGCGCGGGGTTACGATCCGCGAGCGGCCAAAGTCCAGATCAAAGCCCACCAGAAACTCGTGTGAACCGGTGGTGTAAGGTCCGGCGGCGTTGATCTGATGATCATAGGCATATCCAATGCGCATCTGGCGATTGACCTGTAGCTCTATCATGGTGGCGATGGATGCATTGGTGCGATAGCTGATACCGGCCCAAAGCCTTTCGACAAAGAAGAAGCTGGCGTTGAAATCGGCCTGGACAGGCGCGTTGGGCGCGTATTTGACCAATACGGCAGGTCTGAACTTGACGCTTTCGCTGATGTCCACCACTCCGCCCATCATGGCATTGAGGTGGCGTGCCTGTCGGGCAAAGCTCTCGTCTTCGCTCACAATGGTTCTGCCGCTGAGATCATTTTCGATGAGTCGCTGTGCCGAGACACCCGCGTAGAACTCATCGCTCTGGTAATAGACCCCAGCGCCAATATTGGGTGTGTAGGTGCTCATATCCACGGCCAGACTGGGATCGCCGGCATCAATATGCACAGCCGTGCTCAGGGCGATCTGGTAGTGGTCAAAACCACCCTGCACGCCAAAGCTGAGCCGCCCTTCGCCCAGAGGTAATCTGTAGGCGTAATTGGCGTAGATGCCCGTCTGGTTCTGCAGACCAATGCGGTCGTTGATGACCGTCATGCCCAAGGCTACCTTGGGGTTGCGCAAATGCCCGTGCACACTGTAGGTGGCGGTTTTTGGCGCGCCCTGGAATCCGGTCCACTGGTTGCGGTACAGCATGGTCATGCTGGTGACCGCCCGGCTTCCGGCATATCCCGGGTTGATGAGCAGCTTGTTGAACATGTACTGGGTGTACATGGCTTCCTGCTGGGCCTGCAGGGCTGCTCCGCTGATGACTAGGAGAAGAGTGAGTAAAAGTCGATTCATTGCGATGTTGAACTGTTTGGAAGTCGGATTGGCAAAAACCTTTGCTGTCCGAATGGATACTGAGTTTTCATGGCGAAAAGGAGAGAAAGTCACAAACTGAGCTGAAACTGTGCCGGAATCGGGGATTTTGAGTCTTTTTGGCGGTACACATTTTCCGCCCTCTTTCCCGGCACATTTCCTGCTCTTCTGTCAATATTGAGCCAGCAGCGCCCAATGTCAAGAGGCCGCACACAGAAAATTCAGCCGCATGCGTAAACATCTGAGCGCCACGCGAAGCGCTGATGTATGAGGCAGAACAAAATGCGGGATGTGGAAAAACCAAGGCAGAAAGAGCGCGTAAAAGGGCTTAACAGAAGCGGCCAGCGCTGCAGCAGGGCCCAAAAAATGCGTCACAAGCCCTGCCAGAGGGCATAAAAAAACCCCGGCCAGAAGCTAAGTTCCGGCCGGGGCAGAGCAGTGTAGTAGAGGTAACGCCTAGCGCTGAATCGCAATAAATCCTTTGAAGACGGGGCTATCCTTCATCTTGGGATCGAGCACCAACACGTAGAAATAGGTGCCATCGGGCAGTTTTTCGCCGTTTTGCATGTTGGTACCGGTCCATTCGCCCATGTAACCATCCGCCTGAAAGACCAGATTCTCCCAGCGGTTGAAGATCATCATCTGGTTGTTGGGGAATTGCTCAATGCCCACGATCTGGAAGCTTTCATTGAAACCATCCCCGTTGGGGGTAAAGACCTCCGGAATGGTCAGATCAACCTCCTCTATAGTAACACAAACCAGGGCGTCGTCGCGCTTCACACCGTACTCATCGCAGACTTCATAGCGGAAGCAGTCCTCGCCGACAAAACCGACTTGAGGCGTGTAGATCACCGAGCCATCCGCTTCAACGACAACCGTTCCATATAAAGGCTCGTCTATAATGGTCACGCATTCCGGATCGGCATTGGGCGAATCGTTCAGCAAAATGACCACCCGGACGGGCTCGCCCATTGGGGTGGTAGCCACATCATCATTGGCGACCAGACTGATGCATTCCACCGAAATGGTCACCCAGGCGCTGTCGCAATAGCCCCAGGTATCGCAGATGCGATAGAGGAACTGATCAACGCCGCACCAGCCGGCCTGGGGGCTGTACTGAACAATTCCGCTGCCGGGCTCGCTGCTCACGCTGCCGAACAGGGGATCCAGCAGGATGACCATAGTAGCCGGGTCAATCGGGTAGTCCCCGGGAATGTCGTTGTCCAGCACAGCTATGTTCACAGGAATCTCCTCCGGGGTGCTGGCTTCGTCATCCACAGCCACCAGGGCTACCGGAATCTCCGCTATGGTGACATAGACCCAGGCGTCGTCGCACAAGTCCGTGAAATCACAGACCAGGTACTGGAAACTGTCCGTGCCGTAGAACCCTTCAACGGGCGTATAGGTCACGGTTCCATCGGGATGCACCAACACTGAACCGCTGTGCGGATCCGTCAAGATGGTCACCGAAGCGGGATTGATGTCCGTTTCTACATCAAAATCATTGGCCAGGATCTCAATGGTCACCGGAACATCTTCGGGCGTAGTGGCATAGTCATCTACTGCCACGGGCGCATCGGGCACCGGATTTACCAGCACAATGATCTGTGCGGTATCGCAAAGTCCTGTTGCATCGCAGATCACGTAGAGCATGGTGTCCAGTCCATACCAGTTGGCATCGGGGCTGTAGAGCACCTCTCCCGTACTGGGGTCAACCGTTGCCGTTCCGTTGGAAGGGCCACTGATGATGACCAGAGTCTCCGGGTCAATATCCCCGTCCGGATCGCTGTCATTGGCCAGCGGATCGATCAGGATGGGCGTGTCTTCCGGAGTCATGACGAAGTCATCAACGGCCAGCGGGGGATCGTCCACCGACACCACCGTGATGTAAACCCAGGCGTTGTCGCAGGCTCCGTCATCATCGCACACCGAGTACTGGAAGGAGTCCACGCCGTGCCAATGCGGTGTTGGGGTATAGGTCACCACGCCATCGGAACCCAGACTCACCGAGCCATTGCTTGGCGAGGTCAGCAGTACCAGCGAACCCGGCACGACCAGATAACCGTCAATGTCGTAGTCGTTGGCGGTAATGTCTATGGCCACCGGAACATCCTCCGGAGTGCTGATCACATCGTCTACGGCGATTGGAGGATCGTTCACATCCAAAACGTGAATGATTACCAAAGCCGAATCGCAGGCAGCGTCGTCATCGCAGACCTGATAGCCCAGCGTGTCAATGCCAAACCAATCAGGATTAGGAGTATAAGTAATGCTTCCATCTGGATTGACCACGGCTGTGCCGTTTGAAGGAGGCAGGAGGATGACCACAGAGGAGGTGTCCAGCACGCCGTCAATGTCGTAGTCGTTGTTCAGGACGGGAATGGTCACCGGGGTGTCTTCCGGGGTGCCGGTGACATCCTTGACCGCCACCGGAGGATCGTTCACATCAAGTACATGAACAATCACTATGGCCTGATCGCAAAGCCCTTCGTTGTCGCACACCTGATAGTAGAAGGTATCGGTGCCAAACCAGTTGGGATTGGGGTAATAGGTCACGCTGCCATCGGGATGAACCGATACCAGACCATTGGACGGAACTCCGGTGATGAGCACCGAACCTGGAAGCAGCCATCCATCGATATCGTAGTCGTTATCCAGCACGGGAATGTTCACCGGGGTGTCCTCTGGTGTGCTGATCACATCGTCCACGGCCACCGGCGCATCGTTGACCGGGGAAACATGAACCGTCACTGTGGCGCTGTCGCAAAGCCCTTCGACATCACAGATCACATACTCAAACTGATCGGTTCCAAACCAATCTGGATTCGGAGTATAAGTTATACTGCCATCTGGATTGACCACCACCGTTCCGTTGGAAGGGTCGCTGATGATGACCAGGCTAGAGACATCCAGTTCGCTGTCTATGTCGAAGTCGTTGTTCAGGATATCGGCGCTGACCGGGGTATCCTCCGGAGTATGGATCACATCATCCACGGCTACCGGCGAATCATTGACCGGCTGAACAGTGATGGTCACCGTAGCGGAGGCACAAAGGCCTTCGTTGTCGCAGATCTGATAGGTATAAGTGTCTACCCCAAACCAGTCGGGCTCCGGAGTATAAGTTATCGTGCCATCGGGATTGACCACGGTGCTACCGTGAGAGGGCGGAGTCAGTACTTGGAGCGTGCTGATGACCAGAGATCCATCGATATCGTAGTCGTTCTCCAGCACCGCTGTGCTTACCGGAGTGTCTTCCAGCGTAAAGTCCACATCGTCCACCGCAACCGGCGGGTCGTTCACCGAGATAACGGTAATGGTCACAACAGCCTGATCGCAATCCCCATCGTCATCACAGACCTGATAGGTATAGCTGTCCACGCCAAACCAATCCGGGTTGGGGGTATAGGTAATGCTGCCATCGGGATTGACCACCGCGGTACCGTTGGCCGGAGCGCTGATCACTTCAACCGAGCTGATCACCAGACTGCCGTCGATATCGTAGTCATTGGCCAGGACAATGGTCGTGACGGGAGTATCCTCCTGGGTAACATCAACATCATCCAGGGCGAAAGGCGGGTCGTTGACATCCAAAACCGTGATGTGAACCGTGGCGCTTGCGCAATCTCCTTCATTGTCGCAGATCTGATAGATATAACTGTCTGGGCCGAAGTAGTTGGCGTTGGGCGTATAGGTGATGGTTCCATCCGGATTCACCACCACGCTGCCGTGTGCCGGGCCGCTGATGACCACCAGTGAAGAGAGATCAAGCGTTCCGTCTATGTCCGAATCGTTCTCCAGCACGGCTGTGGTCACCGGAGTATCTTCTGGAGTCACTACATAGTCGTCAACGGCAATGGGAGGATCGTTGACCGGGGTGACGGTGATGAAAACCGTTGCCTGATCGCAAAGCCCTTCCACATCACAAATCTGATAGACAAACTCATCGGGGCCGAAGTAGTTCTCCGATGGGCTATAGGTAATGGTGCCGTCCGCGTTGACCAACACCGTTCCGTTGGAAGGGCCACTGATCACGGTCAGGGAATTGAGGTCCAACTCACTGTCCACATCGCTGTCGTTGGCCAGAACGGCAATGATGACCGAGCTGTCTTCCGGTGTGGTCACCACGTCATCCATCGCAACGGGTGGATCGTTGACCGGAGTTACCGTGATGAACACCGTGGCCACATCACAGGAGCCATCCTCATCACAGATCTGATAGACATAGCTGTCCGGTCCAAAATAATTCAGATACGGAGTATACGTTATACTTCCATCTGAATTCACTGTGGCGGTTCCGTGTGCAGGCCCGCTGATGATGACCAGGGTTGACAAGATCAACTCTCCGTCTACATCGTAGTCATTGGCCAGCACGAAAGTGTTCACTGGGGTATCCTCCGGGGTGACCACCACGTCGTCCACCGCAACCGGAGGATCGTTCACCGGCCCGACATGGATGAGCACCGTGGCCTGATCACAGGCTCCGTCATCATCACAAATCTGATAGACAAATTCATCATCCCCATTGTAATCCAGCTCGGGAGTATAGGTGATGCTGCCATCGGGATTGATGATCAGAGTGCCATGGGAAGGGCCGCTGATGATGGCCAGAGAGCTGATGACCAGTGTTCCATCGACATCGCTGTCGTTGTCCAGGACATCCATGGTGACCGGCTCATCTTCCAGCGTGTAGTAAACATCGTCCATGGCGATGGGCGGATCGTTGACATCCAGCACGCTGATGCTCACCGTAGCCTGATCGCAGGCCCCGTCATCGTCGCAGATCTGATAGACAAAGCTGTCCGATCCAAAGTAGTTCAGCCCGGGCGTATAGGTTATCGTGCCATCGGCATTGACCAGCACCGTTCCGTGTGAAGGGCCGCTGATGACGCTCAATGAGCTGATCACCAATGTGCCGTCCACATCGCTGTCGTTGTCCAGCACGGCAATGGTCACCGGGGTATCTTCATCAGTGCTCGCGACATCGTCGACGGCTACCGGGGGATCATTCACATCCAGAACTTCAACGACCACTGTTGCCTGGTCGCAAGCCCCTTCGTCATCGCAGATTTGATAAACAAAGCTGTCAATGCCGAAGTAGTTGAGATCCGGAGTATAGGTTACGGTGCCGTCGGCGTTGACCTGCACCGTTCCATGAGCCGGTCCGCTGACTATGCTGAGCGAAGCGATGACAAGCGTTCCATCAATGTCGTAGTCATTGGACAGTACGGCAATGTTGACCGGGGTATCCTCCGGAGTGGTCGCGTGATCATCAAGGGCTACCGGAGCATCGTTGACCGATATCACCGTTATGGTCACCGTGGCCTGATCGCAAGCCCCTTCGAAATCACAGACCTGATATACGTAACTATCCACTCCAAACCAATTGGGATCGGGGGTGTAGGTGATCTCTCCGCTCAGCGGATCAGCGTAAGCTGTGCCATTGGCAGGCCCGGTGATGACCGTTACACTGGCCGGATCCAGACTCCCGTCCACATCGTAGTCATTGTCCATGACCGCTGTGCTCACCGGAGTGTCTTCGTTGGTGGTATCGCTGTCATCAACAGCCACCGGAGCATCGTTGACCGGGGTCACTGTGATGCTCACCGTGGCCTGATCGCAAGCTCCGTCATCATCGCAAACCTGATACACATAGGCATCGGGGCCGTAATAGTTCTCATTGGGTGTATAAGTGATACTGCCATCCGGATTGACCACCGCGCTGCCGTGTGAAGGAGCACTGATGATGACCACGGTAGCGGGATCCAGGGTTCCGTCAACATCGTAGTCGTTGAGCAAGACCTGGGTCGTGACGGCTGTGTCCTCCGGAGTAATGACCACATCGTCTACAGCAATCGGGGGATCGTTGACATCCAGCACATCAATGCTCACTACTGCGCTGGCGCAATCGCCGTCATCGTCGCAGATCTGATAGACAAAGCTGTCGGAACCGTAGTAATCCGGTGCAGGAGTATAGGTAATGGTTCCATCGGGGTTGACCACTACACTGCCGTTTGAAGGACCTGACAAGACCGTCAGCGTGCTGAGCACCAGTTCACCGTCCACATCGTAATCGTTGTCCAACACAGCAATGATCACCGCAACGTCTTCGGGCGTGCTGGCCGCATCGTCCAGCGCTACCGGCGCATCGTTCACATCCGTCACCGTGATGTAAACCGTGGCCGTTCCACATGCACCATCGTCATCGCAAACCTGATAAAGCAGCGAGTCCAGCCCAAACCAGTTTTCGTTGGGGGTATAGGTGATACTGCCGTCGGGATTGACCACAGCCGTTCCATTAGAAGGTGGGCTGAGCACCGCAACAGAACTGACATCCAGCGTGCCGTCTATGTCGTAATCATTGGCCAGCACCAACACGATCACCGGCGTATCCTCCGGGGTGGTGGCTACATCGTCCTGCACCACCGGCGCGTCGTTCACATCGGTCACTTCTACGGTGACCAGGGCCTGATCGCATGCCCCTTCGTCATCGCAATATTGGTAGGTAAACACGTCGGTTCCGTACCAGTTGGCCGCTGGTGTATAAGTGACCGTGCCATCCGCGTTGACCACCGCCGTACCATGTGACGGGGGAAGGGTGACCGCAACATTGGCCGGGTTGATCGGGTGATCCGGATCGCTGTCGTTGGCCAGAACATCAATGGTAACCGGGGTATCCTCCGGGGTAGTGGCAAAGTCATCTTCAGCAACCGGGGGATCATTCACCGATAGAACCGTGATGATGACCACAGCCTGCGCCGTCAGACCATCATTGTCTGAAATCTGATAGATCAGCGTATCGATTCCATGCCAGTCCTGATTGGGCACATAGAGGATGCTGCCATCGGGATTGACGGAGGCAATTCCGTTTTGGGGAAGCTCGGTGATGATCATAGAACTTGGATCTATGCTGCCATCCGGATCGCTGTCGTTGGCCAGCACATCCATGTTGATGGGCGTATCCTCCGGCGTGGTATAGGAATCGTTCACCGCAATGGGCGGGCAGATGGATTGCAGATTAAAACCGCGTACCGAGTAGCACGCGCATTCGGTTTCCAGGCGAACAAAGTAGGTACCCGGACTGAGCACCGTCAGCGAAGGCAGGGCATTGATGCCAGCAATGGCGTCCAGCGAATCGAGATGAACGCTGATGCTGCCTTCATCGCTGCCGGCGAAATGCCCTTCGAGATTGAACGTGAAGCTGCCGCAATACTCAATTTTGCGCGTGCCCAGCAGACGGGCATCAAAATTGACAATGCTGATGGAATCGTATTGATCCAAGCAGCCGGAAGCCCGGCTGCGGACCCAATAAGTCCCCGGCTCGTCCACCACCATGTTGGGGCTGCTGGTTCCGTCAGACCACAGAAACTCATCCGCACTGATGCGCGACTGCAGGGTCATGGGAAAGAGATTCCGGTTGCAGGCAATCTGATCAGGACCCAGGTTGGGCTGAGTCAGACCGAAGCGGGTGTAGTAGCCATAGACCGTAGATGCTCCGAGATTATTGAGAATGGCCATATGAAAATTGGCCGTGGTATTGCGAATGAAGTTCTGCCCAACAGGAAGGTTCAGATTGACGTAATAGGCTTTCCATGCGCCCCCGGTGCCGGGCACATTGTTGAATGCAGAGGCGGCAATGAGCGAACTATTGCCGTTGATCTCAAAACTTCCCTCACTGCCCGCAGGAGCCAGGATCATCAATCCGAACTGACCGGCTGAGGTGCGGACAAAGCCCATCTCTGAAACACCGCTGCAACCGATGGGCGGCATTTGTGCATGACCCAATTCACCGCCGATACCGGCCATATGCATGACATAGGTAGGCTTGGAGCTGCGGATATAGTGTGCGGCCCCGCTGAAGGAGCGGCTGTACTGTTCACCCTTGTTCAGGGTAGCCACGGCCGTAGCAGCACCGTCCACAAAGACCTGGGTGCTGTTTTCAGTAGCCAGGACAATTATGCGCTCATTGCTGCCGCCATTGCCTCTGATGGCAATGTATTCCGTACCGATATGCCCGGTGGGCACCAATTGATCTCCACACAAATCATAGTGACCCGGAACAAAGACATTGTCGTCAAATATGGTCACCGCAATGGGTTTGTTGGATTGAACTTCGGTGCCGTTCAGGCGATGGGAAGGGTTAAAGCCGGTAGCGAGAGCGGACCAGGTCTGCCCCCGGTTGAGCGTTATGTTGAACGAACCCTCTGAAAGAGGGTGACCGACCATGTCATTTTTGGGATGAATGGTCACTGTAGTATTGTCTTCGGCGGCAACTACAACAAAACCACTTCGACCCGGCAAACTGGTGTTGTTGACAAAGGCTGTCTGAGCGGGAATGAAGAAATGGCGGCCCATACCTACTTCACCCTTGAAATTGAAGATGGCGGGATTGACCGTACTGGCCACTTCGTAGTATGCGGTAGCCACCCCGGTAACTTCCAGCAACATTCCGGTGTTCAGCACCGCGTTAAAGGGAGAAGACTCAATCAGTCCCTTGTAAGCGGTCAGATCTATGCTGTGATACCCACCCGCCGGTATATTGACTACAATGGGTGTGAAGGAAGCTCTGGCCGGCATAGACAGGGTTGCCGTAACCGGCTCCGTATAACTGGTTATGCGCAAGAAGATGGGCTCGTCACCGTGGAGCTGATCCACTTCAGGAGCGACAAACCAGAACTCGCCACCTTTAACCTGGACATCACACTGAGCGTGCAGTTTGCCGGACACCATGGCGAGGAGCAGCCCGAGTATCACCGCAATACGGAGAAGCTGCGGAATGGCGGCCAGTCCAAGGAATTTTCGCGAAGCGGAGAATTTGATCATAGTGGACACAGATTGAGCCCGCTACGTGAGCGGGCCGGAAGCGGATCGGGGAAGTGGAATAGGTCTATGGGAGGATATCCTCTTTGGAGACGGGTGCTAAAACCGGAGCAATAAGCGTCAGGCGCGCAGGACGCTCTGCACGAATGGTACAATTGCACCATGTGTTGGAAATACGCAGAATGGGTGGAAGAGGTTTCGGATGGCATACAACAGGCAGCTCAACTGCAGGTGTTTCAGGCCCTAAAAGACCGGTGAGGGCAACTGACGGGGGTGGTAAAAACGGGAGGCCTTTCGACCCATGTCCAAGCCAATGAGCACTTCATGGCTACCCCCGGTATGGGAACCAAAGGAGCCCAGCACCAGGTCATAGGCATAGCCTATGCGCAAGCCCGAAGGCAATTCATAGGCCAGATTGAGCACCGCGGTAGAGGAACTGCGGTAGCCCAGCCCCGTCCAGAAACGACCCGCCATAAGCAGGCTCAGATTGAGCTCCGCCTGGGCGGGCGCTCCTTCGGTGTAGAGGAGCAAGGCCTGGGGATGCAGGCGCATCTCGGAGTTCAACTCCAGCGAGTAGCCGGCCATGGCGGTGTAGTAGCGGCTCTGCCGGGCATTGGAAAAATCCAATCCGTTGAGCTGGCTCTGCAGCAACTGAGGGGCGCTCAGGCCGGCAAAGAAGTCTTCATTGTGGTAGTAAATGCCCACCCCGGCATTGGGCAGCCATCGGCTGGAGTTGGCTTGCAACATAGGATCATTCGCATCCAGCGGATTGGCCCGGGTCAGGTCCATGCGCAGATGAACCAAACCGGCCTGCAAACCCATGGCCAGATGTCCGTTGCCCAGCGGCAGGCGATAAGCGTAGTCGCCGTAAAGCCCTGTGCTCTGGGTCAGCCCGATCTGATCGTGCACCAACTGAGCGCCCAGGGCAACCCTGTTGTTGGCCAGTGGGGCGTGAATGGAAAGGGATAGGGTTCTTGGTGCCTGACCTATGCCCGTCCACTGGTGGCGGTAAACCGCAGCGGTGGAAAGGCCATCGCGACTTCCCGCATAAGCCGGATTGATCGCCAGCTTGTTGAAAAGAAAATGGGAATAGCGTGCCTCTTGCTGAGCGAAAAGTTCAAAAGATAACAGGCAAAACGAAAAAGCAAAAGCAAAAATGCGTAACATATCTTACTGTATGGTTATTTTGCCCGCTTTCCGGTGTTCACCGGAATCATGGGCTTGTCAATACTGATTAATTCACTGTCCATACCCGTGATAACAAATTGGGTGCGGCGGTTGTACTGGTGTTCCTGATCCGAGCAGACGACATCTTCGGCGCAGTGATTGCGCAACTCCGACTCTCCATAGCCCATGGCCACAACCCGCTCGGGCTCCACGCCCAGCTTGATCAGATAGGCGCTGGCCGATTCGGCTCGGCGCTGGCTGAGCTTGCGGTTGTAGGTCTTGCTGCCCCTTGAATCGGTGTGTGATCCGAGTTCAATGGTGATGGAAGGATTGCGTTGCATGAACTCGGCCAGCATGATCAAATCCTGCTCTCCGTCCTGACGGATAAAATCCTGATCGAAATCGTAGTAAATGTTATGGAGTTCAATGACCATGCCCGGGTGAACCGGCATCATCTCCACGGCAAAGTCGGCTTCAGTGCCGCGTTCGAGCGCTTCTCTGCCCAGGGGAAGGACAGCGTCTGCATAGCCTTCATTACGGGCCAGCAGGGTGTAGTCACAGCTCCGCGAAACGGGCATGCTCAGGCGCCCTTCGTCATTGCTTTGGTGGCGGCTCTCCTGCCCGGTGCAGAGGTTCTGCCAGTTGAATTGCACGTCGGCAATGGGCTGCCGCGTTTCGGCATCAATGGCGTAGAGATTGACCTTGATGGCGTCGGGCATCAGGGCAATGCGAACCAGTTCGCTCTCGCCCCGCTCCGGTGTGGTCAGGGCCTGACGCCCTTCGGCATAACCCTGGTGAATGGCCTTGAGATCAAGGGGCAAGGCTGGGGGCAGCTCGATGAAGAAATTGCCGTCCTCATCGCTGATGATCTGCTTCGCGCCCGGTCCCCCTTCGACCTGAATGACGGCGCCCACCAGGGGTTCATCACTGTTGGCATCCAGCACCAGACCCCTGACCCGAACCCAGTTGTTCTTCATGGCGTAGATGTCGTCTCCGCCGAGGCCACCGGGGCGGTTGGAGGCGAAAAAACCCTGCTGGCGATTTTCGTCCCAGACCAGTCCAAAGTCATCCCATCGGGTGTTGAGGGTCCAGCCCATATTGCGCACCTTGCGCCACTGGCCTTCTTCAGGTTCGGCGAAGAAGATGTCCAGACCCCCGAGGCCGGCATGCCCATCGCTACTGAAGTACAGGGTGCCATCGGCGTGTATGAAGGGAAACATCTCGTCGCCCTCAGAATTGACGGCCCCGCCCAGATTGACCGGCTTGGACCATGTCCCTTCTTCCCAGCGACTCATGTACAAATCGGATCCGCCAAAGCCCCCGGGCATGGTGGAACTGAACACCATGAGCTCACCATTCGGGTGAATGGCCGGTGCGGAGTTGGAGTAGTTGCTGCTGTTGAAGTCCAGCTCTTTGGCCTTGCCCCAGCCGCCTTTCCCGCTGCGCTCTGCCGTGAGTATCTTGAGTCTTACGGTGCGGGCCTTGTCTTCCTTGACCGATTCGCTCACGCTGTGGTTGCGGGTAAAGAAGATCTGCTGCCCGTCCGGCGAAAAGCTCATGGGCCCTTCGTGGTGTTTGCTGTTCAGATTGGAGCCCCCAAAGCGCTCGGGTTCGGCAAAGCCCTGATCGCTTTGCTGGCTGAAGAACATGTCCAGGTAGGGCTCGCCGCTCCAGCCGCTGATCTTGGAGGAGGGCCTACCCTCTTCCCGCGCAGAGACAAAGACCAGTCCTCCTTCAAAAAGAACCGGTGCAAAATCGGAGAAGGGGGTGTTGATGGGCAGGGTTTCGATGCTGTACCGCCCTTCGTCGTCGTAGTAGCCCACCATCTCTTCGCAGGCCGACTCAAAGCGCCTTCCGCGGGTATCGTCGGGGCGCAGTCGGGCGTACTCCCTGAACCAGTATTTGGCCTCCTGACACTTGCCATTGCTCTGCAGCATCTGGCCGTAGTAAAGCTTGAAGATGGGGTTGACCGATGGCTTGCCCACCGCCTGGCTGTACCAGTACTCCGCTTTCTCAAAGTTCTGGGTCAGGCGATAGCACTCGGCCAGATTGATCTTGGCCTGGGTGATGTCCTTCTTGACCAAAATGCGCTCATAGAGACCCGCCGCCTCATAAAAAGAGTAATCGCGGAAGAGTTTGTCAGCTTTGTCCAGCTTGGCGCGCTGAGCGGACACGTTCAGGGTCGCCAGCAATATGGTAAACAGAAGTAATGCTCTCATGATTCAGTGGAAATATGCCATCCCACCGCAATGTATCCGCGAAGAGCACGCCCTGCTATATAACAAGGGCCTGTCATGTGACAGGGTAAGGGATGAAAAGCGAATAGCATTGGCCGCAAGGTGGCGGCAGGCAGGATCCTTCTGGCGTAGCTGGGTTGGCGCGGGAGCTTGCGGGTTTAGACGGCCTTAATCCCCAATACAATGGCGAACCCGACCCAGGTGCTCAGATAACCCAGCATGTAACCGGCCAGAACTTCCCTTCCGGTATGGGCCTGTAAAAACAAACGGCTGCTGCCCACCAGCCCGGCCCCCAGTACGCTGAGGTAAAACAAGGGCAATATATTGTCCGAAACCACCGGTATGAGGAGCATGACCATCGCGGCCAGCGCACCGGCCCCATTGGTGTGCATACTCACCTTTCCCCATAGAGAATTGAGCAACAAACCCGCAAACACGGAGATGCAAGCCCCCAGCAGGATGGCCTGAAAGACTTCCGGAGTCGCGGTGCGCCGGTAAACCACATAGGCCCAGATATAGAAGAATCCCGTGGCGATAAAGGGCAGAATGCGGTCCTCGCGGCGGCGAAGATTGGTGTGATTGATCAGTTTCAGTGCCGCCATCAGGCCGATGGAAAAGGCGGGGAAAAAACCCGTCAACAAGAAGACCTTGAGCAGTTCAAAGCCCTTTTGGGAAAGGGCGTTGGCGGAAAACAGATAGCGATTGCCAAAAATGTACACCGCAAACCCATAGGTTGGAATCATAAGCGGGTGCCAGACCGAAGAGATCAGATGGGCCAAAAAACGCAGAAAGCTCATAATTCCTTGCGCAGGCGGGCCACCGAGATGTTGAGTTGCTCCCTGTACTTGGCCACCGTTCGCCGGGCAATATTATAGCCTTTCTGCATCAGAATTTCGGTCAGTTTCTGGTCGCTCAGGGGACGGCGCTTGTTCTCCGCCCCGATCAGGTCGGAGAGAATGCGCTTGACTTCACGAGTGGACACTTCCTCTCCGCTATCGGTGGTCAGGGACTCGGAAAAGAAGTACTTGAGCGGATAGGTGCCAAACTCGGTGTTGACGTACTTGCTGTTGGCCACCCGGCTTATCGTGCTGATGTCCAGGCCGGTCAACTCCGCTACATCCTTGAGAATCATGGGTTTGAGGTTGGTCTCATCCCCTGTCTTGAAGAAATCTTCCTGCAGATCGACGATGGCCGCCATGGTATTGTACAAGGTTTGCTGACGTTGGCGTATAGCGTCGATAAACCACTTGGCGGAGTCAATCTTCTGCTTGATGTACAGAATTTCATCCCGGCTCTTCTTGTCCTTCTTGGGACTGGCCTTGTAAGAGCGATAGATCTCCCGAAAGGAATCGCTGACCCTTAACTCCGGGGCATTGCGCGAATTGAGCAGCAATTCCAGCTCGGTACCATTGTTGATGATGGTGTAATCGGGAATGATGTATTGCTGGTTCTTGTTCTCCCCGGTCATACCGCCCGGCTTGGGGTTTAGCCGCAGAATCTCCGCCAGCCCTATGCGGATCTCGTCCTCTTCCACCTTGAGCGAGCGCTGCATGCGCTCGTAGTGCTTCTTGGAGAACTCCTCAAAATGATCCTCCAGCATGCGGATGGCCAGGCGCACAATAGGGTTCTCGTGCTTGCGTCTCAGTTGCAGCAACAGGCACTCGCGCAAATCCCTGGCTCCTATTCCGGCGGGTTCAAGTCCCTGAACGATCAACAAAGCGCTTTCGATCTCATGGCTTTCCACGATCAGATTATGGCTAAAAGCCAAATCGTCGGCAATGGCATCCAACTCGCGGCGCAGATAGCCGTCTTCGTCCAGACTGCCGATCAACTGGCTGGCAATCAAGGCCTCCCGCTCATCCAGCTCCAGCATGCCCAATTGGCGGTTCAGGTCCTCGTGAAAACTTTCGGAAACGGCCACCGGGGCGCTGCGCTCCTCCTCATTCGGATCCCGCTCCGAGCGGGTGCGGTAGCCTCCATCGTCGTCGTCATCGCTGAAATAGACCTCCAGATTGATCTCATCGGTGGAAGGGCCTTCGTCCCTATCCCCGTCGACTGCACCCTCTTCAAAATCGGGCTGATACTCCAGATCATCATCGGAGTTGCTGCCTTCCTCCAAAGCTGGATTGACCTCGAGCTCCTCCTTGATTCGCTCTTCAAGCGAAGCAGTGGGCACCTGTATGAGCTTCATGAGCTGAATCTGTTGAGGACTCAGCTTTTGGAGCATTTTCTGACTTAGACGCTGGCGCAGCATGGGCGGTTAAATTACATCGAATTTGCAGAGTGGAACAGAGCAAAGGGGGCAGAAAGCTTCTTTTGAACGCCCGCCCAATTCAAGCTATTTTTGTCGGCTGCAAAACTCATGCCATGAGCGCCTCCAAAATAGAAGACTTTCAATATATATCACATCTTCAGGATCACCGGGATAAGGAGGTGATTCTCAAGGGTTGGATTCACTTCCGCCGCGATTCCAAAGGCATAGTCTTTCTGGGTCTGCGCGACGGCAGTGGTTTTATACAGTGCGTGGTCACTCAGGACCAGGTCAGCCAGGAGATCTTTGATCTCGCCTCTGGTCTGGCCCTGGAAAACTCCGTGGAAATCCGCGGAATCGTTGGATACAATGAGCGGATGAAGGAGCTGGAAGTCAATGTATTGGCGCTTAAACTCCTGCAGGCGGGCCCGGAATATCCCATATCGCGCAAAGCGCATGGGGTGGAATTTCTGATGGACCAGCGCCATCTCTGGCTGCGATCCCAAAAGCAGTGGGCCATGATGCGCCTGCGCAACCGGATTGTTTTCGCCATACACCGCTTCTTTCAAGAGCGGGGTTTTATGCAACTGGACCCGCCCATCTTCACGGCCAACGCCGTGGAGGGGACCACCACCCTGTTTGAGACGGATTTCTATGGCGAACCTGCCTATCTGAGTCAAAGCGGTCAGCTCTACGGAGAGGCCCTGGCCATGGCCCACGGCAAGATCTACACCTTCGGACCCACATTTAGGGCCGAGAAGTCCAAGACCCGACGCCACCTGTCGGAATTCTGGATGATTGAGCCTGAGATGGCTTTTTACGATCTGGACATGAACATGGACCTGATCGAGGACTTTGTAGTCTTTATTGCCAGGGATGTGCTGGAGAACTGCCGGCAAGAGCTTCAGTTACTGGAGCGCGACATCAACGCTTTGGAGCAGGTGCGTTCGCCCTTCCCCCGATTGACCTATGACGACGCGGTGGCCATTATACGGGGCGAAAAGGAAGTGCAGGGCCGCAACAGCCTCAAGGTTCTCGCAGAAGATCTGGCCCTGATTAAACAGCAATTGCTGGACAACCAGGCCGATATCGAGGCCCGCGAGAAAGCGATTGCTTCGGGCGGCTTGAAGAAGGGCGAAATCAACTTCAACCGCAACCGGATTGATCAGCTCATTGCCAGCAACAAAGAGCTGGAGGAAAAGGCCGGCAATATCCCGCAATGGATGGAATCGGCCCGCAACTTCCGGCACGGGGATGACTTTGGAGGCTCGGACGAAACGGTGCTCACCCGCCTTTTCGACCGCCCGGTGATGGTCTATCGCTGGCCGGCGGCCATCAAGGCTTTCTACATGAAGCGCGATCCGGACTTTCCAGAATACGTCAAGGGCGTTGACTTGCTGGCACCGGAGGGCTATGGCGAAATAGTTGGCGGCGCTGAGCGGGAGGACAATCTGGACCTACTGATCAGCCGCATCAAAGAGCATCAACTGCCGATGGAGGCTTTTGAATGGTACCTGGACTTGCGCCGATACGGCTCTGTTCCCCATGCGGGCTTTGGCCTGGGTCTGGAGCGCCTGGTCACCTGGATGGCGGGTACGCGGCATATCCGCGAGGCGATTCCCTTTCCGCGGGCCTATGGCCGGCTGAAGCCTTAGTTGGGTGCGTGGTGCGGGTCTTTGTGCGTGCTGCGGGCCCTGGGCTAGCGCGGGACTCAGTGAGTGCCGCGGAACTAACTGCCTGCTGCGGGCCCTGGGCTAGCGCGGGACTAACTGCCTGGTGCGGGCCCTGAGCTGGCGCGGGACTAACTGCCTGCTGCGGGTCGAAGGGTCTCAGGGCACTTCCCCGGAGACGGTCTGCCAGATCCGGTACCAGTCCTCCCGGCTCAGGGAGATATCGCGCGCGGTCACGACGGCTCGGAGGCGCTCCGTGTTGGCACTGCCCGTGATGGGAATGATGCCGGCGGGGTGGCGCAGGAGCCAGGCGTAAACCACGGCCTCCACGGGAACCCCATACTGAGCGCTCAGCCCCTGCCAGATGAGCTTGAGACGGGGCTCTATGAGCACCTGTCCACCGCCCAGGGCACCCCAGGCCATAGGTCGAATGCCCATGGCTATGCACTGATCCAGCACTCCGTTGCTGAAGGCCTTAGTGTGCAATGGAGAACACTGAATCTGATGAAAGGTCAGATCGGGGAAAAATTGATGCAACATAGACACCTGTGAGGGCGAGAAATTGCTCAATCCAAAGGCAAGCACCTTGCCCTGTTGTCGGAGTTTCTCAAAAGCATCGGCAATCTCTTCGGGCTGCATCAGAAAGTCCGGGCGGTGCAGCAGCAAGATATCCAGATAGTCGGTGTTCAGGTTGCGCAGAGATTGCTCTACGGTCTCCGTGATATGATCGGCACCACAATCATAAGATTTCAAATGGTATGTTTTGCCGGAAATTTTAGCACCCGGCAGGTGAATACCACACTTGCTCAACAACTGCATCCTGGGACGCAGATGGGGTGAACGGAGCAACACCTTTCCAAAATCAGTCTCCGTGCTGTAGTCGCCATAGATGTCGGCGTGATCAAACAAACTCAGGTTCCATTCCAGGGCCTGCTCGATGAAGGCCTCCATTCCATCGGTGTTCAGATTTGCCCCCCAGGTGCCAAGGCGCATACAGCCCACGGCAATGCAGGGATGTTGGTAGGCAGATGGCAAGACCGGACGGTTCATAGGCTAAGGGGCTCTCTACTGTTTACCAACTCTGCGGATATTGTCCGAAGGTATCCGGTCAACCAGGTAGAGGTAGGGATCAATGCCGGCAACAGCGGGTTTGCTGTCCAGCACAACTACAAACTCTCCCTCAGCCTGCTCCATCTTGACGCGCTGATACCATAGCGGCTCACCCAGCTCCTCTCCCTTGGCCGGCTCCCCGAAGATACCAAGATCGATGTAGTCGTTCAGGGCCATTGGGTTCTCCTTTCCCAGAGAATCGGCCCTGAATTTCTCGGAGTGGGTCTTGAGCACGACCCGAAATTTGCCGTCTTCCTGTTCGCTGTACTGCGCAGAGAGCATTCGATTGGAGAACAAGGTGATGTTCTCAAACAGATCGGCCATAAGGTACTGCAAGCTGTCCGGGCTGACCTCTTCAAAAGCCCTCAGCGCCGCCATGGCGGTTGGATAAGGAGGGGGTCGGTATCCGTATTCGTCAATCAATGAAGCCAGAGCACTGTTGACCTTCTCCTCCCCGATCATCTCCTTGAGGTAGTACAGTACCACAGACGCCTTGTTGTAGTGGATATAGCCCTGCCCTTCGGTGCGCAGCATTGGGCGCTCGGCTTCGTACTCATTGCCCCGTCCTCTGAGGTATTCGTTCATCTCATACTTGAGAAACTTCCGCATCTTATCGCGGCCGTACTCTTCTTCCATAACCATCAGGGCAGAGTATTGGCTGAAACCCTCACTCATCCATTCGCTGCCTTGCATGTAGGCCCCGATGAGCTGATGAGCCCAGTATTGATGCGCCATCTCATGAGCCACCACATAGTACACCATGTCGATGTCGTCGCCCTTCACATCGCGCAGGTCGGCGATGAAACCGATGCCTTCGCTGTAGGGCATGGTGCCGGGAAAGGCCTGGGCAAATGAGGCATAGCGCGGAAACTCAATGATGCGGGCCTGGCTGTGGTAGTATGGTCCGAAATTAGCTGTGTAGTAGGCCAGAGACTTTCGCATGCTCTCCAGCATGTTGGGAACATTGTAGGCATGCTCGGGCATATGATAGACTTCCAGATCCACTTCGCCCCAGCGCTCCCGGGTAACTTCGTAGCGGGCGGAGATGAAGCTGTAGAAATTCAGGGAGCTCTTCTCGAGTTCGTAGTGGAAGAATCGCCTTTCGCCCTCAGTCCACTCCCGGAGTAAACGCCCCGGAGCCACCGCCGTTTGATCGGGTTCTGTGCTGATCACCGTGCTCAGCTCAACCCAGTCCGCATCGCTGGAAATGTAGGAGATCTGCCGGGCACCTATGTTCTCATCATCCAGGCGGGGCATGCGCTCCCGGCGATCCAACTTGTACTTGATGCGCTTGTTCTTGTCGCTCAACTCGTAGTTGCGGTTGTAGCCAAAGACCGGCATGATGTCAAAGTTGTTGAAGAAGCTGCCGTTCTGGGTGAGCTCAGTAAACGACACTTCGTTCTCAAAACCCCGGGTGACACTGGAAAGCGAGATGTCTATCGCAAGGGTGTCGCCCGGTTGAAGAGCCTGGTCCAGCGTGTAGATCCTGTATGAGTGTCTGCTGTCATTCAGGGTCAGGCGGGCCCCATCCATAAGAATCTCCACCGTATCGGGCATCTCGGGCATGGTGAAATGCAGCTCTGCAATGGGCTCAGCGCTGCGGTTGACGGCCCGGGCTTTCACCCGTGCTTCCAGATCACGGCTGGCGGGAAACAGGTCAATGGCGTATTCAAAGCTGATCCAGCGCGGTTGGGCCAGCCCCGCGTATTGTTTGTACTGATTCTCGTAAGCTACCTGCAATCTCTCTCTTTGCTTGTTGTTGTAGTAGGTGTTCAACACCTGAGTATTGTAGAAGACAAAACCCCCGCAGAGCAGAAAAACCGCTGTGAGCCCAAGTAAAACAGGCATGCTGGAACGGAAGCGCTCCCGGGCGAATTGGAGTCGATGTCTGAGCGAGTACTCCTTTCCCCGGACATAAAAATAATATATTACAAAACATAGAATTAAACTGATCAGCAACCAATAGACATTGAACCAAACCATACCGGGCACAAAGGGGCCAAAGCCGTTCATGTCGGAATAGACTGAATAGGGAATGGCTCCGAAAGAGACCATATTGGAATCTATGTTCAGAACGCTCCAGATAAAGCTGTTGAGGATGATGACCACCACAAAGGCAAAGTACCCGATATAGCGATTGTTGATCAGGTAGTGCAACAACAGCGCTATGACGACCAGATAGCTGAACTCCAGCATATCCATCAACAAGAGGGATTTAAAATATACGTCTAATTCAAAACGGTAGTAGCCGTACAATACCTGGGTGATGACACCGACCACGATGGTGCTGAACAAGACCACAAAGACCGCCATGAGCATGGCCACAAGCTTGGCGCTGAAAAACAGGGCGGTAGAAGCCGGTGTCGCGTCGGCTATCTCATGGATCGAAGCATCGCGCTCCTTCCAGACCAGCACCCCGGCGTAGAAGGTGATGATGCCGATCAGAAACAGGTAAAAGGCACCCCGTATGGTGTCGATGATATCGTAGGTGACCGGATATTGTTTGGTGCCGTACATCGTGGTGAAACTGGTCAGGCTGGCCACCAGATTGATCAGACCTATCAATAGCAATATGATAAAAGTCTGATTGCGAAAGATGCTTCTGCTCTCAAAACCCACCTGATGAAACCAGGCCCGCCGGCTAAAGGAAGGGTTGGGAGAAGCACTGAAATGCTTAAACGATATCTCCCCGGCTTGCACCAAAGCGGGTTGATCGGCGTCCTGCACCTTGCTCTTAGAGGCTTTCTTGTCGGGAATGCTGAAGGAAAAGCGGGTGTAGAGCCCGAGCAGCAAGAGCAGCGCTGCCCCCATCCACAGCAGGCGATTGAGCAGAAACTGCCCTTGCAGCGATGCGGCGGCCGCGTTGAGTTCGTCCACGGTCAGGTACTTGGTCAGGGTGCGCAAGGGTTGAAAGCCGAAGGGATCCAGCAGATTGGCCAGCCATTCCTGTTCCAGATCCTGCGTAAAACCCTGGCTGACCGCATAGAGCACCAACAGCAGCATGGCCCCGACAAAGGACACCATGTTGTTGCGAAAGACCACGGCCAGCGAGTACAGCAAGACCCCTGCGATCAGGGTATTGGGTATGGCCAGCGAAATCAGGCCCTGTACATGCCCGCTCCAGATGATGGGCCCAAAGCGTTCCGGCTGTGCCCAGGGCATCAGCGGCCCAATGAGGGCTCCGATGGACACGCCAAGCAAAGGAATCAGCGCCACCAGGAAGGCTCCGATGAACTTGCCAAAGTAATAGTCGCGCCGGCGGATGGGCGAGGTAAACACAAACTGATGCATGCCTGTGGAAAAGTCGCGGTTGGCCGCGGCGTTCATGAAGGCCGTGGTCATCAGCAGGCAGATCAGGGACATGAGTCCGTAGTAGTTCTGCACCACGGAAGGCGAGTTTTTGTAAACGCTGCCCACGCCCCCGCCGATCTGCACCTGGTCGGAAGACACCGCTCCCATGACCAACAGACTGACGATGCCCAGAAAGATCCAGACCATAGGCCGGGTGAGGAAATAGCGCATTTCGTGCCGGATGAATACCCACATAAGCTCAGATCAGATCGTGCAGTTTTGAAAAATATACGTCCTCAAGCGTTTCTTTAGCGCTTCGGAATTCCGGCTCAGGAGCTCCGTCAGAGAAGATGTGGATTTGCGGCTTTCCGCCCACCAGTTTATTGCTGATGACCGGATAGCGCTGCTGGTATTCGGCCAGTTCAGCCTTCTCCACTTCCCGCTCAAAGACCCGTCCCCGAATCAGACTTAGGGCATCGTCGGTGGTGCCGGAGTAGAGTAGTTTGCCCCGGTCCATGATGGCCATATGCACGCAGAGCTCTTGCACATCCTGAACGATATGGGTGGAAAGGATGACGATGATTTGCTCCCCAATTTCACTTAATATATTATAAAAACGATTGCGCTCCCCGGGATCCAGACCCGCCGTGGGCTCATCCACAATCACCAGCCTCGGGCTACCAATCAGGCACTGTGCAATGCCAAAACGCTGCCTCATTCCACCGGAAAAGCTGCTGACGGCCTTCTTGCGATGCTCGTAGAGATTGACTTTCTGCAGGAGTTGCTCCACCATTTCCCCGCGCTCCTTCTTTTGGTGGAAGCCCTTGAGCACCGCGAGGTGATCCAGCAATTCCAGGGCTGGCGTACCCGGATAGACCCCGAACTCCTGGGGAAGGTATCCGAGCATCCTTCGAACGGCATCTTTGTCCCGCAGCACATCGATCTGCCCCAGCATCGCCTCTCCGCTGTCGGCCTCCTGCAGCGTTGCCAGGGTGCGCATCAGGGTTGATTTACCTGCTCCATTGGGTCCCAGAAGACCAAACATGCCCTTTTCGATGCTCAGGCTAACCTGATCAAGCGCCTGCACTCCGTTGCCGTAGCGCTTGTTGAGATTGCGAATATGAAGTTCCATTTAGATGTTCCCGGGGGTTATGTAGAATTGTTTCAAATAAAGCAACAATCCCACGTCGGGGCAAACCCGCCTCTGCATTCCCCCGACTTGCGCCTAAATCCCTAAATTTACAGGGTTAATCCCCGCCCATTCTTTCCGGTTCGAAAGGGGGCGGAAAAACCTGCAACGCTATGGCTACTCAAGCAGCATCGATCGGCATTCCGGTTGTCGATCTGGCCCAATTCCAAAAGCCCTCTTCCAAAGCGGAATTTGTTAAAGCACTGGGAAAGGCCTATGAAGACGTTGGCTTTGTGGCCGTGACCAATCACGGCATAGACCACGATCTGGTGGAGCGTTTTTACCATCAGGTCAAGGCCTTCTTTGGCATGAACCGGCCGGCCAAAAAGAAGTATGAGATTGAGGAGCTGGCTGGTCAGCGCGGCTACACCAGCTTTGGGCGCGAGCACGCAAAAGGCAGCGAGGCTCCCGATCTGAAAGAGTTCTGGCAGTTTGGTCAGCCCGGCAATGGCGAGCCCCTCGACCCGGCCGAATACCCCGACAATCTGGAGGTTGAAGAGCTGCCCGAATTCAACCGCACCGGCATTGAACTCTACCGCAACTTTGAACGCAGCGGCCGATTGCTTCTCCAGGCCATCGCTCTGCATCTGGGTCTTGATGAGCACTACTTCGACCCGTGCATAGACAACGGCAACAGCATTCTGCGGGCCATTCACTACCCGCCCATCACCGAAGAACCCAAGAGCTCTATCCGCTCCGAGCAACACGAAGACATCAATCTGATCACCCTGCTGGTCGGCGCTTCTGCCGATGGTTTACAGGTGCTCAACATGCAGGGCGAATGGGTTCCGGTCAATACCACGCCGGAGATGATTGTGGTCAATGTCGGCGACATGCTGCAAAGGCTGACCAATGGCCGATTGAAGTCCACCACCCATCGCGTGGTCAACCCACCCCGCGAACTCTGGCACACCTCCAGGCTCTCGGTGCCCTTCTTCCTGCACCCGCGCTCTGAATTTCCCCTCAATTGCCTCGAGTCCTGCATTGACGGGCAACACCCCAAACAGTTTGAGGACATCAGCGCCGGAGCCTACCTGCGGGAGCGCTTGATTGAGATCGGGTTGTTGAAGGCTTGAGGAAAGGCAGTTGACCGAGATCGGGCTGCTGAAGTCTTGCAGCAGGAGCTTGCCGCTTAACCGCGAAAGACGTGTTCATTGTGCCACTCGATGAATCGCGTCTGAGGCTGTTGAAGCAGGTCATGAGGCAGAATTTTTAGGTCCTGCCCGTGGAAGCGGTAGTACTCACGGCCATTTTCAAATTCCTCTCTGATGCGTTTGCTGACTTCCACCTTGTATTCCCGTTTGAAGGTGAGGTAACCCGAATCGTAGAGTTTATGCAAATCTGCCCTCAACAGAATACCGTTGGCCAGTTGATGGGGTCCTGAATCGGCATAGGGTTTGATGTGGGCGGCTTCCAGTACCGGCAAGGTCTTCTCGCCGGTTATGGAACATCTGCGCTGATAGGCATCGGTTAATTGCACGCGAAAAGCGCCCTGACCTATCCTGACCTTGGTGAGATAGCGCCGCTCGTACTCCGTGGCCGGTTCATCGACCACCATGCTATCTTTTGACGCCGCGAGTTGATCGAAAAAGCGGTAGCGCTGAAGCGTCTCCTCAACCTGTTTCCAAAGGGCCGCACCATCCGGGCTGCGCGCATCATAGGATTTGCCGCTCACTATGCTCTTCCCCCAGGTTGATGGAGTCTCAATCCAATCCTGCTGGCGGAAAAAAACGGGATCCGTCAATACAATACAACCTACATTCGAATTTTCCTCGTATCTGTTCTTTGCCTCACGGTATTTCGCGATGATGTTTTGAAAGGAGCTTAACGTAGATACCCCATTTCGCATACCAAAAATGTCCCAGGCCAAACTCAAGGGCAGGATGCTGTGCGACGAGTAGAAACCCATTCCCGCAATAGCGTTGTAGGGTGACTTGAGCTTGAACAAAAATGGCTCACCTTGTTGAAGAACTCTAAAGGCAGTCTTGCCCCCTGGCTGCCAGAAATTGATGTCCTCGTGCTCCTGTTGAGACAGATTGGAGTACCACTCAAAATCGGTTACACCGACATAGAATTTCATGACATCATCGTGTTTCGTACTCCGGTTCAGCTCCCTCCAGCACCAAAACAAAAGGATCAAAGACCTGACTTAAATATATTTTATCCTTATATCTAAGTGCGGTAGCTGCTCCGCTGATGGTTTTGCCCCGGTCGGCATAGATCAGTTCAGCGGGGGAAGGGCCGCGGGAATCTACCCGCCATACTTCTACGGGTGAGGAGCGCTTTGCGGAGCCGGCATGGCGCACAAAAGCCAGGATACTGGGATGACCGGGCACCAGCAGATGATGCCCGTCCCAGCGCAGATTGTCTGCCCCGCGAACTTTGGCCAGCTCCTGGCGCTCGCTGAGTTGCGCGCTTGCTGGGTCCCAACGGTAGCTGAAGATGCGGTTCTGTCGGGTGGTGGCCACAAAGACGTCCTGAGCGCGGGAACAAATACCATTGGCATAAGCCAGGTCATCGGCGGCGACGGACCACTGCCCGCTCTGTGCTGAACGCGCGACAACGTTGGAGCGGCGGCGCTTGAACAGCGCCTCGGTATAACTTCCGCGTTTGCCCGAATCATTGGTTACCAAAACAGTGCCATCATCCAAAACGCTGAGCGCATTCGGAGAAACCAACAGCGGATCGCTCCAGCGCTCGCTGAAGAGCAGATGTCCGCTGTGCACCTCGTAGAGCAATACCTCGTGCAAATCCCGCTCATCGTCGTGGCTGATCACATAGAGCATGGCCTGGGCAGTGCTGTTTTCGGGGGCGGCACTGATGTCAATTCCATGCGGATGAAAGGCCAGGTCGGCGGGCTCAGCTTGTCTGGGCAGCTCACGCGGAGTCTGACTTTCCAGATCAATTGCCCAGATTCCGGCTTGAGCAGGCTCCCCTTTGCGGCGGGCATCGCAGGAAACCAGGAGTCGGGCATTTTGGCCAAAGGTATCCAGCAGCAGATCCTCTGGTCCGGCACCCACAGGTATCTGGCGACTGGACCAGTTGTATGGGCTGTTGGGCGTGCGGCAGGAGTTGCAGAAGCTGGTAATCAGCAGCGCGGTGCTTATGAGCACTGTGGCCTTTCGAACAGAAGATCCTGTCATGAGCTTAGTGACGGAGCAGTTTGACCGTGCGGGATTGTCCCTGGGCATCCACCTCAAGGAAGTAAAGTCCGCTTGGTTGTTGGGCGAAAGAGAGCCGCGCTGACCCAGATGGCTCCTGGCTCTCGGCGATCAATTGTCCCATGGCATCGTAAAGTCGAACCCGGTAGCTGGCCTGACCCGGCAGAGTGGGCAATTGTAGGTGCAACTCATCGCGCATGGGCACCGGTCCATAGGACCAGCCCTGTACCCAAGTGGCCGTCATTCCGGTGCTGATATAAGTAAAGGCCTCTGAGAGTGTGCTACATCCCGCATCATTGAAGACTTCTACCGTATAAAGGCCATCTCCTTCAGGCAGGAGGAAAGGCTGCGTCTCTCCGGGCAGCAAGACGCCATCCCGATACCAGCGATAACTGAGTAGAGCGCTTGCGCCTGTGCTGAGCAGTAAACTATCCCCGCTTTGCACCAACAGGGGAATCTCGGGATGCTCAGCGACTTCCACGGTCACCGTGCGGTTCTCCAAATGCCCCAGACCATCATTGAATACTACAGTGTATGTAGTGGTGCTTGCCGGGCTGGCCACGGGATTGGGACAGTCTGTACAACTCAAACCCGCCGCCGGACTCCAGGAATAGTGCAGTGCACCGGAAGCCTCCAGCGCAAGGCTGTCACCCGCGCAGATCACGGCGTCCAGACTCAGTTCCGGTCTGAGATACGAAGGCGTAACATCGGCCAGATCCAGGCTGAGCAAAGAACGCCCGTGCGTTCCGGCCAGCAATTTCCCCAGTCGGGTATCCAGTTCGATGTCATAGACATTGACCACCGGCATGCCACTGCCCAAACGGCTCCACGAAGTCCCCAGATCAAGGCTGTAGTAAACACCGCCATCATTCCCAACAAACAATACAGAATCGTTTCCTGGGTAGATCTGCATGTCGTTGATTCCCAGATCGGGAAGGTCACCCGCTATAGGCTGCCAGGTGTTGCCACGGTCCTGACTGTAGTGAATCAGCGGACTGAAATCATAGCTCTTGTAAGCGCTATGCGTCACGATGACTACGTCACTGTTTATATGCGAACATTCAACATCTGTTATATAGCGATTGGGCAATCCCGCATCTATGGTGGTCCAGGAAGCACCCGCATTATCGCTGCGGCTCAGCCGCCCATCTGAGGCACCGGCGTAGAGCAATCCCTCGGTCACATAGCTCTCCCGAATGGAGGTCAGGTTGTGAAAGCGCGGGTCGGTCAGAACGCCCTTGGTTAAATCTCCACTCAAAGAGGTAAAAGTAAACAGGGGCGCCTCGGCCTTGTGCATGCGATAGGTACCCGCATAGAGTTTTCCCGGGTCATGGGGCGAAAGGATATAGGGCATGTCCCAGCTTCGCCGATCGAAGAAGGGCAGCGTGGAGGTCAGCCAGTCAAACCAGAAGCCACCGTCGGTGGAATGCCAAATCTCCCCGTTCTGGGTCTCTACAAAGATGTTGTTGGCATCTATAGGATCAAACTCCGTGTGAAATCCGTCCCCGCCAAAGATCCTTTGCCAGAATTCCGGCGCAATGCCGCTACCCCGGCTGGTGCCGTTGTCCTGAGAACCGCCCCAATAATCGCGGCTTGCGTGGGGGTTGATTTTAATGTGATAAAACTGCGTATTGGGGATGTTGTCGGCCCTGGTCCAGGTGGAACCGCTGTTGGTGGTTCTGTAGAGGCCTCCATCTGTGGCCAGCAGCGCTTCGGTGGAACTGAGAAAGACCAGATCGTGCTTGTCGGCATGCACATTCCAGTCGGTGGTCATGTTGTTCCAGGTTGTACCATTGTTCAGCGTTCTCCAAAGATTGACCCCGCAGACCCAGACCTGACCGGGCAGAAAGGGATTGAAGCGCACCTTGGCAAAGTACCATCCAAAGCCGCCCATGGCCGAGCTGCTGTTCAAGCCGCTGACATTGTAGGGCACCCAGGTATTCCCGCCATTGATGCTCTCGTAAACCCCCTGGGTTTCCATATCCGTGCCGATGTACTGGGCGATGAGGTGATTGGGATTGCCCGGCTCCTGGTCCAGTCCTATCCGGCACTGCGGACCAGCAGGAAGCCCTGCACTTAGGGTGGTCCAGTTGTCCCCGCCATCGTTTGTGCGACGGATGATGGCTCCCGGACCATACACCATGGTATAGTAAGTGCTGCGCAGACGGTCCCAGCCCGCTGCCCAAACCCGATCGGGGTCAAATTCGTCTATGAGAAAATCACAAATACCCGTAGAGTCTGAGATGTGCAGGATCTTGCTCCAGTTGTCACCGCCGTCGGTGCTCTTGTACAATCCCCGGTTGCCATCTTTTTCGAAAGGCTGACCCATGGCGCCCACATAGATCAGGTTGGAGTTGAGCGGATGCACCCTGACCCGGGATATGATGCGGGTTTCACTCAGACCCAGATTCGTCCAGGTGGCTCCGGCATCCGTGCTGCGATACAGACCGTCGCCAATGAAGGGATAGCCGCTCACGTTAGGGTCGCCGGTGCCCGCATACACGATGTCGGGGTTGTTGGGATCCAACTCTATATCGCCGATGGGCAGAAACAACTGATCATCAAAGATCGGAAACCAGTTACTGCCTCCGTCAGTGGTCTTGAAGATTCCACCCGAGGCGCAGCCTACATAGATTATGTTGTGGTCGCTGGGGTGAACGGCGATGGTGTTGATCCGCCCGCCGATATTGGTTGGACCTTCGAGTTCCCATGCCGCACCGCCCCCGCGGGCCGTCGAGCCCTGCTTCAGTGCCCTGGCATCGGCCTGGGCTTGTTGCAGGCCCCTGCTGAGCACTTCAACAGACAGCTCCCCATCGGGCCAGCTCCGGGTTTGGAAATAGTGCTCAGCCGGTGCGTGCTTCTTGTTCAGCTTTGCCATTCCGGGGGCAGTTTCGGAGGCTGCTGGAGCTACTTGAGCAACTTTCGAGCCCTGATCATTTCCCCGCTGAATCATCCATCCCCCTGCCAGCAACACTGCCAGCAGGGCGGGTATTCCGAGTAGTTTCAATCGCGACATGAGGTGGTATATTCCTTAAATGTAGTGCAAATATGCCCTCTGAGCAAGCCGGCAAGGCAGATGAAAAGGCCAGTGCGCCAAGCTATGCGTCTGCGCCGCCTTTCGAACCGTTCAAGAAAAACTCAGCGGGAACCCGCGCTGAACTGCTTGAGCATGCGCACCTCTTCGGGTTTTAACCAGCGCCACTTGCCTCGGGGAAGGTCTTTCTTGGTGAGCCCGGCATAGACTACCCGGTCCAGCTTAACCACCTCGTAGCCAATGGCTTCAAACATGCGCCGGACAATGCGGTTGCGCCCGCTGTGCAGGGCCACACCAACCTGGCGGTGGTCGCTGTAGTCGGGAAAGGCGATGTCGTCCAGTTGAACAGGGCCGTCTTCCAGGGTGATGCCCTCGCGCAAGCGCTCCAAATCGTCCTGTTTGAGACCCTTGTCCAGGGTAGCTGAGTAGATTTTCTCCACTTCATAGCGCGGGTGCATCAGGCGCTCGGCCAAATCCCCATCATTGGTCATCAGCAGCAGACCACTGGTGTCGCGGTCCAGCCTGCCCACCGGATAGATGCGCCGATTGCCCGCCTTTTGCACCAGTTCCATGACAGTGCGGCGGCCTTTTTCATCGGAGGTAGTGGTGAGGAAACCCCTTGGTTTGTTGAGCAAAACATATATGAATCGCTCTGGTTTCAATACTTTGCCGCGATAACAGACTTCGTCAGCCGGTCTAACGCGATGGCCCATCTCGCGAACCACCTGGCCGTTGACGGTCACCTGCCCGCTGGCGATGATCTCATCGGCTTTGCGGCGTGAAGCCACCCCGGCGTGAGCCAGGTAGCGGTTTAGGCGCATGTCGTCCTGCCCTTCTGTCTGGCCACCGGATGCTTTGGACATAGGGTTAGAGGATTAGATCAAATACTTTAAATCAAGGCGCTCAGGTCGAAGGGGATTCGCGGGGCTCTTCTTCGGGCTGCTCGTCCTCTGCTTGCGTTTCGTCCGATTGCTCGTCCTCCGCTTGCGCTCCATCCGGTAGAGGATCTTCCTCCTCGGGCTCTTCGTCAACGAATAGTTCTTCTTCGGGCTCCTCTTCAGGGGCGGGCTCTTCGGCAGCGAGCTCATCTTCAGCGGGCTCATCTTCAAAACCTGATTTCTCTTCAAGCTCAGGCTCTTCCTCGGAATCGTGCTCCGCGCTGATCGATGCCTCCTCAGCGGGCTCCTCCCCGGGCTGATCTTCCCGTTCCAACTCCGGCGAAGGAATATGCTCGTCCAGCATCTCCGCCGGCACGCCAATGCTGTCGCCGCCCTCCTCAAACTCGCGGAGCTTGGGCAACTCATCCACCGAATTGATGCCGAAATAGTCCATGAAAGCGGGAGCTGTTGAGTACAACAGTGGCTTGCCGGGGCTGTCTGCCCTTCCGGAGATGATGATCAGTTCCCGCTCCAGCAGTTTCTGGATGGAATAGTCGCAGTTAACCCCACGGATGTTTTCGATCTCCGTCTTGGAGATGGGCTGCCGATAGGCGATGATGGCCAGGGTCTCCATGGCCGCGGTGGAAAGGCGGCGCTTGGACTTGATGTTGAGAAAGGTGGAGACCGAAGGATGGTATTCCTCCTTGGTCAAAAAGCGATATCCCCCCCCGGTCTTTACAATGCGAAAGGGGAAGAAATCTTCATCGTACTTGACCAGCAATGCTTCGAGATGATTGAGCACCACATGGGTGTCCAGCTCCAACTCCAGCGCCCGGTTCAGCGAGGCCACCAGATCGGCTACCGGAACCGGGTGATCCGAAGAGAAGATAATGGCTTCAATATGGCGATCGAGATCATGCACTGCAACAGCCCTCACGGATTTTAACCCTCGGACAGAGCCGCGGCTCCGCTGACGATCTCGGTGAGCTCCGTAGTAATGGCGGCCTGACGGGCGCGGTTGTAGGAGATGCGCAGATCTTTGAGCAGCTCTCCGGCATTTTCAGTAGCCTTGTCCATGGCCGTCATGCGGGCACCGTGCTCGGCGGCATTGGAATCGAGCAGGTAGCGAAAAAACTGGGTGTTGAGGATGCGGGGCACCAACTCAGCCACCATGGTTTCGCGATCGGGCTCAAAGATGAACTCGGTCTGGGTCTTGTTTGCCTTCTCCTGGCCAACTTCCTCAAGTTGTTTAATGGGCAGGAATTGCTCGGTGCTCAGCACCTGAGTAGCGGCGTTCTTAAAGCTGTTGAACACCACGTCAATCCGGTCGTACACCCCTTCGGCAAAGACGGCCTTGAGGTAGTCTGCGGCCCGAGTGGATTCTTCATAGCTCAGCTTGCTGAACATCATCGAAAAATCCTTGACCAGCGGAAAGTCCAGGCGGCCAAAAGCATCGGCTGATTTCTTGCCTATGGGCATGACGTGCACCTCGCCCCTGGCGTACTGAGCGGCGTACTGGGTCTTGACCATCAACTTGACCTGCTTGACCACGTTGGCATTGAAGCCCCCGCAAAGGCCGCGATCAGAGGTAATGGCAACGATGAGCACCTTGTTGACCGGGCGCTCTTCTGCCTGGGGAATGTCCACTTCGCCCTTGGTGGCCTCGGCAAGATTGGCCAGAATGCCCGTCATCTTGACGGCATAGGGCCTCATACGGATGATAGCATCCTGTGCTTTGCGCAATTTGGCGGCAGAAACCACCTTCATGGCCTTGGTGATCTGCTGGGTAGAGGTAACCGAGCTGATCCTGGTGCGAACTTCCTTTAGCTTGCCGGACATTGTAGGTGCTTAAGCGATTTTCTGGTAGCGTGTGGACATTTCCTTAGCCACCTTCTCCAACACCCCGGTGAGCTCATCGTTGAACTGCCCGGAGGCGAGATCCTTGATGACTTGTGGGTGATGGGTGTCCATATGGGTGAGGAAGTGAGCTTCGAACTCGCGGATCTTGTCCACGGGAACTGCGCGGAGCAGGCCCTTGGTACCCAGGTAGATGATGGCGATCTGGCGGCCCACAGAGACCGGCTGGAATTCGCCCTGCTTGAGGATCTCCACGTTGCGCTTGCCCTTCTCCAGAACCGACATCGTCGCCGGATCCAGGTCGGAGCCAAACTTGGCAAAAGCTTCAAGTTCCCGGTACTGAGCCTGGTCGAGCTTGAGGGTACCTGCCACCTTCTTCATGGACTTCACCTGGGCATTACCCCCTACCCGGCTCACAGAGATACCCACGTTGATGGCGGGGCGAACTCCGGAGTTGAACAGGTTGCTCTCCAAAAAGATCTGCCCATCGGTAATGGAGATGACGTTGGTGGGAATGTAGGCTGAAACGTCCCCGGCCTGGGTTTCAATGATGGGAAGGGCCGTCAGTGATCCACCCCCTTTGACCAGGTGCTTGATGCTGGCCGGAAGATCGTTCATCTGCGCGGCGATGCCGTCGTTGTTGATGATCTTGGCGGCGCGCTCCAGCAAACGGGAGTGCAGGTAGAACACATCACCGGGGTAGGCTTCGCGTCCGGGAGGTCGGCGCAACAAGAGCGACACTTCGCGGTAGGAAACCGCCTGCTTGCTCAGATCGTCGTAGATGATCAGAGCAGGACGGCCGGTATCGCGGAAGAACTCGCCGATGGCGGCACCGGCAAAAGGTGCGTAAAACTGCAGGGGAGCCGGATCGGAGGCCGAAGCGGCCACCACCACCGTATAGGGAAGGGCGCCATAGCGCTCCAGGGTCTTGCTGACCCGGGCCACGGTGGAGTTCTTCTGGCCAATGGCCACGTAGATGCAAAAGACCGGCTCGCCGCGGTCGTAGAATTCCTTCTGGTTGATGATGGTGTCAATGGCAATAGCCGACTTGCCCGTCTGGCGGTCACCGATGATCAACTCCCGCTGTCCGCGCCCGATGGGAATCATGGCGTCAATAGCCTTGATGCCCGTCTGCAGCGGCTCGTTCACCGGCTGCCGATAGATCACACCGGGGGCTTTGCGCTCCAGGGGCATCTCATAGAGCTCGCCTTTGAGCGGACCCTTGCCGTCAATGGGCTCGCCCAGGGTGTTGACCACGCGGCCCAACATACCTTCGCCCACATTGATGGAGGCGATGATGCCCGTGCGCTTGACCACATTGCCTTCCTTGATTTCGTCGGAAGGGCCCATGAGCACCACCCCGACATTGTCCTCTTCCAGGTTGAGCACGATAGCGCGCACACCGTTCTCAAACTCGACCAGTTCCCCGGCCTTGGCGTTGGTCAACCCGTAGATGCGGGCGATACCGTCCCCCACCTGGAGAACCGTTCCCACTTCTTCGAGCTCGGCGGCGGACTGAAAATTGGAGAGCTGCTGCCTTAAGATGGCAGAGATTTCATCGGGCTTTACTTCAACCATGACTTGGTGTTTTCAAAATGCAACGTATGGGAATCGAGGGCGGGATATCGCCGATGCAGCCCTGGGGCCGCCCGGCGCAAATGGATTAGTATTTCTTGACGTAGGTGTTCTGCTCAAACTCTTTGCGCAGCTTTTTCAGGTTGCGAACCACGGAGGCATCGTATTGCTTGTCGCCGTAGCGGATCAGGTAACCCCCGATCAGTTCAGGATCAACCTCAGCCTCCAGCTCAATCGTGGCTTCGGCTGAATCGCGCAGACTCTCGGCAATCTTTTGCTGAAGATCGGCTTCAAAGGGAATGGCCGTGGTGATCCTGACCGACTTGATGTTCTTCTTCTCGTTGTAGCGCTCCAGAAACACCTCGCTGATGTCAAACAGGTACTCTTCGCGGTGCTTGCGAACCAGAATCTCAATGAAATTCATCAAAATCGGGTCGAGCCGCCCTTCGAACACCTTCTGCAAAATCGGCATCTTCTTTGAGGGGTGAATGATGGGGCTGCGCAGCAGCATCCGCAAGTCTTTGTGCTCGCTGATGATGGCGTTGAGTTTGCGCATATCCGTCATAACCGTTTCGAGCTGACCCTGTTCCAGGGCCAGGTCCATCACGGCTTTGGCGTAGCGGGTCGAAAGGCGTATTGAGGACATGCCGGCTTTAGTTCTGTTTGAATTCCTGCAACAGGCTGCCGACATAGGCCTCCTGATCTGAGCGGCTTCCCAATTCGCGGCGCAAAACCTTTTCGGCGATGTCCAAGGCCATGTTACCGGCCTTGTTCTTCACGTCAATCAGGGCCGCCATCTTCTGGTTGTTGATCTCCTCGGCGGCGCTGGCCACAATGCGGTCCGCTTCGGTCTTGGCCCGGTCGCGTGCCTCGTCAATCAGATTGGTCGCGGTCAGACGGGCCTCCTGCACAATGCGGGCGCGCTCCTCGGTGGCTTCCACCAGCATGCGCTGGTGATCGCTCTGCAGGGCGGCCATCTCCTCGCGGGCCTTCTCGGCCAGCTTCAGGCTGAGCGCAATGGCATCGGCGCGTTCGCGCAGTGATTTATTGATGGGCCCAAAGGCGAATTTGCCCAGGATGAACCACAGCAACACAAAGGTGAGCATGGTCCAGAAAAACAGACCGAAGTCCGGGGTAATAAGGCTAAAAGCGTTGGCTAAGATGGCCATGATCGGATGAGTTTCCTTTACTTTCTAGGGAATGGAGGGCAAAAAAGGGGAAGGTGCACCCGGCCAAACGCCGGGAAGCCCCTTCCCCCGAAACAATGCTATCCGCCAGCCTGCAGCAGAGCCACCACCACGGCAAAGAGGGCTACCCCCTCGATGAGGGCTGCGGTGATGATCATGTTGGTGCGGATCATGCCTTCGGCCTCGGGCTGACGGGCAAGTGCCTCAACGGCGCTGCCGCCAATACGGCCGATGCCGAGTCCGGCACCGATAGCTGCGAGACCGCCGCCAAGGGCACCAATGCCATTGAGCGAGTCCAGCATAAGAACGGTCAAAAGGTCCATAACAGGAAGTTTAGTGAAACCGTAAACAATGCGTTGATCAGTAGTGCTCGCTGTGGTCTTCAACCGCCATGCCGATGAACAGAGCCGAGAGCATGGTAAAGATGAAGGCCTGCAGAAAGGCCACGAGTAGTTCGATGAGACCCATGAACAGCACGAAGGGCACAGCCACCGCTGCGCCACCCAGGCTGCCCGGGATGCTTTGACCCAGATTGCCAAAGACAAAGATCAATGCCGTGAGGCTCAGCACGATGATGTGTCCTGCCGTGATGTTGGCAAAGAGACGAATCATCAGGGCGAAAGGCTTGGTGAAGATGCCAAAGATCTCAATGGGAATGAGAATGGGCTTGACAAAAGCCGGGGTGCCCGGAGCGGTCAGGTTGTGATACCAGTAAGAACGGGTGCCGTTCAGGTTGGTCAGGATGAAGGTGAGCAGGGCCAGGGCCAGCGTGACCGTGATATTGCCCGTCAGGTTGGGATTGCTGATGAAGGGGAGTTGCCCGATCATGTTGCCGATCCAGATGAAGAAGAACACCGTCATCAAAAAAGGCAGAAAGCGGTCGGCATTCTTGCCCAGATTGGGAATGGCGATGTCCTCGCGCACAAAGCTGATGAGCGGCTCTATGAAAGCCTGCAAACCCCGCGGCTCCATGCCTGCCCGGCGTCGGTACGCCGCCGCAACGCTCATGAAGATCCAGATCATGATCACGGCCACCAGAAACAGCGCCGCGACATTCTTGGTAATGCTAAAGTCAAACCAGGCGTACTTAAACCCGTCCCGCACCAGATCGTGGCGACCGGCGTGGTACACCGTTCCTTCGTAGCACAATAGGGCTTTGCCCGTTTCCCCGTCGCTCATGAAATGACCGCCGTTGTCCAGGTCCACTGTACCCGCGGGAAATCCGGACTCTTCCACCCGCATCAGACGGCCGTGATTCATGATGAAGCCGTCATGCGCGCGATGCCCGCCCGCCAGCTTACTGCTCATGAACACCTTGAGACCCTCTCCTTTTACATAGGCAATACAGGGAAGGGGTATGGTGCCCCCGTGAAAGATCTCCCACTCATTCGCATCGGCGATGTGGTGCAAAATCATCGGGGTGGGGTCGTAACCGTCCTCCGAAGCGTGATCATCGTGGTGCTCGTCGTGCTGCGCACAGGGATCGCCATGAGCCCCTGCCTGCTCCGCCGCCATCAGCTCGGTCTGGGCGCCAAAAAATACAGCTAATAAGCTGAAAATCAATAACTTAACTGAGGTGAATGGGCTTGCTGGCTGGCTCAACGAAGGGGCGCTTTTTTTTGCCGCTGCAAAGGTAGCCATACAAGGGGGTATTACCAACAAATGGCGGCTGAATTGAGCCGAAACCCTTCGAAGTGATCAGTAGTCAATCACCTGCTCCTCCATCAATTCGGGCATGGCCCTGAACTCGTACTGCTGATTGCGCAGACGGGGCTCAAAGCCGGCTTCCCTTATAGCCTCCTGTATGCTGCGCGAAGTGAAGCGATGCGGCGCGCCGGCAGCAGAGACCACGTTCTCCTCGATCATGATGGAGCCAAAATCATTGGCTCCGGCGTGGAGACATGCCTGAGCCACCGCCTTTCCAACCGTGAGCCAGGAGGCCTGGATGTTCTCTACATTGGGCAGGAACATTCGGCTCAGCGCTATCATGCGGATGTACTCCTCTCCGGTGGTGTCGTTCTTGGCTCTGCGAATGCGCTTCAGCGTGGTATCCACATCCTGAAAGGTCCAGGGTATGAACGCGATGAAACCCCTGGCCCCGGCCGGTTTCTCGGACTGCACCTGGCGCAGTTTCTCCAGATGCTCAAAGCGCTCCTCCAGCGTTTCAATATGGCCAAACATCATGGTTGCCGAAGTGGTAATGTCGAGCTGATGAGCGGTGCGCATCACCTCAAGCCATTCCTGGCTGTTGCATTTTCCGGTGGAAATCACCGCTCTAACCCTATCCACCAGTATCTCCGCACCCGGACCGGGCAGGCTGTCCATGCCCGCATCGCGCAGGGTGCGCAGGACGTGTTCGTGCGTGTGCCCCCCAAGCTCCGCAATGTGGTGAATCTCCGGCGGGCCAAGCGCGTGCAACTTCACATTGGGAAAATCCTCTTTGATCTGACTAAAGATGCCCGCGTAGAACTCCAGGCCCAGCTCGGGGTGATGTCCGCCCTGAAGCAACAATTGCTCCCCACCATATCGAATGGTCTCGGCAATCTTGCGCCGATAGGTTTCGCGGTCGGTGATGTAGGCCTCCGGATGACCGGGCACGCGGAAGAAATTGCAAAACTTGCAATTGGCCACGCAGACATTGGTGGTGTTCAGGTTGCGGTCTATGATCCAGGTAACCGCATTGCCGGGCTTTTTCTGCATGCGAATGCGGTTGGCCACATGCATCAGTTCGGCGGTTGGCGCATGGTCAAAGAGAAAAACACCTTCTTCCACACTCAGCCATTCTCCGGCCAATGCCTTGGTGTACAACGTGTTGAGTTTCATAGCATGCTTGGGCTTACCTTTGGCGATACGGGGCAAATTTACGCCCGCAACACGGCTCTGTCGGGCCAAAGTGCGCAGTTCTTTTGCTGAGCATCGCTTTCGCGGGCTTTTAAAAAAGGCAGGTTTCGGTGCGAAAAGGAGCGAGACATCGAAGCGGCTTTAGGCCGAAGCACCCAAGCCCTTCGACCCGTCAAAGACCCCATTTGAAAACGTAAACAGGAGTGTAGCCGAATCGTTCAATCATGATTTCCTATCACCATCACACCCTGGCCAATGGCCTGAAAATTCTGGTTCACGAAGACCCGAGCAGCCCGATGGCCGCCGTCAACTTGCTCTACGATGTCGGAGCCCGCGACGAAGATCCAGGCCGGACCGGATTTGCCCACCTCTTTGAGCATTTGATGTTCGGAGGCTCTGCCGGCGTGCCCGAATTTGACACGGTTCTGCAGCGCGCTGGAGGCAACAATAACGCCTACACCACCAATGATCTGACCAATTACTACGATGTCCTGCCCGCCGTGAATCTCGAGACGGCCTTATGGCTCGAAGCCGACCGGATGAACCTGCTCGATTTCAGCGAGCGCTCGCTGGACGTTCAGCGAAAGGTGGTCTGCGAAGAGTTCAAAGAGCATTACATCAATCAGCCTTATGGCGATGTGTGGCACAAGTTGCGCGCGCTGGTCTATACCGTTCACCCCTACCGCTGGCCCACCATCGGTCTGGAGCTCAGCCATGTGGAAGAGGCCAGTCTGGACGATGTGCGCAATTTCTTCTACCGCTTTTACCGCCCCAACAACGCAATTCTCGCCGTTGCCGGTGGTGTGAAGACTTCAGAAGTCATTGAACTGGCCGAGAAGTGGTTCGGGCAGATCGAACGGGGACCGGCCAACGAGCGCAAGCTCCCTGCCGAGCCCGTGCAGAGCAAGGCCCGCCATCTCATCGTTGAGGCCGATGTGCCGGTGGACATGCTCTACCGCGCCTGGCCCATGTGCGATCGCAAGCACCCGGACTACTACGCCACCGACCTGCTCAGCGACATGCTTTCCGCGGGCGAATCGGGGCGTCTGCACCGCCGACTGGTGATGGAAAACGAGTTTTTCTCCGATCTGGAGGCCTACATCACCGCTTCCTTTGACGATGGTTTGTTTGTCATCGAAGGCAAGTTTGCCGAAGGGGTTGACCGGGGCGAAGCAGAGGCCGCGCTCGAGGCCGAACTGGAGCTGGTCAGAACGCAATTCGTCTCCACCGAAGAGCTGGAAAAAGCCCGCAACCAGAGCGAAGCCTCTGAGGCCTTTGGCAACGTCAGCGTCCTGGGCAAGGCCATGAAACTGGCCTACTACGAACTGCTCGGCAATGCCGCGCTGATCAACGAGGAGATTGAGCAGTACAGAAGGGTGAGCGCTGAAGACATTCAGCGGGTGGCTCGCGAGGTCCTTCGACCGGAGCGCTGCAGCACCTTGCACTACCTGTCCAAACAGGCCGTCCTGAGCTGATCCGCCCCGGAACTTTAAAATTGATGTTGCAACATTAAACTATGGCCCTTCCCACTACTATACCCCTGCTCAAGCCCGTTACCCAGGCACACTTTGTCTATCCCGAAAGGCAGGAGCTGAGCAATGGCATTGCTTTATACACTTTGGATGGAGCGGCCGATGACATCATTCGCCTCGAGCTGGTCTTTCCGGCCGGACGGCGCTACGAGAGATCCTACGGGGTTTCGGCTGCCGCCGCCAAGCTGATGACCGAAGGCGCAGAGGGATACAGCGGCGCGGATATCGCCGGGACCATCGAGCGCTATGGGGCCAGCCTGAAAGTCAGGGGGGGGTTCGACTATACCTCCCTTCAACTCCACGGCCTGAATCGCTTCCTGCCGCAGATGTTGCCCGTACTTCAGGGTCTCATTTACCGCGCGAGCTACCCTGAAAAAGAATGCGCCAACTACATCAGAAACAACCGTCAGAAGATCAGGATCCGAGAACAAAAAGTGGACTACCTGGCCGACAATGCCCTGCGCAAAGTCCTCTATGGTCCTGAGCATCCCTATGGCTATCATATGACGGGGGAAAGGTTTTCGGAACTGAGCCGGGAGCAGTTGCTGGAACACCACCGCCGAACGATTGCCGCCGCGCAGCCCTTTGTCATCGCCGCTGGTCGCATCGGTGATGAGCTGAACCCCTTTTTGGAGCAATTGCTCGGGCAGTCACCGCGAAGCGTGCTTCAACCCGTAAAGCATCCCGCGGCTCAAGCAGACAAGGTCCGCCTGATGCACCTGCACAAGGAAAACTCCGTGCAGAGTGCCATTCGATTTGCCAAGCCTATCATGGCCAAGAACCACCCGGACTATCAAGCCTTCTTTGTGCTCAATACCATCCTGGGCGGGTATTTCGGTTCGCGCCTGATGAGCAATATCCGCGAAGACAAGGGTTATACGTATGGCATCTACTCCGGAATCACCCATCTGGATGAGGCCTCCTACTTCTACATCAGTTCCGAAGTTGGACTGCCCGTCTGCCAGGCGGCCATTGCCGAAGTCTATGCCGAGATGCAGCGACTCAGAGAGGAGCTGGTGAGCGAGGAGGAGTTGGAATTGGTGCGCAATTATCTGTTGGGCACCATTCTGGGCTCCATTGACGGGCCCTTCCGCAGTGCGGACACCGTGCGCGGCATTCTGCAGGGCGGACTTTCCATGGACTTTGTACAGGAATTGATCAATACCATTCGGGCCATTACACCCGTTCAATTGCAGGAGCTCGCCCAGCGCTATCTGGGTGTAGAAGACTTGTTTGAGGTCGTCGTCGGATGGCCCGAAGCCGAGGTCAGTCTGCTCTAAACGCTCGTGAACCCTATGCGGATTGGATGCCTGAACACAATCTTTTTGATAGCCAGCCTCAACGCTGTCGGGCAATCGCTTAGCCCTCCGCAATTGCTGTGCGCCACCAATGAACTCAGCGGTGATGTCAGCCTCGTTTGGTCCATTCCCGACAATCCCTGCGGACCATTTCTGGGTTATGAGATCTACGCCTCTGAACTCCGGGAAGGGCCTTATGCGCTTCTGGCCAGCATCGCTGCCGAGGCCACAACGGATTTTCTCCATTCGGGTGCCGGGGGGATCACGACAACCTGGTACTACTACATGGTACCCCAGTATGATTGCCCGGGATTTGATGCGCCGAGTTCAGACACCCTGGACAATCGCGATCCCGAACCTCCGGTGATTGACTTTGTCAGCGTGGAGAATGGCGCCGTTGAATTGAACTGGCTCCCGAGCCCTTCCCCGGAAACAACGGGCTATATCATCTACCGCCAGGTGCTGGGTTTCACACCGGTGGACACGGTTTATGGGCGCTTCAACACCACTTACATTGATGTGACGGCAGCGGTTTCCGAGCAATCCGAGACCTACTCCATTGCGGCTGTAGATTCGTGCAGAACCCTGGGTTTGTTTGCCAACCCAGCGCACAATACGATTTTGTTACAAACGGTTCCCGATCCCTGCGGGTCGCTCAGGCTGGAATGGAATTTCTATGCCGAATGGCCTTCGGGTATTGCCAGCCATGAGATCCGGGTCTCGATCGACGATGGTCCCGAGACAACGGTTGAGTCGCTGGGCCCGGGAGTGAGAAGCTATGAGCTGGCGGTCAACGACACCGACTCGGTCTGCGTCCGCGTCAGAGCCCTGCGCGAGGACGGAGTTTTCTCCAACTCCAATCAGGTTTGCCGGGTGATCGCCAAGGTGCAGCCCTCTCGCTTTGTTTACCTGCGCAATGCCTCCATGGAGGGGGAACAAACCGCGAGGATTGAATGGTATGTCGATCCCACAGCAGATGCGGAAACCTGGAGGCTGGAGCGGGGCGAAAGTCCGGGACCCTGGACGGTAAGAGCCAGCGAGCCCCTGATCCCTCCGGTGCTGGACTTCATCACCTACCGCGATGAGCCGGTTCAGGCAGGGCGCTACTACCGCGCTCAGACTCAGGACAGTTGCGGGGTCTTTGTCCCCTCTGAAGCCGGGCGCACGATCAGGTTGCGCGGAGAGGCAGGGTTTGGCCTGAGCAATATGCTGACCTGGAACCCCTTTCTATTGCCCAACAGCACTATTGTTGGCTATGAAGTCTATCGGCTTGATGCGGGTTTATGGACCCTGATGGCCAGCCTTGGCCCAACGGCTCTGAGCTACTCGGATGATGTCTCCGGGCTCCTGGACGGAGATGGCATCTTCTGCTATCGTGTAGAGGCTATGTTTGATCTGGATCTGCCCGAGTTAAACGTGTTGGAGCGACTAGTCAGTCAGTCCAACGAAGTCTGTGTGGAACAGATCGGAAAGGTCTTTGTGCCCAACGCCATAGTACCCGGAGGCTCCAACCCGATCTTCAAACCGGTTATCCTCTTTGGTCAGGCGGACTCTTACACCCTTCAGGTCATCAGCCGCTATGGGGGTGTCGTCTTTGAATCCAATGACCCGGAACGAGGCTGGGATGGAACGATCGATGGGCAAGCCGCACCAGGCGGCAGTTACGGTTACGTGTTGCGCTTCACTGCCGTCAACGGGCAGGACATTGTCAAGAAGGGGAATGTGACGGTGGTGCGCTGAGTCCTGTATCCATCTTTTGCATGAGCTCCCGGCTTACGGCCGATTCCCTCAATCTTTCAGACAGCGGACAGAAAGACCATTGTACTTGATCATGGTTGTCCTAAGGACATCATCATCCAGGTAGCGCAGCCTTCGCATTTGGGCAAGTAATGGGGCGGATTCTGTCGAAGTCCACCAGTTTCCCTGTATGGAAATGGATTCATACAAGCCTGAATTGTTCTTCATTCCTCCAGGCAAGCCGGAGAAACCACTGCTGTTTGTTGCCCCGGTGTTTGGTGCTGCCCACAATCCGGTTCCCTCAAACAAGTTCCCGGTTGTCTTCATTGCCCCTCCTGCCACCGTTAAGCCGCCAAGATGGTCTGTCAACTCCGTGAATTCAGCATCGGAAGCCGGATGCCATCCAAGGGGACAAAGTCCACGGGGATCGGTGAGGGCAAACCAATTGTAAAGCAAGCCATAGAAGTCTTTATTCGCTAAAACATCATTGTAGATGGCAAATGCGCCACTGCTTGTAGTACTCCAGGCCGCGTTGTCCAGCCCCGTTGCAATACCATCTCCATTCCGGTAGTGTTCCGTCCTTAGGTTCTGTTGCATCCAACACTTCCCGTCAATTTCTACGGTTTGGTAAACGTTTCCATCGATGTCGCTAACGGTAGAAGGACAAGTGCTGGAGCCTCCGACCACAAACATATCCGGAGCGGAAACAGGGGTTACATCATATGGGGGAGTGTTGCTGCACGCAGCCTGAACACGCCAGACATAGGTGCCCGGTGTCAGTTGAGCATCGGGAACCGCAAACTGATCCCGCTCAAATCCCGCAAATCGCTTGGTGATCACTGCTCCCGAAGGCAGGTCAACCCGCAATTGAACACCAATACTTCCAGGTACTGCATCCCATTCCAGCAAAGCCCCAAGACCCGGAGTGTAGGTAGAAACCAGACCAGATGGGGCAACCGCCGGATTGCAGATTTGAGCCTGAGAACGTGGGTTTAACACACCCAGTATCAGGGTTAAGCTGATAACTCTAAGCATGATGGATTAGATTTAATCTTAAAGTTCAAAAACTATTCTCTAAAAAACAAACATGTGTTATAAATTATATTAATTCAATATATAATTATATCAAATTAATAAGTCGCTGTAAAACTCATATGGCTGCGCTCCTTCCTGCCCTCCCAAATCAGCCCAAAGCGGGCTAACTTTGCGCATGAACAGAACTTCTCTGATCCAGAGCACCAATGGGGCCGGGCAAATCGCCCGAGCCATCTCGGAGAGCCTGACCTTTGACGACGTCCTTCTGGTACCGGCCTATTCGGCCGTCCTTCCCCGCGATGTCAACACCTCCAGCCGCCTGACGCGCGACCTGAAGGTCAATGTTCCCATTCTGTCTTCGGCCATGGATACGGTCACCGAGCACAGCCTGGCTATTGCTATGGCGCGCTCCGGGGGAATGGGTTTTCTGCACAAAAATATGCCCATAGCCGCACAGGCGGCTCAGGTTCGCAAGGTCAAAAGATCCGAAAGCGGCCTGATCCTGGATCCGGTCACCCTTCGACCCGAAGCCACATTGGGCGAAGCCCTGCACCTGATGCGGGAGCACAAGATCGGGGGCATACCGGTGGTGGATGCTGAGCATAAATTGGTGGGCATACTGACCAATCGCGATCTGCGCTTCGAGCGCAATCCCGGCACCCTGGTCTCAGACATCATGACCAAGGAGCGGCTCATCACCGCCCCCGAGGGTACCGACCTGGCTCAGGCTGAGTCCATTCTCAAGGAGTACAAGATCGAAAAACTGCCGGTGGTCAATGCCAAAGGGGTCTTGGCCGGGCTGATCACCTACAAGGACATTCTCAAGGTTCAAAATCACCCCCAGGCCTGCAAGGATCGCTTCGGTCGTTTGATGGTGGGTGCGGCCGTCGGGGTGAGCCGCGATACCTTTGACCGGATTGAAGCGCTATGCGCGGTAGGCGTTGACGTTGTTTGCGTGGATACGGCGCACGGCCATTCCAAAGGGGTGTTGGACACGATAAGGCAGATCAAGCAGCACTACCCGGATCTGGAAGTGGTGGGCGGCAATATCGCCACGGGTGCTGGGGCCAGGGCCCTGGTAGATGCGGGTGTTGATGCCGTCAAGGTGGGTGTGGGGCCGGGCTCCATCTGCACAACCCGCGTGGTTGCCGGCGTTGGCGTGCCTCAATTGAGCGCTATCATGGAATCCGCTGAAGCCATTCGCGGCTCGGGAGTGCCCATCATCGGCGACGGGGGCATACGCTATACCGGAGATATCGCTAAAGCCCTGGCCGCCGGAGCAGATACCGTCATGGCCGGTTCGCTCTTTGCGGGCACCGAAGAATCCCCCGGTGAAACCATCATCTTTGAAGGGCGCAAGTTCAAGAGTTACCGGGGAATGGGTTCGGTAGAAGCCATGGAATCCGGCTCTAAAGACCGCTACTTTCAGGACGTTGAAGAAGACATCAGGAAGCTGGTTCCGGAGGGCATCGTCGGAAGGGTACCGTACAAAGGAACCGTTGCCGAAGTTATGGTGCAGTACATCGGCGGCCTGAGAGCGGGCATGGGCTATTGCGGCGCAGCTAACATAGCGGCTCTGCAGGAGGCCTCTATGGTGCGCATCACCGCTGCGGGCATTCGCGAAAGCCATCCCCACGATGTGGTCATCACCAAGGAAGCACCCAATTACAGCCGCTGAGTAACGCTGCCTCGCGCTCTTTCCTCACTCACAAAGGTCTGTGCGGATCCACTTTTGTGCTGCTTCCTGAAGTGGAGGAAGTTGAAGGAGCCGATGCAGATTGGACGATGCGTCGGAGTTCATCGCGCTCAAAACTCAGATCGCTAATTTGCTTTTCAGCTCTTTTCCTGAAACGCCGTTCGGCCAGAAATGCCGGCAAAACCGCTATGCAGGCGAGCAGGATGCCGATGAAAACACAGGTGAACAACAGCAGGGCCAGCGATACATCCCATCCCCAGAGGGCAAACTGAAATCTGACGGTTCCGGAGTTTTGCAGGGTAAACCAAACCACCAGCAAACCAAAAGCGGCAATGGCCGAGAGTGTGAAGAGGTGACTTTTATTCTTGGGTACCTCTTCCAGATTAGACTTCGCCATAATGCGGAATTTTATAGGGCTTGTCCATCAATACAACGGATTGTGCCTATGCGCAAAGTTAAGCCCAATTGCAGCGCCAATCCCGCCGAGCTGGGCTTTCACTCACCGCGCAGCACAACGCCCAGCACACCGCCCATCACACCGCCCAGCACCTGTCCGCAGTGCGCGGAACCAGGCCTGACTCGTCTTCGCACCCTGAGCATTTTCGGCAAAGCGCTCAAAAACAGGTACATTTCGGGCTGATACTCCGCAGTATGGACTTTCTGGACTGGAACCTGTTCACCATCGGCGCCTGGACCCTAAAGGTCAGCAATCTGCTGGCCATCATTCTGGTCATCGTCATTGCCCGCACGATCTATGTGGTGATGCGCCGGGGTTTTCTCAATCCCTATTTCAGACGTCAAAAGATCGATGAAGGCCGGCAATTTGCCATTGGCCAACTGGTCAAGTACATCATCTATACCGTCGCGCTGATACTGGCCATAGAGGCTTCGGGAGCCAAGATCACCGTGCTCTACGCCGCCGGTGCAGCCCTGCTGGTGGGTATGGGCATCGGCATTCAGCAGACCTTTAACGACTTTGTCTCGGGCATCATTCTGTTGGTGGAAGGATCGATCAAGAAGGGCGACTGGCTGTTGATTGGCGATATGGAGGGAAAGGTGATCCGCATCGGGCTGAGAACCTCTCTGATTCAGACGCGGCGTCGTATCGCCGTGATTGTTCCCAATTCCAAGATCACCGTAGAGAATGTGATCAACCTCAGTCATGGAAATGCCTTCATTCGCTATGATATCTCAGTGCGGGTAGCCTACGGCAGTGACAGCCGCCAGGTGGAACAAATCCTGATCAACAGCGCCAGCCGTCACAATGGCGTGCTTCGCTCACCGGGACCCTTTGTGCGCCTGGTGGATTTTGCCGATAACGGTATGATCTTCGAGCTGCATTTCTGGAGCAACCAGTTCCAGCGCATCGTGGACATCAAGAGCGATCTGCGCTTTGAGGTGGAAAAACAGTTGCGCACAGCAGGGGTGGTCATACCCCTTCCCCAGCGCGATCTGCGCCTGGTTTCCGGCTTTCAGAAACCCTCGCCGCCCGCCTAGGTGTTCATGCTGCGAATCTTCTCCATCAGCGCCGCCTTTCGCCTCACCGACACATCCAGCACGCTGCCGTCATCCATTTCCACCTGACCTGAGCGGCCCTTGAGGTAACTGCGCACATGCCGCAGATTGATCAGGTGACTTTGGTGTATGCGGAAAAACTCCTCATCTCCCAACAACTCCTCCACGTGCTTGAGGGTGCGGGAGATCATCATGCGCTTGCCATTGGTCAGATAGAAATTGGTGTAATTGCTGTCGGACTCGCAACGCACAATGTCTTCGAGCTTGACAAACTGATAGCCGCTCTGGGAGGGGAGAACAATCTTGTGAAACTGATCGCGGCGATTGTCGCGCAGGGTCTCCACCTGTTGCTGTCGAATTCCCGACTCCCGCTTCTGACTGACCTTCTCCACCGCCTGCTTCAGCTTGGAAACGCGCAAGGGTTTGAGCAGATAATCCACGGCGGAGTATTCAAATGCCTTAACAGCATATTGATCAAATGCCGTTACAAAGATGACGTCAAAGTTGATCTCCGGCACCATGTCAAAGAGTTTGAAGCCGTCGTAGACGGGCATCTCGACATCCAGAAACACCAATTCTGGCTTCTGCTGGCCAATCAGGGCCACGGCTGACGGAACATTGTCCGCCTCGCCCACCAGCTCAATCTGGGGGCAGTATCGCTCCAGCAATTCACGTAGGAATTCCCGGCCCTTCCGCTCGTCTTCTACGATCACGGAGCGGATCATCCTCACTTTCTCCATCACTCAACCTTTTTTTTGAATCCTCTTGTACCGGAATGGTCAGCACCACTCTGGTTCCCACTCCTCCCTGAGTTTTCCTGTCAAAGACCTCCATGCCCACCTTACCGGGGCTCATTTTGTTGAATACCTGCAATCGGCTTCGGGTGATCTCCATTCCCGATGAGCGGTGCTCCTCCGATTTCCACTGTTCCATCGCCCTGGCCTGATCTATACCCACACCGTCATCATCAATGGTGCAAATCAGTTTGTCTCCCTGCAGAGCAAATCGAATGTCGATATGGCCGGTTCCCTCTTTATGCCTCAAACCATGCCGAATGGAATTCTCCACAAAGGGCTGAATGAGCAGGGATGGAACAAAGGTATGGTGTATATCCACTCCTGAACCTACCTCAATATGGTACTCCAGCATTTCGTCAAAGCGCATCTTCTCCAACATCAGGTAGGTGTTCAAAAAGGCGATCTCATCGCTGAGCGGAATGGACATATGCTTGGAGTTCTCAAAACTCCGGCGAATCAGATCCCCAAACTCGGCCAAATAGTCCAGCGCGCTCTCGGTATCGTTGCGCAAAATAAACTGCTGAATAGAATTGAGCACATTGTAGATGAAATGCGGGTTCATCTGGGCTCGAAGGGCCATTTGCTCCGTCTCAGCCAATTGCTTTTCCAGGATGAGTTTGGCCTCGCGGTGCCGGGCCCTGCGCCGGGTTTCGAGCCAGACCAGACCAATGCTCAAGGCGAGTATCAACAAGCCGGCCAATACCTGATAACCCCGTTGCTGCCAGATGGCCGGGCGGATGACAAAGACGATCCGCTCCGTAGTCGGGCTCTCCATATCGTAGATGTCCACGGAGCGCAATTCAAGCGTATAGGTAGCCGGTCTGAGTTTGGAAAGGCGCAATTCCCCAAAAGCGGTTTCCTGCCAGTCGTCGTGCAAGCCTGAGACCCGGTATCGATATCGGATGCGGCGCGAGTCGGAATAGGCGATTCCACTGAAACGGATCTCCAGATCGTTCTGGAAATGGGCCAGTTCGTATTCAGGGAGTATGGTCGTATCGCGGTTGTCGATGATCACCGCGGTGATCTCTATGCCCGGCTTGGTGCGCGGCTCGCGGGTGATCAGGTCTCTGGGGAAAAAACTCAGGCCGGCATTGGTGCGCAACCAGATGGTATCCCGGCTTTCAAGCCCCCCCCTCACCTCTCCGATGATCAGGCCGTCATTCTCATACAGACTATAGACCCTGAAATTCAGGCTCTCATAGTCCATATCGCTGAGTTTATTGACGCCGTTGGAGCCGATGACCCAGAGCTCACCGGATTCATCCAGCCAGGCATCGACAAGGCTGTTGGAGTTCAGTCCGCGCTCGGTTCCAAATCGAAGGAGGCTGTCGTTTTGCCAGAGAAACAGACCCATGCCATAGCTGCTCATCCACACGCGGTTTTGGCCGGGCAGACCGGCCATTCCGCTGATGATGAGTTTGCGCGATTCAGTGTTGGCCACCAGGGTGTCCACCACCCCGTTCTGGTAGCTGAGCAGCCCCCCCATGGTGTACAGCCAGGTTCGCTCCAGCACACTGTCGTACCAGGCCACGCGCGCAGGACCGGAAATCAGGCGATAGGGGCCGGCTTCTACCGCGCCCGGCTCGGCGCTCTGAGGCCATTCGAACTGAAAAAAGCCCGCGCTGGAGGTGAGCAGGACCGTTGAAGCAGGGCCGCGAATGAGTTTGTAGGGATTGCCCAGTTGCTGGAATTCCCTCTGTGCGCCCGAAGGGTGTTGGGCGAGCAGACTCTGCTGTTGTCCATTGCGCTCCAGACTCCAGCGAACCCCGTCACGGCTGTAGATACGGCGGCTGAACAACTCGTCCATGAGCCCGGACTCCACGCCGCGGATGTTGCGAACCTGCCGGGCCCGGTAACTGAGCAGGAAGAGTCCCGCTGATTCTGTGCCCACCCAAAGATTGTCGTCGCGGTCCTGAAAGATGCTGGTGATCACTTCAGAATCCAGGTAGCGTATGGCCTGCCCTTGATCGAGTTGATCGGCCGGAAAGAAATACAGGCCACCGGCAAAGGATCCGATCCACCAGTTTCCCTGGGGGTCAATGAAGGCTGTGCTCAGGTCGAGCTCTGAACGGAGCAAGTGCTGAAGAGCCGGAAACACAGGTTCAGCCTGATTGCCATTCAGCAGAAGAATCCGCTCGCTCGAGATGTAATACAGCTTATTCTGAGGATCGCTGAGTAAATAGTGCCGTCTCACGAAGCTGGAGTTGCGCAGCAGCGTATCGAGCTTGGAATCCTTGAGTCGCACGAGGTAATTTCCCGTACCATACCATAAGGTTTGTTCATCATCCGCATAGTAAAGCGAAGCGCCGGATAGATCAAAACCCTTTGGTACACGCTCAAAGGCCTGCAACTGACCATCTATGAATTGCCAGATGCTTTGACCTGAGCCGGCAAACATCTGACCCTCAGGACTGGCGACCGCGGAGTTGATGCGCGGGCTCTGAGCTTGTTCTGGCACGCGCAGGGGATTGAATTCGCTGTCCTGCCAATACCCAATGCCGGCCTGCAACCACAGCCACAGCCTATCCTGAGGGTCATTGTAAACCTTGATCACGGAGTTTCCGGGCAGGCCATCCAATACTCCGTAAGTCTTGAAGGCACTTCCGTTATAGCGGCAAAGGCCGAGCTCGGTTCCCACCCAAATCAAACCCCTGCTGTCCTGCGTTATGTCAAAGACCTTGGAAGAGGCCAAACCATCATTGACGCTAAAGCGTTCAAAGCGAAATTCCTGCGCCTGCAGGGCGAAGCTCATTCCGATCAGCCAAAAGGCCATGCAGAAGCGACTCGCTGCGCGGGCGCTGAAAGAACCTTCAGTTGGCTGGTAGCAGGTGTTCATGAAGAAAAAGATGTCCTGAACCACATCAGCGACAAGATACGGCTCTCACAGGAGTATCGTAAATAAAGAGCCTGATTTCCCGGCAATACCAAGCATACAATTGCAGCAAAATTGCCAAAGAGTCAATGTTTTATAAGTTCACTTCCTGCTAATTTAAGTTTATTGCCATTGATCAGGAGCTGCATTGCTCCACAAATCAAGTGCTATATTTGACTTTAACTGAATGTAAAAAGACTCATGAGATTATTATTTATAATTATATTTTCTCTTTTTGCGACTTCCTGTGAACGCGCTGCCCAGTCAACAGAAAGCGCTAAGGAGAGTGACCTTTACTACGGCGTGATTAAGCCAATGGGTATGACTACCTGGCAATACGGAACTCATCTGCTCAGCGGCTATAAACCAGACGAAAGAGAGGGCTCTGAAGCAGAGCCGATCATGTTTGCCATGAAATCGGATGGTAAGGTGGATTTGGATGCCTACTCGGGTCAACGTGTGGTCATCCGTGCAAATCCGGTCAGCGGTTACCCGGTTGATGGTGGGCCAGTGTTTCTGGAGGTTAACAACATAAAAGCTGATCTGAAATGATTAAATTATCATGGATACTAAGTCTTTTGCTGGTACTTGGGGCTTGTAATAGCCAGAACAAAAGGGACAATACCGCAGGAATGGATCCAGTGCCTTCTTCAGGTTTTCAGGCTGAGTTGCCTCCTTTGGGCTGCTATGAATACCGCGAAGGCGAAAATCTCATTCGACTTGAGTTTTTTGCGATTGGACAGGAGAGCACAGCAGAGCTACACTATGAGTTGTCCGGCAAAGACGCAAATCACGGCATGTTAAAAGGGAAATTTGAGAACGATCTGCTCAAAGCAGAGTACACCTTTATGTCCGAAGGAAGGGAAAGTATACGCGAAGTTGTATTTCTATATAAAAATGAACAATGGATGGCGGGTTATGGTCAACTTAATGAAGATGGAAACCGATTCATCAACTCCGATTCCTTAAACTTCTCCGGAGACATGCCGCTCAGAAAAGTAGAATGTGAACTCTAAAGCCAGTCGGCAGAAATTCCGATTTGCTCCGCGCTCCAATCCCATAACTGGTGGCGCAGTGCAGGTTCTCCCGGCCAGCTCGCTGATGCTGCCGGCTTGCAGCGGACAAAGTACTGACCGCTTACGCCCTCCACCTGAGTTGAGGTGGCTAGATAGAGGCTGGTTTGGGCACCCTTTTCAGCGTTGATCATGAAGAACCGGCCCGCCCGGTGCAGGCGCTGAAACCAGTTAGGCCAGCTTCGCGCTATGCCGGTATAGACCACCCCGGGGTGCAGGGAATTGGCCGTTATGCCCAGGTCTTGAAGGCGCACGGCAAGCTCGCGGGTAAACAAAACATTCATCAACTTGCTGCGGGCATAGGCCAGCATGGGCGAATATCCCTGCTCAAAGCCGATGTCTTCTATGCTGAAGCGGGCTGCGGGCAAGCGGTGTACACCGGAGGAAACATTGATGATTCGTGCGCCTCTGCCCGCGCGCAGGAGCGATTCGCGCAATGTGCAGGTCAGGGCGTAGTGGCCCAGATGGTTGACGGCTGCCGTGGATTCTACTCCCTGATTGTTGTGTTTCAGTTTGGGGTAGGCCATGAAGCCCGCATTGTTAATCAGCAGATGTATGCAAGGATAGCGGCTGGCGATCTCGCGACCGGTTTCGAGAACCTGCCGGGTGTCGGCCAGATCAGCGATGAAAATCATGGGCAGCAAGCCCTGCTCCGCCTGTTGGGGCAGGGCTTTGGCGATGCGCTCCAGAGCTTCGCCGGCCCGTTCTGCGCTGCGGCAGAGCATGACCACCTCAGCACCCAGTGCGCAAAGGGTGCGGGCGCATACTTCTCCAATGCCGCTGTTGGCCCCGGTGACCAGAGCAACGCGTCCGTGTTGAGGCGGAAGATGATTTGAACAGGCGATGGACTAAAAATAAGGGCAAACTCCTTTCCCGGAAGGTTCAGCTATTGATCACCTCGGTGCGGTTGACCTGGCGCCAAACCATGGCACTCGCGCCGAGTATGGCGGCCTCAAAATCGGCCAGGGCTGAGGGAAGTACCTTGACCTTTCCCCGGTAAACGGGCAGAAGATTGGCCTCAAAATGCGCGATAGTGGGCTCAAAGAGCAAATCGCCCGCCTTGGCCAGGCCTCCAAAGATGAAGATGGCCTCCGGGCTGGTATAAGCTACTGCGTTGGCCAAAGCCAGGCCCAGAATTCGTCCCGTTTCCAAAAAGGCCTCTACAGCGACCTGATCGCCGTGAACCGCCGCTTCATAGATGGCTTTTGAGCTCAGCTTTTCGGGTGGAAGATCGCGCAATGTGCTGGGATCGGAGCTCTCGGCAAGGCGCTCTACAATGGTGCGCTTGACCCCGGTTGCCGAAACATAGGTCTCCAGACAGCCCTTGCGACCGCAGCCGCAGGTTCGGCCTCCGGGAAACACGATGGTATGGCCCAGCTCACCGGCAAAGCCGTCATGACCCCTGACCATCTTACCATTGACCACCAGTCCACTGCCCACCCCGGTTCCCAGGGTGATCATGATGAAGTCCTTCATGCCCTGAGCCGCTCCGTAAATCATCTCGCCCATTGTAGCGGCATTGGCATCATTGTCCAGATAGGCCGGCAGGTTCAAGCGCTCGGCAAAAAGCCTGGCCAGCGGAATGACCCCTTTCCAGGCCAGATTCGGGGCAAACTCTACCGTGCCCCGGTAGTAGTTCCCATTGGGCGCTCCGATGCCAACACCCACCAACTCACAGGGCTCCACCACCTTGTCCATCAGACTGCAAAGCGATGAGGCCACGCTATCCACAAACTCCTCTACGTCGGGATAGGCCCTGGTGGGCAGACTGTGTGTGGCCAGGACCTGACCTTCGCGGTCAACCAGGCCTATGGCTGTATTGGTGCCACCAATGTCAATTCCTCCCGCGAGTTTTTTCATAGCGCTTGAATCGCCCGGGATAAACCGCAGGGCCAGTTTGGCAAAAATCTATGTCGAAGGGCTTTGGGCGGGTATTCCCGGCGCTCCGCCTGGATGTTTACGGGCTTTGAGCCCCTTCAGTTGTCTGTTTTCAGGCTTCCATGGTGGAAAAAGCCGCCGTGAAGGTAAGAACAAAGTTCGGGGATTCTCATATCTCTCTGCTCCAGGATCGGGCAGAGATGGCCCTTCGACCCGCTGAAATGGCTTGAAATCAGGCCCTCACTGGCTGCGTTGGCCGGTAGCCCTTCAACCCGTAAAAACAAACATAGGCATAGCCGCACAGGGGCACCACAAAGGAGAAACTCAGGCTGGTGGAATCGGCCAGCAAGCCCTGCAACATCGGCAAGAATGCCCCACCGACGATGGCCATGACCAGGAAACCCGAGGCTCTGCTGGTGCCATTTCCCAGACCTGCTATAGATAAGGTAAATATATTTGGAAACATGATTGAATTGAACAGGCCGATGGCCAGCACAGACCAGATGGCCAGGTTACCGGAACTGTTCATGGTCAATATTAGCAACAGCATGGCGCAGAGGGCGTTGAAGGCCAGCAGACGGCTGGGACGTACAAAAGTCAACAGGGCAGAGCCGGCAAAACGGCCCAGCATGGCGGCTCCCCAGTAGAAGGAAACCAGATAGCCGGCGCGTTCGGCACTCAGCCCCCCGAGGCGCTCTGAGCCGAAGTAGCTGACCAGATAACTGCCGATAGAGACCTCTGCCCCCACATAGAGAAAGATGGCCAGCACGCCGAAGAGCAGAGGTCTGTGCTCAATCAGCCTGAGCTGCCGATCTTCTTCTTGTTGTTGGGGAATGGGCAACTTGACGATCAGGAAGATCAGGGCCAGAGCGAGCAGGGCAAAGCCCAACAGCACATAGGGAATGCGAACTGCATCGGCCATAGCCGCCCGGTCCATCTCAGCGGCCTCGCGCAGGATGAACCAGGCACCCAGCGAAGGGCCAATTGTGTGCCCGAGAGAGTTGAAGGCCTGACTCAGGTTGAGCCTGCTGGCTGCACTGGAAGCGGGCCCCAGAAGCGCAACATAGGGATTGGCGGCCGTTTGCAGAACCACAATTCCTGTGGCCAACACAAACAAGGCCCCCAGAAAAAGGGGGTAGCTGATCAGGCGGGCGGCGGGCAGAAAGAGGAAGCAGCCCAGGGCCATCACGCCCAAACCCATCACGATGCCCCGCCGATTGCCGACGCGCTCCATGATCAGTCCGGCCGGAATGCCCATGATGCCATAGGCGCCAAAAAAACAGAACTGCACCAGGCCGGCTTCGAGGTAACTCAGGGCAAACAAGCTCTTGAGGTGGGGCAGCAGGATGTCATTGATGGCCGTCAGAAAACCCCAGGCAAAGAAGAGCATGACCAGAAAGACCAGCGGAAGCTTGAAGCGGGCAGCCTGATGCTCTGTTTGGGTCATGTCGAATGGGGGGGCTTAAGCGCGACAAAGCTCGGGATCAATTGCCGGATCAATGCCTTGAAAAACCTGTTCAGGACTGGAGGTGTCCGGAGTCGAGTAAACGGTGCTCTCCCTTTCGCGTCAGAGCGTAATTGAAACCGGGATGAATGGAAAAGGCGCCCGTTTGGCCCTGGGTGTCCAGGGCCAGGAAGCCCACTTGCTGATCGGCGATGTCCTGGCGACTGGCAATGCGCCGGATCGCTGTTTCACAAGCCTCCTGCGCCGATGCTCCCTGCCGCATGAGCTCAACGATGAGAAAAGAGCCGCAAATCTTGATGACCATTTCGCCCACACCGGTGGCCGTGGCCGCGCCAACTTCTCCATCGACGTACAAGCCCGCGCCGATGATGGGTGAATCCCCCACCCTTCCATGCATTTTATAGGCCAGGCCCGATGTGGTGCAGGCCCCGGCAAGACGACCCTGCTGATCGAGGGCCAGCAAGCCAATTGTATCGTGATTATTTAAATTTGCATCAGGTATATATTTAGCTTCCTTGAGCCATTCCTTCCACTGCTGCCGGGCCTGAGGAGTGAGCAGATTGCTGCGCTCAAAACCCTGCGCTGCTGCAAAGTCTTCAGCTCCTTTTCCGGCGAGCAAGACATGAGGGGTTTGCTCCATGACCCTTCGAGCCACAGAAATGGGATGCATGAAGCCCTGCAGAAAACAGACCCCACCGCATCTTCCCAGATCATCCATGATGCAGGCATCCAGGCTGACGATACCCTCGCGGTCGGGCAAGCCGCCGTAACCCACCGACATGCTCTCGGGATCCGCCTCCGGCACACGCACACCCGCTTCGGCTGCATCCAATGCAGAAGCTCCACCTTCCAATACTTTCCAGGCCTCTGCATTGGCGGGCAGACCGTGATTCCAGGTGGATATCACAACCGCTTCGCCCGCAAACGACGCGCTGGATCGTCTTGCGGATTCGGGTAATTCCAGGCTGGCAGGCATGCCCTGCGCAGCACTGCCTAAGAAGGGGGAAAGGGTTGTGAGTCCCGCCCCGGCGATTAAACCCTGCCGCAGAAACTGGCGGCGCGGAAGTCCTTTGGATTGTTTGGCCATTGTGGAAAGCTAGTGATTTTGCGGATTCCGGCTACTTCGTATTTATGTGCGTATTTCTAAACTTTACAATTCTCTCGATTAGAACATAGGGAATGGGTTGATCAAGTGGCTCCACTCATTCATAAATCAGAATCTCATCGCAGAAAATCCAGCTCTTGCCGCCTGCGCCCTTGTGACCTGGCGGGCAATGACCGCGGTTGATGGCTCTGACTCTTAAATAGCGAATTTGCGCATCTGCCCCTATGCTGAAATTGCGGATGGCGACTTCATCTTCCTCATCCCAGTTCGAAGTGTTTTGCTGCTCGCCCAGCCAATGCCAGTTGACTCCATCCACAGAGCCCTCAAAATCTACCTGTAGAGGAAAGAAGATCCAGGAGTTTTGGTCCTGGAGAAAGCGAGCCCCGAGCCCGCTGATGTGCTGCACCTGGCCAAAGTCCACAACGGCTTCCAGATCGACGTGCTCGTATCCCTGCCAGAAACCGTCCCGATAGTCCCATCCGCCCTGGAGCAGATCGATGAGCGCTTCATCCCCTCCGGCCGCATACTGGGGAGCAAAAGGATGCACAATCTCCAGCGTATAATTGCGCGGATTGTGCAGAAATCGGGCGTACTGAACCGGACTGAAAACTGCTTGGGAACGGCCACTGCCGTCTTTTACAGATCCCGCTGTGCGAAAAGCCAGTTCGGTATCCGAATGAATAACCAGGGGCCGGTCATACCGTTGCCACTTACCCGAACTTGTACCGTTCTTTCGATCTATCTCCATTTCAACATCTGTCATCAACTTCCACTCGATGAACACTTGTTCAGCCGGATCCACATCGGCCAGAGGATCGGCTAAGAGAGCCTGGGTGCGCAAAAAGAGAGGGTCGGCGGAATGAAGTTCAACGCGCAAACTGTCCTTGAAGGTCCATTGCGCCGGTGAGACATAGGGAGCGGCCAAAAACTCGTCGCTCAGATTGCTCCGCGCAGCACCGATGTCCTGCACTCCCCACTCGCGAACGGGCTCTTCGCTCATGCCCAATACCAGTTTTCCCCCTCTGGCAATTTGCTCGTGGTGCAGGAGCACGGAATCATAAGCCCTGCCGTTGAGCTCTGCAGAGCGGATATAGGGGCGATCGACATCCTGATCAAGGGCAACAATCTGAAAAACCGCTCCATCTTCCATAACATACCATATGGTATCAAACAACGGACTGCCCAAAGTGTATTCCGGCCAGCCCGGTGCCATTGGGTAGAAACCCGATGCGCTGAGCACATACCAGGCCGACATCTGTCCGCAGTCTTCGTTGCCACAAAGCCCGTCGGGAGCGGCCCTGTACAGCTCGTTCATGATCTGCCGAACCCGTTCCTGAGTCTTCCAGGGCTGACCGAGCTGAGCATAGGCATAAGCAATATGATGCGAAGGTTCGTTGCCATGCGCGTACTGACCAATCAATCCAGTGATGTCTGCCTGTTGCCGACCGGTGCTCAGTGAAGGAGCTTCGAACAGCGCATCGAGTTGTTCACAATAGAGCTGCCGGCCCATCTGTCGCTCGTCATCGGCGCTATAGGCCTGGGCAGAGGGCTTTTCAGAAGCCCCGAACATACCGGACAATCGCGCTGCCCCCATCATGCGCGCGTGGCCCATGATGTCCTGGGGCACAGAGAACGCGTAGTGCCAGGCATTCGCTTCTGTATAATGATGATTCACCTCTGAGGGGTCGAAGGGCTGCACGAAGGCCCCATTCATTCGAGCCCGGAAAAAACCGCTCTGCGGATCAAAGAGATGCTTCCAGGCGCTGGATATGCGCACAAATTTTTCGGCAATGTCCGCATAGGTACGTCCATTGGGCAGGCTGTTGTCGCTTCTCAAGCCCCTGCGGTGCTCATCGTCCATGGCCGCGGCCATTCGGGCTATGCAGGCATTGTCATAGGCGTACTCCAGGGTCTTGCTCACCGATTCGGCGCTGATGTCTGCGGGGATGTATCCAAATCTCTCGTAGGCCATCAGATCATCCGCCGCTCGCTCTGCGCTGTGCATCATGGCCTCCAGCGCCAATTGATCGTCCATGTCGCGCATGCCCTTGAACCAGGCATCGACAATGACGGGCACACTGTGGTAGCCGATCATACAATCTGTTTCATAGTCGGCGAGTTTCCACACGGGCAGACGACCACCCTTGCTGTAGTCATCCAGCATGCTCAGAACAAAATTCTTGTTGTGCGAGGGATACAGCAGAGTGTAGAGCGGATGTGCCGCCCTGTACGTATCCCAGAGCGAGAAGACGGTATAGGGCGTAAATCCCTCGGCGGTGTAAACTTCGCGATCCATAGCGCGGTAGCGCCCGTCCACATCACCAAAAAGATTGGGGACAAGAAGGGCGTGGTAGAGCGCGGTGTAGAAGATGCTTTGCTGCTTCGGGCTGCCCCCGCTGATCCGTATCCTGCCCAGGGCCTCTTCCCACTGAGCTTGTGCTTCACGCAGGAGCAAGTCAAAATCCCAGTGGGGAATCTCGCTTTCAAGATTTCTCTGCGCGCCCTGCACATCAACAGCAGAGATGGCGATGCGCAGCAAGATCGTGTCGCGACCCCCGCCGGAGTTAGGACTCATGTTCAGGGCAGCACGCATGCCGTCCTGCGAAAAGCTCTCTACCGTGCGGTTGATGTCCAGGTGGAAATAGACCTGTTGCTGCAAAGCCCAGGCATCGGAGATGCGGTAACCCTGCACAGAGGCCAGGCCAAGAGGCTCCAAACCCGCATCGACGAGGGCGTCGCGGTGCTCCAAATCGATCCACAAACCCGGTCCGCTCTCTGCAACCCCCTGCGCCGGGGCCGGATAGATGATTCGGTACATGGCCGATCGCTCTGCAGCCGCGATCTCCACTTGAATGCCGTTTTGCAGTCTGACGGAATAGTATCCGGGGCTGGCCCGCTCGGCAGCGTGACTGAAACGGGAGGCAAAGGGATACGGTTGGGCAAAGTCCGCTCGCCCTTCGCCCGAGAAAGGCATAAGCAGGATATCACCATAGTCGCTCACTCCCGTTCCCGAAAGATGCGTCTGGCTGAAGCCGTACATCGTGTCGCTGTCGTAGTGGTAGCCCGAGCAGCCGTCCCAACCGCTGAGCCGGGTGTCCGGCCCCGCCTGTATCATGCCAAATGGTCTGCTGGCGGCCGGATGGGTGTGCCCGTGTCCGCCGGTTCCGATGAAGGGATTGACCAGTTTGCTGAGCTTGCCCGCTGGAAGACCGGCTGAAGCCGATGGCGCCTGGGCCAACAGCGATGTTGCCGTGCACGCGCAGCACAGAATCAGGAGCGCAAGTCCTTTGAAGATCTGCATGGGAAGTCGATTTAGCATGTAGGCAGGGCTCGCCAGCGTTTTTTCGGGTGGAAAGGCCATCCGCTTCCTACAAAAGAGCCAAATTTTGCCGTGTTTTTGCGGCTCCATGCCCTTTTACCCACCCTGATCCTACTCCGCACCCAGCACCCCGGCCAGATGCCAGAGCTTCAGGGAGCGCTCGATGGCCTCCTTACTCCATGGGTCGTCAGTGGCTTGACCCAGGACCGGCAGGCCTTTTGAGGGGCGCTCCAGCTCAATGAGTTTTTCGCGCCCGGGCAGCAGGTCAAATCCGTTGTCGCTCATCCAGAGGTCCAGATCGGAATGCAGCCAAAGGCCCCGAACCGGGCGCTCGGCTTTGACGCGAACATACCAGCTATCGTCGTGGCCGGGCTCCAGTCTCCAGATCAACCCAGGGTCGCGGCGCGGCCAGTCCCCGGCCTTTCCCGGAAAGAAAGAATGCTCGGTGATCACGCGACCCATCTCGCGCAATTGAATGTGCAGCATCACATCAGGCCGCTTCAGTTCGGGAATCTGCGTTTCATCAGCCGACCACAACTCCGTAGAGGAAGCGGGGCTGAGATCTGCGTATTCGCTGCGCTGGTAGAGGCGCTCTCCGTCAGCCGACCAAAGCGAGAGCTCCCAGAGCAATCCCGTGCTTTCCGCGCGATCATTGACCGCCACGCTGCGCCAGATGCCCTTCGCATCAGTAAAACTGCTCACCATCAGGGGCTCATAGGCCCTTCGAACCCGGTACTGCATAGCCTTCCAGCGCCCGTCCACATCAATGCCCGACCAGGAGACGGCAGGCCATGCATCGTTGAATTGCCAATATAAACTACCCATACACCAGGGGCGGGCTCTGCGCTGGGCCTCCAGCGCGCGGCCCATGCCATCGGCTTGCAGAAACTGGCTGAGGTAGATGTACAAGGCCAAAGAGTCGGGCAAGTCCGCGCCAAATTCGTCGTGTAAAAATTTCTCTATGATCTGTGTTCCGCGCGGGTGTTTCTGGTGCGCATCAAAGAAGGCATCTTTCGGGTCGAAGAGCGGCGGGGCAAGACTCGGCTCCGGCGGGGAGATTACAGGGTCCGCATCCAGACCAGATCCCACAACCGTGTCGGAGCTCATGCCTGCAAGCCTGTCCGCGGCAACAACCCAGTTCGGCTCCCGCCAGCGGGCAATCGTGCGCAAATCGGGGTAAGCCTGAAAGCCAAACTCGCTCATGAAGCGGGGAATGTTTCGCTCCAGATCGGCAAAGGGATGCCCGTCGTGCCAGACCCACCAATCATGCGCATCGCCCTGATAGCGATGGCGCTCATCCCCCCTTCCATACAGAGGCGAGGAGGGCCAGTAGGGCAATTCGGGATGAAATTCGGCCAGTTTATGAGGAATCAATTCCTCAAAGAGATATTGGTAATCCGCCTCAAGTATGGCTTGTTCGCCGGGCGAATGGGCTTCCTTCCAGCCCCAGCGCGCCCAGCCTTCGGCCACTTCGTTGTTCCCGCACCACAGCGCCAGCGCGGGATACTTGCGCAAGCGACGAATCTGTTCCTCCACTTCGCGGCTCACATTCTCAGTGAACTCCGGAAAGCCGCTCGCGAGTCCGGGATACATGCCGCAAGCAAACATAAAATCTTGCCATATAAGAACACCGTTTCGACTGCACCAGTCGTAGAAAATATCCAGTTCGTAGATGCCCCCTCCCCAAACCCGCAGCATGTTGATGTAGGAGCGCTCCACGTCGCGCAGCAGGCGCAGGTAGTCGGGCACATAGCCAAAGACAAAGGGCGAAGTCGGTATCCAGTTGGCGCCCCGGGCATAGACCGCAACCCCGTTGAGCCGAAAGTAGAAGGAGCTCGCCTCGGCGGGCGGCTGTTCATCTTCAGCCCAGGGCATGCTCTGAGTCGCCTGGGCGGCCATGGCTTCGGCATCCTTTTCTCGGATCAGTTCAATGATTCTGAGGCCGATATTGCTCATATCCTGATCCAGGGCGAGTCCGCTGAGTGGATCTTCGAGCGCCATGCGCGCACGGTACAGCTTCGCTTCACCCAAACCCTTGCTCCACCAAAGTTTCGGCTGAGGGATGGCGATATGCAAGCTGATTTGCTGATGACCGCGGCGGGTTCGGATGCTCTGTCGAAGGGGCGGCAGCTCTCCGCTCAGGCTCAGCGTCAGTTCGTGCTCAGCGTCCGCCTCAATGTCCACCAAAACCGTCAACCAGGCTGTATCGGGTTCGAAAGGGGGCAGATCTCCCCAACCCTGAACTGAACGGACCACGCGGCGCGTATTCTCATAACTGACCAGAGAATCCAGCCGGTAGTGCACATCGGTGATTCTGGCTCTGTTCCAGGTGATCAGGGCGGCGTTTTTGTACACCCCGGCACTGATGAAGCGCGGGCCCCAATCCCAGCCGAACTGGTACTGAGCCTTGCGGGAAAAAACCCTGTTTCCCCCGGGAAAATTCATGCCGGCTCGTTGCTGAAGCTGATCATTGATCTTCTCGGCAGAGCGAAAAAGGACCTCTACCGAATTGTGCCCGGGATGCAGGCGCCCTTCCACCGGAATGCGCCAGGTGCGAAACATGTTGTCGGTACGCTTGATCCACACCCCGTTGAGGTAGATGTCGGCGTAGGTGTCCAGGCCCTCAAAGACCAGCTCGGGATGTCCGGAGGCCAGCAGGGTGTCGCTGACGTGAAGGTGGCTGCGATAGGACCAGTCGCGGGCGCTGATCCACTGCAGGCTGTCCTCCCACTGCCCGGAAAAAGGGTGGGGAATGTGGCCGTTTTGCCACAAGTCCAGGTGCAGGTTGCCCGGCACTTCCACCCTTCCCCAGTCGCGATTGGCGTCGGCTGGTCGGAAGTCCCAGTGGTGAAACATCTCGTAGGCACCGTATTGCGCCAGGGCCAGCCCGGGTAAAGCAGCCATACCGCTCAAAAGCGACATCGACAAGCAAAAGGAGTTTATCCTGCGCATGGTGGACAAATATCGGGGGAATGGCCTTGCATTAAGCAGGCGCATTGCAGCAAGGTGCCTTAAAACTCCGGACACCGGCGCGGCTGGGGAGATTGGGCGATCCCTTTCGTAATTTCACCGCGCTATGGCGCTGGAAACCACCACCTTGTTTGAACAAGCCGATGACTTGAGCCGGCAGATTGATGCCAGCCCTCTGGGCAATGCCGCGGAGTTAGAGGCCTTCCGCATTCAGTATCTGGGCAGCAAAGGCCTGCTCAAACAATTGTTTGGCCGCATGGCTGAGGTACCCGCCGAGCGCCGCCGCGAGTTCGGACAGCGGGTAAATGCCATCAAGCAACAGGCCGAAAGCCGTTTTGAGGAGGCCAAAGACGCGCTGCAGAGCGCGAAATCCTCCACTGGGCCGGGCATAGATCTGAGCCTGCCGCCCAGCCCGCCCCAGCTCGGAGCCAGCCACCCCATCAGCATCATTCGCCGTCAGATTGTGGAGGCCTTTGCCCGCATTGGCTACGCCGTCGCCGAAGGCCCGGAGATCGAAGACGACTGGCACAATTTTACGGCCATGGGCACGCCCGAAGATCACCCGGCCCGCGACATGCAGGACACCTTCTACATCGCAGGGCATCCCGAACGGCTGTTGCGCACGCACACCAGCCCGGTTCAGGCCAGGGTCATGGAAAGCCAAAAGCCGCCTATCCGCATCATAGTTCCGGGCCGCACCTATCGCAACGAAACCATCTCGGCCCGCGCACATTGCGTCTTTCATCAGGTCGAAGGGCTTTACGTGGACGAAAACGTGTCCTTTGCCGACCTCAAACAGACCCTGCTCTACTTTGCGCAAGTCATGTTCGGGCCGGAGACCGAGATTCGCCTGCGCCCCTCCTACTTTCCCTTCACGGAGCCTTCCGCCGAGATGGATGTCACCTGCCTGATCTGCCAGGGTGAGGGCTGCGCGGTCTGCAAACACAGCGGCTGGGTCGAGATCCTGGGCTGTGGCATGGTGGATCCTCAGGTGTTTGAGAACTGCGGAATTGACCCGGAGCGCTACACCGGTTTTGCCTTTGGAATGGGCATTGAGCGCATCGCCATGCTGCGCTACCGGGTGGACGATATCCGATTGTTCAGCGAAAACGACATCCGCTTTCTGGAACAGTTCAGGGCCGAAGCCTGATCGGCCTATCTTTACGGCCCGATGTCGCTTAGCGCAACCGCCCCTTCCCCCGTCATAAGCTGGCTCAGTCCTCTGAACCGCGACCGCCTCAACCTGAGCCGCAAGATCAGTCCGCGCAGGGCTGCCAACGTCTCCAAGGTGCTCAGCTCTTACTACGCCGCCCGCGCTACAGGCAAACCCCTGCAGTGGGGCCTTCCCTTTTCCCTGAGTTTTGAGCCCACCACCAGTTGCAATCTGCGCTGCCCCGAATGCCCAAGCGGGCTGAGGGCTTTCACCCGCCCCACGGGCATGCTCAAGCCGGCCTTCTTTGAGCGGGTCATGGATGAACTCTCCCCCGATCTGCTCTACCTGATCTTCTATTTCCAGGGCGAACCCTATCTGAATCCCTCCTTTCTGGACATGGCTTCTTACGCCTCTTCGAAGGGCGTCTATACGGCCACCAGCACCAACGCGCACTACCTGCACGACGAGAATGCCCGCCGCACCGTAGAATCCGGCCTGGACCGCCTGATCATCTCCATAGACGGAAGCACCCAGGAGACCTACCAGTCCTACCGCATCGGGGGCAAGCTGGACAAGGTCTTGGACGGAGCGCGCAACATCGTGGAGTGGAAGCGACAGTTGAAATCCAGCACCCCGCATGTGATCTTCCAGTTTCTGGTGGTCAGGCCTAACGAGCATCAGATCGAAGAGGTGCGGCAGCTCGGCCGGGACATCGGCGTTGACGAAGTGCGTCTGAAGACCGCCCAGATCTACGACTACGCCCAGGGTTCTGAGCTCATTCCCACCCTGGACAAGTACTCCCGTTACCGCAAAGCAGAGGACGGGCGTTGGCAGATCAAAAACAAATTGCTCAACCACTGCTGGAAGCTCTGGCATTCCTGCGTGATCACCTGGGACGGGCAGGTGGTGCCCTGCTGCTTCGACAAGGATGCCTCACACCGGCTCGGCGATCTGAATCAGGGCAGCTTCAAAGAGATCTGGCAATCAGCGCCCTATCAGCAATTCCGCCGTTCGGTACTGCGCAGCCGTTCGGAGATCGATATCTGTCAGAATTGCACCGAGGGGCTCAAGGTCTGGGCCTGATCTCACGGGCTTGTTCATCTCCTTCGCATTCTTGGACTTGCGCGCGCTCCAGGCGCGGGGCTCAGGCGGCGGGGTTCAAGCGCTGGGGTCCAGGCGCGGGGCTCAGACCGTCAACAATTCCTTTTCCTTGATGGCCACGTGGTGATCCACCTTGTCGGAATAGGTCTTGACCATCTGCTGAACGTTCTCTTCCGCATCGTGCGCCAGATCTTCGGACAGTCCGTCCTTCTGCAAGGTCTTGATCTCGTCATTCGCATCCTTGCGCGCGGCCCGCAATCCAATGCGCGCCTGCTCGGCCATGTGGTGAATCTGCTTGGTCAGGTCGCGGCGGCGCTCTTCGGTCAGGGTGGGAATGCTGATGATGATGGTCTCCCCGTTGTTCTGGGGGGTCAGGCCCAGATTGGCCGCCAGAATGGCCTTTTCAATGGGCTGAATCATCTTTCGCTCCCAGGGCTGTATGGTCAGTGTGCGCGCGTCCGGGGTGCTGAGATTGGCCACCTGGGGCAGGGGGGTCGGAGCACCGTAATAGTCCACCATCAGGTGTGAAACCATGGATGGGTTGGCTTTCCCGGCCCGCACCTTGGTCATCTCCACTTCGAGATGCTCAATGGCTTTCTGCATCTGCTCTTCGCAGCTCTGAAAGATGATGTCCAGTTCCTCGGTCATGATGGCTGAGCGGCTTTGCTGATTGCGTTTTTAATCCATTCGGGCGAAGGGTTTTGCGCCCTTGATCCGGGCAGCAAAATAACTCCCCGGCTCAGTTATAAACCAGGGTTCCGATGTCTTCCCCTTGCAAAAGACGGGCCAGATTGCCCCTTTTGTTCATATCAAAGACGATGATGGGCAGGCTGTTTTCCTGGCAGAGGGTAAAGGCGGTCAGATCCATGACTTTCAGTCCCTTGCCCAGCGCTTCGCGGAAGGTCACTGTGTCGTAGCGCACCGCGCTGGCGTCCTTCTCCGGATCGGCAGAGTAAACCCCATCCACCCGGGTACCCTTGAGAATCACATCGGCCTCAATCTCTATGGCGCGCAGAGCCGCAGCGGTGTCGGTGGTGAAATAGGGATTGCCTGTTCCGGCCCCGAAGATCACCACGCGGCCCTTTTCGAGATGGCGAATGGCGCGGCGGCGGATATAAGGCTCGCAGAGTTGTTCCATCTTGATGGCCGACATCAAACGGGTGAACAAACCCTGACCTTCCAGGGCACTTTGCAGGGCCATACCGTTCATCACGGTAGCCAGCATGCCCATGTAATCGCCCTGAGCCCGGTCAATTCCGGAGGACTCCGCCTGCAGACCCCGGAAGATGTTTCCCCCTCCAATGACGATGGCCACCTCATAGCCCTGCTCGTGGATGCCCTTGACTTCTTCAGCATATTGCCGAATCTGTTCCGGGTCTATGCCAAAGGACTTTGACCCCATAAGAGCCTCTCCACTGAGTTTGAGCACGATCCGTTTGTACTTGCGCTTCATCGAGGCCCAAAGATAAGGCAAGTGTCCGTACGGATAGGGCATAAACAAAAAGGCCCGCTCCTGGGGGAACGGACCTGTTTGACGTTTCAAACTGTAGGTCTTAATAGCGGGCGGCAGTGGCTTCTCCTAACTTTTTGCTGAAGAGTTCAGCAGGAAAATCCGCTGCTGCGAGCTGATGATTATTCGCCTATGCTCAGGCGGGCAAAGCCCGTCACCTGCAAGTCCTTGTCCACCGCTGCCAGAGCTTGGGAAACGGTCTTGCTGCCGTCCTTCACAAAGGCCTGATGGATGAGGGTATTGTCTTTGTACCAGCGCTTCAGGGTGCCTTCGGCAATCTTGTCGAGCATGGCTTCGGGCTTGCCCTCGGCCTGTGCCTTCTCGCGGCCAATGGCCATCTCGCGCTCTTTCACCGAATCGGGTACACCGGCTTCATCAATCGCAATAGGAGACATGGCGGCAATCTGCATGGCCACGTCGCGGCCCATGGCCGTCACCTGCTCAGAAGCCTTGTTGAATCCGGCCAGCACACCAATCTTGTTTCCGACGTGGATATAGGCAATGACCTGGGGAGCGGAAAGATGGGCGTACTCGGCCACTTCAATCTTCTCTCCGATCTTTCCCACCATCTCGGTAACCCTTTCGCCAATGCTTGCTCCGCCATCAAGGGGCAGGGCCAGCAGGGCCGGAAGATCAGCGGGGCGGTCGCTCAGCGCCTTGTCGGCAATCTGCTGGGCAAAGCCCACAAACTCTTCATTCTTGGCCACAAAGTCGGTCTCCGAGCTGAGGCGAATGGCGATGCCAAAGTTTCCTTCGGCATTGGTGCGGGCCATAGCCACACCTTCAGTCGCATCGCGGTCAGCGCGCTTTTCGGCCACTTTCTGGCCTTTCTTGCGCAGGTAGTCAATGGCAGCTTCAAAGTCGCCGTCCGTCTCGGTCAGCGCTTTCTTACAGTCCATCAGGCCGGCTCCGGTCATCTTGCGGAGCTTGTTCACATCGGCCGCAGAAATCGTTAAGGACATAGTTTGGGTATCCGGGTCGGGCAAAGGAACTCCGCCTAAACGCTTAGTGCCTTTGCAGGGTGATCAAAATCGGGTGTTCAGGACTCGTCGTCGCTGCTGCTGACGCGGGCCACGGCTTCGGGCTTTTCCTGGCCGGCGCGCTCGGCATCGGCATGGGCCTGAGCATCGTCATCCATGGCCTCGCGGTCGGCCACGGCATCCACTTCAGCTTTCTGCTTCTTGCGGTCTTCGAGGCCTTCAACGATGGCGTTGGTCAGATAGTTCATGATCAACTGAACCGACTTGGAGGCATCGTCGTTGCAGGGAATGGCGAAGTCAACCTTGGTGGGGTCGGAGTTGGTATCCACCAGACCAAAGGTGTTGACGTTGAGTTTGGCGGCTTCAGCCAGGGCGATGTGCTCGTGTCCGATGTCCACGATCAACAGCGCTGCGGGCAGGCGATTGAGCTGGGCAATTCCACCGATGACGCGCTCGAGCTTGTTGCGCTCCCGCATCAGCATGAGGCGTTCCTTCTTGGTGATGCTGTCAAAGGAACCATCCGTGGACATCTTCTCGATGCTCTGCATCTTCTTGATGGACTTGCGGATGGTGGCGAAATTGGTCATCATTCCACCCAGCCAGCGCTCGGTGACGTAGGGCATGCTGACCCGGCGGGCCGCATCGGCTACGATCTCCTTAGCTTGCTTCTTGGTAGCGACAAAAAGGATCTTCTTGCCGGAACGGGCAACCTGGCGAAGGGCGGCGGCGCTCTCCTCCAGTTTCTCCTGAGTCTTGTAAAGATCGATGATGTGGATGCCCTTGCGCTCGCCAAAGATGTAGGGCGCCATTTTGGGGTTCCACTTCTTGCGCAGGTGACCAAAGTGGACGCCAGCGTCCAGCATTTCCTGATATGTTGGAGTTTGCATGTACAGTGCAGGTTATCGTTTGGAGAACTGATCGCTTTTGCGGGCCTTTTTCAGACCGGGTTTCTTGCGCTCTACAACGCGGGAGTCGCGGGTCATCAGGCCCTCTGCCTTGAGCGCGGGCTTGAACTCTTCGTTGACCTTGACCAGTGCGCGGGCCACGCCCAGACACACCGCTTCAGCCTGTCCTTTAACACCACCACCCTGCACATTCACTTTGATGTCGAAGTCCTTTTCGACCTGACACACCTGAAGGGGTTTGATGGGGGAATTCACGAGGTGAACCGGATTGAAATAGGTGGAAAGTTCCTTGCCATTGACCACGATCTTTCCGCTTCCCTTCTTGAGGAAGATGCGGGCGATGGCGGCTTTGCGGCGACCTGTTGCGGTGATATACTCCATGAGCTTGTTGCTACCGTTTAAAATCGGGGATGATGTGGGATCAGATCAGCGGCAGCGGTTTGGGCTGCTGAGCGCTGTGCGGGTGCTCGGGACTCGCGTAAACAAAGAGTTTGCGGTACATGGCCCGACCCAGGGTGTTCTTGGGCAACATGCCCTTGACGGCCTTCTCCACCACCTGCTCGGGCTTCTTGGCCAACAGCTCAGCCGGGGTAACCGACTTCTGCCCACCGGGATAGAGGCTGTAGCTCAGGTAGACCTTGTCGTTGAGCTTGTTGCCCGTCAGGCGAATTTTATCGGCGTTGATGACGATAACGTGGTCACCTGCGTCAAAATGAGGGGTGTAGTCGGGCTTGTGCTTGCCGCGCAGAACGGTGGCAATTCTGGAGCACAGGCGGCCCAGGGTCTGACCCTGTGCATCGACGATATACCATTCCCGCTTTACCGTTGAAGGGTTGGCGAATCGGGTCTTGTAACTCAGGTGGCGTAAGGTATCCACGGATTGGATCGTTTAGGTGTGTTGGCTAAGGGACGGCAAAGATAGGCAGAAGCTTGCTCAGCAAACAACAGTTCTTCGCTAAATATTTTCCTGCACCGCTGTAAATGACTGATAATCAGTAAAAAAATGAACAACTCCCCGTCCTCGCCTGTCAAAACAGGCAAAGCGGGGAGCAGTTCAGTGGAGGGTTGAGCGCTTAAAATCCGTCGGCACTCGCAGCATTGACGGCATACGAGCCTATGTTCTGCCCCACTTCGACCCCGATTTCACAGTCAAAGCGGTAGTGAATTCGGGCATAAACTCTTGACAACGAGGCCTCTATAGCCTGATCCTCATAGTAAGCGGCTTTTTCAGGGAAGAAATAGGACAACACTTCGGCAGCCGCTCCGGAGAAGGTGGAGTGACCAGAGGTATAGGAGGGGAAATTCGGGATGCCGAACAGCGTCTTGACTTCTTCTTTGGGCTGTGAAGGCCGGGGGTAGAAGTAGTAGTACTTGGTATCCCAGCAACTGATGCCCGCATCCTGTATGGCCGTGTTCATGTAGGCGAAAATCCGGGCAGTTCGCAGCGGGTTGCAGCGATTGGCAATGATGTCTTCGGTGGCGATGATGTTCCAGTGGCCGGGAGGCGAAACCGTTCCGGGACCGTCGGACCAGAAGAAGGCAATGCGCTTTTGCTCAGCCGTGGAGTTCTTGACCAGATCCATCAACTCCTTTTCATCCTTGTTATACTCCGCCGAACCGATAGCCGGGGGAGGACCCGGGCGCACCGCTTCCACCGAGGGAATCCACCAGGGCATGACCTCGCCGTACTTTGGCGTGATGCCCACAGGTCTGGGAGGAATCTCAAGGTTTTCCCACATGGGCCAAGAGCTTCCCCATATGGCAGCGGCAGCATTCTTCATGTCCTGAAACGCCGGGGGGGGAATCTGAGCAAATCGCATATTGTCGTTTGCCGTTCTTTGCTGATAGATGCGCACAACAGCCATGCCGATGGAATCACCGGCAACCAGATCGCTCTGCACCGCCAGACCGGCCAGCTTGCGCGACATTCTGCACTCTGCCGCCTTGGCCTTGATCACATCCACTTCAAGCGGAAACATGGCCGACAATAAACGCTCGGCTACCGTAGCCATGGCGGCATCTTCTGAAGGATAGCCGGGAATGCTGTTGGCGGGGAAATAGGCTTTGATGTCCGAATCAGCCGTGTACGGGTTCTGCCGATCATAAGTGTACTTATAGTGCCAGGCCGTGATGGCCGCATCGTACATTCCCGCGCTGAGGTGGGCGAACATTCTGGCAGCGAATGGAGGATGCGCAAAGGGCACATAGGGTATGGCACCCGGATTGCTCGGGTCGGGACCCGGGTAATTGCCCTCAGGACCAGGAGGCGGTGGAAGGAAATACTTGGCCGTGAGTCCTTCGGCAAACTCTATCCAGCGAACAGGGGTATTGTTACCCCAATACTCGACGATCTGGCGCTCAGCGGAGCTCAGATTGGCTGTCATGCTCCGCAACTCGGCCAGTTCGCTCTCGTAATCCGATGAGCCGTTCGTCGCCGGTGCGGGAATGGCGATACCGGAAGGATCGCCGATCAGGATGGTGTTCCAGTCTCCTCCGTCTTCATCCAGCGAAGCGTAGGCATAGAGCAGTGGGTCAGCGCCCTGGGGAATGTCGTCTTTGCAGGATGCAAAGAGCAACAAAAAGGCAGCAAAGGGGAGCAGAGCGAAAGAAGTCTTCATAAAGGCGGTGATTGAAAGCAGGACTCTTGTGAGCAGATTTGATCGTGGTGTAGTGGGAAAGGCATTATTCCCTGTTCCAGAATTGCATGAACCAGGTGACCCCTCCGCCCACAAAGAAGGTCTTGGGCACATTGCGGCCGGCTACGATGGTCAGGGCGTTGGCGTGCAGACCCAGTCCATAGGCCCATTCGGGAAGGTACTAGGCATTGATGCCCACAGAAACCCAGTTTCGCTCGTTGGAGGGAAACATGGCATCCCAGTAGCGCACATCAAATCCTCCCAGGGTTTTGAAGATCTGTGATTCAGCTTCAATTCGAATGGTGTTGTTCTCCGTTGCAAAGCCGGTGGCCAATTGCACATCCCAGGCATGGGGCATATCCACCTCATCGCTTTGAAAGTGCTCGTTGGTGAAGTAGGAAATCCGGTTGATCTGCGAGTTTCCGCGCAAGTGAAAACCGCCCGTCACCCGGCCGAACATTCCCATATCGGATTCATAGCCGCTGATCACCCGACCTATTCCATAGGTGCAGCCCTGGCCAATGGCGAAAACATGTTCGGGAATGTAATTGCTCGCCGGAATTCCAGCGCCTAAAGATGCCAAAAGAAGCAGACGCCCTTCGCCCAATTCTGTCTCTAAGGCCTTGACTTTGACGTGCAGACCGGCGTCCTGAATACCCCGATCTCCCTGCACCTGCCCCTGAGTGGGGTTGGTGGCGATATAGGGAAGAGAAGCATAGAAATTTACCCGACTGCCCAGCCCGATGACAAAGCCGGCACTGGCCTGGTGAATGCGCAAGGTTCCGACATTGCCATTGCTGATCAGCTCTTCACCTTGCCAATACTTGCTCCATGCGCCATAGCGATAGAACAGTCCGCCGCAGAATTCACCGTTCTTCATCATGACCACATCGGCCGGAGTCTGAGCCGTTGCGAGTGTTGCGATGAATACAGCAGGCAGCAAAGCTGCGCATCGCAGCATGCGATAAAAGGAAAAAGCTTTCATGAGTGACGCTTGGCCTAAGGCCGGGTGAGTTTAAACAAATGGCTGTCTTATGCAGCTCAAATCGGCGCAATCCAGTTCATGCGCGAGCACGGCTGAATCGGCAAGAGACAAAGGTATTTGGGTTGATGATGCGCTCCAATACCTATAAAAAGTGATTTTCTGTGATGAGACTTTATGGTAACATATCAAACTTTCAGGAAATATATGCAAAAATAAACCATAAATATTCATCAAATCTTTGTACCCATAAGCCGATCCCAGAACGTGGTGATGAAGCCATAGTTCATGGACGGGTCGCGGTAATGGTGGCGCATATGGTGCTTCTTGAGTTGCTGAAACACTTTGTGATCAAAGTTGTGAACGTGAACGGCGTGATGCAACCAGTCGTAAACCAGATAGGCGGTCAGCATACCGGCTATGAAGGCGAAACCGGCGGCGCCCATGATCAGCCAGGCGGCTAACAAGAAAATGCCGGATGCCGGAAGGCTCACCCAGGGGTTGCTCACCATGAGTCGTTCATCGTTGGGGTATTGGTGATGGCCGTGGTGCATGACATAGAGTATGCGCTTTCCCCATTTGGAACGGGGTTGGTAGTGAAACGCATATCGATGCATAAAATATTCAAAAACTGTCCACCAAAGAATGCCGCATAGCGCGCAGAGTGCAAAGGACGGCACACTCAAACTGAAAGGCACAAGAGCAAGCCAGGCGTAGAGTGTGATCAGTGGGGTATAGAGCACAAAGGGCAGCCAGGGATTGCCCATGGTCATTCCCTTGATAATCGCGTCGCGGTACAAGTCTTCCGGCATGGGCTTTGGAGAGAGGAAGGTCTTGCCGTCAAAGAGCAGTTTTTGAGCCATGATGGAAATGTTGTTCGGGTTTTGTAAGGGGAAAGATTCTCAGGTAACTGCAATGTGGTTGCGTAGATTATATACTATCTTCTGCTATTGATTTTGCGGCCCCAACATGGGCAACCAGGCACCCACCATTTGTTTGCCGGCCGGACTGAGCAGGTGCATGAGGTCTTCAAAGAGCAGGACGACGTATGAACTGCCGTCTCCGCGGGCCGCCTCATCCAGCACATAAAAATTGAGCAGGATCTGCATGCGATGAATATGGCGATCAAAAGCGCCGGGTCTGCTTTCGGGTTCCATATAGCCATCGGCGACGGCAAGACTGAACAAGCGTTCAGCTACTCTGGCCATTGTGCGATTCTCCCGGGTCCATGCCACGCCGATCTCCGGATAGCGCCGGGCCAGAAAAGCCAGATCTATGCTCACAAAGCGGTATTGACGAACAATACCGAACAGCTCCGTCAACTGATCGAACAGCACCCCGAAGGGCTGTTCGCGCTCCCGCAGGTAGTGCTCCTTCATTCGCTTAAACAATGCGGCGATGTGCGCCTCCCGTTCCGCAAACAGCGCGAGAATCAGGTCGGACTTCCGGGGAAAGTGATAGGCGATATTGCCCTGGCTGATGCCAATGGCTTCGCTCATGTCCGCGCTGGACACCGAGGCCACACCCCGCTCGTTGAACAGCTTGAGGCAGGCGTCCAGAATTCTCTCGCGGGTAGCCCGTTTGGTTTTGACTGGGGTCATAAGGCAATGCGCAGTGGCTTTGAATGAGCAGAGCCGACTGGCCAGAGCAAAATTAGGTAAAAATCCCTAATTAGGGAAACTTCCCTAAAAATAGGTTTCACTCATCCATTTCCCCCAAAAAAAGAAGGGCCGGGAAGTTAGCCCGGCCCTGAAATGCCTTTGGTTAAAGATGAAGCTGTGCCGATGCCCTTAGTTCCTTCGGCCCATGAACAACATGACGAAGTACAGCAATTGGGCAACAGAGGAAAGCGCGGCGACTACATAGGTCATAGCCGCCCACTTCAGGGCATCCTTGGCCTCGTCGTGTTCGCGGTTGCTGACCACGCCTGCGCTGGTGATCCAGGCCAGTGCGCGGTTGGACGCGTCAAACTCGACCGGAAGCGTTACTATGGTGAACAATGTGGTGATCGAAAACAACACGATGCCCAACAACAGAACATAGGGAGTTCCTCCGGAAGCCATAAGCATCAAACCGGCTATGAGGATGAACATGTTCATGCGGGAACTGATCTGGACGGCCGGCACCATCTTGGAGCGGAACTGCAACCAGGTATAGGCCTGGGCATGCTGCAGGGCGTGACCGCATTCGTGGGCCGCCACAGCCGCCGCAGCCACACTGCGCTCTGCGTAAACCCAATCGCTCAGGTTGACGGTTTTGTCTGCCGGGTTATAGTGATCGGTCAGGGCTCCGGGTACCGAGATAACCTTGACGTTGGTGATGCCGTTGTCCTGAAGCATCTTCTCCGCGACCTGGCGCCCGGTCAATCCGGAGCCGAGGGGCTGAGCAGAGTATTGCTTGAATTTGCGCTTTAACGTCGAGCTGACCAATTGACCGATGATCATGAAGCCAAACGTTATCACATAGTATACTATCATGGAAAGAAGGTGCTGGTTTTGTGTTCGGGAAATTAGATCAAAAAGTATTCCATCGGACAAGCCCCTGCCAAAATGACAAGCTCTGCCTGATCAGCGCATCAAAAGAGGCATACTGCGCAGAGCGCAGAGCTGGGCTATGATCCTGCCCGGGAAACCCGCCAGTGAATCATTGAATCGCCGCACAGCCCGGTTGTAGCTTTCAATAGGTAAAGCCATCTCCTTTTCGCTCGAACTCCAGGCCTGATAAAACTCTTGCCAAAGCGGATCTTCCAATAGCCCGGATTCCTGCCCAATGGTTCTTTCCAGCGCGCCGACTTCGAGCATCAGGTCGTTCTCTGCTTGTACCAAATGCTCATCGGCCAGATCCTGAACCCTGTTTTGCACTCGGGCCCCCAGCTCCACGAAGCGGCTCAGCACGCCGTTGAAGCGGGAATCAGGGCGGTCCAGCTCCGAAGCCAGACGCATCAGATGGGTTTGTCTCCTGCGAATGGGGAGTTGCAGGTCGCGCAGCGCGAGGCGGGCCGCACTTCTACGGGAAAAGATGACATAGACGTAGTTGGCGGCCAAAGCCATTCCAACCAAAATCAGAAGCGCCGGTACGATCATGGCCAGTGCTGCAAGTTACGCGAAAACAAATTCGGCGTATGCCAGGGCAATCTCATCGAGCACCTGCTCTACTCCGGCATGGGTGTCTTCGGTGACCAGGCGGCTGCGGTAGGCTTTGACCCCGGGAAGTCCGCGGAAGTAACTGTTGTAATGCCGGCGCATCTCCAGGATGCCCAAAACCGGGCCCTTCCAGCGCAATGAGTAGCGCAGATGGCGACGGCAGCAGTCCAGGCGTTCATCAAGGCTGGGGGGCGGAAGGTGTTCGCCGCATTGCATAAAGTGCTTGATCTCCCGAAAAATCCAGGGATAACCGATGCTTGCCCTTCCGATCATCAGCCCGTCAACCCCGTAGCGATTGCGGTACTCCAGCGCTTTTTCGGGCGAATCGATGTCGCCGTTGCCAAAAACGGGGATGCGCATGCGGGAGTTTTCCTTTACCCGGGCAATCAGCGACCAGTCGGCTTCGCCTTTGTACATCTGCACCCGGGTGCGGCCGTGAATGGAGATGGCCTGTATGCCCACATCCTGCAGGCGCTCGGCCACCTCGACGATGTACTTGCTGCTCTCGTCCCAGCCCAGGCGGGTCTTGACGGTCACGGGTAGCGTGGTGCTCTTTACCACGGCTTCGGTCAGGCTGACCATCTTGGGGATGTTCCTCAGGATGCCCGCGCCGGCTTCCTTACAGACGACCTTGCTCACCGGACAGCCGTAGTTGATGTCCAGCAAATCGGGTCTGGCCTGCTCGACGATGCGGGCGCTCTGCATCATCGGTTCCAGTTCGGCCCCGAAGATCTGTATGCCTATGGGCCTTTCCTCTTCCAGAATGTCCAGCTTCTGCACGCTCTTTGCCGCATCGCGGATCAGTCCTTCGGAGGAGATGAACTCCGTGAACATCAGATCGGCGCCGGCCTCTTTGCACAAAACGCGAAAGGGCGGATCGCTCACATCCTCCATGGGGGCCAGCAGCAGGGGAAATTCGCCCAGTTCAATTTGTCCTATTCGAACCATAAGATCAGGTCTGGCCTCCGGTCGGGTATTGTTTGGGCAGAATAACCCTGCATGATGCAGAGAACTGGCAGTAAGCTGCAAGCTCGCCCCGGTCGGAAAGCCTAACTTCGACCCAAAAATACGACGGTATGACCCTGCGGGGAACCCTTAAGTACCTGAGCCTCCCCGGATTGTTCTTTTTGCTCCTGGGTTTGTACCTGCTCTCGGAAACCTTTGCGGCCAGTCTGGGCCTGCTGCTGGCCATGCCTCTGGTGGGTGTGCGGGACCTCGAAGGCGTGCAGGATCTGCTGCTCAACCCGAGCGATGCCGACCTGGAAGATCCGGCCGTGCTCTTCGCCATCAAGCTGATCAACATCATGGTCTCCTGCGGGAAACTGCTCGGGGGCCTGCTGTTTCTCTACCTGATCCAGGGTCATCCGGTGGCGCAGATTGGGCGGGAACGCAGGCCTGCCTGGACCATGTTGCTGCTCGGCGCCGCGGTGATGATCAGTGCGGGCCCGCTGATCGACTGGCTCAATGCCTGGAATCAGGACTGGTCTTTTACGGGGAAGTGGTTTTCCGCAGCCCGCGATCTGGAGGATCAGGCCACACGGCTGACCAAGGCCCTGCTGGCGCCAGCCAGCCCGATTGAATCCCTGACCACCTTTATCATGGTGGCGGTTTTGGCCGCGGTTTGGGAGGAGCTCGTCTTCAGGGGCATTCTGCAGCGCCTCATTGAAGCCTGGACCCGCAACGGGCATATCGCCATCTGGACGGCTGCTCTGATCTTCTCGGCCATTCACCTGCAGTTCTTCAGCTTTGTTCCGCGCCTGTTGCTCGGGGCCCTGTTGGGTTATCTGTACTGGTGGAGCCGAAATCTCTGGGTGCCTATCCTGGCCCATTTTCTCAACAACGCCATCTTTATCGTCTACAGTTGGGTCAAGGGGGTGGAAAAAGCGGCGGAAAGCGGACAAACCGAGTGGTACTGGGCGCTGGCTGCTGCCTCTGCCCTGCTGTTCCTGCTGTTGATGCTCTACCGCATCCGCGAGCGCAGCGCTAACTTGCCCTGGGCCGGACTGGACCCGGCGACCAATCGCCTTTCGCCCCCCAAAGAAGACCGAAAACCGCCCGATGAGCATTTTTGATTACCGCTAAACCCCCACCTGCATTGGCCGCCATCAAGGATTTACCGCAGCGGGTGCTCACGGCCCTGGCCGGGGCCGCCGTCTTCCTCTTCGCTCTGTTTGCCCACCCCGGCAGCCTGGCCCTGGCCTTTGGCGTGATCGCGCTGTTTGCGCTCTGGGAATTGGCCCGACTGACCCGCGAGGACTATCGCAGACCCCTGTATTTTCCGCTCTTGCCGGCTTTGTTGCTCGGATTCTTCCTGCCCCTGAGCTTTATCTTTCCGGAACTGAGCGGACTGCGAATCGCCTTTTTCGCCATCCCCGCTATGATGCTCTTTGTTCTGCTGCTGCGCGACCGCGGCAACCGCAAGGCCGCCCTGGTAGCCATCTTCGGGATACTTTGGATCGGCTTGCCGATGGCGGCCATGACCGACCTGGGGGCAGGCTCGGGCTTCAGGCCACTGTTGGTCATGGGGCTGCTCTTTCTGGTCTGGTCCAACGATGTGGGCGCATACTTTGCGGGTTCCCTCTTTGGCCGGCACAAGCTGGCGCCCTCCATTTCGCCCAACAAGAGCTGGGAAGGGGTTTTTGGTGGAATGGCCCTGGGACTGATCATGGCCTTTGCCCTGGCCTCCATGACCGCTGAGCTCAGTTTGCCGCAATGGTTGATGCTTGCCCTGCTCTGCACGCTCTTTGGCACCCTGGGCGATCTGGCCGAATCCCGCCTTAAACGGGCCTACCACACCAAGGATTCCGGGGGCATGCTGCCCGGACACGGGGGTTTTCTGGATCGTTTTGACTCACTCTTTATCGTCGCGCCGGCCGCCTGGTTGGTGCTCAAATTCATCTTTTGAGCCCGTTTTGGGGTTACTTGTTGCGCCTTTCCGCCATATTTATGTCGAAAGGGGGCCTTTGCACGCCAAACTCAAAGATTTTCTACGATTTGTATTTGAGGAAAAAAAATCATAAGTTTAGGTACAAGCACAACCTTTCCCCCGAAAGGCCAGCCGAATTTTGCCCTTCAACAGGGTATTTGGCGTATTTTTACAGGCCGTTCCATCACCTGTTGCACAAGCCTCTATGATTGTAAAGATCCACCGCGAAGGCAAAAACATCGTACTGACCTTTTTGGTCCTGCTTTTCGCGGCTAATGCCGTGGTGCGGTACATGTGGCCGGAGGCAGCGATTTTGCACATGGTGGTGCTGATCGCCTCCTTTTTGGGCATAGTAGGCACGGCGCTGTTTTTTCGCAATCCCAACCGCGAGCTCTATCTGCACGGGGATGCCGTCATCGCTCCCTGTGATGGAAAGGTGGTGGTGGTTGAAGAGGTGGAGGAGAACGAGTATTTCCAGGACCGACGTTTGCAGGTGTCCATCTTCATGTCCATCAAGAACGTTCACGTGAACCGCAACCCAATAAGCGGGCAGGTAAAATACTTTCGATATCACCCCGGCCGTTATCTGTTGGCCTGGCATCCCAAAAGCTCCACCAGCAACGAGAGAACCACCATCGTGATTGAGAACGACAACGAGATTGAAGTGCTGGTGCGTCAGATTGCCGGTAAAGTCGCCCGGAGGATTGTTTCCTATCTGGACGAAGGCGATGAGGTGGATCAGGGCTCGGAGCTCGGATTCATCAAATTTGGCTCCCGGGTTGATCTTTATTTGCCCTTAAGTGCCAAAATGGATGTCAAGCTCGGACAAAAAGTAAGAGGAGGCAAAACAGTGATCGCACACCTTGCCTGAGCCGACATTACAGCGTATCTTGCTGAATCGGTTAAACAATAATTCATCAACATAAACCACCCTATAACTCTATGAAGAAAATCACCAGCCTGCTCATGCTGTTCGTCTTTGCCGCGGCCGTTGCCGTTGCTCAAAGTGCCAGCTCTGATAACTACAGCATCCAGAAAACGGATGAGGGTTACAAGGTGGAAACATCCACCACTACTGGCGCAGTTGAAAGCGCAACGCCCGCCACCGCCGCACCCAAAGCTTGCTGCAGCAAGAAAGGAGCTTCGGCTTCTGCCGCTGCCCCTGCTTGCTCGGGAAGTGCTGCCAAGGCAGAGGAAACTAAGGCTGCTTGCGGAGGCACTGCTTCTGGCTCTACAGCCGCTGCCGGCACAACACCAGCTTGTTGCGCCAGCCACGCTAAGCAAAACCCCAACTAAGAATCAGCTTGTAAGGGCCTTCCCGTCAAGGGAATCCACATGCTAAATCATAATTGTTCCGCTCTCTTCTCCAGAGAGCGGAATTTTTTTTGCCGCCCACTGAAAGCCAGGTGAAGGGCATGAAGATGCGGTTCGAAGGGCCTTTAGGCGTTGAGCACACCGGCCAGTTCGGCCCAATGTCCGATCTGGCGATGAGGGGAGTTCTCTGCCCTGCCCGAGGGATTGTACCACAGAAAGTGCATGCCCGCTTCGCTGGCGCTGCCGTCAATGACCAGGTGATCGCCGATATACAGGCTCTGTGATGGGTCGGCATTCGCCTGAATCAGGGCTTTTGAGAAGATGCGCGGGTCGGGCTTGGCCATTCCGGCGGCCTCAGCGGTGGTCACACTGCGGAAGTAGGGAGCCAGGCGGCTGGAGCGCAGTTTTCTGCGCTGGACTTCCTCAAATCCATTGGTGATGATGTGCAGGTCGTAGCGCCCCTGAACCAGGCTCAGGGCCTCGCGGGCACCGGGCATGAGCCTGTCCTTGCGGGCCAGATGATCCAGGTAAGAAACGCTCAGCTCTATGGCCAGCTTGCGATCCTGATGCCCAAAGTCTCCCAAGGTGCGCCAGTAGCGTTCCCAGCGGAGCTGTTCGTGATCCATTCGCCCTTCGCGATAGGCCTTCCAGGCCATCTCATTGTGGACCTCATAGCGCTCGACAAAGGCTTGTGCAGAGGGAATGCCCAGTTTGCCCAGGCCAAAACTCCGGTATAACTCGCTTAAGACTTCCGCTGAATTGCCGCCGAAATCCCAGAGCGTATTGTCCAGATCAAAGAAGATATGGCGAACAGCTTTCATACCGGGTGAACCGGCAAGATACCAAAATTGCGGCCTGCCTGCCGGCTGCGGCGGTATTCCAGAGCCGTTTCAGCAATGCATTGTCGAATGGAGTTGAAATCCATATTCAGGGTTTTGAGAACCTTGCTGTTTTGATATTGATAGGCGTTAGCGATGACTTTGGCGTTTTGCCGGGTCAGGTCCGGGGGCTTGCCGCTGAACTTGCTCTTAAGGGCTTCCCAGCGCCAGACGGCCTCCAGCAAGAACTTTCCGGCGTGGAGGCCTGGCAAAGGCCTTTCCAATTGCCGGCATATCTCGTCAAAGAGCTCTTTGTAGCGCAGATTTTCAGCCACCAGGATGAATCGCTCACCGTACACCGCCTTTCGAACCAAAAGAATACAGGCCCGGGCCACATCGCGCACATCAACGAAACCAGTGCCGCCGGAGGTATAGAATCTCAGACTTTCATCGGCCCGGGAAAAGAAGCGCGCGGTTCCCCGGTCCCAATAAGCCGCACCCATGATGGTTCCCGGATTGACGATGAGCACGTTGAGCCCTTCGGCCCAGCCTCTCCAGGCTTCGCGTTCGGCCATGTGCTTGCTCAGGGCATAGTCCGTGCTGAGCTTGTTGTACTCCCAGGCAAAGCGCTCGTCAATGCTGCTCTGGCCCTTCTTGCGACCTATGGCCGCCACGGAGGAGACGTGGCAAAAGCTCTTGATGCCCGCTTCGAGACTGGCGTCGATCAGCATGGCGGTTCCCTCGGCGTTTACTCGAATCATCTCTTCGCGGTAGCGGGGCGAAAAGGAGACCATCGCCGCGCAATGGTACACGGTATCTACCCCTTGCAGAGCTTCCCCGAGCCCAAGGGGATCCAACACATCACTTTCGAACCAGTCTATTCGGTCGGCATCGTCGCCCAAAAGGCTCAGATCGCTGGCGGGGCGGCGCAGGGCGCGCACCTCTTCTCCGCTGGCGAGTAGGGTTCTGGCCAGATAAGCGCCCAGAAATCCGCTTGCCCCGGTCACCAGGCTGCTCATGCGCTCAGGCGTAAATCTCCCCGCCTATGCTGTCCCGGCTGGCTCCGGTCACGCTGGACATCACGTTGATCTGGTTGCGCCAGCGCAAACAGCCGATCAGGGCGATGATGAGGGCTTCCTTGAACTTAATCAGGGTTTCGTCGGGCACGATGATCTCCGCTTCGGTGGTGGCTTTGAGGCGCTCGAGCAGATAGTCGTTGAATACGCCCCCGCCGGTGACCAGCACTTTTTGTCCGGAGGGCTCGCCGAGCTCGTAGTCGTTGCAGCACTGGGCCACATCGCGGTGAATCTGTCCGACCAGGTGCTCTACATAGGTGCAAAGCTTGTCTTCAGTGCTGATGCGGTAATGCCTGAAAGTGGGCATGAGCACCTTTCGAACCCAGCCTCCGCCAAGGGTCTTTGGGGGTTCTTTTTTGTAGTACCAGGAGCGGTCCAGCTCTTCGAGCAGGCGCTCGTCCACATGACCGGCGCGCGCGTTGGCCCCGCCGTTGTCAAAGTCGACGTTCAATGGCTCAACCAGCTTGTTGAGCACCAGATTGGCCGCAGCCAAGTCATAGCCCTTCATTTGACCGTTGCCCAGATTCACGCTCAGGTTGGCTATGCCGCCCAGGTTGAGGCAAAAGCGGAAGGCCGGAAAGAGAAGCATATCTCCGATGGGCACAATCGGGGCACCCTGACCCCCCAGAGCCACATCGGCGGTGCGAAAATTGCTGACCACCGGCAAACCGGTAACCGCCGCAATAGCCGCTCCATCGCCAATCTGGCTGGTGAGCTTGTACTCGGGTTGGTGGAAGATGGTCTGTCCGTGGCTGGCGATGAAATCGACTTGCCCGCTCAGGCCATGTCGCTCCAGAAATGCGTTGACCAGCTCACCGGTATAGTGGCCGAAATAGGTATGGGTTCGGATGTAGGTGATGGCATTTTGCATGGTCAGGTTAGCCAGGCGCAAATGCCACTTGCGCGGGTATTCCACGCATTCTGCCTTTTCAATCTTATAGGACCAGTTGCCTTCGTCATCCACACTTAAGATGCATAGTGCAATGTCAAGCCCGTCCATAGAGCTGCCCGACATCAGGCCAAGTACACGATAGGTCGTCATTTTTTATATCTCGTTATTTAACTTTAAATAATTGTATGTATTGAGCTACAGCATCAATCTCTTCTACGCTCAGCGTGTTTTCATAAGACTGCATCAGATTCCTGCCTTTGGCAATGACCTCTTTAGACTCTTCCAGCGTCAACAGGGATATAGCCAGATTGGCTGCCCCGCTCCCGCCCATCTGTCCATCGAGTCCGTGGCAAAGCCTGCAATGGGCCACATAGATTTTCCTGCCCAGGGGATTCTCCGGGTCATCCGGCAATGCCAATCCCTTTTTTGCCAACTGCGGAGCAGATCCCCGGTCAGGAGGACCGCAGGACACACCCATCATGAGAGTCAGGCAAAGAAATAACAAGGTGAATCGCAAATGCACAACCGATAAGGCGTTCCGGTATAAATCGGGGTAAAGATATTGCGTGCAGGCCAAATGGTTCTACCTCATTCCACATAGAGAAAAGATTAATGCAAAAAGCTCAGCCTCAGCGCACCAGCGTTACCGTGCCCGTGCGTCCGAGTTCAGTGCCTTCGGCACCCAAAGCCCTTACGGCAAAGACATAGGTACCCACGTCCTGGGGCTGACCCTTGAAGGTGCCGTCCCAGCCCTGGCTCAGGTCATTGGTTTCAAAAAGCAACTCGCCCCAACGATTATAAACTCTAAAATAATATAGAACTTGTATATCATTTGTAAAGAGCTGTAACTGGTCATTGGCCCCGTCTCCATTGGGCGAAAAGGCATTGGGCACATCCAGCACAGCTTTGGGAAGCACTGAAATGGTCACGGTATCCTGGGTTGAGCAGCCGTCGGCGCTGGTGACCGTGAGTGTATATGTGGAGCTGACCCAGGCGGTGAAGACCGGATTGGGCAGGTTGGGATCGCTCAGGTAAGTTGAAGGAACCCATAGGTAGGAGCCATTGCCGGAGCCAAGCATGGTATAGGGGGTCAGATATTCAAGGGTGGTATCGGGTCCGGCATCGGTGATCGGCACTTCGCCCACTAAGAGCAACACGCTTGCCGTGTCGGTGCAGCCATTGTCCGAAGTAGCCACCAGAACGACCTCATAGGTACCCGGTTCGGGATAGAAGTACACCGGCGACTCCTCTTCGCTTTCCACCCCATTGCCAAAAGACCAGAGCCAGGAGACAATGGTACCGGAGGAAATGCTGCTCAGGTTGTTGAAGATCGCATCCTGGTCCTGACAGATGTCCTCCGATTCAAAGTCGGCTTTGGGCCCGGGAGTCACGTTGACCACCTGTACAATCGTATCGCGACAACCCTTATCTGTTCCAACAATGAAGGTCACCGTGTAAGTGCCCCCATCATCGTACTCGTATTGCGGGTTTTGCTCCGAGCTGGAACCTCCATCGCCAAAGTCCCAGGACCAGAAATCGATGATGCCTGCCTGGGTGCTGACCGAGGTATCGCTGAACACCACCGGACGCCCTGAACAACCCGCACTGAAGCTGTATCCCCCGATAAGGGTAGGAAAGATACCCACCGTAGCATAGGCCGTGTCGGCACAGACAAAGCCGGGGTTGGCGATTAGGGTTACGGTGTAGAAACCGGTATCGGGATAGGTAAAAGGCGGAGGTAAAAACTCCGTGGAAACATCGTCTTCGGTGCCTGGCACACCGAAGTCCCAGAACCAGGTGCTGGCCCCGGTGGAGAAATTCTCCCAGGTCACCGTATTGTCCTCGCAGTTGAGGATAAAATCGGGGATGGACGCGGAAACCAGGGGTTCACAAGCCGCCACATTGAACTGAAAATCGCGGGCATGGGTATTGATCAGCACCCCACCGCGAAACTCTTCGACACAGACTCCCACCACGTACTGTCCGGGAGTAGTAGGAGTGCCGGTCAGCAAACCGCTAACCGGGTCAATGTTCAGCGCCGGTGTCGAGGGAAGTGGAAAGGCCGCAGAGAACCCACCGCTGTAAATCACCTCCGGATAGGGAGGCGAGGGCGGGGTGGTCGGGCAGCCACCACCGGTAAATGGTCCTGCGGGGAAAGGGCAAAAGGCCGTAGCGCCGGAAAACGGTGCGCAAAGACTGTAAACCAGGACATCTCCATCCGGATCGGTTGCGCTGTGGTCAAAGGAGATGGGCTCACCGGCGCAGAGCACAATAGGCGGAAAGTTGTTGAAGACCGGAGAGCTGTTGCAGGGTGCCACCGACAGGGGCGGAATGGTCTCCACATAGGTGCTTCCGGTGCCTCCCGGGTCTACCAGATTGTCAATGGTGCCGTTGCGGCAGCAGCGCTGATAGACCAGCTTGTAGCCCCCGGGAATGGGCGGCAGATTGAATAGGCCCGTGTAACGCCCCCTTTCGACACAGATACCGGGAGGTATGCTCAAACAGGGATTGTCACTGGTGACGGGCAACAAGGTGATGGACGGTGCGACCAGGGTGAAAAAGGTCAGGTAGGTCCCGGCGGCATCGTACACAAAGATGTAGGCCGGATTGTCAAAGCCGGCCCCAAAGCCCGCACAGTCGCGGTAGATGACCAGATCAATGCGATAGGTTGAGTCGTTGATGCAGGTGTAATTGAGCTCGCCACCTATCAGGTGTGCCGCCTGAAGTTTGGCATTTCCACCTAGGAGCATGAGCGCCAGAATGGCAGCAACAAAGGCAAAATGGAAAGGCTTGCAAGCTTTCATCTCAACAAAGTAATGTTTCCGGAAAGGATCTGTGAAAGTCCATCACAGACGGCTCTGAGTGTGTAAATGTAAACACCCAGCGCCTGCTCCCTGCCCATGTAGGTACCATCCCAACCCAGGTGGGGATCATTGCTCGCAAAGACCTGTTGCCCCCAGCGGTTGTATACCTCCAGGCTGATCAGCTCATCATCGCCCAGAACCCGGGCGCGGAAGACATCGTTGATGCCGTCGGCATTGGGAGTAAAGGCATTGGGTAAAACAAAGCCCTTGCAGCGGGGCAGCACTTCAATGAACAGAGAGGCCTGACTCTGACATCCATTTGATCCAATGACTGTCGCCGTGTAGGTGGTGGACACCTGGGGGTAGGCTTCAGGGTTGGGCGAAAGGGGATCGCTCAGGCCGGTTACCGGGCTCCAGAGGTAGGAAACCCCTCCGCTGGATTGCAGGGTAACCCCATCTCCATTCAACAAGGTCGTATCGGGCCAGGCAAGAGCGTCGGGAACGGGCAAGACCCAGACATCCACCAGGGCCGTATCCGATGTGCAGCCGTCAGATACGATAACCATGTAGGTGGTGTTCTCTGCCGGAGCGGCATAAGGGTTGTAGATGCTGGCATTGCTGAGCCCTGCAGCCGTTGACCATTGATAAAAAAGACCGCCACTGGCTTCCAGTTGCAGGGCCTCTCCCTGACAAATGGTGTCACCGGGAAATACTTCAGCAACAACCGGGGGACGGATCTGCACATCAAAGCTGGTGTCCGATGAACAACCGTTCAGGGCCGTGACCGTCAACTGAACCGTAAAGATGCCCGTGCTGTCATAGATGTGCCCGACCGGATTTCCCGTTGCCGTGACCCCATCTCCAAAGTCCCAGAACCAATCGCTGACGGACGAACCGATGACCGAAGCGCTGTCGCTGAACAAAACGGGTTGGTCCAGGCATGCCAATTCGGCGCTGAGTTGAATCTCCGGCGCATGGGGAATGGTGATCAGACGGGTACTCGAGTCCACGCAGCCCAGAGAACTGGTGACGACCAGAGTAACGGTATAGGTTCCCCCTGTGGCATAGCTGCGGGCTGGAGCCGGAAGGTGGGTTCGGCTGCCGTCGCCGAAAGACCAGCGCCAGCTCGTTGTGTTGCCAAAAGCGAATTCGCTCTGGTCTAAAAAGATGCTGGGCTCGCCCGGACAGGCGGGAATGAAATCAAAGTCAGCATCAGCTCCCGGGTAGATCGCCACGATGACGGTGGTGGTGTCTGAACATTGAATGCCAGGTTCGGCGACGAGCGTTACAATATAAGTACCGGTATCGGGAAAGGTAAAGGTGGGAAACTCGGAGCTGCTGCCCGCTCCCCCTACCCCAAAATCCCAGGAGAAGCTCGTAGCTCCGCTGCTGGTATTGTCAAAGGTGATGGTGTAGTCGGTGCAATTGATCAGGCTGGGCGAAGTGGCCGCTACCACGGCCCGATCGCAGGACGTGACATTGAACTGAAAATCCCGCACATGATTGGCGATCAACACCCCATTGCGGTACTCTTTGGCGCAAATGCCCACAACATATTGCCCTTCGGCATCCGGGGTTCCGGTGAGAAAACCCGTTACCGGATCAATAGACAGGCTTCCGCTCAGCGGAAACAGGGCCGAAAAGGGCGGGGTATAGCTGATGCCGCCATAGGGCGGAGGCCCGGGTTGGGTGGGGCAACCTCCGGTTGCCAGAGGATTGGGCATGGGGCAGGAAGGGGTAGCGCCTTCAAAGGGCCGGCAGAGTTCATAGACCAGTGAATCTCCGTCGGCATCGCTGGCTGAGTGGTCAAACATGATCGGCTGATCGCGGCAGATGACCAATGGGGGAAGGCTGTTGAAGCGGGGGCTGGAGTTGATCATCGCTCCGGGATTGGGAATGTGGGCCACGTATGTTGAACCGGTTGAACCCGGGTCAATAAGATTTTGTATGGTATTGTTTCGGCAACAGCGCTGGTAAACCAAATTGTAACCACCGCTGAGTGGAGGCAGATTGATGTTGACGACATAAACGGTGCGCTCAACACAGAGGATGGGAGGATCAACCAGACAGGGATCGCTCAGATCCGGACTGACGTTCTGCACCGATGGCAGGGGAATGGAAAGAACGGTGTAGAGATTGCCGCTCGTCGCCTCGTATACAAAGACCGAAACCGGATCGTCGAACAAGGCCCCGCCGCCGTTGCAATCGCGATAGAGCTCAAGGCTGACCCGGTAATTGTTGGAACCCAGAGCGACATAACTCAGCTCACCGCCAATGATGTGCGCGGCCCGAAGCGGCAGAAGACCGCCAAAGAGCAATACTGACCACAGTATAAAACGGCGCAGAAACATCAGCAAAACATCAACATGAACAACAAAAGGGTGGAGGAATACGCCATAGGATTCTCCCATGGCGAACTTTAAAGATAAGGAACTCAAGCCTTGACTGCGGGGAAATTCGGTAATTTGCCGCTCGCTTTTGCGCAAAGCACTCTCATCACAGCTTTTGCGCCCATTCCGCCTTAAAAAAATGACGTGTTCATGAATCTTCAGCGAATCCGCCGCGCATCGATCGGCTTTGTGCTGTTGTCGGGCTGGTTTTTTCAGGCCGGGCTTCATGCCCAGATCACCTTTCCCCAGAATGGCGTCAGGGACGAGCGCAGCGGATTGCACGCCTTTACCGGTGCTACCATTGTGGTTTCGCCCGAACAGGTGCTGGAAAACGCCACCCTGCTCATTCGCGATGGCTACATCACCGCAGTGGGCAGCAATCTGAACATACCCCCCGATGCGGTTCAGCACGACTGTGAAGGACAGTATCTCTACCCCTCCTTCATCGATCTGTTCAGCTCCTATGGCATCCCCGATAAAGAGCGATTGGAGCGCTCATCTCAGCAGGAAGCTCTGACTACAGCCCGAAAGGGGGCATGGGCCTGGAACGAAGCACTGCTCCCGGAGTTTGACGCCGTGAGCGCCTTTAGCGGCGATGACAAATCGGCAGCCGCGATGCGGGATGTGGGCTTTGGGGCCGTGTTGACCCACCGCCGCGACGGCATTGCCCGCGGAAGCGGAGCCGTGGTGCTGTTGAGCGGGCAGGGCAGGGAACACCAGGCCATCCTGCGCGATCGGGCCGCCAGTTTCTACTCCTTCCGCAAGGGCAGTTCCACCCAAAATTACCCGGGCAGCCTGATGGGGGCCATGGCCCTCATTCGCCAGACCCACCTGGACGGGCAGTGGTACGCCAAACAAAGGGCTCCGCTCAAAGAAGTCAATCTCTCGCTGGAGGCCTGGAACCGCAATCTGGATCTGCCGCCTTTCTTTGAAGCCGGAGATCATTATTCCAGCCTGCGGGCCGCGCAATTGGGCCGGGAGTTTGAACGCAATTATGTGTTGTTGGGCGATGGGACTGAGTACCGCAGTCTGGAGGAATTCAAGGCAGCGGGTAATGCCCTGGTCATACCCCTGAATTTCCCCGCGCCTTATGATGTCAGCGATCCGCTGAGTACCTGGCTGATCTCCTATCCCGAATTGCTGCATTGGGAGATGGCTCCGGCCAATGCCGCCCTGTTGAGCGAAGCCGGAATCCCCTTCGCCCTGACGGCCTCTAAACTGGAAAAGCCCGGGGATTTTCGCGAAGCTCTGCAGAAGGCCATGCGCTACGGTTTGAGCGAGAGCGCAGCACTGTCCGCGCTGACCACCGTACCCGCGCGATTGGCCGGGCTGAGCAATGAGCTCGGCAGCCTGGAAAGCGGCAAAAGAGCCAATTTCCTGCGCTGCTCCGGTCCTATCTGGGAGAAGGAAAGCCGCATACTCGAGAATTGGGTGGGCGGAAAGCGCTTTGTCCGCGATCACAGCGAGCTTGGCGATGCGCGGGGCCGCTACGTCTTTAGCGCAGGTGGAAAGGTCTATCGGCTCGAAATCGGGGGCAAACAGCACGATCCCGAGCTCAAGGTCTTTGACAAGGACAGCACCGATCTGAAAGCTAAGGGCAAGATCAGCGGAAGACAGCTCATGCTGAATTTTGGCGAAGGAGAGCAGAGCTACCGGCTCAGCGGCTGGTGGATAGACGACAAACTCAGCGGTCGGGGCCAGGACCATCAGGGGCGCTGGTTCAACTGGTCGACGGCGTTCAGCCAGGCGGATACCACCGGAAATGCCGCGGAGAAGTACGCCAGGATGACGCGGGATGAACAGGACAGCGCGAAAAAGGCAGAAGCGCCGGTTCGCATTGATCCGGCTTCTATTCCCCGGCCATTCCAGGCCTATGGCCGCCTGAGCCAACCTCAACAGGAAACGGTGCTGTTCCGCAATGCCAACATCTGGACCAACAGCGATGCCGGTATACTGGAGCAGGCCGATGTGCTGATTCAGGGCGGGCGCATTGCGCGGGTGGGCAGCGGACTCAAGGCTCCCGACGGGGCGCGGATCGTGGACGCCACCAACAAGCACATCACGGCGGGAATCATAGACGAACATTCCCACATCGCCATCTCGCGGGGGGTCAATGAGGGCACCAAGGCCAGTTCAGCCGAAGTGCGCATCAACGATGTGATCAATCCCGCTGATGTGAACATCTACCGTCAACTGGCCGGCGGTGTGGTGGCCTCTCAATTGCTGCACGGTTCAGCCAATCCGGTCGGCGGGCAAAGCGCCCTGATCAAACTGCGCTGGGGCGCTTCGGCGGAGGAGATGAAGATCAAGGGTGCTGATGCCTACATCAAGTTTGCGCTGGGCGAAAACGTCAAGCAGAGCAATTGGGGCGACAGCAATCGCGATCGCTTTCCGCAAACCCGCATGGGCGTGGAGCAGGTTTACGAAGACTTGTTTACCCGCGCTCGCGAATACGGCAAGCGCAAAGCCGCGGGCGATCAGAGCCTCAGACCCGATCTGGAACTGGAGGCCTGTCTGGAGATCCTTCAGGCCAAACGCTTCATCACCTGCCACAGCTATGTGCAGAGCGAGATCAATATGCTCATGAAGGTGACCGAGCGACACGGCTTCCGCGTCAATACGTTCACCCATATTCTGGAGGGCTACAAGCTCGCCGATGTGATGAAGGAACACGGCGCGGGCGCCTCCACTTTTTCGGATTGGTGGGCCTACAAATACGAAGTGCTGGATGCCATTCCCTACAACGCGGCCATCCTGCAGCGCATGGGTGTGGTCACTGCGCTGAACTCCGACGATGCCGAAATGGGCCGCCGCCTCAATCAGGAGGCCGCAAAGACCATCAAGTACGGGGGGCTCACCCACGATGAGGCCCTGCGCATGGTCACTCTGAACCCGGCCAAACTGCTGCACCTGGACAAGCGCATGGGCAGCATCGAAGTAGGCAAGGACGCCGACATCGTCGTCTGGAGCGATCATCCGCTGTCGATCCGCAGCAAGGCGGAACAGACCTGGATCGATGGGAAACTGTACTTCAGTCTGGAAGAAGACCTCAAGGCCCGCGAACATCTGGCCCGCGAGCGCAACCGCATTGTTCAGCTCATGGCGGCAGAGGCGGCCAAAGGTGTCACGACCCGCGAGCCCGAAGCTGAAGATCAACACCTCTACCACTGCGACGACATCGAAGACGAATGCGCCGGTTTCTAAACCATCCTCGTGAAACCGATAAACGACAACTCATGAGCTCCAAAAGCTTTCAAGTAACTCTGCTGAGCCTGGTGATGGGTTTCAGCGCCATGCAGGCCTCGGCCCAGGTCAAGGCCATGCCTTCCGCGGAGCACCGCGGCAGTTTTCTGATCCTGGGGGCCGTAGCTCATCTGGGCAATGGAGAGCGCATTGACAACAGCGCCATCGCCGTAGTCGACGGGCGCTTTTCGCTGGTGGCCGATGCCACGCTGATCAAGCTGGATCTGAACCAGTATGACACTATCTATCAGGGCGAAGGTCTGCATGCTTATCCCGGCTTCATCGCTGCGGTCTCCGGCATTGGGCTGCGCGAGATCGCCGCTGTGCGGGCTACTGATGACCACAGCGAAGTGGGTGATTTCACGCCCCATGTTCGCTCAGCTATCGCCTACAACACCGATTCGCGGGTCATTCCCACCTTGCGCAACAACGGCATTCTGATCGCCCAGGTGATTCCCCAGGGCGGAACGATACCGGGAACCTCTTCGGTTTTGCATCTGGACGGCTGGAACTGGCAGGATGCCCTACTGGTCGAAGACGATGCCCTGCACATCAACTGGCCCGCGCTGTACAAGGGCCCGGACTGGTGGTCAGACAACCCGCGGATCAAGAAGAACGAGGACTACGATCAGCAGAGCGCCGCGATCTACGCCTATCTGGACGAGGCCCGCGCATACGCCCGCAACCCTTCGCCCGCGGCCCAAAATCTGGCCTTTGACGCCATGCGCCCGGTCTTTGAGAAGGGTCGAAAGGTGTTTATACGCTGTGGCTTTGCGCGCGAGATCGCCGAGGTCATTGCCTTTGCAGAGCACTTTGAACTGGACTATGTGCTGGTCAACGCCCATGAAGTCTGGCAGGTGGTCGATCTGCTGCAGCGCTACAAGGTGCCGGTTATCCTGGAAAGCATGCATCGCCTGCCCTCCCACGGGCACAGCGACATCGATCAGCCCTTCAAGACCCCTGCGGTGTTGGCAGAGGCTGGAATCAAGTTTGGTCTGAGCATGGGCGCCGGCTGGGATGCCTTCTGGAATTTCCGCAATCTGCCCTATCAGGCGGGCACAGCCAGCGCCTATGGGCTGGATGCCGAAGAAGCCATCGCTGCGATCAGCGGCAACCTGGCAGAGATTCTGGGCATTGCCGATCGATGCGGCACCCTGAGCCCCGGCAAGGACGCCAGCTTCTTCCTCTCGGGCGGAGACATGCTGGAGATGTACGACAGCGAGCCGGTGCAGGCCTGGATCAAGGGCGGGGAGATGGATCTGGACGATATGCAACGGCAGTGGTACCGCCTCTACATGAGCAAGTACGGACTGAGCGAATAAAACCGCGCGCAGCGCAGTTATGGTATTAACATACCATACAATATGGTATGAACAAACTTCAGTTTCAGCTTGGGCGGCTCCATGAACTCAGCGCTGTTGAGGCCGAAGCGCTGTTCCGGCTCCGGCAGGATGTGTTTGTGGTGGAACAGGATTGCGCCTATCCCGATATGGATGGCCTGGATGCGAAAGCCTGGCATTTTCTGATGCGGCTGGAAGGAGGGCTGGATGATCATCCCTATGACCGCGGACTGATCGGATGTTGCCGCATCTTTGAGCGGGGTGTATTTCCGCCCCTGCACGAGGGGCAGGTGCCCGATGAAGGGCGCAGCGCCCGCATAGGGCGAATTGCTGTGATGGAGGCCTTCAGGAGCCGCGGTTATGCCGCAGCCATGATTCGCTTTGCCATGGCGTTTATCCGGCAGCGGGATTTGGGAGAGAACATCCGCATGGCCGCGCAAAAGCATCTAGTAGCCTACTACCAGGGTTTTGGATTTCAGGCCATCGGCGAGCCCTATTGGGAGGACGGTATAGAGCACCAGGATGTGCTGCTCCATTCGGATCAGGATCTGCAAACTTGAGCTCACTCCCCGCAATTCTGCCGAATTTTGTGCCTCCCTTCGAACCGCTGAAAAAACAGCATGACCAAATCTAAACTCAGCAAATTTGAGGAACTGGACCAGCTCCGCAACGTCTATCAAAACTGGAACTATCTGCAACCCCAGTTGCTGGGGCCGGGCCGGGTTCCGATGGACATGCGGGGTCAGTGGAACAAGCTGCACTTCAAGCGCGAAAGACCGATTACCCTGGAGCTGGCCTGCGGGCGGGCTGAATACACCGTAGGGCTGGCCCGGCGATACCCCGATAGGCATTTCATCGGGGTGGACATCAAGGGCAACCGGATCTGGTCCGGTGCGGTGCAGGCGCTGGAGGAAGGGCTGCACAACGCCGCGTTTTTGCGCACCGACATCACGCTGTTGCACGAGTTTGTGGGGCCGGGAGAGGTCGCTGAATTCTGGATCACCTTTCCCGATCCTTATTTGCGCGAAGGCAAGGCTCGCAAACGCCTGACGGCTCACCGCTTTTTGAACATCTATCGCAGTTTGGGTGTGCCCGGAGCGCCCGTTCACCTCAAGACCGATTCGCAGGAGCTTTACGCGTACAGCATAGAGTCCGCGCAGAGCTTTGGCGCGAAGATTGAACTGGCCTGCCCGGACATTGACGCCGGAGCCCTGCCCCTGCCGGAATTGGAGATCCCCACCTACTACGAGCGCATGCACCGCCAACTCGGCAAGCCCATTACCTACTTGCGTTTCAGGCTTTGATTCAGAGCAGTTCGAAAGGCGTTTGAGCCGCGGTCCGTCAACGCAGGGCTGGCCCGACTTCTGCTCCTTGAAGGGTTTTGGCTAACTTGTCGCTGTTTCTGAGCGCAGTAGCGCATATTTTCTGGTCTTAAACCAATATTCTTATGGACCGCAGAGATTTTATCCTGAAAAGCGGCGTGCTGATGATGGGGGTGACGGCGGCTCCGGTCATGGCCTGTCAGAGCCCACAGGGACCCGCAGTCTTTGAACTGCCGCCTCTCGCTTATGCCTATACGGCTCTGGAGCCCCGCATTGACGCCCAAACCATGGAGATTCACCACAGCAAGCATCACGCGGGCTATGTCAAGAACCTCAATGCCGCGCTGGAAGGGCATCGTCTGCAAGGTCGAAGCCTCCAGGACATTCTTGAAAACATCAGCGCGGACAGCGGCGATACGGCCCTGGTCAACAATGCAGGAGGTCACTACAACCACAGCTTGTTCTGGGGCGTTTTAGCTCCGGGCGAGACGAGCGCTGCCCAGGGCGGGCTGGCCCAAGCCATTCAGGCGGAGTTCGGCTCGGCGGAGGCCCTGATGAGTCAGCTCAGCGAAAGCGCGATGAAGGTTTTCGGCTCGGGATGGGCCTGGCTGAGTCTGGGCAATGACGGCAAGTTGTTTGTCTCCGGCACCCGCAATCAGGAAAATCCCCTGATGAAGCAGGTGGTGGAGCGCTCTGGTCATCCGATTCTGGGCATTGATGTGTGGGAACACGCCTATTACCTCAAGTACCAGAACCGGCGCAAGGACTACGTGGATCAGGTGCTCAGCGGCTTGAATTGGTCCAATATCGGTGCGAATTACGAGGCGGCGCTGAAAGGCTGATCTTTAAGAGCCTTGAGTTAGGAGCCTTGAGTTAAGAACTTTGAGTTCGGCTTTCTAAGAACAGAAACAATTCGTCCAGCTCGTCAAAGAGCTTGAGGCCCGTTTCCAGTTCTTCTCCCCCGCTCAGGCAGAGTCCGGCGGGCTTGCTGCGCTCCAGCAAGGGGGCGGCCTGGCCTACATTGCCTATGCCGCTGAGCCAGACGGGGGCAAAATGCTCCAGGCGGATTAGGGTTTTTGAGGGTTCTTCCAGACCGCTTGGATCGAGCAGCAGAGCATGGGTCAGGGGGGGGAGCGCCGACAATTCCGTGTCGCTCTCTGTTCCGCTGACGCGAAGAAAGATGGGCAGGTGCTGGAGTTCGGGGGGGAGGGGCAGCACCGCCAGATCGAGCTCCAGGGCATCGAGGCCCACAAACTCCGCAATGCCCATGACGTTTTCGGCATCCTGATTTCTGAACTCCCCTACGCATTTGGGACCGTACAGCCAGTTCTTGATGGACAGGGCTTCTTCGGGGGAGCGGTAGTCGGGGGAAAGCGGGTCGAAGCAAAAGCTCACCCAATCCACGCCCTGGGCGGCGAAATAACGGGCGTCAGTTAAATTGCCAATAGGACCGGCTTTCAGACGGAGTTCGTGCATAGGTGCGTGATTTTTTTTGCGCAGGGCGAAGGGCTCTCCTGCAAATTAATGGCCTATTTTTCAGCCGGGCTTGCGTTGTGCGCCATTTCGCGGGCCAGAATCGGTCTATGTCAGAACAGAAAAACTCCTTCTTTGAAGACGTCTTTGCCGTGGTCCGGCTCATTCCGAGGGGTCGCGTGAGCAGCTATGGGGCGATTGCCCGATATCTGGGCACAGCGGGTTCAGCGCGCATGGTGGGCTGGGCGATGAACGCGAGTCATCAGAGCGATCCGGGCCTTCCCGCGCACCGGGTGCTCAACCGCCAGGGCATGCTCAGCGGTAAACACCATTTTGGGGATCCCGGGCAGATGCAAATGCTGCTGGAGGCAGAGGGCATTGAAGTGCGGGAAGACCAGGTTCAGGATTTTGAGCGGATTTTCTGGGACCCGAATACGGAGCTGGAGCTTTAACGGCGGACGTCTTAGTGCGCGGGCCACGGATTTGCCGGCGCTCGCATCTCACCAGCTCCCGCTGGCTCCACCGCCCCCAAAACCGCCCCCTCCAAAGCCGCCGAAACCACCGCCTCCCCCAAAGCCGCCGCCACCACCTCCCAAACCCCTTCCCCCGCCAAAACCGCCAAAGCCACCCATGCCGCCGTGGCCCCAACTGCCCGTTCTGGACGTGCTGCCCCCGCCGCTGTAGGTGGTGAAATGCTCGGCTTTGGAAGCCAGGAAGATGAACAGGGCCATGATGATGAGGAAGACGAGGATCACCACGATGATCGGAAAGGTGTCCGGGCGGTCCTCGATGCCTTCGTACTGTCCGGCGACGATCTGAAAGATGGCATCCGTGCCGCGGTCCAGGCCGTCGTAGTAGCGCCCTTCGCGAAAAGCGGGGATGATGATGCGGTCAACGACGCGGCCGGCCATGGCTGCATCCAGGTGAACCAGCATGCCCCGGCCCGATTGAATGCTGAGATCGCCGGCCGCGGAGCCCACTCTGGGCTTGATGGCAATCACCACTCCGTTGTCCAGGCCTTCCTGCCCAACGCCCCACTCCTGCCCCAATTGAGCGCCGAATTGCCAGGCGGGCATGCCGCAGAGGTCGGGGTGCACCACAATGACGATCTGCACGGAGGTGGTATCGTCTGCGGCGATGAGTTTTTGTTCCAGAGCCGCTTCTTCATCTGCCGTCAGCAGCGCGGCGTTGCCGTACTGGTGAACCAGTCCCTCCGATTTTGGCGGGCGGGGCGGGGGGCAGTCTTTAGAGGTCTGCGCCCAGAGTGCCCCCGGCAGAAAAAGCAGCAAAAAGAGTCCTGCCAACCCTGCCCTGAAGCCGGCGAATGCTCCTGACTTAGCGCCCGATGGATAGCTCATCCGAAAGTTCATTGCGGTCCTGATCACCGGTATGAGGAAAATGGGTTGCCAGCAAACGGCCGGCTTCCAGCACAGCCCGGCAAAGCCCTTCGGTGAATTTTTTCTGTTTGAAATCCGCTTCCATCTGCGACTTGATGCTGTCCCAGAATCCCTTGGGAACTATGGCGTTGATTCCGCTGTCGCCCAGCACGGCAAAGCGGTGATCCTGCACCGCGAGGTAGAACAGCACGCCGTTTCTCTGCGCGGTGGCACTCATGCCCAATTCCTCAAAGAGTTCGGCGGCGCGGTCGAGGGCATTTCCACCCGGACAGTGATCTTCAAGGTGAACCCGGATCTCACCGGAGCTCTTGAGCTCGGCCTGACGGATGGCCTGAACGATGCGCTCGTCTTCGGCTTTGGAGAAAAAATTTCCTGCGTGACTCATAGGGGCAAAAAGGCTGGAAGCTGGAGGCAGGCTTTAGTCGAAGCTCACTTGCGGGACGATCTCTGAGCCCGCTTCGGCCTCAAACAAGCTGCGTAGATCAAAGTTGAACAACCCGGCAAAGAGGTTGTTGGGAAACTGCCGGATGTATTTGTTATAGCCCGAAGCGGTGTTGTTGAAGGCGTCGCGCTCGAACTTGATCTGGTTTTCGGTGCTGGACAGTTCGTGTTGAAGGTCGGCAAAGCGCGCATCGGCCTTGAGTTCAGGATAGCGCTCCACGGTGACCAGCAAGCGCGACAAGGCGCCGGAGAGCTGGCCCTGGGCTTGCTGAAACTGGTTGAAGGTCTCCGGATTCAGGTTGGCCGGATCGACGTTCAGGTTGGTGACCTGCTGACGGGCTTCAATGACGCGGGTGAGGGTCTCCTGCTCAAAATCGGCGTAGCCCTTCACCGTACTGACCAGGTTGGGGATCAGGTCCGCGCGTCGCTGGTAGGCGGTCTGCACCTTTCCCCAGGAGTTCTGTACATCCGTGTCCAGGCTGACGATGGTGTTGTACTTGCCTATACCGGTGAATACCAGAATGGCCCCTATGCCCAGGGCGACCAACAGAATGATGAGATTGCTTTTTTTCATGGCGATATCAGGTGATGTAAAAATCAGGGCCAAAACTACCCATTATTGGGCAATGGATATGTGAGCCGGGCCACGGGGCAATTTGGCTAAATTAGCAGGCCGCAGCCGTGCGCTCGGTCAATCACAGAAACATGAACGAACAAGTCAGCGCGTTTAACCAATACCGCGAGCGTATGAACGATAAGATGAACGCCCAGGGCAATAAGGTGCTCAACCGGCTCTGCAATCTGGATACCAACGCCTACGCCGAGGGAGCTCTTCCGGCTCAGACCAAGGAGATGCTTGGGCTGGTAGCTTCTATGGTGCTGCGCTGCGATGACTGCATTCGCTACCATCTGGGCAAATGCCAGGAGCAGGGATTGAAAACCGAACAGATCATGGAAATCTTTGCGGTGGCCAACATCGTCGGCGGCACCATAGTCATTCCCCATACGCGCCGGGCGCTGGAGTACTGGGAAGCCCTGCATGAACAGCCCGCCGGCTCATGAAAAGCTGAGCCCCCTTTCGAACGGAATAAACACGTCTATGGCCCGCAACAACCGATTGTTTTTACTGGATGCCTACGCCCTGATTTACCGGGCGCATTTTGGCTTTGTGCGCAACCCCCTGATCAACTCCAAAGGCATGAACGTCTCGGCCATTCAGGGTTTTGTCAGCACCCTGATGGATTTGATGAAGCGGGAGGAGCCAAGCCATCTTGCCGTGTGTTTTGATCTTGGCGCGACCAATCGCGAGGCCGAGCACAGCTTTTACAAGGCCAACCGGCAGGAGACCCCGGAGGACATTCAGATTGCCGTGCCCATCATCAAGGAGATCCTGTCGGCCTTTCACATTCCGGTGATAGAGCTGGAGGGCTACGAGGCCGATGACCTGATTGGCACCATCGCCAAACAGGCCGAGCGGCAGGGCTATCAGGTTTACATGGTTACCCCGGACAAGGACTACGGGCAACTGGTCAGCGAGAACATCTTCATGTACAAGCCGCCCTTCATGGGCAACCCGCACGAGATTCTGGGCGTGCCGGAAATCCTCAACAAGTGGCAGATCGGCGACCCCATGCAGGTCATTGATATCCTGGCCCTGATGGGCGATTCGGTGGACAATATCCCGGGCATTCCCAAGGTGGGCCCCAAGACCGCCATGAAGCTGATTGGGGAGTACAACACCCTGGAGGCGGTGCTGGAAGCCGCCCCGGACATCAAGGGAAAGCTGGGCGAGAACCTGCGCGATTATGCCGAGCAGGGGCGCATCTCCAAGGTGCTGGCCACCATCATCCTGGACGCGCCCATCGAGTTTGACGAAGATGATTATTTGATTGATGAACCGGATCGGGACAAGTTGGCCGTCCTATTCGCGGAGCTGGAATTCCGGACCCTGGGCAAGCGCATTCTGGGCGATGATTTTTCGATCAACAGCGATCAGCCCCGCAGCATCACACCTGGCGCTTTTCAGAAGGCAGCGGGGGCCGAAGGGCGGCAGATGGATCTGTTCGGGGAGCCGGTACACGAAGCTCGTCAGGCGCATCTTTCATCGGGTCGAAGTGGGGGGGGGCGCCCCGCAGCCGAGCGCGCAGCTCAGGTGCAGGGCGGGCTTCACCTGGGCAATACCGAACACGACTACCAGATTGCCGACACGCCCCAAAAAAGAGCCGAATTGATCCGGGAACTTCAGGCGCAGTCGCTGATCTGCCTGGACACGGAGACCACTGGCACCGACCCCAATACGGCCGAGCTGGTGGGTATGAGTTTTAGCTGGAAAAAAGCCCAGGGTTGGTATGTGCCCTTTCCCGCCAACAGAGAAAAAGCCATGGTCATGGCGGCGGAGTTTGCCGAGCTGCTGAGCCGCAAAGAATTGATGGTTGTAGGGCAGAACATCAAGTACGACCTGCTGGTGCTGCGCTGGTACGGCCTGGAGATTGCCGGGGCCCTGGGCGATACCATGATTGCCCACTACCTGCTGGAGCCCGAAAAGCGGCATAAGATGGACTACCTGGCCGAGAGCTACCTGGGCTATTCGCCCAAACCGATTGAGGATTTGATAGGCAAGCGCGGCAAAGGCCAGTTGAGCATGCGCGATGTGGATCAGGAGAAAGTGGCCGAGTATGCCGCAGAAGATGCCGACATCACCCTGCAATTGCACGCCGTCTTTGAGCCGATGCTGCGAGAACAGGGCATTGAAAAGCTGTATGAGGAGCTGGAACTGCCCCTGCTCCGCGTGCTGGCCGATCTGGAGTTCGAAGGGGTGGCCCTGGACCGGGACTTCCTGGAGCGCTATTCCCAGGCCATGCAAAAGGATCAGTCCCGACTGGAACAGGAAGTGCAGGAGATAGCCGGCCTGAAGTTCAACCTCGATTCGCCCAAACAACTCGGCGATGTGTTGTTTGAGAAGATGGGCCTGGAGTACAAGGGCAAGAAGACCAAGACCGGGCAATACTCTACCTCCGAAGAGATGCTGCTCAAGCTGGCCGGTCAGGAGCCGATAGTGCAGAAAGTGCTGGAGTACCGCGAGATCGGCAAGTTGAAATCAACTTATATCGATGCCCTGCCCAGCCTGATCAATCCCAGAACGGGAAGGGTGCACAGCAATTTCAGCCAGACGGTGGCGGCAACCGGGCGCCTGAGTTCCAACAATCCCAATTTGCAGAACATTCCCATCCGCACGGAGCGGGGACGGGAGATTCGCAAGGCCTTTGTGCCCAGAGATAAGGATCACGTGCTGCTCAGCGCAGACTACAGCCAGATTGAACTGCGCATCATCGCCGCGCTGTCAGGTGATCAGGCCATGCTGGAGGCCTTTCAGGGCGGTCTGGACATTCACGCCGCTACAGCGGCCAAGGTATACGGGGTAGAGCTGGCTTCGGTGAATGCCGATATGAGGCGAAAGGCCAAGATGGTCAACTTCGGCATCATCTATGGCATCTCCGCCTTTGGGCTCAGCCAGCGTCTGGACATTCCGCGAAAGGAAGCCGATGAACTGATCAGCAACTACTTCCAGACCTATCCGGGCATACAGCGCTACATGCAGGAGAACATTGAACAGGCCCGCTCCAGGGGTTATGTCGAAACCATTCTGCAGCGCCGCCGCTACCTGCCCGATATCGACTCGCGCAATCTGACCCTGCGCGGACATGCGGAGCGCAACGCCATCAACAGCCCTATTCAGGGCTCAGCCGCCGATCTGATCAAGCTGGCGATGATCGGCATTCAACAGGAGATGAAAAAGCGCAAGATGCGATCGCGGATGACCTTGCAGGTACACGACGAACTGGTTTTTGACGCGCACCGCGAGGAGGCCGAAGAGCTCAAGGAGCTGGTCTGCGAGCGGATGCGCAAGGCTTATGATCTGGGCGTGCCGCTGGAAGTGGAGGCGGGAGTGGGCGAAAATTGGCTGGAGGCGCATTGAGCAGCGCTTTTTTGGTGGAAAGTCGGCGCTGGAAGATCCGCGCTGGAGGTCATCGCTGGAAGGTCAGCAGCTCAGGGCCAGGCGATCACCATGACCTGCTCGGGCAGCAGAACGCTGTCCACGCCGATGCGCCGGAAACCCGCCGCCTTGAGTTCGCGCTGCATCTCATTGAGCCCAACCCGCATGGAGGCCGGCGGACCATGGGGCGTGGTCCCCTCCTGAAAATCGACAATCACCACCTTTCCACCCTTGGCCAGGCCCTGTCTCACCATCTTGAAATACTCGTCTCTGCGCTCAATATGGTGGTAGGTATTGCAGGTAAAGAACAGGTCCACTTCGCCCCGTGCCAGCGAAGGATTGTCGTAGGGAACCCTGCGGGTCTCCATTCTATCAGGGCCATATCCCAGCCCCCTGGCCCGCTGGTTGAGGAAGTCCAGAAAGCGCTGATCCACATCGGCGGCAATCACCCTGGCGCCCGCATCGGCAAAGCGCACACTGAAATATCCGGTTCCCGCCCCGAGATCCATCACCGTTTTATCCTTGAGCGGGCCGAGTTGATCCATGATCAGATCAGGGCATTGCCAGAGATTGCGGTCAGGCGCCTCAAAGCGATCCACCAGATCGCGGAAGCCGCTCTCGTGCATATGATCATTGGCCTTGGAGGCCTGTCGCTCTGTAGCAGAGTTGTCTGAAGCGCCACATCCCGCTGCAAAAAGGGCTGCATAAAGGGCAGTCCCAAGAGCGCACAGCAGGTAAAAGGGGTGTTTGTTCATGATTGGGCGCAAAGCGCTTTGTGCAAGGGCAAGCAAGCGCACAACGCGCTTAGGATAGCCAATTCAGCCCCTGTCAGGCAGGACAAGGCAAAAGGTAAATGCAGCAAAAATCCTGCCAGCCTCTCTGTGGCTTAGCTATAAAGGTCGCAAATTCACTCAACTCGCCACCAAAAGCGGAAATCCCCCATCCCGGTAACGCTCCACTTCCTGAAAAGAACGCAAGGTAACCTCCCACTGGCCCAAAAAATCGGGATTGAGAATCAGGCGGCCGGTATTGCGCTCGCGGTACTCACCCGGCTCGGCTGCGCGGATATAGTCGCTGTCCGCAGGAAGCCGGAACAGGCTGCCGTCAGTCTGGCGCAGCAGGATAAAACCGTCTTCAGTCAGGCTCTCTACAGTGCCTGAAGTCTGATACTGATCGAGCAAGGCACCGGAATAGTCCACAAAAGTCAAAGCCACAAAGAGGCTTTTACCGGGCAGTTCGGTGCGGAGTGTTTCCAGAAGCAGTGTTTTCATGTGAAAGGCCGTTTAGCCGCTTTGCCAAGTTCTTCCATATTCTTCAATCCCGCTAACTTCAAGACCCACAATTTATCCACTAAATGGCAAGTTCAGGCCCGATGCCAACTCCTGATTATCTTTGCCATCCGATGAAAGCATTACGGTTTGCTGTTTTCTTCATGTTCATTGGGCTTTTCAGCCAGGACCTTGTGGCCCAAAGCTCCAAGATGCGCAAGGCGGAAAGCTTGTTCCAGGCCATGGCATTTCACGAGGCCATTCCCCTGTTCAAAGAACTCAGCGATGGACCCGTTGCCCTGGAAGCGAGTCTGCGTCTGGCGGAATGTTACCGACTGACCAACCAGCTCGGAAAAGCCGAACCCTTCTACGCCAAAGCGGTAGATCAACAAAACATAAGGCCTGAATTTGTGCTCTACTACGCGCAATCCCTGCAGGTCAATGGCAAGTGCGCAGAGGCCGTAAACTGGTACCGCCGCTACACCTACATGCAGCCCAATGATCCCAGGGGCAGCGAATTGCTGAGCAGTTGCACCGACATCAGCGACCTGATCGGAACGGGCAGTGAATACGAGTTATTGCCGCTGAGCATCAACTCCCGGGCCAACGAAATGAGCCCATTCATCTACCGCAACGGCATCGTCTTTGCCAGCACCCGGGGCACGGAGAAGAAGAGCAAAAAGGATCAGTGGACCGGCCAGCCCTACTTCAATCTCTATTTCGCCGAGGGAAGCAAGGATCGATTTGGCAAAAGCCGCCCCTTCAGTACAAAGCTCAGCAGCGACCGCAACGACGGGCCGGCTTCCTTCAACGGAACGGGCAGTATCGTCTTTTACAGCCGCAACAACACCTCCAGTGGCCGTAAACAGCGGGCCAAACACGGGGGAAAGGCCATGCAGATCTACCAGTCGGTCATGCTCGAAGGCGAGTGGAGCAAGCCGCAAAAACTCAGCTTCTGCGATCCGCGCTACGAGTACACCCATCCCGCGGTCTCGGCTGACGGCAACACCCTGTTCTTCGCTTCAGACAAACCCGGAGGCCTTGGTGGAATGGACATCTGGAAGACCGAGCGAAGCGCTGCCGGCTGGACCGAGCCGGAAAACCTGGGCTCGGGCATCAATACCCAGGGCAATGAGGCCTTTCCCTTTGTGCACGACGACGGAACCCTCTATTTTTCTTCGGATGGGCGCCGGGGACTGGGCGGTCTGGACATCTACCGCTCGCCGCTGCGCTCCGGCCGCTACAGCCAGGCCGAGAACATGCGCTCGCCCATCAACTCACCTCAGGACGATTTCGGGCTGGTCTTCGACACCGAGCGCGATCAGGGATACTTTAGCTCTAACCGCCCGGGCGGAAAGGGCGGTGATGATCTATACAGCCTGAGCCGCTTTCCCCTTTATGTCGAAGGGATTTTGTTGGAGAAAGGCAGCATGGCTCCGGTCAGCGAGGCCCGGGTCATCCTCAATCGCTCCGGACAGACCATTCAGCAGGTGCGCAGCGATTCCGAAGGGCGCTTCACCCTGCGCATCACGCCCTATGAGAGCTACTCGGTAACGGCTTTCCGCGAGGGCTACAACGCCGTGGAAAAAAGCTTTGAGAGCAGCAATGTCAACCCCGATAAGCTGGTCCTTCCCCTGGAGAAACTCATTGAGGCCGACCGCGCCCTGAGCCTTGAACTCAAGGTCATTGAGAAGCAGAGCAAGATGCCAATCAGCGGAGCTCAGCTCTATCTGCTCGGAGAGAGCAGCAATACCGGCAGACCGCTCGAGACCGACATGAACGGAGTGGTCAACGCCATCATTGACAAGACGGACAGCTACCTGATCAGCGCTGACAAGATGAACTACTTCAACCTCTCCGAGCGCATTGGTGCAGAGGCCATGATCGGCAAGCAGCGCCTGACCAGGGTTCTGGAGCTGGAATCCTATCAGGTGGACAAAGGGCTTCGTTTCCGGGACATCCGCTACGAGCACGCTCAGGTTGAACTGAACATGGACGCCAAGCTGGAACTGGACAAACTGGCCCGGCTCATGATCACCAATCCCGGCATGGTGGTGGAGATCGGTTCCCACACCGATTCAAACGGCAAGAACACCACCAACGACAAGCTTTCCAAGGCCCGTGCCGAAGAGGTGGTCAATTACCTGGTGGGACAGGGAGTGAACCGCGAGCGCCTGCAGGCTGTTGGTTATGGAGAGAGCCGTCTGCTCAACCACTGCGCAGACGGTGTGATCTGCCCGGAAGAACTGCACCGCGAAAACCGCAGAACGGAGTGGAAGATTATCCGCTACTGATCCCCTAACGTAATTTTACCCGGCAGAATGACGGCTGTACTTTAAATCCATTCCGAAAAAGGCCTCTGACCGCGTCCTATAACTCAGCAAATCCAATACGATGAATCGCTCTTTTAATTACCTGTTTTCTCTTTTTAGCTTCATCCTACTCACGGGAGCTGGGGTACAATCTCAGGTTGCCATGAGGGTTACTCAGGATTCCCTTCCCATGAGCAAGGGCCGCTATCACGCTTTTTCCATCGTGTTGCCCGATGCGGTGCTGGACGACACGGAAAGCATACTCAAGGAGGCTTTCAAGGGCTACAAGGCCAAGAAAGTGAGCGGCAGTGCCAAGACTGAAGTGTTCTTTGACGACGCCAAGATCAAGGCCTTAAGCGACAATACAGTTGATGTCTATGTGCGCCTATATCAGGTCAGCCAGGATGTCAAGGTAGATGCCTTTTTTGATCTCGGAGGAATCTTTCTGAACCCCAGGACTCATGCCGCGCAATCCGCTATTGCCGAGCAAATCTTGATGGATTACGCCACCCGCTACAAGCGCTTTCAGGTGGAAACTGAGCTAAAGGAGCAGCAAAAGATCTTGACCACCAAGGAGAGCGAGTTTTCTTCCCTGACTAAAGACAAGGCCAAGATGGACAAATCCATCGCCTCCATGGAGCGCGACATCGAAAAGCAGCGCATGGCTATTTCGGCCAACAACATGGATCAACAGCGCAAGCGCGCCGAAATTGAATCCCAAAAGGATATGCTGGTCAAGATGAGCGGTGCGGTAGGCAAGGAGAAAAGCGTAGCGGAAAAAACCCTCAAGGGTCTGGAAAAAGACCTGGCCAAGTTGCAGAAAGAAGAAGAAAAACTGCACAGCAGCATTCAGGATCAGGTGTCTAAGATTGAGGAGAACAAGCGCAATATCCAGCGCAATGAAGCCGATCAAAAGGCCAAACAAAGTGAGGTTGAACAGCAGAAGGCCGTGATCAAGGAGGTAGAAGAGCGTCTGGCCAAAATTCCGAGGATCAAGTAAACTTCCACTCCGCTGCCTTGCTGCACTGAAGCTCAAACTCGGCGATGATCTCGCTGATGATCTGGGCGGCTGGCCTGATGTCGCGAATGGCTCCGGCCACCTGACCGATCTCGAGCTCCCCTTCGTCCAGATCGCCTTCAAACATGCCGAGCTTGGCTCTGGCCCGGCCCAATAAGTTGGCCAGTTCCGATGCGCTGGCGCCCCGCGCTTCGGCTTCAGCCACGCGTTGCTGAAAACTGTTTTTGACCAGGCGGACGGGCATCAGCGCCTTCATGCTCAGCATGGTTCCGCCCTCAGGCGTGTCCACTATAGCCTGCTTGAAATGCGGATGGGCCGAGCTCTCTTCGGAAGCCGCAAAGCGGGAACCGATCTGCACCCCGTCCGCACCCAGGGCCATGGCCGCCATCATAGCCCTTCCCGAGGCAATTCCACCGGCGGCAATCAGGGGAATGTCCACAGCGTCCCGCACCATGGGAATGAGCACCATGCTGGTGCTCTCCTCCCGTCCGTTGTGCCCGCCGGCCTCAAAGCCTTCACACACCACCGCATCGACGCCCGCATCCTGAGCCTTTAGAGCGAAAGTCGCCGAGGGCACTACATGCACCACTTTGATGCCTTCGGATTGCAGGATGGAGGTCCAGGTTTTTGGGTTGCCCGCAGAGCTGAAGACAATCTTTACCCCTTCGCGGATGATGATGTCCATATGTTCCTTGATGGAAGGGTAGAGCAGCGGAACATTGACGCCAAAGGGTTTGTCGGTGGCCTCTTTGGTCTTGCGAATATGCTGAAGCAGGACATCGGGGTACATGCTCCCGGCACCGAGCAATCCCAAAACACCGGCATTGGAGCAGGCCGAAGCGAGTCTCCAGCCGCTGCACCAGATCATTCCGGCCTGTATGATCGGATAGCGAATGTCAAAGAGTTTGGATACCGGATTAACCATAAGATAACTTATGTTATGTTATTGGGGAGACTCCATGTGGACGGGTCCTTCATCATCAGCTCAGATCAATCTCGGTGTTGTCACCGATGTTCAAACTGTGGCGAAGCCCTTTGATGTAGGTATCGCTGCCGATGACCGAGTTGTCCAGCACCACCCGTTCCAGTTTGGTGTAACTGCCGATGATGCTGTCTTCGATGATGGAAAAACTCACCGTGGTGTTTTCGCCGATGGTGACATTGGGTCCGACAATAGAGTGTTCTATGGTTGCGCTGGGCGAAATGGCCACCGGAGGGACGATGATGCTGTTCTTGTATTGGCCCGATGCCGGGGATTGATGACTCTCCTTTCGCAACAGAATGGCATTGGTCTCCAGCAGAATATCTTTCTTGCCGCAATCGTACCAGTTTTGCACCCTGAAGGCCGTGATCTGCACCCCATCGCGGATCAATTGCATGATGCCGTCGGTGAGGTGGTATTCGCCCTGAGTCTGCAAGCCTCTTTCGAGGTGAGCCCCCAGGGCATCAAAGAGGGCAGCGCTCTCCCTGATCTTGTACAGACCCACCAGGGCCATGTTGCTCTTGGGAATCTCCGGCTTCTCCACCACCCTGGTCAGAAATCCGTTGTCCCCGATCTCGGCCACTCCGAAGTTTCGGGGGTCGTCCACTTTCTTGACGCCCAGGCTGGAGTATGGTGAAGCCAGGACCGATTCGATATCGGCCTCAAAGATGGTGTCTCCCAGTGCGATGAAGATCTCCTCGCCGGGATCTACCACATGACGGGTCAGGTAGATGGCCTGACCCAGGCCTTCGCGGGTATGCTGAGCAACAAACTGCGCGCGAATATCGGGGTAGCTGCGACTGACGTATTCCTCAATCTTTTCGCCCAGATAGCCGATCACAAAAACAAAATCCTCCAGTCCGGCCGCCCGAAGGCGGTCGATGATAAAGCCCAGTATGGGCTTGCCCGCAACGGGAATCAGGGGCTTGGGCTGAGTATAGGTATGGGGCCGAAGTCGCATACCCATTCCCGCCACGGGAATTATAGCCTTCATGGCGCGAAAATTAAACAAATTGACCCGTTGCCCGATGCGGTCAATCCGTCCTCCAGGCAATTCCTGCTATCGGGGTTGATGGCTTTCGCGGGCAAGGGGTAATTTTAGCCCATGACCAAGAAACGCAAGGGCCAGGGGCGCAAAAGCCGCAAGCCAAAACGGCAACTCCGCAATCTGGCTACTCCCTTTGAGCGTTTTATTCTTCAGCAGGTTACGGCCAGCAGTTTGTTGTTTGGGGCCACCATTCTGGCGCTGATCTGGGCCAATTCGCCCTGGGGTCAGAGCTATACAGATCTGTGGCATCTGGAAGTGGGCATCAGTGCGGGCAGCTTCGATATGATCAAGCCCCTGCACCTGTGGATCAACGACGGCCTGATGGCCGTGTTTTTCTTTGTCATCGGGCTGGAAATAAAGCGTGAACTCATAGCCGGGGAACTCAGCGATCCCGGCAAGGCGCTGCTCCCGGTTATGGCGGCTTTAGGTGGAATGATTGTGCCGGTGAGCATGTTCCTGCTGGTCAACAATGAGCCCAGCGCCAATGTGGGTTGGGGCATTCCCATGGCCACGGACATTGCGTTCACTCTGGGTATCTTACAATTGCTCGGCAAACGGGTGCCCCTGAGCCTCAAGGTGTTTCTGACGGCCTTTGCCATTGTCGATGACCTGGGCGCCGTGGTGGTGATTGCCATCTTCTACAGCCACGGCATCAATGTGGCTATGCTGCTGGGCTCTTTGGGTATTTTAAGTCTCCTTGGCATATTGAGCTGGAGGGGCTACTACAACAAGTACTTCTATTTCATTTGCGCTATCATAGTCTGGACGTTGTTCCTCAACGGGGGCCTGCACCCGACCCTGGCGGGCGTATTGATGGCCTTTACCATTCCCATGCGCCGTTCGATCAACCTGTTTCACTTCATGGAAAAACTGGAGGACGCGGTCTTGCGATTGGGTACGCCCCAGCAATATGCCGGACCCAGTATTCTGGTGACCAAGGATCAACTCGCGGCCCTGGACGATATTGACAACTACACCGACGAGGTCATCTCTCCGCTTCAGCACCTGGAGTACAAGTTGCACGGCTATGTGGGCCGACTGATCATGCCGGTCTTTGCCCTGGCCAATGCCGGTGTGGTGTTTAGTCTGGGCGATGGGCGTTTCAATGGACTAATTCTGGCTCTGGCCAGCAGTATGGTCGTTGGAAAGTTTGCCGGCATCGTCAGTTTCAGTTTGGTGGCCATACGGTTTAAATGGTGCAAGATGCCTGAGGGCATGACCATGCGACACCTGATGGGCGGGGGAATGCTGGGCGGCCTGGGCTTTACCATGGCCTTGTTTATCGCCGGTCTGGCCTATCCGGATCTGGAGATGCTGGGCGCATCCAAGTTGGGCATTCTGATTGGCTCCCTGGTGGCCGGTTTAGGAGGTTACCTAATCCTGCGCCAGTCGCCCGAAGTGGCGGAGCTGCCGGTTGTGGTGCTCGATCGTCCGGCCACCTCTGCCGAGAGAAGCTCTGGATTAGTGGTGGTGGACGAGGACGGAAGCGCTGAAGATCCCGGTAAAAAAAAGTCGGGTAAAAAGCCGAGCGGTTCGGATCCTTCTGCTGATCAGCCGGGTGATTCTTCTTCGAGAAAGAAACCCGGAGGTGGATTGGCCATTGGCAAAACCGTTTACCCCAAACGCTGAGCGGTGACGGAGCACAACGCAAGCCTGCAAGTTGTTGGATCAGAGCTGGACATCCACTACACGCTGGGGCCTGAAGACCATGTTGCCTTTGCCCGTTTTGCCGGCTGGGATGCCCCGGAGCGAAAGGGCTACCGCTGCTTTGTCTATGCGCTTCCCCTGCTAGTAGGTCTGTTCTATTTGCTTGTGCAGCCCAAGGCGCAACGCATGGAGATTCCCTCCCTGATCTTTTTGGGTTTCTGTGTGGTGGCGTCCTTGCTCAGCTCCTGGTGGGTGCGCTACCGCATTGGCTGGCGCGTTCGGCGGCACCTGGGCAGCAGTGCTGGGAAAGGGCTGACCGGACCAATACATCTGACGTTCGCCCCTAAGAAAATCAGCCTGACCGGCCCGCGCGGAACCACTCACTTACCCAAAGGCAGTTTCTTTCTCAGTCGCGAGAGCCCTGAACACTTCTTTTTCTATGTGGGCGAAAAGGCTGCCTATGTACTACCCAAGGCTCCATTCAGCGATCAACAACAGGAACTGATTCGCCAGACCGCCCAGGCCTTTGAAAGCTAAAGGCGAAACCCGGGGCTTGCGCTAACTTCGCTGTTGCACCGCGCTGGCCCGACTGATCCCTTAGCTTGTCAGAGCGAAACCCGGGGCTTGCGCTAACTTCGCTGTTGCGTTTACCCGCCCCTTGACGGTGGCTAAACGAAAGTATTCACCCGCATTTAAAGCCCTTGTTCCATGCTGAGAGATACCACGCTGTTTGACATCATTGAGCGCGAAAAACAACGCCAGACCCAAGGGCTGGAACTGATTGCCTCGGAGAATTACGTCAGCGATGATGTGCGCGAAGCCGTGGGCAGTGTGCTGACCAACAAGTATGCCGAAGGGCTTCCGGGCAAACGCTACTACGGCGGTTGTGAATTTGTGGACCAGGCTGAAAACCTGGCCATAGACCGCGCCTGCGACCTGTTTGATGCCGAATGGGCCAATGTGCAACCCCACTCCGGGGCACAGGCCAATGCTGCGGTGATGCTGGCGGTTCTCCAACCCGGAGATCCGATTCTGGGCTTTGATCTGAGTCACGGCGGGCATCTCACGCACGGCTCACCGGTTAACTTTTCGGGAAAACTCTACCGGCCAAATTTCTATGGCGTCGAGCGCGAAAGCGGACTGATTGACATGGACAAGGTGGCCGAGACGGCCGATGTGGTCAAGCCCAAACTGATCATCTGCGGGGCATCGGCCTATTCACGCGATTGGGACTACGAGCGATTCCGGGAGATCGCCGATGACTGCGGCGCCCTTTTGCTGGCGGATATCTCCCATCCCAGCGGTTTGATTGCCCGCGGATTGCTTCGCGACCCCCTTCCCCATTGCCATATCGTCACCACCACCACGCACAAAACCCTGCGCGGCCCGCGCGGTGGACTGATCATGATGGGTGAAGACTTTGAGAATCCCTGGGGCTTAAAGACGCCCAAAGGTGAACTGCGCATGATGAGCGCGCTGCTGGACAGCGGAGTTTTCCCCGGTACTCAGGGCGGCCCGCTGGAACATGTCATTGCCGGAAAGGCCGTGGCCTTTGGAGAGGCCCTCTCCGATGATTTCATGGACTATATGCTGCAAGTGCAACGCAATGCCCAGGCCATGGCTGATGCGCTCAACGAAAGGGGTTACCACATCATCTCTGGCGGCACAGACAACCACCTGATGCTCATTGATCTGCGCAACAAGGAAGATTTGAGCGGTAAGAAAGCCGAGCGGGTTTTAGGTGACGCCCATATCACGGTGAACAAAAACATGGTGCCTTTTGACGACCGTTCGCCCTTCATCACCTCGGGCATAAGAGTGGGAACGGCTGCAGTGACCACCCGTGGTATGAACGAAGATAATATGCGTCAAATTGTCATGTGGATGGATCGTCTGCTCAGCGATGCCGACAATGAAAAGCTGCCGGCCGAGATTGGCAGGGAAGTGATGGACTTTGCCTCCTCCTTTCCCCTGTTCAATGCAAAACCAACGGTCAAGCAGTAATCCCATGCCAGCCATGCCATGAAAAGAATTTTGCGTCTGAGCGGTATTGTGCTAGTGGTGCTGATGCTGGGTTTGGTGGCCTGCATTCCCCTGGCGTCTAATCCCCGCCCCATTCCCGAAAGTGGAAAAGAAATGGCCGCACAGGCCGATACCCTGGCGCGCATGATGGAAAGGGCGGTGAACAAGAAAGCCTGGGACGAAACAGCCTTTGTGCGCTGGAACTTCTTTGGTCAACACGAGCATCTCTGGGACAAGCGAGCCCACAGAGCACGGGTGCGATGGGGAGGCTATGAGGTCTATCTGAATCCAACCGATAAGAGCGGCAGAGCCTGGAAAAAGGGTCAGGAACTCGAGGGCAAGGCTCGCGAAAAAGCGGTGACCAAGGCCCTGGATTACTTTTTCAACGACAGTTTCTGGCTGAACGCTCCCTGCAAGGCTTTCGATGAAGGCGTAGAAAGAGGGGTGGTCTTTGGCGAAGACGGCTCCGCGGGTCTGCTGCTGGAGTACGGAAGCGGAGGCATTACGCCCGGTGATGCTTACTTGTGGACCTTGAGGCCGGATGGTTTGCCCCTGCGCTGGAACATGTGGGTAGAGGTTCTGCCGGTCAAAGGGCTGGGCAATAGTTGGGAGCTGTGGGACACCCTCTACAGCGGTGCGCTGATCGCCAGGGTTCGCGCGGCGGGCCCATTCCGTTTTACCATGATCCGCGATCTGGATGCCGCAGCGAGCCTTGCAGAGCTGGAGGAGGCAGAAGATGCTATGGCGGAATGGCGTTTTATGGAAGAAAAGGAGTGAGGGGTGTTCAGGACCCGCGGAGCGCGGCACCGAACTTGCCGCACTACTGCCTGAGTTGCGGGTTAACTTAGCCGACATGATTGCCGGAGAAGAATACAGCGCGGATTTGGGTGCCCTGCGCAAGGAGTACCGCACGGCCGCCCTCGATTTGGAGCACCTGAACCCCGATCCTATCCAACAATTTGCCGCCTGGTTTGAACAAGCCAGACAAGCTCAGTTAACCGAACCCAATGCCATGAGTCTGGCCACTGCCAATGCAGAAGGCATGGTCAGCCTTCGAACCGTATTGCTCAAACTCTTTGATCGCCAGGGTTTTGTGTTCTTTACCAACTACAACAGCCGCAAATCCCGGGACATTGCCGCCAATGCATCCGTAGCGCTGCTGTTCCCCTGGCTGGACCTGGAAAGGCAGGTCAAGATCCGGGGAAAGGCGGTAAAGGTCTCTACGGCAGAGTCGCTGCGCTATTTCTCAAGCCGCCCGCGAGGCAGCCAGATAGGCGCCTGGGTCTCCGACCAAAGCCAGGTACTCAGCTCTCGCAAAGTGCTGGAAATGAAAGTGTTAGAGATGAAACGCAAGTTTGCCGACGGCCAGGTTCCCCTGCCCGATTTTTGGGGCGGCTACCGCGTGGAGCCAATCAGCCTGGAGTTTTGGCAGGGTCGGGAGAGCCGTCTGCACGATCGCTTTCTCTACAGCCTTCAGGCTGACGGCTACTGGATGATTGATCGGCTGATGCCCTAGGCCAGGTGCCCCTTCCCCTCACACCGCAAAACTCTCCCCGCAGGCACAACTCCGCGCGGCATTCGGATTCACAAAATGGAAGCCCTTGCCATTCAGGCCCCCGCTGAAATCAAGAGTGGTATCGCAGAGGTACAGGAAACTCTTGAGGTCCGTAACGAGCTTAACTCCTTTGTCTTCAAAGACCTGATCCATGGGCTTGGGCTCCGAATCAAAATCCAGGTTGTAGGACAAGCCGCTGCAACCGCCTCCTACTACGGAGACGCGGATGAAAAAGGCATCGCCCAACCCGGATTTCTCCCGCAGGGCTTCTACTTTCTCTTTGGCCTGTTCGCTGATGTAAAGCATACGATCAAGAACAAAGATACACCCCTGTTGCGTTCCGTTCAGCGCTGAACGGTAAAAGCCTGGCTAGCGGTCAAGGCTTCGCTGGACCAGACAACGTGGTAAATTCCTACAGGCCAGTTGCCCGCTTCAAACGAAGCCGTTACCGTTCCTGGAGTAGCGATAAGGTCGTGTTCCAACAGGATATTTCCCCCGATGCCCACTACCTGAATCATGACTTGCTGGCCATGAACGACCTCCGGAAAATGCAGGGCTACATTAAGCTGATCAAACACCGGATTGGGGTACACCTGCACATTTGCAATGGGCTCCAGATTGCGCAACACCGGCGTGCTAAACATTTGTTCAGGAGAATAGGTCGAAGGGGTTCCGGTTGGGTCGCAAAGGGTTCGGATGCGCCAGACGTAGTTGTTGCCCGGAACTAAGCCGGAAACTACCCACTTGTTCTTGCTGCCGGGAACGGTTTTGGTGCGCCATGCAGGAGAAGTGGCTTTGCGACCTTGAACTTCATAGGCCAAAGCGCCGGGTACCGGGGTCCAATTCAAGCGCGCCGACGTGGTGGTAAGGTTGTTTATGAACAAGCCAATTGGCGCGGCGCATGGTGTTTCCTGCACAATCTTGGCCGTGGCACCACCTACCAGGTAAATATGCGCTGCGGTGTTTCCAAAGGCAAAGCCTACGGCATTGCTGCCGCTGGTCAGTACAGTCCAGCCTTCCGTGCCGTCTGCATTGATTTTGCACAAGGCTTGATGGAACAAGGTACCCGCGGCGAGGTAGGCGTTGTTGTACTCGTCCATTTGCATCTGGGCGTGTAGCAGCAAAGCGTTAGTCGGTCCATCAGCATCCAGATTTTGCCAGAGCAAGGTGCCTGCCGGGCTGTATTTGGCAAATGCGGCTCCAGGAGTACCGCTATTGGGGAAGCCGCTGATCACTGGCGCGGCGTCCGTGCCCACTTCGACCCGAAAAGCGACAATTGGCGTGGGTTGCTCCCACAGCAGCGTACCGGCCGGCGACAATTTACGAACGGTAACTCCACCGGTGCCGCCCGATGTTCCGTGAACCACGTAGGCATTGCCATCAGCGTCTCCGGCCACGTCACCTATTGTAAGGCTGAAACCTGCCGTGTAACTCCAGATGTTGTTGCCGTCCAGGTCAATCTTGGCGTAACCGCCACCGCTACCGATGATAAATCGGCCGGACAAGACCAGATGGTTGTCCGGGGTGAACTTGAAATTCAACGGTGCGCCGATGCCCGCAGCGTCAAAGTAGGACCATAGGGCTGTGCCGTCCGGGGCAAATTTCTTGACTTTGGTAACCATGCCAGTAGTTCCAAAGCCCAAACCCAACACGTAGATGTTATTGTCGGCATCAACCAGGCATTTTCGTGTGTAGGACCCGTCAAAACTGCTTTCATAGACCTGGCGCCAGAGCAGGTTGCCCGCGGGATCAAATTTCATCAGCAGGCTGGCCGCGTCGACGGGCGACGAGAAGCCTGAGCGTATCGTGCCCGACACCAGGATGTCGCCATTGTTGTCGGTGGCTACCCAGGTAGCTACTTCGTGGCGGGTATTGTCGGTGTTTTCGTACTTAGCAGTCCACTGAAGAACACCGTCGGTGTTCCGCTTGGTAAGGTAAATGTCTCCGGCTGGGTTATACTCCCAATCGGCAGTATAGACGTTTTCATCGGCATCCGTAGCGATGGACACGCCGCGGGTAAACTCCACCCATTCCACCGTTGGCTGTGCAACGATGGATGAAGCAAGTAATACGCCGGAAAGAAACAGGGAGGGGCGGTAAAGGAGTATCATAATCACATGATTTAAAGGAATTGATGGTGCAACACTGATGCATAGAAATTTAGATAGGAAACCAGTAGTTATAAAGTAACCTCGAACACATAAGGCGCTGATCCTGGTCAACCATGGAGCTGACACAGGTTCTCTCTGGGCTAATGTCAGTCCGGTGAAAGCCCTTTATTTCACAGGCATACTAATGCCCTCCAGCTCTTCGGCCGTGTTCTCGCGGCCCAGGCTCAAACGAAGCGAAGCATCGGAGTCGGGGCGGCTCAGTCCCATAGCGCTGAGCACATGCGAGGGCTCAAGGCTGGCGGAGGAGCAGGCGGATGCCGTGGAAGCTGCCAGGACTGAAGACCAGGAAGCCAGAAGCGATTCGGCTTTGCGACCGGGAAATCGCAAATTGCTGATGTGCGGCAAACGAGGGGCAGCACCGCTGTTGCAGATGGCGCCGGCACTTAGACAGAGACGCTGCTCCAGGGCATCGCGCAGAGCTGCAATACGGGGGCTGTCTGTGGAAAGGCGGGCGGCCGCGAGCCCGGCGGCTTTGCCCATGCCCACGATGCCGGGCACATTGAGGGTACCGGAACGCCGGCCGCCTTCATGACCCCCGCCATCTATGAGGGGCTCCAGCGAAACCCGGGGCTGGCGCCGGCTGACGTAGAGCGCACCGCAACCCTTCGGCCCGTAAAACTTATGCGCGCTGAAGGCCAGTAAATCAACACCGGCCTCCCGCACCCGCACGGGCACCTTGCCTATAGCCTGGGTAGCATCGCAACAAAACAGGCTGCCGGCGGCATGAACGCGCTCCGCAATGGCCTCAACCGGATGCAGCACCCCGGTTTCATTGTTGCCCCACATGAGCACCACCAGCACCGTATCCGGTCGGATGGAGCGCTGGAGCAAATCCAGATCGAGCTGCCCGGATGCATCTACCGGCAAAAGGTCAATTTCAGCGCCGAGTCGCTCAAGATGCCGGCAGCTATCCAGCACCGCGCGGTGCTCCGTCGAGCAGGTCAGAATATGTCGGCCCTTGCTCTGATACCGCTCCCAGACCCCCTTGATGGCCAGATTCAGGCTCTCGGTGGCGCCCGATGTAAACAGCACCTCCTCCGGAGAGGCGCCGATCAACGCCGCGCATTGCTCCCGCGCCACTTCGACCGCCTCGGCAGCGACCCAACCGAACGCGTGGTTGCGGCTTGAAGCATTTCCAAAATGTTGGTGGAAGTAGGGCAGCATGGCCTCCAGAACCTCCGGGTCAACCGGGGTGCTGGCCGCATGATCGAGGTAAACGGGTGAAGCCGATCTGCTCATAAGGCGAATCTCTGCCGATTTGAAACGAATTTTGCGTCCTACAAGCGCAAAATCATGGCCCTTCCCCGAATTGAACACCTCGGTATTGCTGTCCGCGACCTGGAGCAAGCCAATGCCCTCTTTGAAAAGCTCTTCGGCCATTCGCCCTACAAAACCGAAAGCGTGGAGCGAGAGGGCGTGAGCACCTCATTTTTCAGGCTGGGCGAAAGCAAGATAGAGCTTCTTGAAGCCACCCGGGAACAAAGCCCTATCGCACAATTCATTGAAAAACGGGGCGAAGGGCTGCACCACATCGCCTTTGCGGTGGAGGATATACGGGCTGAGATGAAGCGTCTGCGCGAGGCGGGCTTTGTGCTGTTGCACCAGGAGCCCGTGCCCGGTGCCGATGGCAAGATCATCTGTTTTCTGCACCCCAAAAGCACCAACGGGGTTCTGGTGGAATTGTGTCAGGACGCCTAGCCAGCACCGTGCCGACCCGAAGTATGGTCAGCCTTGCGCAGGGCTAAAATGCGTAGCCAATACCCAGGTAGGCCGTGGGGTGAAAACCGGTTGACTTCTCGGTCAAAGTGGGCTCCCAAATGCCAAAGAACTCCTCTTCTTGCAGATAGACCTGCATGCCCATGCCTACGCGCATGCCAAAGCCCTTGCCATTCCTGGAGGGCTGGAGACGATATCCGGCCCCGATCATGAAACGGTTCTGATCGCGGTTGCGATAGTCGGCATCGCGGGACAGGAAACGGTCATAACTGGCCTCAATCTCCATGTTGTGCTCATTCTCCGTGCTCAGCAACAGGCCCATTCCGCCCATGACGTCTAATTGAGCCTCTGAGCCACTGCCGCGGCTGTTGCCAAATCCAAACATGCCCACCCTTGCAGTGAAGGCCGTGCTGTTGCTCAGGGGAACGATGCGCTGATAACTAAACAGGATCAGGTTGCGGGCCGGTCCTCCGACCTCAACAGAGATCAGGTTGCGGGGCATGATGAAAGGCTCTTCGACGGCATTCTGATTGACGATCAGGGTCTGGGCCTGGGCCTGCACCGGGCCGAAAGAAAGCGCAATGAGCGGGATCAGTGCGCGGAAGAAGGTCAGGGAGTTGAGCATCTTTGATGTCATAACCTATTGATTTAAAATGATTTACACCTGTGAAAATTAAATTTTTTGCATCATTCATTTCGAATGACATAGCGCTGGGCCGCCGCCTGTCGGGCGGGAAACCAGGCCGCTGCAAGCCCGATCAACAGGATTGTTGAACTAACGAGCAAAAAGTCTGGCCATTGTATGTCAACGGGGTAGGCCTGCACAACAAATGTGCCAGAACCGGGAATCTTCAGCCATTCGAACCAGATTTGACCCATCAGCAACAAAAGCGCAATTCCAAAGCCAAGACCCATGCTGATCAGAGTCTGAAAAAGCCCTTCGAGCAGGAAAATGCCCTGAATCTGACCCTGGCTTGCGCCCAGCGCCTGCAAGGTGGCCATGTCTCGGCGCTTTTCAATCACCAGCATGGAAATGGAGCCAATCATGTTGAAGGCCGCCACGATGAGAATGAAGGTCAGCACCAGATAAACAGCCCATTTTTCGGTGCGCATGACGCGGTACACGGTAGGATTGAGCTGATAGCGGGTCAGCACCTCATAGCGATCTCCCACAGCCGCCTGAACCTGTCGCTGCACCCTGCCCGGGTCGGCGCCGTCTTTCAAACGGATTTCAACCGCCCCGACCCGGTTGTCGCGGTACTCCAGCAGCTCTTGCATGAAACGGAGCGGCACCATCACATAGCGCGCATCAAATTCCTGCTGAATGCGAAAGATGCCTTCAGGCCGTATGCGCTGCTCCTTGAAAGCCCTGGAAGTGCCAATTCCGCTTCCAAGCGCCCTTCGGGGCATGTACATATTGAGGTAGGCCGCATTGGGGCCCAGCATCACATCCAGCATATCCGCCACTCCGGCCCCCAGCACCGCCCCGTCCATCCAGACGGAATCTGAGCGCATGTAGTGCAGCCTGTACTTGCCGACAATTACGCTGTCATCCACGGCGGTGACCTGCTCAAAGGCCTCATCAACCCCCTTGACCAGGGCGATGTGCTCTTTGTCCTGATAGACCAGGATGGCGTTCTCTTCCAGGGTCAGGCTGAAGATTTCCACACCGGAGATTTCGCGCAAGGCTTGCAGATCCAGTGAATCGGCTGAGAAATGCTTCCCCTCTTTGATCTGAATGGACAGATCGGGATAAAAGGAGGAATAGAGCTGGCGAACAAGCCCTTCGAACCCGTTAAAGGCCGATAAAACCAGGATCAGCGCCGCCGAGCCAACGGCGATGCCGAGCATGGACACCCCGGCAATGATGTTGATGGCATGGGTTGACTTTCTGGAGAAAATATAGCGCCAGGCAATTGTCCAGGAAAAGGATCGGAACCACTTCAACAGATGGGTGTTCAGGTTTCTCGCAATAACTCATCAACCCTAAAAGCCCTGTCCAGGCTGTCATCGAGCACGAAACTGATCTGGGGAATCTTGCGCACCTGATGGCGGATGCGCTGCCCGAGTTGAAAGCGAATCTCTTTGAGCTGACCATTGAGGCGATCTATGGTCAGTTGAGGTTGATCCGTATTGTACACACTGCAGTAGAAGCGGGTAATCTCCAGATCTGGGCTGACCCATACATCGGTTAAGGTCACCAGGGCCGAACCGTACCACTGCGCGCCCTGGCGAAGGAACATCTCGGCCATTTCGCGCTGCAGCATCTGTCCAACTTGTTGTTGTCGCCTGGAATCCATTGGGCTCAAAGATAAGCAGGCTGTTTCTGAAGCGGGTCGAATGGGGGCCTGGGCATCGGGCGCTCTTGTGTCCTTAACTTTAGACCCGCAGCGCCCCTCTGTTCATGAAAAGTTTCTATCGAATACTCAGCCTGGCTGCCCGCTACCGGGGTTTGGCGCTGCTCAACATCTGCTTCAACCTGCTCTATGCGCTGTTCAGCTTGTTCAGCCTGCTGATGGTGATCCCGTTCCTGCAGGTGCTCTTTGGCACAGTGGCCATTCCCCCGGAGGAACCGGCCTTTGCCTGGTCCGGGCGCGCGCTGGCGGGCATCTTCAACTACCGATTTGGCAGCTATGTGGCCGAGCACGGCCAGATTTCCGGCTTGGTGGTGGTTTGCGCGGTGGTGGTGGTGGTTTTTATGTTGAAAAATGCGTCGCGTTATGCGGCCATGTACAGCCTGGCTCCCTTGCGCACCGGGGTGGTTCGCGACCTGCGCCGCCAGCTTTTTGTGCGCCTGCTGGAGCTGCCTATGAGCTGGTTTTCCGAGAAGCGCAAGGGCGATGTCATTGCCCGCATGACCACCGACGTGACCGAAGTGGAATGGAGCATCATGAACACGCTGGAATCGGCCTTTCGCGAGCCAGTGCTCATCGTGTTTTTTCTGATTGCGATGCTCAGCATCAGCCTTCCCCTGACGCTGTTTGTGCTGATTCTGTTGCCGCTGACCGGTTTAATTATTGGTGGAATTGGCAAGTCGCTCAAAAAACCTTCGCGCGGGGCCCAGGACCAGGTGGGCTGGATCATCTCGCTGATTGAAGAGAGCCTGGGTGGCCTGCGCATTGTCAAGGGTTTCAACGCAGAACATTACCAGCGCGACCGCTTTGAAGCCGCCATTCAGGAGCATTACCGCCTGCAGACCAAAGCGCTGCACCGACGTGATCTTTCCTCTCCCCTCTCGGAGTTTTTGGGCATTCTGGTGGTGGCCGTTGTGCTCTGGTTTGGTGGCAAAATGGTGATCAGCGGAAGTTTTAGCGCAGAAGTTTTTATAGGTTTTATTCTAATTTTTGCCAACCTGATCAACCCCGCCAAGGCCTTCGCCAACGCCTACTACTACATACAGCGCGGCATCGCCAGTATGGAGCGGATCGAAGGGTTACTGGACGCGGGCAATGACCTGCCCGAGCCGATCAGCGCAGAGCCCGTGCGGGGGCTGGAACACTCTGTTGAATACCGCGATGTTTGCTTTTCTTACCAGCCGGGGCAGGTGGTTTTAGAAGACATTTCGCTGACCATTCCCAAAGGCCAGGTGCTGGCCTTGGTGGGTCAGAGCGGATCTGGCAAAAGCACCTTGGTTGACTTACTGCCGCGCTTCTACGAAGCCAGTTCCGGGGGAATCTTCCTGGACGGCCGCGACATCCGCACCATGAAACTCCGGGATTTGCGGGGCTTGCTGGGCATCGTGACCCAGGAAAGCATCCTGTTCCACGACACCGTTTTCCGTAACATAGCTTTTGGTGTGGAAGGCGCAACCGCCGCCGACGTGGAGCAGGCTGCCCGCATCGCCAACGCCCACGATTTCATCACCGCCCTGCCGGACGGCTATCAATCCATCATCGGCGACCGCGGCCTCAAGCTCAGCGGCGGCGAGCGCCAGCGCCTGACCATAGCCCGCGCCGTTCTGCGCAACCCGCCCATCCTGATCCTGGACGAAGCCACTTCCAGCCTGGACAGCGAAAGCGAAAAACTCGTCCAGCAAGCGCTCACCAACCTGATGCGCAACCGCACCACCATCGTCATCGCCCACCGCCTCAGCACCATCCAACACGCCGACCAGATCGCCGTCATGCAAGACGGCCGCATCGTGGAGCGCGGCAACCACCTGGCGCTCATGTCCCATGACGGGGTCTACCGCAGACTTGTGGAGATGCAGGGGTTTTGAGGGGGAGGGTGGACGTGCGGCTTACAGCAAGATGCGTTGCTCCCCGGTTAGCCGTTGTTTTTGATGCTGGCTTGGCGCTTACGGCTATTCCCCGAGCACCTTCGCTTACCCGAGCAAGGCGCGGCTAACGCCTGGCTGGAGAATCTTACCATTGAAAGAGCTCTTTTCATATCAAAATCGAATGTAAACGTATCAATTCGTATCTCCTAAAAAACAACGATGATATAAAAAGCTCAATGTCGCACAATCTTCCGGGGAAGGCTTTGGCTGCCATCCGCAGCCCTCATGTAAACCAGATAAATTCCTGCGGGCTGCGCCGTCAGGTCGAAGGTGGTTCTTTCCTCGTGCAACTGCCTCAGGACTTCCCGACCGTAGAGGTCGTAGACAACCAGCAATCCTGCTTCCGGGCTTACTATTGTGTAGGTTCCAGCACCTACAGTGGGGTGTATTGACCAAATTGGCATTGGGTGATGATATAGGCCAGTCTGTATGGTGTCTTGCGGCGGCGATAAGGTATCACAAGGGCTTCCAACGAGCGGGCCGAGGTCGTAGTTGGCAAAGTTGGGGAGGGAAAAATGTGTATTCTGAAAACCATCTAGAAAAATACCAAAAGTATCTACGGCACAGGATAACCCATCCAATTCCGGAAACCGTACCACAGCTAAATGTTGAGCTAGAAAATCCGATCCGGATGTCGGATTACCTTTTCTATATGACATGATTATCTCACCATTGGAGTTTAACTCTAACTGACCACTCCCCATTAAAAACACGGATGGTCCCGCTAACCTAAAAACCAGAGAATCCTTTAATTCCATATCTCTCGTATCAATTTGATACAGTGATATTCTTCCATCAGTTGAGTAATAAAGTTTGTTGCCACTTGGGGCAAATGCCAGTCCATAACATGCTATATAACACTCCCGAGTAAACATCGTGTCCTTTATCGTTATCGTTCCTGAACATCGGTCAAAATTGTAAAGCCCAATAATCGGCGGATGAGGGAAGCAAGTGCCGTCGTATGCTGCAATGGCGATCATTGATCCATCTAGTGAAGCTGTCATTTCTCCCGCGTAAGCACCTTCAAAACCAGCAGACTGAATGCCTTGGTTTAAAAGACTATCTGGCGTTAATAATGAAACACACATTTGGCTACTCGTTAGGTATCCCATTCTTGAAACAATCCACCAGTCGCGTCCATTAGCATGTTTGATAGCAAGTAATTGCTCACAAACATTATGATCCCAAACTGCAATATTCTTAAAATCATCTAAAACAGCACCTAAGCCCCCATCCAATAATCGATCAATCTTAGAACAGTACAATCGATTATCGAGATCATTCATCTGTAAAAAAGCAAAATACTGATCTGAACTATCACCTGGCCAAGGCAAAAACAATGAACCATTAGTCTTCGATGAAGAAGGAGGGGTCGCCAATGCCGGTAAAGTATCGCTGTTTAACAGCGGCTGGAAATTAGCATTCCATACCCTAATAGTATTGGAATAAAATAGTAACTCCCCTTCTATATCAGATATACAAGCAGCCCCTTCTCTTGCAACATAACTATTAACCACAGGCAATATATAAGGAATGTTATCCTCATAATTTATATGGATCCCATTCCCAAAAATCCAATTGGAAGTCCGGCCTTGAGCAATGACATAGTATTGAAAGAAAAGCAAGCTAACTATTAGGCCACCAAATTGCCGAACAGCACTCATTTGGCTACATTCAATTTAAGGGTAACTGGTTTGTCGGTTCGGCTGATGAGTTGAACTAGATAGACTCCTGAAACTAGATCTTGAATGTTGATGGGTTGGTTGGTAAGTCCATTCAGATGTATTGCCAACCAGATAGTCCCTTGCATATCCAGGATACGCAAACTTTGATAATCCACAACATTTAGTAAGTAAGCTAAATTAGTTGCCGGATTTGGAACAATCTTTGGTCCTTCTATTTGTATTGCATTCTGCCGTAACTCTTCTTCCATTTCTACATGCCATTCATCGGGAATGATGGTAACACCCAATAAGCTTTGGGCAAAAACTGCTGCCGATCCCGCCTCTTCCCAATCTGAATGTGCGATACTCAATAAATGCTCAACCTCTTCTGGTGTCCAATAATCTCTCCCTTCCTCCAAAGCGCGCTGTACGCGAAGACGCCAGCTCTGTTTATACAATTCTTCTTCAGAGTTGATTGGATTCACACTTTCTAAAAGCACCTGAGCAGCTTCAAGATCGTCAGCCTGCCAAGCATTGTGTATCGAATCCAACTTCGGAATATTGGTCCAGCTTGTTGCAATTTGTACCCGGGAATCGGCAACGTCAAAAGCGTAAGCCCAGCGGAGGTAAGCATATAATAAAGGTGAAATGGATGAACTACTGCCTAGGACCAACGCTCGATCTAGAGCCTCTTCTCTAGCACCAGAAGGTGCTTGTGCTAGCCCTTGAGGTTCCTGCCCATCGCGAAACTGAGCAAGAATGTCACAAATAGGCGATGGAGAACCAAGAACACTATCTAACGGGGTAGCAGTCCCACCGTCGTCCAAATTCGTCCCCCCTCCCGGAAAATCATATGTCGCTGCATTGCGGTAATACCAATCAATTGTGTGTGCCTGTGAGCCGTTGATACTATAGGATCTCACCGGCTCAAAACTACCCCCAATCGAACTCGTCCAGCGATTTTCGCTGGAGCTTGAGTCGGATACCAGTCCGTACACACGGTTTGTAACGCCTACGCTTTTGCCAAACTCTGCTGAATCAACATTGTCCCATACCACCCCGCTGTAGCTGTCATGGAACTCGTTGCAAATGGCATTGCCCTCCAGGTTGTCTTGCAAGACGAACATGCCCGCGCCGCTGTGTTCTATGTAGTTGAGGAAAACCTTAGCATCCGGGCTGCGGTAAAGTACAATGCCGCGAATTCTTGAATTGTTGAGGTTGATCGTGTGACATGGTCCTCCTCCCCCAGGATAGGGACAGTTACCACTGATTGTGTTTTTGTAAATGATCGGCTCAGCAACGTCCAAGGATAAGATACCCCCTGCCGCTTGCGAGCTTATCCCGGCATAGCCAAAATTGATCGTGTTCGTATCTACTTGCACTTGACCCGCTGTTGACAGCGACTGAAGCACAATGCCACGAAAAACCTGGTCTATCGAATTGATGTTCACATTCACTCCGCCGTCCAGTAGATTAACAAAGACGCCCACCGTCTCGTCAAAGGTGCCTTCAAGGGTGTTGTTATTCACGCTGGCGTCAACACCACTACCTCCTGATCCGGGATTATCATCCAGTATGATGCCGGTGTTGGTAAAATTCTCAATTGTATTGGCCGCAACGATGATTGAATCTGCAGTACGGTTAACCTCCACACCAATTTCAAATGGACCCGAAGGAGCATTCATGTTGTTGTCTGATACATTAACAAGCCGCATGCCGGTACTAAACACTCCATTTCGGCAGTCGGTCATCGTGTTCGCGCGATTGGACCCGTTGCCCACAATGAGTTCATAGGGTCCAGGAGGATTCACTTCGGCGTAAACTGCGTATCCCAGATTGAAACCGGCAATGTCCTGAATGTCTTCGAACTCATTGTTAAAAACTCGCACCGTGGAGTTAAGCGCATAAATGCCCAAATCCATGTCCGTAAATCGATTCGCTCCTGCTGGTGCTGTTGTAGCATCCCCAAGAGTGAGCCCGTCACCTCCGCTAACTTGACTGATGGAAATACCCCGATACGTATTGGTTGTAGGCGCACCAGGAAAACCCGGGGGATCGCAGCCATTGGGTGCCAAACTGCCACCTTCAAAATGTGTTCCGATCACATAACCTGGATAGGTGCCTGCTGTGTAATCGGTTACTTCCAGATTGATATAATTATATCTAAACAGAGAATTTCGTATATCAAAACTGCCTGCAGTTGAAGAAAAGCCATTGTTAATCTTTACTGCCTCAACAGCACTGCATATATTGGAATTATTTACAACAAGTTTACCCCCGGGTAAGACAACTACTCCTTGCCACATCTGGGTACCTATATTGGAAAACGTACTGTTTACAATGCGTAACTCACAGCCGGGCAAAACAACGATGTTACACCCAGACTTAAAACCTACCTGTGCACTACTGAAGATTAGAAGCGGGGTGTCTACTATAAAATCTCCAGTGATTATTGCTGCGCCACCAAATCCAGTGATTCCCAGACTTGTAGCAGATTCATTCGTCCAAGTTGCGCTACCAGTTAAAACTAACGTACACGCAGTTTGAGCTTCAGCTATTCGCATCCCCAACAAAATAACAAAAAGCAGGGACAAAGTTCTCATGGCTGGAGGTTTAATGAATAACAATGGACAATTATAGCTGCCCCCCCCCCGCATTTCCAAATTTTTGATGTAAAATAATTACGATGCAAACGTTAACCATATGTGAACATCAGGAGCATTTTCTTCCTTATGCTTTGACTATCTGTACGTTATGTGGAAAATCTATGTATGCATTTCAGGGCAATAAAATTTGAAGGATTTTTTTGAACACAGTTTACGGAACGCTCTAATGAAAGATGGCATCCAACAAATATCAAATATTACTGAGGAATCCATTCCCCCCCACCCCCTATCTTCGTAGCATGTACCGCAACATTGTCATCCTAAGCTTGCTGGGCCTAGCGGCCTGCAGCTCCCCCGAACAAGCCAACCAGACCCTGACCCTGCAATCGCCTGACGAAAAACTGACCGTTCGAGTGTTCAGCAGCCCAGCCGGCGAACCCGCCTACACTGTGCACTACGGTGAAATTCTGGTGCTGGACACGTCAAGGCTGGGCATGCGCTGGGCGGACGGAAGCGATTTCGGCAAGGGCTTTGCGATTGCCAGCACCGAAACGCAATCCATCGACGAAAGCTGGGAACAGCCCTGGGGCGAACAGCGGCAGATGACCAACCGCAGCGAAGAGCTGTTGGTCAATTTCACCAAAAACGATGATCCGGTGATGCGGTATGCAGTGCGATTCCGGACCTATGATGATGGTGTAGCTTTTCGATATGAATTTAACCATACCATAGGAAATGTTATGGTTGCGCACGAAGACACCGAGTTTCAACTGACTTCAGATCCCCTGTGTTGGTGGGCACCGGGCGATTGGGACATCTACGAGCATCTCTACAACACTTCGCGGTTGAGCAGGATTGATGCTACCACCAAGCGCAACCACGTGTCGCTGGCGCAGACCTACATCCCGGAAAATGCGGTCAACACCCCGCTGACGATGCGCACAGATGAGGGCATTTACCTGTCCTTTCACGAAGCTGCGCTCACCGATTTTACGGACATGACCTTGCGCGTTGATACGGCGGGCCTTCGCCTGATAGCAGAACTGGTCGGCAGGCCGGACGGCATGAAGGCGGACATGAGCGGGCCTTGGCACACGCCCTGGCGCGTCATTCTGATCAGCGATCAGGCCACCAAACTCGTGGAGAGCACCACCATCCTGAACCTGAACGAGCCCGGCAAGATTGAGGACATGAGCTGGTTTACCCCCACCAAGTACGCGGGCATATGGTGGGATATGCATCTGGATCGGCGCGGCTGGGACATGGAAGGCGGCAGGCACGGGGCCACCACGGCCTATGCCAAAGAGATGATAGACTTTGCGGCCGCTAACGACATTGGCGCTGTGCTGGTGGAAGGGTGGAACACCGGATGGGCCAATTGGTTCGGCGATGGCCGCCCGGAGCAGGGGCCCTTCGACTTTATCACGCCTTACCCCGATTACGATCTGGCGGAAGTGGTGCGGTATGGCCGCGAAAAAGGGGTGAACCTGATTATGCACCACGAAACGTCCGCCATGCCCCTGGTCTATGAAAAGTATCTGGACACCGCATTTGCGCTGATGAAACACCACGGCATCAACGCGGTCAAGACCGGCTATGTCAGCACCATCATTCCCAAGGGGGAATATCACCACGGTCAATTCATGGTCAAGCACTACCACAAGGTGATTCAAACAGCGGCCAGATACCAGATTGCTGTGAACGCGCACGAGCCGATCAAAGACACGGGCGTGCGGCGCACCTGGCCCAACGAAATCAGTCGCGAAGGCCTGCGCGGCCAGGAATTCAACGCCTGGTGCCCGGATGGCGGCAACCCGCCGGAGCACGCCAGCATTGTCGTGTTCACCCGCATGTTAGCCGGCCCGATTGACTACACGCCGGGCATCTTCAACATCAAACTCGAGCCTTACCGACCCGACAATCAGGTCAACACTACCCTGGCGCAGCAATTGGCGCTTTATGTGGTCTTCTACAGCCCGATCCAGATGGTGCCGGATCTGATCGAAAGCTATGAGGGCCATCCGGGTATGGCTTTCATCCGGGAGGTTGCGGTGGACTGGGAGCAGACGCGGATGCTGGCCGGGGAGCCCGGTGATTTCGCCATCATTGCGCGGCAGCAGCGAGATTCAGAGCGCTGGTTTGTCGGGGCGGTCAGCGATGAACAGGCCCGCAGTGTTACCATCTCCCTGGATTTTCTGAAGCCCGCTCAGCGCTACACCGCAAAGATCTACCGCGATGCGCCTGATGCGCACTGGGATCTGAATCCCACCGCTTTAGAGGTGGAAGAACGGCAGGTTCTCTTTTCCGACAGCCTGATCCTGACCATGGCACCGGGAGGGGGTACGGCCATCAGCCTGATTCCCATAGAAGATCGTTGACCAGAGAGCGGCCGAGCTTATGCTCAGTTGGTACCCAGACCCTCAAGGATGCTCTCCAATCTGGAGATCTGCTCTTCGAGCACCTGGGTTTGAGCCGCATAGTTGGAAGCCGAGCTGCTCAGCTCATCCTTTTCATCTTCGTAGCGGGTTAACACCGTGCGTATAGCGCGTTCCGCCACATGCTTCATCCACCAGATGTCTGAGTTACCCGCGGACTCTGCCAGGGCCATACAACCATCCACTACGGTGCCCATATCGTCCAGACGGGTCATGTAGTTGCTGTACTCCTGAATGACCAGATACTTCTCCCAGCCTCCTGTGTTCTCCAGTTTGTTGAGAAACACCTGATTCTTCTCCGGCCCGCCATGAGCGGAGTAAATGCCCAGAACAGCTACGGTGACGCTGGTGTGCTTAGTATCCTCGAGTTCCTGTGCTTTTTTCATGGCCAGATCGGCATCCAGACGGCCCATCTCCCGAAGGGAAGTTCCCACAACCCGCCAGGAGCTGTCGCTCAGGCCTGCTTCAAACAAGGGCAGATACTCTGGGTTTTCAAAGGCTCCAAGATTGCGCAAAGCCGATACTCTAACGGCTGATTTCTTGTGTCCCCGGGCCATGGCGATGAGTTTTTCAACCAGTTTTTCATCCACTTGTTCGGGAACGACATAGGCGTCCAGCGCCAATTCCTGTATGCCCCAAAACGCATCGTCAAAGGCAGAAACGACCATGGCATTGGCATACTCATCCTCTTCGGCCAGCTCGGCAAAATAGTCCAGGGCAAAGAGCCGATCGGCGAAGAGAGGCCCTTCCTTCAACTGGCGCTCATACCAGGCCTGGGGCTTTTGATCGTCAATCTCGGCCAGCAGCATGCGCTCGGCGTCCACATTGATCCAGTCGGGATTGTTGCTGTTCAGGGTAAACTCCTGGCTGCGGCGATCGAGCACCACCCGGGTTCGCTCCGCCTTTCCCCCGCTGTAAACGTCAATGTCCAGAGGAATGCGGTAAACGGGAGTCTCTAACTCGGATTGAAGCTGGCGAATGCCCACAATCCAGTTGCCGGTCTCGCTGTCCTGGCGGTAGCTGAATTCCAGTTGCGGATGGCCCGGCTCGTAGAACCACTGATTGAAAAACCAGTTGAAATCCTGTCCCACAACATCCTCAACGGCCATTCTGAATTCGTGCATCTCCACATCGCTGAACGCGTGATCCTGCAAATACTTCTTTAAACTGGCGAAGAAGGCCTCGTCTCCGATCTGCTTTCTGAGCATGTGCAGCACTCGTCCGCCCTTTTGGTAGGAGTGGCTGTCAAACATATCCTCTTTGTCCTCATACCCAAAGCGAATCAGGGGCTCCTGTTTCATGGCGGCCTCTTGCATATACAACTCCAGATCGTCGTTCAGGTGACTGTCGGCAAACTCGCGGCCGTACTTGTACTCAAACCAGAGGTACTCTCCATAGGTGGCAAAACTCTCATTCAGGGGAAGATTGGCCCATGACTCGCAGGTGACCAGATCGCCAAACCAGTGGTGAATCGCTTCGTGGGCGATGATGCTCTCGTTGTCGCTGTCGAGCAACTCGCGATCAGTGCTGTGCAACCCCCCGTAGTGGATGACCGCGGTGGTGTTCTCCATAGCTCCGCTGACAAATTCCTCCACCACCACCTGGCTGTACTTGGACCAGGGGTAGCGAACACCCAGAATTTCCGAGTAAAAGGCCAGCATCTCGGGTGTGTTGCCGAAGATGGCGCGCGCATAGGGCTCGTACTCCGGATCGACATAGTAGTCCACAACGATGTCCTCCCAGCGGTCTTCTACCCGGGCAAACTCGCCAATGGCCATCATGAACAGATAGGGCGCATGAGGCAGTTCCATCACCCAGTAATCCGTGCGGGTTCCATCGGCATTGTTGGTTTGCTGCTTCAGCAGTCCGTTGGAAAGGGTGCTGTACTTGTTGTCCACGGTGATGTAGATCTCCTGGGTGCAGCGCTCATTGCTCTGGTCAAGGGTGGGAAACCAGCAGGAACTGGATTCGGTCTCGCCCTGGGTCCACAATTGGGTGGGCTTGTTGGGGATTGACCCATCAGGATTAATAAAATACAATCCTTTGTCATCTGTGATCGCTTCACTGCCGCCCTTGGGAAGGTCTTCGGGCCTGGCGGTATAGCGGATATAGAGTTTATACGTTTCGTCGCGGTGGTATTCGCGGTTCAGGGCAATGTCCAGCTTGAGCTTGTCGTACTCATAGGTCAAAGGGCTCTTTGCCCCGAGCTCATCCAGAAGGGCCACTTCGTGCACATCAAAACCCTTGGCATCCAGGCTCACCCGATCTGTGCTGTAGAAATACGGGCGAAGGGTCAGGGTAGCTTCTCCCTGTAACTGGGACTTAGACCAGTCGGGGCTGACGCGCAGAAGGGTGTGAATCAGGTCCTGCTCCCGGGTATAGGAACCCTGGTACAGGCCCTCCGCATATGGACTGATTTGCCGGGTAAACTGCGACCCACTCAAGTCTTCAACTCCGGTGCCTTCTCCATCTTCTCCGTAGTATTCGCTGACGATGTCCGAGGCGCTGTCGCTGGAAGAAACGGAGCTTCTGCTGGTGTTGCAGGAGCTTTGGAACAGGGCAATGAGGGCGAGTAAACTGACGAATGAAATCCTGTGCATGGCTAAGATGAAGTGAGGGGAAAAAGAGGCCGCCAGCGCAGGTGATTGGGCGCTGCGCGGCCCTGACGAAAAGCTAAAGAGCGGCAAAGATACCCCCGCACAAAGGTGTAGAGGTCTTTAAAATGTGAAAAAACATTAAAGAGAGGCGGTAAATTCACCCGAACTTAGCGTTCAAAGCAGGTCGCCTGCTGATGCTCCAAAGGCCCTTCGAACCGTTTAAAAAAACCATAGTGAAAATTACTGTTAACCATAGCAATGTATATCAAGTTGAAGGACAAGTACTTAATGGCAAATCCGTTGAGCTGGACAGCATTCAGGTAGGCGAAGGGGCCTTTCATGTCATCCGCGACGGAGTGGGTTACAGTGCAGAGATCCTTTCGGTAGATGACGCGGCCAAGGTCTTCTGCATTCGCGTCAACGGCCATGAATACACCGTTGAGGTGCAGGACCATTTTGATGAACTGCTCGAGAAAATGGGGCTCAACCATCTGGCCGCCGGGGTGGTCAGCGACATCAAGGCGCCCATGCCCGGACTGGTCATAGAGGTCATGGTGGAGGCGGGACAGAGCATCAGCAAGGGCGACCCGGTGCTGATTCTGGAGGCCATGAAGATGGAAAACGTGCTCAAGGCTCCCGCCGACGGCACCGTACAGGCGGTTGTGGTGAGCAAGGGAAGCGCAGTGGAGAAAAACGCGGTGCTCATCAGGATGGGCTGAGCTGCCCAAAACAGCACAACCCACTGCCCCGGGCCTTGCGGCTCAGCCCATCGGGCCAGAGGCTTTACAGCCTTTCGACCCGCTTGCGATAGTTTACTCCGCGCTCGGTCAGGTGCTGCATGAGGGGCTCAAAGTGCGCGGCATCGCGGCCCAGGTATTCAGGCGGTGATATGCCGGCCTGAACATAGCGACCTTCCAGAACCAGTCGGGCCGCTCCCGTGGCCGAATAACCGGTACAGCGCGCCATAGACGATGTCTGGGTCTTCTGGTCAAATCGGTCGAGCAGATCATAGATGATGCGCTGCTGCCGATCTTCTATGAGCACCCGCATGACGGTAAACTCCTCTTCCTGAGCGCCCAGCTTCCAGTGCGGAAACAGCAATTGGGTGGTCAGATCAATGGGCCGGATGAGCTGGCCCTTGACTTCGATGGGCTCCTTGCCGAAAAAGCCCGTGTCGCGCAACATGCGCATGCGCTCGGCATGGCCGGGGTAGCGCAGGGTGCGCTCGATCATGTTGGGCACCGCTGAACAGGTCCTGATCAGGGTGCGTAGCCCGTCTGAATTGAAGGATTCCAGGGTGCCCAGGCCCTCCACCTCCAGGCTGTCCACCTGGCTCAGCGCGGGGCGGGTGATGACCTTGCCGTTCTCGACAATGCGCGCGGGGCGGGTGTATTCCTCCAGAACATCTATAGGCGAAAAGGGGGCTTTGTACTCATAGGGCCAGCACCGCTCCAGGGGCAGGCCCCCAACCAGGCATTCAAATCGCTGCACCTCGCTCTGCCCAAGATGGTAGGCGAGAAAGACATTGTCCATGCCGGGCGCCACGCCCATATCCACCACCGCGGTAACTCCGTGCGTTCGGGCCAGTTCATCCAGTTCGAAGGGGTCCTGGTCAAAGAAGGAGATGTCCACCACATTCACGCCCGCGCTGATCACCGCCTCCAGCACGCGGTAGCCCATGAATCCGGGCACAGCTCCGATGACCAGATCGCAACCTGAAACGATCTCCATGACCTGCCGCGAATCGCTCAGATCGGCCTGACGGGTGGCCAGCTTGTGCTGGCGGCGCAGGTTGGAAAGGGCTTCGGTGTCCAGGTCAACCGCCACAACTTCGTATCCGCCGGCCATATCAATGGCCATGGCTTTGCCCACCATGCCGGCTCCGAGTACCGCTACTTTTTTCATGCCGCGAAGATAGTTGGCCCAATCCGGCCCGGTAAAAGTTCACTGCCCCTTTGCGGGCTGCAGGCGCAGTTGATGAGCTGTTCAGGGCGCGTAAACTACCCTGGCTGTATGCTGATAGCCATCTACCCGCAAGACCAGAAAGTAGAGCCCGGCTCCGCTCAGCACGCTGCCCAGATCGATGTCCAGGCGTTGCAGGCCGGGTTGAAGCTGCTGGGGCGGCAGCAAGGTGGCCATGTGCTGGCCGGTGGCGGAGAGCAGTTCCAGGGAGCCCAGGCCCCCGCGCTCCAATTGCCAGTTGATTTGCAGCCAGCCCGGGCTGGGATTGGGAAGCCCTTCGAAATAACTCAGCGCTGAACCGGGGCTCTCCAGACCGGTGCCCAATTGGAAATGGGCTTCAAGGGTGTCTCCGGTGGAGATGGAGAAGAAGCCGTTGGGATCGCTGGCCGAAGGGTTGATGAATTGGTTGAGCAGATTCCAGTTTCTGAAGGAATAGCCCTCAGCCGCCGTGGCCCGCACACTCACCACACTTCCACTCGTAAAACCCCCGGTCCATGGATAGGACACCGGCTCAATCGAGTTGATGCTCACCGTACCGGCACCGGGCGGATACACATCGACGTGGATGGGAAAGACGGGCAATTCCGTGATGCGGAAATAGGCTATGATGGTGTCTGAACTGCTCAGTCTCAGTTGGACATTGGGTTCCGTGATGCCCGGTTCGAGACTGTGGTGCAGCAATTCCCAGCGATCAAAGACCCAGCCATCGCTCTCGCTGGCCTGAAGGTCGATGTTGACCCCGCTGAAGTAAAGCGCTGAGAAGGGATAATAGGGTATATCCAGGGTGTTGACCCTCACTTCGCCCCCTCCCTCTGGTTCAACCATGATGCTGATGGGCCAGGCATCCTCTTCAAAACAGTCTTCCATACCCGAGACAATGTATCCGCATCGGGCGATTATGAAGTCGCGAAGCTGGGTCACCGAGTTCTCCCAGCCGGTCATGTTGCCACCCCAACGGGCGATCTGAGCGGGCATCTCCGGCCGGATGACGTTGAGCATGCTGTCCAGAAAGGGCAGTGCGAAGTCGCAGTTGAAGAAGTAGTTGTTCAGGTCGGCGTAGCGGTTGATGTAGTCATCGTGAAAGTTCTCGTTGTCCATCAGCTTTCGGATCATGCCCATATGGCCTTCGGGATCTGACCAGCCAGACAATTCGGTGGCATCGCAGGGATCGGCTGTTGGTCCGGTGTCCGGTATGCCGGTGTAGTTGACGTAATGCCCAAAACTGGCGTCGTCATCCCATAGCGCATAGCGCCACTTTTTCTTGTCCCCGTCCGGATTGCGGCCCCGCCACCAGGCGGTGTTCCAGTTGAGCCAGTCCATACAGACGATCCAGGAGTGCAGGATGGCATAGTCAATAAGGCTGCCGGTGTTGAGTCGTTCATCGACGTAAGTGTAATTGCTCTCAACTGTCATATCGCTGGACATTATATATGTTCTTAGCGAATTCCAATCGGCCATGCTGCCGTACTCGGTCCATGTTCCGCCCCAGGTCTTGATGAAGTCAATGTCGAATTCTCCCTGGTCGTAGTAGTAGTCGGTAAAGTCGTGGTCGTCCACTTTTTCGCGAATTTCATATACGCCCCAGTATTGTCCGTTGACGTAGAGAATTGCCGCCTGTGAGGTGCGTTCGTCCACCCTCAATTGTGCAGCATCAGAGAGCGTGTGCACAAAGGCGTCGCGGATATGGGCCCCGACCTCGTAGGGGTAGTTATCGTTGGCGGCCGGCTTGAGGATCAGGCGCTGGAAACGTCTGCGGTCCTTGACCTTGAAAATAGGATGGTTGATATCGGAGGCATAGCCGAGCTGGTCGCGGGTGATGTAGTCCAGGCCGCGCTGCGGGTAGGCCCAACTATCGTTGCCGTGCTTGTTGTAGTCCCCCACCCCTTCGGCCAGAAAGCCCCCGGAGGCATCAAAGAATTCAAAGGAGCCCACCGGCTCTATGAAACTGCCGCTGAGCAGGGTCTGGATCTGATCGCCGGCAATGGAGACCACGGGTATGGTATGTCCGCTGCCGACGAAATAGGTATTGGTCTCCACAAAGCTGGGCAAATAGTCCGGGTCAGAGGGAATAGCGATAGCCCGTATCACGGTAGTGGTCGCCACATTCACCGGGCTGCTGTACAGGGTAGAGGCCGCGGTTGGCATAAATCCATTGGTGGTGTAGCGGATGCTCAGCCCGGCATCGGGTGAACTCATGCTGACGCTGAGGGCTCCTGCGTGCAGGCCCGGATCGGGGCTCAGTATAGGTGTAGCGGCGTATCCGATGTAGGAAGCGCCCGAATTGGAGGCCCCCGGTGTGGGGTTGGTGAAGATGACCCAGTCGGCGGCCCCATCGCTGCTCCTTCCCCAGGAATGACGGCTCTGGTTGGGAATGGCTATACCGTTGGAGTCAATATGCCCGCCCGAGGGATCATTGAAGTAGATTCCCTCTCGTTTGCGGGTTTGGGAGACCTTGAAATTGGTGTGGTAATGCGAGCCCACAGTGGTGTTGCGACCTGAGCACCAGAAGCGCAGATGCCCCCCGGCGGGAATGCTGGTTCCCCCTGGAATGGCCCATTTGGTGGGCTCATCCGCGCGGTCGCTGAGGTGGTAGCCGCTCAGATCAACGGCGCTGCCCGATGTGTTGTACAGTTCAATCCAGTCTTCGTAATCGCCGTAGTTGTCCGGAATATGGCGGTAATTGGCGGCGGAAAACTCGTTGATCAGCACCTGGGCCTGGGTGCTGTTCTGATGCAGGAAGAACAAAGCGGAAAGGGCGTAAAGGCAGGAGCGTAACATGGGTTGGGTTTGGTGTTGCCGGTCGGGAAGCTTGCCAACTACTAAAAATAGGGCGAAGTTCCGGGCTTGTGAAACCGGTTCAAGGGCAATTTAGGCCTAAAATTAGCCTTCATCCCTCCTGAGGGCTTTGGTATCTTAGCCCGCCTGTCCATGAATCTCCAAGCCCTTCGACCCGAAATACCCCTGTTTTTGGCCTTAATTCTGCTGCTTGGTGCTTGTGGGGCCAGCGCTCAAAGCGATAGCAGCACAAGCCTGAAGCGCTTTTACCTGCCCGAAAAATTGCCCGCCCGTATGGTTTTTGAGCTGCGCAGTTCAGAGGACAGCGCGGTGCAGTCCCAGATCTGGCTGATGCGCCGGGAGGGGAAACATGTGGTGACCGAGCGCATGGACCTCCGCAACCGGCTGCTGGAGTACCTCAAAGAGGACATCGGGGAGCGGGGAGCCAGAGCGGAGAGTTTCAGCACCTATGTGCGGGACAGCGCCGGGCGATCGACGCCACTTTTTGCCGAGATAGGATCCAGAGACCTGTTTTTCTGGCCCTGGGAGGCGGGGCAGAAAGCCGTTTTTTCCTACCTCGAACCCCGGCGGCTGGACAGCCGGATGAACGCTATTCGCGTGGAGCGCGAACGCATCCTGCTCGCCGATCAGGACAGCACGGTCTTCGGGGGAAGGACGCTCGCGCTTCGCCACATCAGCGATCTGGTACGTCTGGTTTTTCTGGATCGCGCCGGGCAGGTCATCGGCGAGGATGTCTTTTTGGAATTCCATCAATACGCGGAAGGCCTGGGACTGATCAGCAGTACTCGTCAATTCGCCGATGGAAAGACGCTCTTCCTACGCAGGCAGGAGGATTGAGGGGGGGGGGTAGTGTTTTAATCCTTCGCGCGCACAAAGGCCTTCTGCCAGCGCTGTTGATCCTGAACGATCTCCAACAGGTAAAAACCCTCGGCCAGCTCCTGGATTCCCAGCTCTTCGGTGTGCTGAGTGCCGCTCAGCATAACATAACTTATGTTATGTTCTCTTCCGTTGATATCCAGAACCCGCACCCTGGCTAAACCGGCTTCAGCTCCGGTCAGGCTCCAACTCAGGTGATCGCGGGCCGGAACCGGCCAGAGGTTCAAAACCGCTTCGCCCCAGCCTTCTCGGGCAAGAGGCACAAAGAACGTGTCCAGTGCCGTGAAGGGCGTAGCGATCTCCGGACTCAGACTGCAAGCGCACTGCACTCTCCATGTATAGGAGTTGCCGGGAATGAGATTGTTCTTGTGCACGAAGATGCTGCCTGGCTCCGGCCCAAGGACTGGGGGGAGGGTTGAAAAACCACCCGGAGCGCCGATTCTTCTGGCTTTGACCCGGCAGCCTACGCTCAGGGGGACGGGATCCCACAGCATCAACACCCCGTTGCTGATCAATTGATGGCGGGGATTAGCAGGGGCCGATGAAGGGCTGCAGGTGGGAATGGGATCAGACAACACTATGTTTTGGCTGGCACTCTGACAATGTGCATCATAGACGGTGACGCTGTAACTGCCCTGGGGCAGTCCGCTGATGGAGGGAAGGGTGTCGCCGGTGCTCCAGAAGTAGCTATAGGGCGGCAGACCACCGGAAGCTGAGATGTTGATCTGTCCGTCTGAGGCCCCGATGGCTGAAGGCTGAACCAGGCTGAGCAGGTTCAAACTGAGTTCATCATATGGATTGATCAGACTGACCGCCGCCAGACAACTGGCGCTGTTCCCCGCGCTGTCGGTCACCAGGAGCTCCACCATGCGGGTCTGTCCCAGATCCAGGCAGGAGAACAGCGCGGCTGCAGAGTCTATGTCAAAACTCAGCGCTCCGGGGCAGGCGTCATAACTTCCCCCATCCAGTTGCAGCGCATCTATCTGCAGTATATCATCCGTGGGCAATATCAGCTCAAGGCTGTCGCAGAGCGCCGTGGGTGCCTCAGTATCCAGAACGCGAACGCTGACCTGGCAGGTGCTCTCGCGGCCACTGCTGTCCTGGGCCCGATAGATCTCCACACTTTCGCCCAGGGGAAAGACCGCCCCCGAACCCAGACCGCTGATCAGGCCAAAGCTGCTCAGTCCACAATCATCTTCCGCGACGGGCAGGGGATAGTTGAACAGGCGTCCGCAAGTGTTGGGGTCCGTGGGCAATTCAAATACGCTGTTGCAAACGCTGCTCTCGCCAAAGAAGCGCAGCAGTCCTCCGGGCTGACCGTCAAGGCTGGCAAAGGGGGCTCCGAGAACAGCCCTGCTGCCTTCCATAGCTACTGACCAGCCGTTTTGCTGCCCTGCAACCGCACTGCCGCGCAGGGGTTCGCGCTCTACCCAGACGCCTTCAGAAAAGGTGTAGTGAAAGGCAGTGCCGGAGGCCGAACCATCCAGGTCAGCGCCGTTGGCACCGAGCAAGGCCTGATGGCCGCTCAGGGCTACCGATACCCCAATGAAATCACCTGGAGCGGCCAGGGACGGCACCAACTTCTGTTGTTGCACCCATTGCCCGCTGCTGTCCTGCACAAACACATAAGCCGCGCCGGCATTGGTCTTGCCATCCGGGTCGGAGAGGAAGGCGCCTACCAAAGCGCGGCCATCATCGAGCGCCACCGACCAGCCAAAACTGTCTCCGGCCTGAAGATCGGCTGGGCTGAGAGCGGCCTCATAGACCCAGACGCTGTCGTTGTAGCGAAACAGATAGGCCCTTCCCCGGTCATCTTCTCCGTAGAGATGGGCACCGACCAGCATCAGATTGCCGTCGATGGCAACCGAGCGCCCAAACCAGTCGCCGGAGTTGCCGTCTGGTGCGATGATCTTCTCGGCTCCAACCCATGTGGTCCCATCGTAGCGCAGGGTAAAGACAGCTCCGGCGTCAAAGCCCTTCTGGTCATCGCGGGGCGCAGACATGCAAGCGAGCTCTCCGCTCATGGCTACCGCATAGCCGAGCCAGTCATAGGGGGTTGCTGTTGGGCTGAGGATCTTCTGGGTCTGTTGCCAAAGACCAGACTCGTTTCGCTTATAGGCGTAAACGGCTCCCGCTTCAAAGAAACCAAGCCGGGTTTCTTTATAAGCTCCTGCGAGCAGTTGATTGCCGTGGAGGGCAGTGGCTATGCCCAATGATTCGTTGAAGGTGCCGTCTGAGGCGGTCAGCAAGGTGTCCCTCAGCCACTCATCTTCTTCAAGGCGATAGACCACAACGGCTCCCGCATTGAAGTTGCGAACATCATTGCCCGGGGCACCGCCAACGGCGTAATTACCGGAGATGGAAACAGAAAAACCCAACTGGTCGCCCGACAGGATCTGGGCTCCTTGTGTTGCATTGACCTGAAGATAATCTCCGCCGGAGGCCAAAAAGACCGGATCTTCCTCATCCAAAACCTGCACAGTAAAACTGCACTGCTGAACGGGACTGGACTCGCTGACTTGCAGCGCATAGCTGACTGTTGATGTTCCCGGGGGAAAGAGGGCGCCGCTCGGAAGACCTTCCAGCAAACTCAGACTTGCCGATGGGCAATCCGGACTCAGTGGTGCCTGGTAATTGATCAGCGCTCCATCGCAGGTGCCCGTCAGAAGCGTGTCTGAAGGGCAGCTCAAAACCAGCCCTTCGATGGCCAGCTCAGAAGCTCCGATGTCCCGGCTGGGGCCAAAGACGGGAACACCGCTCTGATCGGGCTGAAGGTCCAAAGGATTGCCCGCATCAACAGCGGGACTGCCGCATTTCAAGGGATGAACGGGTAAACCATTCCCCGGATAGAAAAGGCTGTCCAGAAAGGGGTTGATGATGGCATCGTCTGAGCCCACCAGACCAAAGTCCAGGCTGTCGAGTGGAAGACTGCCCTGCTCCGAGAGCAGGTTGTAGCCCTCTGAACTCAATGCGCCGGAGGAAAAAAACTGCGCATCTACTGGGGCGTTGTTCAGTGCGATCAAGGTACTGCCTACGCTCAGGTCCCCATCGTTGAAGATTCCTCCGGCCTGAAGAAGGGCGGAATTGTGAACCAGTGTTGTGGCATAAATACGCCCCGTTCCAGAGGTGATGTACACCCCGGCACCAACGCCTGCTGAATTGCCGCTGATGGTGCAGCGATCAATCTCCATGCTGCCCGTCCCGCTCAGCACGCCCCCCCCCTGAAGATTGGCCGAGTTGCCCACGAAGCTGCAGCGCTCGATCACCACGTTGCCCGAGTTGAGCACGGCCCCACCCCGATCGGCGTTGTTTTGGAAGAAAGCACAGCCGCTGATGCGCAAGCTGCCCAGATTGCGCACCGCGCCGCCCAATCCGCCTCCATTTCCCCCGATGAGAGTCAAACCGGACAGCTCCGCTGTTTGAGCACCGGTGTTGAAGACAAAGTGCCGGCTGATTCCCGAAGCATTGATGACCAGTTGATTGGCGCCCGGTCCCAGGATATGAATGGCCTGGTTGATGACCAGAGGGCCTGTGGTCAGATACAGGGTATCTCCCCAGAGGGCATCGTCAAAGCGAAGGGTGTCGCCCGAAACAGCCAATGCCGCCAGCGCTCTCAGGCTGCCCTCTCCCAGGTCGTTGAGATTCTCAACAACATAAGTCTGAGCCCGGCCCTGAATTACAAAAGCACAAAAGCAGGCCAGTAGCGCCGCTTTAAGAATTTTCTTCATATACATCGGTCCAAAGTGCACTTTACCGCGAAAGCAACAGACAATATAGGGAACACAGGCCTATATCAATAGCTTTAAATGAAGTAAAAGCCCCGTTTGAGCTACCCAATGAGTTGCTGTGTATCCTGACGCAGCAAGCGTGGGTCTCATTCCAAATCGGTGGAAAGGCGGAAGCGCATCACGCGGTTGTTGCCCTTGTCGGCCACATAGACCGTCCTTCGCATATAAGCCACTCCACTGGGGTCAATAAACTGAAACGGCCCGCTGCCCTCTCCTCCGAAGGAGGCGATGACCTGCCTGGTCAGCGACGTATTGGCGGGGGGGTTTACGCCTTCATATCCGCGCTGCGTAAACTGATACAAAGAATCCGTACCCTCATCCACCACAAAAATATAACCCGAAGCATCCGGGGCTATGCAGATGTCTGTGGGGCGGATGAATCGGTTGGGTTCGTACAAAAAGCGGTCTGCCCGGGTGGGATCCTGGGCGATCAGTCCGGCGTTTTCCTGAAAGAAAATGCCCTGAACCGGGTCTTCAAAGCGGTTCATCCACAAGACGCGATAACTGGCGCCGGGGCCGAGCAGGCAGACGATAAAATCCCGGGAATTGCTGAATCCGGCCAGGGCCTGCGGGGGTCCCACAAAGGTGGCGATGGCGCTGATATCCCAGGTGGAACGCAAGTTGGAGCCCTCTGGACTGAGCTGGTTGGCAAAGCCCACATTCGTCCCGTCTGGATCGTAAAAAAGCACCACATTGTCCGGGCGGGCGATGGAAGTAGCGCTGTTCCGCGGGCCCTTTCTGGCCACGTAAAGCGTGTTGTCTGCCAATATCGCCAGGCCGGTAAACTCCACCGCAATGTCATCGGCTCCGCGAAAGGCGGTTATCGCCCTGGAATTGTCGGAGAAGGGGTGAATGATGGTATCGACAATCTGCGGAGTATTGCCCGAAGAGGTGCCGGTGAGCCGATAGACCGCCGCCAGATTCTCCGGGATTCCGTCACCGTCCACATCGATGTTAACCCTTCCGGCTACATAGGTGTGCAGACGGCGGTCCTGAACTACCTCAACCGCTCCGGGAATGGGAATGGTGCGGTGCAGTACACCGGCCTGATCCAGGACTTTCAGCCCCTGGGCATCCACAACATATACCATTTCATCATATCCGACATAAACATCTATCGGGTCGATGAAATCGGTCCAGATGGGCAGAATGGGCACATAGCCCACCTGCTCGTTGAACAACTCCGGATCAATGGAGCCCTGCTCAAAGATTTCATCAATCACCGAATCTTCCCGGGAGCCAAACAAAAACTCACAGGCGGGCATCAGCACCATGGCCGAGAACAGCAGCAGACTGCTGGAAAGCGCCCGCCAATTGCCCAGCATCAGGGGGTACAAACTGCGTTGGCTTTCTTGGTTGCTCATTCGTCTTGTTCAATAGCAAGGCTCAGCGCCGCTCTTCAGAGGATGAAGCCGGGCTTGGGGGAAAGGCGGAATCAAAGGCTCCGCCATCGTCGCTGCGCGCTGCGCTGGATTTTCTGGACTTTCCGATCAGGGAGAATCCCAGGGTCATGCGGTGTTCGGGGCCCAGATTGCGGCGATGGCTGAATCCGTAGTCCAGGCGCAGACTGCCATAGCGGCGGGGCAGGTAAAGTCCAAAACCACCCGAGGGCAAAGGGGCCTGATCAAATCCGACCATATAGCCGGTTCTGACCAGCAGCAATTCGCGCCAGGCATACTCGAAACCCAAACCATAGGTTTCGTTATTGTCGGTGGGATGGTTGAGCTGGGCGGCCATGGTCAGGCGGTGCTCATCCAGGCGCAGCGGATCCCAGGCCAGGCCGAGACGGAAGATGGCCGGCACCGAAATTTCCTCAAACTCCGTGACCACAGAAGGCCCGTCCAACCGGTCGATGACCAGATCGCCTGTTGGCTGGGTGTTGAAGCCAAAGTTGCTCAGACCAACGGCAAAACGGGTATTGGCCAGCCCGATATCGTACTGAAAACCAAAATCAAAGACGGCGTTGTGCGTGGTCAGTGAGGCGATCTGCTCGTTGACATAGCGGCCCGTGATGCCAAAGCGAAACTGGTCGGTCAATTGCCGGGCCAGGGTCAGGGAAAGACCGGTATTGCTGGCGCGGAAGGTTTGCCCATTGCCCAGCGGAAGAAACTCCGTGGTCACATTCATCTCACCGGAGTTCAGATAGACCAGACTCAGTCCTAAGAGCGTTCGATCCGAAAGGCGGTAAACCGCTGCGGCGTAATTGAGGCTGACATCGGCGAAATAGGCGGTATAACCCGTTTGCAGATGCAGGCGACTGGAATCCAGCCCGCAGATGCCCGCGGGGTTCCAGTACAGACCCGAAACATCGTCGCTCACCGCCGCAAACACCCCGGACATACCCGCGGACCGGGCATCGGGGGCAATCTTGAGGAACTGCATGCCGGTTGTTCCGGTGCGGGAATCGCCGAACGAAGGCAACAACTGCGCGCGCAGGGAGGCTGCGGGCAGAAGCAGGGTCAGAAGACCCACTGTAAACAAGGCGGATACCGCTAAAGGACGTCGGCTCATGAAGGCCGCCAAATTACAAAAAACTTGCCGGGAGCGGGGTAATTTGGCGTTTGTTTCTGGCCTGTGGGTAAAAACTTAACCTGCGATTAACGTTGCCAGAACCGCTCCGCTTGTTGTTCACCTAAACCGCTGCGCTGCCATGCACCTCCTTTCGCCCGAAATTGAAGCTTACGCCACCGCCCATTGCCAGCCCGAACCGGAGGTTTTGGCGCGCCTGAACGCCGAAACGCAGCGCGAAGCCGAACTGCCGCAGATGCTCAGCGGGCATTTGCAGGGCCGCGTGTTGTCGATGATTAGCTGGATGTTGCGGCCGCAGCGGGTGCTGGAAATCGGCACCTTTACGGGGTATTCGGCGCTGTGCCTGGCCGAAGGGCTGGCGCCCGGCGGGCGGGTGGATACGCTGGACATCAACCCGGCCATGGAGGCGCGAATCAGGCGTTTTATCCGCGAGGCCGGCGCGGATGACAAGGTGTTTTTTCACCTGGGAAATGCCCTGGAGCTGGTCCCGGCGATTTCCGGACCCTTTGACCTGGTGTTTCTGGACGCCGACAAGGACAACTACGCCAATTACTACGATCTGGTCTTTGACCGCGTTCGACCCGGTGGTTTTATTGTGGCCGACAACGTTTTATGGAGTGGCCGGGTGCTGGATCCGGCCCAAACGCACGATTCTGACACGGCCGCGCTGCATGCTTACAATAAAAAGGTAGCTGCGGACGATCGAGTGGAGCAGGTGCTGCTCCCCGTGCGGGACGGCCTGATGATTGCCCGAAAAATAGGATAGACGCCGGCGTGGTGTGGAAACTGCAACGCGCCAGCGTCCTTGTAAGGGCCTGATTGTGAGGTAATTTGCCCCCATGTTCATATTCACGCTTTCCCGCTTTGGTTTATTGGGGCGTATGCTGCCCACCAAAGCCCTGATTTTGGGGCTCGCATTGCTTTTTGGGGCCTCGCGCGCGTCTGCGCAGTACAACAGCCAGAGCATCCGCAACTACATTGAAGAATGGTGGCCCGTGGCCGTAGCGGAGATGCACGCCCACGGCATACCGGCATCCATTTCATTGGCTCAGGGCATACTGGAGTCCGCGGCGGGCACCAGTGAACTGGCCAGGATGAGTAATAACCATTTCGGCATAAAGTGCCACAAAGAATGGTCGGGCCAGAAGGTCTACTACGACGATGACGCCAAGGGTGAGTGCTTCAGAAAGTACAGCAGACCCGATGAATCCTGGGCAGACCACAGCTCCTTCCTGCGCACCCGCGATCGCTACGCCGGGCTGTTTGACCTGCGTTCAGACGACTATCAGGCCTGGGCACACGGGCTCAAGAAAGCCGGCTACGCCACCAATCCCCGCTACGCAGAGTTGCTGATCAAACTGATCCACGACTATCAACTAAACGAGTACGACAGCTACGACCGGCAATTGGCTGGTGGCCGCAAGCGCCGCCCGGTTCCGCCGGATGCGCCGCTGGCCGTTGCTTCGGAGGTCTTCTACTTCAACCGCATCCCCACCGTTCTGGCCCGCAGCGGGGACTATCCCGTCAACATCTCCGAGCGGCAACAAGTACCCCTGGGCCGCCTTTGTGACTACAACGACTTTGAGCCGAACTACGCTTTACAAAAGGGCGAAAAAGTTTTCCTCAAACCCAAGCGCCGCAAGGCTCAGGCTAAGCACCACATCGTTCAGCAGGGCGAAACGCTGCGCGACATCGCGCAGGATCACGGGGTTCGCCTGGACCTGCTGGCCCGTCGCAATGGGGTGGGTACGCGCTTTGTTCCGGCCCCTGGTGAGCGCATTGCGCTGCGGGATAAAGCCGATCATCCCCCCAAGGCAGCACCGCCCGCAAGACCGGGAAGCGCCCCTGGCAAAGCGACCGTCTCGGCGGCAAAATCCCCCTCCCGGAGCCCTCAGGAATCAGCGGGAAATGCCATAGCCAGCCCCGCTCCCGGCGCTGCACCCAGCCCGGCCTCTGATGAACTCGAGCAGCGGGAAACTTCGATGCAAAAGCCCGATCAGGGACGCGCCGCCCTTCCCCCGGGTGAATACCTCAACAGCGACGAAGGCGCTTTGAGCCCGGACCAACTGGCTCTGCCCGCCCCGGTCGCCAGCAGTGGATCTGCCAACTCCGCTGCGCAACAACGCACTGAGGCCTCCACCCACCAGGTCAGCCCCGGCGAGACCCTTTACAGCATTTCGCGGCGCTACAACAAGAGTGTGGATGAGCTCCGCCAGCTCAACGCCCTGCCCGACAACACGATCAAGGTAGGTCAGACGCTGCTGCTGAACTGAGCTGCCGGGAGCCAGCGCACTTGAACATCCGCATACTCAGGCCGAATTCCGGCCCGCATTGATGATGCCGTACATGCTGCGCAGCACCATGCGCTGAAAGCTCTTTTCCTGCGTCTTGCTCAATTGCCCATCCTCTTCGCGCAGCCGCTCCAGCGCGTACTGTTGTATGGTCAGAAGCGGCAGGATGATGCGTTCGCGCAGGCGCACCGAAGCCTGATTGACGGGGGTGTTGGCCATCAACTCCTCCTGTTTGGAGATGAGCAGCAACAGTCTCCGGCTCTCCTCAAACTCCTTGTTGATCATCCTCCAGAGCTCTCCGTACTGCTCGTGCCGCGACAGGTAGCGGGTCAGGGGCATGAAGCACTTGCTCAGGGCCATCATGGAATTGTCCATCAGTGTGCGAAAGAAATCCGACTCGCGGTACAGGGCCTGCACTTCATCCAGCCGCCCTTCGCGCTCATAATGGCCGATGGCAAAACCGATGCCGTAAAAACCGGGTACGTTTTGTTTGAGCTGGCTCCAGGTTCCCACAAAGGGAATGGCGCGCAGGTCTTCAAACTTCATCTCCCCGCCCTTGCTCCGCTTGCTGGGTCTGGAGCCGATGTTCGTCTGCCCGTAGTAATCCAGGGGGCCTACAAAGCGCAGATAGGGAAGAAAAAGCGGGTGCCCTTTGAAGGCCTGGTAGTGCTCAAAGGAGCGCTGGGCCAGATCGCCGAGCAGCTCGCGCTGCCGGGCGCTCAGGCTGTTTCTTTCGGGCGAATAGAGGTTCTGCTCTATGCCGGCACTGAGCAATTGCTCGATGTTGTACATCGCCGAGCGCACCGTTCCGAAACTGGAGCTGATGGTCTGGCCCTGTACGGTGAGCTGGATCTCGCGGCTCTCAATCCGGTTGCCCAGCGAAGCGTAAAACTTGTGGGTGTTTCCCCCGCCGCGGCTGGGCGGCCCTCCCCTTCCGTCAAAGAACACCACGCTCACCCCGTGCTCCCTCGAGATGCGGGTCAGCTCTTCTTTGGCCCTGAAGATGGACCAATTGGCCATCAGATAACCGCCGTCCTTGGTGCCGTCGCTGAAGCCGAGCATGATGCTCTGCCGCATGCCCCGCGAAGCCAGATGTTTGAGGTAGCGTTTGTTGCTGTACAGACTGGTCATGGCTTCGGGCGCGGCCTGCAGATCGTCCACCGTCTCAAAAAGAGGAACAATGTCCATGCTCAGTTCGCCCTTCCAGCCGCTGAGCCGGGCCAGGGCCATCACCTCCAGCACATTGGGAGCGCCCTGACAATTGCTGATGATGTATCGCTCGCAAGCCGCCCTGCCGTTGCTCTTCTGAATCTGGCGCATGGCTTGCAGCGACTGAATCACATCGCGCAGCACCGCGTCTTCAAAATCGCCGGCCTCAACCGTGCCGCTCAACTTCTCCAGAGCCTGTTTTTTCTCATCGGGCGAAAGGCGGCTGTAAGCAGGTCCTTTCTCTGAGCGCATGACCCAGACCTGTTCCAGCACCCGGCCGTGCACCCGGCTGTCCTGGCGTATGTCCAGGGCCGCGAAGTGAAAGCCAAAGGCGTGAACCCTGGTGCGAAAGTCATCCAGCAATTCTAAAAACAGCCCGCTGTGTTCAGTGTGCAGAAGCTCCCGGATCTCATCCAGATCGGCGAGCAACTCCCCGCTGTTTGCGTAGGGCTCTTTCTGGCCTCTCATGGTGCGCAACAACCGCGACTCCACCGCAGCCACCCGGGGCTCTACCTTCTTAAAGGTCAGTCGGCGGCGAAGGGCGCGCAAGTCAGCGCGATAGCTGCGCAAGGCCGCCTGGCGCAGCAGCACAGCCACTTCGACCGTGGTATTGCTGTCCACAAAGGGATTTCCATCGCGGTCGCCACCGGGCCAGAAACCCATCTGCAGGGTGCGGGCCAGATCGCTCGCCATGACCTTGGTCTGCTCTGTGGAGATGGCCCCGGCCATGCGCACCAGCACTTTGGGCATGGCTTGATAAAACACGTTCTCCAGATACCAGATCAGGCTGCTGGCTTCGTCCAGAGGGCTGGGCTTTTCGCTCTTGATAAAGGGCGTCTTGCCCAACTGCAAAAGAAGCTGGTTGATGCCGTGCAGATCGCCCTCGCGGATGGCCTGATCCAGATCGGTGATGATGCCCAGAACCGGCCCGGGATAGAACTGCGTGGGATGGGCCGTCAACACAATGCGCAGACAGAACTCGCGCAGGGTCTGACTGAGTTCCTGTCTTTTCTCCTTGAAATCAGCCCGCTCTTTAAGCGCTGTGACCGTTCCGGGACCGTCAAGGTCGTTGAGCCGCGAAAAGGCCGCGTCCTCTAAAGCATCAAAGAGGACTACCTGCCTTTCGACATACTGAATGATCTGAAACAGCAAGTCGTGAAAGGCTTCCTCATCCAACTCGGAGGCATAATCCTTCCGAAAGCGTTTGAGGATCTCCGCAGGGCTCTGCTTTTTCTCATAACCCAGTTCGCAGGCCCTGCTCAGCAGCGGCAGGAGCGTTCCGGTTTCGTAGATGGTTTCAAAGGGCAGGGTGAGAAAGAGACTGTTGTACAGTTGGAAGGGCAACGCTACGTTGTCTCTAAAGACCGGATCGCTGGGGGGAAGGGCGCTTTGGGGCATAGTCGGGGCTTGAAATACAAATTGATATTCTGGTTTATAAAATAATTTTTTACACTAATCTTGTTCTGCCATTTCCATCTCCGCGACATGAAGAGCCTTCTTGCGCTGATCGTCGCGCTCCTTCATGGTCAGCTTCCAGTTGAAGTCGTAGAGCGCCCCTTCCCAGGTGCCATAGATGGCATTGGGAAGAACGATGTAGCGGCTGCCGAATTGATCGCGCACTTCATCGGCGCGCTCCTTGCGGGTGTCGTTGGGCAGTTTTTCCCAAATGCCGTCAAAGTCGCCCAGATTGTCGCCGATGAGCAGCAAGACGGTATAGCCATGCCCGTCAATATGCGCTCTTCGGGCGCTCTTATCGGAGTTGTCGCTTTTGAGGAAAAAATGCCCCTTGCTCACTTGAGGCAAGCCCAGTTCGCGCATGTTTTTCATAGTTGCTTCCAGCTCCTTTTCCAGGCGGTTGCTGACGTAGAGCAAGGTGACGCCAAGGCTGTCGGCCAGGTGTAGAAAGCGCGCTGCGCCCGGTACAGCCGGTGCAGCAGCCAGCTCGGTCCATTGGTTCCAGGTCTCCGGGCTGTAGGGCTGATCCTGCTGGATCTGCCAGCCGGTGTAGGCGCTGTTGTCCAGCACGGTTTCGTCCAGATCGAGGATGACCGCCGGTTTTGTGGGCTCTTCACTAAGCGCCTTCTGCAGCCGCCATTCGGCCAGATTGAAAGCCTGATAACACAGTGCCCGGTACTCGGCGGCTTGTTGAGTATACAGCGTTGCCCCCACAAGGTACTCCTGACTGGGTATCTGGGCAGATGCCAGGCAACAAGATACGGATAGGGTAATAATAACTGAAAATTTCATATTCTATAATTTGCAATTTTTAATACTCTCTTTCTTCTTCGACCAAATTAACGGATTCCCGGCACTGTCCTCCCGTTGCGCGTTTCCTACTTTTCTCAGACTGCTGAATGGTGTATAAGTTGCCGGGCTCCTGCTGCCTTTCAGCAAAGTTGTGCTGTGTACCAAAGTCAAAGCATCTTATCTTTGCACCCTTGTTTTCAGCGACAATACCGATGAACAGCCCCCATGTTTTCCCAAGAAAGCCGATACTACTACCGGAAACTTATCCGGCTGGCTATCCCGGTCAGTCTGGGACAGGTGGGGCATATGCTGACCAATGTTGCCGACACCATCATGGTCGGTCAGGTGGGCACCGTTGAGCTGGCCGGAGTTACACTGGCAAATAACGTATTTGTATTTCTCTTTATTTTTGGACTCGGACTCAGCGGAGGTCTCACTCCGCTGGTGGGAAAGGCCTTTGGCGAGAAAAATCTGGACAAGTGCCGCAAGCTGTTTCAGCAAGGTTTGTTGTTTAACATCGTTGCCGGTTTACTGTTCACCCTGCTCAATCTGAGCATGGTGGTGGTCATGCCCTTTATGGGTCAGGAAGAGGGAGTCGTGGATGCTGCTCTGCCCTACTACCGACTCCTGGCCTGGTCCCTGCTTCCGTTGCTGGGTTTTGCCGCCTGCAAGCAATTCATGGAGGGCATGGGGCTCACAGTCGCCCCCATGATCGTCAGTCTGGCGGGCAACCTGCTCAACATAGTATTAAACTACATATTTATATTTGGACATTTTGGTTTTGAAGCCATGGGTGCGCCCGGTGCTGGAGTGGCTACGCTGATCGCGCGCTGCAGCATGTTTCTGAGCCTGGCTCTGTACATCTACTACAACAAAGGCCTGAAGCGCTTCTACCGCAACATGCGCAAGCTGCGTCCGGACTGGTTGATTCTGGGCGAAATTGGGCGCATCGGTTTGCCGGTGGGCATGCAGTATTTCATGGAAGTGGCCGCTTTTGCGCTGGGAGCGATTATGATGGGCTGGCTGGGCGCCGTTCCCCTTTCGGCCCATCAGATTGCCATCAGCCTGGCCGCCATGACCTTTCTGGCCGCCAGCGGTATCGGCACAGCTTCTACCATCATGGTGAGCAATCTGCACGGGCAGGCGCGCTATACCGACCTGCGCAAGACGGGGCATGCCGCGTTCAGACTGGTGATGGTCTTCATGGGGGGCACGGCCATAGCCTTTGCGCTGCTGCGCAACTGGTTGCCGCAAATCTTCATCAACGATCCCGAGGTGGAGGCCATCGCCTCCGGCCTGCTGATTGTGGCGGCCATCTTCCAGCTCAGCGACGGCATGCAAATGGTGACCATCTCCACCCTGCGGGGATTGGCGGATGTGAAGATTCCCATGTGGATTGCCATGGTGGCCTATTGGGTCATTGCCCTTCCGTCCAGTTACCTGTTCGCCTTTGAGATGGACTTTGGTCCACCGGGCATCTGGTACGGCTATCTGACCGGGCTGACCGCAGCGGCTATTGCCATGTTCATGCGCTTTGAAGTGCTCAGCAAACGACTGATCCGCCTGCACGGAGGACCGGTGGGGGATTGATTGTTCCTACTTTTACCGCGCCAATCAGTCTCCACAATCTGCCAAAAGCAACTATGCACAATACCATCAGGGTCTGGGACCAGGAGTTTGAGCCCTATATACTGGAGAACGACATTCAGGAAAGGGTGCGCTCCATCGGGGCGCAGATCAATCTGGAGTACGAAGGGCGCTGGCCCCTGTTCATCGCCGTGCTCAACGGCGCTTTTATGTTCGCCTCCGATTTGTTCAAACAGGTGGCCATTCAGTGCGAGATCAGCTTTGTGAAGATCAGCAGTTACGACGGACTGCAATCCAGCGGTGAACTCAACCAGCTCATCGGCCTCAAAGAAGACCTGAGCGGCAGGGATCTGATCATTGTCGAAGACATCGTGGATAGTGGAAAGACCATGCAGGGCATCATCCATCACCTGCGCGAGCGCGGCCCGGCCAGCATCAAGATCGCCAGTCTGCTCTTCAAGCCCGAAGCGCTCAAAGTGCCCCTGCACCTGGACTTTGTCGGCTTCAGGGTGCCCGATGAATTTTTGCTGGGCTATGGACTGGATTACAACGGGCGCGGACGCAACTTGCGGGATATCTACAAAATCGTCAAACCTTGATCGTTTCTGCAAAAATCAGCGTTGGCCTGACGGGCCTGTTCCTGTTGCTCTTCACAAGCGCTCAGGCTCAGCAGCCCTATGAGCCTGTAGATATTGCCGCTGTGAAGAAACGCGTCGAGAGCCAAAGCGGGCGGCAAGCCTATGAGCAGCTCGTATCGCGCATGCACAAGATGCCGGGCGCGCAGAAAGAAGATCAACTCAGCGCGGAAGACTATCGCTTTTTGTACTACGGATCAGTGGGCACAGCCGGCCATGAGGGCCGCGAGGAATTTGGGCGCGATCAGTTAAAAGGCCTGGCCAGCAAAGCGGGAGCCAGCGTTTTGTTAGCCCGCTGCGACAGCGTCCTGGCCCTTCGACCCGCCGATCTGGTGGCCAATTACTACAAAGGCCTGGGGCTCTATTTACAGGACACGGCCGATGCTCAATCGGCCCTGTATCGCGCGCACTACGCCGGGCTGGCAGAGGCAGTGCTGTCTTCGGGCAACGGAGCCGGCTGCGGATCGGCCTTTCAGGTGCTGAGTGAAAACGATGCCCTCGAAAGCATGCGCTATCTGGGCATACCGGGCACCAGCGGACAACAGAGAATCGAAAACTGTGTGCTGTACCGCATCCGCTCCTCTCCCATCTACAAGTCGAGGAGCATTCACTTTGACAGCACCTTTGCGCCGGAGAGCCCAGGCCCTTCGCCCGATGAAAGAAAACCGGGCAAGGCACCTAAACAAAAGCGCTGAAGCAGATGCCAAAAAGAGGCATGGTCGGATTTGCCCGAAAATGACGAGCTTTTGGCTATGCTACACTCTTCCCTGCCCCTGCTGGTCATTTTATTCTTCGCCTGCACGGCGGCCCCGGAGCACAAGCGTGAGCAGGCCCAGACGGGCAACAATTCTACGGTGGAAGGGCATCAGAGCCCGGGCGGGGTGCAGAGCCCTACTGCAAGGCAGCAGCCCGAGCTGAGCGTTCTGGCCCGCGACCTTGAAGTGCCCTGGGGCATGGATGTGCTGCCCAACGGAGATTTGATTGTGGCTGAGCGCAAGGGGGGCATCCTGCTGATCAGTGCAAAAGACGGTTCGAAGACGCTGCTGGGTGAGCGCAGCACCCTGGATCAGGGCGAAGGCGGCCTTCTGGGCCTGGCGCTTGACCCCGAGTTTGAGCAGAACGGATGGCTCTACCTCTACGAGACGCTCAAAGAGGGCAACGTAATTCTGCGGATCAAGCTTCAGCAAAGTCCGGGCGCGACCCTGCAGATGGGCCGGGAAGAGACCCTGCTCAGCGGAATCCCCAAAGCTCGTTTCCACAACGGAGGCATACTGCGTTTTGGGCCGGGTGGCTTTCTCTACGCCGGAACGGGCGACGGAACCCGTCCCCAGAGCGCGCAGGAGCGAGAAAGTCTGGGCGGAAAGGTCTTGCGCATGACCCGCGACGGAGAGCCCGCACCCGGCAATCCCTTTGGCAGTTACGTGTACAGCATGGGGCACCGCAACATTCAGGGCCTGGCCTGGGATGCTCAAGGGCAACTCTACGCCACAGAACACGGTCCTTCGGGTGAGATCAACGGCTGGTGCTGCCACGATGAGCTCAATCGCATTGAGGCCGGAGCGGACTACGGCTGGCCAGCAGTCATCGGGGATGACAACTGTGAAGGCTGCACTTTGCCCTTCTCGCATTCGGGCACTGACACCTGGGCGCCCGGGGGTTGCGCCATTCTGGGGCCGGAATGGGGAGAACTCCAGGGCTGGCTGATCATGGCCTGCCTTCGGGGTCAGCACCTGCGGCTCTTCGACCTGAAAGGGGGGCGGGAAGAGCTGGAATGGTATGCCGATGAACTCGGCAGGCTGAGAAACATCATTGCGGCACCTGATGGCAGCATTTTTTTCGGAAGCTCCAACCGCGACGGGCGGGGCAATGCGCAGAGCGGGGACGACAAGATCTACCGGATTCGGCCCCGACAGCCATGAGCTTTTGGTCTAAGTAAGTCGGTTAAATTGTATTTTCGCTGGCTGAATCACCAAAAAAGCTGATGCTCAACTTAATTCTCTTTGGCCCTCCCGGTTCCGGCAAAGGCACTCAGGCCTCTCAGGTAGCCGCCAAGTACCATCTGCTGCATTTGTCCACCGGCGATATGCTGCGCGAAGAACTGCGCCGCGAAAGTGCCCTGGGCAAAGAAGCCAAGCGTTTCATCGACGAAGGCCTGCTGGTGCCCGATGAGGTCATCATCGGCATGATCAGCGACAAGATTGACGAGACTTCGGCCGGCGTCAAAGGCTACTTGTTTGACGGTTTTCCGCGCACGCAGGCTCAGGCCGAAGCCCTGGACAACCTGTTGGAACTGAAGTCCACCAGCATCGCCGCGGTGTTAGCCCTGGATGTCTCCGAAGAGGAGATCACCCGCCGCATCTTAAGCCGGGGCGAGAGTTCGGGCCGCAGCGACGACCGCGATGAGTCGGTGATCCGCAATCGCTACAAGGTTTACATTCGCGAAACCGCGCCGGTGGCCGACCACTACGACGCTGCGGGCAAGCTCATACAGTTATCCGGTGAAGGCTCGGTAGAGGCTATATTTAACAATCTCCGCTCGGAGATCGACCGCCTGGCCTGAAGAGAGCCGGCGTCGGCTGGCTTAAAGCCCCCTTTCAAGTGGAACAGAATTTTATAGATTATGTCAAAATCTGTTGCCGCTCGGGGAAGGGGGGGGCGGGCAGTGCGCACTTTGCCAGCAGCAAGCTCAATCCCCGCGGCGGGCCCGATGGGGGCGATGGGGGGCGGGGTGGCCACATCATCATGCGGGGCAGCCGTCACCAATGGACCCTGCTGCCGCTCAAATACCACCGCCACGTCTTTGCCGGCGATGGAGTGAATGGTTCGCGCAATACCTGCACGGGGGCCGAGGGGGCGGACTCCGTCATCGAGGTGCCCCTGGGCACGGTGGCCCGCATGGACGGGAGCCAGGACTACATCGCCGAGATCACCGAAGAGGGTCAGGAGGTCATCCTGCTCAAGGGGGGCCGGGGGGGATTGGGCAATACCCATTTCAAGACCTCTACCCATCAGGCTCCCCGCTATGCCCAGCCGGGTGAAGACGGGCAGGAAGCCTGGATCATCCTTGAACTCAAGGTGCTGGCCGATGTCGGGCTGGTCGGGCTGCCGAATGCCGGAAAATCTACCCTTTTAGCCTCGGTTACCGCTGCCAAGCCCAAGATTGCCGACTACGCCTTTACCACTCTGGTGCCCAATCTGGGCATCGTGCCCTACCGCGATCATCACTCCTTTGTCATGGCCGACATCCCGGGCATCATCGAAGGGGCCAGCCAGGGCCGGGGCCTGGGACATCGCTTTTTGCGCCATATCGAGCGCAATGCCATCCTGCTCTTTCTCATACCCGCCGACAGCCCCGATCACGCCAAAGAATACTTGATTTTGCTGGGCGAATTGGAGGCCTTCAACCCCGAACTGCTGCACAAAGACCGCATCATCGCCCTTTCCAAAGCCGACCTGCTGGACGATGAACTGCAAGATGCGATTCGGGAGGAGATGGACAAGGTGCTGCAGAAAGAGCGGATCAAGACCGACCTGATCTTCTTCTCCGCCGTCACGGGAAAGGGCCTTGTGCAACTCAAGGATTTGCTCTGGAAGCGCCTCAACAGCCCCGTTCCATGAAGCCCACAGCGCTGGACTTCGGCATCCTAATTGTATTGAGTCTGGTTTGGGGATCGGTGTTTATTATATACAAAGAAGCACTGTATGTCTTGTCCTGGACCCAGGTGGGGCTGCTGCGCATCTTCATCGCCGGACTATGCCTTTCGCCCATTGCCTGGTACTGGCTAAAGCGCCTTCCCCGCAATAAGTTGTTTGCCATTGCCACGGTGGGCTTGCTGGGCAGCGGCATTCCACCCTTTCTCTTTGCCCTGGCCATGACTCGCCTGGACTCCGGATTGACGGGCATCTTAAACGCCACCACCCCCGTCTTTACCCTGCTGCTGGGCATGGCTTTCTTCAGCCTGCGGGTTGCCGCCCTCAAGATTGCCGGAATTGCCCTGGGGCTGATCGGGGCGGTGATCATCATTCTGAGCGGGGGCGAAGCCCTGGTCGGGGACGGGTTGTATGGCGCATTCGTGCTCATTGCCACGGCCTGCTACGGCGCCTCCATCAATGTGATCAAGTCGCGTTTGCAAGACGTGCCATCTGTGGGCATCACCGCCATCTCTCTTTCGCTCATTGGCATCATAGCCGCCTGCGCCCTTCCCTTTACAGGTATTGCCAGCACCTGGTCAGAGACGGAAGGGGCCTGGAGGGCAACGGGACTGGTGGCCATCATGGCCATATTTGGCACTGCTCTGGCCAGTGTTTTCTACTTCCGCCTGATTCAGCGCACCAATGTGGTGTTCTCATCTTCCATCACCTACCTGATCCCCATTGTGGCCATCGGCTGGGGCTTGCTGGACGGGGAGCGCCTCAAACCCGCTCATTTCGGGGGAATGGCCTTGATCCTTTTAGCCGTCTGGCTGATCAGTCAGCCAGCCCTTCGACCCATTAAGCGGATAGACAGTCCCAAAACTCCTGTTCTGCCTTAAGGGGAAATGAACCTACTTTTAGACCGTGATATCGCGCAAGAGCAAATACGCCATCAATGCCCTGGTTTTTCTGGCCAAAAGAGAGGAAAGGCACCCGGTAACTATAGCCGAGATAGCCGAAAGCGAACATATTCCCCAAAAGTTTCTGGAGAGCATATTGCTGGATCTCAAGAAGTCGGGCATGTTGATGAGCAAGAAGGGACAAGGAGGCGGTTATTATCTGCATAAGTCCCCTGCTGATATAAGCCTTTTGGACGTCATGCGGCTCTTTGATGGCCCCATAGCCCTTTTGCCTTGCGTTTCGCACTTATTGTACGAGCGCTGCGAGGAGTGCAAGGACGAAACGAGCTGCGGAATCCGGAATGTCTTTCAGGATGTCAGGGCGCAGACGGTTGAATTGTTGCGTGCAGCCACCCTGGATGAGGTCATCGGGCGCGAGATGTTGCTGAGGAGCAACAAGGGCAAATCCAAGTAAATCAGGTAAATACACGAGAAGAGTGGGAAAATTATCAAGTTATCCTACTTACTATGTAGGACAACCTATTTTTGCTTTACCTTGTCGCTGATTCCACCGTGTTGAGATCCAAGGACAAAGGACCCAAAGTCCGGCACTTCCCTGAGTCTGAACTCGATACAACAAATAGAATTTTACCTTATGTTCCTGTGTGGGAATCTTGGGTATTTTGAGCCACTCAAAATCAGGACTTCATGCTGACACCAGAAGCCATCCAGGTATTGATCATCATCCTCATAGCCCTGGTTCTGTTCATCACCGAATGGATCAGCATTGATCTTGTGGGCCTGCTGATCATGGCCACCCTGGCCATACTCGGGTTGGTCAGCCCCAAAGATGCCGTAGCCGGTTTCAGCAATCCGGCCACCATGACGGTGGCCTTCATGTTTGTGCTCAGTTCGGCCCTGCTCAAAACAGGGGCCCTTCAGATCTTCGTTCACAAGGTTTCAGCGGTCTTTAAGAAGAATTACCGCATGGGCCTGTTGATGATGATGGTTTCCGTGGCCGTCATGTCGGCCTTTGTCAACAACACACCGATTGTAGCCGTTTTCATCCCGGTAGTGCTGCAGATGTCCAGAGCAACGGGAATCGCCGCAACCCGTTTGCTCATTCCCCTCTCCTATGGGGCCATCTTCGGCGGAACCTGCACCCTGATTGGCACCTCCACCAATATTCTGGTCAGCGGAGCAGCCGAGCAAGCCGGATTCAGCGGCTTTTCGCTCTTTCAGATGACTCCTATGGGTATAGTCTTTGCAGGAGTTGGAATTGTATATATCTTAATTTTTGGCAAAAAGCGGCTCCCCGATCGCCATGTACCCGATGATCTGGCCGATCAGTTTGGTATGGAAGGCTACCTGACCGACATTGAAATCCTGCCCTACTACGATGAGATTGGAAAGCGTTTAGGCGAGAGCCGCATCGTCGAAGAGTGGAACCTTGAGGTGCTGGAACTTCGCAAACGCGACGGCAGCCGATTCACCCACCCGGATTCCGACATCGTGCTCGAAGCCGGGGATATGCTCAAGATTCCCTGTTCGGCGGAGACCATACAGTCGCTCAAGAACAACCTGCGTGACCTGCCGGCCTCCAGCATCCGCATCGGTCAGGACGACGGGAGCCGCCGCAAGAGCAGTCTGGTGGAACTGGTGGTGACCGCCCATTCCAGCTACCGCGGCAAACGCCTGGGCGATCTGGATGTTCACGCGCGCTATGACATGATTCCGCTGGCCATTCGCCATCGCGAAGACATCAAACACGAAGGACTGGAGAACACCAGGATTGAAGCCGGTGATGTCATCCTGGCCGATGTGCCCTGGAACGCCATGACCCGCCTCAAGGAGCAATTGCGAGGCCTGGACAATCCCTTTTTGTTGCTGAGCGAAAACACCATAGCCGAATTTCAGCCCAAGCGCTTTGCTTTGGTGATGAGTGTGTTTGCCGCCGTGATTCTCACCGCCACCTTTGGCATATTGGACATCATGGTGGCCACCCTGGCGGGTGTGGCTGTCTTGTTGATGGCCAAAAGCCTGACCATGGAAGAGGCCTATGACGCCATTCACTGGAAGGTCATCTTCCTACTGGCCGGAGCTCTGAGTCTGGGACTGGCCCTGAACAGCAGCGGCCTGGACCAATTCCTGGCCGACTGGTTGATCAATACCCTGGGCAATTGGGGACCGCAGGCCATCCTCTCCGGGCTTTATCTGTCCACCACCATCCTGACCGAAATCATGTCCAACAACGCAACGGCTGTGTTGCTCGCCCCCATCGCCATAGCCATTGCCGACAGCCTGGGTCTGAGCCCCGCACCCTTCCTGATGGCCATAGCCTTTGGCGCTTCGGCCAGCTTCATGACCCCAATCGGCTATCAGACCAATACCATGGTGTATGGTGCGGGTGGTTACCGCTTCGCCGACTTCTTGCGCATAGGCACGCCTCTGAACATCACGTTCTGGCTCCTGGCCACTTTCTTGATTCCGCTGATCTACCCTTTTTGAACAGCGCTTGATTGCACCGGGCTAAAGGCCCAGGCCGTGTTCGTGTGGCGGGGGAAGGGCATCGCTTTCCCCCTCGGGCTCTGTGGTCAGCTAATAGGCCGGGCTTCGCCCATAGGCAATGCCGGAGATCTCCACCCGCACATCCTTGGGCAGACCTACAACGGCCACCGTTTCGCGAGCGGGCGCCTTTCCATCCGTAAAGAAGCTGCCATATACTTCATTGACCGCTGAAAAATCGGCCATGTCGCGCAGGTAAATCGTGCACTTGACCAGGTTGTGAAAACCCATTCCGGCCGCCTTGAGCACCGCGCCCAGGTTTTGCATCACCTGACGGGTTTCCGCGGGCAGATCACCCTGGACCAGCTCTCCGCTCACGGGGTTGAGCGCAATCTGTCCGGAGAGGTAAAGCCGCCCTTCGGCCAGAACAGCCTGGCTGTAAGGACCGATGGGAGCGGGAGCTTCTTTGGTAAAGATGTGTTTCATGACTGGGGTGCTGGCGATTAGGGTGTGCAAAGATACTCCAGCAGGTGCTTCTGACCGGAGGCCTGAACACCCTGAACTATCTTTGAGCGATGCTGCACTACCGGGAATCGGAGTCCATAGACCGACAGGCCTGGGATGCCTGTATCGATGGAGCCCGCTCCGTGCCCTACGGGCTCTCCTGGTACCTGGACGGGGTCTGCGAGCACTGGGGCGGCCTGGTTCTGGATGACTACCGGGCTGTCTTTCCCCTGCCCTGGAAGAAACGTCTGGGCATGCGATGGGTCTATCCCCCATTTTTCTGCCAGCAACTGGGTCTCTTCGCCCCCAAAGAAACTTTGGTCAAGGGGCGAAAGGCGACATCAGCCCCGCCAGAGCTCGCGGAGTGCTTGAAGGCCATTCCCTCCGATTTTGTCAAGGTGGATCTGGCCGTTCAGTTCAATAGCGAAGCTTTGAACGGACCCTGGAGGGGCGCTGAAAAGACCAACTATCTGCTCGCCCTGGACGATGAGCCCGAAGTGCTCCGAAGCCGCTACGACAGCAATACAAGCAGAAATTTGAAGAAGGCCCTGAAGGCCGGACTTCAATGCGATGAGCAGATGGATCCCGAGGCGCTCAGCGCTCTGATCCGGCGGGAACAGGGCCCAAAGATCGATGTGCTCAGAGAGGCGGACTATGCCCGCATAGCCCCGCTGATGCAGGCCGCTCAAAGCCGCAACAGAGGCCGCATGATCCGAGTCTATGACCCGGCCAGCCCGGAGCAAACCCTGGCGGCGGCATTCTTTGTGCTGGGACCCCGCGGACCTTTGTACTTATTTGGGACCAGCACTATCCCAGGTCGTCAAAAAGGGGCCATGGTCTGGCTGTTTGACCGCATAGTGGTCGAAAATGCCCCTTCAAAGGGTCTTTTTTTGGACTTTGAGGGCTCCTCCATACCCGGTTTGGCAAGATTTTATCAGGGCTTCGGTTCGGTCCGGGAGCCTTACCAGACGCTTCATATGAGGCGATTCCCTCTCAACTTCAAGGTCTTTTAAGGAAAAAAGACAAAAAATTTTTCCACAAAAGCTTAGGAAAACAGGTTCTGTTTCCTATTTTTAGTTTTGGATCTTCACCTCTTATGCGAATTAAGCGTACTCTCTCCTTTCTCCTTTGCCTCAGTTTCAGTGTCGGTTTGTTTGCCCAGGATGTTCATTTCAGTCAGTTTTGGGCTTCACCGCTTACACTAAACCCGGCATTGACCGGCCTGACTCCCTGTACCTACCGGGCGGCGATTAACTATCGCAACCAGTGGGCGAGTGTGGTCGGCCCTTCCGCTTTTCAAACCTATGGCGTGTCCATGGACGGCGGCCTCTTCAAGGGCCGCTTCAATGGAAGCATGCTGGGTGTAGGCGGGCATTTCTACAATGACCGCGCCGGGGACGGAATTCTGCAAAACTTAACCGCGCAGGCATCGCTGGCCTATCACCAGGCCCTCGGTTCTGATCGCCACTACATCTCTGTGGGCTTTCAGGGGGGCATGGTGCAGAAGAGCCTCGATCCGGGCCGCTTCATCTTTGAAGACATGATTGACGAGAACGGGATCATTCCCGGAGCGGTTACTGCCGATATTCTCTCGCGCAATTCCTTCATCAACTTTGATGTCAATGCCGGACTGCATTGGCTATCTAATTTCACCGACGGTTTTACCATGTACGCCGGGGCAGCACTGTTCCACATCGGTGAACCCACCGAGAGTTTCCTGGGCTCGGGTGACAACATCATCAACCGCCGCTACGTAGGCCACGGTGGCTTCAAGATCGGCATTCAGGACAAGGTGGTTCTGCTGCCTTCCGTGCTCTATATGATGCAAGCCGAAGGCTCCAACGAAGAGTTGCTGATGGGCAGCAGCATTGGTTTCGCCATAGGCGAAGAATCGATGTTCTACCTGGGAGGTTACTACCGCAATGAGGATGCCTTCATCGCCAGCTTTGGATTTGACTTCAAGAGCGTGCAGTTTGGCATGAGCTACGATGTGAACGTCAACGACCTGAGTGTGGTCAGTGGAAACAAAGGAGGCTTTGAGATCTCCTTGTTGTACTTCGGTTGTGCCCAGGGCGTTTCCAAGCCCAAACGCGTTGTGGATTGTCCAAGGTTCTAAATCATTACCTGCTCTTGGATACCATGTTTCATGGTATGTTTAGCAGGATTGTTTGAGTCGTCATTCATCACGTTCTCAAAACATAGACAGAGACTTTCCGAGAGAAAGAATTTCGATAGAGATAGAGATAGAGAGACACAGAACGATTGCAAACAATATATTCAGAGTACGCATGATGGCCCCGCATATCAAGGGGTCATTTTTTTTGCCCCAACCCATCTCCGGCCCTGGAACCGGCTGAACATAGCCCGGACGTATGCACGAGCGTTGGGCTTAACTTTGCGCGGTGATACAAATCGGCAAATATCTGGTCAGCGACGAATTGCTCGAAGAGCGTTTCGCCTGTGATTTAGGCGCCTGCCACGGCGCGTGCTGTGTGATGGGAGATGACGGCGCCATACTCAAACACGAAGACAGCGGCATACTCGAAGACATCTACGACGAAGTTGCGCCCTACCTGACTCCGGAGGGCCGAAAGGCCGTAGAGGAACAGGGCCATTACGTGATGAACGATGAGGGTCAGCTCAGAACACCACTCATTGAAGGCAAGGCTTGCGCCTATGTGCAATACAAAGAGGGCATTGCCCTCTGCGGTATAGAGCTGGCCTGGTTGGAAGGGCGCATCAGCTATCGCAAGCCGGTCTCCTGTCATCTCTATCCGGTGCGCACCAAAGACCTGGGGGAGTTTGAAGCCCTCAACTACGAGCGCTGGGAGATCTGCGCTGCGGCCTGCAGCAAGGGGGATCGCGAGGGCATTCCCGTTTACCGCTTCCTGAAAGAGGCCCTGATCCGCCACTGTGGGGAGGAGTTCTACGAGGCCCTGGATGCGACCGCCAGGCATATCAAAGAGCAGACTCCGGAGAGTTGAGCGAAATTGTTAGCCTTGCAGGGTCCGCCCTTCGACCCGAATAAAAAAGAAAAGCGCCACTTGTCAGCAGCGCTTTCCCGAACACTCGATCTATAAAGATCCCAAACCAAACCCTAATTACTTCTTACTGAATAGAAGGGGGAAGGTTACAATGTGGCGCGTAATTGTGCATTTATCGCCCTTTTAGGGTTGTTGTATTGGCTGAACTCCGATTTCAGGGGTCCAGATAGCCCGTCTTGAGCGCCTCTCCATCGGGAACCTGCTCCGCAGCCGGAATAAAAGGCTTGGTGGGAGCTCCGGCGGGAAGGGCTTTGAGTCCTATTCCCAGGGCGCTGAGCTGATCGAGCAGGCTCTCTTCGCCCCCCATATGGGCCGCACCAATAGCCACCAGGGCACTTTGCCCGGCGCAGAGGTCGTAGATCCTTTGCGCCAGCAAACCATTGCGGGTCTGCAACACCTCGGGCAAGAAGGCGGGATGGGGAACCTCCTGGAGCAGCAGGGCCAGGCTGTCCAGTTGAGCGCTCAGATAGTAGTGCTGTATCCGTTCCAGATCGGGTTGAGAACGGCGGCGTTGCTGCACCATGGCGTCCAGCAATGCTGCCTGCTGTCGGCGCTCCAGGCTTTCCAGAGCGGCCATTTGCTCGCGTATGCTCTCCAGGCCTATGACCGGAATGCCCCGGTAATGGGCCATATCGCGCAGAATCCAGTCCAGGAAGACGCCTTCGCGGCGGCGGTACTGGGCCGCCAGAACGGCCAGATAAACGGGGTTGTAATCGTCCAGCACATCGGCCTCAATTCCGCCAAGATGCCAGAAGAAACGGCAGGTTCGGCGGTATTGCCCGCGCTTGAGCAGGCGGTAGAGGTGTTGCCCATCGGGCAGCATGGCGTGGTTGATCAAACGATCTCCCGGCCAGTCCGAGACTTGTTCCAGCGCCAGAACTTCCACGGATTCCAGGCGCCCGACCAGTTGGTAATCGGGCAGTTGCATGTCCAGACCCAGATCGTGCAGGGTGGCAAACAGATAGGACTTGTGCGCGACCTCCGGGTGGTCAATCTCCCAGAGCAGAGATTGGGCATGAAGCGTTGGGGCCGCGATGATATACCACAGCAAAACCGGAATAAAGCCGGAAACATATCCATATCGCAGCACAAGAGGCAACATCGCGGAACGCGGCGAATAAAACAGCGCTCGCGCCCGTGATCAAGGTAGTTGCCAGGTGCTTGAGTATTGTTTACAATTTATGCCTGATTGTATGTCGAAATTGAACCGTAATTAAGCCAAAAAACATTGATAATCAATGATTTACATCTCCCCTTTTGTGACGGTAAGATCGGGGTTTAAAGGCTTCTAATAGCTGAAAACGTCGTCGTGGATGCGCTCATAGATGAGCTGCTCCCGGGGGCTGTGGCAAGCGAAGAGCATCTCGCGAAGGACGTGATCGCTGTTGTTGAGAAAGTCCTGAACCGTGTGCATGGCAATGCGCGTGGCTGCGTCCAGCGGATAGCGGTTATGGCCTGTGGAGATGGCGGGGAAGGCTATGCTCTGAAACTTCTTCTCCGCCGCGATGTTGAGCGCCTTGCGATAACAGGAAGCCAGAAGCTCTGCCTCTCCGTTCTGTCCCCCCTCCCAGACCGGACCTACCGTGTGAATGATGTTGCGCGCCTTGAGGTTGAAGCCCGGTGAGAGAAGCGCCTGACCGGGTCTGCAGGCTCCCAGCAGGCGGCAATAGGCCAGCAACTCCTCTCCCGCCGCCTCGTGCACAGCTCCGTCCAGCCCCCTTCCGCCCATCATGGTCGGATCGGCAGAGCTGACGATAGCATCGACATCCAGGGTGGTGATATCCACCAGTTTGATGCGCAATTTGGTCGTGTTCGCCAAGGGAGTTTAGCTTTAGGGCGTCCGCGGTCCGCAGAGGCCCCGAATCTAAGGCATTTCTGCATAAGCCATGTCCATAGGGTCCTACAACGCAGTGAAGCTGTCCTTCATCACCCCCACGCTCAACGAAGAGCGGGTGCTGGCGCGCAATCTGTTGCAGTACCGCCAATTGGATATTCCCCACGAGTGCATTGTCGCCGACGGCGGGAGTAGTGACCAGACCTGTGCCATTGCCGCGCAATACGGAGCTCATGTGGTCAGAACTTCAGGTCCACAGACGATAGGCGCCAACCGCAATACCGGGGCCTCGGTCGCCCGCGCTCCCCTGTTGGTGTTCTGCGATGCCGACACGCTCTTTGAAGACCTGCAGCATTTTTGCCAGCGGGTTCTGACCCTCTTTGAAGACGAAGAGGTGGTCGGCGCCATGCCCCGCATACGGGTCTTTCCGGGCCAGGAGCTTGCCCAGGATCGCGCATTCCATTACGTGTACAACAACACGATACGCCTGAGCTTTAAGACCGGCAAGCCCTTCGGCAGCGGGCAGTGCCAGGTGATTCGGGCCAGTGCGTTCACTCAGGCTGGTGCCTATCCGTCTGAACAGGTTCACGGCGAGGATTCGGCCATGTTTCGAAAATTGAGGGCCTATGGTCGTTTGGAGTACCTTAGCGATTGCACCATTCTGGAGTCTCCACGCCGCTATCGGCATTACGGTTATTTCCGCTATCTGACGATGTCTTCGGCCAGTTTGTTGGGTCAGCGCATCACCGGAAAGAATGTCCTCAAAGAGTGGAAGCGGGTTGACTGATCCAGACAAGGTGGAAAAACTATGCCCGAGCAGGAAAACCCCCAGCCCGAGAACAGCAGCGTTGATCGCATAAGCTGGTCTCATCTGTTGAATCAATTGCTCGCTTTCTTTTCGCTGGAATCGGGCTTGCTCTACACTGCCCGGGAATTGCTCTTCAGACCCGGCCGCACCATGCGGGCCTATCTGTTCAGCGAAGAGCGCAAAAAACTGAGCAACCCTGTTGGCTTTACCCTGATCACCGCCGCGGTCACGGTTTTCATCATGACCCAGACCGGCAGCCTCAGCCGGATGATGGAAAGAGGCATGGAAACCGGTGCGACCCTTGAAGAGCGCCTGAACAGCGACCGCGAAGAAGGCCTGGAAGCGCTCAGCGAAGAGAAATTGAAGCAAAAGGCGGAGATCGAAGCACGCGCCGAATCGGCAAAGTTCATGGTGGAACAGATCATGACCCGCTACTACAACATCATGATGCTGCTCTCCATCCCTTTTTTGAGTCTGGGCAGCTTTCTGATGTTCCGCCGGGACAAGCTGCTCTACACCGAGCATCTGGTGGTCAACACCTACATCTCCGGTGTGCACAACATGCTTTTCATGCCCATAGGTGGTCTGATGGGGATCTTGCCCCAGGTTTCGTTGGTCTATGTGTTGTTCAGTTATGTCTATCAATTCTGGGCTTACATGGATTGTTTCAGCGGAAAGCGCTGGAACAAAGCCTGGAGAGCTACAATCGTGATAGTTTTGGGTGTGCTGCTCTACGGTGTAGTGTCCGGGGTCTCTGTTGCCGTCTTCATGTATTTCTACCTCAAACCCTAAGTTTTACGTCTCTATGGCCCAAGTCCTGGTCATCGGCTCCGGCATTGCCGGACTGAGTTGCGCGCTAAAGATTGCTCAGGCTAAACCGGATTGGCAGATCTCCGTGCTGACCAAAGCCAACGCTGACGAATCCAATACCAAATACGCTCAGGGCGGAATTGCCGCGGTCTGGGACTACACCAAGGATTCCTACAACAAACACATCGAAGACACTCTGGATGCCGGCGATGGGCTCTGCAATCGCGAGGTGGTTGAACTGGTCATCAAAGAGGGGCCGGAAAGGGTCAGGGAGATCATTGCCTGGGGAGCGGACTTTGACCGCGAAGACAGCGGCACCTACCACCTGGGCCGCGAAGGAGGGCATTCCGAAGACCGGGTGTTGCACCACAAAGACCTGACCGGCTGGGAGCTGGAGACCACCCTGCTCGAAGCCATACAGAAGCAGCCCAACATCAGCATGCTGACCCATCACTTTGTGCTGGACCTGATCACCCAGCACCACCAGGGCCGGCTCGTGACGCGCCACACTTCGCCCATTACCTGTTTTGGGGCCTATATCCACAACCTGAAAAGCGGGCAGATAGAGACCAGGCTGGCCAACATCACGGTTCTGGCTTCAGGCGGAGCGGGACAGGTGTACAAAAGCACCACCAACCCGACCATTGCCACCGGAGATGGGATAGCCATGGTCTATAGGGCGAAGGGCCGCATTGCCAATATGGAGTTTGTGCAGTTTCACCCCACCAGCCTCTACGATCCCGAAGCCAACCCCTCCTTTCTGATCTCCGAGGCCGTCAGGGGAGCGGGCGCGGAGCTCAAGACCCAGGACGGGGAGCCCTTCATGCACAACTACGATGCCCGCGGCTCGCTCGCGCCCCGCGATATCGTTGCGCGGGCTATCGACCACGAACTCAAGCGCCGGGGTCAGGATTACGTCTATCTGGATGCGCGAAAGATTCCCGTCAAAGAGTTGATGAGCCATTTCCCCTCGATCTATCAAACCTGTGCGGCCCTCGGCATAGACATGACCAGGGACATGGTTCCGGTGGTTCCGGCTGCCCATTATCTGTGCGGGGGAGTAGATGTGGACATCCGTGGACGCACCACCATAGACCGGCTCTATGCCTGCGGGGAGTGCACCTGCACGGGCCTGCACGGATCAAACCGGCTGGCCTCCAACTCTCTGCTTGAAGCCATGGTTTTCGCCCAGCGGATTTACCTGGACATCTGCGCCAGACCCGAACTGCCCTCCATACCCGACGGTATCCCAGATTGGAATGCCGAGGGCACCAACGAGCCGGAAGAGATGGTGCTGATCACCCAAAGTCTCAAGGAACTCAAAGAGATCATGACCAGCTATGTGGGCATCGTGCGCTCCAATGAGCGACTCAAACGCGCGCTGGGAAGGCTGGCCCTCCTGCACACAGAGACCGAGGCGCTCTACCACAGCACCACCATCTCCCCTCAGCTTTGCGAACTGCGCAACCTTATCAGCATCGGCTACCTGATCACCAAAAGCGCTTCGCTGCGCCCGGAGTCCAGGGGCCTGCACTATACCACGGATTATCCCGGTCACGCCGAGTGGGCGGACAATACCGTCTTGTAAAATATGCCTTTAACTACCTTAGAGCCCTCAAGAAAAGCGCAGCAGCCCTATAGCCCTTGAATGCCCGCGAAACCTTACTCAGGCTGATCAAACCGATTCCGCTCCTCCTCAGTACGCTCGGGGTTTTGGCGGTTTTGTGGAAGTACGGCTTTCAGAGCACCGACTTCCAGCGCAGCCTGACCCCCATTCTCTTCATGGCGAGTCTGGCGATGGGTTTGCTCTCTGTTCTGTTCCTATATGTCTTTCGCAGCAGCCGGCCCAAATCGAGAGCCTGGTGGCTTGACGCGATCTACTTCGCCCTGCTTCTGACTGTGTTGATTCACCATCTTGAGATGGGCCTGGCACAACTGCCCTTCCCCCAGTTGCTGATGTACTTGGCGCTTTTTTGGGTGTTCTTGCGCGAAGTGAGTGCCTGGAACTGGCCCAATCGCGCGAGTATGCTCAGTCCTGCACGGCTCTTTGTGGGCAGCTACATCGCTTTGATCTTCTTGGGCACCCTGCTGATGCTGCTTCCCAATGCCACGGTTGGTGGTATCTCTTTCATGAATGCTCTGTTCACCGCTACCAGCGCCGTCTGTGTCACCGGCATGATGGTTCTGGATACAAGCACAGATTTCACGCGCTTTGGCCAGGTTCTGATCATGTTGCTCTTTCAGGCGGGTGGAATTGGGATCATGACCTTCACCAGCTATTTCAGCTATTTCTTCCGGGGCGAGAGCTCCTATCAGCAGCAGATGATTCTGCGGGATCTGACGAGTTCAGATCGTTTGGTGGAGGTGTTCAATACCCTGAAAAAGATCATTCTGCTGACCTTTGTCATCGAAGCAGGAGGGGCATTGCTGGTTTGGCTGAGCCTGGACCACAGCATGTTTGAGCGGCCGGCAGACCTTCTTTTCTTTTCGGTGTTTCACGCGATCTCGGGCTTCTGCAATGCCGGCTTTTCCACCTTTAGCGATGGGCTCTATGAGCCGGTTCTGCGCTACAACTATCCCTTGCACCTGGTGCTCGCCGCCATGTTCATCATCGGGGGAATGGGTTTCCCGATTCTGTTCAATTTTTGGCGCTACCTGCGGCATCTGATCCTCAATCAACTGATTCCCGCGAGCCTGAACCGGGCCACAACCCACAGCCCCTGGATCATCAATCTCAACACCCGCCTGGTGTTGATCACCACCGCGTTTCTATTGGTTATACCCACCTGTTTTATTCTCGTGTTGGAATGGAACAATGCCCTGTCCAGCCACCGCGGAGCCGGAAGACTTGTCGAAGCCTTCTTCATCGCCGCTGTGCCGCGCTCCGCCGGCTTCAACGTCATGGATTTCAACAGCCTGCACTTCGGCAGCACTCTGTTGATCATCTTTCTGATGTGGGTGGGTGCTTCGCCTGCTTCGACCGGTGGGGGTATAAAGACCAGCACACTGGCCATGGCCCTGATCAATATCCGGCGCACAGCCAGAGAAGCAAACCATGTGGAATTGTTTGGAAGGCACATCACTGAACAATCCCTGAACCGCGCTTTCGCCATCATTGTTCTTTCCATGCTGGGCATATCGCTCTCTGTCTTTACGCTGAGCCTGACAGAGCCCGAACAGGAATTGTTTTCGCTGGTGGTTGAATCTATTGCCGCCTACAGCACCGCGGGCATCTCTCAGGGTATCACCGCCCAACTCAGCGAGTCGGGCAAGATGGTCATCATCATCACCATGCTCTGCGGCCGGGTGGGGCTGCTCAGCGTGATCATGGCCTTCATGCCCAAGACCAAGATTCGCAATTACCGCTACCCCAGCGAAGACATTCTCATCAACTGACCGGATATGAAATTCATCATCATTGGCCTCGGACATTTTGGATCTTCACTGGCTACCCAATTGACCAAGATGGGTCACGATGTAATGGGTGTGGACCAGAGCATGAGCAAGGTGGAGAACTTCAAAGAAGCCATCACCCATACCATATGCCTGAACGCCACCGATGCGGTGGCGGTGCGCAATCTTCCCGTGCAGGACTCCGACGCTGTCATCGTGGCTATCGGTGAAGATGAGGGGGCCAACATTCTGGCTACCGCACTGATCAAGCAGCTCAAAGCCCCCCGCCTGATCAGCAGGGCGGTTTCCCCCCTGCACAACACGGTGCTGGAGGCCATGGGCGTGGATGAGATCGTACACCCGGAGGAGGAGACCGCCACGCGCTGGGCCTGGAAACTCAATACCCAGGGCGTGCTCGATTCCATCCCCCTTTCGCCCGAATACCACATTGTTGAGGCCTATGTGCCGAAGCGCTATGTGGGTAAATCCATTGGAGAGATCGGTCTGCTGGCCAAGTACAATGTCATTGCTCTGACTACCATGAAGGTGACCGAGGAGCGCAACAAACTGGGCAGCCTGATCAAGCGCAACAAGGTGCAGGGAGTTGCCGGGGCGGGTACTGTACTGGAAGATGGGGATGTGCTGGTGCTCTATGGTCATATTAAGAATATTCATAAGTTGATACGCTGAGCTATAACGCAGAAAACCGATTGGAAGGAGGAGCTGATTTTCGCAAAGTCTTGTCTTTTGTAAAGTTGTTTCTGCTATATTGGAAGTCTTTATGATAAGGATTCAACGACCCTTCCCATGACACACGATGAAGTCAAGCTGATCACCCAAATTGCCTCTGTTCTTACGGTCATCAGCTCCCTGATCTATTTCGCCCTTCAAATCAGGCAAAATACCAAGATGGTCCGGCTCAGTGCCGAGCGCATGGCCATGGCCCACGAACATACCGGGGCTACCCTGGGTGCTCAGACCTATCTCACCCTGGCCAACGACGCCTCTTTGGCCGTGATCGTCAATGAGGGCCGAAAGAATTACAACAGCCTTGAAAAAGTTGAAAAACTTCGATTCAACAATTACATGATTGCCTGCTTTACCATATGGCAGACCGGCTACCACTCCCATCTCAAAGAATTGTCTGATCCCCACATCTGGAACGGTCACGAACAGGCCATGAAGAGAATTGTCGCCTCCCATGGTATTCAAACCTGGTTTGATCGCTTTGAGGGCATGTTTTCGAGTGACTTTAGATCCTACATTAACGAATTGATGGTCAGCAGCAAAATGCAGGAAAATGGTATGGCTGTTCAGGAGGGTGTAAAATCCCGGTAACACCTTTCGATTTTAATTATGTTGATTTATCCAGCATAATATTTATTATCTGTCCTTTGCGTAACTTTGTCGCGCAAATTTCTTCTCGCCGTGCATTCTTTCGGGAGAAACTAAACACTTTATCAAACAGACCGGATAGCATATCACCTCCGGCATGCTGTGTGGATGCATTGGATAGATGCCAGTATCTTTGTTTTGTATATGGCCGCCCTTCTGGGGGTGGGTATTTACTTTCTGCGCAGGAACAAAACTGATGAAGACTACTTTGTCAGTGGGCGCAACATGTCGGGATGGCATATCGGCATATCCGTAGTGGCCACCGATGTTGGGGGAGGTTTTTCCATCGGGCTGGGGGGCCTGGGCTTTGTCATGGGCATAGCCGGCTCCTGGATGCTGTTCACCGGACTTGTGGGGGCCTGGCTGAGTGCGGTCTTGCTCATTCCCCGTATTTATCCCCTGGGTCAGAGAACCCGTCTGCTCAGCTTTCCTCAGGTGTTCGGGCACTTCTATGGCCCTTCGGTTGCCCTGCTGGCGGGTTTCATCTCCCTGCTGGGCTATCTGGGCTTTACCAGTTCGCAGATTCTGGCCGGGGCCAAGTTGTCCTCGGCCTCGTTCAGCGGACTGGATTTCAACACCGCCCTGCTGGTCATGGGCATCGTCACGGTGCTCTACACCGTCATGGGTGGCATCAAGGCGGTGATCTACACCGATACCGTGCAATGGGTGGTGCTGATGGGCGGCCTGGCCTTCGTGGGCATTCCGGTGGCCTACACGGCTGTGGGCGGCTATGCGGCCATTCGAGCCGCGCTGCCGGATGAGTTCTTCTCCTTTGCCAATGTGCCCTGGCAAACCCTGGTCAACTGGGCGGTGACCATAGTGCCCATCTGGTTTGTGGGCATGACCCTCTACCAGCGCATCTACGCGAGCCGCTCCCAGGCCGAAGCCCGCAAGGCCTGGTTCATCGCGGGACTCTTTGAGTGGCCCCTGATGGCCTTTTTGGGCGTTTTGCTGGGGCTTTTCGCCCGCGTAGCCGCAGAACAGGGCATGTTTGTTGCGCTGGGCTATGGAGCCGTTGATCAGATGGATCCCGAGATGGGTCTGCCCCTGTTGCTGCGCACGGTTTTGCCCACCGGCCTTTTGGGCATCATGATGGCCGTGTATTTCTCCGCCATTCTCTCCACGGCCGATTCTTGTTTGATGGCCGCATCGGGCAATCTGCTGACGGATATCTACCAGCCCTGGGCCCGAAAGCGCGGCATCGGTGTAGGCTCGCTGCGGCTTTCGCAGATCTTCACCCTACTGCTCGGTGGGATTGCTCTCGTGTTGGCCGCTGTGATGGAGAATGTGCTTGCGCTGATGCTCTATTCCTACGCCTTCATGGTCTCCGGCTTGCTGGTGCCTCTTCTGGCGGCGGTGTTCTTTCAACAGCGCAATGCCCGGGCCGCCTTTATGGCGATGTTGTCTGGCGGAACCTGTACCGTTGTGCTGGGTTTGGGACTCTGGCCCCTACCCTTTGGTCTGGACGCCAACATCTTCGGGATAGCCTTTTCTCTGCTGGTTTTTGTCATCATCTCTACGTATACCAAAAAAGTCACAACATGAACCTCGAATTCCTGACCATTGATTCCAGTTCCGGCCCTCATGCGCTCTGGAGTGCAGAGAAGATTGCCTCCTTTTTGTACGAGCACCTGGACCAGTACGGCGATCGCCGCGAGGACATCCTCAAGGCTTTGGAGTACGTCATGAATCCCGGGCGGGGGGGTCAGTTGACCCTTGGGATCGCGGAGCAGGGAATAGTCGGGGCCGTGGTCATCAACCATACCGGGATGTCGGGTTACATCCCAGAAAACATCCTGGTCTACATTGCCGTTCACCGTGATTTTCGGGGGAAGGGCCTGGGCAAGGACCTCATGTTGCAGGCCATAAAAACGGCCCGCGGCAACATTGCCCTGCACGTTGAGCCCGACAATCCCGCCCGCAAACTCTACGAAAGACTCGGTTTTACCAACAAGTACCTCGAAATGCGTCTGATCCGATGAAACACCTCATTGCCCTGAGAAAAGCGCTGCACGCCCGGCCGGAATTGTCCGGGCAGGAGCGGGAAAGTGCCGCGATGGTTGAGGAATTCCTGCGCGAACTCCAACCCGATGTGCTGCTCAGCGGTCTGGGCGGGCACGGCGTGCTGGCCAGCTTTGAGTCGGGTAAGCCAGGCCCATGCATCCTGTTCAGGGCGGAGCTGGACGCCCTTCCCATCGATGAAAAGAACGACATGGAGCACGTCTCAAAGAGGCCGGGGGTTTCGCATAAGTGCGGTCATGACGGGCATGCGGTCATTCTCTGCGGCTTGGCGGAATGGGTTGCGCAACACCGCCCTTCGACCGGAAAGATTCACCTGCTCTGGCAACCGGCAGAGGAGACGGGAGAGGGCGCCGCTGCCGTGCTGGCCGATGAGGCCTTTGCCTCCGTTTCGCCGAACTGGGTCTTTGCCCTGCACAATCTGCCGGGTTACTCCGAGGGGCTGGTGGTCTGCAAAGAGGGAACCTTTAGCGCGGCGGTCTGCAGCATGATCATTCGCCTGGAGGGAAGGACGGCCCATTCGGCCGAGCCCGAGCTGGGCATCAATCCCGCTTTGGGACTGGCGGAGCTGCTGCAAGGCAGCGTGGCGCTGAGCAACAACCGCCCGGATAGGGAGGACTTTACCCTGGTCACTCCGGTGCATATGCTGCTGGGCAGCCCTTCCTATGGCATTTCTGCCGGCAGGGGGGAACTGCACCTGACGCTGCGCTGTTGGAATAACGAGCGCTTGGAAGCGCTCTGGCAGAAGATCGCCGATCTGGCCGCGGAGATTGCAGGGCGGGAAAAGCTGAGCATTGATATAGATAAGACGGAGGCCTTCATGGCCAACAGCAACGATGCTCCAGCGCTGAATCTGGTTCGAAAGGCGGCAGAACTGGCGGAATTAGCGCTGTTTGAAAAGCCGCATCCGTTCAAGTGGGGAGAGGATTTTGGGCAGTTCAGTTCGCGCTTCAGCGGTTGTATGATCGGGCTTGGCGCGGGCGAAGATCAGCCCGTTCTGCACTCCCCGGAGTACGATTTCCCCGATCAGATCATCGCGCCGGGCATAGCCTTGTTTTCGGGCATCATTCGGCTAATTCAGGAAAGCAACGGACATGCATCATAGCTCTTACATCGAAGTGTCCCGCTCGGCACTGAGCAAGAATCTCGACTTCATCCGCTCTCGTCTCTTGCCGGAAACGCGCTTCAGCGCTGTGGTCAAGGGCAATGCCTACGGGCATCAGATCAAGCTCTACACCGGCTTGGCTTCGGAACTGGGCCTGAACTGCTTTTCGGTTTACTCGGCGGACGAAGCCTATGAAATCTGCTCACATCTGGGGGACAAGGCGCAGATCTACATCATGGGTATGGCCGATGATGCAGGTCTGGAATGGGCGATTGAACACGATGTGGAGGTGTCGGTCTTTGATCAGGAGCGCCTGGATCAGGCGATCGGCTTTGCGCGCGCGATGAAGAAAAAAGCCCGCATTCACCTGGAGTTGGAAACGGGCATGAACCGAACGGGCTTTGCCCGCAAACAACTCGGGGTTTTGGCCGAAAAAATCAAAGCGGCTTCGGATGCGCTGGAGCTCTACGGGGTGTTCACACACTTTGCCGGTGCGGAAAGCAGTCGCAATGAGGAACGCATTCAGGAGCAGATCCAGCGCTATCACTCGGGTTTGAAGCAATTGGCCGATCTGGGGCTCAGGCCGAAATACCGGCACGCCGCCTGTTCGGCGGCCCTGATGAACTACCCCGAAACCCTTCTGGACATGGTCAGAATCGGGATCATGCAGTACGGATTCTGGTCCAATCAGGAGACCTATTTCCGCTTTGTTTCGCGGGAAGGGCTGCTGGCCGATCCCCTGACCCGGCTGATGTGCTGGAAGAGTCAGGTCATGTCCACCAAGGAGGTCGAAGCCGGCGAGTACATCGGCTACTCGGACAGCTATACGACCAATCGCGCGATGAAGATCGCCGTTGTCCCGGTGGGCTACGCGCACGGGTACAGCCGCATTCTGAGCAACTCGGGCAAGGTGCTCATCCGGGGAATGGAGGCTCGGGTGACCGGCCTGGTGAACATGAATGCCGTGAGTGTGGACATCACCGAGATTCCGGGAGTGGAGAAGGGCGATGAGGTGGTTCTGATCGGCGATCAGGGGGAGCGCAGCATCAGTGTGGCATCGTTTGGCGAGATCACCGAGCAGTTGAATTACGAACTGCTCACGCGATTGCCCAGGGAAATTCCACGCATAGTGGTGGACTAAATCAGTGAGGACATGGCTATCTTAAAGCTCTATCGAAAGAAACTTCAACACAATTACCATTTTCTGGTCAAGCTGTTTGAGCAGCATCAGATTCAGTGGGGTGTGGTGTCCAAATTGCTCTGCGGGCACCGCGGATTCATTCAGGAGCTGATTGATCTGGGGGTAAAAGAGTTTCACGATACGCGGATCAGCAACCTGAAGATGATCAAAAGCCTTTCGCCCGATGCGCAAACGGTTTACATCAAACCCCCGGCCATCCGCAACATTCCCAAGATAGTGCGCTATGCCGATGTGAGCTTTGACACGGATTTGGGCACCTTGAAGGTGCTCAGTGAGCAGGCCCAGGAACAGAACCGCATCCACAAGGTCATCATCATGATTGAGATGGGCGATCTGCGCGAAGGGGTGATGGGCGAGGATCTGGTGGAGTTCTATGCCGGAGTCTTCGATCTGCCGAACATTCAGATCATCGGCTTGGGAACCAATTTTAACTGCCTCAACGGCATCATGCCCTCACACGACAAACTGATTCAGTTGAGCCTGTACAAGCAGTTGATTGAGGCCCGGTTCAACAAGGCTATTCCCTGGATCACGGGCGGAACAACGGTAACGGTGCCCCTCTTGCTGCGCGGTCTGCTGCCCAAAGCGGTCAATCATTTCAGGGTTGGTGAGGCCCTGTTCTTTGGCAATGATCTGTTCAACGGGGGAACCATTCCCGGCATGGAGTCGGATGTGTTCAGCCTCAGTGCGGAGATCATTGAACTCTATGAAAAGCCGGTGGTGCCCATGGGGATTCAAACGGCTAATGTGGCCGGGATTATCCCGCAGTTTGACGAGCAGGACATCGGTCGGACCTCTTTCAGGGCGATCCTGGACCTGGGCCTGCTGGACATCAATCCCAGCTTCTTAAGCCCTGTGGACAGCAAGGTGACCGTTCTGGAGGCCAGTTCGGATATGCTGGTGGTGGATCTGGGGGATTCCAGCGGGGACTACCGGGTGGGAAGCGACATCGAATTCTCCGTGCGCTACATGGGAGTGCTCGGGCTGATGAACTCCCGCTACATCGACAAGGTGGTTGTGCCCTAACGCTTCTTCAACTCAAAGACATCCGTGCGTCGGTCCTTGAGATTGCGCACACTGCCGAACTGGTTGAGCTCGCGAAGCAGATCTATGTCCACATCGGCGATGAGGATCATCTCGGAGTTTGCTGTGGCCTCGGCCTTCACACCATTGGTTGGAAAAGCGAAATCGCAGGGCGTGAAGACCATGGACTGGGCGAACTGAATGTCCATGTTGTGCACATTGGGCAGATTGCCAACGCTGCCGGCTATGGCTACATAACATTCGTTCTCAATAGCGCGGGCCTGGGCACAGCTCCTGACCCTGGAATATCCGTTCTGCGTATCGGTCAGGAAGGGCACAAACAAGATGTCCATACCGTCATCGGCCAGCAGGCGGCTCAGTTCGGGAAACTCCACATCGTAGCAGATCAGAATGCCGATCTTTCCGCAATCGGTGTCGAAGACCTCAAGACCACTTCCACCCTGCATGCCCCATACTTTAACCTCATCGGGCGTGACGTGAATCTTCTCAAAGCGCTCTATGACCCCATCGCGCTTGCAGAGGTAGCCCACGTTGTAGAGCTTGCCGTCTTTGAGCTCGGGCATGGAGCCGGAGATGACGTTGATGTTGTAGGAGACGCTGAGTTCTGAAAACTTCTGAACTATGCCCTTGGTGTACTTGGCCAGATTTCGAATGGCCTCCGGTTCGCTCAGATGGTTGTCTCCGGCCATCAAAGGCGCGTTGAAGAACTCGGGGAAGAGCGCAAAGTCACAGCGATATCCCGATACGGCATCTATGAAGAACTCCGCCTGTTGCATCAGTTCATCCAGATTCTTGTAAGGGCGCATCTGCCACTGAATCAAGCCCAGGCGAACGATGGTTTTCCTGCTGGAAGCTGCTGTGGAGGGTTTTTCATAATATATATTGTCCCACTTCATCAAAACGGCAAACTCGTTTGATGCCTGATCACCGCGCAGGTAGCCCTTCAGGATTTTGCTGGGGTAGAAATCATTGGAGATCTGGAAATTCAGGACGGGATCGTGGATCTCCTTTCGCTTGACCTTTTCAATGTACTCCTTGGGACTGACCTCCGAAACGTAGTGATGGTAATTGGGCATTCTTCCTCCAAAGACAATACCTTTTAAATTCAATTTTTCACATAATTCCTTTCTATAGTCGTAAAGTCGGCGACCGAGGCGCAGACCGCGGAATTCGGGTTTAATGAACACGTCGATGCCATAGAGCACATCTCCCGAAATTCGGTGGGTGTTGAAGGTGTAGTTCTCCGTGATCTCCGCATAGGTGTGATCGCCGGAAAACTTTTCGATATCAATCACTATAGACAGGGCACAACCGGCCAATTGCCCATTGACCTTGATGATGACCTGACCCTCGGGAAACTTCTTGATGAGCCGCTCAATCTGGTGCTCATGCCAATAGGCATTGGACATGGAGTTGTAGGCCGATATCATGGCCGTCTTCAACTCCTGATAATCACCTACCTCAAGATAACGGAGTTCAATATTCTCAATATTCTCAGTCTGAATCATCGTGCAAAATTACACCGACTTCGCTTAGCACAGCAGAGGGGCTATGATTACCTGCTCAACAGTTTGTTATTGCTCCATGTACCCTCTACGAGAGTAGAATCCTTCTTGTCCTTTAGCACTCCATAGCCCTCGCGAAGGTCAGAGACCCACTGTCCTTTGTATTTTTCGCCAGAGACAAAGAAATAGGTTCCCTCCCCTTCTCTGACATTGTGGACAAACTCTCCGATGTAGTAGTCCCCATTCTTCCAATAGTGCTGCCCCTGACCATGGCGCTGAAAATTCTTCCATTCGCCGATATAATGGCCTCCATTGGCGAAAAATCCCACCCCATACACGGGTTTTTCGTCATCGATTCTACCAAAAAAGTCCACCACAGTTTGATTGTCCGTTTCAAACTCGAGACGTCCATAGCTGCTTACTACACGGTCGTACTCCACCGCCAGATCCTCCAGCTTGTCGGTCAACTGGTCGTTTTGAAGCGTCAAATACTCGACCTGCAAGGAGCGTTGTGCCAGCAGATCGTCTAATACCATCATCGAGTCATCGCGCTGAGTCAAATGATTGGTAAGATGCCGGATACGCTCTTCGTGCTTGTTGATTTGCTCTGTCTGCACCCTCGTCTGCGTCCTGAAGCTCACAATTTCGCTGGCCTGCAAGTCATAGGCATCTCTAAACTCTGCCATGCGCTTCAAGGCCTTGTGCAAAGAGGCATATCCCGCTGAGTCCAGTTCTACAGAATCGGACTGAAAGAACAGTTGTTTGAAGTCAGGGCTATCCTCAAAGAGCTGATCGAGCTTGTTAATCAGGAGGGTATTGAGCTCCTGTTGAATGCTCAACTGCTGTTCGGCCGTCTGCAGATCTCTATTATAGTTGTAAAATTTATAGTATATTACAGCAGAAAATGCCAACAATACCGTTGTAAACAGTGCAATCCTCAAGAATCTGTGCATGGCCAGAAAAATCATCATCAAGCTTTAAAAACCAAGATTAATGGAAGGCAGCTTGTCTTCTACTCTCCGGAAGTCCAGTCCAACCATGACATTAAACCTTAAAATGTGGGTAGTGCTGTATTCAAAGCCATTGGGCCGCTGACCCATAGTCCACATGTGTCCAGCAAAAAATGTTATATTATTATTGTAAACGTAACCAAATCCATTGTAGGTTCTGAAGTCCTCAAAGGGATGGTAAACGATTGTTTTGCCGGAATGCATGAAGATCTCAGCGCTGGGAGAGAAAAACCAGGTCTTCTCCGTTACAGTCTTATTGTTTATGGGTATGTAAGAGAACAGCTTGTACCGGTAACGATTGGTGTAGTCAAACTCTGCTTCTATGTTGTTGTCTCTCTTCCAGCGGTGTTCAAAACGGAATTGGTGATAGAGCTTTATCCGCCCCATGGCGGGCATGATCAGCAGCCATTGATGCCAGATTCGCGGCTCCAGGGTTACCTTTTCAAAGCCCGGGTTCTCGGGTTCAGGACTGAAATTGAACACCAATGTTGGCCCGATGACCGCCTCAAAATTCTCGTTGAAAAAGATGTTCAAACCGGCCCGATTGTAGACCTGCCTCGTTCTGCCTACAAAGGAAGAGAGATCATCCGCGCTGTTTCGAACCCGATAATGATGCTCCCCATAGTAGCCTAACCTGTTGTTGATCTTGCCCTTGAGATAGACCCCATTCCATATCCCTGTCTCCGAGAGGGAGGAAACAGATGAAACTGGCGATGTTGGGCTATGTTGAGCCAAAAGCCCTTTATCACCAAGGAGGAAAAGCCAACTCAGCACTTGAAGGATTAGCAGGGGAAGTCTCACCGATTAGGATTAATTTATAATAAATTAAATATCTATGATGGAGAGGACCATTCCCGTCAGCTTCGCCAAAACGAAGTGTAAAACTACCGAAATACCGACATTCCGGCACCTGCTTTAAGTAGAAAACCGATTGAATTTAGAGGCGCACAGAGATGCCTACCTTCCCGCCGCCAAATGCGTTGCCTCCGCCAAACTCCAGGTTGATGCCCAAGCTTTCCGTGAAGTAGTATCTACCGCCAATCTGGGCGCCCAGACCTAAACCGGAGGACTTTGAACCCGGATAGTCATCCGAGGAATTCCACACGTAGAAACCGAGGTTGAGCCCGGCGTAAAAATCCCATTCCCGCGACATGTTCAGCAGGGAATTGAAGTGATAATTGCCATTTCCGGCAAAACCTACCACGGAGTGGTTGTACTTCCTTCCGTCAAAGCGGTCACCATAGGAGCGAAAAGACATCTCAGCGCCCACAGTGATGTCCGGATGCACACCGACATCAAAGCCCAGATAGATCGGGATTCCCCAGGAAGAGAGACCTAAACCCGCGTTGAGCTGAGCCTGGCCTTGGGCTATAGGTCCCTGAGCCATAGAGGCAAAGGAACAAAATAGCGAAACTATTAATATTCTAGCTTTCATATTTTAATGAGTGTAAGCATGATAGAATAGCAAAGCTACACCCACACCGCTGTACTTGGGATGGCACGAATCAATCCTTCAGCAATCGCCTGAGCATCAATGTGCTATTTATTGGTCGGAGCCCCGTACCGGGTCAGAACCTCATCAACGGGCTCCCATAACTCAATCTTGTTGCCCTCGTGGTCCATGATGTGGACAAACTTTCCGTAATCATAAGTTTCTATACTGTCCACAATCTGCACACCCTCTGAGCGCAGCTTCTCGACCAGGGCTTCTATATGCTGCACCCGGTAATTGATCATAAAGGGTTTGTTCGACGGGGCGAAGTACTCGCTGCCCTGCTTAAAGGGGCTCCAGTTCAGGTAGTTTACTTTTTCGGGATCATTGGCATTTCGAAATTCAAAGACAGAGCCGTACTCCGTGATCTCCATTCCGAGGTGCTTGTGGTACCACTCCCGGCTCTCCTGGGGATTCTCTGAAAAGAAGAAGATGCCACCTATGCCGGTAACCCGAGGGGTGCCTGGGTCCTGGTTCTCCCGGACTTCCCCTGGGGTGCGATCAGTATCTTTCATGTTTGCGTTCTCTTCAGGGGTGGATTGGCAACTGCCTGTGAACAGCATAGCACTTGCGGCCAAAAGAGCCGTCCAAAATGGCTTCATCACGGCGTAGAATTGAGGTATGCCAGAATCTGACCCTGATAAATTTAATCAGGAAATGGGAATTGGAGAGAGAAACTATGGTTGGAACAAATCGGGATACAGCCCGCTCCATTGACTCCACAACTCATCGGTGCTGATGCTCTTGGGTGCATAGTAGATTCTCTTTCCATCTCGGGTGTTAATCAACAGATAGGTCCTTTGCTCAGCATGGACAATCAACTTGACACTTTGTCCATTGGAGGCGGTGAAATAACCCTTCCTGATGGAGCCGAGTGCATAGCCATTTCGCTTCATAACAATAGAGGGAAGGGATTCTATGCGTTGAATGGAGGCGATCTCCGAGTGGGGGATTTTCTCTCCATAGCTTCCCTCAATTTCTATGTACTCTTCGCTGATGTACATGCTGTCTTCCTTGAAGGCCAGAGCGAACAACACGGCTAAAAAGATGGAGACAAAGACCAGGGGCACTATGCCAATCCAAACGGCCCTTCGGGCTGAGTGGCGGGAGAAACTCTGACTTCTATAAATGTAATAAATATAGGCCAAAATTGGATAAAAAGCCAGAAAGACTCCTGCGGCATTGGAGCTCAACAGGAAATACAAAAGCGAACCGATGAGGGCCAGACTGAGACCGAGAAACCAGTGAAACCTCTTGAAGAATTTCACATAAGAAATAATATCAACCTGCTCCTGAGCACTCTGGCTCATGGTGTTGTATCCCGCCAGAAGATTGCGGGCATTGTTCGGAGTCAGCACAAAGGAGAGGCCGATAAACAGGGCACTAAGACCCAAAATGAGGTAAATCATGAGGTCAGACTTTGGGTGGGGAAAGGAGAAGAACCCATCATGGAGGCAAAATAAGCATGACTCACCGCGTTTTCCACTGCCGGGAAATCCCGAAATCTGCTGTCGAGGCGCAGGGAGCGGAGTTGCTCCGGGCTTCCCTTGCGCAACAACTCATCGGTGATGGGAATTCCGGCCTGATCATAGAGCGCGCGGTACTCGTAGATCCGGCAGCGGCTCTGAGGCTGTATAGAGTTGTCGATCCATTTCCATTGGGCATCGCTGAACTGCAGAAAGTTGTAGATGTTGATGGAGCGATCAAAATGTGCAAAGTGATCCGACATATCAATGAAGTGTGACATGACCCCGCCCTCACTTTTTACGATGCGTTTGAACTCGTTCAGAATGGGGAGCAGGATTTCGGGATATATGTGCTCAAAGGTGTTGTTGGAGTTGACCAGATCGATAGACGATGTGTCCAGGGAAAGCTGACGTGCATCTTCAATCAGATAGCTGATCCGCAGCCTTTCCAATATCTTTGAGAGAGATAAATCTTTGTAGTCCGCCAGAATGGCTTTGATAACTTCCACTCTTTCCTCCTTGATGCTCAAATATCCGGGCAATTGCCTCGATTGAAGGCAAAGCATGAACCTGGACAAGGTGTGTTGAACCCGCTCCTTTGATGTGAGCATGGAGATGTCCACGGAGTATATCCGCTCCACGCCCGAGAGAAAGAAGGCAATGGGCACGATGGGGTACCAGCCTGTTCCGATCTCCAGGCTATTACCCGGTACAGGCGAGGGGGCCAGACGCGCATAGCTCTTCAGGTGTTCACGAGCGTGTTCAAGGCGGTCGTAGAAGTACCCATCGCTTAAACGAACCCCGCGGGTAACATACTTCTGAAACAAATAATTGATCTGATGGCGAATGGGCAAAAAAGATATCGCCTTTTGTACAATAGCCTTTTGCTTCCACTTTTTCAAGGGCACACTCTGTTTTGACGAACAAGATTGCGATTATCGCTGTGCCTACATACCATATTTTATGTTATGATTATAGCGGTCTGATAGAAGTTATTGACCCCGCCTAACACCTTGTAGTCAATGTAGAAGGCTTTGGTCCATTCGGTAAAGGCCTTGAACTCGTGCATGGGCACATTGAATTCGTCAAAGAGAATGATGTCGCCCGGCTTCAGGTAGGGCGTGAACAAGGTCAGGACATACAGGGTGGAAGAATACAGGTCGGCGTCCATGTGAATGACCCGGCGCGCATTGGGTTTGTAGCTGCTCAAAAATGGAATCAGGGTCTGCTGAAACAAGCCCTGATAAAAGCTGTGCCGGTCGTCGTCAATGCTTGGCGGCGCATTGCCATTGTTCATAGCGCCCTTTTTGAAGGGCCCCCAATCTTCCGGCAGGCCGGTAAAGGTATCGAAGCCGTAGAAGCGCGAATTGCGGTCCTTGATCCGCGCAATCCACCATTTGAACGAAGTGCCCCGCGACACGCCAAACTCCAGATAGTCTATGTTCTGCTCCAGGCTCTGGCTTTGAACCACATACTCATACAACTCTTCGCGCTTGGTATAGTCAAAGCCGAAGGTGTAGAAATCGTGATGAGATTGAGTTTTGTGCGTGGCAATCCATCCGGAGAGTTCAGACAGGTTGCCCAGAAACTTGAACCATCCGGATGGAATGAGGTGATGCAGACGCAAGAGGAAGAAGAATCCTTTGAGTTTGCCCCTTAGCCTGATGATCTTCATTAAAGGGAAGGTCGTTTGTGGTAGCAGATTACAGACGGAAACACTGAGGCAGAGCGCTTTCCGGCTGGAATAGAGTCAGGAGTCTCCACGAGGCGCTAAGGTAGAAATTCCAGCGCAGGGAGACTGTTCAATTGCGCATAAATGAGTAAATTTCGCCCTCTCAAAGTTGAGCTCACTTGTTTCTGGAGCTTTACACAAATCTCTCTTTACCAACAATTTACCAATTTATAAAGATGGAAGAGGATTCGCCTGCAGGCACAAAGGCCTACAATATGAACGGTGAAGGCAAATGCCCTTTTTCCGGTGGAGCACTTAAGCAGACCGCCGGCGCCGGAATGAAAAACCGCGACTGGTGGCCCAATCAGCTCAAGCTGAACATACTTAGGCAACACTCTGCTCTGTCCAATCCGATGGACGAGTCGTTCGACTATGCAAAGGAGTTCAAATCCCTTGACCTGGACGCGGTCAAGAAGGATCTCTTTGAATTGATGACGGCATCTCAGGACTGGTGGCCGGCCGACTACGGTCATTATGGACCCTTCTTTATCCGCATGGCCTGGCACAGCGCCGGTACCTATCGCATCGCCGATGGGCGCGGTGGGGCAGGTTCCGGAACCCTTCGCTTTGCTCCTCTCAACAGTTGGCCAGACAACGCCAACCTGGACAAGGCGCGCCTGTTGCTCTGGCCGATCAAACAGAAGTACGGAAGGAAGATCTCCTGGGCTGACCTGATGATTCTCACCGGCAATTGCGCCCTGGAATCCATGGGCTTCAAGACTTTCGGTTATGCGGGTGGCCGCGAAGATGTTTGGGAGCCGGAGGAAGACGTCTATTGGGGTTCGGAGGCCGAATGGCTGGGCGACAAGCGCTATTCCGGAGATCGCGAACTGGAGAACCCGCTGGCCGCAGTTCAGATGGGCCTCATCTACGTCAATCCGGAAGGGCCCAACGGCAAACCCGATCCGATTGCGGCGGCCCGAGACATCCGCGAGACCTTTGGTCGAATGGCCATGAATGATGAGGAAACGGTTGCGCTGATCGCCGGTGGTCACACCTTTGGCAAGACCCATGGGGCTGCCGATCCCGGTGTGTATATGGGCGTAGAGCCCGCCGCGGCTGGCATAGAGGAGCAAAGCCTGGGCTGGAGAAACTCCTTTGGCAGCGGGCATGGGGAGAACACCATCACCAGCGGGCTGGAAGGTGCCTGGACCACAACCCCGACCAAATGGGGCAACAATTACTTTGAGAACCTCTTTGGGTTCGAATGGGAGCTGACCAAGAGCCCCGCCGGTGCTCATCAGTGGAGACCGAAAGACGGGGCAGGTGAAGGCAGCATTCCCGATGCGCACGATCCGGCCAAGCGCCATGCGCCCTTCATGCTCACAACCGACCTCTCCCTGAGAATGGATCCGGCCTACGAGAAAATTTCCCGCCGCTTCTTCGAAAATCCGGAGGAGTTCGCCGACGCTTTCGCCCGGGCATGGTTCAAGCTCACCCACAGGGACATGGGTCCTATTGACCGTTATCTCGGACCGGAAGTTCCCAAAGAAGAGCTGATCTGGCAGGACCCGGTTCCCGCAGCAACCCATAAGTTGATCGACGAGAAGGACATCAAAGCGCTCAAGGCAGAGATTCTCGACTCGGGCTTGTCAGTATCGGAACTGGTATCGACCGCCTGGGCTTCGGCATCCACCTTTCGCAACTCCGATAAACGCGGTGGCGCCAACGGGGCGAGAGTCCGGCTGGCCCCGCAAAAGGATTGGGAGGTCAACAATCCGGATCGATTGCTGAAAGTGATCAATACGCTGGACGGCATTCAATCCAGATTCAACCGCGCTCAAGCGGATGGAAAGAAGGTCTCTATGGCCGATCTGATCGTCCTGGGCGGAAATGCGGGCATTGAAAAGGCTGCCAGAGATGCAGGACACGAGATGACCCTTCCCTTCAGCCCCGGCCGCGGTGATACGACCCAGGAGCTGACCGATGTGGAATCGTTTGCTCCGCTGGAACCGGCTGCAGATGGATTCCGCAATTACTACATGCCCAAACACGCGGCTTCAGCCGAGGAGATGCTGGTGGACAAGGCGCAGTTATTGACGCTGACCGCTCCGGAGATGACGGTGTTGGTGGGCGGTCTGCGCGTGTTGAACACCAATGCCGATCAGTCCCGGCACGGTGTGTTCACGGATCGCCCGGAGCTGCTCAGCAACGATTTCTTTGTGAATCTGCTCGATTTTGGCACAACCTGGAAGGCCAACACGGATTCCAGCAACGTGTTTGAGGGCCGCGACCGACAGAGCGGCAAGGTCCGATGGACGGGCACCCGCGTCGATCTCATCTTTGGTTCAAACTCCGAACTGCGGGCCTACGCAGAAGTATATGCCTGCTCGGACTCCAAAGAGAAGTTCTACTCCGACTTCAGCGCTGCCTGGACCAAGGTTATGAACCTGGACCGTTTTGATCTGAAGTAAGTTCCCGATGACATTCAATATAGAAGGCGACCTCTTGCGGGGTCGCCTTTCTTTTAAAATGCGTGGTTGTAATTGTTTTTTTATTATATTTTTAAAACAGATCTAAATCCCCGGGCTCCATAGTAGGATTCCGCGCCATTGTGATAGATAAAGACCCGGCCAAAGCGCCGGTCCCCAAAGATGGCGCCTCCAAGAGCCCTGATCTCCGGGGGAGTTAAGACCCAACTGGAGGTCTTCACATCAAACTCTCCCAGGTCTTGCAGTGTTCTGTATTGGTCCTCGGTCAGCAATTCAAGGCCCATATCTCGCGCCATTCCCACTGCACTGCCTTTGGGCTTGTGCTCCTTTCGCGAAGCCAGAGCCTCTTCGTCATAACACAGGCTCCTGCGCGCCTTTGGACTTTCCGCGGAACAATCAACCAGCAGAAATTGATCGGATGATTTGTCATAGGCGATCACATCGGGTTCACCCCCCGATTCTTCCATCTGAATAAGCGATTGCAACTTATCGGGTGAAGCTTGAAGTCTGGCTTCAATTGCTGCCCACTTCAGTTTTTCATGTCGGTGCATGTTTGCTTCGAAACGGGCCTTTGAGGTCTTGAGTTGCTCTCGACCTTTCTCTTCTGAGTATTGATCTTTGGAGGCCATGGCCATCTGTTTTGCAGAGAACATGCTAAAGTTCGAAACACTTTTCGACTTGTTAAAGAGGGACTTGTGAAGGCAGTAAAACTTTTGATCTCTGCATTAAGTCTTCAAAGTCATCTTTCTCCTTGATGGATTCTTTGGCCATGTTCAATATCATTCGGGCATGTCTTAAAACAGCCTTTTTGTTGGACTCGCTGTGGGTAAACTGACTAATGGTGATCAGGGCTTCCATCAATCGTATAATGACCGCTGTACTTCCAACTGAAAATTGACGTATTTGATTAAATGAAGCATTTAATACGCCTTCAAAGCTCAAAGTGACGGCTATAATCCTTAATTTATTCTCTTTATCAAATCGAAACTTCGAGGGGAATTGCTTCTGAGCCAAATAGGACAAGGTAGAGGTTAAGTTATCTATACAGGCTATTGCGGTAAAAGGGTCGTTTACACCTGGAGAAAGCGCTCTGGCGGCGATCTCTACCATCTGATGAATGGAGAACTCAAAGTCCTGTTGAGAGGTTCTTGCCTGACCAATGACAAATTCACTTCTGATTTTTTTTTGAATGCTTTCCTCGCTCACTTGATTTTGGTAAACCTTTCCGATCTCTGCGTCCTCTACCAGGTAGTCGCCGGGCTTGACATTCAACTCTAGTAGAGAATGGTTCGAAGTCATAATTTCCAACAGCGAATCACTGTTGACGTATTGCAGATAGCCGCTCTTTGGTGACTTGATAGAGATCATCTTCACGGCCTTAAGCTTGATGCTATCGGCTAAGATGTCGCTATCTCCATCAAACTCCTTCCCCAGTTCTTTGGGAAAGAGCGTTTTAACATGAGAGGATATGTAGACGTTAATGTCAGAGATCAATTTGTCTGCTTGAATACTTATGGCAATTTGGTGAATAAAGATAATTAACAATACTATATTAACAATTGCGATTAATATGGCAAACAGAATAGAAATGGACGGTATAAAGCTGAACCCGTCAATCTCCTTTATGGAATTCAGCACAATAAGGCAATACAGGTAAGTTGACACATATGTACCCAAGACGACCTGATTGAGCCTAACATACATAAAGTTTCTGATCAATCGAGGGCCAAATTGTGAAGAGGCTAAGGTCAATGCCACCAAAGTAACGGAGAACACTGTACCGGCTACACCTATCATTGCACCGGATATCGTAGAGAGTATGCTTCGGGCTGCATCGGCACTGCTGACTAGAAAAAATCGCAGTGCTCCTTCCCGCGGTAAGTCCGTAGTACTATCTATATAAATCAAGCCTAAAGCTATCGGAATTGTTATTATAACTAATAAAATAGGTATAAACCAAAAGGAAGCTTTTAATTCATTCCAAAAGAATTTAATTTTTTTCATACGGAGAGTAGGGTATCGCTGGGGAATTCTCCGTTTTGCCGCCTTTTCAGGTAGTTTTACCAGAGCACCCAAGGTCGAGGTCTTTAAAAATCAGACTTCTACCGATGGAATGTCTTACACAATCCTGAATAGGAGTTACATATCTTCCATATTGAATTGTTTAAGGTATTAATTTTCTATACGATAAACACATAATTTGAGACTTACTATTTTTACACAAGCTGCACGTCTTGCGCGTCATTTAAATCCTGTGTTTATAGGTCCGTGCCTGAGCGTGACAATGCAAGGACAGTCGCTGAGTGTGTTGCCGCCGTACAATGACGCATCCGGCACAGCCTGGATGCTACCCTCTTGGTTGAAGGAAAAGCCGGGCTTTTTCTCTGTTGATGTCGCCCCTGGCGCGGCACCGGTCTGGCAACAATCTCCGCCCCTGTTTCCAGCAGTTCTGATGAACCCTCAAGGGATGAACTTTGGGTTTAGAGCGCTACACCTGCCTCCCATCCCCCTGGGTTTCTTTTGCAAGTTTGAAGATAAACTCGCCCAAAAGATGCCGATACCCTTGGATTTCGGAACAGATTGAGGAATTGAACCGCTTGAGTTTTGCGGAGATGCGATTCAAACAAGGATGATCGCGGCTGGAATCGAGTTGGTTCTACCTTTCAAGTTTCAGTAACACATCATCAATCTCCTTTTTCAAACCCCGGTTTAAGTCCAGCAAGTCCGTCAGGATATCCCATTTTGTGGTCAAAACGCCGCGAAATTCACGGGTGTGCATGACCTCCAGGATTCTGTTTGGCTCTGCCGGGGGAAAGACGGGGTAGTCTTCGCTGCGGGTAAGGTGTACGGCCTGAAAGTCCATATTGGCTATCGCGTAGGGAATCAGGATCTGTACCAGTTGAAGCTCATGGGTATTCTGCACAATCTCTACCAGTTCAAGGCTGGAGTAGTACTCCGATATCTCTTGCTTTAACTTCCGGTCCCGGATCAACTTGAGATCACCGGAACCCAGAATATTGTCATAGGTGCGATCTGTGCTATAAAACGTGGGCATCTGCCACAGGTTGGAAAAGGCGGCGTTCAACTGATCGACACTCCAGGTTGGCTGCTCCAGGGCACTCTGCTCCATTAAACCCTGAATCTGGGGTAAGATGCTTTCAAGCCTGAGGAGCACTTTCTCCTCCAAAGTGCGATTGGCTTTGAAATCTTCCAGCAATTCTTCCAGATAGACGGACTCTGTGCGCAGATTCTTGCGGGCTTCGTAGCCTGCGGTAACCTGAAAGCCAAGAAAGATACTGATGACGACGATTAGAATCTCCAGGCCTACGGCAAACCAGTTTTGTTCATTTAAATGCCTGGACAAACGCTGAAGTATGCTCATGGTGTGAGGGTTTGCGCGGGGGCGTCGTTTTAGCAGATTAGGCTAACTCGGATGACACAAGATTACTGTAATACTTCAGAAAACTCTTAACTCTGCTTGAGTTTAATCAATTGTAGAGCAACCAGCAATACGATGATTAGTGTATCTACTGAACTTCACCGCTAATTAAAAACACGACATATCCAATATATATAGTTAACAATAAACCGGCTTCCCATCTGTCAAGTTTCTTCCTGGCACCAGAAAACATGGCGAAAAAAAGTAGCAGCGTTCCTATGCCCAACAAAATCATATCAAGGTTAAAGGCTACATTATAGGAAACTGGTCTGATCAAAGCACTTACTCCCAAAATCAAAAAGATATTAAATATATTAGACCCTATTATATTACCAATTGCAATATCATTCTTCCCTTTAGTTGCTGCTACAACGGAGGTAGCCAGCTCTGGTAAAGATGTTCCTGCTGCCACAATGGTCAATCCAATGATAGTCTGACTGATGCCTAAAGTCTGTGCTATCACCACGGCGTTTGTCACTACCAGTTGACCTCCTGCAATCAAAGCCACCAGGCCAACAAGGATAAGAAACCAAACCTTAAAGTTTGATGACTCCTTTCGCCCTGCCTCGACTGGTAACTCCTCCCTCTTTAGCTGCCCAAACACATAGAAGAGAAACAAACAAAAGCATGTCAAAAGAATAACACCATCTACTCTTGTCAGAATTTCATCCCCAGAGAAAACACTATTGGACAAAACAAAAAGCAATAATGCTGCTGCGAATGACAGCGGTATTTCCCTCCAGACTGTACTCGACTGAACTACCAGTGGTGAAATTAAACCGGCTATTCCCAGGATTACAAACAGGTTAAAGTTGTTACTGCCAATTACATTTCCATAAACAAGCTCTGAATTGGATTGATAGGATGCAAAAGCATTCACCACTAACTCGGGCATAGAAGTTCCAAATGCTACTATAGTCAGACCTATGCCCAACTCTGAAACCTTGTACTTTCTGGCTAATGCCGCCCCCCCAAAGACAAGCCAATCGGCACCCTTTATAAGGATGACAAATCCAAGAATCAACAATATTACCTGAACGATCACGGAGATTTTCGTTTTAACATACCGACCTTAAAATCGGTCTTTCTGGACTAAAATGGTCTTGATTTGACAAGATTACGGTGTTTCTGCCCTGAAATCAAAGCATGGGAATTGTACCGATGGATAAAGCCCTGTGGAGGATCCACAGGGCTTTGATACCTTTACTTCTTGTTCTTCAAACGGTCATTAAGCTGCCTTGCCCACTTTTCAGCAAACTGTAACTCTCCGTTTAACTGAAAGTTAGACTTTTCGTCGTAAACTCTAAGTCTGGTTTCTCCTTCGCTTTTATCTGAGGGCAGGAAGCTTAGCTCAATCCACTCAATGATAGAAAGGTTCTCCCTCTCGCCTTTTACGGTTCTCGCTTTTTTAACGACTTGGCAAGATTGAATCTTCGAGAGGTCGACGAACTGTGAAACGGACTCCTGCTTGCCTTGTTTAAAGTAAAAGACATAGTGGCTGCTTTGATCCATTCCAAAAACAAAATCGCCACAAAACTCTTGCCTACCGATGGTGCAATGGTGTTGATGTGCAATGTTTTGCAGTGAAAGCATCATCCTGCTCTTCCCCTTAACGCTATTGACGTGCATAATTAAGAAGGGTGAAATACATATAAGTAAGACAATTAGGCCAATGATGGCACTTCCTAAGTCCATTGTTCAAGGATTTAAAATGATTGATTGTGCCCTGCTAAACTGCACAGTGCAGTAAAATCAGGTCAAAAAGCCAGGTCTTGGCTGAGTATAACGTAGGTGTAAATCGAGACTACCAAAAATAATTAAACGGAAAAATACAATCTAATAATATGTTACAAAGAGGTATGTCTACACTTTGGTCACTATATCGTGTATATGCAATCTGAATAAGTCGCTCTGTTGCATTTGAGGTATTCCAACGGTCCTTGAACGAAGTCTTAGAAAATGGTAATAAATGACTATAAGTAGGACAAACTGAATGCTCTGTCTGTGATCGAATGCCAATAAGGAGTGTGGAAGGGTCCGAGATACTCCTCTCCTGCGAAGCATTCAAGCTGCTGGGAAACTCAGTATGGCTGAACGTCTTTGACGCTGCGATCAATGACAGGCAATACATTGCTGTCAAAACAATCGCACTGAGATTTCTGGTGCTAAACTTCACCGTACAAAGATAGATTGCGGACAATCTAAAAACTGGGGTTAACAGGTTTGAGACGCAAAAAAATTTCTTTAGAAAGATCTCAGAGTTCCATGACCGGGAGGTCCAGAAAGACCTTTCAAACCACAAGGCATCATTGTTTCTGTTAAGCTCATGTTACACAACGAGTTAACTCCTGTACTTTCCGCTGGAAGTATGGGAAAGTTTAACTCCTGTTCTTCCCGCTGGAAGTATAGTAAGGATGGAGGAACAAACTTGCTCGAATTTGCATTGAAACAGTTAATAGTCAGTAGTCAATACATTGGTGAAAACAAAAGTGATTATTCCCGCCCAACATCATTTAGAACTCGAATTGGGAAATATGACTCTCTCCGGATGAGCTTTGAGCTCATCCATAACCGCTTTAAACAGACGGTTCTTGACCTTGCCCGAATTCTTGGGTTCAACCAGATAGCGCACAATCACCTCGATCCAGCCATTGCTGTGGGCCCTTAGAATAACGGTAGGGTACTCGTTGACATCAAGCTCGTCAACCGGGGTATCGGCTAATATTCTCTTGAAGCGCCTTACCCTTCTCACCATGTCTTCACCAATTTCGGCAACCACTATATGCTTTACAGTTTCGCTAATAAACTTGAAATTACTTTTATAAGATATAAATACAGATAGTTCATTCCAGATAAAGGGAAACAAAGGCCAGGAATAGTTGCATACATATTCACTAAAAACTTTTGAATTGGCAAATCGAATGATTCGCCCGCTTGGATGGTCTCCCGACAGATAATTTCCATTGAACTCCCATAAGGTGGTATCGATGTAACTCACATTGATTACATCGCCAAACACAGAGCCGATTTGTATCCGGTCGCCAACTTCATAGGGTTTGCGGATGAGGATGTAAAGCCAGCCAAAGAAACTGGTGATGGGATTCTGTAACGCGAAACCAAGAATCAGAGAAACAATACCAAAGGAAACCATTGCTGCATACCAATTGGCAAACAGCAAAGACAATATGATAATAAAAATGAGTAGAGCCGCAAATAAATCGGCAACCCGATTGAAGTTGAAAACCGTGGTCTTATTGTCTACTCTTCGATCATATATTTTTTTTGTTAGCCTTGTTGCCAGTAACACCAAAGAGACAAAGAGAATTGCCAACACCAGTTTCTGCAACAGCGGAACATAAACGCTGGAAATTGGCAAGTGTTCCCATCGCAAGAGAAAGTAAAGGACACTACAGATGATGAAAACAATGGCAGTAATACCCAGTGCCGGAGCTTCCTTCTCAAGATCAACAGAAGCTTCATGATGCAGAGAAACCGAGTTTTCGATCAGGGCTCTCTGTACCTTCTCATCTCTCTTGATATCCTCCAGCTCCTTATCTTCATTGGGCTCTACACTTTCCATAAACCTTGTCTTGATCTGTTGGCTTTCATTCAGAGAATGATTCAATAAATGTAGCAAACATGGTGAACGATCCACAAGATATGCGCAAATCAACGAAGAGTTGAATCCAATGGAACTTTGCTTGCCGTGCTGTAAAAGAGAGAAGTGCAGTAAAGCGAGTTTACTGCACTTCTTACAAAACTTTGATGTTGTATCTTTCCTATTTAATCTGTTGGATTAGGATTCCGTGTTTTCACACTTCTCCTTACATTCTTCAGCGTGCTGAAGATGCATTCTTAAGCCCGGAAGCTTCTGAGTAGCCCAGGTTCTGATTTCCATGTCTTTGGAATCATTAGATGCTTTCTCAAACAACTCGATGGCATCTTCATGGTGCTCAACCATCAAGCTGCTGTAGGCTTTGCCAAAGTCATTTCCAGCTTTGCCCTCAAGATCTTTGTAGGCCTTGTTGGAATCATCGGTGGCTGTCATGGGAATGCTGATAGACTTGGATTTTGCCAGTGTCTTGAGTTCTCCAAAGAACTTGGTATGATCATCTTCCATCATCTTGCCAAGTTCCTTGACATGGTCAGAACCCCCTCTTTGCTGGGCTAACTTTCCCAGGTTGATCTTTTCCAGCTGCATCTCAGCAGCTTCCATGAGGAAGTTGGCGTCATTGTCATTGTCAACAACAACCATAGTCCTGTCATCGGTAGTCAATCGACCGAGATTGTCCTGTTGAGCGGCTTCCTTGGAGTCAACTGTTCTGTTCTCCGAACAGGATGTTGCCAGAAGCATAGTCCCCATGATAAGGATGGAGTGTATGAGAAGTGGTTTTAAACTGATTAGTTTCTTCATAATATCACTTATATTTAAAATTTGAAAAATGGGCAATGTGTGGATTGAACTCTCAGGTGAATTCAATAAGGAGAGTATCACTCCTGAGAACTATCGCGATTGATCAGGCCATCTCTTCAGCGGCTTCAACATTGATGGCCTCCATAGCTACTTCAGAGAGTTTCAAGTCAGCTTCCTTTTCTTCTTGCAGCGTAGTGGCCAGGAGCTTCTCAACTTCAGTCATTTCAAGCGTTTCAGCAAACTGACGAAGGGTTCCGTACGTGGCAATCTCGTAGTGCTCCACTTTTTGGGCGGCGGAGATGATGCCGGCATCGCGCATGGACCCTTCTTCACAGGACTCCATGATCTCCGCAGCCTCCCGAATCAGTCCTTCCATGGCTTCGCATTTCTTTCCACGAGCCTTGACATCGATCAGATTGAAGACTTCTTCCAGGCGGCTGATCTGCTCTCTGGTCTCTTCGAGATGCGAAGTCAGGACCTCGTTCAACTCCTCTGAAGTTGCTTTCTTGACCATCTTGGGTATGGCCTTCAACAGGGCCTTCTCCGCCCAATAGATGTCCTTCAATTGATCTTCAAACAATTCCATCAATTGAGATGATTTCATGGAAGCCTTCTCTTTTGAGTTGTTGGACTTCGCCGGGGACTTCGTTGTTCTGGAGGATTTGGTTTTTGTATTTTGCATTATATAGTACTCTTTGGTAATTATGAATTTAGGGTGCGCAGTGATGCCGGGACGAGCAACGCTCAGATCAGACTGTCTTCATACACCGAGCAGCTCATCACCCCATTAACTGGAAACAAAGTATTGCATAGCCGCCTTCAACTCCCCGTTGGGACCACCGAATTGCTCCAATAAAAGTATGATAAATCGAACATCGGGTTTAGACACCCGCGCATTAAACTGTAATTCCTTAACGTGGTGAAACATGGCTCTTAGCCCTAGTGACGCTGAAAGGTAAAGTTGGAGCCAGATGCTTCATTTACTGTTCAAAAAGTGTGGGCTAAAATTGCATCATTCCCACATTGCTCTAAAAGCGAATTTTATCGTGGCACTGAGAACTACACCGATTTCTTCAAGCTGTCTGTGGTTGTCTTCTCGCCCTCAACAAGGCTTTAAATGATGGTCATCTCACCTGTTGTCTCCAGGATGATGATGTCGATCTCATCCAATCTGGAGAAGCCCTTTTCCTTCCCGCACTGTATATTTCTTCAATCGTCACCCTCTCCCTCTTCATGGCCTTGTCCAAAAAGTTGCCTTTGTAAAACAGCAAGGTGGGGCTGCTGTGAATCAGGCTTTTATCCGCCTTTCTTCGATCTATTCGCTCTTAGCCTTGTTCCACGAATTCCTGCTATAAACTCCGGGAATTCCATGGTCTCCTTCCTCAAAATCATACGAGACGAAGTTGACATCAAGCAGTTCAGTGAATGAAAATGTCGTAGAAATCAAAAAACTCTGCGCTCCTGCGGTTCCCATTTGCTGTGTCAATACTTCACTGTCAGGAATTAATATATAAACTGTATCGTTTGATGTTTTTACATACTTAACCTGAACTCTGGGCCATAAACTGTTGGTTATCTTCTCTACCGTTGAAGCGCTTAGCGTATCCCGGTCAACCTGCCTGACTTGCTTTACTTCGAAGTCTTGGGTCTGTTGGTCATAGTCATATACCCAAAGAGCTTCTGATGGCTCGTAAACCACCGAACTTGCCGTGTCTTCAACAAAGGGGTCAACGGCGGCCTGCTCATCTGGCTCTGCCCTGTTACAGGCTAACATCAGCAAGATAATGCCAAAAGAAAGCGCCCTAAACTCCATACAACACGCTTTAAGGCGAAATAGGGCAGATTTCTCAACTGACACTTTCTTCACTGAAGGCCTTGTATGTTTTAGCCTCCTTCTGCTTGCCATGGATATATTGCTGATAAAACTGCTTCTTGGAATCATGGTAGTGCGAAACCATGCCAATCTTTGAAAGTACCCATATGTATATCCAGGCAAGATCAAGCTGATAGGGCAAAAAACCGGCTCTTGCGCTGCCGGGAAAGAGGTGGTGGTTGTTGTGCCACTCCCCGGCAAAGTACCCCGGTCTCCATTGATTGATGGAAAGGTTTCTTCTATCGAAATCAATGCCGTCAACATGCTTGGTCTCTCCGCCTCCATGACCGGTGTAGTTGAAAGCCCTAACGCCCACTACCCAAAAAGCGGCTGCACTGAACAAGGCAGTGGCCAGTCCGTGACCTCCGATCAGAAAGAAAACCGTGTACCAAAAAGTCCAGTTCAGGATCCACAAACCCATGGTGTAGTAGGGGTTGGCTATAGAACCCCATTTCAGATATTGCTGATAGGTATTGGCAATGATTCCAGTGTGCTTGATCAGGCCCGCGGCCTTCTTGTAATCGGCTTCACTGAGATTCTTTGAGATCCCCTGATGGTTGGTCTCGGCGAGAAAACAGTACAAAAAGCCCAGTTTGGCGTTGTAGGGGTCACCGGCTTCATCGCTCTTGGCGTGATGAACCATATGCGAAACGGCATACATCTCTTCGGGAATCATCTTCACCACCAGATTCTGCGTCATGAAACGCCAGATAGGATGGCTAAACGTAAAAGCGCGATGGGTACTAAAACGGTGATACCAAATGGTGCCGTGGGTACTCATGATGATCATGGTGTACACCATGAAGGCGGCAAACAGACCCCAACTCAGGTACTGAGTGACGAAGATGACAAAAAGGGGAATGGTGCAAACGATCCAGAATAAACTAACCCCGGAAATCCAGTTCTTCCTTGACTTGAAGACATTGATTCGAGCCAGTAGCTCGCCAAAGATCTGCCTGGGTGTTGGCTGGTAAGCCTCTCCGTTTTCATCCTTCCATCCATATGATGGCGCTTGCAATACATCGTCTATAAAACCCATAGAAATTCAATTTCCTTTCGCTAACGGCGGTCTGGCACTTGCTGAAAAAGCCCAATGTGGTGCAAATTTACCTCATTCTGTCCATTGAAGGCCCTAAAAGCAGGTCAGGAATCCATGCCTCTGAGGCCTCATCAATTGTTTTCCGGGGGAAATGGTGCTCATCTGCTGTCAGCTCCGAAGAATCTTCTCCATCTTCTTGCCCTTAGCCAGTTCGTCCACCAACTTGTCCAGATACCTGACCTTCTTCGAAATGGGGTTCTCAATCTCTTCTATACGATAACCGCAAATTACTCCAGTGATGAGTTTGGCGTTGGGGTTCAGATTTGCCCGTTCAAAGAAGCTCTCAAAAGTCGCGTTCTCCTCAATCAGCTCCCGGATTTTCTTTTCGTCAAAGTCCGTCAGCCATTCGATGACCTGGTGCAGTTCTTCCCTGGTCCTGCCTTTGCGCTCGATCTTTGTAACATAGTGCGGATACACAGATGCGAAAGTCATCTTTGCCATTCGCTCATCGTGCTCTGGAGTAGTTTTCATAGCGCTGACTCAATGATGAGTCACTAAGTTATTGTCTTTGCGTGAAACATCCAGTGCGAAATTGCTCAGCCTGGCACAACGGTATTGCCGGTTTCAGGTGGGCATGTCATTCCCACTCTCGTTCTCCGCTGTCTGTAAGATGGCTCTGATCCGGTCAATATGAACCTGAGACTTTTTTGCCCGTTCCAGCGCTGTTTTGGACGCTACACCCTTCTTCCCCCGAGCCATTTCCTTCAGAAGATTCTTGTTTTCTTCGAACATCCGCAATGCGGTCCACATCGTCTCCTCGATCTTGTTGCTTTGTTCGGCTAGGAGATAGGCCGCGGTGTAGGCGTGCCCGGTATGGCAACGAAAGCGCAAGTCGCCGTCCTTTCCCACTTTCCACAACACCCCTCCACAACCCGGACAGTTGAAGGGAACCTGTTCGCCCAATTCATTCACAGAAGACAGATCGCTCAACACCCGCTCGGCGATCTTGGCCTCTGTGGCGACATCCTTGGGAATGGGCTTGCTTTTGGGCAATTTACGCGGCAGGATCTTGTAAAGCAAGGGTCCCATTTCAGCGATGGGCAGGCAATGATCGACCTCAACATTGTTCAGGGCATTCCTGGGCATATCCGGATACTCCGCGTCTTTGGGATCCTGCACTATGCAGATTCCCCCGCACTTCTTGATGGCCTTCATCCCCGATGTTCCATCATCGAGATAACCGCTCAGCAAGATTCCGGTAACTCCGGCTCCAAAGGCAACAGCAGCGGAGCGAAACAGCGGATCAATAGCTGGGCGAGACCTGTTTTCGTGGGCTCCCTTGGTCACCAACATCTTGTGGTCCTTGCCTATCAGGAGCTGATGATCTGATGGGGCCAGGTACAGGTTTCCAGACTTCGGGACTATCCCACTCTCTGCATGCTGGCAATTTAGGGTGCCTAACTTGTTTAGCTCATCCAGGACAACGTTTCCCGTAGCATCCGGAGAGACATGACGGACCACTAAGACCGGAAGGGGAAAGTCATGGGAAAGTTGACTCAGGAGTTTCCTTAGTGCGCTGAGTCCTCCGGCAGAGGTGCCTATGACCAAAACCTGGGAAATCTTTTCGGGTTTGGTGTGGTGGCTGCTTGTACTTTTCATATATTTCTCAATAATGTGAGAGATTCATATCGCATATCCCTCTTACTCCAAAATTAAATACTCATAGGCGTCGAGGATCGGGTCCGCCGAGAGTGTAATCGACTGACCAGTCAGTGCATTTTCCCAGGAACAGATAATGTCCTCGATGACCGGAACCTTAAACTCTTGGGGAGAACAAGGTTCCCTTTAAATATTGATAAATTAAATATTATATACAAATCAAAAAACCTTCCCATGAATGATGCGATTGTCATGATGTATTCTTCATAGCTCGGGGTTCCTTACTTTGTAACTTCTTCCAATCCTTGTAAACATATACTCCCCAAATCAGTTCAATGACTTGCAGGTAGCATGTCCTGAATACAATGTCCATCCCAGATAAGCGTCACCTGCGTGTACGTTGACGTAAACCAGGGTAAACAGTATGCTCGGAATGATGGCCATCACCCTCACCCACATTGGAAACAAGTTACACCAAAACATAAACAATAGGGCTGGAATCATGGGCATAATCATGGTTGCCTCTCTTTCTGCATTGATTCCCGCCTTACCCAGGGCGGCTAAGGAGATACCATGGGTAATGCCAAGCAGGATGAAAGCCGATGCAGCGACATGCTGACCCCTCATGCCTGTGTAGCGGGCCGCCATGACAGACGCTGAGATGGCGCAGGCACTACTAACCTGAAAAAGTAGGATTTGTTCGGGTACCATGCTCAAACAAAATACCCACCCAACCGAAGAAAAGGTTGAAGATGTATCCAAACAGGATGATCAGGACCAGACTTTTGCTTTCAAAATCGCTTTTATTCATAATAGTGAACTAAAGTGATCTGACTCAAGCCGCTTTCATATTCCACGGAGGGTTTAGATGGCTGAGACGGTCAACACTTGTGATCCCTCTCTCCAGATTTTATGGCCCAGGTCCGCTAGTTTTTGCTGGTCAGATTCTATGACTTTTGCGAAAATGTTGCATGCGTCTAAGCCCCTTCCGTCTCCATAGTAAATCCCGAAACAGTTGGCTGTCTTTGTTCTTGCCGGCCTTTCAGGTCCGAATACTACTTCACCAGGTTCAGTGAATACAGAGGCATTTTCCTGAATGATGTCTAGCTTGGGAACATCATCTATCCAAATCTCCTGGCCGGAAACCCGGGCGTGGTAAAAGGTTCGTGTGAATGGTAGAATGCCCAGAAAAGCTCTGGAGGTCACTGGAGCCAAGTCCATGTACAGCTCAAATCTTATCTCCACGCTTTCAGTGCCTGATAGCTTAAATCCGACCATAGTTTCGATTTACTTTGAATCTTGCCTGAGTTCTCGGTTGCTCTTTAACTGCGAAAAGATCAGTACCAGAGGGATCACAATTTCGGAGGATAAGTATCCCAGCCATAGACCATCAGGTTCGGGAAGCCCTACAATGCTCATGGAGACGAGTCGGCCGATGGCCCCAAGAAAAACACCAATGGCGATCAAAAAAACCAGGGTATCCTGCTTCCTGATGGTCAAGGCCGCCCAGAAAACGATCAATCCGCAGGCTATGTAAATACCCGCGAGGAATCGGTGGATGTTGTCCAGACGTGCTGTGGTGTCCGGCTGACCCAGATACATCTGAAGGGAGCCTGCAAAGATGGCAACAAGGGCAAGTAAAATCAGTGCGATCTGGCTTACGCGCTGGCTTGCTTTAAGGGGTGTTGGTTGATGTTCCATCTTCTTCAGCAATTGTTCAACGTGAGGCTGGCTGGCTTAGATTCCAACTCTAAAACCAACATTGGTTAAAAACCCATTCGAATATATAGGTTTACCTGCAATTTTATCTGCCGTTGCGCCTGAACCGACACCGCCTAATTCTATGAAATAAGCGAAATTTGAAACTGGTCTGAACTCAAAGCCAAATGCTCCATAACCACCCAAATTTGCGCTCTCCGATGAAAAATCACTATTGGGTAAGATAAGGAGAAGCCCCCCTTCGCCATAAATAAATATCTTGTCTTCAATTATAGTATTTCTGCTCCTTACTCCTAGCTGGACATTCTGATAGGTTGTCCATGTAGTTTCTGAGCCATTGAAGTTTTCAAACCACTGAACATTGGCCCCCGCTCTTATGGCCATAGTGGAATTGAGAAAATAAGGACTGATTATATGAACTCCTACTCCAAAATCCCTTTGATATTGACTGAGCTGGAAACCAATATCAACCTTTTTGTAGCTTGTTTGCGCTTGAGTTGCAACTGCAAGCATAAACATAATAACCATAATTATATTTTTCATTGGTTTGAAGTTTTTGCTTCTCCGTTGCGAAAGGGCCCTATCTGCTCATGAGGTTGGTCCCACAGCATAGCTACTTTGCCTCTGGTATGCATAGCTTCAATATAGCCAATGGCTTTGGGAATATCGGTATAAGAATACGTCTTTTCAAGGTGTACTTTCAGCGACCCTTTTTCTATCATGGAGGCCAGCGTTGCCAGATCTTTAGTGTTGGCCTCAGCGGTAAACTGGCTCAAAGGATGTTTACTGAATGCCCCCCTTCCCAGTACCCCCATCATATGGCTTATTGTTGTGAAACCCACCACGACCCCTCTCTTTCCCATACGCTTAAAATCATGGAAGGAAAGATTGCCGTGAGTATCGACAATCAGGTCGTACTTGCCGCTGTGCTCATGAATGTTCTCCTTGTCGTAGGCAATCACCTGATCGGCGCCCAAAGCCCTGACAAAGTCGCTGTTTCTGGTAGAACATATTGCGTTTACCACGGCTCCATAGGCCTTTCCAATTTGAACGGCAAGATGACCGACACCCCCGGAAGAACCGTTGATAAGAACGGTTTCTCCTTCTTTGAGTTTTCCATGAGTGATCATCGCTTGCAAGGCTGTTACCCCGGCGATGGGCACAGAAGCCATAGTCGAAAAATCAGCACTCTCGGGCATCAAGGCACATGACTTAACCGGCACACAAGTATATTCAGCGAAAGCTCCTGCGTCAAGATTTTCGCCGAAAACCCGGTCTCCGATCTTAAATGGCGTGGCGTTGTTTCCCACTTCCTCTACAATGCCCGCAAAATCAGCCCCCAGAATCTCATCCCTGGGTTTGAACAAGCCGAAGGAAAACCGCGCAAACAATGGCTTTCCCCGCAGAATATGCCAGTCAGCGGGGTTGGCGGAATTGGCTTTGACCTTTACCAGGATATGATTGTCCTTGATGGATGGCTTGGCGACCTCTTCCAAGCGGAGCACTTCTGGTCCTCCATATCTGGTTTTGGTATAGGCCTTCATGTGGATGAGTCCTTCTTTGTTGCCTGTACTGTGAGATAAAGCCCCAGCTCTCGAGCAGAAAGTTAGCAAGCGTCACGAATAGCACCAAAATCATTATACAGTCTACTTTATCCTATAATTATAACCTATCATAAAATAGAAGGGAATCAACGGCGCTGACTTGAAGTCTTGTGTTGTTACCTTACCAAGGTTAAGGGTCAGATCAGACTTTGCAAAGGAGTAGCCCGTTTGGAATCCATAGAGAAAATTCCCTCCGGAAGCCGGGTCAAACCACCCGTCCTCAACTTCTGAGTATATGTTTTCTCGGTAAGCATCAGAGTGCCGGAAATGAGTCACTATGGCTTTGTCAAAACCGATCTCTCCGGCTATAAACCATGTGGATTTGTAGTAACCCACAGCACCCTTCATCTCTGCGCCGACATTTTGCAGCCTGACCAGGGGATTCTCATACCTTCTATAAAGCGCATTCAAGGCTATGCTGCCCTTAAAATTGGGTTTGTTCAAAACAAGAAGCTGACTTCCCAGTTTGGCTTTAGAGTCATCCAACAAAGTCTCTCCTGAGGGAATGGAGAAGCTGGCGTTGAGCAACAGGGGCAACCTGGTATTGACCTGATAGCCATAACCCAGAATAAAAGAGAGACTATAGTCCCATCCTGCACCGGCATGGATGATATGTTTTGTCTCATCCAGGGAATTCCAGTTCAGCGTTTGGGCCATGCCGATTGGACTTTCGCCTAAAAGCAAGAAGGAGAGCATTAAAATGCTAATACTTTTCATGTGATTCAATTCAATGAGTTTAGATAGTCCAGCACCACCGGATAGACCATATTCCACTTGAAGTAAATCATCTCATGCCCTGTATCATCAATCTGAACGATCTCAGCATGTGGAAAGAAGGCGGCTTCCTTTTCGGCAAAACTCAATCCGTAGGACTCATTGTTTTCGCCATATAAGAACAATGTCTTGCTGGAAAACTCATGGAGATTGATGGTAAAGTCGAAACCCTCGTCCTCGGCAATGTCGATGAATGCCTGGAGCACAACGGCCCCATTTCGCCAAATGGGAGATGGCCCCTCAACACCCTCTGAGTTACCTGGAGCATACTGGAAACTTGAGGCGATTCCCATCTTGTAGTCCAGGATCTCGTGGTCATTGGCGCGGCCGGTCAGGAACTGGTCGTAGTAGAGCACGTCATTGGTCTCTTCCGAAAAGAGATTCAACTTGCGGCTGCTTTGGCCATATTCGTCCAAAAGCTGCTTGTTGAAACCCCCTGCTTCAGCGAAGATGGCGCCGTCAATGCGCTCCGGATACGCATTGATGTAGGCGGCAGCCAGCATGGCTCCCCAGGAATGACCAAAAAGGAAGACCTTTTGAGCGGCTGAGCTGCGGTAATATTGAATCACCCCACTGAGGTCGTCGAGATACAATGGGATGCTGTAGACTTCTTTCGCCAGGCGTTCAGACAATCCGGCGCCACGCTGGTCATAAAACACCACATGGTAGCCGTCCTCTGCCAACTGCTTCACCTGAAGCCCGTTTCGATAGTCTGAACCCGGGCCACCGTGAAGGAAAATCAGCAAAGAACCACCGGGGTCCCCAAAGCTCTCTGCGTGCAGCAGGGTCCCATTGACCGGAATAGAGGGAAGCTCGGGGTCCTCCGCAACCGTTTTGGGTACCAGATTGCCCGCTTCGCTCAGATTGAGCTCCTCCTTACACGATGTCAGCCATAGCGTTGACAAGATCAAAAGCATAGGCAAAAATCCCTTGTTCATTGACATTCCTTTTTGTTTCGGGGCGAAATAGGGCGAAACAGGCACGCCATTCGCCCCACTATGAAGGGTGGGACGCATTTACTTCGGAAAAGACGGGGGAAATAGGGCGCAGGTTCCTCCGGGCTACTGCAGATCAATCCGAGCTTCCTTCAGATACTCAGAGGGCGATTGGCCGCTGAGCTTTTTGAAGTTCCGGTTGAAGGAAGTCTTTGAGTTGAACCCGCATTCATGGGCGAGGGCCAAGAGGGTGAGATGCCTGCTTTCGGGCCTTGATGCTCTCAGCTTGAATTCCTCCACTCTCAAGGCGTTGATGTAGTCAAAGAAGTTCTTCTGTTCGGCCCTGTTGATGACCTGAGAGAGGATGTTTGGATGCACATCCAGTTCACGGGAGAGCATGGCCAGATTGAGCTCGGGGATCAGGTGCACTTTCTTTTGCCGGATCAGTTCCACCAGGTCTGCGTGAATGGCTTGAAGTTGCTCATCGCTGAGCAGAGACTTTTCATACTTAGAATCATCTGATTCCATCATAGATTCCACCATGACATTAACTATCTTTAAATCTTTAATGGACTCATTTGGAGGCTGTTCGGTGAAAATGCCAACTTGCTTGATGCCAAAATAGCCGATGAACAACACATAGATCACCACCGAGGAAAAGATGTACTCATCCTTGCCAGCCATGACCAGGATCCAGATGCAGGAGAGGCCGATGATGAGATTGAACAACCATTGAAGATTGATCTTTTCAGTATACGAATAAACTTTATTTAAATTTCTCTTGTAGACCAACAAGGCGCGGAGTGAGAAAAGGCTATAGGCCACTCCGGAGATAATAGTTGCATAAAATATAACATTTATTATTATGTGATACGGTTCTCCGTTGCTGTTATAGACCTGGACTTTATCAGCAGAACTCAGCAATAAAAATGGAGCAATCAAGAGAAGCGAGATAACAAATAGTATAAAATGCGATAATTTTTTTACATCTATAATCAGTCTGCTGGTCAATGCTGTTGTGTAGAGAAAAAGAAATGGTCCGTGTAAAAGAGGCCAGGGTCTCTCCAAACCCAGGAAAAAAGGAATCTTTGAGTATCTGCCCGTGTGAATGATTTCGTAGAAAATCAGATGCAGGGCGATCACGATCAGCCAGACGACCAATATTTTATCTGCGAGACTTTTGTTGCTTTTTGCTAGTAAGATAAATGCCAAAAGGAAAGTTACTGCAATTCCTATTATATATATCATCTTATTACCAGTTGTAAACCGGCAGTGCAGTAAGCCCGGAGCAATCCAGGAAACACCTCTTTTGAGAAGGTTAGCATTCGCTGGCTTAGCGGCCAATCTCCAGCACCTGCGCAGCCTGCTGCCCAATCTGGATGAGGTACATCCCGGTGTTCAAGCCAGAGACGTCTAAGGAATGAACATTGAGCCCTTCCCCCGAAGATAAAGCCTGGCGCAACACATCCCGGCCCAGCATGTCCCAGACCACGAGCACATCCTGCCCGGACTTTTCTGCATGCCATTCCACTGTTACCACAGCCTCTGCCGGATTTGGATACAGGCGAAGGGCTGAGTTGTCCTGCCCAGCCTCCTGTCGCAAAGCCGGAATGCTGAACATGTCACCATAGGGTGTGAAAGGTGTTTGCTCCAGTGGCGAGAGATTGCAAAGGCACTTCACCCGCCAGACCCAATCTGAGCCGGGAGGAAGAAGAGCGTAGGGAATCTCTATAGAATTGTAGGGCGGGGTGAAGATGTTGGCTTTGGGTCGGGGACCGCTGGGCACCTGACGAGCCTGTATCTGGCAGCCTACTGAACCGAATGGTGCATCCCAGTTGAGTTGAACCTTAGTGGGCAGGTTGACATGGGATTGTCCTGAAGGAGCTGTGGACTCATCGCAGACCGTCTCAAAGAATGCACCTGCGGACAGAGCATCCAAAGCGGCAGGCAGATCGTCTTCATCCAGAATGTATGCATATCGCAAAGTATCGCACTGGCCCGGTACAAGGCTGTCAATCTTGAATGCCAGTGAAACGGCCTCATCTTCTGTGTTGCTTCCAGAGTTGTTGTAGCCCACTAACCCATTCCACATGTGATAGGGATTTCCTGTAGCAAAATTGCCAAAACTAACCCGAGCTCTTTCATCTGCCGCGCCCAAGCCCAGGTAGCAGCCATAGGTAATACCCCGCGCTTCTACCAAAGCTCCATTGTCCACCGGGGGCTGTTTAATGATGGTATTGATGGTGCTAAAATCACCTGACCAGGGCTGATCGTTGTCCGGGTCTATGTTGCGTCCGTAGTAAAAATTGTGAATAACTTCCGAGCCGGTGTTGCATATGATAACTTCAAAGAGAACGTATTTGTCATTGATTGGAACATTGGTAATCTGAGTAATCGATACGCTCCGCGAAGTAGAGGGCCAGGTGAAAGAACCTTCCCAGATGGCTGCGCGAACCGAACCATAATCAGCGTAGCTGGTAATACTGCCGGGAATCTCAAACGGGCTGCAATTTTGATCGCTGTTAACTCTGTGGTTCGCCGCATAACCAGGCCCACAAGTGATTGACCAGCCTTCAACAGGCGATCCTGGTATGGCATAGTCTCCGCAATAGGGCGGTAAGCCCGTTGACCATCCATCCTCCGCGGGATCGCTCACCATGCTGATTCCAGTCAGGCCAAAACCGGGATGATAGGGACCCACGGGGCCGCTTACCGTTGGCAAAACACTGGATGCCAGGGCGCCGCATTGATTGATGCCCGCCTCGTGAAAGTTGCCCTGCAGATAGACGTTGGGACCTACAATTTGCGCTATACCTGCCGGAAGGCCGTATCCAAGGGCAATCATCAGAGAGGTTGCTGCTAAAACAGATCTTAGGGCATTGGGCAAGAGCATCATGGCAAAAGGAAATTCAAGGGTTTCAATTCAAAGGCATAGCGCAAAATAGTTTATTAATCGCTTCTATCCCAGTCTGGGGAGAAAAAGAACCCGGTAAAAGGGATTCTGGGTTTAAGGGCCGGATATCCCTGTATGCCATTCCAGTTGCGATAAACTGCCAGACACTTCACCCGCCAGACCCAATCTGAGCCGGGAGTCAGGATAGCCTGGGGAATCACTAGCACTGGGTATCGCATAACGGCGCAAGACAATATAGGTATCCCGCGCTTACGGCACTCCTTAATACATATATCCAAGCAAATCCAGTGTTCCGTCCGTCCAGGATTTACTTCCAATTTGCTTATACATTATAAAACTATCATTAATTAATTCATGACCAATTCCATAATTCTTCCCCTGGTCAATCTTTAGCCATGTTGTTGTTACATTTGCTTTTTTATAACCCAATCTGTCGTAAAACTCAGGCTTATCAGTCAGCAGAAAAGTAAAATCAATTCGATCAGAATGTTCTTGTGCAATTCTATCAAACTCGTTCATCAATTTAGTTCCAAGCCCTTTCCCTTGACAATCCGGGTGAACAACGAGCGCAATAACCCCAAACACACGGATTAACTGACCACTGAGGTTCATGATTCGGTAGTCTATGCCAAGTTGTCCAATCAAGAGGTCCTGTTCTCTAAGCAGCAATCTGTAGTGCGGGAACTGCTTGAAATAGTGCTTGCAGTAATGATCAAAATCGGGAAAGCAGATCTCAAGAAGATTTGCAATTTCCCTTTCTGTCTTTTGGTCAATCTGGAACTCTTTGATCAGCGAAATGGTCATTGGTCTATTGCTCTACTCAGAGTCTAAAGTAATCTGAAAACCGCTACCTCAGTTCATCAATCGCGCTCTGCAGGGTCATATCAATTCCCATATTTACCTGGTCTATGGTATTCTTGAGGTATACATCAGGTGCCAGTCCTATTCCTTCGTAGGAAACTCCATCATACCCTTCCACTTTCTGGGGAACCAGGGAATAGAACCAGCCATTGGCCAGCTCCTTTCCAATCATCGTGCCGTGAGCACCGCTCGTCGTGTCCCCCATCAGGGTCACATTTGGAAGGGTCGCAAAGGCCATGACAGCGCGCTCACCTGCACTGATGGTGTAGCGGTCAATAAGAACGACGATAGGCTTGTCGATATACTCCCCTTCAGGGTGTATGTACCACTCATACCAGTCCGTATAGTCATCTGGTCCAGGTCCATTCTTGGTCTTACTCCTAAAGACATAACGGCTCTGGTCGGTCAATCTGCCGATCTCCGTAAAACAGTAAGTGAAATCACCCCCCAGGTTGTGGCGCAAATCAACGATGTGAGCGATGGCTTCACTGTTATTGACAGTCCACCTCTCAATTCCTGTTTCTGCATAATGCCTGCAAAACGTGTAAAGGACTGTTTCACCTTTCTGGTGAATGTGTAGGTACTGAGAAAACGCTTCTTTGCTGCTGCTGTCTGACATGGTCTATTGCTGATACTTCGGCTGGGACAGCGCCTGAAAATGATCTTTACCGAAATATTGGGTATGTCCGTCTTAAACCCATGTTTCAAATGCACGTACTCCAAGCTTGTCAATCTCCTGAATGTACTTCGGAAAATCAGTTCCGGATTCTAGCTTGCAATGAGCCAATTGAATCTGTTCTATTGTAAACATGGTTCTAACTACGTTTTAGTTACTTCAATAAGCCACATCAATTGCCACGGACTTGAACATGCACCAGACAGGGCTTCCCGTGGCTATGCCCAGTCTCTTAACAGACTCCATCGTAATCTGCACCACCAACTTAAATCCAACATCAACAATGCACAGCATTGCAGAGTCTCTCTCCAGCAGATCGATGACTCTTCCCTCAATTTGGTTCTGAATGGTTATCTCCGGAATGAAGCTCTGAGACAATGCAATATCATTAGCATTAATGAATATTTTAATCCTCCGTCCAATCTCATATTGCTGTGCACTCTGTTCACACTTGACCACTACCCTTTTGCCAGCTTCATTGTACTCCAGCAAGGTGAGTCCATTGTCTTCCGTATTGCGTATGACCGTCATTTCAACGGAGTTGACCAGGGAAACCTTTCCAAAGAGTTCAGAGACTTCCCTTTTCTTGAGCAAATCATAGTACTCTCCGTGACCAATACAGCGCCCGCTATGGATGACCATCAAAGTGCTGCTCAGTTTCAGCAAATCGGGCAAATCGTGGCTGACCACCAAAATAGGAATATCCACATATTTTTGAACACGAATGATGAAGGGTATAATCTGCCTTCGCAGGTTGACATCCACTGCGGAGAATGGCTCGTCCAGCAACAAGATACTGGGAGAAGAAAGAAGAGTGCGACCTAAAGCAGTTCGCTGACGTTCGCCACCGGAGATCTGTAGGGGTTTACTCTTCAGTACATGCCTGAGGTTGAGCATTTCAACCACTTCATCAAAGCCAAGCTTTGCAGCTCGCTGTTTCTTGATTCCATATTGAAGGTTCTTCTCTACACTCATATGAGGAAAAAGTCTTCCCTCCTGAAATACATAGCCTATGTTTCGCTTTTCGACAGGGACCTGTACTCTCTTTTCGGCATCAAACAACACATTTCCAGCAATGGATATTCTTCCTTCTATTGGTGTTGCCAAACCCGCAATGGACTGGAGTAAGGAGGTCTTACCTGAGCCGCTTGGTCCAAAAATGCCCGTTATTCCCCTGGTAAATGATTCCTTGATTTGTACATCAAAGTTCTTTCGAGGTAAGAAAATATCAACTTCTATCATGCTTCATACGCTTGATGTACCATTCCGACATAACCATAGCCATAAATGATATGATAACTGAAAATACAACAAGTCTGATCGTCTCAGCTTCCCTTCCCGGTACCTGCATGTTAGCAAAGATAGCCAGTGGTAAGGTCTGTGTCTTGCCCTCAATGTTACCGGCAAAGGTGATCGTGGCTCCGAATTCCCCCAGCGATCGCGCAAAAGCGAGTATGGCGCCAGAAACTACTCCTGGCCATGCCAAGGGTATGGTAATCTTGAAAAAAGTCTTGATTCTACTGGCACCGAGAATACGCGAAGCTTCTTCTAAACCCGTATCGACCATCTCTATGGCGCTGCGCACCGATCGGACAATCAAGGGAAAGGATACTATAACCGAAGCAATCACGGCTGCCTGGAAGCTAAACGCCAGCTTTATGCCAAAGGCTGCAAACAGGAATTTGCCGACAAAGCCCTTCGAACCGAACATTAACAACAGCAAATAACCAGTGGTGACCGGGGGAAGGACTAAGGGCAGATGCAGAATACTCTCCACCACCGGCTTTCCAAGGAAATCTTTCCTGGCCATCAGGTACCCAAAGAACAAGGCCAGAGGAATGGAGATTAGGGTACAGTACAGCGCTACCTCCACGGATAGTTTGATGGCCTGAAGCTCGGTACTACTCAATTCGAAAAGCTCTATCATAACAGGCAATTTAGCTAATTCGTTTTAAATCCATACTTAGTCCAAATTGAGCTGGTCGTATGCGATTTAACATACTCCAGAAAGGCTCTTGAAGTTGGGTTGTCTTTGCATAAACCTGATACGTATACAATAGGTTCGTGGGTGTTATCTGGAAAGGCGTTTAGAATCTTAATCTTAGTTGACTTCTCCGCATCCGTGCGATAAACTATGCCGAGAGGAGCCTCCTCCATCTCTACCATCATCAAAGCGGAGCGCGCATCCCTGGCGGGAAGTGTCCTTCCCTTTATACCCTCATACCACCCGAAGTACTCCAATGCCTGTTGAGCGTACATGCCCGCAGGCACATGTGCCGGGTCGCCAATGGACAGGCGGCCCTTCCCCAATAGCGAGAGGAAATCCAGTGTGCTGTCTATAAGCGATACTTCCAATGCGCTGTTCCGGGGTGCTATCAGTACCAACTCATTCCTGGCAACGGAAATTTTGCTGCCTTCTGCGATGTATCCAAGGCTGTCCAAATAGTCAGCCCATTTTGTGCTGGCCAAAAGAACCAGATCCGGCTCCCCTCCCTGGGTAGTCTGGCGCGCAAGTGTTCCACTCGATGCCAGATTGGTTTGTACCTGCACCGGGTACTTTAACTCAAATGAATCAATCACTTCAGAGATTACGTCCGAAAGGCTTGCTGCTGCAAAGACCATGATAGTCTGTTGAGGCCCTAAAGCGGTGGACTCCGATGAAGATTCCGTCCTGTCGCCGGCTCCGCAGGAGAAGAGCATCCATACCAAGCCTGATAAAATCAGTGTGCTGAATACTCGCTTGGAATTGATTTTCAGCATTTTACAAGCTCACAAAAGTATAATAAAATGAACACTCCCCCGAAAGTAACACTTTTCAGCTTAGCCTGATCTAAGTGTGTTTTCCTGCAACTGGCATCACTCAGACAGCAAATCCATGTTGTTCTTTATAAACTGTTCGAAGATGCGCGCCGGTCTGTTCAAGAGTCTTTCCACCCATTCCGCAGTCTCCGGTTCTCTCTGAAAACGCGGCAGGTAGTGCAGCATAATCATGACCAGAATCAACATGCCCGGCAGCTTCTGCTTTCTCTTTTCCAGAAAGAAATTTAACAAGCTTGGGGAATTATACTCTATGTCAACACCTAGATGCGTACTCAATTCCTCAGCCATCTCCTTGAACGTCAGCTTATCATTGCTAGTTAAATCGTATGATTTATCTCTATTAAGGGTTTTATCAATCGTCTCTCTTTCGCCCGTACTTCAGCAAATCATTGTTGATGCTGGCATTCTCTTCGTAACTGTTGTTTGACAACACGGCAACAAACTCATCGGTCCTGGGAATGTATAACAAAAAGGTATGAAAACCCTGCCAGGAGCCCGTGTGCAATACGTACTTTCCCGCAGCTTCAGATGACTGAACAACAAGTCCATAGCCATAGGCAGTCGAAACCTCATCAGTGGAGAACATTTTGTCTTTGTTCTCTTCGGAGATAATCCTGTTGTGCTTTAAGGCCTTCTTCCATTTGAGCAAATCCAGAGTGGTAGAATGGATCATTCCGTCTCCCACAATTCCATCGTACTTCTTCATCTTGTTGTCATACAGAGAATTGGGCTTATTGCTCTTTCCTTTACGGTAGTATCCGATGGCCAATCTTGAATCCAGATCAGGTCTATAGATTCTTCTCACAACCTTGGAACTATTCATCTCAAGTGGCTCGAAAACATTTACTCTGATGTATTCCTCGAACTCCAGTGTGCTGATTTTCTCTACCAGAGAGGCCAGGATGGCATAGCCCGTGTTGCTGTAAACATGCTTAGTGCCTGGGGCGAATTCCAGGGGTGGTGAAAACTCAGAAAGAATCGCGAGCAGGTCGTGGTTTGTGGCTATTTGCTCGCTATTCCAAAACTGCTTCTTGCCCAAAAATTCGATATAATCAGGTAAGCCAGATTGATGTCTCAGCAAGTGCTCTATGGTAATGCCTTGGTATGGAAAGTCGATCCAGACATCTTCCAATTTTGTATCAAAGGACAACAAATCTTTTTGAATAAGTTGTATAATACAAACTGCCGTAAACTGTTTGGAAAGGGAGGCTAGATCGAAGATGGTTTCATCGCTCAGTGGCAGTTCCGTTTCAAAGTTTGCAAAACCATAGTTGCCCTTGAACACAACGCTGTCATTGCGGGAGTAAAGGACACTTCCATTGAATCCCCTGTTTTGATGAACTCTCATCACACTGTCCAACTGAAACTGCTTCTGGCCTATACCAATCTGACAAAGTCCCGCAAAGATTACAGACCAAAAAACCCTCTTCATAGTAAGTTAAAGGTACATAAGGATTGCTCGATATTACCATGAATCATCAAGTTCTAAGTCTGCAGCTATTGGTTGATCCAATAGCTCAAGGCTTGCTCTCTCTGTACAGTAACAATTTTCTTATCAGCGAAATCTGTCCCAGATGGTAGTAACTATGCTCAACAACTCCTTCAATGTTGCGCATATTGCTCCCATATCTTTCTTCAACAAAAGGCTGGCTTAGCACATGGTCACTCAGTCTTTCAACCTGGTCCGCAAACAGCCCGGCATTGGTTAACAGCTCACTCACTAATTCAATCCAATCCTCTTCATCGCTGATCTCTGGCATATTAAAACTATATTTATCTCTAATATCTAAATTTCCACTACTAAAGACATTCAGCAGACCTTTGAGGTAGTAATTTACGTGATAGGTCAAGGAGGCAATGGAGTTAAGATTGTCCACCTTTCGAATGGCCTGTTGCCATCCAATAGTGGATAACAGCTCTTTGAAGTTGGTGTTCGCAATCCATTTCCCATCGAGGAAGACTTCTCTGATTCGATTTGAAATTTGTATATTACTTGTCATCATTCTATCCCTATGGTTCCCGGGCCTCCATAAAAATACAAAAGCCTTGCTCATGTGCGATTCATCCCTTCGCCCCATCTTGAAAACAAAAAAGGGCAGCTTCTTGCGAAGCAGCCCCATTTTGGTTTATCAGAGGAAAGGGAGACAGGCTATTACTGTGCTTTTACAAAGCGCTGGGTGCGCAGTCCTTCGTTCGTAAGTACGGTTACGAAATACTGACCAGGAGTCAGGTTTGAAACGTTAAGCTGGTGCGTGATGCGGCCATTGTCCACGTTTGCAGCTTCTGCCAGGACCATCTGACCAAGGGCATTGTAGACGCTAAGACCTACCTGGTCTTCAGCCGTTCCGGAAAGGATCAGGGTCACCTGCTCAGTGGCTACGGTGGGGAAGAGGCCTTCAAAGGTCACTTCGCCGGCCAGGCGAGGCATGGTCATCGGGAATTCGATCACGGTGCCGTCAGTCAGTGCGGCAAACAAGCCTAATGAAGGTGTTAAGCCCAGGTATCCAGAAGCGAACACCACGGCATTAACTCCACCAAAAGCACTCAAATCGGCATCGAAGCTCACTAAAGTAGTCGGATCGCCAGCGGGACGGATATCCAATGTGTAGTTTAAGGGAAGCACGCCAATGTAGCGGCTAATGCTGTCATAGCCCAAATCGCTGACCAAAGTCACTGCATCATCAGCGATGATGTCAATAGCTGGTGCATCAGGCACACCGTGGCTGGCAACAAACTGAACCTGACCGACTGAGTTGCTCAGGCGAATGTTACCCTGCAGGACAACATTGAATGGGGTTGTAAAATCACCTACAATACCATTCGCGATAGCTACGTAACACTTTTCTGGATTGCGGAAGCTACCGGTGAGTGTATAGAATGACTCACTTACATTGGAAGAACCGGCGGGAGCTACATCAATCTTTACGGGAACGTATCCCTGAACTGGCACGAAAGGCGTTGCAGTGCGGAAGCTAAAATTATCGATAACCAATGTGTTGTTCACGTAAATGTCTACGTTGGGTCCAGGGCTGTTGTGAATAACCTGGAGATTGGTGTACACGGGCATTTCCAACGAGAACTCCACTACAGTACCGTCAGCAAGAGCGGCATATAGACCGAAACTCGGGCTTCCACCGATGTAGCCGGATGCAAAGAGAACTGCTGAGGTTCCACCCAAACTGCTCAGATTAGCTGAAAAGCTGGTAAGAATGTCAAAATTGTTGTTGCTCGGGGTCACATCCAAAACGTAACTTTCTGCTGATATGGTCCGGTAATCGCTGATGTCACCATACTCTACGTCCTTAAACAAGATGGCCATACCACGGGCTATGATGTCAATGTCATAGGTGTCAAAAGCACCGTGCACGCCAATAAAATCAATGCTACCTGGAGCCAGGGCGGACTCACGCATGCTGTCAATCACCCATACGTTGAAGGGATTCACTGCATCACCGACTACACCGCTGGCGACGGCCACATAGGATTCGTTTTCATTGAAGTTAACCGTAATGGCGAAAACGGAGTCAGCAGAAGAGCTTGAAGGAGAGGCTGCTACAGCCAGGGTCACAGGGTATCCAGCTATAACATTGATAAAGGATGTAGCATCACGGAAGACAAAGTCGCTCAAAAAGAGAGAGTCATTGACGTAGATGTCAACAGTGGTCTCGGGTGAATTATGGATCAACTGCAAACGCGCAGTTTGAGCAGAAAGGGCACCGGTGACCAACACTAAGGCTAATAGTATCAGGTTTTTCATACAATAAATGGTTGTTTTAAATGTGGAAATATTATCCTCTGAAAGACAAAGCAACGCCCGAAACTATGCTGGGTTGACAGAATCCAATGATCTTGCAACTTATAGTCCTGTTTGTTCAAAAGAGCGCTGTTTGCGTCTCGATTTTGAGGGGCTATCAGGTTCGAATTAGGCCTGTAGGGGGCTGAAAGCTAGGCTACTAAAGATGGAGTTAGGGTTCATGTGCCTAAACAATGGCGGGGACTGTCTAAGTGCTAGCTCTCAGAGCATTGCTGACCGGCAACTCCCATTTAATTATCCTATAGAGTCTATCGGCAATGAGTTTATGGTACCCTTCCTTTGCATATATACCCTTATCACAGAAGTACTTGTTTCCATAACTATCATAATCCTCCAAGCAATAAACATATCTTATATTCCTGTATAATATGGGGTAATAAATGTACTCCTCCAATCTTTGGGATAACTCCTTCTCCACCATGGTGTATGACCGGATTGCAGGTCCAAGTACGAGGAGCTTTATCCCTTTGTACTCACAATACTGCAGCAAGTTTTTCAGCAAGTGCAAAAAGCCATTCATTGCATAGCTCCCATTTCCCACAATGTATCCCAAAAGATAGTTGAGATTGATCAGTGTCTAGTACAGAGCACTTCGATCAGTCCTGCCTGAGTAACCATGTCCTGAGGAACACCCACATCTATCACATCTAAAATATCCGCTGCTCTAAAAGTAAGCTTGTCTGCAACTCCATACTTGTGGGCGTATTCCTTAGCTTCTTTAATAAACTCAGGAACGATGTCAATACCCATGGCTTTTATGTCGAAGTGCCGGGCGAGCTTCACCAAAACGGCACCCTTTCCGCAGCCAAGGTCAAGGACACTCGTGCACTCTTTTAGGTCGTTTCTTCCTAATAATTTAATTATATACTCGGGAATGCTTCCTAACTCCCAAAGACCCCTCATCAGCTCTGGTACAAATCTCTCAAGATTCCCACTTGTCAAGTCAAGTGATTCATTGATTTCTCTCCTATTCGGTTGCTCCATGTGTTGCTTGTTTTCCATACAACTATCTGGACTTTGTCTTGAAAAAATTCCAGATTTCATTGGCCATCTCAATGTCCCCGTTTTGATTGCCTACTATAGACAACCAAAATGAGGCATAGCGCTCGGTTTTGCTCGGTTCGGTATGTCCCCCTTCGTTCACTTCATAGAGAACAACTTCAGTGTCATTCTCACCATTTCGATATATATATTTAGTAACTGTGGAGCCGTCATTGGCGTTGGTGTCTGGAAAGGAGCCTATCTCTGGCGCCAGGTCTGTTGAGTTTCTTTGAATCCAATAGGCGATTGAAGCATCCGTTGAAAGGACATCGCCATTGGATGTGCTTCCACCATGGTATGGCGTGAATGGGTCTTCGGTTCCGTTCATAAACAAGGCCGAAACTTCTGTTGTGGCATCACTGCACTCAGAATTCGCAGCCTCAGATGCTACTACAGAGGCGAATGCGGTGATCCTCTCAGGAATTTCATGGGCTAACCGCATAGCGAAATGTCCACCATTTGAAGTTCCTGATGCAAATACTTTTTTAATATTCGAATTGTATTTCACTTCTATAAAATCAAGTAAACTCTCTATGAACAGCACATCATCAACAGTCGGAGTTCTTGGAGCATCCGTTCGGCAATCATTCCAACCCCTTGTATCCAGCGAGCTCAATGTTCCGTTCGGCACAACAAGGATCAAATCTTCCCGATACGCAATGTCAAGCCATACTTTGTAAGGGGCTTTCACACCGGATAAGCCCAGCATATCGTCATGGCTACCCCCATTTCCGTGAAACAGAAGGACCACCGCTGCATTCAAAGGATTACTTGGAACATACAAATGATACTCTCTGCTAACTCCTTCAATGTCTATGAGCTGATTCCTCAAGAGGTCCTTATCAATTTCGGGATCAATAGAGTCCTTATGGCAACCCAGAACAAAAAGGATTAACAAACTAAATATAATTATTCTCATACTACTATATATTGAAACCTTTGCCCGTTGTCCATTTACCACTAATTTGATCCAAGTCGTTCAATCTTTGCCTCCATAATCAGGGCCTTTATGTCGCTTAAAGCATAGTCTGACATTGATTTGAACTTGACATGCCTTAGTTGTTTCCCTGTTCCCTTGAGAAGCTGCTTTTTGTCGGTTAAGATAGCTCCCCGATAAAATCCCAGGTTTACACTGTCCTTGAACGGTGCTATATAGATGATCATATCTTTATCAGATCGACTCTGACCTGTACCGTAGCTGAAATTCTTCCAACCCTCAAAGAGTATCTCCTCTGTTCCGGGAAGCAGCTCTAAGGCTAGCTTCCTGAGCTTCAAGCAAAGTTCTTGAACCTGAGGGCTATAAGAAATTAAAAATGTCTCTATCGTCATGTTTCATTCTTTTGAAGCATTACACCTGAATTATAATCTTCACACCTGACCCATAAATATCTCATTTTCACGATCAATGATGTCTATTTGACAAGGAGACAATCGTGTTGAGGAATGGAGCGGGAATAGATGATGCTAGCTTGAAGAAAAGGGAATTGATGTGCTTTCATGATCCATTATATATTTTTCCATTCTTTTTTCTTAGATAGCAGTAAGCTTAAGTAAAACAACCAGAGTCAGTGTATGTTCCCCTTTTGACACAATTCGCAGGAGTTAAATATACAAATATATGATTCCATTTCCAATGGAAAAAATGGGCTGAACACGCCAGCGCAATTGCAAGTTAGACTGCTTAAGATTCGCTTCAAGATAGGCGCAAAAGCTCATTCAGAGCTCAATCGTACTGGGATTGATGCAAATACCCCCCCACAATGTGCAACGCTTACCATTCTTGATTCAAATACTTTCGTGCACAGGCTTGACCACTTTTGTCGAGCATTAAATATATAATTATGAAAATGAAAGACAAAGTAGTTATGATTACCGGAGCCTCAAGCGGTATCGGAAAGGCAACAGCGATGAAGCTGGCCAAGGAAGGCGCAAAGGTGGTACTGTGCGCGAGAAGTGAAGATGAACTACAGAAACTCAAGGAAAGCATTGAGAAAACAGGTGGAAAGGCTTTGGTGGTTAAGACGGATGTGACCAAATTCGCCGATCTTGAAAATGCCGCTTCTAAGTCCCTGGCTGAATATGGATCCATTGATGTTCTGATCAATAATGCCGGACTGATGCCCCTCTCCTATGTCGAAAAACTGAAGACCGATGAGTGGGAGCAGATGGTGGACGTCAATATCAAAGGGGTACTCCATGGCGTGGCAGCGGTACTTCCCACCATGCGCAAAAACAAAAGCGGACATATCATCAATATTTCCTCTTCAGCAGCCCACAATTACTTCCCCGGAGGAGCAGTGTACTGCGCCACCAAAGCTGGAGTAAAGATGTTCTCCGAAGGCTTGAGAAAAGAGCTGGCTCCTCAATATGGCATAAACGTAACCTCCATTGAACCGGGGGCTGTGGATACAAGTCTTTTTGAAACCATCACCGACGATGACATTAAGGAGAAGCTGAAAGGAATGAAGGAGATGACTAAATTGGAAGCCGAAGACATCGCCAATTCGATTTTCTATGCCTTAAACCAGCCCGACCGGGTAAACATCAACGATGTGTACCTGATGCCGACGGAGCAAGGATAACAAATTTACGCCTTTACAAAACTAATATACGATGAGTGAAGTGGAAACCAAAGCAGCCATTGAGACCACCAACCCTGCAACGGGTAAGAAACTCGAACGCTATGAATACATGACGGATGAGGAGCTGAAAAGGGCCATCTCAAGATGTCATGAGGCCTTCAAACAGTGGAGGGAAGTCTCGCCCGAAGAACGGGCTGAAGTGATCCTGGCCATTGGTAAATCATTGCTGAAAGCAAAGGATAAATTGGCGCAATTGATGACGGATGAAATGGGAAAGACGCTGAAGCAAAGCGGGCAAGAAGTTGATCTTTGCGCCGCAATTTGCCAATATACCGCTGATTTCGGACCGAAAGAATTGAAGACGGTGGAAAGGGATATGGTCAACGGAAAAAAGGGTAGGATCTCTTTTGCTCCCATTGGGGTCGTATATGGAATCCAGCCCTGGAATTATCCAAGTTATCAGGTAGTGCGATACTCGATAGCCAGTCTGATGGCGGGTAACGCAGTTCTGTTGAAGCACGCATCAAACGTGACCGGCACTGGCAAATTACTCGAGCGCATTTACGAAGAAGCCGGAATTCCAAAAGGCCTGTTTACCACCTTGGCGATCACGCATGAACAGTCCGATGAAGTGATCAAGAACAAACTGGTCAGAGCTGTAACGCTCACCGGAAGTCCCGATGCGGGTAGAAATATAGGGCAGAAAGCCAGCGCGGAGTTGAAGAAAAGCGTCCTGGAACTGGGTAGCAATGATGCCTATCTTGTACTGGAGGATGCCGACATTGACCTTGCGGTGAAAGCATGCGTGAAAGGGCGTATTTACAACAACGGAGAAACCTGTATTGCAGCCAAGCGCTTTATTGTCACCGAGAAGGTGTATGATGAGTTTAGGGCGAAATTCGTGAAGTCCATGAGTGAAGTAAGAATGGGTGACCCCAATGAGGAAAGCACTGAATTGGGTCCCATGGCGCGTGAAGACCTCCGCGATGAACTGCACGAACAAGTCTTGCAGAGCGTCGAAAAGGGAGCCAGCATAGCCTGTGGAGGTGAAATTCCCGATGGCGAAGGGTTTTTCTATCCCGCAACCGTCCTGGAGAATGTGCAACCCGGACAGCCTGCATACGAAGATGAACTCTTTGGTCCAGTTGCATCATTGATCAAAGCCAGGAACAATGAAGATGCCATGCGAATCGCCAACGACAGCCGATTTGGGCTAGGTGGCGGAATCTTTTCCAAAGATGAAGAAGCCGCCATTGAATTGGCGGAAAGGCACTTCGATACGGGAATGGTGTTCATCAATTCCTTCGGCCTGGCTGACCCAGCCATGCCCTTCGGCGGCGTTAAAGACTCCGGCTACGGCAGGGAACACGGTGGGTTCGGATTGAAAGAATTCGTGAACATTAAGAGTGTTATGAAAAGGTAGCATGAAATGCTTGTAATATTTGCCTGCGTGGCCTCGATTCAGCCCCCCGATTCCACATGCCTACTTGCACATGCTCGGTTTCAACTTTTAAACCCTTGATTTTTATCTATTATAATAACAAAATAACTTCAGCATTACCCTTATTTTCTTTACACTATCAGTGGTCGGGAACAAAAACTTCTATGGGAACTGGTATGCAACAACTTTTGTCGGACTTACTGCAATTGCTTTCACCTACCACCTATTCATATCCCATCTGCTTATGCTTTGGTTGTTAGCAAAACCAAATCCGTCTATGTCTGGAAACAGCGTAATTGTTCTGAAATCAAACAAGCCTTCGAGAATTAAATTGAACCTTGGTTTCTGCTTTGCGCTGATCGCGATGAATAATTTTGACTCCTCCTCCTTAGGCCAAAGAAGACTGCCGGTTTTTTCAGATGATATTTTACTATAAAGGAATTGCGCATGCTGCGCGGCCATTCTTGGTGAAACCATCGGAGGCTCCCAGGTAGTTGGGGCATCCTTCTCTTCGCAGTCCTTAATTATTTCCCGATAAGTTTCTTTACTAAGTTGATTTTCATGTCCATAGATAAAGGAAGTATGCAGGCCAAACAGAAGGCCGGTCTTATCCATGTCTGCCATCACACAGAAATATAAGGCAATGAATGCATTCTTTGAAAAATCCACTAACCTTGTTGCAGCCCCATGATGTTGCAGGCGACCTAAGAGCTCGAAATCATAAAGCTCACGGCCATTGTGGTATCTATATCCCTTATGGGTGGCATGTTCAATTAGTTCCTGTTCATATTTAATAAGATGCCCGTCATAATCGCCTCCGAAAACTTTGCTTTCTATGTGTCTGATTCGTCTGTAGCCGGCACTGTCAATGGGCCACTCAATATCGCTTTGCCCTCTCCAATACCAAATGGCCAATGAACCATGACTTTGTTCTTCAGTAAGAAGGGTAAACAGTTCATCAAACGTCTCAGGCTCACTGATTTTTCCATAAAGATTACTGTCATAGATCTTCATCGTCGCTGTCTTTTACCTTTCTGTTGAACATCCATGATCGCAAACTGTTAATTACATTTTAATTTTTCAAACTTTGAATAATCAATAATATACATAGAATAACTTTCTCTATTGTCAATAGTCAATGTACCCAATGAGGTACACTTATACTTATCTTTGACTAATTCGTAGGAAGTTTGAGAAATGTTAATCTTACCTATTACTCCATTAGCTTCCATTAATTTTGCCGTGTTAACTGCATCTCCAAAGATATCATAATTGTACTTTCGCTTTCCCACCACACCTCCTACTACCGGACCCGAATGTATTCCAATGCGCAATTCCCACTGTATTTCACTATTCGCATTCCGCTCTTCTAAATAACTATACATCTGCTTAGCCGCTTCAATGCACTGAATTGCATGTTTTTCATTTTTCTCGGGAACCCCACATGCAGCGAGATAGGCCTCACTAATGGTTTCAATCTTTTCAATTTCGAACAACTCCATGATGTCATCAAAGTGGCAAAAGATTTCATTGAGTTCTTCCACCAGTTTAAGAGGAGCAACAGAGTTGCCCAATGATTTGAAATTCATAAAATCCGTAAAAAGTACCGTAACATTCTCAAATACTTTTGTGGTGGCCTTTCCAGTAATTTTAAGTTCATCGGCTACCTGCTTCGGCAAGATGTTTAACAATAACTCATCCGATTTCCTCTTTTCATTCAGAATTATCTGTTCAGATTTTTTCTTTTCCGTAATATCTCTAATAATACCGCTATAGTATCTCTTTCCATCATTATCCCAACTGCCCAATGTAAGTTCAATGGGAAATTCTTCACCTCCCTTTCTTAAACCTTTTAACTCAAGTACTCTTCCAAGTACACGGGGATTCCCTCCCGTATTCATTCTCTCCATGCCTTCATCATGCTTCCCGCGCAATTCATCGGGAATAATCAAAGTCAATAGTTGTCCAATGGCCTCATCAGCCGTATAACCAAAGATTGATTCCGCGCCTTTGCTCCAATATAAAATCCTCTTGGTATTGTCTGAAGTAATTATGGCATCATTTTTAGAACTACATATTACCTGGAACCTTTAATTATGTTCCCTTATAAAACTCTCAATTTCATGCTTCTTGGCCCGATTAAAATCAATGTGCCAATAATCGTTAACATCCCTATTCAAATTTCTCTCGTCCATCTCATATAATTTGAAGGTATTAAAATGTGTTATTCATGTGGATCTGGGAGCCGCGGACCCTCAAACTCCGGACAACCCAACCGTAAAACAAAGCCCCCAGACACCGAATCATTATAAAGGTACAAATGGATTGTTTATGTGCTATAACCTCACCTAAAATTTGGAAGTATAACGAACCAAGTCTATCGCGTGGCAAATATTGGAGTCATAGCTAACATTCCTACCTATGAGTCGGTGATTTCAACTCCCTACCCAGTAGAGTCTTCCCCAAAATCAGACCGCTTGGTCCAGCACACAAAAGATGAACCTGCAGGTTGAGTACGCGTAAAAACTCCGTTTCGCCTTAGTAATCATGCAGGTATAGCTCAACTTTCCCAAAGAACTATGCATCAAATCTTACCTGAAATGTGATTCAAGAATTATTCCCGGTCATTGGTACCTGGGTTTCCGGTACGGGTATAGTGCCTGCTGGCTTTCCCCCCTTCAAGCCTAAGTTCTTTTTCCAGTATTCTTGTTTTCAGCCATGTCCCAATCGCACTCTAATTGAAGGTTCAACTGGGAACTTCAAACCGAGGAAACTGGTACGTAAAACTTCTGCCACATAGTAGTTATTCTTCAAAACTTTCACTTATAAATTTTAAGGCATTAACAAACTCCCCTTCAAAGTATTCAAAATGTTTTCCCTCTACCACCCGATACTCATGGGGTATCTTTGCGTCTCGCATCAAGGCGTGTAGTTGCGAATTTCCCTTATAAATATAGTCGCTATCTCCAACAACAAATTGATATCTTACCTTTCCCTTGTCTTTTTCATGCATGCTCTCTGCAAGGTAGAGAATGCTGTTTGAATACCAAAAGTCATTCAAACGCAAATCACGTTCCGCTGCATCTCCCATGGCGCTTTTATATCTGCGCAGATACTGTTCGTCAGGCATTTCCATGATCTCCTCATCAGTGCGAATGGCAGCTCCAATGGCTGCACAGGCGGAAAATTTTTCCGGATGATGCATGCTGTAAAGCAGAGCACCAAAACCTCCCATTGAAAACCCGGCTATCCCACAAAAGCTTCTTCCAATTTTGAGTCGAAACCTTTGTTCAACGTGGGGGATTAGCTCCTCAAAGAAATAGTCCTCATATTGGTAGCTACCATTGATATTATTCATATAGTAGGACATTCCTGCGTCAGGAATAACTACAATCATCGGCACAATTGTATGATTTGTAATTGCTTCGTCCAGGGTATTTCTAAAATTAAATTCCCTGATTAATCTGTGATGCCTTTTGCTTGTATCGCTACCGCCGCCGCCATGCAGAAAGTACACCACCGGATAAGTCAGATCATGAGATTCATAGTTCGGTGGAAGATAGATTGCATAACTCATCTCCCTATCTAGTATATTACTAGGGTGAGGCACGTCATAAATGATACGACTTTCTAGATTTCTACCATTAGGGGGGTCGCTAACACGTATCAGAGCACCTCCCTTCATTACATACTCAATGGATCTTGTGTTACTAATGTTTACAGAGGGGTCCTTATCAAAGACTACCAGGTTGGCGAGCTTGCCCTTCTCAAGAGTCCCGAAGTCATCTATACGCCCCATTGCCATAGCGCCGTTCCTTGTTGCCATTTGCAAGATGTCTGAAGGGGCTATTCCCGCTCTTTGCATGGCCTCCATCTCTTTGAAAAAAGAGATTCCGTGCAGAGTACCTGGATTGCCAGCATCGATAGAAACTGCAATGGGAATTCCTTCCAAGTATATCATTTGTAGATTAGCGGCCATTATCTCTTCTCTTGCACTGATGATTTCATCAAGTCGCTGCAGAAAATCGCCGAGCTGAATATTCTGCCTTACCGCATCTCTGGCTATCTCCGGGGAAGAGAGTGATATCAACTGCCTCTTTGTCGAATCGGAAATAGCAGTCAGCAAGGGTCCGGTAGCCGATATATGCGGAGCATTCCTATCCCTTTCGACCAGATGTTGAAGCTCTAAGGTCCAGGGCAAACCACCCAAATCATAAACAGCGGTAACACCAGATTTCAGATAGGTGTCATAGTAGCGAGTGTGACTTTCTCTTAAATCATTTTGCAGTTCGTAATAATCAATTGAATCCGTTATGTCCAGAGCATCAGGTCTGGCATCAAAAAATCCCGTCTGCCCAAAATGTACATGCGCATCTACAAATCCGGGTGTGATATATTTTCCAGTAAAATCAAATACTTGAGCGCCTTTGTGTATATCGGAATCTGCAACACCAATGGATTGAATCAGGCCGTCCTTTATGACAACAATACTATTGGAAATAACCCTGCCATTTCCATGAAAAAGTGTAGCTCCTTTGATTACGGTACATTCGAGAGTATCATTGGAGTGAGTATGACACCCCGCTAAAAGCACCACAAACAGAATTATCGTATTTATTGCAATTTTCATGTTCAATAGAACCCATCATTCTCCTGCTTTACTTTGGGCTTGAATTTTAGGATTGTGTTTACGAATCTCTCTGTTGCACATCGATACCAGTGAAGCGATAATGTGCTCCCTGACAGCCATCTGCTGCATGCGGGTTTCAAACTTATAGCGCAGCACTCCATCCTGCCTGATTTGTTCTACAAATGTGGAATAGGTAGCATCATCCCAATCGTGTTTGGATGTTCGGCTGCCTGCCTGAAAAACCGCCGGATACGTCTCGGAGATGTACTTGTTAATCTCTTGCGACAATTTATATTCTTCTCCAATAAACTGATTGATTCGCGAATTAGTGCTCTGATAAAGACCAGAAAGTACAGAAACGAAATCCTTGTTGACCAATGATATGCTTCCTTCATTCAACGCCTTGGTATACATCTCGTGCTCCGGGTCGTAAAACTGGGAATAGTTGGTCAGGTAAAACAGGAATGTGAGGTTTTCCTTTGCGTACTCATTGGGTATGGTTTGCTTCATTACTTCAAAATCCAGTGAATCCCAATTCGAAATGATCGATTCCAAATATATTATATACTTAGATAAACTAGTGCCATTTCCTTCCAGATAAATGTGGTTTTTAACAAGTTCATCGTACAATTCAAGATGCAGTTTCTGGGCGTGATCTTTCAACTTTCTGCCCTCGTTCCAATTGTTAACCTGCAGGGCAATCAGTATCCCGATCACCACCAGCAGGATCTCGCCGATAGCATAGCCCATGTAGCGGGTAAGGCGGTTCTCTTTCAATAGGCGCTGGCGGATGGAGTGAAAGATGCGGGCCATGGTTTCTGGATTGTTGTCGGTTTATGCTCATTTTAAGCCTTTGGCCAGATCATCGCGGTAGGAAATGAGGGTCGGAATTTGTCTTTCGATCGCAACTCTGGAAGCTTCGCTGAACACGAGCAGTCGCTGCACTCCACTTATGAACAAGACCAAATGAAGGCGAAAGGCTTCGGGATTCTCCGCGATCTTCAGGCTAAGCACCCTGGGTTCCTGGCCCAAATCGAGAAGTGCATTGGGAGCAAGATAGCTCAGCCGGCAGTGCGTCGCATATTCGTTGTGCTTCTCAAAACTCACCTTCAGTCCGTTCGACTGACGATCGTAGATAAGTTGAACTCCCTTCGCCAGGGTATCCGGCAGTTGTTGCCAAAGGTCTGAGCTGATGATACTGGTATAAGTTGGAGTAGTGGTTACATATCGCCACACATCCGCTGACATATTTGCGAGGAGCACCTTTAGATCGGCGGTATCGATAAGGGCTCCGGATCCCAGGTCATCCAGCGCTTTTTCGGCAATCTCCATGATACGTTCACCGTATTCAATGTCGCCGATGTTTTCCTCCATCTTCGCGTTCATGTCCAGGATAAGAGAATTAATAAGATCCACTTGTCTATGGCGATGTTTCTGGCTCTCGTTCCAATTGTTGATCTGTAAGGCGATCAGAATACCGATCACCAACAGCATGATCTCACCAATAGCATAAAGCAGATATTTCGAAAAGCGGTTCTCGAGGATCATGCTTTGGCGAATATGGCGGAAGAATTTGATCATTCCCTTTGCATGTTTTGAAGTATTTCAACAATTCTTTGCGAAACCTGATGCATACCTGAAAGCCGGTTTCGGATGTTCTGGTTGAGCACCATCGAATTTGAAAGACTGTTCTGACTAATCGGGGTGCCAATCTTCGATATGTAAAAATCATAAGTAAGACCTGGCATAGGGCTTTGCCCAGCTATAAACTCCAAGGGCAGTTGCTTCCGAAAATCCCACAACGAACCACTAAAGTATGAATATTGAGCTTCGACTTTATGCCGAATGAAATTATCATGCTCTTCTGTGAAGATGGTGAATTGCTGCAGTAACTCATTGTTTCGCAACAAGCTGAGATTTCCAGTTGATGCCGCTTCGTTATAAGTGGTCATGTTCGGATAGAACGCATACCCCCTGAAAAATGCTACGGCCAAAGTCCTTAAGGAGTCTACACCTACCGTAGGTGTAACAGCAGAACTGAGCTCAAAGAACAGTTTCATTTGATTGATAAGTGAATCTTGAAAGGGAAGCACTGTTTCAGATATCTCATTCAAATTATATTCAAAATCATCAATCAAAGATTGGATGAGTGTTTGGCGCTTGCGTTCCAACTTTTGTTCTTCGTTCCAGTTATTGATCTGCAAGGCAATCAGGATACCGATGACCACAAGAAGGATCTCACCGATTGCGTACTTCAGGTAATGGCCGGTCTTCCCCTCGGCTAAAAATGTCAGACGAATCTTGCGGAAGAACTTAATCACTCCACTAAATTTGGATCAATAATCAGATAGTCGTGCCCTCCATGGATCTTCGCCAGACATTCTCCATTCTTTCTAATTTCGAAATAGTGAGGAGCAAAAAAGTCACCGTCCAATTGTTCATTTGGCGAAAGGGTCATCGTCCATATATCCATCTCGTCCCGTATAAGATAACTCAGGTGAACATCCAGAGTGTCCTTTGTTGCATTGAAAATCAAGGGGGCAAATGAAGCACCCGAATTGGCTTGGAGTATAACGTCATCCTGACAGTCTACTTCTTTCAAGGGCAGTAAGCCGATACCTTTCAGGGCACCTTCATAGTTGCTATTAATTCCTATGTGATATTGCAGCATATATAATAGCGAAATGGCTCTGTTTCTGTACTCCGCAACGCTCGTTGCATAATTGTTTATGAGCATTACCCGATAGAAATTAACTTTATTTTTATATATAGGGTCGTTCAGAAAGTAGTCTACAGCACGTTCGTCACCCGACTCCCAGTATGCACGGAACCAAACCATGTTGTCCGTGAAGAATTCATTTTGGGTTGCTACGTATTCGCTTAATCTTTCCTGTGAATGAATGTACTGGCTTATTAGTCCCTGATACTTCTTCAAGGACTTCAGCAATGGCTGTAAATCACTGGAGACCTGCTCTTCCCGGTTGAGCAGCTTGATCAAATTCTCCTGGGAAGTAGTGATCCGGTTATAATTCAAAATCAGTGCCCCGAACCTCTTGTTCTCATAATCTTCCTTGCTTAACCGATTATTGAGCACCAGGCGTATCAAAGAATCTTTCTGGCTCGATACATTCAGAACCAAGGTGGCATTTTCTATACTGGTGATTAGATCCTTTTCAAAGGCTTTTAGCAACTCGTGTATCTCTGCTGTCTGCTTTCTATTTGTATTCCAATCGTTAAAATTCACTGCAATTAGAATTCCGATGACCACGAGAACGATCTCACCTACCGCATAAAGTAGATACTTGGAGAATTTATTGTCGGTTAATAAATTCTGACGAATCTTTCGAAAGAATTTGATCATCGCGTGAGCTAAATGTACTAACGGATGAACCAAAAACCAATTGATGGCTAGGGCAGTGCTTTTCAGCGCTCATTTTGCACACTTCCGGGAGGAAACATGCCTTGTACCTCGCTCCATTCCAACAGCAGAGGCTTCACTTTTATACACTTGCCTATTGAGTATGAATAGGCTACTATCACGTGGCAACGGGGATTATCAACTATCTGGGTAGATGTTGAGGCTACTATAGTTTATTGAAAATATCTCTCTACAGTATCTTGTAGCATCTCAATAGTCAGAGGCTTGTTCTTAAACTCGGCTACTTCCTTATTGTCCCTCGCTGTCTTTTCATCATCAGGATTTAAAGAGGTAGAAAGCATTACAATCACAATTTTGGACTTAAGATCATGGTCCAATTTCTCATACTCCTCTAAGAACTCAAATCCATTCATACCTGGCATATTAATATCCAAATATATTAGTTCCGGCTTCGGAAAATCATTAGAGTGATTTGAATCGGCACATTTAATGATGTAATCAATACCCTCTCGACCGTTTTCTGCAACCTTTATATGATTACAAATTCCAGCCTTTCTTATGATAATAGAATGATATACGTTATCGGCGTGATTATCGTCTATCAAGAGAATACAATTAACCTTCTTCATCAGTTAGATTGATTAGATGTTTTGAAATAGTGAAATAAAAAGTGCTTCCTTCACCCAAACTCGATTCTATCCAAATCTTGCCGTCATGTAAGGAAACAATTTTCTTACAGGATGCCAATCCTATGACGGTGCCGCCGTACATGTCCACGGCATGCAAGCGTTGAAAAATTATAAATATTTTTTCCTGGTACTTTTCTTCAATTCCAATTCCATTGTCCTTGATTGAAAAAAGCCACTCCGTATTTCTTTCCTCAACGGCAATCTCTATTACAGGAGTAATGTCCTCTTTTCTAAATTTTATAGCGTTACTGATAAGATTCAGGAATAGGCGCTTTAATTCCATTTCATTCCCTTCCAATACAGGCAGTTGAGAAGTCCTTATTTGTGCATTACTCTCATTCATTGAAACTTCCAGATCAGTGATTACATCATCCACAATATTATTACAATCAATGGTAGAGAACGATATGTTTGTTCCAATTCTCGACAATTGTAGCAATTCCTTAATCAGGTTTTGCATCTTAGTACTTGCATTGACAATAAACTTTAAATGTTGCTCAGTGTCCACATCATTAGTTTCCGAATATTTTTCTTCAATCAATCCCACGAAATTAGAGATGGTCCGGAGTGGTTCCTGCAGATCGTGTGAGGCAACATAAGCAAATTGTTCTAACTCTTTGTTCTTCCTCTTTAGTTCTACCGAATACGCTATGGCCTTTTTCTCTGCTTTCCTTCGATCACATATTTCCCTCTCAAATTCCTTATGAGTCTTCATGGCAAAAGCTTGTGGCAGGATTTTAATGAGTGCGAAAACTGTAAACCACGACACGCATGCAGTTAAAAATCTCACGAAAGCACTAAACCTGTAAGCAGGCCACCAAAAGATCATTGCGTCTATCAAATGGGTGGCTCCACATAACACTATGAATGCACCGAACAACCAAAACACACGAGGTAGGGGAACATCACGCTTTTGTATGACAAACTTTACTAAAACGATAGGAATGATAAAATAGGCTCCCCAAATCAGCAAGTCGGAAATTATATACAACCATCCATGAAAATCTGTCCATGTTCCACATTGCCATCTAGGGGGCCAGCTTTCAGTTCCAAAGAGTTTCGCAAAAAATTCGATTACCTGATTCATTTTGCTAGTATAATATATATTAACCTATATCAAATGTTAAAATTAGATAGTGAATCAAGTTTCCATCTCATTGTAAGGTATGCTTCGCCACAGTATGCTTCCTTCTGGCGGTATACATAAACTCTAGATACCGAAGCTGTAGCTGCGTATTCTTCCGTCTACTGACGGAAATGCTGTCACAAATTGCTGAACAATCGATCATTTCTTCCATGCTCTTTAGCTATAGTCCTTTTTTCAAAATCCTAATGCCGCGTGATTATAAGCACAAAGAAGTGTCGCTCTTCAATGATAGTGTCAGTGTAAGCCAAACTGTCTTGTATGGCATGCAAAGCATCATTCGACCAAACATACAAATGATTATTGAAAGCTGCTCAACAAAATTTGTTACCTGAAGTTAATAACTAAGAATGAGTCAATAACATACTAGTTAACAACTTTCTATAATAATGTATATTTATGATGTTAAATAAAGTGGCATAATTTGACTTACGCTAAATTATTCATTTTGTAAAAATGTGGGGATATAAACTCGCTTAATGCAACTCCGTTACAGTTTTCCTTTCCAATGGGAGCTATGATTCCAGGGCCATGCAATGACATTTCCCATCTATTAGTTTACTCACTTACCCGGGTAAGGAAGCTCTTGCTGCCATCTTTATCCTGGTAAATCATTGTGCCCAACCATGACAAGGAGAGAAAGTCACACTCAGTGAGAATTGTTTTCAAAAGCAAAATTGAGCGGACACCAGGGCAGTACATACCAGTCAGTGAAACATCCCGCCGTACAATTATGGCAAAAGAAATGCCGCTCCACTCAAGTCTGTTTGTGCTACTACAGCGGCAGTGTTTGCTTGTCCATCAATAGGGCTTTGCGCTGCTTCTCCATAACTGTTCACACGGCCATCCTACTTGTAGTGGCTTGCAGAATGCTGACTTGCTCTCCAACAGATACAAATACCTATAAATTGTTACTACTGTCATGTACAACGGCTTGATAGCTTAGTTTTTCGGGTGATTGAGCAAACAGGCTAGCTGCAATAAGTATGGTTGCACAAAAACTAAAAAAAAGTCTCTTGATTTCTCAATTTCTCATTGCCTTAAAAGACTCAACCTTCATGCTTTCCTTGGCCATTTTTCGCAAGTCGCCCAATTTAGTGGTCTTACCATTGAGCTTAGTACAAAATTCCTCTGCTTTCCCAAGGTATTTGATGGGCAGAATAACAAAGATTAATTTTTCATTAATATTAATTAATCACATGTTTATGAAATCATAACTAGTTATGTACTACCGGAATCTATTGTAAGACATTGCCCCAACTTATATACAAGCAATCTACCCATTTTTTCAAACATTCCCTTATAACCCGGCCTTCAAAACCAGCTCATTAAATCTGGAATCGTTCCTAATGCGCTTCCAGCGCGGGTCATGATGGAGCCAGATCAACCAACCATGAATTGCACCTCCATCATCTACCACTCTGTTGAGCCAAAGAAAGGTGTTATCAAAATCATCAAGAGCTTCATATATGGCAGCAATTTGATACTTCACTACGTGCTCACCTGCATCGTATCGATTCAATAGCTCTTGAAGTGCCCGATTGCCATTTCCAATATCATTAGCAAGAATGTAGGCACGGGCTAGATTGGCAACACCGCCTGCATCGCCTTTTAATGAAGGTGTTGCAAGTATTGATTCTGCCAGTGCCTCCTCAAACTTACCCAGTTCAGCCAATGCCAGCGCTTTGTAAAAATGATGAACACCACGGGTCTTAGGGTAGTAAAAGGCAATCATAGAATCAGAATTTTCAATAACTCCATCATAATTATGTGCCATATAGTGCATGCGGGAAGAGTTGTTGAAGATAAACAGTCGGGTGAGACTGTCGGCAGAAGAAAGAGCAGATTCTCTGATTTTATAGGCTTCATTGAAGTTGCCTTGTGCAGCTACCAATATGGCATATTCAAAAAGTATTTTCGCATTTGTAGGATCTGAATCTAAAATCTTAAGAAGCAGCTCTTTAGCACACGCATAGTCGTTTTTATACCCAATCATAAGATCAGCCATACTCCTTAGGCCAGAAACCGTGCCAGGGTCTAAACTAAAAGCTTTCAAAAAATAAAACATACTTTTTTCTTCGCCATCAATTCTCAGCATAGATGCGTACCTCGGTGCTAAACCATAGGCTGAACTGAGTAGAAAATACGCTTCAGCATTGGTAGAATCCATTCTAACATACTCTTCAAGACTGTCAATCGCACTCAATACGTTGTCAGTGGAAGGCTGACTGAGCATAGCTGCTGCTTTACTCACCATTAAATCCGATGACATCCGGGTAAGCTGCTGCATTACTCACCATTAAATCCATTACATCCGGGTAAATGAATTGGTGGCCTCATTGTTCCTTACTGTGTTAACTGTAGGGCAATCAACGGGAAAGCCTGGTGGTAACTCCTTCTGTTGGGCGAAAGCAGGGCCGACATTCCACAAAATGAGTACACAGGTAACAAACAATTTATTCATTTGTCTCATGGCCTAATCAACTCAATACTTTATCATATACTTTATACATCAGTCGCCCTTTCCCGCCAATGGATTCTGCAAAACCCCTGGAGCCGGCATTGCTGTCATTTACCGGAAAGTATAAACTGCTATTCAGTCCCAATGATTCGTGGTAGCCATACATTTTTACTGCTATTGCTCTTGCTAAACCTTTGCCTTTGTGCTCATCAGTAACTCCGATGCCTAAGATGCCTGCACGTTTAAATTTTTTAGCAGCCCCGGTTATGAGTTTGAATATGGCAATCAAGCCAACTTTTCCGTTGAATGTTCGAAATAGTGGGGTTAAATCAGGCACAGCAAAGCAAAAACCAACCGGTTTCCCGTCAACTTCGGCAATCAACACTTGTTCAGGAGCCAGGACGTCTTTCATAGGTGCCATAAACTCTTTCATTTCAGCATGACTCATACTTGCAAACTCCCACTCATGCACAAAAGTCTGATTGAGCATGTCTGTCACAATTTCAATGTCTTTATCCCAGTTCTTCTTTGAAACAGGTCGGATAACTGCTGCATCATAGTTTGCATACCGACTTTTTGCTGCCTTGTATCTTTCACTGCTAAAATCTACTTCATAATACCACATCGGGTAAGTTGAATGATATTCAAGAGATTCAATATAGCCATTGTAATAGGGCGGATTCCATGGAAATGGAAACATGGGGTCTTCATCAAAACCGCTCACCATAAATCCCATGGCGTTAGGAGCGCCTCCGTTGGCTGGCGCTATTACCTTAGTTACGCCCCTTTCCTTCAGCCAAGCTTCAGCTTGTCCTATCATTTCAGTTACTTCCTGTCCACAATTTTCTGCTGCTGCAAAAAATCCTATAAATCCTGCACCCGCTTGTTTTTGTGTTTGAAACTTTCGATTGATGATAGCTGCACAACGACCTACATCCTGCCCCGATTTGGAAACGACGAATAGTGCGAACTCCATCTCTTTAGCCATTAAGTTTTTTCGGGTAAGAAACTTTGCCACATCATCATCTATTTCAGAGATATAGTAAGGGTATTTTTTCATTAATGTTCGTTCCAATGATATAAACCGCTTTAAAGCAGATTTGTCAGAAGGGTTGATCGTAGTTATATTATTCATTTATTTTACCTTTTTAGGTATTCAGATAGACCGCATTTGAGAAGCTCATTCATCTCTTGAGCTCAGTTAGGGACAAAACAAGGACAAAAACAGCCTTTGACAAAGCGAATTCCGGCGGATTGTTCCCCCAAAAAAAACCCGGGCTCTGGCTGATGCCAGGCCCGGATCTCACATCACCAGCCGAAGCTGATCCTCTGATAGTGGGGACGCTGTTGCTCCCATATTGGGGACGCAACAACGCATCCCACATCTTCATTCCCCAGCCTTATGGAAGCGGCGCGATTCAATGCCGTCTTCCGTCAGGATAGACAAGTTGTATAAACCCGGTGCCAGATTGGCCGCAGGCAGGTTAAGTGTTTCCCAATTCAGGCCAATGTCACGGCGTTCCGCGTAGTGAATTCTGCCGTCCATGCTGCTGATCTGCAAGTCAACCGTTTTGTCGGCATATCCCTGCAAGTCCAGATACAGGTAGGCGTTCACCGGATTCGGGAAGATCGCGGCACTGCGTGGCAGCGCAACTATTTGCCGGTTCAGGACTGGCACGCTAAAGGTATCGTAGCTCGAATAGGCCGTTGCGTCCACCGGGCTAATTGAACATGCGCAACGCACCCGGAAGCGCCAGGTGGTTCCATTTCCCAAAGCGGAGAATGGCACATTGGTCTGCGAGGCTTCGAAAGCATTGACCGTTGTCTTGCCATTGATGGTGGAAGGCAACAAGCGTTCTCCACGAACTTCACAGGCTATGGAAGCGTGAATCGGATCCCACTCTAAACGAATGCGATTGGCTTCCAGCACATGACGGGGATTCTGTGGCGGCGTGGCTGAAGAACATGGGATGCCCGGCTCTTCGATGGTCAAGGTAGTATTGCCCGCCGAACCGTTGGCTCCGCTGAGGCGAATGTAGGCACCAACTCCCTCGTTGACATTGAGCTCCAGGGCGGCTTCATTGCCACCGCATCGCAGGTTGGCCACGTCGTTGTCGTTGCAGCCAAACACCGGACCACCCACACAGTTGCGCCGTACGGTGAGCACTGGATCAAAATCACTTCCACATGTAGAAACAATAGCCGTCCCGGTGCGCGTAGGCACGTAGTAGAACCAAACGCTGGCGGTGTCATTCACCCCGCAACTGGAAATGTCCGGGCCCGTGGCACCGATGTTGCTTACTGCGTAGCTGCCCGGTGTCACCGTGCTGGCGTTCACGCACAGGTCGTTCGGCGGAGCCGGAAGTGTTGTGGGATCTTCTATCGCAATGGAATCGGTTACCGAAGAACATTGCGCGTCCCGGACGGTCACTATATAGGTTCCCGCTGCCAGGCCACTGATGTCTTCGCTGGTGGCTCCGTTAGACCAGGAATAGGTGTAAGGGGCAAATCCGCCGCTGACCATCAGGTCAATGCTGCCATCGCTGGCACCGATCGCCGATGGCGAAGTCCCATTCAAGCTCAGCACTGGATCGGCAAAGCGGTCTACGTAGAAGCTCCAACTAAAGGGCTCGATCGGGTTGCCGAACTGGTCGATGAGGTCAGAGACCGTATAGGTGACCCACTGGTTTTCGTATTCGCATTCCGTGGTCACGGTCGTACGCAAAGGCAGGGTCAGGGTAGCCCCGCCACAGATCGGATCTTCCAGACCGATGTTGCTGCTGTCGGCGTTGAAGATGGCCGCTGCGTTATCACCGCCAACCACGCCACAGAAAAGGCTCTCGTTGTAGGTCAGCGAAGGCGTTTCGCCAAAGGCGAGTGTACCGCCATGCGCAGGCACCGTGGCGATGGGCTGCAGCGAGCTGCGGTTGATCGTGCCGCGGTGCATATCGGTCAGGGTATAGCCGCCTGCACACACGATTTTAGCGCGAAGGTCATAGGTGCCTTCCACCAGCGCAGACACGTTGTAGAGGGTGTCCCAGAAGGCGCCGGCTCCCAGCAGCGAAGACGATCCGATGCTGAACAGCGTGCTGAAATTACCCTCCACGCCCACCAGGCGCCTTTCGAAGATCACCGTGTTGATGGATGAAGCATCAAAACTGCCCAAAGTGAATTGCAGCGCATTGCCGGTACTCAGGTTGACCACCCAGCCATCCAGGGGTGCCACAAGTTCAGCATCCGGACAAGGCGACTCGAATTTAACCTGTACGGTAGCGGTGGCCAGCGGGCCGTCTTCCGGACAGGCCGCCGGGAACAGGCCGATGGTCACATCCTGATACTCAAAGGCTGTGCTGCCCTTCTCCACCGTCAGAGTCGTGGTGTAATTCGACCCGGTGGACACGTTGATATTGGCCACCCCGGTTCCGACGTCCGATCCGTCCACCCTCACGATGGCACCGTCCGGGTTGCGAATCAGGTCTACAATAAAGTTGCGATCGGAGTCTGAGAAACTGAACGAGGTATTGGAAATGGTCAATGGGAAATCTGCCACTACCGGTGTAGGCCATGGCAGTGGCACAAAGGCAAAGTTGGTCGGCAGGTTGAACTGCCCATTGTCGCGCTTGACCGTGCCTTCTTCGTGCGGGCAACTGGTTTGCCCGCCAATCAATTCGAAGACATTGGTGCCGTAAATCGGGTCGGTGCCTACATTGAGGGAATAGCTGTCACCCACGTCGTTGTCCGACAAAGTGAACGATACGGCCGTGGCCGTGTCCAGTGAGGTCGTGGTACCCACACCAACACCAAAGGACTCCTCCATGCGGTAGGTGTAATTGAAGCCCAGACCACCAAATTTCAATCCCGCTTCCAGCGCGAAGGCTTCGCTGAAGGTCACGTCATAAGAAATGGCCGTAGAGCCTGTTGTAGATTGGGTCACTGATTGGGTAAGGCTCACTCCTCCATCCAGGGTGAAATTCTCTGTAGTTCCGGCCAATGCTTGCTCAGCCAGACTGTCTGAAAGTGCCAATACCTGCTCCCAGACATCGATTTGATTCAACCAGATGCGGGCCGAATCCGTGTATGCCAGGTTGCCCGTGCTGTCCAACGATAACGGCTGAGTGGCAACCAATGCCTCCAGATTTGGAATCTGGTTGTTCTCGATACCACTGCGAGTGAACAGGTAGGTAGACGCCACGCTGTCGCTGGCAAAGGCAATGGCCGTATCCAGCACCAGCTTGCACTGGTCTTCGCTGTATTTCAGGTCACGGGCCACCGAAAAAGTCTGGATGTAAGTTGCGCCGATGAACACATCCGCAGCCCGGCCTACGAAGTTATCTGCGCTGGACGTGCTGTATTCCGTCAATCGGTCCACACACACCAGATCACTGGTGCTGGTGATATTCTGTGAGGCCATGGCGAACTCGGTACTGGGGTTGGCCCAGAACGACAGGTTTGTGGAGATCGTCACCCCAAAGATCGAAACTCCCAAGTTGGTACTCTTGCCGAGATACAATTCCATCCCGGTGCTGCTCGACGTTCCCGAACTCAGGTTGATGTTGCGTTCCACACAACGGGATCCGGTTTGTGTGAGCGTTGCAGAGCTGGCGTCGCCGGGCGGATCCCGCAGGATCATCACCGGCAATTGCGGGCTTTTAGTCACAAAATTGGACCCGGAACTGTTGTAGCCTTCCACAACGACAGGCCGAAAGACGCTATAAGGGTCCAGCGCGTCGATGATCACAGTAGCGTTGAAGGCCCAGGAGTATTCGGGCGAAGCCGATCCGGTTGCCGTGTTCACGTTCAGGGCTACCATGGGGTAAGTCGCACTCGCCGTGCTGTCCAAAGCCAGTTCACCGACAAAGCCGGAGACCGGATCACCGATGACGATCCTGCCCGTGTCGGCCGGCAGCAGCGGACAGACGGTTTCTACACCATTGTACTCAAAGCGTTGCAGCACCTGCATGGGGATCAGGTAGTTCAGCGGCTGTTGGACGAGGATGAAACTGTCCAGCACGCTGCCACCGCAGCCATCAAAGTTGAATTGCCATTCGCCAAAAGCGCCCACTTCCAGTTGCGGTTGCTCCCGGTAGATGAAGCGGCTGTCGGCGGCGGTATCCCGCAGGTCCACATCCATTTCCGCCATGCCCTGCAAGAGCAGGCCCGTGTTGATGTCGGTGTCCGGGGACCCGTCCAAGTAAGCATTCAGGATGCTGACGCGGTACTTCTGGGGCGGCAGGAACAGCTCCCAACTGTTCGTGCTTGTGGTCGTGAATGTGGTATCGAAACAGGCGGCCGGGTTGCTGCCGATGCTGACGATTTTCACCTGGGCTGAGTCGGTGAAAATGTTGCGTTCCTCGGAAAAACCAGACGCAGATATAATACAGGCACCGCGCAATTCGCCATACAGGCGGCGCCGCGTTGTGTCGGTGAAGTCCGCAAGGATGATATCATCCTCCACGTTGTATGTTCTTGAGGCCGGTTCGAAACCGTGATCATCCTTGCTGGGCGTGATCGTCCAGTTGCCCGGATCCGGAACGGCGATGGCGTAGTTGCCGTCAGCATCCGTGTAGACCGGCTGCACCGTAGTGCCAACAGGACCCGCAATGCTGATCAGGACGCTGTCCGCGGCACAGTCACCAAGCGGCCCGACACCGGGATAGAGAACAGTGCCTTCCAACACGAAGGAGGTGGTGTCGATGAAGTCCTTGCCGCTGCGGTTGCCGTCGTTGGCGGTGCGCATGCCGGGATTGTAAAAGCGGTTCGGGGTGGTGGGCCGAACGTTAAAAGTGCGCAGGGTTCCACCGCGATTGAAAACGGTTTCGCGAATGTTGTAGCTGCCATCGGAGTCGGTGATGGCGCAATGACCAACAGCATAGCCTGCAGCAGCTTCCAGGGAAGCACCGTTCTGCAACAAGCCTTTGTTCTGGCCAGATTTGGCATAGTCTTGAGCAAGGGCTTCGCCGTTGAGAAGTATGTTCTCAAAACGGTAGTAAAGGTTCAAGCCTGGTTCGTCCAATAGGGGAATCCGGCCGCTACGACCCGCAATTGCAGCGCTATCCAACGCGATGGTGTGGTATTGAAATTCATCGATGGCACCTTGCCAAAAACTCCCCACAGCGTCGCGGCCGATGTAGAAAGGAAGGTTGGTGCCCGAAGGGTCAGCGGGCGCAACAGCCGTTTGAACCTCAACTTCGTCGAGGTACAAACGCAGTCGGGTGTTCGATCCATCGGGCGCCCAGGTTAGGGCCATGTGGTGCCAACTGCCGTCTGCCCATCCAGGGGCGGGCTGTGCAAGGGATGCGGTACTGGAACCGTCGCTGGCCTTGACTTTGAATACCATTTGACCCGTGGTGCGCAATTCCATGGTCACCTGACCATCGGCCACGCCTGTGGTGTTGCTGAAGATGCCGCGCTGCACAGAAGGCGTCCAGTCGTCGGCCCGCAACCACATGGAGATGGTTCCGCTGCTGCCCAGGGTGACGGGCTCGCTGCTGACTACTTCCTGGCCTGCGCCATTGAGTTGCAGACCCCATTCCGGCGTCTGTGGCAAGGCACATACTTGCACGTTCGGGATGCCAAGGCCGGTCCCCGTAAACACAGTGCCTGTGATGTGGTTGCTGGCGTTTGGTGCTGCGCGACCCAAAACGCGGAACTGATTGGATTCAGCACTCCCTTTCACAGCGGTAATTCCATACTCGATAAAGTCCGCGGTACGGGGAGGAGCGGGATCGGCATACACTGCCGTCGGGGGGGCAATAGTGGCCAGGGGGACAGCCTCTCCGATGCGGTAGATGTTAAAACCGTCCGGATCGTTGGTGGGTGTAGTGCTCAGGTTGCTGCAATAGCTACCCCATTGCACGCTGATGCCGGACTGGCCGTTGGTGGCCAGGGCATTTTCAACAGGATACAGGGGTTGTTCATAAGCCCCGATGTCCCTTGGGCCTATCGGCAAACTCCCGAGTTGGTCCGTTGCTGTCAGATCAGCCGGATCACCGCCGTGGATGGCGCGCGAGGCACAAGCCAGGGGAATGACCCGCGTAAAAGAACCATTCACAAAACGCGGAGCAAGTGTCTGGCCGGATACACCGATAAAGTCTGTGGAAAGGGCACTCCATCCTGCATCAGAAATGTTATTGATCAGGTTATAGCCCAGGGAAATCGGTGCCAGGCCCCCGGATTGCTTTTTGATGTTTGGTCCGCTAGGTGAGCTGTTGCTGTCCAGTAGCACGCCTTTGAACTCTACCACTCCGGATGCGCTCCAAATTTGTATGAATCCGCCTGATACAGAAGCGAAATTGCCCTTCGCGGTGACGGCTTCAATATGGCCTCCTTCCAAGGTCACAGCTCCAGCTTCTTGAGACGTGTTTCCAAAAAAAGTAGATCGGTAAATATTCCCATTCTGCGCATATATAGCACCCGCAGCACCATCATCGGCGGAATTGTTTGAGAATTCACATCCATCCACCGAAAGTGTGCCCGATGAATGGTAAACAGCACCTCCGAACTTAGAGCGATTGTTGACAAATCGACAATCCTCCACAAGGCTGGAGCCACTGGTGAAAATGGCACCGCCCGCACCAAACACGGTGCTGAATGCTTCGTTGTTTTCGAACAAACACCTGAATGCCTCTAGTGAACCCCAACCTGCATGAATGGAACCGCCTCCCCCTACCGATGAACCGCTTGAACTACCAATCGACGCAAAAATGGATCGACCATCTTTGAAGGCGAGGTCTTTGACCACCAGTTTGGTGCTCGGGGAGGTGGATGCCACAAAAAAATGCCGCGCATTCGCCGACTTCCCGATGGTCAACAAGTCAGCACCGGGTCCCTGAATGGTCAGGTCCTTGTTGATGATGATCTCCGTTGTGGTCAGGATGGTTTGCCCGTTTAGAGAAGGATCAAAAGTGATGGTGCTGCCTTCAGGGGCTGCAGCGATCACATCCCGCAAAGTACCACAGCCCGCATTCGCCGGCGAAGTCACCACCAGAGGCGTCAGTGCGGCCTGAGCCTCATAAGCACCCATGTCCCTGGCACTGCCAAAGACCGCCTGCCCCAGTTGATCCGGCGTATTGTCAGAAGGATTACCGGCATTGATGCCCGCGCTGCAAGGTGCAAGACCCAGAGCCTTAGCCACACCCGATCCGACGGTACCGAAAAAGGTGGGTTCGGTAGCAGTCAAATCCGTTGAAGCGGCGGGATAGGTTCCAAAATACATGGGGGTCTGCTCCACCATGTTGTAGCCCCCGTTGTTGATGTTGCCGGGAAAGGCCAGGATTTCCGGACCACCCAGACTAGCTGTATTGTCGGTGACGATGTTGCCTTCAAAGACGATGGTCTCCGACAGGCCCAGCCATATCCCGCCACCGTAGTTGCTGGCGTTATTGTCGTAAATCGTGCTGCGCTTGATGCTGGAACCGGGAGCGCCATCACACATGATGCCACCTCCCCAATTGGCTTCGTTGAGGGTGAAGGTGCAACGGTCTACAAACAGCTTACCGGATCCGCTGAACTTTGCAACACCTCCTCCCCAGCCCAGGCCCACGGCATCGTTTCCACGGAAGTAGCTGCCTAGAATGGTCAGGTTGTTGTTGCCCTGGTGGGCTATGGCTCCGCCGTAACTGCGCAGATCACCAGCGGTCTTCGTAGCCCGGTTAGACTCAAAAGCGCAGTCTTCTACTAATACTGTGAAGCCGTTGGTGTAAATGGCTCCACCACGGCCGGTTGGGCCGGAGGCCTGGTTGAAGAAAAAACGCAAGTTGCGAAAGGTGGCCTGGCCGCCCGAGACCGATTGATCGATGGCGGCTCCCTTATCGGCAAAGCCGAATTTGAGCTCCAATCCTTCCATGGTCCAATTCACCGCACTGGTCACCTGGAACAGGCGGGTGAGTGCACCTCCGCTTATGACCAGCAGCTCGGGTCCCGGGCCCAGGATGCTGACGTCCTTGGTCACGTCAATCTGACTGGTCAAAAGGATTTCAGAGCCGTGCAGGCTGGAGGCGAACACGATGGTGGCTCCCACCGGCGCAGTTGCGACGGCATCCCGCAAAGTACCTGGACCGCTGTTGGCGGAACTGGTTACCGTGATGGTCTGTGCCTGAGTCAAGGCAATCGTGCAAAGCGCGAACACCAGGACCAGCAATCGTAGTGTAAAATGTTTCATGAGGATTCGGCGTTTGAGGATTGAGTGATGTGTGGTTCGATGGTCAATTGGCCGATAGATCGGCTCTTGCAACTGGTCAGTACAAACATCCCTTGTTCCGCTACTGAGCCCTTGCACGCTCCCTCCAAAAGCTTGCACCGAAGCCAAAAAGGCTTGCACCCAAACGGCAAATGCGCTTGCACGGAGCGTGCAAACGCTAAATCAATACCTTGTAAATCAATCAGTTGCGTTCCGCTCTGGGTGCCGCGCCGGGTGACTGGCTTAGTTGCGTACCGCGCCAGGTGCTTCGCCTGGTTACACGCCGCGCTGGGTGCTTCGCTTAGTTGCGCGCTGCACTGGGTGCCTCGCCAAATTCAGCTTTGAATGCCCGCGTGAAATAAGCCGGCTGGTTGAAACCCACGGCATAGGCAATTTCCGAGATGCTGAGCTCCGTGCTTTCCAGCAGGCGCTTTGCCTCGCGGAGCCGCACCGCGCGGATGAACAGGGTAGGGTTGCGGTCGGTCAGGGCCCTGATCTTGCGGTAGGCCTGGGTTGGGTTCAAATCAAGGGCCTCAGCCAGTTCGTTGGGCCCAAACGCATCTTCGGCCAGGTGTTCCAGCACGGCCTTTCGCGCTTCAGCCAGGAAGGCGGCTTCCTGAGCTTGGCGTTCGCGCTCCAAAGGCGTTGGGCGGTCGTTTCCCGGGCTGTGGTTTCCGTCCGGGGAAAGGCCGTTTGTATCCGTTTCCGGTACCTGGCCTTCGTCTGGCGCAACAACCGCGGCCTCGCCTCCCCGGTCCGGTGATGTATTCGCCGTCCAGGCGCTTCTGCTGGCATCCTGAAACACCTTTCGCAGAGCGAGCAAATGCTCCATTCGAACAAACAATTCCTCCGGGTCGAAGGGCTTTTGGAGATAGGCGTCAGCACCGGCCTTCAAGCCCAGCAGCTTGTCTTCCTGCGAGGCCCGGGCCGTCAAGAGCACCACGGGAATGTGACTGGTACGCCGGTCCTGCTTGAGTTCCCGGGTTAGTTGGTAGCCGTCCATGACCGGCATCATCACGTCGCTGAGTACCGCATCGGGCACGTGTTCGCGCGCCAGCGCAATCCCGCTTTGGCCATCCCTGGCCTGAAGAACCGTAAAGCGCCCGCTCAACAGGTCGGCTATAAAGGCAATCACATCGGGGTTGTCTTCAACCACCAGGACACAAGGCCGGTCGAGTTCGGCCTGGCTTTCGGCATCGGGAACAAGGTCATCGGGAACAAGGCCATTCCCTGCAGGGGCATCCTCCTGGACCGGTTTGGGTTGGTTCCACACCTTAGCGTTAGCGTCAAGCCTTTCCACCTCCTTAGCGTCAGGCCGTTCCGCCACCTTAGCGTTAGCGCCAAGCCTTTCCACCTCCTTAGCGTGAGCGTCACGCCTTTCCGCTTCCGGAGAAGCCTCCCTCACCATTTGCCCGGGCGGGGCAGTCAGGGGGAGTATCACTTCAAACACCGATCCGTTGCCCTGCCGGCTTTCCACCATAATCTGACCGCCCAGGGCATCCACCAATTCCTTGGTCAGGGCCAGGCCAATGCCCGTTCCGGTGGTCTCCGAATGCTCCTGGTCCCGGTAAAAACGTTCAAACACGTGCGACGCTGCAACGGGTGACATACCGGGGCCGTTATCGCTGACCTTCAGCCTCAACTGCGGTCCATCCGGGCCTTCCACGCGTTTGCTGTGCACCGTTACCCGTCCTTCCTCCGGAGTATACTTCAAGGCGTTGTCAATCAGGTTGCTGACGATGTGCTGGAGCTTTTCGCGATCCATATGCCCTTCGATGGGCCGGGTTTCGGCGTAATGAGCCAGCCGTATTCCCTTGCTGACCGCCATGCTCTGGAAGGATTCCGTGAGGTATTCCAGGAAATGGTCCCAACGCCCCTGCTCCCATTGCACCTGCACCACGCCGGCCTCCAGCCGCGAGAGGTCGAGCAACTGGTTGATCAGGTGCAGCAATTGACGGCCGTTGCGCTGGATGCGTTCGCGGGTACCGTCAGGGCCTTCGATGCGTTCGGACAGGCCCAGGATGACCGTCAGGGGAGTTCGGAATTCGTGCGTGATGTTGGTAAAAAAGCGGCTCTTGAAGCGATCCAGATCGGCCAGGCGCTCCGTTTCGGCAGCTTGCAAACGGCGCTGCAATTGCCCCTGGTAGAGCAGCATCAATACCACCACCGCAGCGCCAACCCAAAGACACCAGGCCCACCAGGTGCCAAACCATGGCGGGCGCACACGGATGGCAAGTGCTGCTTCATGTACACTCCAGTGACCATCGGCATTGGTCCCCCTTACCCGAAGGGTATAGCGCCCCGGATCAAGATTGGTGAAGGTGATGCTGTGCTGGGTGCCGATGTCCTGCCATTCAGCGTCAAAGCCGTCCAGTTTATAAGCAAAGCGGTTCGTCTTCGGCGAACGAAAATCCATGGAAACCACGCCCAGAGTCAGGACCTTGTCTTTGGGACCAAGCTCCAGACGAGTGGCAGTTTGAATGGGCGCATCCATGCGCCGCAGCGCATCGGCCAGGTCAACCCGCTGGTTGGCCAGCAGCAACTCAGAAAAGCCGATTCGTGGTGAAAAGGTGTCCAGTACGATTGTGGCGGGTTGGAAGATGTTGAAACCGCGAATGCCTCCGAACAGCAGCCTCCCGTCTTCGCCTTTGGCGAAAGCCCGCGTGTTGAACTCCAGGTCCTGCAAACCATCTTCCAGATCAAACTGCCGCCAGATGCCACTCTCTGGCTCAAAGGAGGCCAGACCCTGGTTGCTACTCAGCCAAAGGCGTTGCTGACGGTCAAAAAGAATGCCGTAAACCACCGGGTCGGGCAGACCATCGGCCACCGTCCAGCGATCAAAATGGCCCGTGCTGCGGTCCAGGCGGTTGAGCCCTCCGCCTCCGGTGCCGACCCAGATGTAGCGCTCGGGCTGAGCGGGATCGGGTCGGATACACTTCACCACATCATAGCTCAGGCTGCTGGCATCCGCGGGATTGTTGCGGTAAGTGGTATACTGCCCGGTTGCCGGATTAAATGCCAGCAATCCCTCCTTGGTGCCGATCCAGCAAATGCCATCGTCACCTTGCACCAGGTCCGGATATTCCGAATGGTCGGTCGCGCCATCCCTTCCAACGGGGAATGGCCACTCCTGATATTGGCCGTTTGCCGTGTCGAGCCGCCCAAGGCTGGAACTGGTGACAAACCACATGTGGCCGTCTGCATCCTGCTGCATGTGGTACGCCCCCGCTTGTTTGGTGCCCCAATAATCAGAGCCGAAACGGATGGGATAGGCCCGGAAATTCGCGAGGGTTTCACCCTGGGTTTCAGCAACCGCCAGGCCACCTTCTGAAGCCATCCAGAGGCGGCCCAGCGCATCCCATGCCATTCCACGGATGCTGAAGGCCTGGTGGTTATTCACAAAACCGGGAGCTTCTTCGTTGATGTGTACGGGGGAAGTGCGGCCGCTTTGCAAGTCTGTTACCGTCAGCAGGTTGGTGTAATCGTAACTCCAGACCCGGCCTTCCTGCGACAGCAACAAGGTGCGCACGCTGCCGCGCACAACCCGGCGGTTAGCCGGTGGCCTATCGAAAAGAGGCCCCCTTTGATCAAGGGTCCAGATGCCATACCCGTTGGTCCCTATCCAAAGCAAACCTGAAACATCTTCGTACAGGCTCAGGATGCCCGTGTTTTGCAGGTCCAGCACCTCGCCATGCGTCAGAGATTCTGTCCAGCGGCGGTCCGTTTCCACCAAATCAAGACGATCAAACGATGCGTCATCCAGGTTGTAGGTGGCGAAGGCTTCAAAGCCCCCAATCCACAATCGGCCGTTCCGCTCAAATGCGTCTCCACCCCCAAAATAGTGCATGATGCCGCGCCCATCCGGCCGTTCTATGTCAATGCTGTGGTAGCTCAACTCTCCCTGCGCATCGATGTGAACAAAGCCGGGTGATGTGGCCAGCCATATGCCGCCATCGCTGGCGGGAAACAGCAGGTAGAACAAGGTGTCCTGGGTGCCCAAATAGACCAGGTTCGGTTCCGGTTTGGTGACCGCATTGCGCCAGGAAGGCGAAAACCAATCCCAGTTCACTCGCGTCCAGTTGCTTTCGCTCTTTTCGGGGGAAGGGTCAAAACGGTAGAGAAACTCTGTGCTGTTAATCCAAACCATTCCCCCTGCATCCACAACCATGTCGGGGTAGGGCCGTTGATTGTGGTTAGGATGGGGATGCGATCGGATCCGGTACCCTTCCCCCGGACCTGAGTCCTCCAGGACATAGAGTACATGGCGTTCGCCGAAGGCGTAAATACGGCCTTGCGGACCTTCCGCCAGGTTTTGGATGGCACCCAGGGTCAGGTCATCCGTTCTTTCCTTCGTATTGCGAATGTGATCAAAACAACTGCGGTTTGGATTGTAGCGGTCCAGGCCCGCATCCGTGCCCACCCACAACCTGCCCTCAGAGTCCACCAACAAGGATTGGATATAGCCGGAAGAGACCGAGTTGCTGTCTGCCGGATCGTGCTGAAAGACCTCAAAACCATATCCATCAAAACGGTTGAGTCCGTTTTTGGTGCCGAACCATAGAAAGCCATCGCCATCCTGCGCGATGGAGGTCACGAAATTTTGAGATAAACCCAAATCGCGCTGCAAGGGGGTGAGTACCTGGGTATAGCAAACTGCAGGTGCTAAAAGGCTTAGCAAAACGGCCAACCAAGAACAGCAAAAACACCCCCTTATCCGATATCGTAAACTGCCTGCCATCAAACAAGGCAAAATGCCCAAAGTGCAAAATACGTTGCATTGCAAAAAAATCAAAATATCCTCCTTTACGCCTACAGGCGAAAGCTGGCTTTATCTCAATTTTTTCGGGCTTCTAACGAAGACCCTAAGCCGCCTTACCTAAAATGTGCATCAGGCATACATCGCGTTGGCTTACAGCCTGATAGTCCATGGGCGGTCGCTTCGTAGCCAATATCACTGCCCTGCGCCCTTTGGATGCCACTTATTGGAATCTTCTTGCTTGCCCTTCTGCTGGCTGGTCCATTGGCTCTTTCTGCCCAGGCACCCGCTCTGTCCTTTGGCCAAACGGTAGAGTCTGAAAAGCGCGGGTATAAAATCACCATACTCGGAGTAAACAAAGGCACAACCTATGTGCTGCGCAAAGAAATTTCAGGTTTCGGATTGGCAGTTGATTGCCAACTTTAAAGATTTGGGTGTTTTCAATAAGTGTAAGCAAATCTCTTGAAAGATCTCATGTCATAGCAGCGATAAGTGGAAATTTATAGTCAGTTATAAAAGCAATAAGTAACCTTTGAAATTCTTTTTCAATGCTTGCGGAAGGTTTGTCATCATTCTTGCCATGAAAATTATACAGGAAATAATCTATTGAACCGTCCGAGTCAAAATAAATTCTGTTAAAGCATCTTGTTGGCTTTTCCCATATGAAGTTCTGCGTTCTGAAATGGAAATGCAATATGCTGTCCAAATGTTTGCAACCATGTTGTCAGCAGAACTGAAAGGATAAAAAATGCTCTATTCATAACTACTATATTTATATACTTCATAAGACAATGTATAGTCGTCTCAGATGACTTCTTAGCCATATGGGTTTCTGGCTTTTCGATCTTCCTTCCAGGGGCCCTGCATATTTTTAACTGTCAGTCTATACTTTTTTTATATTTCAAAACCACTCCACCCGTCAAAAGTTGTTGTGTTGAAACAAGAGATAAGTTTTTAGAAGCAATGCCGTGTTTAAAAAGTGGTCGTCCATTGCCTAAAATAACTGGTGCAATGGCAATGCGATAATCGTCAAATAAATTGTCGTTTATAAATGTTTCTGAAAGATTGGCACTGCCAAAAACATAAATGTCCTTTCCGCCTTGTTCCTTTAGTTTCTGAATTTCGTCAGAAGCATTCTCACTAACAATTGTCGTGTTTCTCCATTCAGCAGTCTTTAAGGTCCTGGAACAAACGATTTTTGGTATGCTATTCATCAGTTTAGCCACTTCCTTTTCAGCGGCTTCTCCTTCTGCCTTTGTCCAATATGCTGCCATACCTTCATAAGTCACACGGCCAAACAAGAGGTAGTCTGCAGATTTTAACTGTTCAATACTCAGTTTTTCAAGCTCTTGTCCCCAGACAACATTGTGAAAAGATAAGTCCCAATGTTGATTACCTTCAAAGTAACCGTCAAGGGTCATTACGTTCCACATTATAAGTTTTCTCATTTTTATGTGCCATTTATTGTGTTGTTCCTTAAGCTGCCGCACAATCAGGTCATCCCCGGGAGGCATTTCACCACGGTCCGTTCTTTGTTACATTGATAAAAATTCCGTTTTCTAATCGGTAGGCACCACCATAACCTACAAACCAGAGTCTATCATCCTGGTCCTTGTAGATTTGAAAAACTACTGGTCCTTTGTTATCTACTGCTTTTTTGAATTCTATTAAGTCCTTTTCATCATACGTATACAAATAATACTGATTGGATACGAACCAGATTTTACCATCTTTATCTTCAGCAATACTTCCTATTCCCTTTCCAACTTCGATTTTTCCTGCTGTAACATTATCAGCAATATCTTCCTTTAGGCTGTATAATCCTTCTTTAGTTGAAATCCATAGTCTTCCTTCCCTATCTTCAAATATTTCATTTACAAAGTTAGTTTGAATGCCGACCCTTTCAGAGACATTAACAAGCATATTATTCGCAAATGTAAAAAGACCTGCATTGGTGCTCAGCCAGATTACACCTCTACTATCTTCCATTATACTATGAACCATTTTTGTGCTTGAAACGCCAAGAGTTGAGTCCATCTTTCCTTCAGGTAGTTTGAAATTAGTAAACTCCTGTCCATTAAAAATACAAACACCCTCAATCGCTCCAATCCAAATGTTTCCTTTGGCATCTGCCGTAAGACACCAAACATCATTACTAATTAAACCATCGGATTTGTAATAATTTGTTACTATTTCTCCCTTGATACTACTTACTCCATCTGTATGTCCTAACCACACTGTACCTCCCTTATCCTCGGTAATATCCTTAATAGTCACCCCCTTTCCCGATTCGCTTCTTATACTATCTATATGTTTTAATATCCCATCAGTAAGTCTGAATGCTCCGTTTTCAGTTCCAAACCAAGTATTGCCCCTGCTGTCTTGAAACACAGTCCTTACAACTTGGTTTATCTGCTCTTCTGACTGTTCAATTTCTAAAGTAGTGTTTTGAGATCCTGTCTGCCGTTGTAGCATCGTGCTTCGTGCATTATTCATATTCTCCTGCCCATCGCAAGAGTATATCATAATGGATAGAGTTATGACCATCAAGATTTTTATTCCATAAAATAACATTTTTTCTTTCTTCATTTTATTTTCTTTCTCTTTTTAACACAGATTCGGGTCAACCCCCGGAATTTCACCGGAAGCTTCAGATAGAACCGCACGTGAAAGTTTCTCTTCATACGGCTCTTCTTGTTAGCTAATCCTGTGAGTTAAATGTACTCATGGATGAACCAATTTCCAATGGGTGAGTAAATTGGGATTCTGACGGCATTGGCGTTGTAGTTTTGAGATGGCTGCACGTCTAGTCAGGCCCATTTTCCATTTGACTCAATTAAGCAAGCATTGAATTATGTGTTTGCACATGTTATGCATGATGCTCTCCAAGGGCCCATTTCCATTCGGTGGAAGTGGTCCGCGTTCACAACTCCGGCTTTCGCTCCCCTCCCATTACGGGAGCTTCATCACTACTGCGACCCGGTCTGCCGCCTGTGCCTGTTTCCCTCCCGGGAAATGCCGCTTCCCCTCTCGCGGTTTGACCGCTTCGGCACAGACTTCACTTGTTCCGTAAAACAGCCTGCATTCGGGTCCTGCCAACACAAGCCCGGGTGCCGTGTAGCCCGTCTTCAGATCTCCTGCTACACCCTGCTCTGGGGCGTGTTCGTTACCACCGCATTTCGACACTGGTTACGTCAGTTGAAGAGGCTTAATCGTTGGTTCACTTTCGTTCAGCTCCCTTCAGCGCACCTGCCTGAATCACGTTTCGACTCTTCCTTTTCGCTCACCACCATCCCGCTTCCGGGGTATGCAGCAAAAGGTGGCTTGGAGACGACATCTGAATGCCCTCTCCGTGAGGCCTTTCCCGCTTCGCTTCTCCCGCCTTCTGCCGGCCACTCGCTTCGCTTGAGCTCCGCGCTTTTCCGGGGGAAAGGGCCCCCAGGCTTCCATCTGCTTTACAGCATTCCCTTGCTCTCTTTCGATGGCAAAGGGGGTCAAGTCACACACGTCTGGCAGCCACACGCATATGGGGATTTTAGCACTGAACTTCATTAAAAGTACAGACCTTGGATTTAGCACTTTACTTTCAAATAAGCACTGAACCCCCACTGGCGCGCAGGTGCTGCTATAGTGCGTTCTTATTAATCAATTAAAGTATATTTATCTCCATTTTCTTTGATTAAAACAAGTTCATTATTATTAATACTGTATGTCCAGTTGCCACTTAAGATTAAAGTCCAATCAAATTCTGCGGTCCAAGTACAAGCATTCTCAAAAGTGATTGTGTTTCCAGAAATCGAGTAACTTCCATTACATAATGCTGGGAATTTTTCTACATCCCCTTGTCCATTAAATATACCGTTGTTTAACGAAATTTGTACATTTGAGATGCTATCATTTCGTTCAAAAGTTCCGGTATAGTTTCCATTTATGTTAGTTTCGTCTTTGTTGCAACTAACTATCGCTAATACTATTATTATTAAAATTAAATATTTTATTTTCATTGTATTAAAATTTATGTTAGTGTTAAAATTCTTTCTTCTTGATTTTATCTGTTATTTAAGGTCTATTGTTCTTTCTGCTGTTGTCTTTTAAAATGCCCTACAATCGGGTCACCCTCCGGAATTTCACCGGGAGGTTCCCACGGAACCGGACGTGAAAGTCTCCCTTCATACGGCTCTTCTTGTTTGTAAATCGCGTGAGTCAAATGTACTCATGGATGAACCAAATTTAATCGGTTGCGATTTTGTCTCATAATAGTCTATCATCCCATTGCTGGTTGTACACTCTGCCGAGACTAAACAAGACGGGCCCTTCGCTTTGAAAGCTCCTCCGATAACAGCTACAGTGAGAAGTAGTAAATTCGGAGGAAGAACATGAAACAGAGCAGATTTACCGAAACGCAAATAGTCGAGATCATGCGGATGCAGTAGAAGGGCTTATCGGTGGCCGACATTTGCCGGGATCATGGCATTAGCCAGCCCACGTTTTACAACTGGCAGCGCAAGTACGGGGGCATGGAGGCCAACGAACTGTAGCGTCTCAAGGAGATGGAATGCGAGTTGAGTCAGTTCAAGCGGATAGTAGCCGACCTGACCCTGCAAAACCTAGTTTTGAAGGAGGCCCTAGGAAAAAAGGACTAAGGCCTGACGATCGGCGGCAGTTAGTGGTTCATGCACGTGAACAGCATGGTATGTCACTTCGTCAGGCCTGTAAAACGTTCTCGTTAAGTACTTCTTCGTTTCGCTACCAGGCTAAAAAGAACGAAGGCTTCAAAGTCAATCATAAGCGTTTACACCGGATCTATAAGCAGGCAAAGCTCAACATCCGCCGTCGGACCAGACGCCGTGTTGCAAGCCGTGTCAAGGCTCCGCTGGTGCGTCCACTCCGGCCCAATGTGATGTGGAGCATGGACCTTATGCACGATAGACTACTCAACGGCCAGCCCCTCCGCAGTTTCAATGTCATGGACGAATACAACCGCGAAGTTTTAAACATCACCATTTCCAAAAGCATTCCAGCCACGCGCGTCATCAATGAGCTCAGCCAGCTGATGGCCTGGCGAGGCAAACCTGCTGCCATTCGGGTAGACAATGGGCCATAATTCATAACGGAGGAGTTTCCCACACTCCAACAGGAAATTGATAATGAATACGAGATTTTTAAACCTTTATTATTCAGTGTGGCAGAATAAGGGGAGCTTTCATGTTGAGGTCTTTGAAACTTTAGCCTCCATCCCCCTTGGGAAGGTACTATTATAAATCGTACTTTTATTAATCTTGCATCATTGTTGCTATCATACTGTAAGCCGATTCGCAGGCTCCGTGCACCATTGCTTGATTCTCTATTGACAGTGCTTCACCTGCAAAATAGATCTTGTTTTGCAAGGGTTCATTGATTGTCTCGACCAAGCTTCTCTGGCTTCCTTCAAAAGAATACGAATACGCCCCTTGGATGAATGGCTCTTTCGACCAATTTTGAATTATGTGTTTCACGTAATTCGCTGTTGCTTTTCCTTTAAAAATTTCATCTAACTCAGCCATAAATTTGTCTATAATCTCTTGCTCGGAGTTTAATTGCGTGTAAGCTTTTGCTTTATCGTTTATAGCGAAAAGTCCCAAAATGTGTTTGTTGGAGTCCTTTCTAAAGGCAGCATCATAGACAAATTTCTCTTCTTCGTTCAGTGCTTGTAAAATACTTCCAAAAGCCAAAATGTCGGGGTAGAACTTTTCTTTAAACTCTATAAAGATTTTGATGCCATCACCCATGAATATTTTGTTGATAGCTTCCTTCTTCTCAGTCGGTAATGAAGGTTGAAAAATGATTTGATTATTTTGAAGCGTTTTAACTGGTGTTGTGATAAGCACCTTTTCTGCTTCAAATGTTTCGTTGCTGTCTGTTGATAAGAGAACCTTGTCTCCCTGATAATTGATTTCAGCGATAGGCTTGTTTAGAACTATTTTGTCAGAAATTTCAGGAACGATAAACTGCTCAAAGAAGTCAAACCAAGTGGAATTCTTAAACTTCCATTCACTGTAAAAACTACTAATGTAATTATGTGATTTTAGCTTGCCGTTTTTCCAAGATTTGATGGTTTGCGGATTATAAACAATAATATCAATATTGGCATTGGCGTTAGGGTTATTGATAATGTCAGCCAATATTTTTGGGTCTGTGTGAATCCATTCAGCACCAATATCTATGGGAAAGTCTGTGAAATTGGATGATTTTTTTAGCCGTCCACCATATACAGGTGCGGCTTCAATTATTTCAAAATCAACCCCATACCGCTTAAGTAGATATCCCGCTGCTAATCCTGCCGCCCCTGCACCAACAATAATTACTTTTCCTGAAAAATTGGTTTGAAATATTGGTAATATGGAATCGTCTTTACTACAAGATTGAAACAAAGCACTGCTAAGAAAAGGAAGAGCAATTCCCATTGATAAGCTTCTTTCTATAAATTCCTTCCTTGTCATGTCTCAATCTTTTAAATTGAAATTTAATATTAAACCTGTTGAAATTCCAAAAAAGGTAGCATTTTCATTTTGAAGACCCAACTTTCTGCCATAAGTCGCTTTAAAATAAAATCCTAAATGTTTTATTGGGTCAACTCCTAAGCCCGTATTTACGGTTGGTAAAAAATAGTTTAATGCATCATAGCTATATTCCATTTCTCCTGTCCCCAAGTTTAATGTGCCGTTTTGCCTTTGAAAAGAAAGCAAATATCCAGCCCCCACTGAAGAAGTGAGAAAAAAGCGCTTATCTGATTTGTTCCATCTATACACCATTTCGGGGTTAAGTAATAGATTATGAGATACATTGGCTTGTGTAAAATAGCCCAATTGCGTTAAGAGTTGCAGGCGTTGTTTGCACGTACTTTGTTGCTTCGAACTTTCTCCTAATTCTTTCAAATCACAAGCATAGCCCACAATGCCACCCATATTTGAAATGTATGGGGCAAAATAACCAACTTGCCACTCTTTATTGCCATACTGAGCGACAACAGCAGAAGACATTAAGCCAATAAAAACAGAAAGTAAAACAAAATTTCTCAATGGTTTAATTTTTAAAATATTCTGTTTGAAACGCCTACATAAATAACACTATTCCTTAAATCTTGCCCTCTTGTTAGGCTGATTAACAATTTCTTTCACTTTATTTTCCACAAGAACCCTATGAAAATATTTTTCTACATGTGGAATAAATATTTGTTGTACAAAGTATACGAACAGTAGCGGAATTCGAAGCGATTACATGTCCGCCACCACAAAAGTTTTTTATGCACTGACCTTGATTTTACTGCCTGTTTCGGAATAAAGTGAGCCAATTTGGGGTTAATTAAAAGTGAAAGTAGGTTATTGTTTTTGTGTCGTGCTACGGGATTCTCCTTAAAGTTCAAAGCAGGTAGCGGCCGTCATCAAGCGGTCGAGTATGGCATCGGCCATGGTCTGATCGGCGAGGTACTCGTGCCATTTTGACACGGACAGTTGAGAGGCGATGATGGTTTGTTGAAAGCGTCGGTGACAGGTTTGACAGCTTTTTTGTACTTTGCTTTACACGTATCAACATTTGTACATGCAGTTCTCTCATTCAAAAACAGGAGAAGATTACCGCTCTAAAATCAATTGCTTTTTGACCCCTCGAATCGGTCGGTTCAATATCCATAAAAAATAAAATCATAAAATGTCCATCATACATCACCTTAGTCAAGCAGAGCTGATTCCTTTCAAAGCTGCAAAGCGTAAGGTCTTGTCGTCGGGGCAATCACCTCTACTTCCTACGCTGCGCATTCCTTTCAAACCGTGGGATGGTGAATTCCTGGACCGCAAGTTACACTGGCACGAAAACTTTGGAAAAGGAACTGGACAGGTCTACTCATTAGATGGTAAAGCACCGTTGAGGAGTTGCTGCGAGGTTGAAGTTGCCAAATTATTCCGAAAGGAGGGTTTCACGGCCTACTGGATCAGTTCTTATGATACAAAACCCGTTCCGGACATATGGAGACCCTTTGCACTGACACCTCGAGAAATGCCGGAATGGTTGTGCCAGCTTGATTTGGAAATCCGGCAGTCAGGAAGTCTTAAAAATCGAGGTGGAATTTTCGATGTCGTCGCCTGGTACAATCAAAATCCTCGTGAATCAGCCTATTTCATTGAGTGTAAGAAAGGGGGAGAACCAATTGGTGAAAATCAGGAAGATTGGGTATGTTCAGCCTTAAAAATGGGTATGAACCCTCAAAATTTTGGAGTTGTTATTCGCGATACGCATTTCAATGCGTCAGATTCCCTGTATAAGTTCTAACAGTATTCGCTAATAGTACCTAAGCCAACATCAGAAGATATTCCATGCAAATTATTATGTCATCTGGAATGTGTAGGCTTTAGTCTTATCCTCAGTGTTGTTTGGACGACCTTTACCATGCTAACAATGAATCCACCAATTTCCTCCATCTGACAAGCTGCATTTATCACCAACCCAAAGACAGCCAATAAATAAAAATCTTGTTTATCATTTCATTCTCCTTTTAGGTTCCTGCTGTGTACTGCAATGAATACCGCCACCATGCCAATTCAGCGGCATGGCATCAATAAAGATTATTATCCTGCCAGGGAAGGCATTTTGAAAAAGCTGCTCTACCTCCTTCTCTCTTTTCATCGATGCTTCGTCTTTGGAGTATGAGGCCGTCACCACCACACCATTGGTAACCAAAAAATTCAGGTAACTGGCAGCAGCTACACTCACCAAAGTGTCGCCTTCTTTTACCATTTTTCGGTCCTTATAGTTGAATGCTTCTGACGAAATATGGTGATCATCATAGATAGAATCGGAAACAAGAATAGGCCTTTCTTGAAGATAAGGCATTGGAATTTTGATGATCTTAAATGCTTTGCCATCCTGATCGGTAGCATTTTTCAGAATTTCGTAGTTTTTGGACATTCGTTCGTAGTTAAGCTTATTGAGTGGGTGAGCATCAGCCTCATTTTCATCCACCCATGCCAACAGAATGGTACGTGCATCTGCAAACCGCACAAATTCATCCGTATGTCCACCGGTGCCCAGGGTTATATATTTACCAAATTGGAATTGAGTCAAGTGTTCATCTTCCGCCAAACCTTGTGGAAGCCAGATTACCTTTCTGATTCCAAGGGTTCTTTTGTACTCCTCTTCCAATGCTTCCTTTGTCCAACCGGGATTGCGTTGTAGGGTTACTGCTTCACATTGAATCAACACCCCATTTCCATTCACTTCAATAGCGCCTCCTTCAATGGTAAGATCACCCCTTATCCACTGAGCGGCTGTAGCAACAGCCATCAAGCTATCAACTTTAGCCCTATCTCCCGATTTGATTTTTTCTTTATAAAAATCAAGACTATCTATTATTGTGGAATCTCTCAATACACTCCAATCAAGACTTCCGTAAGCATCCCACTCAAAATCTACCGCCCCAAGCTCACCTTCCCTATTGATGACAAATGCAGCACCATGATCCCTAATCCAGTGTGCTTCGCCCGGCATTACATGAAACTGAATTTTGGTTGTATCTACTCCGAGGCTATCCAATTGCCTCTTTGCAATCTTCATGATGCTATCAGAGGCTGAGGCCATTTTAATCTGAACATGGCCATCGATGGCCTTCATCACCTCGCTTATCACCCGCTTGTAATCGCTAGCCCACTCGCTCATATACCAAGTGCCAAACCAAACGGCTTCATGGGGTTCAAATTCTCCCGGCATATAGAAGGCGCTAGGGTCCTGGGACTCTTGCTTACAGGAAAAAATCAATATCATAATTAGCGCTAGAATTGGGCAATTTGATTTCATTTAATCTGTCTTTATTCAATTTTATGGCGCATGTTGTTTCACTTGCCACCAACCATTTCACCCCCCGGACTCTCACCGGGAGGTTCCCACGGAACCGTACGTGAAAGTCTCCCTTCATACGGCTCTTCTTGTTTGTAAATCGCGTGAGTTAAATGTACTCATGGATGAACCAATTTCCAATGGGTGAACAGGTTGGGGTTCTGGCGATACTGGCCCTGTAGCCAGCGGACGGATGCCCTCTTGTACAGGCCCTTTTCCCATTTGACCCACTTGAGCAGGCGATGATTGAGTTGATCCCACACCTTGCGCATGCCACCGTCCCAGAACGCCTGATAGTAGTTCAGCACTCCCCGGATCACCGGATTGAGGGCCTGGGCTACCTCCTCTATGGGCTTGCGCCACTTGTGGATGTTCAGCTTCCGGAACTTCTCTGTTATGCGCACCTTCGATGCCGTGCTCACAAACGTGCCCGGCATGACCTTCCCTTTGCCTTGAATGATGCGGTGACAGGGCTTTATCGTAAAGCCCAGAAAGTCGTACTTCCTCGGGTAGCGCTCGGTGGCCCTTCCCCTCAGATTGACGATCTTGGTCTTGGTGGGATGCAATTTGAGCTTGCAGGTGCGCATGCGTTGCTTGATGCTCCGCAGTACGAACCTGGCCTGCTTCTCCGTCTTGCAGTGCACCACCACATCATCGGCATAGCGCTCGAAGGGCTTCTCCGGATGCTCGCGTGCCATCCAGCCGTCGAAGGCTACGTGCAGATACAGGTTGGCCAATAGTGGACTGATCACGCCCCCTTGAGGGGTGCCCCTTTCCGTTTGGTGGAAATGGCCCGCGTCCATCACTCCGGCTTTCAGCCAACGCTCAACATACATCCTGACCCAGGCCAGCGGGCAGTAGTGGCGAAGGGCTTTGAGGAGCAGTTCGTGGTCTATCGTGTCGAAGAATCGCTCTATGTCCAGGTCTATGGCGAAGTCGTGGTTAAACACGTTGCTGCCACTCTGCCGAACCGCGTCGTGCGCACTTCGGCCTGGACGATAACCAAACGAACTGGGGTGAAAAATCGGCTCCAAATAGCGCTCTAACACCGCTCTGACCACCTGCTGGGCGATTCGATCCAGCAAAGTAGGCACGCCCAGCTTGCGCAGGCTGCCGTCCTTCTTCGGTATCGATACGGCCTTGACCGGCTGGGGAAAGTAGCTGCCCGACGTCAGGCGATTCCACAGCTTGTACAGCTCGCGATCGCGGTTCGCATCTAAATACGACCAGCTCATCGAGTCTACACCGCTGCCGCCCTTGTTCGAGCGCACAATCTTGTACGCCTGCCAGACCATCACTCGCGTGATCGGTTGCGATTTTGTCTCATAGTAGTCTATCATCCCATCACTGGTTGTACACTCATTCTGAAACTAAACAAGCCGGGACCTTCGCTCCACTCCCATTACAGAAGCTTCATCACTACTACGACCCGGTCTGCCGCCTGTGCCTGTTTCCCTCCCGGGAAATGACGCTTCCCCACTCACGGTTTGGCGACTGCGGCACAGACTTCACTTGTTCCGTAAAACAGCCTGCTTACTGGTCCTGCCAACTTAACCCCGGGTGCCGTGTAGCCAGTC
>JBGSYF010000018.1:0-109650 GCA_041751015.1 Chitinophagales bacterium
TATTCCTGAGCGTTTGGTCGAACACCATTATGTTGTAGTTAGTCAGCGGACCAGTTTCAATTTCACGCACTTCCCCGGTGACCTTATTCTGCACCCGCGCATACATGGGCTTGGTGATGGCGTTAAAGAGCCCGATACCCAGTCCTTTTTTGGTACGGCCAGACAATTTGGTAGCATTGATCAGCTTGGAAGCAGTGGGATTTTGAAGAAGTGAATCTTGAGCGTTAAGCCTGAAGGCCCTGCCGATATTGAACGGAGTACCTCCTACCCGGCGGGAATAAAACAGCCTGCCCTTGGTAAACAATTCCGTGCCTTCAATAAAGAAGGGGCGGTTCTCTTCATACTGCACTTCGAACGGAGAGAGATTCAACACCTGGGGATCACTGGGCACCTGTCCAAAATCCGGTACGAGTGTTACATCGAGCGTAAAGCTTTCTGTGATGCCGTACTTTACATCAAGCCCTCCGTTCACGGAAGTATTCAGGTCTTTAATATTCGGATTACCGGTTACCTTCTTGGCCGGGTAATGATTGGCATAGGTAGAAAAATAGGGCGAAAATGACAAGCGCAGGGGAGCTTCAATTTTACCAATGCCGGTCCATTCACCTTCCTGGTTGATAAAACCATTTTTTTCCGGACTGACGGGATTCCAAAAGTATTGCTGCCCGGTTTTGTTTCTCCGCCTTGTAATATTCAACCCCCAGGTTTGTACGTCTTTGCTTACAAACCGCAACGCAGAGTAGGGTATCCGCATCTCAAATGACCAGCCGTTTGCGTGAACCTTGGCTTCGCTGTCCCACACGGCATTCCAGGTGCCATCTTCGTCTCCGGAACCAGAGTATTTGGCGTCGTATTGCTCTCCGTAGGGGGTTACATAAAAGCCCACTGCATTTATCTTATCGTTGTAAGTGTCTATGATGACACCCAGAAAATCATTTACGCCCACCCTGTCTCTTCCGATCAGCTCTCTTGATACACTGTCCTTTACCCGCTCCTGACAAAAGCCGGCGATGTACACGGAGGTATTGTCGTATAAAAGATAGATCAGCGTTTTGGTAGCACTGTCTTCCGGCTTGCCTGCTGTTGGTCGGAATTCAATAAAGTCTGTTGCAGGTTGAATTCCCTTCCATGCTTCATCGTTGATATCGCCGTCAATTTTTGGAATGGAGGTTGCCCTTACAGCCGGAAGCTGCCGGACAGCTACCTGTGCGAAGCCAGCGGACATTAGAGAAAAAAAGAATACAAAAAAAATAAGGCGCATCTACTTTCCGGTTTAATCAAAGCTGAGCTACGAAGTTAAACGTACCTACAGGCACCAATGTTACCGCTTATAAAAAATTATCCTGCTGCGTACCGTTTCACTTTCGGATATAATCCTCGTAGATGTACTGCTGGAGGGCTTTTCCAGCCTCTAGGTCTGAACCTGTAACCGGTCCTTTACGCTCCAGTGTGCGTTGTCCTACATTATCAAAGAGCAAAGCTTCACCCGGCTGTATGAAGCCCCAGCCATCCTTAAAGGAAAAAAATGCCCAGTTCCTCACTGACGGGTCAAAATGGTTTTTACTGAATGGAAAGGCGTCCACAGCAACACTTGTTTGCGCCAGCAGTGTGGCAGGCAGGTCTACCTGTGATATGACCTGGCTTACTACACCTTTTTTAATCAGCGCTCCTCCCAGCCAAAGCATGGGTGTTCTGAAATTGTCGGCGCGGGAGGGAGTCTGGGGCAACGGGTGTCCATGGTCGCCCACAATTATGAGCAGGGTGTTGTACCACCAGTTTTGTCGCTTGCAAAAACTGACAAAGTCGCCCACTACTGCATCAGTATAATGCAGCGAATTTAAGAACCGGGTTGTTTCATCGTTACCCTTAAAAACAGGAGCAATGGGAGTTTCAAAAGGTTCGTGACTCGTTAGCGTAAGCCAGGCTGCGAAAAAAGGGGGGCGGATCTGCAGGAGATCCTGCTTTATTGTTTGAGCCACCACCCCGTCATGCGCTCCCCATTTGGAATTCTGGTCTTTTGCCGCGAAGTTTTTCTTTTCGGTAAGCGGGTAAAAGCCTGCCTGAAGCAGGTAAGATTTGATATTTGCGAACTCTGGCTCTCCCCCATAAAAGAAGGGAACGCTATACCCCTGTTGCTTGAATGTGCGCCCCAGGGAAGGCAAACGGGCTGCCTTACCCACATCCCTTAACACAGAGGTGGCTGGAAGTGCCGGGTAGCCGCTTAAGATGGCCGCCAGCCCCTTGTCGGTGCGATCGCCGCTGGCATACAACTGGTTGAAGTACAATCCTTCCTTTTGCAATTGCTGGAACTGCGGCAAAATTTCCTGGCCATTAATTGCGGCGTGTAGTGCTTTTTCAGTAAGGCTTTCCCAGACAATCAGAATAACGTTGGGCGTTTTTGTATTCAGTACCTGCACCGTAGTTTTCGAATGGATGTAAAGGCTGTCTTTGATATTGCCTGCCCGTTCTGCAGAAAAGTGTACATAAGGATTTTGGGCAATGTCTTTGTAAGCCAGTACTCCCTGCATAAAATTCCAGCTTGCATTGAGCGCTGCCTGGTTGGCGAAATTCACAGACGAAAAATACACGCTGCTTTGATTCATGGGCGTTTGCTGCAGGCCGCCGCGCAGTGGAATGAGACCAACGGCAGCTAAGGTCAACACCGCGAGGGCTGTGGCCGCCTTATTAATTGGTTGCTGCCAGCCGAGCATAAGCCGACCCATCAGCCCAATAAAAAGCGCAGCCAGTGCCCAGTAGGTTAGAATGAAAATAAAAAGTATACCTGGCAGTGGCAGGTGGCTAATGGAGGCCCACGCTTCTGCAGGCGAAGAAAGATACCTGAGGGGTGTAGCATCTATCCTGAATCCCCACTGCCGGTACATTTCGGCGTCTGCGCCAGTCAGCAAAACAATGAAGAACAAAACGACTGCGGTATAAATACTGTAGATCCTCTTTCTGGAAAAGAAAGAGATCCAGACGCCCAGTAATACGAAAAGGCACACCGGTAGGGTTAGATACGCCATCATCGACGCGTCCATACGCAACCCGTAACCGAAGGTTCCGGCAGCCACTCCAAACGGAAGTGCCCTGGATTGCTCGAAATGATACAGCAGAAAAAATAACCGGGCAATTTGAAAAATCAGCAGCCAGCAACAGGCATAGACCAGTATAAAAGTGATTCTACTTTTCATGTTGTTGCGACAAAAAAAAGCCATCCTTTAAAAGAATGGCTCAACAATATAAACGCGCAGGTTAGATTTTCTCCACCTGCATGTAATTCAGTTCCACCGGAGTAGACCTTCCAAAGATCTTCACCGTAACCTTCAGTTTCTTTTTTTCATCATTCACTTCTTCAATTACGCCGTTGAAGTCGTTAAATGGTCCTTCGATGATTTTGATAGTTTCGCCGACGATGAATGGCTCGCTCATGCTGACACCGCCGGTTTCAGCCATCTCGTCCATTTTGCCGAGCATCTTGTTTACTTCCGCTTTGCGGAGCGCGATCGGATTTTCTTTGCCAAGAAAATGAATGACGTTAGGCGTGTTCTTGATTATATCCCTCAGATCATCACTTAGCTTGCCATCCAGCACCTCTATCATTACGTATCCCGGGTAGTAGTTGCGTTCGCGCATCACCTTCTTACCATTCTGCACTTTGTAGACCTTTTCTACGGGCAAAAATATTTGCTTTACAATATCGCTCCAGCCACGGGAAACTTCTTTATCAACGTACTCTTTTACCTTGCGCTCTTTTCCGCTCACTACACGCAGCACATACCACTTCGTTTCCTGGGGGGTTTGCTGATCTGTATGATCCTGCTGTTCTGTTACTGAAGTTGCTGTTTCTTCCATGGTTTAAAATGTATCGTATATGAACTTTAAACCGCCGGCAGCTATAAAATCCATAACCCAAACAAGAGCAGTGATGAAAAGAGTAGCTCCCAGAACAATCATCGTGGACTGTTGCAGTTGGGTCCAGGTTGGCCAGGTTACTTTTTCAGATAGTTCTCTAAAAGAATCAGTAAAATAATTAGAAATTTTGTTCATATTAAAACGTTCAAAATGATTAGCCGGAATGCTATCTGAATTTATACAACCCAGATAAAGATTGCACGGGCACTAGGATTTGAACCCAGATCAAAGGTTTTGGAGACCCGTATGCTACCGTTGCACCATGCCCGTAGAAAAACAATTAGCTAATCAGCAGCGATGCCAATTAGCTAATTGAAGTATAAAGATATTCTTTATTTCAGAATTTCAGTAACCTGACCAGCACCTACAGTTCTTCCACCTTCCCTGATCGCGAATTTCAAACCTTTTTCCATTGCGATAGGCTGAATCAATTTCACAGAAAGGTTTGTGTTATCACCGGGCATGATCATTTCTGTTCCTTCCGGTAACTGGCACTCACCTGTTACGTCGGTTGTACGGAAATAAAACTGGGGACGATAATTTTTGAAGAACGGAGTATGACGTCCACCTTCTTCCTTGCTCAACACGTATACCTCGCCCTTAAACTCGGTATGTGGTGTAATAGAACCAGGTTTGCAAATTACCATACCTCTGCGGATCTGTGTTTTTTCAACACCGCGAAGCAATAGTCCGGCATTGTCACCAGCTTCACCTTCGTCAAGAAGTTTCCGAAACATTTCCACACCTGTGCAGGTAGAAGTAAGCGGTGTTTCCTGCAGACCAACGATCTCTACGCTTTCACCAACCTTAATACGACCTCTTTCGATACGACCGGTAGCAACTGTTCCACGACCTGTGATTGAAAATACATCCTCAACAGACATCAGGAATGGCATGTCAACGGGGCGCGGAGGAAGGGGAATGTAGCTATCTACAGCTTCCATCAGTTCATCTATCTTACCAACCCACTGAGACTCTCCAGCAAGGGCACCGGTAGCAGATCCCTGAATGATGGGTGTGTTATCACCATCGAAACCATTCTTGGTAAGCAGTTCCCGGATTTCCATTTCAACAAGCTCTAACAATTCGGGATCATCAACAAGATCTACTTTATTCATGAACACAACCATGCGGGGTACACCCACCTGGCGTGCTAGCAGGATATGTTCTCTTGTTTGCGGCATCGGACCGTCTGTAGCTGCCACAACTAAAATAGCACCGTCCATTTGGGCAGCACCTGTGATCATGTTCTTTACATAGTCAGCGTGACCTGGGCAATCCACGTGTGCATAGTGACGGTTGGCTGTCTGGTACTCAACGTGCGCTGTGTTGATGGTGATACCTCTTTCTTTTTCTTCCGGAGCACCATCAATCTCATCATACTTCTTAGCTACGTTGCCCATGCCTTTTGTGGCAAGGATAGCAGTGATTGCAGCGGTCAAAGTAGTTTTACCGTGGTCTACGTGACCGATGGTACCAACGTTAACGTGCGGTTTGTCCCGCTTAAAATTCTCTTTAGCCATCTTTATCGGTTTTTAGTTGTGGAGTTTTTAAATTATTGTTTCCTCTCCTTCTCACCAACTAAAAGCTTGAAGGAAATTTTTTATGTGATCATTCACAGGAACAGACCAACAGTTATGCATCTGGTTGTGCAGTCAACTCAAGAGCAATAGCAGATCCGGCCAAAGCCAGATGCAACAAATGCACTATGAATATCTGCATGCGCGATCTCAGAGCCGTTAGTGAGAATCGAACTCACGACCTCTTCCCTACCAAGGAAGCGCTCTACCCCTGAGCTACATCGGCTTGAAACCGTAACAAATCCGGCAACCCGGCAATTCCCGGATCTAATCCCAATCATTGAGCGGGAGACGAGACTCGAACCCGCGACCCTCAGCTTGGAAGGCTGATGCTCTACCAACTGAGCTACTCCCGCTTGTTTCCGTTGTTGACTACCCGGGGTTTTAATCCTGGACAATCTGGTGGGGAGAGCAGGATTCGAACCTACGAAGTCGTAAGACAACAGATTTACAGTCTGCCCCGTTTGGCCACTTCGGTATCTCCCCGTTTTCGGACGGAATCCCATAAATAGGACTCCGGTTGGCTACCCATTGCGCAGGTGTTACCAAGGTGGACTGAACGAGCCGGTGGAGGGATTCGAACCCCCGACCTGCAGATTACAAATCAGCTGCTCTGGCCAACTGAGCTACACCGGCGTACGGGCTTCCCAGTATGTAGAAGAACAAGCCTTTTCACGACCTGCGTCCTGAAAAGGCTTGCAAATTTAAGCAAATTCCATCGGAACTTTAAAAGCCTTGCGCAATTATTTGGCGCGAATTTTGTCCTTATGCCTAACTAGTTGAATTCTAAGGTCTTCCATCACATCATCTACGGCTTTCTCAAATGTCTTATCCGTTTCTTTGGCGAAAAGTATGCTTCCGGGAACCGAAAGTTTGATTTCGGCGACTTTGTCTTTGACCTGGGCGCCTTCGTTCTCCAATCGCAGGAAAACTTCCGCCTGTTGAATCCGGTCGTAGAACGTCGTCAGCTTGTCCAACTTTTGGTTGATGTAGACTTCCAGCTTGTCGTCAGCCCTGAAGTGAACTGCATTGATCTTGACTTGCATGACTTGAGAGATTATTCATCGGCCCGGGGATGCGCCCGACGGTAAACGTCCCGCAAACGGTCGATGGAGTTATGGGTATAGACCTGAGTCGAAGCCAGACTGCTGTGACCCAGAAGTTCTTTTATGGCGTTCAGATCGGCCCCCGCATCCGCTAGGTGAGTGGCAAAACTGTGTCGCAGAATATGGGGACTCCGGCGTTGAATGCCCGTGACTAAAGTTAAGTGATTCCGGACAATGCGATAGACAAAATTGGGGTACATCCGCTGCCCTTTGTCCGTCACCAGCAAGGGTTGTGCAGCATCGCAGGAAAAGTGATCCTGTTTAAATTCGAAATAGCGCACGAAGCTCGAAACCAGGGCTGCACTGATGGGCAACAACCGTTCCTTGTCGCCTTTGCCCCGAACCAGCAACACTCTTGAGGCCAAATCCAGATGGGCGTGGTTCAGGGCAATCAGCTCTGCCCGGCGTATGCCGGTGGCGTAAAGCAGCTCCAGCAACATTCGATCCCGACCATGGCTAAAACCCTCCAGCACTTCCGGGTCTTCTCTTTCGGCATCCAGCAACTCAAAAAGGCTGTCCAGATCGCGAACCTCCACATAGGCGGGCAGCCTCTTGGGAACTTTTGGATTGAGAATGCGGGTACAGGGGTCTTTCGATGCCAGCTCTTCGCGCAGCAGGAAATGCCAAAAGGTCTTGAGGCTGGAGATCTTGCGGCATACCGAGCGCTCAATAACGCCGCGATCCAGCAGGCTGATCATCCAGCCGCGGATATGAGAATGGCTTACGAGATCCGGTTGATTGGTCGGGAGCTCGTACTGCTCAGCAATGAAATTCAAAAATTGGGAGACATCCCTGCGGTACGCCTCTATAGTGTGGGCGCTGTACCGCTTTTCAAAACGAAGCCAGGACAAAAAGCGATCCAAAAGCGGATAGCCCGTTCCATTCACCCCTGGTTGCCGTACATCTCCTGCTTGTACGCGGCCTTGAGCATCTCCTGGCGGCGCAGAATGGAGGGCTTGGTGAAATACTGGCGACGGCGCAATTCCTTGAGAGTACCAGCCTTTTCAAACTTGCGCTTGTACTTCTTCAGGGCCTTGTCGAGGGAATCGCTTTCGCGGGCATCAATAATGAGCATAAGTCTGAATTCAGATTTTTAGGGCTACAAAAATAAACAATTTCCCGATTACTTGAGGATTTCTCTGGCAATCACCAGTTTTTGTATCTCCGTGGTGCCTTCCCCTATCGTGCAGAGCTTGGAGTCGCGGTAGAACTTCTCTACCGGGAAGTCTTTGGTATAACCATATCCGCCAAAGACCTGAACCGCATCAGTGGCGATGCGCACACAGGCCTCCGAAGCATAGTACTTGGCCATAGCCGAGATCTCGGTCACCTTCTGGCCCCGGTTTTTCAAATCCGAAGCCTTGTTGATCAGCAATTCCGAAGCCTCAATCTCCGTGGCCATGTCGGCCAGTTTGAAGGAAATGCCCTGGAACTGGGCGATGGGACGCCCAAACTGCTCCCGCTCCTTGGCATAGCGAACCGCCGCCTTATAGGCCCCGCGGGCAATGCCCAAAGACAGTGCGGCGATGGAGATGCGGCCCCCGTCCAGAATCTTCATGGCCTGAATAAAGCCATCTCCAACCTTGCCCAGCACCTGATTCTCAGGCACTCTGCAATCATTGAAGATCATCTCTGTAGTCTCCGAAGCCCGCATACCGAGCTTGTTTTCCTTCTTTCCCGCGCTGAAACCCGGGGTTCCGCGCTCAACGACAAAAGCCGTCATTCCGTGGCTGTCCCTGACCTCTCCCGTGCGGGCAATCACCACCGCGACATTGGCCGTATTCCCGTGCGTAATCCAACACTTAGTGCCGTTGAGCACCCAGGCATCTCCATCCTTGCGGGCCACCACCTTCATGTTCATGGCGTCCGATCCCGTGCCAGGCTCGGTGAGACCCCAGGCACCGATCCACTCCGCAGTGGCCAGCCTGGGCAACCATCGCTTCTTCTGCTCCTCATTGCCAAACTGAAGAATATGGCCGGTACAGAGCGAATTGTGCGCGGCCACCGAAAGCCCAATCGAGCCGCAGACCTGAGAGATCTCATCGATCACGGCCACATACTCGTGGTAACCCAGTCCGGCCCCTCCATACTCCTGGGGCACCAGAACCCCCATCATGCCCAACTCCCCGAGTTTCCGAAACAAATCCACCGGAAAATGCTGACTCTCATCCCACTCCATAACATGGGGTCGAATATGTTTCTCGGCAAAATCCCGGGCCATCTGGCGGATCATCTCCACATTCTCGGGAATAGAAAAATCGATCGATGTGGATTGGGCAGTGTCAGTACTCATACACAATTCATTACGGTTTCGGGTCGAAGGGGTTTCTTCTCCCGGTCCGGCTTTGCAATAAATTTAACACAAAGGTAGGAAACCACGGTCTTGAATTCCCCCGAACAGCTCTACGGCTCCAAAAACTGACCGAGTTCGAGGTAGGGACTAATCCGCTGGAAGACAGAATCATTAACAGCCCGGAGTTTGCGCAGTTCATCCAGGTTTAAAAAACCCTGATGTTTCTTGCGGTACTGGACGATCTGCTCAGCTACCCAGGGGGCGATGTATGGATGACCCTTCAGGCTGTCGAGCGGAGAGCGATTGATGGCCAATCTCCGCACCGGCTCCTCGCAGAACAAAAATGGTCGCATGCCCGCAAAGACCGCAGAGTCCAGGCCGTACACTTCGGCGAGCTGTTCGACCTGATAAAAACCGCCCAGCCTATCCCTGAACCGGATTATCCTCGCCGCAAAAGTTGACCCTATGCCGGGAAAGGCTTCCCATTCCGCCGCCCCGGCCCGGTTGATCTCCAGCATAGGCCCCGTGTAAACCTGCTTTGAACGACGGGATTCCGTCCCACCCAGGACGGGCGGATCCCTACCCCGCTCTGACCCTCGATAAGCCTTCGAATACCCCGAACCCGCCGCAGAACCCGTCGCAGAACCCGCACCATAAGACCGATCACTACCCCGGTTCCGATCAGCAACCCAACTCCCCTCCTCTATCTTCATCCAGGCGCTGAGCCGCTCAAAATCAGCCTCCCGAAAACCGTAGATCTTCAGCACATCCTCCGGCTCCCTGAACCTTCCCCCCGCCCCCAGATAGCGCTCCAGCCGACCCGCTGTTGTGGCCCCCAGTCCCAGCCGCATCCAGTCTTCTGCCAACAAAGTGTTTGGATCAAACTCATAGAGCGTGTCCGGCAAGCGGTACTCCTGATGAAGAGAATCCAGCCAGAGCCGGGTCTGTTCCGGCAGAGCTTCCCACCAGGAAGCATAGCGCTGCTCCAGCCGCCCCCGCGACCACTCGGGCACCCAAAGCAGCAGGATAGCCGCCATCATGAGCACCAACATTCCATCGCGCTCCCGTTTAGCCAGATTCAGGGCATCAGCCAGAGTCTTGCCCGCCGCCTGTCCAAGCCCCAGGGCAGACCCGCGCCCTGCGGCCAGAGTCTTGCCCGCCGCCTTGCCTATCCCCTGCCCTAGCCCCGGTGCAGACCCGGGCCCCGCATCCCTTGACTTGCCAAGCGCCGATCCTAACCCAGGAACAGCCCTAAGCCATCCGGTAACACCAGAGCCTCCGCTCTTCTCCCCCAGCCCGGACTGATCATTTATTGCAGCATCGCCTTTCATGCCGCAAGCTTAGCGCCTCCCAAGCGCCAGCCCCTAAATCCTCCTTCTGAAAACTAAAATTGTGGATAAAACTCAACAAGCAGGCGCAAAACCGGGAAACCCTTCGCCCAGAAAAACAAGCCCGAATCAGGCCGCAACAAGCCAGAAACAAGCCAAATCATCCCCGCAACAAGCCCGCTCAGCCCTTCTTCTTGTTCTTCAAATGCGCGAGATAGCGATCCAATTCCTCCTGAACGTAGGGATATAAGATATAAAGACCAAGTATATTTGGAAAAGCCATTCCAAGGATCATGGCATCTGAGAAATCGGTCACCGCGCCGAGGTTCATGGTTGCGCCTACCACCACCATCAGACAGAAGATGAGCTTGTAACCGTAGTCCACCGCCGGACGGTCACCGAAAAGGTACTTGCTGGCCTGAAGTCCATAGTATGACCAGGTGATCATGGTGGAGAAGGCAAAGAGCACCACGGCGATCATCAGCACAAAGGGAAACCATGAGATCACCTGTTCAAAGGCCGATGAGGTCAGCGCAACCCCGGCTGCCGTTGAATCGTCGCCAGTGTAAGCCTGATACTCGCCCGTGATGATGATGACCAGGGCGGTCATGGTGCAAATCAGCACCGTATCGATGAAGGGCTCGAGCAGCGCTACAATTCCCTCCGATGCGGGCATATCGGTCTTGACCGCCGAGTGCGCAATGGATGCCGATCCCACCCCGGCCTCATTGGAAAAAGCCGCCCGCCTGAAACCCTGGATCAACACACCGATCAAGCCTCCATACGCCGCGCTGGGAATGAAGGCTCCGCGAACGATCTCCCCCAGTGCCCAGCCAATCTTGTCGTAGCTGCCAAAGATCACCACCAAAGCGGCCAGCACATAGACCCCGCACATGAAGGGAACCACCTTGTCGGTAACCCTGGCGATGCTGCGAATACCGCCCAGAATCACAAAACCCACCAGTATGGCCATGACCAGCCCAAAGACCCAGGTGGAATTCTGCAGCCAGCCGGTCACGGAGGTAAATTGCGATGCGGCCTGGTTGACCTGGAACATATTCCCCCCCCCAAAGGAGCCCCCGATAACCAGAATGGCCGAGAGCGCCGCCAGGGAATATCCCAACACCTTTCCAAACATATTTCCATTGAAGCGCTGTATGATCCCGCGGCTCAGGTACCACATCGGCCCCCCGTGCACCTCCCCGTCATCCGGGTCAATCTTTCTGAACTTCACACCCAGGGTGCACTCGACAAACTTGGTGCTCATCCCCAGCAGCCCCGCCAGGATCATCCAAAAAGTCGCGCCGGGCCCGCCTATGCTGATGGCGATGGCCACCCCAGCGATGTTACCCAATCCAACAGTTCCGGAGAGCGCGGCGGTCAGCGCCTGAAAATGCGAAACTTCCCCCGCTTCATCCGGGTCGTCGTGAACACCCCGCACCACCTGAATGGCCAGACCGAACAGCCGCAGATTCACAAAGCGAAACACAAGCGTGAAAAAGACCGCTCCACAAATAAGCCAGGCAAGAATAAAAGGAATCTGTATGCCTTGAGTGAGGATCTGACCTTCTTCAATCTGCTCTCCGGGAGCCACCAGAATCAAACCCTTAGGATTGAGCTGAACCACCTGAACCTCTCCGCTTTCGGTTCGAAGGGTCATCCTGCGCTGCCCGGTATCCAGGGCTTCCACGGTTCCGCTCCCCGCGCTCAATCCCGGTTTGCGAAAAGTCAGCGGCGTAAACAACAAGCCCCCGACCGCATTAGAGGCTGGTTCCACAACACTGTTGATGCGCTCATCCAGACTGGGCCGTGAAGACGCGCCCTGTTCAGGCAATTCCTGGGCAGCCGCGCTGATACCAGACTCAGCCCCTTCTATAGAAGGAGCCGACGAACCTTCCTGCGCCATCGCACCCGCCTGGCTCACAAAGAGCACAAGCACTAAAACAAAAAGCCGAACAGGCATAATCAGCCCAAAGATCGAATCAGGTCGAAAGTGCATATCCCAGTGTAGATTAGAGTACTCCCCCCAAAAAAAGCCCCGGACGCTCAGGTCCGGGGCTGAAATTAGCATTTATATCCAAAGAGGCTGAGGCATGGGTGCCAAATCTTCCGCAGCTTTTCTCATAGAGCGAAAAGGCCCCATCTAACCCGCGGCATTAACGTTCAATGACCACTCTTTGCACAGCCCAACCCTGTTGGGTCTTGATCCGCACGGTATAGAGGCCGGAAGACCAGCGCCCATCGGGAACGGTGATCACCTGCTCTATAGATCCTGAGTGATCAAGTGCAGCAGAAGACCAGATGCGACGGCCTTCAGGGCTGATCACTTCGAGGTACTCAGCGTTCAAACCACCGCTGAGCACAACCTGAAATGCACCTGAACTGGGATTGGGCATCAACTGCATAGAAGTAGACAGCAAATCGGCATCAAGTCCGGAGGTCGGATCTTCAACCTCTTTCAAATCGTAGAGAAACAAGTCGTCCACCAGAGCCTCCACAAGACTTTGACCGCTGCTGGGCTCAGAGCTGATGATGCGGTCAGAAGCAACAAACAAGAGGTAAACGGTAGGTGTAGCCGCTACGTAGTCGCTTATGCGAATGATGTCCCGGCGCCAGGAGGCGTCAGAAGTGAAGGTATTGCGAACCGGATTCCAGGTGCTTCCATCATTGGAGATGAACACTTCGAAGGGATCGTTGCCGGGGTTGGCCCCGCGATCATTAGAAAACCAGCGGTAGTAACTGAACACCGGATTCTCATAGGCCGTGGCATCAAAAGCCGGAGAGCGAACGGTGGTCTCTCCATTGTCAATGTCAAAGTTGACCGGAGAACTGCTGGTGTAACCATTCGCCCCGGTAACCAGACAGAAGTCCAGGTCATTGTCCGGGGAATAGTCCTTGCCCGGTTGCACAACACCCGTTCCCACCAATGACAATTGAGGACGATTGATCTCCCAGGCTCCCGAAGTCACATCATCGGTTCCATAGGGATCCAACACCCAATCACCTGAGAAATTGTCAAAATCCTCCTGCTCGTGCAGGTTGTATCCCACCAGGTGAAAATAGGCCAGATTGGGATCAATGTTGCGCTCTGCTTTGTTGGGTTTGATCAAAGCCCGGCTACCGTAGATATCATTCACTTCAAAGTAAAACTCGAGTACGGTACCCGCAGGCTGGGGATCGATGTTGGCGCTGAACAATCCGGAACCGGTTGCTGTAGCGGTAAGCTCAACCCAGAATGGTTCATTCTGCCGCTTCCAGAAAACATTGACATCACCTATATACGCTTCAAAATCCACTTCCAATTCAGCTTCAATCTGAATGGGTTCTGTAACATCGGCAGCGATGACCGCATACTCCAGATCAACATTGGCCAGCAGGGTAATGCCGTGTATGGCAAAAGCCGCCAGAATGTCCTCATCTCTTGGAGTGCCATTGCTCAAATCGAAATCATCATCATCCTGCAAGAGGGCTTCGAGTAATACATTGCTGTAAAGAACGCCTTCCGTTCCACTGGGACCATCAACGGTTGCCGGAAAAGTGGCCAGCCACAAGTCGGTCATGTCCGGCACCGAACCAAACAGAACACCCAGATCCCACCAGGCTCCCGCAATGATCTCCCCATCGGCGTGAACCTGTCCGACCAGATCTTCCGGATAGACTTTCGGGGAAACATCATAGCGCCTAACAAAGCTGGAACCGCCAGAAAATCCGAGGCCTAGAATGGGATCTTCTGAGATAGAAAGGCCCCAGATATCGGCATAGCCTTCCTGCATGGCGCCATTGTTCATGCCGCTGAAATCGCCGAAGTACTCATAGACATCATAGTTCAGTCCATGGCCGTATTCGTGGTAAACCACATCGCTGAACAGGGCTGTAGCCGGGCAACCACCACCCGCCGTATAGAAGTTGATGCTGCTTCCGTCGTAGAAGGCATTGCAACTTCCATCCGTCCTGTCCACCCGAATGGTAAAGGGAAAATCCAGCGCGGTAAACGCGGGGAAGTATCCCTTCATAAAATCGTATATGATATTTGTATGGTAATAAGCGGAGACCTGACGGGCATTGGCGTGCGGGTCAAAGTCGATCACGTTCACACCGGGATTGACGGTGGTGGTAAATGAAGTCAGCGCTGTGGAGGATGCGCCGATAAACACCCGTGCATAGAGTCCTTGCAAGTAGACCGTGGCCGTTTCCGGTACGGTGATTGAGGGAATGTTGACCGCTCCATTGGCATCGGTGTAGTAGTTCACTCCGCCCACTTCCACCCTGACATAGGGCAGTCCGCGCACTTCGGGTGTCAGACCCGGATTGTCGGTAATGCTGGCCTCGACATCGATATCAGATGTGAGCATATGGCTGCACTCGTGTACCCTGGCCTGACGGCTGAGCACTTCTCCGCTGCGGGCATCCACCAAGGCATGAAAATGCCCGGGAATGCCATTGACCGGCTCAAAATGGCTGTTGATCTGATACACCAAACGATACTCCAGTCCCCTTTCGCCCAAGATCGGCAAGATGGCCAGTTGATCTTCGGCTTGAGAACTGGTCATGAGAAAGGGAATGCCCTCGCCCGCTGCTAAAGCAGCCGCTTCCGGACTCAGGCTCGGAACTGTATTGACCTCTATGCCCGGAAACAGATCGTGCCCAAACATCACCAATCGCCCATCCAGTGAGAGTCGAAAGGTGGAACGGCTGTCGAGCACCGGCAGACCGGCGTAACGCTGACTGTAGTCCACATAGTGAAACTTGCCGTGTGTGTGAGAGCCTCTCAACACCAGGTCGCTGAGCGGAATTGGCCAATCCAAAGACGACTGAACTAAAAAATTATATACTTTGTCTTCAGGTGTTGAGCCGTCCAGCTCAAAGGCAGGCCCACTAGCCCTGCGGGGCAGAGCGCTGTACTCGTCAAACACGACATACCACTGACCGCGATCAGCAACAAAGTTCTGCCAGGCATCCTGCTTTCTCATGGCAGCCTGGGTCTCGGGATTGGGGTCGGTCTGGGCGCTGAGGTAGCGAACCTCAAAGCTGGCCCACATGCCCTGATCTTGTTGTTGCTGTGCCATAAGCACAGAACTCAAAGACAATAGAGCTGCGGCCATTAAGCCGCGCTTGAAAACCAATTTTTTCATCAGGAGGAGGAGTTTGGAGATATGAATAAGAGGCTTGGTTCATCAAACCTCAGCCTTAAATGTACAGCTTAACACCATCAAATCCCAAACTCACCCCATTGGGAAGCATGGCGTCTACCTGGGCGTGCAGGCCCATCTGATGGCTGATATGAGTGAAATACGCCTGTTCCGGAGCAATTTCAGCCACCACATCCAATGCCTCACTCAAGCTAAAGTGCGATATGTGTTTCTCTCGCCTTAAGGCATTTAGCACCAGAGACTTGATTCCCTGTAGTCGCTTCATACCCTCTTCCTCTATCTCATTGGCATCGGTCACATAGGCAAAGTCACCTACCCTGAATCCGAGCACCGGAAGATGATAGTGCATCAGGGGAATGGGCAAAAATGATAGCCCAGCGACTTCAAAGGCATTCTTGCCGTCGATCTCATTCAGGCTCACCTGGGGCAGGCCGGGATAAACACTTGCTGAAAAAATGTAATCATATTGACGGCGTATGGCATCGAAGACCTGAGCTGTTCCATACAAAGCCATCGATTTCCTATGTTTGAAATTGAAGGCTCTTATATCGTCCAGCCCGCCTGTGTGATCCTTGTGCTCGTGGGTAAACACAACAGCGTCCAGATTCTCAATTTGATGTTGCAACATTTGTTGCCTGAAATCAGGGCCGCAATCAATCGCAATGTTCCGGCCATCATCCGTGGTGATCAGCGCCGAGGTGCGCAGTCGTTTATCCCGGGGATCTTCAGAGCGACAGACCTCGCAATTGCAGCCAATCATGGGCACACCACCTGAAGTACCCGTGCCGAGGAGTATAACTCTCACACAATCGGCTTACTGACTGAAGCAACTTCATTGCGCATGGCAATCAACTCGCGGGCCCATTCAGCCGATTCTGGTGAGAGCAGGTCCATGTTCAATTGCACCTGGGTGAGAATATCCAGCAAGCTGTTGATCCTCGCTTCCTGATCGAAAAACTTGTTGATGACCACTACTTTTTTCTGCTCCAGTATGCAGTAGCCGGAACTGAAATTGCCCCGCTCAAAGCGAACCATATAACCGGCTTCTTTGAAGAGGGTCTCCAGCTTCTTGAGTGCTGCGGGTGTATATTTGAAAGCCGTCGCCATAGTGCATCAAAGATAAAACGCCCGCCTTAGCCCACCACTACAAGCTATCCACTTAATGTTGAAGACCTTCCCTGTGCCGGCCATCCCGAAAAAGCCCTTCGCCCTGAAAGACAGTGCAGATCAATCCTCAAAGAGGCGGCGAACCCGGCACAGTTTGACAAGCGTGCTGCTCAGCCTTCTCCTGCCCGCACTTTTGCTGTTCGACACCCTGCCCGCTCTGGCCCAGAGCCAGAAACCGCCCCAGCGATTCCGCGGCTACCCGGTGCTGGGCATGAACGCCAGTCAGGTTGACGGGGACAATCTGGCCGGTTTCCACAAACCCGGATTTCACGCCGGCGGCGGGGTTTTTGTCATGCTCGACAACCGCGCCCGCATGAGCCTGAGCATGGAACTGCTCTACAACCAAAAAGGCGCGCGCACCCGTCCGGGCCGTTTTCCCCTGGACAAACTCACCCTGAACTACCTCGACCTGCCCCTGCAGTTCAACTACCACGACAAAGAGCGCATGATCTTCAGCGGGGGCTTTAGTCTGGGCACGCTCTTTGGCGCAACACGCATCCTCGACGGCATTGAACAACAGGACGACATCGAACTCTATGAGCCCCGCGAGTTCGGCTACCTGGTCGGCGCCACCTACGTCATTCAGGATCACTACGGCATAGGTCTGCGCTACTCCGGCTCCCTGGTCTCCTTCGGAGAGTCAAACAATCCCCTGGTCAGCGGGCTGATCAACCGCGCGGTGACCTTCCGGGCCAGCTACATCTTCTGATTCGCATGATTCGAAAGGCCTTTACGGTTCGAATGGCCTCCTAAGCAAGGCCATAAGCCCTCAGCTCAGCCAAACAATCCCGGCTCCGCCCCGGCCGGGGGTGTGCGCCCGATATGGCGATAGGCCAGATCCGTGGCCTCCCGCCCACGCGGTGTGCGTTTTAGATAGCCCTCCTGAATCAGGTAGGGCTCATAGACCTCCTCTATGGTTCCGGGCTCCTCCCCCACGGCTGTGGCAATGGTGCTGATGCCCACCGGTCCGCCCTTAAACTTGTCGATGATGGCCTCCAGAATGCGGTTGTCCATCTCGTCCAGGCCGTGCTGGTCAACGTTCAGGGCTGCCAGACCAAAGCGCGCGATGTCCCCGTCAATGGTTCCATTGCCCTTTACCTGGGCAAAATCCCGGACCCTGCGCAGCAGATTGTTACAGATTCTGGGGGTTCCGCGGCTCCGGCGGGCGATCTCGCGGGCCCCTTCCCCCGTGATAGGCGCCTGCAGGATGCGGGCTGAGCGATTGGCGATGCCCTCCAGCACTTCGGCGGGGTAGTAGGCTATGCGCGACGTGATGCCAAAACGGGAGCGCAGCGGGGAGGACAGCATGCCCGAGCGGGTGGTGGCGCCCACCAGCGTAAATGGATGCAGCTTGAGCTGAACGGAGCGCGCATTGGGCCCGCTCTCGATCATGATGTCTATCCTGAAGTCCTCCATGGCCTGGTAGAGGTACTCCTCCACCACGGTGCTCAGGCGGTGAATCTCGTCGATGAAGAGCACATCCCTGGGCTCAAGACTGGTCAGCAAGCCGGCCAGATCGCCCGGTTTCTCCAGCACCGGCCCCGAAGTCACGCGGATGTTTACGCCCAGTTCGTTGGCCACGATATAGGCCAGGGTAGTCTTGCCCAATCCGGGAGGGCCGTGCAGCAGCAGGTGATCCAGGGCCTCTTCGCGCTGCCGGGCCGCTTCAATGAAGACCTGAAGATTCTCCACCAGACCCGGTTGCCCGGCAAAATCGTCGAACAAACGGGGCCTAAGGGCCCGCTCCACCTCCAGCTCAGCAGGGCTAAAGCGCTCATTTTGAGGGTCTAACAAGGGGTTCATGGGCGAAAGGTGATGCGGCGCTGAGCGGGGTGCACAGGTAAAGCCAGGCTCCGGGCGACTCTGCAAAGCTAATTCAGGAAGAACAGCGAGCCCGAATGCCTTTCCCGCATGGGATAAAAGGTCATTGCCCACCGGAATCAAGGTCATAACATCATCTGAATGTGCCCGAATTCTCAATGGCTTCAGGCCATTCTTCGCGTTTAAAACAAAAAATCATCGCGTTATCAGATCCTAAAAGTGTTGTAAAATCCCTATAAAGTATTGCGAAATCCTACTGAGCCTGGGGAAGCTGTGGAGTTTTTGAATCTTAATAATCAGCCATATTGCATTGAGCAACTTTTTGTGTGAGCCGAGCTATCCCCTTAGTTTTACTCTTGTTGTTTTGGTTTTAGGTAATCGCATATCTGATCTCCACCTTTTTTTTGTTTCCTCCACCACAGTAGATTGCCTGGACAGCGCGGAACCTCGTTCCGCGCTTCCTTTTTTGGGTCCCTCCATAGTTTTATCCAGTCCTGCGGGGCCAAACGGTCATGCTCCAGGCCCGGTATAGCCGCAGAAATCGTATTTTTGCCCTCGCTTCCGAACCTGCTTAGATCAGCAGGCCAAACAGCTCCTTTTATTAACTTTCAAGATTACTTCTTCCAAATAATCCCCCATGAACGCGCAAAGCATCCGCATAGAAAACGGCAAACTTCAGGTTCCCAATAATCCCATTGTACCCTTCATTGAAGGCGATGGCATAGGTCCGGACATCTGGGCCGCTTCCGTGCGGGTTTTTGATGCCGCTGTTCAGAAAGCCTATGGCGATTCCCGCAAGATAGCCTGGAAAGAGGTGCTGGCCGGTGAAAAGGCCTTCAATCAGACCGGTGAATGGCTGCCCCAGGCCACCCTCGATGCCATAGACGAGCATCTCGTGGCCATCAAAGGGCCCCTGACGACCCCGGTCGGTGGCGGAATTCGCTCCCTGAACGTGGCCCTTCGCCAGAAACTGGACCTCTACGCCTGTCTTCGCCCGGTGCGCTGGTTTCACGGAGTGCCATCACCCGTCAGGCACCCTGAGCTGGTGGACATGGTAATCTTCCGCGAGAATACCGAAGACATCTACGCGGGCATCGAGTGGATGGCCGGTTCCGAAGAAGTGAAGAAGGTGATCAAGTTTTTACAGGAGGAAATGGGGGTGAGCAAGATCCGCTTTCCCGAAAGCTCCAGCATCGGCATCAAACCCGTCTCCATTGAAGGAACAGAGCGCCTGGTCAGAGCGGCCTTCCAGTACGCCGTGGATCACAAGCGCAAGTCGGTGACCTTGGTGCACAAGGGCAACATCATGAAGTTCACCGAAGGCGCCTTCAAAAACTGGGGCTATGCCCTGGCCGAGCGCGAATTCGGCGATCATATGTTTACCTGGGCTCAGTACGACCGCATCGCCGAAGACAAGGGCCAGCAAGCCGCTGACGATGCGCAGAAAGCCGCTCAGCAGGCCGGCAAGATCATCGTCAAGGACAGCATCGCCGATGCCTTCCTGCAGCAAATCCAGTTGCGTCCCCAGGACTACGATGTCATCGCTACCCTCAACCTGAACGGCGACTACATCAGTGATGCCCTGGCCGCCATGGTTGGTGGAATTGGCATCGCTCCCGGCGCCAACATCAACTACATCAGCGGGCACTCCATCTTTGAGGCCACGCACGGCACCGCGCCCAAGTACGCCAACCTGGACAAGGTGAACCCCTCTTCGGTCATCCTGTCCGGGGCTATGATGCTTGAGCACATGGGCTGGCAGGAAGCCGCTGATCTGATCTATCAGGGGGTCAACGACGCTATCGGCCGCAAGCGCGTCACCTATGACTTTGCCCGTCTGATGGACGATGCCACCGAGCTGCGCTGCTCGGAGTTCGGCACGGAGATCATCCAGTGCATGAGCATGGTAGAGGCCTGATTCCACAGCTCAAACTATATGGTCTTCCGGTCGTAAAAAAGACCTGAATTACCTATCTTTTGTGCATGAACCGCGTCTTGTTGCTCGTCTTGCTCCTGCTGCTCAGCCCCGTTCTAAGGGCTTCCTACATCCTCGTTCCCATGGACAGCCGCCAGGTCAATCACCTGAAGGCCTACGGCATCACCTACTGGGTTTTGCAGAAAGGTGGAAAGGCGGACTGGTTGCTCAACTACCGCGGAGGCAGTTTCGCCTTTCCCTATGTCAAGGAGTTTGAAAGCGAATGCGTCATTCGCGGGGTCAGCTATGAGGTCTTGGCCGATGCCCAGTACGCCAAGATTCTCAATGACATCGCCAATCCGGAGGTCAACATGGATGTGGTCAAACTGGACAAGCCGCCCAAGGTGGCCGTCTATTCGCCCAAAAACAAGTTGCCCTGGGATGATGCGGTAACCCTGGTGCTGACCTATGCCGAGATTCCCTATGACATCGTGTACGATGATGAATTGCTGGACAACCGCCTGCCCGAGTACGACTGGCTGCACCTGCACCACGAAGATTTCACGGGACAGTACGGCAAGTTCTGGGCCTCGAGCAAGAATACAGCCTGGTATCAGGAGAATCAGCGCGTGCTGGAACAACTGGCCGCCTCCCGCGGCTTCAATCGGGTAGCCGAGCTCAAACTGGCGGTAGCGCACAAGATCCGCGACTATGTAACCGGTGGCGGCTTTCTGTTTGCTATGTGTTCCGCAGCCGACACCTATGACATCGCTCTGGCTGCTGAGGGCATAGACATCTGCCCTGCCCAATATGACGGTACGCCCATGGATCCCAATGCCCAGCAAAAACTGGACTTCAGCAAGACTTTCGCCTTTCAGGATTTTGTCATCAGCACCAATCCCTCCGAGTACGAGCACTCCACGATTGATGTGAGTCTTGACCGGAGGGTGCCCATGGAGATTGACTATTTCACCCTGTTTGAGTTTTCGGCAAAATGGGATCCCATTCCCACCATGCTGACCCAAAACCATGTGCGTACCATCAAGGGATTCTACGGGCAGAGCACGGCCTTTAGAAAAGAATTAGTCAAACCTCAGGTGCTGCAATTGGGCGAAAACAAGTCAGCGGGAGAAGCGCGGTACATCCACGGCGAATACGGTTATGGCACCTGGACTTTTTACGGGGGACATGACCCGGAAGATTACAAACACTATGTTGGGGATCCCCCGACCGACCTGAATCTGCACCCCAGCTCTCCCGGCTATCGCCTGATCCTGAACAATATCCTGTTTCCGGCGGCCAAGAAAAAGAACCAGAAAACCTGAGCGCGCTTCAATACCAGAAACGCCAGTCTATGCCAAAGACAAAACCCCGGTTCATCATGGGGTAATTGGGGGTTTGATAGTAACCCGCTTCCGGATAGCCCTGGTTGATGTTGTACACTTTGACAAAGATTCTGGCCTGATCAATGATGGCGTTGAAAAAAAGATCCACCACCGGATAAGTGTCCGGAGTGATCTGGTTCTGCACGTAAAACGAAGCCGTTACCGGGTTCCAGGCATCCGCTGTATAGCGGCTCTGAAAACGCATATCAAAACCAAAGCGGGCAAAGAGCGCGCCTTCAAAGAAGGAATCCTCGTAGTAGAAACTGTGCCGCCCCATGTAGAGCGGCAGGTTGATCCATTCGGCTGTGCTGCGCTGCAAGGCAATCGCATTGTCTAAATGCCAGTTTCCCAGACGAAAGTTCTGCTGCAGCAACAACTGAAGAACATCTGTACCGGCACCTGCATTTCTGGGTACCGAGGATTCATCCCAATAGATCATGCGCTGCACGCGGTGGTACTTCAGCGCCAGATCCAGTCTTGCAGCCCGGTGCCGGTAGCGAAACTCCGGCACCACCCTATACTCTGCAGCCAAATCCTGGTCCCAAAACCAGGCTTGAGAAAAGAACAGATTCTGCTGCTCGCTGGGTTTGAGACGCATGGCGCCAATACCCAACGTGAGCCGCTGTTCCGGAGTGGCAAAGCCAGCCCTGACGCTGGCATCAAACTCGCCGCTCAGGCTGATGCTGCCCTCTCCGCGTCCTATCAAACTCCATCGTCTCAGTGAATCGCTCTGTGGAACCAGGCTCAGCACCGCCCCGCCGATCAGATCCTGCACCGTATTTCTCTCTATGGTTTGCTGCAAGGCATCCACGCGGTGCATCAGGGTGGCCTTGTATTGAAAGGTGCGCAGACTCGAATCGGCCCGCACGAGGCCTGAACTACCCCAGCCCAGCTCATTCTCCAAACGCTGCAAGCCATAACTCACCTGAAGCGAATCGCTGAAAAACAGAAAGGGGGGGTAGTTATCCTGATCCGGCAAGGCATCGGTGAACTCGCGCCGGTCGCTGATCCAACTCAGGCGATGCCATGCCCTCCAGGAGGGCTCCACCCTTTGCAGGCTGGTGGAATCATCGGGTTCACTTAGCGTCATTCTTCCACCGAACAAATGATTGCCCAGATTGATGCTGTGTCGCCGCTGACGCGAAAACGCATCGGCAAGCACAATGGGCGCCGCTGACCTCGGGGTGAAATCAAACACCGAATCAATGGCAGCCCCGCCGTTCTCCTGGGCCAGGGCAGAAAAAAACAGATAGCTCAGCGTTGCGGCATAGCGATGGTCGCGGCTGCGGTACCAGCCGCTGACGCCCAGATCGTGCAGCCCCGCCTTCTGCTGAAGACTCTGTCCCTCCGACACCGTGCGGGTATAGTCCAGGCCCAGATTCAGGTTGGGCATCAGGTTCTGGCTATGCGTGAAGCGCAGGCGCTGCTGAACCCCAGCTCCCAGCAAATAGCGAATGCGGGTATAGGGCATATTGACCCTGAAATATGCCAGAGAGTCCGCCTGGCTTTGGTAGGGTTTGTAGGGCTCTTCGGCCATATCCAGCCCCACGCTGCCCCGGGGTCCAAAGATCAGGGGTTGTGAAGCCTGCCCAATATTGCCCAGGGTCTGTCGGTCGGCAAAACCCCTGAAAGCCGGATCGTAATCCTGCATGCGCTCAATCCCGCTGTCCGGTGAGTTAAACTCGAAAGGCCTTCCAATGACAAAAAACTCAGCGCGCGCATCGCTGATGTCTAACAATAACGTATTGTCTGGTATGGTATCGTTCAGATCATTGAGACTGTCCGAAGCCAGTGGGAGAAAAGAAAGGGGGTCTGCATTTTGAGCCTGCACTACGCCCGGAACCACTGTGAAGCAGAACAGGACAGAACAGACTAAAAGCAGACTGGCTTTCAATCCCGGCCCAGTTTGACCAATTGTTCGCTGATGCCCGAGACGCCTGCTTCCAGGCGGAGCAGATAGAGTCCGGAGGACCAGTTCGGGTCAAGGGTCATCTCAAGAGCATTCATGCCAGGAAGCAGGTCAAGTCTCTGCTCGGCCAGAACGCGGCCCTTCAGATCGCTGATGTACATTCGTCCGCTCTGCGCAACCCGGGATTCCACCTGCACCCGAACCCAGTCGCTGAAAGGGTTAGGCCAGACTTGCTGAACCTGAAGACTGGAGGGCTCGGCATCCATTCCCAGGCTGAGCCCGTTGACCCTGAACACAAAGAATCCGTATTGCATGTCCGAAACAATCACCAGCCCGCTGGGCAACAAGGGATAAACCCCCCATGCACCGCGGTAGGACACATGATCGTCCGGCAGATAGGTCTTGTAGTGCGCGACGTACTGAGGATTGGCAGGATCGCTCAGGTCGTGGATGTACAAACCGTCGTGGTAATGGGCCGAAAAAAGGTAGTCACCCCGGAACAATTGATTGTGCACAATAGAGGAGGCATCTGCCTCGCTGAAAAAGGTCGAGAGCACGGTGATATCCGTCGGATCGCTCACATCGCAGACCTTCATCTTCGCCCCGTGATTTTCATCGGCGAACACGTAGATGGGTCGGGTAGCATGCCACCAACCACTGTGGTTATAACCCCGGTCGGGATAGCTGTCCAGGCTCCCGATGATCTCCGGATTGTCGACATCGGCCCAGTTCATCATCAGAATTCGCCCATTGAACCCATCGTTGAAGAAGGCCGTGTCATTGCGAACAAATCCGTCGTGCACCTGAGTGCCTGCGTTATAAACCTTGAGCAGAAATGGATCCAGTGGATCTTCAAGACTGTAAACGGCCACTGAAGAAAAGCCCGGGGCAAAACCCACTAGAAAAGCATACATACGATCCCTCGTCGAATCGATGAAGATATTGTGTGCCGTTGAAAACTTTTCCTTGCTGTCGTAGGCCAGCACCACCGAATCGGGCAGGTACTGCAAGTCAATGATCTGCAAGGTCGAGATACCGGAACCCTCATCGCAGACCGCATAGAGGTAGCCTTTGTGATCGTGATAATCCCGGTGGATCACCCCCGGTCCGCTGAAAGCGCCCAGCACTGAATCCACTGCTCTGATGTCGGTCGGATCGCTCAGATCAAAGAAATGCGTACCCCAACTGCTGCCCATAACTCCGTACTCCCTTCCGCCCTGCACAAAGCCCCAGCACTCGTTGTAGGTATTGGCAAAGACGGTGGAAGGGGCGAAATTGGGATTGGTCCAGTTGTACAATAATTCTATACTAACCGATTGAGCCTGCACGGCACTCAGCCCCATAGGCAAGGAAATCACCATCACCAGGATCTTCATCCCTGCCCTACCCTTTTCAATCATATACCGCAAAGGGTGGAACCCGAATGAATCGCTGAATTCCCTGCTCATGATCTGAATTGCATTTACCATTTCACAAAAATAACCGCAAGAGCCTGGTCCGGCAGCCTATACGGCCTCTGCGATCAGGCTGCGCAGTATGCGGGTCATGCGCGGCTCGGCCTCCGAAGCCACACGGATCACATCTTCCAGGCTGGTGGCCTCCACCGCAGAGGGTGGATATCCGGTATCAGTAATCACTGAAATGGCAAAAACAGGAATATCCAACTGCTTGGCTGCCAATGATTCAGGCACCGTACTCATACCTACCGCATCGCCTCCGATGCGATGCAGATATTGATACTCCGAAGCGGTTTCCAACTGGGGCCCCGGCACCGAGACGTAGACTCCGGCAAAACAGCGTATGCCCTGCTCTTTAGCGATCTCCAGCGCCCTTTCGACCATCTTTAGGTCATAAGTGCCCAGCGGGTCGGGAAAGCGGGGACCAAGCTCGGGATCCTGAACCCCGCGAAAAGGGCTTTCCGGCAGCAGATTGATGTGATCCCGGATGACCATCAGATCGCCCTTGCCTATCGTCTCGCTGAGGCTGCCCGCAGCGTTGGAGACGAACAAACGGCGTATGCCCAGGAATTTCATCACCCGCACCGGAAAGACAACCTCCTGTGCCGAATACCCTTCGTAGTAGTGGAAACGCCCCTGCATGGCCACCACCCTTCGTCCGCTCAGCCGCCCAAACAGCAATCGACCCTTGTGGCTCTCTACCGTAGACACAGGAAAATGCGGAATATCCACATATGGAATCTCTACATCAATATCAATATCGCCCACAAGACCCCCGAGCCCGGTGCCCAGAATGATCCCAAACTCCGGCTCATTGTCTGAATTCAAGCCGGCCTTTGCGCGAATGTACTGTTCGCTTTCACGCACCTTCTCTATAACTCGTTGCACTGTATTTCTTTATGGTAAAACCCAAGCCCACTTGCGCTGATCAGTCGGCAGTTCGCCATTGCGCAGAAGGGCAAAGTTCGAAAAACTCCGGTAACATCGAACATACACCTTCTCTGATGCAGCATCGAGAATCAATCCCCGGCCACAGCGCCCGAAAACCCTTCCACATATTCAAACATATATTGTTCGAATTTCTTTTCACTCTGCGGCAGCATTTTCATCCGTATGGGCAGCACATAAACCGGCAGCCCGCTCAGCTCCTCATTGAACGCCGCCAGGCGCATCGCATCCTTTTCCGTGGTCAGGATCACGCAAGGACCTTGCTCCGAATACTTTTGGTAGGTAGAGCTTATCAACTTTGTATCGGCCAGGGTCCATCGGTGATGATCGCGAAAAGCCAGGTGCCCGGCGAGCACCATAGGGCCCAGAGCCGGAGCTCCGCTTAACACCCCCTCTTCTACATCGCGCACCAAACGCTCCGCTCGGGCTATACCCGTGAGCAACAAACATCGAAACGGCTCAGCCGAAACAGGCTCAAGCAGAGCCTCAGGCTCCCCCAATCGGTAGGGCTGCCCATACACCAGGCCGGCAAAGAACACCGCCTGGGATTCATGCACCCGCAGACGATTCGCCCAGCGCTCCTGCTCCTCCACAGCCAGATTCATCGGACATCCGCTCAGCACAATAACTTGTGCGCGGCGGGCTCCGGACTTTGGCTCGCGCAATCGACCGCCCGGCAGCAGGGCATCTTCGTCATAAGGCGCATCATAGGAAGTCATCAGCACATTCAGAGTTCCCTTGAGCGGGCGGTGCTGGAGAGCATCGTCGCAGAGGATCACATCTGTACCGGGGCAATCGCTTAGCAAGGCGGGGATGGCGGGTACCCGCAATTCGGCAACCGCTATCTCGGTGGAAGGGTGAAGCTGCCTGAGCAACATCGGTTCATCTCCGATGTCTTCGACCCTTGCCTCGGGGCCGGCCAACAGGTAGCCCCTGCTGCTGCGGCCGTAACCGCGGCTGAGCACAGCCACCTGATAGCGCTCACTCAACAGGCGAATGAGGTACTCCACACAAGGGGTCTTGCCAGTGCCTCCAATTTGCAGATTGCCCACAACAATGATGGGAAAATCAAAGGCAAAGGAGCGCAGCCAGGAAGCATCATAGAGGCGGTTGCGCAGCATGGCCCCCGCTCCATACAGAGCGGAAAAGGGAAAGAGCCCTATGCGTCTGAGCCAACTCATAGTGAGCCCGAAGATATCCCGGGGCTTCGCAAGCAGCTCAATATTTCTGAATTTCTCAACAAGCATCAGGCTTCAGGGCACTCTGCTGCGGCGAAATTGGAACTTCCCGTAACTTCATGCCCGCATGTCCTACCCTGGGGGTCGGGCGTCCCTACCATCAGCACAATCCAACCAACCATGAAACTCTCTTCGCTTTTCCAACCACAGCGCTGGTTTTTGCCACTGCTCTGCACAGTCGTGCTTTTCAGCACAAGTTCCTGCTTCAACATTCTGGAGCGAATCAGCCTAAAAAAAGATGGCAGCGGAGAGTACGCCATGAAGGTTGATTTGAGTGAGATGATGGGCATGCTGATGATGTTCAGCGGAATGGGAGAAAGCGAAGAGTCCGAAACGGAAGACCTGGCCACCATGCAAATGGATACCCTGGTTCGTTTTGCCGACATGCCCGACAGCATCAGCCAGAGCTGGAAGCACCCCGACATCACCTCCAGGGCCATCGTGTCTATGCGCATGAGCGGCCCGGATCAGGAGATGTGGTTCAACATCAGCATGCCCTTCAAAAAGATTACAGAAGTGGATCTGTTCAGCGAGGACATGGCTTCGGGACTCGGAGCCCTTGGCGGTCCTATGGAGGCCGACCGCAGCGATGCGGCCATGTTCTTTCCCACGGCCGGCAAGAAACAGTTTGAGTTTAAACCGGGCTCTTTCAGCCGATTGAAAGTGCCTTTTGATATGGGTTCGGAGATGGTTGATTCAGAAGAGCTTGAGATGATGAAGATGATGTTGGGCAGCTCCAGCTACACGGTCGAATACGTCTTCCCCGGCCAGGTCAAAAAGGTCAGCAACTCCGATTACGAAACCGATGAGGATGGGAAAACCGTTAGAGCAACTTACAATTTCCTGGATTTGCTCGACGGGAAGGACGACCTGGGTGTTGACATCACCTACAAGTAATCCATCTCGGGCGTACCCTGACGGATATCATGACGGATTCGCTGCGCTCAACGCAACATGGAAGAACAGAAGACAGCCCTCAGCGAGCTGATTTGGGCTCTGGAGGAATGGGCGCCTCCGGCCCTGCAGGAGAGCTATGACAACGCGCGACTGATCTGCGGTGATCCCGGGCAGATCGTCAGCGGGGTACTCTGCTGTCTGGATTGCACTGAAGACGTTGTGGCCGAAGCGCAGAGTTTGGGTTGCAATGTGATCGTTGCCCATCACCCCATCCTCTTTCGACCTATAAAAAGTCTGACCGGCAAAAACTATGTGGAACGCACGCTGTTGGCGGCCATTAGGGCTAAAATTGCCATCTACGCGCTGCACACCAACCTGGACGCGGTGCACAACGGCGTCAACAAGCAATTGGCGGAACGCCTTGATCTGGGCGAGCTGAGCATCCTCGATCCCCGGCGGGACCTGCTCCTTAAACTGGTGACTTTCGCCCCAAAACAAGAGGCTTCAGCACTGCGGCAAGCGCTCTTTGAGGCGGGTGCAGGAGTGATATCCAACTACGATCACTGCAGTTTCAACCTCGATGGGCTGGGCACCTTCAGGGGCAATGAGCAGAGCAATCCCGTCGTCGGCAAGCGCGGAGAGGAGGCCCATGAGCCCGAAACCCGCATTGAGGTCATCCTGCCCCGACACCTGGAACAACAGGTCTTAAGGCAGCTCAAAGCGGCCCATCCCTATGAGGAAGTGGCCTACGACCTCTACCCCCTGCTCAACGAGCACCCCCAGGTCGGTCTGGGTATGCTGGGCGAATTGCCCGAAGCGCTCAGCGAGCCGGACTTCCTCAACCTGCTCAAAGAACGCCTGCGGATTCCCTGCGTCAGACACAGCCCACTGACCGGACTGCCCATCAAGCGGGTAGCCATCTGCGGCGGGGCCGGCGTATTCCTGTTAAACAAAGCGGTACAAGCTGGCGCTCAGGCCTTTGTGACCGCCGATATCAAGTATCATGAGTTCTTTGACCCCGAGGGAAGGATCCTGCTGGCCGATGCCGGACATTATGAGACCGAACAGTTCACTCCAGCCCTTATTGCCTCTTACCTGTCCGGGAAATTTGGTAACTTTGCCCTCCGTTTGACCAGTATGGTCACCAATCCCGTAAACTATTTCTGATGGCTGTCAAGGAATTTACCGTAGAAGACAAGCTCAGGTCACTGCACCACCTGCAAACTGTCCACAGTAAACTCGACGAGATTGTAATTCTCAAGGGTGAGCTGCCCATCGAGGTCAAGGACCTCGAGGACGAAATCGAAGGGCTGCAGACCCGGATGGAAAAGCTCAAGACAGAGATTGACACCTTTGACAAGAGTGTGGCCGATCGCAAAAACGCCATCAAAGACAGCCAGGCCCTGATCAAGAAGTACGAAGGGCAGCAGAAAAACGTCAAGAACAGCCGGGAATTCGATGCCCTGACCAAGGAGATCGAGATGCAAACCCTGGAGGTTCAATTGGGCGAAAAGCGCATTCGCGACGCCGAGGCCGATATGGTCGGCAAGAAGCAGTACCTCGAAGAGGCTCAGGGCATCATCGATGCGCGTCAGAAAGACCTGGAAGCCAAGCGAGGTGAGCTGGACAAGATCGTCGCCGAAACCGAAGCCCGCGAAAAAGAGCTGGGTAAGGAATTGGACTCCGCCACCAATGAGGTAGATGATCGCTTACTGACGGCCTTCAACCGCATCCGCAAAAGCTACCGCAACGGTCTGGCCGTTGTGAGCATTGAGCGCGATTCCTGCGGTGGTTGTTACTCCAAGGTGCCCCCACAGCGCCAGATGGACATTCGCCAGCGCAAGAAGATCATCGTCTGCGAACACTGCGGCCGCATTCTCGTCGATCCGGAGATTGCCGGATTGGTTGCGGAAGTTACGGAGACCGAAGCCTGAGCCCTGGCGTATGGCGGGCAGGAGCGCAGCAAACCCCATCCGGACATGGCTCAGTGCATGGCTGTTTGGAAGCGTCTTGCTGATTGCACTGAGCAGCGGGGCCCATCCAGCATCAAGCGCCCTTCCAACATCAAGCGCTCTTTCAGCATCAAGCGCCCTTCCAGCATCAAGCGCTCTTCGTTCAGCCAGCGTTGACCCCTCACCCGCTGATTGCCAGAACTGCTTTGATTTCAACGAGCGCTGTCGCAAGGCCTATGATCTGATCTTCGCCCTGCGATTACAAGATGGTCTGGCCCTGCTGGAAGCCGAAAAACGCGAAAACCCCGGCAATCGCATCCCCTGGTTTCTGGAGAACTACGCCGACTTCTTTGTCTGTTACATCGGCGAAGAAAAGACGGAGTTCCAGCAAAGGCTGCCCTTCAAGGATCGCCGCCTCAGCGAGATCAAGAAGGGCGATGATCAATCGCCTTACTACCGCTATGCCGAAGCGGAGATTCACCTGCAGTGGGCGCTGGCCCGGCTCAAGCACGAAGAGTACCTCAACAGCTTTCGCGATATCCGCAAAGCCTATCTGTTGCTGAACGAAAATCAGCGCCGTTTCCCCGAATTCAAGCCGACGGCCAAGAGCCTGTCTCTTCTGCACGCCATCATCGGCGCCATTCCAGACCAGTACCAGTGGGGCGTAAAGCTCGTGGGCATGCAGGGCGACATCGAACAGGGCATGGGCGAAATGCGCGCATTGATCAAGTGGTCTGCAGAGAACGACTTTGTCTTTGAGCAGGAAGCACTGGTGTACTACAGCCTGATGACCCTCTATCTGGAAAACGAGCCCGATCTGGCCTGGGAAACTGTGAGCACCGAACGCCTGAATCTGCGCGGCAATCTGCTCAATCATTTCGTCACCGCTTCGGTAGCCATGCGCACCGGGCGCAACGACGAGGCCATTCGCATTCTAGAAAACGCCCCCCGCAATCCCGCCTATCTCCCTTTCCCCTATCTGGATTTCATGCTGGGTCTGGCCAAACTGCGCCGCCTGGATGGGGACGCCAATCTTCCACTTGAACGCTTTTTGCAGCAATACAAGGGCCGAAACTATGTGCGCGAAGCCTATCAAAAACTGGGCTGGCACCATCTGACTCAGGGCCGGAGCGACCGCTATACCGAGTACATGATCCTCTGCCGGCAAAAAGGCGTGAGCATCATCGATGACGACAAACAAGCCGAGAAAGAGGCGTTGAGAAACAGCCCTCCTAATCCGGTGCTGCTGCGCAGTCGTCTGCTCTTTGACGGCGGCTACTACAAGCGGGCTTTGCAGGGGTTGGAAGGGTACAGCAGCGCCGACTTTGACAAGCCCGAAGAGCAGGTGGAGTTCAGCTACCGGGCCGGCAGGATCTACCACCAGGCCGGCCTGCCCGATCAGGCCCAGGGGTACTATCTGGCCACCTTGAAGAACGGGGCTGATTTACCTTACTATTTTGCTTGCAGTTCAGCACTCTATCTAGCTCAGCTTCACGAAGATAAGGGCGAACGTGAACAGGCTATAGAGTACTACAAACGCTGCCTCAAACTCAAGAATCACGAGTACCGCAACTCCCTGCACAGCAAAGCCAAAGCGGGGCTCAATCGCCTGTCATGAGCCTGCATTACAACACCTCCCTGCAGCCCTACAACAGCTTTGGCCTCAAGGTGCACGCCCGCGCGCTCGGGCTTTTTGATTCGGGGGAAGGGCTGCTGGAACTGCTCGCCATTGCCAAACGCGAACAGTGGCCCCCGCTTCTTCTCGGGGGGGGCTCCAATGTGCTGTTTCTCGGCGATTATCCCGGCTTGGTCATGCTCAACCGCATTGATGGAATCGAGCTGCTGGAAGAAGATGAACACGAGGTATTGCTGCGTGCCGGAGCCGGAGTGCGCTGGCACAGTCTGGTGGAGTACAGTGTTGAGAGAAATCTGGGCGGCCTGGAGAACCTCAGTTTGATCCCGGGGCTCTGCGGGGCCGCGCCCATGCAGAACATCGGCGCTTATGGCATGGAGCTCTGCGAGGTCTTTGAAGAACTGGAGGCCATACATCTGGATAGCGGGGCCCTAGAATCCTTCGACCGCGAGGCTTGCCGCTTTGGCTATCGCGAATCGGTGTTCAAACAGGAACTGGCCGGACAATTGGCCATTCTCTCCATCACCCTAAGACTTCAGAAAAAAGCGGAACTGCGTCTGGACTACGGGGCCATTCGCGAAGAGCTGCAGAAGCGCAAGATCAGCCAACCGGGAATACGGGATGTATCGGAAGCCGTGATGGCCATACGCCGTTCCAAACTTCCCGATCCGGCACAATTGGGCAATGCCGGAAGTTTCTTCAAGAATCCCACGATCAAGGCGGAGAGCTTTGAAGGGCTGAAAGAGCAATACCCGGCCATGCCCAGTTACCCCCTTCCTTCAGGAGAAGTCAAGGTGCCCGCCGGCTGGTTGATCGAACAATGCGGGTGGAAAGGCCGACGGATTGGCAACACCGGTGCGCACAAAGACCAGGCTCTGGTGCTGGTCAACTACGGGGGAGCAAGCGGTGCGGAGATCGGGCAACTGGCCCGCGATATTCAAAGCAGCGTGATGGATCGCTTTGGAATTGCCCTGCAACCCGAGGTGAACATCATCGGCCTGGAGAGTTGAGGCAAAGCCCTTCGAACCGCAAGAAAAAAGCTGCTGTTGCGATCAGAATCTAAAACCCATGCTCACTACCGCGTAACCTGCGGTCTGCTGATTGATCGCCACGGGGATAGGCTGTGAAGTGTCGTTGAGTTGATAGGGCACATCGGCCGAAGAGCTGATGTTGTGCACATAGGCCAGATCCACAAACACGCTGCTGCCGCGATAGCCGAAACCGCCGCTGATGGAGTGACGGCTCATGTCGGCATCTTCGGTGGCCCTGCCCTGAGCAAAGGGGCTGCTCATGTATCCGTAACCCGCGCGAAGACGCAGATCGTCTAAGCGGGCTTCAACACCGCCGCGAATGTTGTGCGCCCGGGTGTACTTCAGCTCAATGAGATTGTTGACGTCGGCTTCGAGTTGCTCCAGACCGAAAGCTGCCCGGGTGAAATCCAGACGGCTGAATCCATAATCCAGGTATTCATAATCCAGCGATATAAAACCGTAGTCCTTGACCAATACTCCCGCTGAGCCAATTGCCCGCCATGGAGTGCGCAGACCGTAGTCGAACAAGCCAAAGGGCGAGAAGACTTCATAAGTTGGACCGTCCAGATCGGAATTGATCTGTGAAGAGAATTCGTCACTGAGGCGGTAACGGGTGGGGCTGTGGATGGCTCCGCCAATCCTTAGAGCCTCTACCGGTCTGACAATGACGCCGAGCTTGGCGTTGATGCCGGTGCCCCTGGTGTCGAGTCGATCGCGCTGGTCAAAGCGGGTAAAACCGGGGATGTTGTCCGCGCGATCGCTTTCCGTGTAGGTATAATCTTCAACATATTTGAGGAAGGGAATTCCCACCGAAGCGCCGATGTACAGCTTATGCCCAAAGTTGAAGCCCATGGCAATGAGCATCTCCGTTACCGATCCCCGGGAATTCAATCGGCGGCTTTGCCAGACGTTGCCATCGGGCACCACACTGTAATAGCGATTGGTATCGCCGGGAATGGGGTTGAGCAAGAAGCCATCATAGGCCAGTCCGGCTCCAAAGGGATCGGCGTTGAAGGCTTCTCCGGGGGGGGTACCGCTGCCGCTGTTGAGGTATTCAGCATAGGCATCCAAGATGGAGTTGTCCGCATTGAAGCCGCTGAATTCCCTGCCTGAACTAAAGGTTGCCAGGCGATTGACTCCAAAGGCAAAGCTGCTGGAAACGCGCCTCATCCCCGAGCCATAGCGATAGCGTTCATTCTGATCGGTGAACACAAAGCCCAAAGAGCCGATATTCAGATTGGATCGACCTGCGCTGACGTTCGTACCCAGAAAGTCCGTATTAGTGCCGGTGTAAGAGAATCCCGGGCTGAACTGAATCTCCGAACTGCGGTAAACCCCCAGACCTGCGGGATTGATGCTGATGCTGCCGAAATCTCCACCCATGGCGCCAAATGCACCGCCGGCACCCAGGGCTCTGGCCGTAGAGCCAAACTGCAACATGGAGTATCGAAGGGCATCAGCATCGTTCTGCGCCTGAGCGCTCATGCTTAGGCAAAGCGCTGTCGCAACCACAATAATTGGCCGTTTCATCTTCAGCATGGTTTTAGCTGTTATGCGTTACTAAAAGATAGCCCGCGTATGGCATACAGCCATTACACTTTACAGAGGACGGGTTATGCTTTAGCGGGGACGGGATCCTCCACTGGAGCGGGAACCACCACCCGAAGAGCGGGAACCACCACCGGAGTAACTGCCTCCGGATGAGCGGCTGCCTCCCGAGGGAGCACTGTAGCTGCGTGAAGGTGAAGATCCGCGACTACCCCCGAAGCTGCCCCCGGATGACCGGGTTGGGCTGCGACTAGGCGCTGCGCGCTCCGGTCCTCGGAAGCCTCCTGAAGGAGAGGTTGCCGGTGAGGAGGGGCGTGTGCCCGGGTTGTAAGTAGGACCTGGACGGGAAGGCGATGCTCCCGGTGAAGGTGAGGTAGAGGGATAGTTTCTATAGCTACCCGAAGAAGGTGCCGGTGCTGCCGAGCGAGGACCGCTGTAGGGAACCCGGCGATCAACGCTGCCTCTGGATGGAGGGGCCGGAGCAGGGCTGTATCCGCGATCCGTGCTGGCGCTCTGCCCCGCGCGATCGGCAGTGCTGGCGGAGCGATCAACCACAGAACCGGGACGCGTTGGACCTGCGTTCGGTGCGGGTTGGTTGACCGGACCTTGTGCGGGGCGCTGTATGCCTGAACTCGGGCGGTTGCTCTGGGCGTTCATGCCCGGTCCGCTGTTGGGAGCTTGTTGCGCACCTATAGAGGAGGGTCGGGTGTAAGTGGGTTGCAAACGACCGGCTTCTGATGCTGCGCCTGCAGCCTGACCCGCTGTGGGTATGCTGCTGCCTGCTGCACCCGGACGGGTTGTTGCGCCAGCCGCCGCGCCACTCTGTACTTCCTGTGCCGCAGAATTAGCTCTTACCGGATTTTGAAAAGCAGGTGCGGGACGAAGGACCTCATTATTGCGTGCGGTGCCCGTTTCGCTTTGATTGCCTGAGCGATCTCTGAGCACATCATCGGCATTGTTGCGCGGTACGCGTGGTCCATCATCGGCCGTTCCACCTGTGCGCGGGCTGCGGTCTTCAACATTGCTCTGATAGCCCGGGCGTGGATCGGTCACGGTATTGGTACCGGTTCGGTTGCGGTGTCCGTAGTAAATGTTGCCACCACTGTAGTCAGAACCACCGGCAAAACCGCCATGGCCGTAGCCAAAGCCGCCGTAACCGTAGCCGCCCATTCCCCATGGGCACCAGGGATTGTACCAGGGGTTACCCCATCCACCGCCCCAGCCCATACCACCCCATCCCCATGGGTTGTAGGGATTGTACCAGGGACTTCCCCAGCCCATTCCCCAGCCCATTCCCATGCCCATTCCCCAGGGACGGTTCCAAGGGCTGAAACCCCAACCGCCACCGAATCCTATACCAACACTGAGGCCCGGACGCATCCAGGGGTCGTAGAAGAAAGGATTGAAGGGATCGTAAAAGGGGCTGAAATAGGTAGCTCCGAACACGGGCTGATACATGCGACGAGCTCTGCTGGAATAGTAGAAATCATCGTCGTCATAGTAATTGTCTCCGTAATTATTGGTGATGTAGGTATCTCCGTTGGCGCTGCGCTGCTGAGTGTCATACTGTGATTGATCCTGAACGGGCTCCATGCGCTCGCTGCCCAGGTAATTGGAATTGCCATCGTTCTGGCCGTACCATTCGTAGTCCTGGGTATTGACCGGAGGATTGCTCTGGCGCTGGGCGCTGCCGGTATTGCTCTGACGAGAAGATGACGATGAAGAGCGGGCCGTGTTGGCCGGCTGAGTGGTATAGGTTGTAGCGTCAGTAAAAGCATCCGGATCTGAAGAGGGACTGTAGTAGATGTCATCGGTCACCGTACGCTGGCTTATCCCTGAACGCCCACAAGAGGTTAGGGATAACAAAACACTGGAAACCAGAATGATAGCGAAAGTTTTCATGACCTTGACTTTAACGGAGTTGAGCGTTGGCGCAGCAAGCCCTTGTAAAATAAACAACTTCAGCCGGAAAAGCGTTCATACAGCCCTTTAAACTGCACGTTAACAGCATCTCACAGACCAAGCGGATTGGTTACCTTTGGCCCTCAGCCTCACCGCTTTACCTTCAAATACTATACCAAAATACGCTGAAATAGTCCTATGGGCCAAAGTTTAACAACCCGAGGCGAAGATTACGCCCAGTGGTACAACGATTTAGTGTTGAAAAGCGGGCTGGCAGAGTACGCTGCCGTGCGCGGTTGCATGGTCATCAAACCTTATGGGTATGCCATCTGGGAGGGCATGAAGGAAGTTCTCGACCGCCGATTTAAAGAAACCGGCCATGTCAATGCGGCTTTTCCCCTGTTGATACCCAAGAGCTTCTTCAGCAAGGAGGCTGCCCACGTGGAGGGCTTCGCCAAGGAATGTGCTGTTGTAACGCATTACCGACTAAAAAATGATGCGGAAACCGGAGAGATCATCGTCGATCCCGAAGCCCGGCTCGAAGAGGAGCTCATCATTCGACCTACATCAGAGACCCTGATGTGGAATGCCTACAAAGGCTGGATTCAAAGCTACCGCGACCTTCCCCTGTTGATCAATCAATGGGCCAATGTGATGCGCTGGGAGATGCGCACCCGGCTCTTTTTGCGCACTTCGGAGTTCTATTGGCAGGAAGGGCATACCGCTCACGCCACTGAGGCCGAAGCCGTTGAGGAAGCGCGCAAGATGCTGGAGGTCTATGCGGAATTCATGGAGGGCACCCTGGCCATTCCCGTTATAAAAGGCATCAAAACGGAGACAGAGCGCTTTGCCGGCGCAGTGGATACCTATACCGTTGAGGCGCTGATGCAGGACGGAAGGGCCTTGCAAATGGGGACTTCACATTTTTTGGGGCAGAATTTCGCGAAGGCCTTTGACGTGACTTTCCTGAACAAGGAAGGCGAAAGAGACCTGGTTTGGGGCACTTCCTGGGGCGTTTCCACCCGAATGATGGGTGCCCTGGTCATGGTGCACTCCGATGATGAAGGACTGGTCATTCCCCCTGCCCTGGCTCCTGTTCAGGTGGTTCTGGTGCCCATAGCCCGGGCCAAGGACGACAATTCAGATCTCTTGAAGGCTGTGGAGGAGATGGCGGCTACTTTGCGGAAGCGCGGTCTTCGGGTGAAGGTGGACGATGACGATACCAAACGGCCCGGCTGGAAGTTTGCCGAGCACGAACTGCGCGGAGTGCCCGTTCGCCTGGCTATGGGTGGGCGCGATCTGGAAAACGGGACCATGGAACTCGCGCGCCGCGATGAACGGAGCAAGGATACCTTTCCCCTGTCGGAGATTCCCGACCGGGTTGTGGCCCTGATGGGCGAGATTCAACAGAACCTTCTGGACAGGGCGCGGCGTTACCGCGACGGGCAGATTGTGCGAGCCGATAATTTTGATCAGTTTCAAGCAGCCCTTGAGTTGGGTGGTTTCGTCTTTGCCCACTGGGATGGCAGCGCTGAAACCGAGGCCCTGATCAAGGAGAAAACCAAGGCCACGATTCGATGTATTCCCCTGGACGGTCAGGGACTGGACGCAGATGGCGCTGGAGCCTGTGTCCTGAGTGGCAAACCCAGTGCGCGCCGGGTGCTGTTCGCCCGCGCTTATTAATGGATCAACCCGAAACAACCATGTCTTCACTGGAAAACAGCCGGGAACTGGTGCTGAGTATGTTGCGCGAAAGGGCGACACTGAAGAAGAAACTCTGTGCACAATCGCATAAGCATTTCGCTATGTTGAAGGGCATCCTTCAGAAAATTGAGAAGGAGTACAGCGCTGAGCTGGCCAAGAATCCCGACCCGCCCCGATTCTCGATCAGCGATCTTGGGGAGTATGAGGTGCAACTTTCCTTTGGTGGGGATACCTTGTTTTTTACCCTGCACACCAATGTGTTCAATTTTGAGCCGACGCATCCGATCTTTCAGACGGCGTACGTGCGCGAAAATCCCAACCGGGCTTATTGCGGTATGATCCAGGTTCACAATTTTTTATATGATTCTATCAAACATCAACGCCCTCTGGATGTCGGCTATCTGATTGCGCGAATCTTCATCAACTCCGAAGGCCATTTCTTTGTAGAGGGCAAACGGCAACTGGGCTTTTTATACAACGATTTTGAGAATTCAAAGATCAACGATGTGTACCTGCGGGCCATCGTTGAATCGGCCATGATCTACGCGATTGATCTGGATCTTTTAGTGCCACCCTACGAGCAGGTCATGTCCATGTCTGTGCAGCAGAAACTCAGCCGGTCAAACAACGGGGCTTTCTCTACCGGCAAGCGGGTGGGCTTCAAGTTTCAGTTTGAGCAGGGTTGAGGGGGTGAAGCGCCCGGCGCTCAGCTCGCGGCCCCCCGGCCCGTGGCCCCCGGGCCCCCAGCCGAGTTATCCACATTTTTGAATAAGAGGGCATGATTTTCTGATGCCCTCCTTTACCCGACGGAATTTGCCGGCCTAAAACAGGTCGGCTATGCGGGTTTTTCATCGTTTTCTTTTCGGGTCGAAGGGGCTGAGTAAGCTGCGCAAAGGGCTGGCGCTTTGGCTAGGCTCTGTAGCTCTGCTGAGCCCGTGCGTGCTGCGCTCGCAGGATCTTCTCTTTATTGAAGCGGATGCAGGTCTCTACATTCAGGAGGGTGCGGGCCTATACGTGCAAGGCGGCGTGCGCAACTCCGGGCTGCTGGCGGGCGATGCAGTGCTTGAGGTAGATGGCGAACTTTGGGTCGGCGCGGGCAGAGCGGCATTGCCGGGGCTTTCGGACTGGACGGCTGATTATGCGGCAGGGCAATTTGTTGTCGGTGGAAGGGGTTGTGTTCGTCTGGCATCGGGGGAGCAGCAGATTCGCGGGTCTGTGAGTCAGGAGTTTGGCTGTTTGGTGCTGGGGGCTGAAGACAAGCGCTACGGTTTGGATGTTGATCTGCGGATCCGAGACAGCCTAGACCTGGGTCTGGGCAATCAGCTCCAATTGAACGGTCATCAATTGAGTCTGCTCCAGCCCTCTTCGGATGTAATTCGCTGGCAGCAAGGGGGTTGGCTGGAATCGGAAAGCACTCCCGGACCTGGCATGGACTACGGCACGGTTTCCTGGGTTCTTGCCGGGTCTGAGCCGGGTTGGTTCAGAATTCCCTTTGGGAGGGATGGACCGGACGCAGCTCTGGAGTTTTATGCTGACGGAGTTCATGCAGACACCCTGCGGGCGGCGAGTTATGGAACGGGGATGAACAATCTCCCACTGCCTGCTGCCGGGCGCGGTATGCCTTTCGGTGTTACCGATCTCTACAGTGCGGAAGCCGGAGGAGACAATGCTCCCTGGACCTTGGACCGCTTTTGGATCTTGGACCCCGGTGCTTCGCCCCTCTGGATGAAACTCGCTTATCCGGAGAGTGAGGTAAGCGCTAATGTCATCGGCGCTGAGCCCACATTGCAGGCTCAATTCTGGTCTGGCTCAAGCGGCTGGCAAAGCAATGACATGGGCATCTCGCTCTGGCCAACAGAGCGGGCGATAACGGCATGGGTAGAACAGGCCGGAGCATGGGCCATGGCCCTTTCCAGCTCTCCGCTACCGGTTAGTTGTGTGGGGTTTGAGGCCCGCTGGCATCACGATGCAGTCTTGTTGAGTTGGCAAACAGAAACGGAGCTGAACAACCGCGGCTTCTTTGTGCAACGGCGGGATGCGCACAGCGATTGGCAAGAGATCTCCTTTGTCGAAGGCAGTGGAACAAGTAGTCAACAAAATAATTATACGTTTAATGATTATACTTTACTGCTTCCTGGCACACATTACTACCGCTTGATGCAACAGGACGAAGGGGTTGTTCCTGCACAGCAGGTCTGCGATATAGCGTACATCACTTTGGAGGATAAAAGGGAATCACGTTTCAGCCTTGTGCCAAATCCCTTGAAAGAACGGGCGTTCTTGCGGCTGGATGGAGCACACGCCGGAAGGGTCTATCTGGAATTGTTTGATTGGAATGGAAGACGGGTCTGGCAGCAGAGCTTGAATCATGAAGGCCTGGCCGTACAGGATTCAACAAACTTCTCTGAGTACACGCTTCACTTTCCAGAGGGGCTCTCTGCTGGCATCTATTTACTGCGCCTCATGGGGGCTGCCGACGGACACATCAAGATTGTCTTGCTGCCATGAAATTTAGAAGATACCACTTCTCTCTATGGCCCTTCATTCCAGCGTTTGGGTGCTTCCGGCTATGCGTTCATAGCGCTGAAAGCGAAAACTGTAGGCGTGCTTTTCATCGGCGGGATGAAGCAGGTCTTCTTGTAGAGCCCATTGCTCATCAGGATCATGAAAATGTGCATTGCCATCCAATTCAGTCTCCACCCGGGTCAGGTATATCCGCTGTGCATATGGATAGGCCAATTCATAAACTGTCGCGCCTCCAATGATGAACAACTCCTCCTCCCCTGCTTCTTCAGCGATAAGAATGCCCTCTTCCAGGCTCGAAATCATAATCAATCCCGGAGTTGGAGGCTCAGCCGATCGGCTCAGCACCATGTTGACTCGTCCGGGAAGCGGCTTGCCGATGGACTCAAAGGTCTTTCTACCCATCAAAATGTGTCGGCCAAGAGTGAGGCGCTTGAAATACTTCAAATCGGCCGGTAAATGCCATGGCAGTTCCTGGTCCCGCCCTATAACCCCGTTGAGGGAAGCCGCTACGATCATGGAGATTATCATATGGTTGGATAAGGGTTTGGCTCCGTGCCTGAAACGCAAGTTTCCGTGTGAAACTCAGAGCTCCGCGACTAGAAGTGTGGCTTTGGTACCATTGCATATGTGGCACCGTCTCATATACCATAACATTATTTATGCTATGCTTTGTTCAGACCGAAACCGGAGCCGGAATATGGGGATGGGGATCGTAGTTGAGCAGCTTGAAGTCCTCAAAACGGAAAGCGTACAAGTCGGTGATTTCCGAGTTGAGTTGCATGACCGGCAGGGCGCGCGGAGTCCTGCTCAACAGGAGCTCCGCCTGTTCGAGGTGATTGAGGTACAGGTGCGCATCGCCGAAAGTGTGCACAAAGTCACCGGGTTTAAGACCGCTAACCTGAGCGACCATAAGGGTGAGCAAGGCATAGGAGGCGATGTTGAACGGCACGCCCAAAAAGACATCGGCGCTGCGTTGATAGAGCTGACAAGAGAGCCTGCCGTTGGCCACATGGAACTGAAAAAGGCAATGGCAAGGGGGAAGAGCCATGTTTCCTATATCGGCCACATTCCATGCGCTCACGATGATCCGCCTCGAATCAGGTTGCCTGCGAATCAAGTCGAGAGCCTGGCTGATCTGATCGATGGCGCTGCCGTCCGGAGCCGGCCAGGACCTCCATTGATGGCCGTAAACCGGTCCGAGCTCGCCGTTTTCATCGGCCCATTCGTCCCAGATGCGCACACCGTTCTCCTTGAGGTAGGCAATATTGGTGGAGCCCTGCAGAAACCAGAGCAATTCGTGTATGATGGACTTGAGGTGGAGCTTCTTAGTGGTCAGCATGGGGAAGCCCTGGGCCAGATCAAAGCGCATCTGATGACCAAAGATTCCCAGAGTACCTGTTCCGGTCCGGTCACTTCGCCGGGTCCCTTCTGATAAAATGCGCCGGAGTAGGTCATGGTAAGCTTGCATAGGGTAAAAATAGCCAAAAGTTCAGGCTGAGAAGTTGGAGGTGAACAACAATCCGGGCTCTTTCCGATCAGACCAGAACATAAGAAAGACTATGTAGAAAGATCGGGAGGCTGTGAGAGTGGATCTGAGTTATTATTACAAATCATTGGTAAACAGAAGTTTATGAAGATGAATAAAATAATGACGAATGGGGCCTACAATCAATAGTTCTGGGCTACTCCCCAAATGGCGGTGTCACAAAGCCCTTGTTCTGGTATGGCAATCTTCGACCATGCACAGCACCTTGAGGCTGAATTAGAGATGTTAAACGAGTTGATACCATATCATGATCTGCCGCTTTATATATAGAATTCTATATTGCTGTTGCGCGATAGGCCCTTTCGTTGGAGTACAGGCCCAAAACCTGGTGCTCAACCCTGGATTTGAGGACTACAGCACCTGCCCAGGCTTCATCGATCAATTGAACAGGGCCACTCATTGGACCAAGCCCACGCCGGGTACAGCCGATTACTTCAACAGTTGCACCACCTTTCCCGGTGTAAACACTCCGGACAACGGCTTTGGATCAGAAACGCCCTATGATGGTCAGGCCTATGCCGGATTTGTAGCCTATGTGGACTCCAGTGTCTATGGAGGCTTTGCACACTACCGCGAGTACCTCAGCGGAACGCTGAGTGAGGGGCTACAAGCCGGAAAATACTATTCGGTTGAATTCATGGTCAGCGTGGCTGAGCAGTACCGCTATGGGAGCAATAACCTTGGTGTATTCTTTACGGACTCCATTCCCGATTGGAGCGGATCACCTACGAGTTATCCGGCTCTCTCACAAGCCCCCTATTTCTGGGAGCCTCAGGTTGAGTATCGGGGAACACCCATCAGTCTGGCTGATGGTTGGATGAGTGTATCCGGAGAGTACCAGGCTGAGGGTGGGGAAATCGAGTTTGTGATTGGAAACTTTAGAGATGATCACAGCACTGATCGGGTAGACGTACACCCCTGGGCTTCGGCCATGGCTTATTACTTCATCGATGCGGTGAGCGTAGAGCGACTATACTATCCCCCGGTGGCGATGCCGGATTCCGGTGTTACAACGGGCAGCACTCCTGTCTTGCTGGCTGTACTGGACAACGACAGCGATATGGATGGATTCCTGGATCCTTCGAGTTTGATGCTGATCTCTGCTCCGGCTTTTGGTTCGGTAAATCTCGAACTGGCTACCGGTGAGATTCTCTACACAGCCTTTGAAGGCGCCTCAGGTACGGATCTGTTCTATTATAGAATTTGTGACGAAGAGGGTCTCTGCGATTCTACATGGGTTCAAATTCGGGTCGAAGCGCCGCAGCTCAACGGCCCGATTGCGGTGGATGATCTTGTGAGCACCAACTGGAATCAACCAGTGAGCATTGATCTGCTGGCCAATGATTCCGGGGGTTCCTCAGCACTGGTTCCGGGATCTTTGGTGCTCTATGGATGGATTGAACCGATGGAATTCTCTCTCGATACCGCTATGGGCCGCTTGACTTTTCTGCCCTCTCCAGATTTTTGCGGAGAAGCCTCGTTGAGCTACCTGATTTGCAATCAGGATGAACTCTGCGACAGCGCAGCGATTTTTCTGACCGTGAATTGCCTGGAGCCTCTCTGTCTGGATGATTCCTACACCATAGAAATCGGGCAGGAAAAGAACTTATCTATCCTTTCCAATGACCGGCCTGGCAACGGTAACTGGGATCTGCAAAGCCTGATCTTGCGCTCCGAACCCCTACTGGGTGATGTCAGCCTTTTGGAAGATGGCAGTCTTCTCTACCGAAGCCGGGAGGCCGATGGGCTGGATCGGTTCCGCTACGAAATCTGCGATCAGGCCGGGCTCTGCGACCAGGCCTGGGTTGAAGTTCGGGTCAATGCCGGGTTCGCCCTTCCTCAGAAACCCGAACTTTTCATCCCTGACATCATCACCCCGAACGGAGATGGATTCAATGACCAATGGGTCATCCTCGGACTGAACGATTTTGATACTCATGAAATTCGTCTGATCAACCGCTGGGATAGCGAAGTCTTTCGCACAGATCAATACCAGCAAAACTGGAGCGGGGAACAGTTGCCCGATGGAACATACTTCTACCTGATCAGGGTTGGCAAGGGCCAGCAACAATGGGTTTACAAAGGAGCTCTGACGCTTTTGCGCTGATATGAGCTAATCATTGGTGACTTGCTGAATGAATTTTCGCTAAACAATAGGTTTAGTATTGCATTACTCTCGGTTTGCCTGAATAAACAAAGCCGGCTCAATAAGAGCCGGCTTTGTCGTTTGGTTTGGAATCCAGCGCTTTGAGGGCGCAAAATTTAATGGTCATGTCTGGGCCTTCAACACCGATCAATCGGTGGACTTGATGACTTGTCTGACCAGGCGCATTCCGTCCTGACGGGTGACGCGTACCAGATAAGATCCCGAAGCTTTATCGCTCAGGTCAATCGGCACTACCACCATGCCCTTGTCGCCATTGCGGGTAATCTCTGTAACGGGCTTACCGGCCATGTCGGTGATTTGAACCGTGTACATCCCACTCTGGGCGTGATAGAACTGCACCTCAAACTTATCCGTAAAGGGGTTGGGTACAATGTTGATGTACTGGTCAATAGAAACTCCCTGTGTTGCGCTCAGGTAGATAACCTTACTGTACTCAAAGCTGGCATCCAGATCAAGCATCTTCAAGCGATAGTAGTAGCCGCCTGGTGCGATGTTTCTATCAACAAAAGAATAGGATTGAACCGTGGTGGTCTGCCCGGCCGCTTCAACAGAAGCAATCTTACTGAAATTGATTCCATCACTTGAGCGCTCCAGCTCAAAGTGGCTTACGTTAAACTCAGTTGCAGTAACCCATTCAAGCAGATTCACACCGTCCTCATGCTGGCCTGTGAAAGAGACCAATTGAACGGGCAGCGGATCACCTGAACCCGAGCCGTGAATGACAAAGCTCGAGAAGCGGTCAGTGGCAAAAGTTATAGCGTAGTAGTCACCTGCAGCGAGGTAGTCAACTGTCGATACTGCATGTAAGCTGCGACCATCATCGTGATAACCGGTTACGGTGATGTTCGCTGTGCTGGGTGGCTCTATGGAAGGCGATGAAGCCGGGAATCCAATGTAGCAATCTTCATAGGCTACTCTACGACCCTCAACAGCATCCAGCCAAACATTGCCATCCGCAACGAAACTATCCCATTTGGTTTTGGGAATGTAAACCGTCAATATAGGATCTGTATTGATGGGTTGATTGGCCACATTGATTTCAAAGATGTCCTCTAAGAAAAGTTCTTCCGGACAAGAAGGTTTGCCGGATGGCATTCTCGCCGGGTTGGCGGAACCTCCACCAAAAGCGCCTTCAGGTACATCGCCCAGACCACCAAAGTAAGATTCTGGTGAACTAAAGGCGTCTGCTCCTGGCAACTCAACACTGGTTGCTCCAATGTTGTTGTTATTCGGATCTAGAGCCAGATAGAGTTTTTCTCCACCACTGGAAGCCCAATATTGCACACCACCCGTTGGAATGGGCGTACATGTCACCGAAGGATCTGCTGCGGTAGCAAGCTCCGTCAGGAAGTCCAGATCTACTTCCTGGGTATTATCAGGGCAGGCACTGGAGGGACCATTGGTCACTGTATAGCGAGCGGTTACTGTGCTGTTGAAGTCAATGGCTTCAAGATCAGCCAGTCTGGGCAAGGCCAACTCCGGAGTGAGCGTCGCTGTTCCAGCAATAATGCTCCAGGAACCGTCACCTATGGCTGGATTTCCTCCAACCAATTCGAACTTGGAGCCCGAACAGGTATAATTTGTTGAGGTAATCACCGCGCTAGAAGGAGGCGTTTCATTCGTCAAGACAACATCATCCGTACTGGATGTACACGCTCCACTCGCAATGGTCCAGCGCAAGGTTGCACTGGTGCCAAGGGGCACTCCTGTAACCGGAGAGCTTGGTGAAGTGGGAGTTGAAACGGCTGCTGACCCGGCGATCACGGACCAGGAACCTATACCAACAATCGGCGAATTGGCCGCCAGCGTGAAGCTCCCGCTATTGCAATTATCCTGATCTGTTCCGGCATCAGCCACCGTTGGATTGGCCGCCACCGTCCAGAAGAAGGAGTTGGTGGCTGGATCGCATCCATTGCCTGAACAGCTCTTGCGCACTTCAATAACATTCGTTCCTTCAATGGCTGCAAAGGAGGGAATGGTACCACTCCATGACCCGAAACCGCTGCCGGTATTGAAGCGATACTCCAAATTGCAGGTTCCGGTTCCACCACCCATATCCGTAACTCCGGTTATGGTTAATGTTGTGCCTTCACATACTCCGGCTACGTTCGGTGATTTTGTGGCCGTAGGCGCCTCGGGATCATCGACCACTGTGACAACCCGGCAACTGTTGGACCAGTCAAAGCCTCCACAATCCGGTGAACCTGTAGGGTCAACCTGAAGCGCATAGGTTCTGGTAGTACCCAGGCCACTGGGAGGATCGTAGGAATTAGTGGTTGCACCGCTGATGGCGGTCCATCCGGCAGTACCACTGCCTGAACTGGGACAACCTGGAGTACCATCCTGATAGTACCATTGGAAATTGAAGGTACCTGCACCACCAGAGGGTGCAGTAGACAGATTGATATTGGAAGGATCACCACCAAAGCAAATGGTTTCAGAGGTGTTGCTGACTGTGCCCCGATTCAAAGCAGGCAATACAGTTACTACCCGGCAATCGGTTGCCCATTGGGCTATGCCACAATCCGGAGTGCCTATAGGGTCAACCCTGACTGCATAAGTTCTCGTGGTCGTAACTGCTGTAGGCGTGTAGTTGTTACTGGTTGCACCAGTGATAGCCGTCCAACCTCCTGTACTTGAACCAGTAGGGCAGGCATTGGATCCATCTCTATAATACCATTGGAAGCCAAAGGATCCGCTTCCACCACTGGGCAAGGTGCTAAAACTGATGTTGGAGGCATCAGCACCATAACATATTGTTTCAGCCGAAGGGTTAACATTTCCAGACAAAACGGGGGCAAGAACAGTAACATTGAAGGTCAAGGGTGTGCCCGTGCAACCCGGAAATGCATTGTAGTTAGTGGGTGTGACTGATATGGTTCCACTTGATGCAGAACCAAAAGACATAGTGATGCTCGAAGTACCAGCACCCGACAGAATGAAGGCACCTGCAGGAACTGACCATGAATAGTTTACAGCACCGGTCACGCCGCTGACCGTGTAAACCTGACTGGTTGCCGCATTGCAAACCGTAGAGGGGCCTGAGATAGAGCCGCCAAATGGCGTAGTCAGTTTGATGGTGGTGGTAACACTGCCACTGCTTGTGCTGAAACCTTCACTGATGGCAAAGTAAGTGCCTGTTGGGAGGAACTCTCGCAAAGAAGCTCTTGTACCTCCACAAAGTGGGCCGTTGTCATCGTTCGAGTAGATGATGGTACCCGATGCATTGGCAATATGCAAATAGGTATCGAACCCTGAACTGCACGATCCTACATCAACCCAGCCCGGTGTGCTCATCGTAAATTGGTACCAGATATCATCGCTTGACTGCCCAATGGTATTGCCAAAACAATTGCTGGTAGCGTTGTTCTGGGTATTGCTGTAATTTGTACTACAGGTCAGCGTACCAACATTGATTGGGTACAAATTGTTTGAACCCGGTTTGCGCTTATAATAATTCAGGCTCATGTTTAAATTCAGGGGATTCCGGCTAAAGCGCGACAATTCAATATAGTATGTTCCGGTTGTAGGAGCGAGATAGCCAATCTCGGACTGCAAACCACATATATCATCGTTTTGAGCAACTATTGTACGGCCATCTGTGCCGTACAATCTGAGATAGGTATCTTCAGTGGTTAGGCCGCATGTACTGAAAAAATAAACTTCACCGGCAGTCATAGCCACCTGCCAGGAACGAATCTGACCCGACGAAGCCGCAACGTTTTGGGTATTGTAACAGGGCGTAATGATGCTACCTGCATTGGCGTAGTTCCAATAGTACTCCAGGCGAAGAGCATGAGATTCGGAACATGTACCCCATGTTGGGCCGCTAACCCAGCTGTTACCCGGAAACTGGGCTTCCCGAATCAGGTAAGTTCCTACATCGCCTACTCGACGGCAGTCATCGCCTGAAGAGAAGGTGCATCTCCAGTCAGTATCGCTTTCCCAGGCATCGATATTTCCAATGACCGAATAGGCGTTATTGGTGCGGCCCCCAATGTATGTTCCCCAACCGTAACTGCAGTCGCCATTGGCGTTGCAGGTCAAACAACCAGTGGAGACCAAGCTAGCGTTGACATTGTCTTTGAAGCGGGCGTAAGCTGTGTATTCTTCATCGCCTGCTTCCCAACACGGTCCTTCCCAAAAACCACATGAAAAATAATTCTCCCAACTGGTGACGTTACCCACGCGAACCTGATAAGAGATATCAGCCAACTGTGCCTGAGTAATTTGACCACCTAAAGCGAGCGCGAAAAACAACGTGTAGTAAGCTCGATTCATGATCAAAATTCGTTGACGAAGGTGAGACGAATAGCGTGGTCAGAACCCCTTTCCCACTGATGGGGCTCAAGGAGCAAAAGCAGTTGACCTTGATTGGGGAATTGCTCAATGATCATGCTTACCGGAGCCTGAAAGCCTTCACATGTCTTGCACTCCGGACGCATATAGAACATATTCAAGTCTTCATCGGTCCACCAGTCGGCGATCAGACCAATACTGGGAATCTGATAGCCCGTTCTTCCTGCACTTAGTTGCAATACAGCACCGATTTGTATGTGTTGGGCGATATAGTCCAGCAAAGCACGGCGGTCCTCTTCTGAGTCGGCCCTTATAGGTTCGATTTTGGTGAGGCGCCAATGGCCAAAGAGTATTCCTGCTTGCATGTCGGCCACCGGACGGCCGCTATCGTCATAGGGCGATGTTGGATGAGGCAGTGGAATTTCAGTCTTGATGTTCCACCAGGTTCTTCCCTCTCCATCGTCTTCGATGTAGCCGGGCTGGTCTTTGTAAAAGGCCAGTTTTCGCTCGGCATAGCCCTCCGGATCCGCAATAGGATCCCCAAAACGCGGATCGCCTGCAGGCTGCTTCTCCATGCTGCCTTGAAGCATGTCTCCTTCCTGAACGCTCATGATGTTGGGCGAATGAGGCTTGGTAGGATTTTGACTCGATTGAGCCATCAAATTGGTTGGAATCCATATGGTTGAAAACAACCCGATGAAAACCACCAAATTTGTCGATGAACTCTTGGAGAGAGAGAAAAACATATTAGATATTGTGTTTTTATAACCTGTTGTAAATCATTGAAATACTCCAATAATACCTACAGATTACTTTGAGTCTGAATTGCTGCTTTAGCCGAAAACAACTAACCAACATCCAAGATAGAGAGGGCTTTCGGATTATTCTAAGACTTTGACAAAAAAAAATCCCCGTTGTTAACTTAAATAACTATTTTTCAACAATTGATAAATTTCACACAAATAATTACAAAATAATAAGTTTCGTCAAAACTACTAGCTGGAAACAGCTATGGCATTGCCATCTAATAAATACAACTTAGTGTAGACTATACACTATTAATTTTATATAGGGCTGTAAATCAACCAGTGATTCTAAGAATAGCGGTAAAAAGGTCGAAAAGCGACTGAGCTTCGAGGATGAAGTTGGGTCAAAAGGTCCCTTATCCCGACCCAGAGTTTAGGTCATGAGGATAATCTCAGCAACATTTCGGGTTGCTAAAAACAGCTTAGACCTTGGTCTAAAGTTGAAAACCGTCAATGCTCCACCACAAATTTGAGGTAGTGATGTCCACTTTCATCAGAAAGCCATGCCAGATACAAGCCACTGGGCCAATTCTTGGTCATGAGTAAGCTTGAACCTTCTGACTGACCTCTCAGTTGAAGGATTTCTCTTCCCAAAGGATCTATAATTCGAAGGATGCTTGGACCCGATGCGGCGGTCCAGGTCAATTGTACTTGATCGTCCGCGGGGTTGGGATGCAGGCGAAAATCAAAGCCTTGATGTGAAGCCTTTTCAGCGCTGGTAACAAAATTTTGCAAAGGACTAAAGGCGGAAATGCTCCCGTCCAGGCATTTAGCTCTAGCTCTCCATTCGTAGGAAGTTGCTGGTGTTAAAGCACCGATGAAGATGCTGTTTGATGTCGTTTGAGTCGTAGCGAAGAATGCATCCCCCACCCTTCGCCCGCGAACCTGTACGCCCAGATGGCTTGAATCCATGGTCCAACTCAAGGTAACACTGTTCCGGGTCGGCATGGAATTCAATTCTACCGGACTTGGACAGGAAGGCAGGACATGAACCGTAAACTGGCAACTGCTTTGTTGACCGGCTTCATTGCTGGCCAGAAACTCTACATTCGTGGTACCCACAGGAAAAATGGTACCGTTGGAAGGCCCTTCGACCTGCTCAACAATGATGAAGGATGAACAGCTATCGGTACTGGTGGCAATGGGTTCATCCCAAAAAACGGCTTGGGATTCAAAGACCATAATGTTGGCGGGACAATTGCTGAATATGGGCGGAGAGTAAGTTTGCACGGAAATTCTAACACTGTCAGAGCAGCTCAGGCCAGCGTTTGTCACAGTGAGTATGTAGGTTGTGCTGCTGTCTGGAAACACTAGAATTTCAGAGCTGGTCTGGCCATTTGACCAGGCGATATCTCGTGCTGCCGCTGTGCTTAGAGTCAAGCTGTCTCCGGGGCAAATACTGGTGTCCCGGGGACTGATGTCAATGACTATGGATGACACGAAGATGGAATCGCTGATTGAACATCCATTGGAATCTATTACACTTACGGAGAAAAATCCGCTGCTGACCAAAATGCTGGAACTTGTATCGCCAGTATTCCAATTGTATGATGCAAATTCCGGTCCGGCATCAAGGAGTATCTGCTGCCCTTCGCAAATGTAGAGCGTATCTACTCCAAGACTCAGAACAACGTCTTCACAGGAAATGGGTTCCGGGATTGCGCAACCAGAGGTTGCTGCTATGGTGGAAAACAAAAAGGAATCACCAAAAGGAGCAGGCGGTGAAATCACCTGAACTTCAACGAAACTCAGCTCACCGGGCACATCTTCCAACACAATTACTACAATATTCAATGAGCTCCCTAAAGTAGGGGCATACACCGTATCGACTGCGAAAATTCCACCTGCTTGAGCCCGAACTATGGCGTATCTGGCGTCTTCATTGAGTTCGCTGATGGGCAGTATGATGCGAACATCCCGGGATTCCGACCTTGTCTCAATAGGCAGATAGAGAGTTATGGAATCTTGATAGAGGTTCTGTTGAGCAAAGACCGCCGAGCCTGCAACGGCTCCTGTCTCATCTCCTCTGAAGGCGTAGATCACCGCTGAGTAGGTGCTTGCCGGGTTTTGAGAGGCAACAATCACAGAAGTTGATGGTGGAAGGGTGGCGCGAAACACCCTGGCTGGCACACTTGTACTGGAAACGGCTGAGGCAGTTCCAGGGTACTCTGTTCCGTCGGCAATGATGGTGCAGCTCTCCGGCAGCGATGTGCCTTTGCAGACAACTTCCACCATCAGGCTATCCAGACCATCCAAAACCGGCAGCACTATCAGGGCAGAGTCCTCCATGTTGATGCCTCGGCCAAAGATGTCAATTGCACTCTGCTGTTCACAACTGATGGACCAGTTTGGCGGTGGAATGGAGTCGCAAAACGGCGCGGTAAGTTTTATCGTGGTGGTAATACTGCCGCTGCTTGTGCCATAACCTTCACTGATGGCGAAGTATGTTCCTGCACTGAGGTACACGCGCAAGGAAGCTCTTGTTCCTGCGCAGAGCGGACCGTTGTCATCGTTGGAATGGAGGATAGTACCCGCTGAATTGGCGATGTGCATATAGGTATCAAAACCGGAGCTGCATGTTCCTACCTCGACCCAGCCAGCCGTACTCATGCTGAATTGGTACCAGATATCATCACTGGCCTGCCCTATAGCGTTGCCAAAGCAGTTACTCGTAGCGTTGTTCTGAGTATTGCTGTAATCTGTACTACAAGTCAGGGTGCCGACATCGATTGGGAACACATTGTTTGAACCCGGCCTGCGCTTGTAGTAGTTCAGGCTCATGTTTGAGGTCAGCGGATTGCGGTTGAATTGCGACAATTCCATGTAGTAAGTTCCGGTGGAAGGTGCGGTATAGGCAATTTCTGATTGCATGGCACAAGCATCGATACTCTGAGCCACAATAGTGCGGCCATCTGTACTAAACAAGCGGAGCTCCGTATCTTCAGTAGTCAGCTCACAGGTACTGAACACGTAAGTATCCCCAGCGGTCATGGCCACACGCCAGGAACGAATCTGACCCGATGAAGCCGCAATGTTTTGGGTATTGTAACAGGGCGTAATGATGCTGCCTGCATTGGCGTAGTTCCAGTAGAACTCCAGGCGAAGTGCATGGGCTTCATAGCAGGTACCCCACGTAGGGCCACTCACCCAGGTATTTCCAGGGAATTGAGCTTCACGGATCAAGTAGGTACCCACATCTCCGACGCGACGGCAATCGTCCTCAGCAGAAAAGTAGGTACATCTGGGGTCAGAGTCATTCTCCCAGGCATCTATGTTGCCAATGATGGAATAGGCGTTATTAGTGCGGCCTCCTATGCTTGCGCCCCAGCCATATTGACAAAAATCATTGGAGGTACAGGTCAGGCAGCCGCTGGATACCAGGCTTGCATTGACATTGTCTTTGAAGCGTCCATATGCCGTGTATTCCTCATCGCCAATTTCCCAACAGTTCCCCCAGGGGGTGCTGCCGCAGACAAAGAGATAGTTCTCCCAACTGGTTATATTGCCTACGCGAACCTGATAGGAGATATCGGCCAATTGACTGTAGGCTATATGACAAAATGTCAAAGATAATATAACTACTATAACTCTCATTGATTTCCTTTCACTTTGTCCATGAACTCAACCTATCTTGCGAGGATGGCGGCTAAAATACATTTTTGAGGATTTATTAAATATTATACATTTTAGTATTTTTATTATTTGCATTTATAGCGTGGTGGGAAGAAATTTGAGACCGCCAATCCAGTATTTCGAGCTTCTATACAATCCTCTGCAACTTTGGAGCCTTGTTTGCCATGAATTCACCCTTGCCAAGCCCATCAACTGTAAGTGCGGAACCACCGGTCTGGCGAAGCCTATGGATTGGTGAAAAGTTGGGTTCCTTAGAACGGATGTGTCTGAAATCAGCACTGCAATTTGGCAGACGGGCTGAGCTCTTTGCTTACCGGGAATTCGAGGTTCCGGAAGGGGTTAGACTGAGGGATGCCCGGGAGATTCTGCCGGAATCAGCGGTTTTTGCTTACCAAAAAGCTTCAAAAGAGGGTCTGGGAGCGGGTAGTTATTCGGGGTTTTCAGATTTGTTCCGATATAGAATGTTGTATGAATTGGGTGGTGGCTGGATGGATACCGACATCAGTCTTATAAAGCCTCTAAGCCCTTCGACCTATCTATTCAGAGCCCACCCCCACTTTCAGGCAGTAGGTAATGTTATGTATTGCCCGGCCAGTTCGCCGTTGATGGCCTGGTGCTTTGAGGAGACCCAAAGGCGGCTCAAGCCCGCCATTACCGACTGGACCCTGCCCATACGGATATTGGGTGAAGGGGTCGAGCGCTTTGAGCTGAGGGAGTTTGTTGTGGCCCTGGGGAACGAGGATCGCTGGCCTCAGGTGTCACGGCTGCTTTTGGAAGACAGTTCTGTACCTGAATCCTGGGTTCTGGTTCACTGGATGAATGAGGAATTCAGGCGATTGGGCCTTTCAAAAGAAGCGGTTTTAGCCCAATCGGGCTTGCATAAATTGTTTGAGCAACATCAGATTGCGGTACCTGTTTTACGGGGGAAAGGCGCCCGTGCTTACCGCTGGCGTATCAGTCGCGCCAACTACCTTTGGGCGAATATTAAAGCGCGACTAGGTTGACGCAATATTTCTTTTATGTATAATTTTTTATCATACTTAAATAGATCGGGAGTTGCATTTGTCCTTGCCTTGCTGATGGTCGCTCTTGTTGGACAACGGGCACTCTCCCACGACTACAATTTGGATGATGCCTATGTGCTGAGATGGGACTATGGCAGTGAAACCGAGGCTGCTTCGGTACAGCTTAAAGAAATCTGGAGCAATCGCTACAATACAGCGCTGGAAGGAGAGCTCAATACCTATGGCTTCAGACCAATTGCTGCTTCGAGTTTTGTGATCGAGCATTGGTTGAACGGAGGTCAGAGTTCCAGAACCAGTCATGGTATCAACGTAGTGCTGTATGCTTTATGTGGTTTTATTTTATTTATTTTTCTTCGCCAGGTATTGCCTGGTTCAGCGCCGTGGTGGCCATTGTTGGCCATGTTGCTTTTTCTGGCTCATCCCCTGCATGCGGAGGTGTTCAATAGCTTGAAAAACCGCGAGGAGATGCTGGGGTTCTTGTTTAGTATCGGAGCTTTAGTCGGATGGATGCACGCCTTAAAGCGAGGCATGGTGTGGCGAGGTTTCAGCGTGTTTGTGATCCTGGGAACTCTGGCGGTATTGAGCAAAGAAAGCTATCTGAGCATCCTTGGATTGGGTTGGTTGTTGGCTATCCTGAGTTTGCGCTATGAAGAAAGCAAGATGGTGTTTTGGGGGAAATGTTGGCCCACAAAAGAAGGCTTGCTATCTGGTATCCCCAAAGCCGCAACGCTGATTCCAATTACAATAGGCATCTTGATTCTAGGTATGGCCATGCCAGCCTGGAACTTGCCCGAGGGTGACGCAGGCAAAGCGCCTTTTGCAGAAAATCCTTTCGCCTATACCGAATCAAGTCAGTGGTATCCGCAAGTAATCAGCACGCTGATCTGGTACACGAAACAGTTCTTCGTGCCCGGTAAGATGCTTTTCTACTATGGCTATGACATGGTGGAGGTGTATGGCTGGGACCACCCTCTTCTCTATATTGCTTCTCTCCTCTTGCTGTTGATATCCGCTTTTGCGCTTTACGCCCTCTATATAGGTCAATGGAGAGCCTTTCCGCTGATCCTTCTCTGGTTTGCAGTGGTGTATGCTCCCGTGAGTAATGCCCTTTTTACGATAACTGGTACAGTGGCGGAGCGATTGTTCTTTGGTCCTTCTGCTGCATTAAGCGCGGGATTGGCTGGAGTTGTAGTCGCCCTTCCCCGGAAAAAATTCATGCAACTTGCGGGCATAGTATTCTTTCTATTTTATATAATCTTTCTGGGTTTCAAAACCCATTCACGCTCAGCAGACTGGAAAGATCGCATCACTTTGTTTGAAGCGGATGCTCCTTACCTGAGCCGATCGGTCAGAGCCAATGATATGTTGGGCAGTACCTATGCTAAACAACTCTCCGAAAGGGCCAGAAACGGTAAGCAGATAGCGCTCAGTGATCCTGTACTGCAAAAGGCTAAGTCTTACTTTGTCCAGGCATTGAGTGTGGACTCTACCTACGATGACGCCCTCTACAGTCTGGGGCGCCTGGAACTGATCTATCTCCATGAGCCGGAATCCGCGCTAAAAAAACTCAGAAGCATCACCCTAAAATCAGAGACTCCACCGCATCGCTATTTGGTCGCCTTAGGTCAGGCCTATCTGGTGAACGGCCACAGCGACAGTGCCTTTGACTATTGGACGGCCGCAATGGAACTTAGAGCTGAGACCTGGCTTTATGATGCCGTTGTCGACATGCTCTACAAGGCCAAGCAAAAAGAAAAAGCCGCGGCTTTCAGCGCCTCAAGCGCTGCATTGCTGCCCGATTACTATCTTCCGCAACAATTTCTCGGCGACTACCATCTGTTTGATCTCAAGGATACAGCAACCGCATTAGGCCATTACCGCAAAGCCATTGCTACGGGTTATGCCGACCCAAAACTCCTCAGATTGATGCAGCGATTGGAGGGTCGCTGAGTCCTGAAATTGACCATTCGCCCGAAAAGACGCTATGAACTCAGTGATACAATATCTGCATCCGCCGCGTCTGGTGATTATTATGCCTTGCTATAATGAAGAAGAAAATATACAATATAGTTATGAATCATTAATGTTCATACTCAATGACCTCATTGCCCAGCAACGTCTCAATTCAAGTTCGGGTTTGTGTTATGTGGATGACCACAGTACGGATAAGAGCTGGGGCTTGATTGAAGAATTGGGAAGACGGGACCCGCGGGTGAAGGGCTTGAGACTTTCGGCCAATCAAGGTCAGCAGACCGCTTTGCTGGCCGGAATGCAAAGTCTTGCAGAAGAATTCGAGCTTTTTTTGACCCTGGATATTGACTTGCAGGATGACCCCAAGGTCATTCCACAGATGCTCAGTGCCATTGAGCAAGGGGCCGGGATAGTTTATGGTGTGCGAACTCAGCGCTCCGTGGACTCCGTGTTTAAGCGCTTGAGTGCGCGACTGTACTACTACATGATGAAGTTCCTGGAACAGGGAATCATCAAGAATCACAGTGATTTCAGGATGTTTGACCGCCAGGTATTGCATGCCTTGTTGGACTATCCGGAACGCCTACTCCTGCTCAGGGCGGTTTTTCCGCGGCTTGGATTCCCAAGCGCTCAGGTTGAATACAGCAGAATTGCCCGAAAACACGGAGACACCAAGTACAGCTTATTCAAGATGACCACCCTGGCACTTGATGGCATCTCATCCTACTCATCAGCGCCCTTGATGTTGGTCTTTGTTATTGCCATAACGGGCATCATGGTCAGTGTGGTCCTGTTTCTATGGGCCTTTAGTGTTTACCTCAAAGGCATTGCTATTCCCGGATGGTTTTCCGTGCTTTTTGCCGTTTTGGTGTTTGGAGCTTTTCAATTGTTTTGCCTGGGGTTGATAGGAACTTACATTAAGAACATATACAATGAAGTTAAAAAAAGACCGCGGTTCCACATAACTGACCGACTGAACGTTTAGAGGGCAATCAGAACCTTTTCTATGGTGCAAACGCTGCTCAACGGAGATAATCTATCTATATGGCCCGGCTGTTGATGCTGATATATGAATACCCGCCCATTGGGGCCGGTGCAGGGGTTGCTGCAAGAAATCTCGCAGAATGCTGGGTGAGACAAGGCCATGAAGTATGTGTGGTCACTGGAGGGAAGACGCTGCTGAATGCCGGGGCAGAAACTGATTCCAAAGGAGTAGAGATTATCCGCTTAGCGAATAGGCGCAGGTCATTGCACCGCTCTAATCCTATGGAAATGCTGGACTGGGGACTGCGGGCTTATTCATGGATTCGCAAAAGCTCAGCGCTCGATTATGATGCTCTGTTTTCTCACTTCATTCTTCCAGGTGGTATTCCACTTTTGGCTTTGAAGCGGACTTCGTCTCTGCCGTGCATCCTGCTGACTCACGGACATGACATTCCCGGATACGATCCGGATAGCATGGGGATTTATCACCGGCTGACGCGACCAATCATGCAGCGGATACTGACACACGTAACCCGTCTATGCGTGCTTACTTCAGCTATGAAGAAACTAGCTCTGGAGGCCTTCCCTGACTCAAGGCATAAGATTTCCCTGATTCCCAATGGTATGGATCTATCCTTTTATCGCTCAGGATATCAGGTGGAAGAACCATTGAGATTGCTCTTCATAGGCCGATTCGTAGCGCAAAAAGATCCCTTTGCCTTTCTGGCTGTATGCCGCGCGTTGCACGAGCATGGGCTATCCTTTTCGGCTGAGATGTATGGAGATGGTCCATTGATGGCTGAGGTGCAGAAGGAGCTTAGAACTAAGCCTCTGCCCAATCTGATGCTGCACGGCTTTGTGGGGAACGACATCATTGACAAGGCCATGCATCGCGCTCATCTCTACCTCCATACAGCCAGGCACGAGGCCATGTCCATATCGATGATGGAAGCCATTTCGAAGGGGCTTTATGTGATCAGCACACCTGTCAGCGGCTCGGAGCTTCTGGATGATCTTCCAACTTTGGGCTGCCGTTTAGCTTCGGGCAGTACGGAGGAATTTGTTCAAAAAATCATGGCTTTTTTCAGGAAGTACCAGGGAAAATCTTTTGCGCATGAGGAATCTTCTCTGCAAAGTCTCCGGGATCAGTATAGTTGGGATCGCATTGCCCATCGCTATCTCGCCATTTTAGAGGCTGATTGAAAGCGCGGGGACTGGCGTGAAAGAGAAGCGATTTTCAAGTGTATGGCATCTTATCTTTACGGCTTAATCATTGATGATGAATCTTCTCACCAGACTTCTGGATGTATTTGGGCAGCCCGAGACCGAAAAGTCCATACCCAATAGAATTGTAAATCCATTATACATCTTAAATGAGATTAATAGAAAGGAGTACTCGGAAAAAGGATATACTGTAGTCAAAGCAGTGGTGCCAGATGCGGCAATAAAACATATTCTCAGCGTTCATGAAGATATCTCTAAAATGGAAGGGTATTTCGAATCGGATAAACTGGAGACTTCTATTGCCTTCGGACCCAGGATTCATGAAATCGTTATTGAGGCGGTCAAAAAAGTAAGCGTTGATATCTTTGATAAAATTCTTGATCCTAATCGCTGTGACTACGACTTTGGAGGTGGCATAATCATCAAAAACAAAGGATGTTGGTTTGCCCCTCATCAGGATTGCTCAATAGTGGATGAGTATAAAGGAACAACCACATATGCATGGATACCCACGGTGGACATGAACGAAGACAATGGCACTTTCTATGCTATACAGGGCAGCCATCTATGGGCAGCTTGGCAGCGCTCCAGCCAATATCCCAGCTGGCCGCTCAAGAAATTCAGCAAACTACTCTGGGATCGCATGGAGCCCATTTTTATAGATAAAGGTGATGTGCTACTCTTTGATTCAGCGCTCATTCACGCCTCCGGTGAAAACAAGACTGCCGTAAAGCGAATAGCTTTTAACGTCTGCATCATTGAGAAGGATGCTCAACATGTGCAATATGTCAATGACAAAAAGACTCCTTATGGGCAGGTTGAAAAGTTTCTGGTTGATCTGGAGTACTGGTACAAAGGACAACTGTGGGGAAGACCAAAGGGCTATACACGCATTGTCGAAGACACCATATATCCTCGGAGGCTCACCGAAAAATACGTGGAGACGTTGATCAATAAATATAGATGATTTATTTATCTACGAAGGGTCTGAACTGGAGCTGATTAGCTTGACCAGCTCGCGATGGCTTAAGGGATAAGAAGGGTTTATAGATTCCATGACAAAGGGGTTATACTTTTCATCCACATCATCAGGATTTATATAACTTATATCCCTATAGAAATTCCGATCTACGCTATATCTCCGGATTTCACCAGGTTTGCAATTCATTTCACTGTAGTGCAGCAATTCATTGCCCTTGGGTACTACGCTAAAATTCATTGCTAATCTTGGAACCTCCGCTGTGTTCGGCGCCGATGCATGAATCAAAGCACTATCAAAGAGAATCAAGTCGCCACTGCGCGGAAACAGGGGCCTCATGTGGCTCAACAAGGTCTCTTGATGTCGGCTCACAGGTGTTGATTCCAAGTTATGGGTTCGCAACCAGGCCGCCCATTGATGACTGCCAGGCAAGACTAAAAGAGCACCATTCCGCTCATGGATATCGGATAAAGGTGCCCATATGAAGCAGGTCGGGGCCTTGCGCTCATCCACCATGGGCATATGTTGGTGAGCCACCAAAGAAGAACCTGGGCTGCTGAATTTTATCATCAGAGCATTGAGCAAATCATACACGATCTGCTCCCGATGAAGTATATCGGGAATGATCAGTTCTGCTGCATTCCCGAGCTGATCGTGTACAAAGCGTTGCACTTCATTGCCATAGTTACAGGAAGTGATAAAGCCCTCACAGGTGTAGAAATCCTTGCTTTGTTCTATACGATTAAACACATTTCGTGCAATCTCGAGGGCCTCCGCAGGGACTACCCCGGTAAAATGCACGTATCCCTGGTTGAGCATGGTTCTTTGTCGCTCGGGATCCCGGATGAAATGGTAATCTAGAGACCGAAGTGGTGGCCGGTATGCTGATTTCAGGCGGAAAATATCTCTGATAGACAGCATGGGCTTACTTTCTTATAGCCCTTTGCAGAATCCTTTTAAACAGGCTTTTCCTTTCCCGTCTTTTCTCCTGATACCTATAGTAGCGGTCCAGAAGTTCTATATTTTGCTGAAAAGTTTGCAGTCCGGCATCAACAAGCTTCTGCTCCAGATTTTCCCAGGAGGTATCGTGTACTTGAACGGGCATCTCCTCTACTAACTCATAGGGAAGATCTATACCTTCTTCGTGATACATCGCTGATAAAACCGGGTTATTATACTCTACAATACTGTAGGTGTCCACCTTGTACTTTAGAATGGTTTGACCAGAGGTCTCTGGATTGTGCAGATAGAGCAGGGGTGATTCAGCTCGCTTCAACAAAGCCACACTAACTGCATTTCGAATGCTCTTGCTGTAATTGGAGAAGGAGCCGTGAATGGTCTTTTGATTGAAGAACAACATTTCACCAGCTTTCATATTTATTACATGAAAATACTTCATTAACTCCTTGTCATTCTCGGTTACCGGATTCTTTGCCAGAGGAAAGGGAAATGCCCGAACGTAGTCAAAGAATCGATGACTATAGGGAATAAGGCCCAATGCAGCATTTTCAATGTTTACATCTGTCAGCGGGATAAAGCACATGAAGGAAGGATAGACCGATTCATCGGTAAAGCTGAAATCCTGATGAGCATTGACGAAACAGTCTTCCAGAGGCATTTTATTGATGAAACTCGCCGTAAACTGTTCAAAATCTACCAGCACTTGTTCAAGACTCGATTGAAGCAGCTCTCTAATTCCATCGTGCATGCTGCGGCGCTTCAAGGCTTTGTCGGTGTTCATTCCGCAGTTATAACCGCAACCAATGGTATCGGGTATCTGCAAATGATCGTTCAAGGCAACAAGTTCATGCAATGCATGAGCCTCTATTGATCCGTGTTTTACAAATCCCAGCTCGTGAAACTGCTCATTTGCCTGCTTATCATGAAAAATTTGAATAGCATCCATATCATCACTCCTGTTAACCTCCACCCGGTAGATAGACCATTCGATTAAGTCTCAAGCAGCATCCAGGCTGAAGCAAGATAAGCAAAGCTCTTCATGTTCAATGCTCAAGACGGGTAGTTTTTACACTTCGGGTGCTTGTTCCCTTAACCCCTTCCACCTACAAAAGGAAGTTTCCAGCGGCCGTCTTCATAAAACATAAAACTAAACACAAATAGATGGAAGATGAGCACGCCCAATGCGGTGCTGAGATTGCCCAAAGCAGCAAAGACGAGCACAACCAATGGGAACCAGCGCTCATACCATTCATTGCAAAGCCGATCGTGAATCAACCTGGCCCTTTCCTGAGGAAGGCCATTTCGCAACTCTGGAAACTTCAGACCATGCAAGATCAGATACGAAAAATAGGCAAGGAGCAAGGGCCAGCCGAACCAGGGAGCAAACCAACAAGTCAGGCTGAACAAAGCCACTTCCAGAGCAAAGAACCAAGTTCCGAGTGCATCAAGCACCGCTGTTGGATCCCTATGGCTTATCCAGGTTCGTGCACCGGTATTGCGGTCATTCTCCCGATCTTTTAACTGATGATGAATGATGTTTCGGACCCCATAGGAGGTGGACCACAGTATGAAAAGCACAATGAATGAGGTGGGTAAGGGCGCATTTCCAATTAGGGAAAAAGTATACAAAGCGAAGAAACCCGGCAGAATATGGGCATAGAGTGCATCAGCCAGGACACCTGCCATACCCTTCTCTTTAAGTCGAAATGGCGGCGCAGCATAGAGCCAATAGGCCAGGATTTGCAACCCAAACAAAAGGGCCGACCAACGCGTTAGGGGCAATGCCAACCAGGGCAAAACCGACATAAGAAACAGAATGAACACAAGGGATTTCCATTGAACGGGAGAGAGCATCGCAAAGATGTTGGGCTTGCCGAGCTGAGCATCCGGATCCCGATCCCACCAATCATTGATCATGTAGCCAATTCCGCCTAAGCCCAGGGAGACGACAAGGGCGAGAACAAGCCAACCCAGGGTCTCCAGGAAGGTGATCTGATTGACTATAAGTATGGCATAGAGCCAGCCAAACAGGCCGCTGAGTTTGTACATGACACCCTGCCATGCCCGTGACTGGAAGAGGGGTATGGCCATCAGTATCCCAATTCGTCGGCTTTTAACTGGTTCACCCTCATTTCGAATTGATTCTGAAGGAAAAACCGATGTTTGCCCTTTTGAGGGTTGTAATCGTGTTTGTACAATACGATCTCAAAGAAATCTACCGGAAAAACGTATTGGTCCCAGTCTTTGATCTGTGCAATGCCCGTGAGTTCCTGCCACTGATTGGAGATGGCCAGGTTCTCAAAATCCTCCAGGGCTATATCCACCGTACGAATGGATTGAATCACAAAACCCGCTTCCCGGGCCATATCGACCAGAGCGCTCAACTCGGCGACTTCATAGCAGTAGGCGGAATTGATGCGCTTGATTTCTTCATCTACTCGGGCTTGCAGTCGCACATAGGGCACTTTTCGCACAAATAGATCTTTTATATAAAGAAGCCCTCCGGGCTTTAGCACTTCTCTGACCGCCTTGAAAAGATGGGCTTTATGGGTGGAATGGCCAAAGGATTCCAGAAAACACACTCGGTCAAATGACTCCTTTTCAAAGTGTTGCTGAAGATCGTGATAGTCGCCAAGCAAAACCCTAACCTTCTGCTCAAGCCCTGCATCGCGGGCGCGCTCGATCGCCCGCTCTGCCTGCTTTGAAGAAATGGTTATAGCGTCCACTTCTACACCAAAATGCTCCGCGAAGTAACAAGCCGGAAGCCCGACTCCACAACCAGCATCCAGCAAACGCTGACCGTTTTGTAACTGCATGGCAAGGCCCTGAGCTTGAAGAAGATCCTCATGCCTCAGGGTTCGAAAGGCCTGAATGAGCTCTCCATAAACCTCTAAAAAGGCTTCATGGTATCGGTCGTAGAACTGGGCTACGCCCTGGGAATGAGTCGGATCGTATAATGGAAGCGCAAGTTCCTGCAACTCCCGCCTCAACAGCCATTGCCGAAGGGGTCCGGGAAGCCATTTTGTGTTCATTTTCCGGAATTGCGCTCGATAAAGTGATTGAGGACCCTGATTTTCATTGTAAATTTAGGGAGTAAGTGTCTGGCAATGGCAGGACTGACTCAGTAATCTGCTGAACAGAGTTTTCTTCCAGAGTAAGGCGAAGAGAAAGGCAGCAATCCAAGGTCAATGGAACCCATTCTAAGGGATAGTGAAAGTCAGCAGTTTTTAATCGAGCACGGCTATGTGAAACTTGATTTCTTCCATGATTCAGAGTTAACCAATATAATTAATTTATATAATAATTTTAAAAATAATATTGAGCAGAATTCTCAAGGCGGTATTCATATGACGACATGGATGCCCGAGGGGTCAGAAAAATCTGCCATCACTAAAGAACTGGCAGAGCAGTTTGAGCCTGCATGCCATCGCATTTTACTCAATCACCGTTTGCTCAATCCAGTTTTCATCGTCAAGCATCGGCACCCGGCTTCAGCATTTCCCTTGCATCAGGACTGGAGTTTTGTCGATGAAAACTTGCATTGGTCCCTGAACATCTGGGTTAGTTTGTTCGATTTGAAGAAAAAAGGTGGTCAATTGCATGTCTTGCCCGGGAGTCATAGGTTGCCCAATAAGCTCCGCGGCGCTGGTTCACTCAACTTTGACTATGGTCCAGCGGAACAGTTTTTGAAGACTAAACTGGTGCCGATTGGACTTAAAGCCGGACAAGCCATCCTGTTCTTTCACTCGACGGTGCATGGCTCCGAACCCAACCGCCGCCTTAAAACCCGGGTGATTGCCGCGGCATCGGCCATTCCGGAAAAAGCGCCTCTTCAGGTTAACTTTGCGGTACCGGGCACTCAAAGAGTAGAACAGTATCAGACGGCGGACGACTTTCTTGCTTCCTACAAAGATGTCCGCGCAGAATCCGGCCTGATACCACCAGTTGGACGCTTAATAAATACGCTGGAGCCCTATCACTATCCGGATATGCCCTTGAAAACCCTTTTCGATCCTTCCAGCTCCGGCCAGGTCCGACAAAACTGGCTCCCTGTATGGTGGCGCAAACTAACTGCTCAGCAATGAGAAATGTATTCAAGGATCCTGAACTCGAAGAGCGCTTCCAAAAGGATGGCTATGTTATAGTACCCTTCCTCAGCCCTGAGAAGGTTAAAGCGCTGCAGCTCGCCTACAGAGATTCGCTTGCGCGAAGTGGCGGCTTAATCAACAGCGAGCACATCAGCTATGACTTTACCTTCATTGACCAGAACAAGGCCTATAAAGAAGAGGTCTTTTCCATCATTCAACAGGCCTTTGAGGAAGAGCAGAGCCTTTATCTGGATAGATACTTGCCCATCATTGCCAACTTCATTCGCAAGAGACCTCATCTCGGTGAAGTTCCCCTCCATCAGAATTGGGCCTTTGTGGATGAACTGCTGTGCAGCAGTATCTCTATTTGGTGCCCTCTGGTGAACAGTCATCAAGCCAATGGCACCCTGCAGCTTGTTCCGGGAAGTCACAAGCGCTTTGGAGCTGTTCGCGGTCCCATGATCCCCTGGGAATTGGAGAAGATCAAAGATCAGATCATTGCAGAGGACCTTATTCCCATGGAGGTAGAGGCGGGTATGGCGGTAATTCTGGATGACTCTATTGTACACTATTCAGCGCCTAATCGCACGGACGAACTGCGATTGGCTATACAGTTAATCTGCATACCCGAGGAGTTTCCATCGATTCACTACCACCTCAACCCCAAGGTAAGCACTGATACGGTTCATGTTTACGAAGTGGATCGGGAATTCTACATGGCCTTTGATCCCTGGAAAGCGATAGAGCATGCAAAAGCCATTCGAACTTTTAAGCATCAAACCAAAGCACTCAGCCACAGAGAATTTCGAAAACGCCTTTATGGACCACGTATAGATCGTGAACTGAATTCGAGTTTGTATCAGAAGATTAAGACGCGCATATTTTCATGAAAAGCATATTTTCCAATAGCGAATTAGCCAGGCAACTCGAAGTTATGGGTTACGTCAAACTTAGATTGATTTCGGCAGAGAGCTGTGATGAGCTGATTGCTCTCTACAAAGACCGCTTCCCCCCGGCTCAAACATTCTACTCCAGCTCCTTTCACCCAGATTTTGAATTCAAGAAAGAATTTAGCGATATAATATATTCAAAAATAAAAGCCAAAATAAATGATTTTTTTATAGAATACGATTTATTAGGTTGCAATATTCTAGAAAAACCCGCTCATGGTGCTGCCATGCCCCTGCATCAGGATTGGACCGTTTGTGATGAGAGCATTGCGCATACTTATACCGCCTGGGTAGCCTTACAGGATACTGGCAGGGAATATGGTGCCCTTCGGGTCATTCCCAGAAGTCATCGCGCAGAGACGGGTATTCGCGCTCCGGGCATTCCATCCGCTCTGGACGCGGAGCGAGAGAAACTGGACTCATTCCAACAAACCGTTGAGTTGAGTAAAGGGGAGGCCATAGTCTTTGATCACCGCCTCATGCACGCCTCCTGGCCCAATAAACAATCTGCTTCGCGACTTGCCCTGACTATAGGCCTGAGCCCTGAGGGCACTTCACTTTCTTTGCCCTATTTAAACAAGTCGAAGGGCCTGGTAAGTTTCTACAGCATGTCTGCGGATATATTTCTACGCTACCCCGAGCTTATGGAAGAGCCGGTTTCGAGTGCTCCATTCCAGCAACTTCCTTTTAAGAAAGCAAGCTTGACCAAATCCGGACTTGCAGAAGTGTTATACTCCGATAGAAAAAAACAATCCATCATGCAGCCACTTTTCAAAGACCCGGAACATCAACTCCTCTTTGAACGGGATGGCTTTATCAAATTACCGGCGCTGGATGAACGGGAGCTTCAGGAATTGACGAGTTATCTGGCTTCCTCCGGAATTCGCGGAAAGACAGAACACGGTTTCTATGTGGGTATGGATCACCGCGACAAAGACTTGGTTTCGAAGATGATCGATCGGATACGTTCAGTGGCCATTCCCTACGTTTCACCTTATCTGAACAACTTCAAGTCTTTCACAGCCAGCTATGTCATCAAGGACAGCAACCCGGTTAGCGTTGTGCCACCACATCAGGATTGGACTTTTGTGGAGAATGAAGAGTTGCATTGCTCCGTGACTTGCTGGATTCCATTGGTGGATGTCAACAAAGAGAATGGATGCCTGGGATTGATCCGGGGAAGTCACCGGATGTTTGACAGTCCCAGACCATCGCCTGCCCCACAATCCCCTTCCCCACTGAACAAGCATATGTTCACCTTGTTTTCTTATATGGAATTAGTTGAGATGAAGGCCGGTGAAGCCATCTTCTTTGACAACCGAACCATTCACGCTTCTCCGCCCAACATCAGTCAGGAAGACAGGCTGGCTATAGGCCTGGGATTCACTCAGGAAGATGCGGCCATCAGGCACTACTTCCTCAAACCGGGAACTAAGAATACCTTGTTGAAGTATGCGGTAGACGAGGCTTTCTATGAACGATATGACAACTCCAGTTTATCGGCCATGTATGATCGGGGAGAGCGTATTTCAGACTATGCTTTGTTGGAAGAGCAGCCTTATCGCTGGGAAGATCTCTCGAAAGACGAGTTGATCCGGCGCATAGTTGATGGCGGAGGGGCTTACAATGATGAACTAAGCCGACATATGAAGTCCCTGTTCGGTGCACAAATCCGGCAATCGGCCTGGAGCATGTTGAAGAAGACTCTTTCACCTTCAGGAATATATCATAGAATTAAAAGCATTTATTCTCAATAGCATGAACATCGAAACATCGGCTTTATCAGGCGTTGAAAAGAAACTTGCTTCTGGTGTTTTCCGCGACGAAGACATGCAAAGAGCCTTTGATAAAAATGGCTATGCGGTAATCCCCTTTTATGATGCAAATCAAATTAAAGAGCTTAATATATTATTTAATAATATTCAACCCAAAGATGCTCGCGGAATTTTCCCTAGTACCTACTCTAAAGACAAGGGGTACAGGGAGTCCGCTCATCGGGAGATTTGCTCCATAGCCCAGTCCTCTCAGGCTAGGGCTTTCAAAGATTACAAAACTGTATGTGGAAGTTTCATTGTCAAGTATCCCGGTAGTGAAAACAGCATGGATGTGCATCAGGACATGACCCTGGTGGATGAGAGTCAATTCAACGGCATCAATATTTGGACCCCGCTGATCGACCTGAATAGCAGCAACGGGACACTGTATATTTTGGAAGGGAGTCACCGACTTTTGCCAACCTATAGGGGCGCTTCCATCAGACCGATTTATGACAAGACTGTGATTGCCATGGCCATTCGCAAGTTGGCGCGGCCGGTTTATCCAAAGGCGGGGGAGGCTATCGTGTTTGATCAAAGTATCATCCACTTTTCAGAGCAGAACCGCAGTGATGTTCCGCGAATAGTGACCAATATCTTCATTACGCAAACGGAGGCCTCATTTCTTACCGCCTGGCACGAGCCGGCTATGGGCAGTTTTGTCGAATTGTTTGAGCACGATAGCGAGTTTATGCAGTTGTTTGATCAGTTTGGCGAAGACATTACCCTTCGCCCCAAAATGGGAAAGAGCGTTGGAAGAGTTCCCTACACCTTTCCACGGATCAGTTACCGCTTGCTCAAACAGCACTATCCTGACCGCATAGAACGATTGAGCACGCTGGAAAGAATACGACTCTCCCTGCTATGAACAAGCCATTTGACAGGGTATCTCTCTTGAAAGACTCGGGCTTGCAAAGTCTATTGGACAGGCAGGGATTTGTCGTGATTGATTTGATGGATACTGCAACAGCGCAAAAGTTGTTGGAAACCTTTCAGGAGTTTCATCCTGTCTTACCTCAAAGTGGTTTTGTGTCTGACAGTTATCTCTCTGATGCGACATTCAAAAAGCAGGTCAGTCAGGTCATTTCCAGCATTCTCGCTCCCTGGTTCGAAAAGACTTTTCAAAACTACCAAAGCTTTGGGGGCACCTTTCTGTATAAGATTCCCTCAACGGACAGTCATTTAGACGCTCATCAGGATTGGACTATAGTGGAAGAGGATAGAGAATACGCTTTGAATTGCTGGATACCTCTTTGCGATGTTGACGAACAAAACGGCACCTTATTCGTGCTTCCCGGTAGTCACTATGATGGCTTTGTCAGCAAGAGAGCCCCGACCCTTCCATTTTTTTTTGAGGGCAATGAAGACCTGATATTAAGAGAATTAATTCCGGTTCCACTTCGAGTTGGACAAGCCTTACTGCTCAACCAAAGTTTGATTCATTACTCTCCGCCCAATCAATCGGATAAAGTGAGAGTGGCTATCACCGCCGGCGTCAAGACTAAGGGGGCCCCAATGAAATTCCACTACCGAAATGGTTCAAAGGTTGAGGTGTATGCCATGCCAGAGGACTTTCTCCTTGGGTTTACGGATTTTTTAAAGGAAATCTACGAAAAACCAAAAGGTGTATTGCTGAGCAGTTATCGCTATCAGAGTCCGGTGCTTTCCCGAAACAAGCTGAGATCCGTGATTTGCACCATGAAATCTAATGCTGGCTATGAAACGGTGGATCGGGGTCTCTTAAGTCGCGTATGGCGCAAAGTCAGCAAGTCATGATTGTATTGCGGCAGGCAGAGAAGCAACGCGAATTGATGGATTCGGGATATACCATCATGGATTTCCTCCCGGATGAAACTCTATCCAGACTCCGCGCATATGGTCATGAACACTTCAACTCCATTCCCCAGGCCTTCTTCGCCAGTTCTCATTTACCGGATATCGCTTTGCGCAGAGCTGCCAACGATACCGTACTTGAGCATATTCAACCCCTGATACCTGCTATTCTGGAAGGCGGCAAATTACTTGGGGGCAGCTTTTTGATCAAGCGCGAAGGAAAGAACAGCGCTCTACAGGCTCATCAGGACTGGAATATTGTTGACGAAGAAAATTTTTGTTCCTATAATCTTTGGGTGCCTCTGGTGGATGTCGATGAATCCAACGGAACTCTAGCTGTGTTACCCGGTAGTCACCTCATCGGTATGACCTACAGGGGTCCAGGTCTTCCGTCTCCGCTGGCCCATCTCGAGAAAAAGCTTCTAAAGCATCTCCAACCCCTGACCGTCAAAGCGGGTCAGGTTGTGCTCTACGATCACCGCTTGATCCATGGATCTCCCCCTAATCAAGTAAAAAACAACCTTCGATCCGTTGTTGTTGCCGGCTTGATTCCAGAGGAGGCTGAAATGATATGCTGTATTAAAAATGATAATTTTATTGGTATTTATAATTCTTACCCCGACTTTTACATATCAAACAATCCCAGTGAAGGTCCAGGGACCTTGAAACTCCTTAAGCGTCTTGAAAAACTGCCTCCGCCTATATCATCCAAAAAAGTATTGCCTGTGAAACGCGGACTAATGAGTTTGTTGGAAAGTTTTATCGGAACCGGCAAAAGGCTGACCGGGCAGGGAAAAGATCTGGTCGATCTTGAACCCATAAACTTCTTGGAAGTGGAGGCTTCTCAGATGCCCGTGTTACACCCTGCTGCTTTTGATGAGTTGTTCCACTCTAAAAAGCATGGCTTTTTAATACGAAATTTTCTTTCACGTGATGAGCTACAATCACTTCAGGCATATGCGAATGAAAACAAGAACAGAAACCCGGCCCGAACGCCCGTTGGTTATACTTTTCCTATGGTTTTTCAGGAGTTCTCTCTGAGAAATCAACAGCTCAAAAGGGATGACTTAGAGAAGAGCATGGATGAATACTTCAGCGGAAATTCCCAATACGCAGAGTTGCTGGCCAAGGAATGTGGAGTTGACCTGAAGGCTAAATTGTTAGCCTTCTTTGATTCACTGTCTCCGAATGGTCCGGTTCATATCCCACTTCCAGAAAGTAAAAGAGGTGCATATCTTTTTGGCAACTTTCGCCACCTTGAACCGACAGGAGGATACATGGCGGTACACTGCGGCAACTTCTTTCACAAGAAGTTTCCTCTGATTTATTCCGATTTGTGCAAAGATGCTGAAGTTAAAAATCAAATGAGTTACTTCATTATGTTGCAGAAACCAGATGTCGGAGGTGAGCTCAGTGTATTCAATATGCGCTGGATAGATGGTCAGGACAAGGAAACACTCTCAGAGGACGAAGTAATTCTACTCTCGAATGGACAGAAAGTAAAGGTTGATTACCACCCCTCTATTGTCAAACAAAGCATAGTTCCTGAACCCGGCGACATGATTCTGTTCCAGGGGGGTAATATCTGGCATCGGGTTGAAAAAGTAAGCGGCAGCAAAGAGAGAATAACCTTTGGTGGCTTTATTGGAAAAAACAAAGACAGCGCAGGGTATTGCTTTTGGACTTAATGAGCAAGTCAAATCAACCCATTAAACAGGCTGCCAATGCGCTTTGATCAGTTTTTTTACAGCGCGATTACTCAGTCTTGACGGATATACAAGCTCTTCTGACTCCACCAATGGATAGCGGTCGGGTGGGCGCTTCATGAAGTCTTCCCTGGTCCAGTATTCCATATCCACATGGTACCGATCCACTTTTCCAGCAGCGGTGTTGGTATCCTGGAAGTAGTCAACTAAGGTGTACCGACGGGGAAGAAGGCTGGTGGTAAACGCTATTCGGGTGGTGTTTTCTACAAGATTTGGGCGGGAACCGTGAATAATAGCCGCATCAAAGACGATGGCATCCCCAGACTTAACAGGTACCGGCACGAGATGTCGCCACAGCAATCGCGTATTGGGTTCAAAGACCCAGGGAACATTGAGCGAGCGTTGATGATTGCCCCAAAGGTGACTTCCCGGCAACATCCCCAAACAACCATTGTTCTCATCGACGTCCTGCAAGGCCACCCAAACAAAAGACGCATATTGAAAACGCTCATCGACAACTGGACTATCCTGATGGGGATTCAGAGCACTCTCTTTGCTATAGGGTTTGATTTGAAAGGCACCGCCTGTATCTATGGAACAAACATCTTCATTGACATGCGCTGGAAGAACTACTTGCGCCATCTGGCGTATGGTGCTCATAACGAATTCGCGAATGGACCTTGAAGCAAACCTCCCGCTATTTACGAATGCTTTGCCTTGCTCATATTCCGGCATAGCCCTCAGAGAGGAAAAAGCATTCCTCATTTGATCAACCTGATCATTGTTGAGAAGTTGAGGAATGACAGTAAACCCTTTGTTTACATACTCCTCGTGACGTTGCTTATCCAGCAAATAAGGTGGATCGAATATCCGCTCAGAAACCGCAGGCAATGGTAGATCGAAAATACTTTTAACTAAATCAAATAACATATAACACTATCTATATCATTTGCTCCCGGAATTCTGCTCTGCTCTAAGCAAAAAAGACACGTCGCGTCTGCTCATTGGGTTGGGATAAGCGTATGGCTGTCGTTCGAGTAAAGGACAGTCTTCAAAACCCTCCAAATGGCCACCGTCCATCCAGTAGTCATTTTTCACTTCCCTTTGCTCGACCATACCATTTCTTACCATATAGTCCACTTGCACCAATTGCTTTGGGAGTAGAGCACCACTGAGCACAAGACGGGTGCGCTCCCCTTTGTTCACTCCTGATCCATGTATGATGGAAGGATCAAAGCATATCATATCACCCCTCTTTAATTCCAGAGGCACCATGTACTTTTTGAGGCTTTGACACAGATTGCGGAAGGCCCAGGGGATATGCTGAGAGCGCTCTACATTTCCCCACAGGTGACTACCGGGTAGGACCCACAAGGTGCCATTATTCACTTCTACATCATGAAGTGGAATCCAGGTGAAAACAGCATAGGACTTCCGCTCATCAACTACGGGATTGTCCTGGTGCGGCAATAGCTCGCTTTCCTTGGTTGGCGGCTTGATAAAGTATGCGCCACCTGTACCCACCTGACAGTGATTCAGATTGGCAAAACGTGGAGCGAGCTCTTGCATCAAGCGAGCTACCTGCTCAAATACAAATTGCTGTAAGCTGACGGAGGGAAAATTCCCACTGCTCTCAAACTTCCGATCAACCCGGTATCCATCCTTTTTTTGTAAAAGATCAAACTGAAGAAGGGCTTCTTCTATCAATTGATCGGGTACAACATTCCGGATAACAACATACCCCTGTTGCACATAAGTATCCTGAATATGCTGATCGAGAAAGTAAGCTGGCGAAAAGTTTCTTTTTATGGGTTTTAGTGGCTTCCTGAATAGCGAGGTTAAAATCATATGATATGGGTAATACTTTCTTCGTCTGCGCTACCGCACCACCACTACCCTCTCCGTAAATCTCTTGCCATCGCTCAGTTGCACGTCAATGAAGTAGAAGCCCGGGCTAACGCGCTGTCCGGCGGCGTCCTGTGCGTTCCAGGGGAAGCTGCTGCGGCCTGCGGGGAGGGCGCCGCGGTAGATGAGGTTGAGGGAGCGGCCCTGGGCGTCCATGACGCTGATGAGGACCTGTTCGTCGTCGGAGGGGAGTTCAAGGGTGATGCGGGTTTCCTGTACCACAGGATTTGGGCGCACCAGGAGGCCGAGGCCCTGGTCCAGGCCTTGGAGTCCGGTTGGTTGGACAAAACCGGAGGTGTCCTCGACGATGGTGATGATCTGGTTGGCTGGAACATCGTTGAGGATCTGTTCGCGGCCACCGGGCCAGTAAACGGTCAATTGTTCGGCTGCGGAAGCGGTTCCCATGCCGAAGTGCAGGATGGAGCTGTTTTGCGAAGCGTGGCTGTTGCCACCGCTGACTTCGTCAACCCATGAAGCGCCGCCGGGCAGTTCGATGACCACCTTCGCGCCGAATGCATCGAGGTTGGCAAGCACGCCTTCCAGCTTGACACCGAGCCAGTTTCCGCCGCCGCTCAGGTCATTTCTGTAGAGCAGAATTTCATCTATTTCAGGGGTGTAATAGCTTTCAATGTTGGCGAAGATCAAGTCGATATCACCGTCTTTGTCATAGTCTGCATAGGCAAGACCGCGGCAAACTCCCGGGTGATCCAGGCCCAATTCCTCGGCAATATCCGTAAAGGTCCCATTAGCATTGTTGCGAAACACGCGGTTGGGATTTTCAATATCGTTGCGGATAAAAGGAGCCGCCGGAATATGGCCATTGCTGACGATCAGATCATGCCAGGTATTGTTGTCCAGATCGACAAAAGCGGCACCCCATCCCACGGTAAAGAAACCGGGCTTGACCAGGATGTCTTCAACTCCTGCAGCAGCGGTGCCATCCGTGAATGTTCCATTTCCATTATTAATATACAAATGATTCAAACCTATGTTGGTCACATAGTAATCCAGATCCTGATCGTGGTCGTAATCACCTACCGCGATTCCCATTCCATACATGCCAACATCGGCATTGCTGCTCACACTCACATCGCTGAATGCCCCAGGATGGTCATTCCTAAGAAGCTGATTGGGAACGATGAATTCCCCAAAGTCATTGGCAATGAGCATGTCCACATCGTGATCAAAGTCGAAATCGGTCCAGGCCACGGCCAGCACGCAGCCCGTGTCTGCGGCAACACCGAGCAGGTCGCTAACTTCGGTAAAGGTTCCATCCCCATTGTTGACAAACAACCAGTTCTCGTCGCAGTCGTGGGCAAAACCATTGACCTGCCCGACGCTGTCATAGGTGATGGCCATGTTGTAAACGTAGTTTCCAACGTAGATGTCGGGCCATCCATCCAGGTTGTAGTCGGCTACCGCCACGGATGCACTCCAGGCTACATAGGGCGAAAGGCCGGCTTCCTCGGTGATGTTGGTAAAGGTTCCGTCCCCATTGTTGCGCAACAGGTAGTTGGACCAACTGTTGAGCGTCGTCAGGAAAACATCCCGATACCCGTCCCGGTCAAAGTCCGCGGTGACCACAGCATGAGAACCAAAGGAATGGGTGATGTTCAACCCGGCAGAGGCACCAACTTCAGTAAAGGTTCCGTCTCCGTTGTTGCGGTATAGAGCATCTCTTTCATTGCCCCCTGTCAAGTAGATATCCTCCCAGCCGTCGTTGTCAAAGTCGAAGAAGGCTACGCCCCCGCCCATGAAATTGGTGTTGCCATAGATATGATCTATGCCCGCAATGTCATTGGCCAGGGTGAAACTCAAACTTTGGGCTTGAGAGTTTGCGGCAAGGCACAACATCCCTGCGAGAACCAGAGAACCTGGGTTAAGAGTCCTTTTCACTATGAATTTTTTATTTGAGTTAATCCAATGAGAGATGGACTTTCTCAATAGGGAAAGATACGGAGCTCCCGGAAAATCACGAAACAAAAAAGGGGATAGAACTCAGCACTAAACCGCTTAGAACTCAGCGCTTACTAAAGAGTCCGCAACTTTATGAACGCAGAGCGATCGGAATACCGGGCTCACTTCAGCCCAAAGGCCTTCTTAACGGCCCCTACATAGTCCAGCTTCTCCCAGGTAAAAGTCTCCACCTTCTTGCTGATGGTCTTGCCGTTGTTGCTGAATTCCACCGTCTTGATTTCGGGGGAACGCCCCATATGTCCGTAGGCCGCAGTCTCGGAGTATATAGGGTTTTTGAGCTTTAAGCGCTTGACAATCACCCCGGGACGCATATCAAAAAGTTCGCGAACTTTCAGGGCTATCCGGGAATCAGGCATATCTACTTTGGCCGTTCCATAGGTATCAACAAAGATGCCCATGGGTTCGGCCACCCCGATGGCATAGCTCACCTGGACCAGCATCTGGTCGGCCACACCGGCAGCTACCATGTTCTTGGCGATGTGGCGGCAGGCATAGGCAGCGGATCGGTCCACCTTGGAAGGATCCTTGCCCGAAAAAGCGCCTCCTCCGTGCGCTCCCTTGCCCCCATAGGTGTCCACAATGATCTTGCGCCCGGTCAGACCCGTATCCCCGTGAGGACCGCCGATCACAAACTTGCCCGTGGGATTGATGTGGTACTTGATATCGGCACCGAAAAGCTTTTGAATGGCCTTGGGCTGTTTGCGCAGAACCCGCGGAATCAAAATCGCCTTGACATCCTCTGAGATCTTGGCGAGCATCTTGGCATCCTTGTCAAACTCGTCGTGCTGGGTGGAGACCACTATAGCCTCAATCCGGCGGGGGCTGTTGTCGTCGTTGTACTCAATGGTGACCTGGCTCTTAGAATCGGGCCTGAGGTACTTCATCACTTTCCCTTCATGTCGAATGGCCGCCAGTTCGCGGAGCAGGGTATGCGACAAATCCAAAGCCAGGGGCATGTAATGAGCCGTTTCGTTGGTCGCGTAGCCAAACATCATGCCCTGATCACCGGCACCCTGATCTTCCGGGGCGCTTTGCGCCACACCCTGGTAGATATCATCGGACTGTTCGTGGATAGCCGAAATCACCCCGCAGGCATCCGCGTCAAACTTGTAGGCGCTATGGATATAACCCACTCGGCGCACCACATCGCGGGCCACTTTCTGAACATCAACCCAGGCCTTGGTCCTCACCTCTCCGCTCAGAAAAACCAGACCCGTGGTCACCAAAGTCTCACAGGCCACCTTGCTGTCCGCATCCTGAATCAGGAAATTGTCCAGCAGGGCATCGGAAATCTGGTCGGCAATTTTGTCGGGATGTCCTTCGGACACCGACTCGGAAGTGAAGAAGTAAGGCATGAAGGGATATTTGAGGGGGCAAACTTAGCCTTATCCCCAAAACTGACCAAGCGCATCGCGCTTTTAGCCCGAGGCGTGCATAAAAAGAATTGACCTCCGTTCAGTAGGACAACAGGCGCTCAATGAGCTCCGCAACCTTCTCGGCATTGGGAAGCATGGCTTTTTCCAAACCGGAATTCAGGGGAACGGCGGGTAGGTTCAACGCCCCAAGGGTGGCCACCGGAGCATCCAGGTGTTCAAAACCCCTGGAGGCAATTCGCCCAGCCAGAGCTTCGGCAAAGGAGTTCTCCAATTGCTCCTCGGTGAGCACAAAGATCTTGCCGTGTTTGCGCACCTGCGCCATCACTGCCTCTTCGTCCAGGGGATGCAAGCTCCTCAGATCGAGCACCTCCACCCTTCCCCCGAAATGAACAGCGGCATTCTGGGCCCAGTGAACCCCCATTCCATAAGTGATCAAACCGATGGAATCACCGCGCTGCACTTTCTCAGGATCGGCGGCCAGGGCAATGCGCGCCAGGCCCAGAGGTACGATATAATCCGGGCCGGGCTCAATGCACTTTGCGCCCTGCGTACCCGGCACCTTTGACCAGTACAAACCCTTGTGCTCCAGCATGATCACCGGATTGGGATCGTAGAAAGCGCCTTTGAGCATGCCCTTCATATCGGCGGCATTGGAGGGATAGGCGATCTTGATGCCGCGAATGGACAAGAGCGCCGACTCGACCGAACCGCTGTGATAGGGACCACCACTTCCATAAGCTCCAATGGGAACGCGGATCAGGGCCGAAACGGGGAAAAGACCATTGCTCAGATAGCAACTTTTAGAAAGCTCGCTGACCAGTTGGTTGATGCCCGGCCAGATGTAATCGGCAAACTGAATCTCCACCACCGGTTTGCATCCGGTGGCCGACATGCCCGCAGTTGAACCGATCAGGTAGGCCTCCTGTATGGCCGTATTGAACACCCGTTCATCGCCGAAACGCTGGGCCAGCAGAGCGGCCTCCCTGAACACCCCGCCCAGTCGCCGCCCCACATCCTGCCCGTAGAGCAGGGCTTCGGGATGAGCGCCCAGGATCTCGCCCATGGCGTGCAAGGCCGCATCCACCATGATGGACTTTCCCGCATCTTCGGGCTCGCGGACGCCCTGTTCGGTCACATAGGCCGAAGGGGCAAAGACGTGATCACTGACCGTGGCCGGATCGGGCTCCGGCGCCTCAACAGCCTGCTCAAAGGCGCGATCTGCCTGCGCAGCAGCCTCTTGTCGAATGGCGTTCAGTTCTTCTTCCGACTGCCCCATTTCGCGGAGCAATTGCCGCAACCGGGGAAGTGGATCGCGGCGCTTGTGCTTGGCCAGGTCTTCTTCCGTGCGGTACATGTCCTTGCGCACGCCCGAGGTGTGATGACCCAAAAGCGGCACCCTTGCGTGGAGCAGTACCGGCTTGCGGTGTCTGCGCACCCAGTCAAAGACTTCTTCAACGGCCTTCCAGCTCTCGCTGAAATCCGCGCCGTCAATGCTCTTGCGGGCCAGGCCGACAAAGCCGGCGGCATACTCATAAGCATTCATGGTGCGGGCTTCCTCCGCGCTCACGGAGATGCCCCAATCGTTGTCCTGCACCAGATAGACAATCGGCAATTGATGCAAGACCGCAAATTGCAGGGCTTCGGACACTTCGCCCTCGGTCATGGAACCATCGCCGAGCGAACAGAGCACCAGGGGGCGCTCCTCGCTCTGGTCCAGTTTCTGGGTTTCGCGGTAGCGCAGGCCCTGGGCAATTCCTGTAGCGGGAATGGCCTGCATGCCCGTTGCACTGCTCTGATGGAGCATCTTGGGCCGGTCCTCGCGCCGCGAACAGGTGTGGCTGTAATAATTGCGGCCTCCGCTGAAAGGATCGCTGCCCTTCGCGATGAGTTGAAGCATGAGTTCGGCGGGATCCCAACCCATGCCCAGCAACATGGCATCGTCGCGGTAGTAGGGCGAAGCCCAGTCGCAGGGCTTGAGTTGCATGCCCGCTGCCAGTTGAATGGCTTCATGGCCCCGGGCATTGGCATGCACGTAGTAGCACACCGTCCGGTTGCGGTCAAAGGTCTCCGACATGGCCTCGCTGAGGCACATCTTTCTAAAGGCCTCCAACAGAATGTCCAGATCAATTGCCTCCACGGTGCTTTTGCCGTTACCCATGTCCCAATATTTCGAAATCGAGGAGTTTTTGTTGCCCTTTGTCCGGAGTTGCGGAATCGAGAAATCCTTCAAAATGATCCCCGGATTTCAGGGCACCCACCCCGGCCGGCGTACCGGTGAACAGCAAATCACCTGGCAAAAGGGTAAAGTAGCGGGTAAGATAGGCCATAAAGACCGGAACCGGAAAGATCATCTCCCGGGTATGGCCCCGCTGAACCAGCTTTCCATTAATCCGGCCTTCAAAGCTCAGGCCGTCAGTTTTCATTTCCGGGGGAATGGGCACAAAGGCTCCGATCGGGGCGCTGCCGTCAAATCCCTTGGCGATCTCCCAGGGCTGGCCTTTGGCTTTGAGTTGGGCCTGGATATCGCGGGCCGTGCAATCCACGCCCAGGGTCAGGGCGTCAATGTAGTCCCAGACATGGTCAGGTTCAATTCGGCTGGCCTTTCGACTTACGCGCAGCACCAACTCGGTCTCATAGTGAACATCCGCGCTGAAATCGGGTAACCGGAAAGGGGCTCCATCGGGCAGCAATGCCGTGGCGGGCTTGCAGAAGATCAGCGGTTTGTCCGGTACCGCGTTGCCCAACTCGGCGGCGTGTTCCGCATAATTCCGCCCGATACAAAAACAAGTCATGCTTCAAAGTTAAGCCCGCTGAAAGGCGGGATTCAAGCCAGGGTCGAGATCCGTGAGCACTATGCCATGAAAAAAGCCGCGCTATTGGGCGTTGGCCCATTCCATGACCTGCCCGGGCGTTTGGGCGCAAAAGCGCAGGGCCGCTTCGGCCGCCAGGGGAATGCGCTCCTGCAGATGTTTGGCTTCTTCTTCGCTCCACCTGCCGAGCACGTAGTCCACTTGAGTGCCTTGAGAGAACTCGCTCCCGATTCCGACGCGCAGGCGGGGAAAGGCGTTGGATCCCAGCACCTGCTGCACATCGGCCAGCCCGTTGTGTCCTCCGTCGCTGCCCTTGGTGCGCAGGCGCAGTTTGCCGAGCGGCAGATTGAGGTCATCGACCACCACCAGCAGGCGATCGGCGCTGATCTTGTCCTGATCCATCCAGAAGCGAACCGCCCTTCCGCTTAAGTTCATATAAGTCTGCGGTTTGATCAGGCGCAGAAATCGCCCCCGGTACTTGATCTCCGCCATATCGGCCAGGCGATCGGGCTTGAAACTGACTTCGTACTTGCGGGCCAGATAGTCAAGCACGTCAAATCCGATGTTGTGGCGGGTTCCGTGGTATTCCGCCCCCTTATTGCCCAAACCGGCAATCAGATAGCGCATTATTGTATATAAATCTTGTGCATGTTTGTTGATAGAAACTGATGGGTCATGCCTTAGCATATGACTCCATCACTCAGGCAACAAGCGACTTACTTGGCAGGAGCGGCCTTGGCCGGTGCGGCTTTCGCGGCAGGAGCCTTGGCGGCTTCCGGAGTTGCTGCAGCCGTCTTGCCGCGAAGGGCGCGGGGAATCTCACAAGTGGCCACCGGGATACCCGGGCTGTTCATGATCTCCACCCCTTCCACCTTCAGATCGCTCACACGGACCGAACGCCCGAGCTGAAGCTCGCTGATGTCAACGGAAATGGACTCGACCAGATACTTGGGATCAGCCACCTTGACGATGAGTTTGCGAACCCTGACCTTCATCTTGCCGCCTTCGCGAACTCCCGGAGAGGAGCCCACCAGCTTGACCGGAATCTGGGTAGCCAGGGGAATGCCCTTCTGGAGCAATTGAAAATCAACATGTTCCACATCATCCTTAACCGGGTGATACTGGATGTCCTTGATGATGGCCTCGTAGTGATTCCCGTCTAGATTCAGATCGATCTTGAGGAAGTCGGGGGTGTATACCACGTGGCGGAATGCGGTGGATGGGGCAGAAAAGTGAATGTTGTCCCCGCCTCCGTAAAGCACACAGGGCACCTGCTCTTCGCGTCGCAGGCTTCTGGATGCTTTTTTGCCGAGGTCCTTGCGGAGCTGGCCTTCAATGGTCATGGTCTTCATGGCGCGCGCTTTTAAAGCGATTTTTAAGGGTTGCTGGCTGGCAGATGCGGCTCTTTTCCCATCCTTTGACCGATGGTTCAGTGTGCCGCGGTTTGTTCATAGAAACAGCGAACTGATGGAACGGTGTTCGTGGGTGTGTCGAATGGCCCTTCCGAAAAGCTTGGCCACCGAGACCACTTTGATCTTCGATGAGCGTTTGCGCAAGGGGATGGTATCGGTGACATAGAGTTCCTGCAGGGCAGATGCTTCTATGCGTTCATAGGCTTTTCCGGAGAGCACCGGATGGGTGATGAAGGCTCTGACGCTGTTGGCCCCTTTGGCCATCAGGGCATCAGAGGCCGCGCAGAGGGTTCCGGCTGTGTCCACAATATCGTCAATGATCACCACGTCTTTGCCGGGCACTTCCCCGATTACGGTCATCTCGGAGACTTCGTTGGAACGGCGGCGGTACTTGTCGCAGATCACCAGATCAGTGTTGAAGTGCATCGCATAGGTGCGGTTGCGCTTGGTGCTGCCCACGTCGGGCGAGGCGAAAACCATATTCTCCAGATTCATCTTCTCCAGATGCGGAATGAACACAGCCGTGGATTGAAGGTGATCTACCGGAATGTCAAAGAAGCCCTGGATCTGATCGGCGTGCAGGTCCATGGTCATGACCCGGTTGGCACCGGCGGAAACCAGCAGATTGGCCACCAGTTTGCTGGCAATGGCCACGCGGGGCTTGTCTTTGCGGTCCTGACGGGCCATACCGAAAAAAGGTATGACCGCAGTGATGTAGTGCGAAGAAGCTCTGCGGGCCGCATCGATCATCAACAGCAGCTCAAAGAGGTTGTCGCTGGGCGAAAAGGTGCTCTGAACCAAAAAGACATAGTTTCCCCGGACGGATTCCAGCAGGTTGGGCTGGAATTCTCCATCGCTGAAGCGCTCGACATGGACCTTTCCGAGCGGCTGACCATAAAAGTCAGCGATCTTCTCGGCCAGATACTGGCTTTGGCTGCCGGAAAAGAGCTTGACGTCGTTGACCACCATGGTTTTAAAACAGAACGGCAAAGATAGGCAAAAGCCATCATGACCGAGATAGCGATTTTGGCCTTTTGAGCAGAGATTTTGCGGGGCTTGGGAGGGGATGACTCGGGCCGTGGAGCGAACGGAGTTGTGGAATAAACTTAGGTCACAAAATACTGGTTTTCAGCTATTTACACTTATAGTTTATATGGAATTCGAGCTTCGTTGAAGCTCCTTCCCCACTCGCTGAGTTGCTAGCAATGAAAAACCGGAAGCGCATGCTCCCGGTTTTTGTAGGCCCGCTAGGGCTCGAACCTAGACTCTTCTGAACCAAAATCAGACGTGTTGCCAGTTACACCACGGGCCTGAACCGATCCGCTCTACCTAAAAGCGGAGCACAAAAATAGCGGTTCCATTCAAACCCGGAAACACCGGACGCTTTTTTTGCTCCCGCCCTGATTTTTTGCCTCGGAGATCTTGTTCAAATGCAGAGTGGGATATAAGCCCATTGCAGCAGAATCAACAGCACAGGCAGTTGCCACTCTTCTGCCGGGGCTATCTCGTTTATTGGTTTAACTTTGACCTTCTTTTAAAAGGTAGTTATACAAATTTGTATGAAGGGTTTCGAACGCGCCAACAACATCGCCGGCTGGCTGATCTTCATCTTTGCCTCTGCGGTTTACGCCCTGACCATGGAGGCTACCGCCAGTTTCTGGGACTGCGGTGAGTTCATCTCTGCCGCTTACAAGCTGCAGGTGGTACACCCTCCCGGAGCGCCGATCTTTTTGATGGTGGGAAGGGTGTTCACGCTGTTCGGCGGGGGCATGGTCAACGCGGACATCATGATGAACCTGTTCAGTGCGCTGAGCAGTTCGGCGGCCGTGCTCTTTCTGTTCTGGAGCATAACCTATTTCGCCCGTAAAGTATTGATCAGAACAGGAGAATGGACCTCATCAAAGACCGCAGCGGCCATCGCCGCGGGAGTCATTGGCGCTGGTGTTGGCACCTTCATGACCTCGATGTGGTTCTCTGCAGTTGAAGCGGAAGTTTACGCGCTGGCTACTTTTTTCTACGCCCTGATCTTCTGGGCCATGACCAAGTGGGACCGCGTTGCCGATGAGCCGGGTGCCGACCGCTGGCTGCTTTTTGTGGCTCTTATGCTGGGCTTGTCAGGAGGCGTTCACCTGCTGAGTTTGCTCGTCATTCCAGCCATTGTATTTCTGTACTACTTTAGAAAGTTTCCGATAACCAAAAGAGGATTGCTGGCCGCATTTGGGGTTTCCATTGGAGTATTAGTTTTTATCCTATACTTTGTTCTTGATTATTTAATCGCCATTGCCGCCAGTCTCGACGTGTTCTTCGTCAATTCCCTGGGTGCTCCGATTGCCACGGGCATTGTGCTTTACAGCCTGGTCGTCATTGGAGCTCTCGCCTGGGGAATTCACTGGTCGGCCAGGAAGCGCAAACAATGGCTCAACACCGCCTTGCTTAGCATAACTTTTCTTCTGCTGGGTTTTGGCTCTTATGCCATGGTGCTCATCAGGGCCGCTGCAGAGCCTTCGATCAACATGAACGGCATCAGTGATGTGCACAGCTTTTTGAGCTACCTGAAACGCGAGCAGTACGGAAGCCGGGATCTCCTCTTTGGAACTTATTTCACCGCCCGTCCGGTGAGCGCCGAAGATGCCGGTCCCATCTATCGCAAGATTGACGGGCGCTATGAAGTGGTCGGTCAAAAGAAGGAATACCTCTACGATGTCCGCGCGGTTTACCCCAATGCCAACATAGCCAATCTCCCGCCTGAGCTGGCTCTTGTCATGCAGCGCAACAAGAAGGTCTTCTTTCCGCGCATGGGCTCCCCGGAGGGCCGTCACCTGTCCATGTACTACGCCTTCCTCGGCTTGAGCGAAGCGGAAGGCGCCAACTACATTCCAAAGTATAGCGATAATATACGTTTCTTCTTTGATTATCAGATGGGATATATGTTTTGGCGCTATTTTATGTGGAATTTCTCCGGTCGCCAGAACGACAGACAAGGCTATTTGGCAGATGGCTACAAAAACGGCAACTGGATCACCGGACTGAGCTTTATTGACAAAGCCAAACATCCGCAGCTCCAGAGCCTGGCCATATCCGAGAAGAATGACCTGACCAGATCATACTTCTACCTATTGCCATTCATTCTGGGATTGGTGGGCATGGTCTGGCAGTATCGAAATGACAAGAGGGGTTTTGTGGTGCTGTTCATCTTCTTCTTCTTCATGGGGGTGATGAACCTGGTCAATTCCAACCAGCCTCCTATTGAGCCGCGCGAACGAGACTATGCCCTGGTCGGGGCGTTTTTCGCCTTTGCCATGTGGGTGGGCATGGGCGTGCTCGGTCTGCTTGAGATTGGTAAGGACAGGCAGGGGAAGACCCTGACCCAGTATCTGGCCGGTGCTGCAGTCATCGCCGCATTGATGTTCATCACCGGACTGACCCAGTACGCCCTTTCGCCCTTCTTAATGTTGTTGGGTTACAGTCTGCTGGTGGTGTTGGTCTTTGGTGGAATAGCTATTGGGCTGGAACGGGTTTTCAAGGATTCCCCCAATCGGGCTATTGGTATAGGATTGGTCTGTCTGTGTGCTCCGCTCATCATGGGCTTCCAGAACTGGGACGGGCACAATCGCTCCAACCGCACCTTTGCCCGGGATATCGCCGGTAACTACCTGAACAGTTGCGATTCCAATGCCATCTTGTTCACTCAAGGTGATAACGATACCTATCCTCTCTGGTACGCCCAGGAGGTGGAGAACACCCGAACCGATATTCGCATCATCAACCTGAGTCTGCTCGGTGTGGACTGGTACATCAACGCCTTGCGCCGTGCCGTCAACGATACGGGGCCTATTGCGATGACGATGAGCGTTGAAGATGTGCAGGCTGACAACAATGTCTATCTGGAGTTCAACGAAGAGAGCAAGTTCAAGGATCAGCGCATTGATGTGAATCGCTTCGTCTCTTTTGTCCGCGAGAGTCCCAACCCCTATCTGCCCACACGCCAGATCAGCATTCCGGTTGATCGTCAAAAAGTCATCAACAACGGAACGGTTACCGCAGATGAAGCGCCTTATGTGGTCTCACAGATGAACGTGAACCTCAACAAGCGCAGCATGTACAAGAATGACCTGATGACCCTGGACATCATCGGTGCCAACAACTGGGACAGGCCCATCTATTTCGCCATGACCGTTCAGAGCGATGCCTTTCTGGGTCTGGAGAAGTACTTCCGCCACGATGGAATGTGTTATAAACTGGTTCCGGTCGAGAAACCCGATCCAAGCGGACGTCGCAACGGCTACAACCAAAGCATGAGCACGCAGGTGATGTACGACCTGCTCATGTCGGACAAGTTCAACTTTGGAGGCCTTGAAAGAGGCGAAAAGATCTATCTCGACCCCAGTGCTCTGAATGCCTCTCTTTCGGTCAAGTACTTGCTGTACCAGCAACTGGCTTTTGATCTGATCAACGAGGGCGCGCAAGCCGATGCCCTTCAAAGAATGTTGATGCAGAGCCTCGAAGAGGACACTGCTCAGGCCCAGGAAGCTCCCTCCGAACTGGCCGATGAACGCCGTGAGCAGGCCCGCAATGTCCTGGATAAGCTCCTTCGCAGTTTCCCACCGGAAGCTCTTCCCTACGATATGAATATGGTGGGTGTGGCCAACATGCTCCTGGAGCTGGACGAGCGGGAAAAGGCAGAAAAAGTGGCCGACGAAACCGCCCGCATTGTCGCCTCCGAGTTGGACTGGCTACTTACCCTGAACAGCATTCGTGAAAAAGATATTCAACTGATCTACATGAGAGATTTGTTTGGCGGACAGCCCTCCCAGGGCCAGTTGACCTGCGGAACCGAGAACAGTCTGGCCCGTCTTGGTGTGATGGGGGCTGCGGCCAGCCTGGTCAGGCTGTATGAAGACCTCGGGCTGGAAGCAAAGGCCGACGATCTGCGCAACCAGTGTGCAGCCTCCTGGCAAAAGCACAGCCCTTTCTATTGGCCGCCTTACTACCACAGTTCCTGCCAGAGTCTGGTTCAAGATATCTTCGGTGTCACGCAGTAAGCGGCCCGATATGGTCTTCGGCAGGCAGCCTGTACTGACCCTGCTGGAAAGCGGCACTCCGGTCGAGAAGATCTTCTTTCAGCGGGGGGCCAGCGGCTCGGCCATCGATACCCTCAAGAGCCTGAGCCGCCAGCTTCGGGTTCCCCTGCAGGCGGTTCCCAGAGAGGCTTTGAATCGAATGAGTTCTGGTCATCACCAGGGGGTGATCGCCTACACCGCTGAGATTCGTTATCAACTTCTGGAAGACTTGCTTCCTTTTGTTTACGAACAGGGGGAAACCCCGCTGATCGCGGTGTTGGATGGAGTAACCGATGTGCGCAACTTTGGTGCCATAGCCCGCACCTGCCTCGCATCGGGATTTCACGCCCTGGTGGTGGGTTTGAGGGACGCTGCTCCGGCCAACTCCGAAGCCATCAAGGCTTCAGCCGGTGCCTTGCTCAACCTGCCCGTTTGCCGTGAGCTCTCCATTCCCAAAGCCCTGGAACTGGCCCAGCAACACGGTTTGCGAACCATAGGTCTCGCGGCCGATGGGGCGCACTTTCCCTGGGAAAGCGACTTGCGCATTCCCCTGGCTCTGGTGGCCGGTGCGGAGGGCGAAGGTCTTAGCCCTGCAGTGCTGGAGCAACTGGATCAGACGCTCAAACTCCCCATGCCCGGATCCTTTGACTCCTTCAATGTGAGCGTGGCCGTGGGTATGATGGCCTACGAAGTCAGCCGGCAGCGTCTGGGGGGCTAAGCGAGCAAGAAGTCGTCAAGAAAAAAAAATCCCCTTTCGCATTGTTTTAATCAATCGCTTGTTACAACTTTGTTGCACAAGCAAATAAACAGCATTAATTCATCATTCCGGGAACCAACTCCCTTGCCTACCCCCATAGCATGAACAGAAGATTTTTAGCCCCCATCCTTTTCGCAGGACTTCCCATCCTGATGATGACGTCCTGTGACAAAGACGATCACGACCACAACCATGTTGACATTGAGTTTCTGGAGCCCAATGATGGACATACGTTTACCAGTGCCGAAGCAGCAGACGTGCACATACACGTGCGCTTTACCGCCGAGGATGAGAACCACAACGTCTTTTTGCGGCTATACCCTGAAGGCGATGAAAGCAATCTGATCCTCGACATCGATCTCCACACCCATAGCAAAGTGGTGGATATTGAAGAGGATTTGGACCTGAGCGGCTTTGCACCGGGAACCGAGTTTCACGTTGTTGCAGAGGCTTGCGAAGACCACGAATGCGAGGAAATGGTGAGTGCAGAAATTCACTTTACCGTAAACTGACACCAACAGCCTCTTTACAGCCAATATGGGCTGGCTGTTCCAACATCTCAATACGTATATTTTGTAGAGGAGTTTGCGTTGATTGATTAGTTTGTAATGAAAGCAGAAAAGAGTCGGCCACAAAATGGTCGGCTCTTTTTTATTGAGCGAGGACCGTCTTTCAACCCACAACAAAATTCAGCGGAACCCTGAGCTGAAGCACAATGTTTCGGCCTGGTTCCGGTATGCCAATCAGGCGGTAGCGGCTCAGGTGATCAAGATAGAAGGCATTGAGCAGATTGAAAGCCTGCAACTGCACATCAACTTCCTGCCGGCCCATCTGAATTTTCGTGCCGATTGCCGCGTCGATCAACCAGTATTCCGGAGTGCTTCGCTCGTTGCGATCCGTTCTGTTCTGAGCAAAGCGGTATCGGGCAGAGAAGCTCGCGTAACTGCGGCCAAAGACTCCCCGTCCGGGGCGTTGGAGCTGAAACCCGGCTCTAATGCTGGCCGGTGGCGTAAATGGAAGGGCCAGGGTGGTTTCCAGATTGTAGTTGTAAACGTACTCTGCAGCGATGTCTGCGCTCAGCCATTCCATAGGTTTATATATGCTCTGTATCTCAAAGCCCGTGTAGAAAACATCGTCCTGCCGGTATTCGAACAACTGTCCCGCTTCTGGAAGGGGGCTCAATCTGGCACTTGGTGCTAAATAAATATAATTGTCAAAAAAATTAAAATAACCAGATACAACGGCAAACACTTTCTCCGCCTCCCATTCCAGGCCTGCATCCAACTGATAACCGTGCTCTGAGCTCATCGCCGGATTGCCCACTTCGTGCCTGAATGTGCCGTGATGCACCCCGTTGCTGACCGTCTCTGCCGGATGGGGTAGTCGGAAACTCTTTCCACCGTGAATTCTGAACAACAAGCCGCTCTCCTCAAACTCGCGGTTGTAGCCTATGGCCAGGGAGTAATTTCCAAAGCGCTGCAAGAGTGCTTCAGAGCGAAGGGAATCCGTTATATCACCAGATGAAGTATAAATATATCTTTGTTGAAAGTCGGAGTGATTCTCTCCCCCATCCAGTCTAAAGCCAAGGGTAAGCCGGTTGTTTCGCTGCAGTTTGCGAATAGCCACGGCATACAAACCAGCGCGATACAAGCGGTAGTCGGGCAGCAGGGTTTCAAATCCGCCGGAGCGATTGAACTGGGATTGCCAATCCAGTCCGTAGATGCCCATCCAGCCCCGGCCGAGCTGCTGATCGTAGTGCGCATTCAAAGAGAGCGTGTACAAGTCCAGTTCCAGGGCGGTAGTAGGGTTAGGTGATCCGGGCGGCAGAGCCGGCAGACTGTGAAACTCGGGAAAGGAAAACTCCCTGCGCAAGTTGCGCTGCACGCCCAGGTCTATGCTCAACAGATCTTCCCCGAACTCCAGATGTTGATTCAGAGCCAGTTTCCAGTGTTCCACCAATTGACTGGGAAAATCAATATCCCTGCGATTGCCGTCCGGTTCAAGCGCATAACTTCTGGGAATGCCCACAGCGCCGGAGAACAAGCCCGCCTCCAGTTGGTAGAAACTCAGGCTAAATCGCGTCATGCTGCGGGGAGCTATCCGACCGGCCTGCACCTGAAATGCGTTCTCCCGGCCCGCGGTATTCTTGAGCTGACCATCGACAATGGGCAATTCAAAGCCCTGAAAAACAAAGCGATCGGCGGGAACCACATAGTCCCCAAAACGCTGGGCGGAATAGCGCCCCTGCACAAAAAAGTTTTTCTTGCGATAGCCCGAGTGCACCGTTCCCCCCCCGTGCTGGTTCACACTGCGATATACCGTTTCCAACGTAAGACTCAAAACTCCTTCTTCCGGGATGGAAGGGGGAAGTATCCTGATCACCCCGCCCAGGCCATCCGAACCGTAGAGCAAGGAGCCCGGTCCCTTGACAATCTCCACTCTCTCTACCGCAAAAGGGTCAATCTCCAAACCGTGATCCGCCCCCCACTGCTGCCCCTCCTGCTTGATGCCCTGATCCTGAACAATGATCCGCTGACTGGACAAACCCCGGATGACCGGCTTGGCTATGCCCACACCGGTGCGGATGACCGCAATGCCCGGCTCTCGCTCCAGGGCAACCGCAAAGGAACTGCGATCGGCCTGCCGCATCCATTCGTGATTCAGATGACTGGTGCTCAACTCATCCTCAAAATGGTCGTGTTCCTCCTCAATCAGAATGGCCTCCAGCAAGGCAGTACTCTGATCCAGTTGTATGGGGGGAATGGCCTGGGCGGGCCAAAAGAATGGCGCTGTAGTGATGCTGTGGTAGCCAATAAAACTGGCCTGAACCCTATACCATCCTTCTGTGTTCTTTGAAAACCGGAATTCGCCGTTCTCATCCGAAGCGGCATACAGGGAATCGGGAAGCAACAACAGCGTTGCACCGGGCAGACCATTATCCTGCCGGTCGGCCACGCGGCCGCTGATCTGCGCCTGGAGATCTGCCGTCAATGACCACAGCAGAAGCAGCCCCAATAAAAATTTTCCACTAAGCTGATTCAAGCGACGGCCATTGATCAAAACGATTCAACAATAACGATTTTTGAAAGTTTTCGCATCCTTTTTGCAACAAAGTTGCATTAATTTTGTTGCTTCTATACCCTCTCTTTGACAACGTATCCAATTGCTCCCTTGAAAGCCATGAACAGCTTGCCCATTCCTGATTTCAGCAGACGAATCTATCCTTTCAGCAGCACTCTGCTGTTCCTGAGTCTTTTGGCAGGAATTCTCTCATCATGCCAGCCGGATACCGATTTGGAAATGCCAAACATCACCATCCTGCGCAGCCTTCCCACTCCCGCCCCGGATACCATATGCGGTCAGGAAGAACCCGTTGTTTACCGGCTGATCAGCGGAGATACCCTCGAACTCGACCTGCTCTTTGAAGACAATGAAGAGCTGAGTCAGTTCAAATTGGACATTCACGCCAATTTTGACTGCCACGGACATGCCAGAATGGCCTCCAATACCCAGGACTGGACTGTTCTCTTGCTCGAAGACTTGTCGGGGGCGAGCATGGCGCACTCGGTTCGTCTGGCTTTGCCTGAAAACCCCACCAGCGGAACCTATCACTTTCAGATGCAGGTGGTGGATCGCGCCGGAAACAGCGAAGCGGCGGCCTATGTCTACTCCATCATTGTCCACAATACCGATGATCTCCAGGCCCCGCAAATCAGCCTGAGCGTCCCGGAAGAAGGCAGCAGCATGGATCTAAATCGCGGCGATGTGTTGAGCGTCCGCGGGATGTTGACCGACAACCGCCCCCTTGGTATGGGCGGCAACGCCACCGTAAAACTCAGTTATGTACGACTCGCCACCGGTAACATCAACACGGCTTTGGAGCTGCAACTGCCCTCCGATGCCGGCACAGAGTATCCGATTGAAATAGATTACTCCATTCCAGGCACCTGGATCCCGGGGCCCTACCTGTTCAGACTGCAGGGTTGGGACGGCGTCAACAATGCTTCAAGCATATTGGAGTGGACCGTGAATGTGGGCAGTTGAACCCCATGCCCTTCGACCTGAAAGGCCTTTCGCAACAATACTTAAGTAGAAACCCCCAGCTTTTGGCGAATGCCCTTGAGCATGGCCTCCACAATCTGAGGCAGTTCATAGCGGTGTTTCCAGCCCCATTCTTCCCTGGCCTGACGGTCGTCTATGCTCGCCGGCCATGAATCGGCAATGGCCTGTCGCTCATCGGGATTGTAGTCTATCGTGAATCCTGGGATATGGCTGACTATGCTTTTGGCCAGGGCGGCAGGAGTCAGGCTGATGGCCGAAAAGTTGTAGCCGTCGTCGGTCTTTAAACCGCTGGCCTGAGCGTCCATCAGCTCCAAAGTGCCCCGGATGGCATCGTCCATGTACATCATGGGCAGGGCGGTATCCGGCCCCAGATAACTGCTGTAATGGCCCCGCTCTAATGCCTGAAAGAAGATGTCCACGGCGTAGTCGGTGGTGCCCCCGCCGGGCATGGCCTGATAGCTGATCAGGCCCGGATAGCGGATGCTGCGCACATCCAAACCGTGCTTCCTGCGATAGTAGGCGCACATGCGCTCGCCGGTCAACTTGCCAATACCGTAGATGGTCACCGGATCGATGATGGTCTGCTGCGGGGTTTGCTGCCGGGGCGTGCCGGGGCCAAACACGGCTATAGAAGAGGGCCAGAACAAACGGCACTTGTTCTCGCGACAAACCTCCAGCATGATCAGCAGTCCATTCACATTCACCTCCCAGGCCAACTGCGGTTTGCGCTCTGAAGTAGCAGACAATAGAGAAGCCAAATGGTAGATCTGGCTGGGTTTTTGCCTGCTGATCAGGGCCTTCACAGAGGCCGCATCCCTTACATCCAATAGTTCGAATGGGCCCGCATCGGCGAGCATAGCACTGTGCTGAACATCGGTAGCGAGTACCGCAGAGGCGCCATAGCGCTCGCGAAGGCGTGTGCTCAACTCAATGCCGATCTGCCCGCCGGCACCTGTTAGAAGTATGCTTTCTTTTTGAGGCATGTAGGGGGTTCCGGGAGAGAGCACCTGCCTTCAACCCGAACTTCAGCTTCAAAGCTAAGGCAAATTCATCGCCTCAGTCAGTTGAGCCTTTTTGGTACCTTTGACGCTGATTTTTTCCCATTCGCCGAGATCGTCGGACCCACGCATTCAGCAAACACATGGCTTCATCCGATTTTTCCGCCAAGCGAGGATGGCTGTTCCACATCCTGGCCGTGCTCTTGTTTTTCGTCATTTCCGCGGCCTATTTCTACCCGGTCCTGGGTGGAAAGATCCTGGTTCAGGGCGATACGTTCAAGTACGTGGCCATGTCCAAGGAAATTCACCAACACCGCGCTGAACACCAGGAGGAGCCGCTCTGGACCAATTCCATCTTTGGGGGTATGCCCGCTTACCAGATCTCGATGAAGACGCCGGGCAACCTCTTTGTCTTTTTGAGCAAGATCGTTCCCCGTCCCATAAGCTTTTGTTTTGTGGCCATGCTTGGGGCCTATGTCATGCTGCTCTCTTTTGGCATGAACCGGTGGGTGGCAGCGGCTGTAGCCCTGGCTTATGGATTGAATACCTATTTCATCTCTTTCATTGAGGCCGGCCATAACACCAAATCAGATGCCGTGGCTCTCATGCCCTTCGTCATAGCGGGTCTTCAATACCTCTTTCAGGGTCGAATGGCGGCTGGAATACTCATCACAGCCATCGCTCTTCCCCTGCAGATCACCGTCAATCATTTGCAGATTACTTATTACATGTTTCTGCTAATTGGCATTTGGACCATAGCCGAAGCCATCCGTGCGGGACGACAGGGTCAGCTCAAACAGTTTGGGTCGGCGCTGGGCATCTTTGCCATCATTGCGGTGATGGCTGTAGGGGTCAATTCCACCCGCATCCTCACCACCAAAGAATACGCCGACTGGACCATACGGGGCCCCTCTGAACTCAGCCCCGAACTGACGGGACAACAAGGCTCGGGCACTGGTCTGGACCGCGACTACACCTTTGACTGGAGTTACGGCATTGGCGAGACTCTGACCATGATGTTTGCCAATTACGCCGGCGGCTCCTCTCAGCAGAACTTCATTGCCGATGACAATTCCGCCAGCCTCGATGTGCTCAGGCGGGAGGTTTCGGCCGGCAGAATCAGCGATCAGGAGGCACAGAACAGGGCACAGATCGCCTCCAAGTACTGGGGGCCGCTGTCCTTCACCGGCGGGCCGATCTATGTTGGAGCCATCATAGCTTTTCTGTTTATAGCCGGATGCATCTGCGCTCCAAGGCGCTATCGGGGCTGGCTGATTGCCGGAACCATTTTGGCGATCATGTTGGGCTGGGGCCGGCATTTCCCGGCGTTCAACTACCTGATGTTCGACTACTTTCCGCTGTACAACAAATTCAGAACCGTGATGATGGCTATGGTCATCTCCGATCTGACCATGCTGGTACTGGCCGGCTTCGCCCTTCAATTTCTTCTGTTTGGCGAAAGGAGTCCCGCGGAAAAGCGAAAGGCTTTGTTTACTGCTGGCGGTGTTACCCTGACTCTGGCGCTCATTCCCCTGAGCGCGGGAATCTTCTACAGTCCGGAATCCTTTCGCGAAGCAGCCATCCTGGCCTCTGAACCCGGACTTGCCTCTTATATCGACGCCATTCACCAGGACAGAGTTCAGATGATCCGGGCCGATGCCCTGCGCAGCCTGTTCTTCATCGCGGCAGCCTTCGGCCTGATTTGGTTGGGCATTGGCGGCAAACTCAAACCCGTTCTGGCCAGCGCAGCCATTGGTTTGCTGGTGCTTTTAGATCTGAGCAGCATCAACAAAGACTACCTGAACAGCGAAAACTTCAAGGAAAAAGACTACTACGAAAAGAATCTGGTGCTCAACATGCCCCCGATTCAGGACCGCGATCCGCATTTCCGGGTGCTGAACGCCAACATCCGCCTGGATCAGGATGGACTGACGCCCTATGCCTACCACGCTGTAAGCGGTTACCACGGAGCCAAATCCAGGCGCTACCAGGATTTGATCAACATCCACAACTACAATCTGCCCCTGCCCGTACTCAACATGCTCAACACACGCTATGTGGTGGGTAGAAACAATCAGGTACAGCGCAACCCGGCAGCTTTGGGCAATGCCTGGACCGTGGACAGCATAGTCTGGGCGCGTGACGCCGATGCGGAGGTAGCTGCAATGGATGGATTTGACCCCTCCCGGCAGGTGGTCATTCGCGAGGAAGACCGATCCTTTGTCGCCGACTTTGTGCCTGCTGCACCGGGCGATATAAGCCTGAGCAGTTACAAAGCCAATGAATTGATCTACAAAGTGAACAACCCCAATCCGGTGCTCGCGGTCTTCTCGGAGATGTACTACCGCGGCAACATCGACTGGGTGGCCTATCTGAACGGGGAGCGCATTGATCATTTCCGCGTCAACTACATCCTGCGAGGCATGGTGCTGCCAGCCGGGGAACACGAATTGATCTTTGCCTTTGATCCGCCCTCCTTCCAACTGGGCAACCGCCTATCTCTGGCCGCCTCTGTCCTGCTCTGGCTATTGGCCGCCAGCTCCCTGGTTCAGATGATCAGGCAGCGCAAGGAAGAAAACGAAAGCCCGGCCTAAGCCAGGATCATTTGCTATGGAATACGATCCGATAAAACGCAGCCTGGGCAATGTCTTCAACCGGCATCCCCTTCTTAGGGTGCTTTTCTACCGCTTGCTCGACCTGTTGTTGTTGCGCACCTGGCATGTACACCGCGCATTCAGGCAATGGTCTGTCAATCGGCGAGATAAAACGCTGGATCTGCTGGACGCCGGTGCGGGTTTTGGTCAGTACAGCTACTTCATGAGCAGCCTTTCCGCCAAGTGGCGCATCGCTGCCCTGGATGTCAAAGAAGAGCAGGTAGAAGACTGCAACCGCTTCTTTCAACGCATCGGGCGGGGCGAAAGGGTGCACTTTGAAGTGCAGGATCTGGTGCATTATCACCGAAACGACTTCTACGACTTTATCCTCTGTGTTGATGTGATGGAACACGTACTGGAAGATGTGCAGGTGTTTAAGAACTACCACCGCTCGCTCAAAACCGGGGGAATGTTGCTGATCTCCACCCCCTCCGATCAGGGCGGCAGCGATGTGGGCAGCGGAGAAGAAGATTCCTTCATCGGAGAGCACGTCCGCGACGGTTACAGCATAGAGGACATGAGCAGCAAGCTTCGCACAGCGGGCTTTGAAAAGATCGAGTGCCTTTACACCTACGGCAAACCGGGCTCTCTGTCCTGGCGCTTTTCCATGAAATACCCTATGGTATTGTTAAACAGAAGCAAGGCCTTCTTCCTCATCCTGCCATTGTACTATCTGATCGTCTATCCCTTCTGCTATCTGTTGAACGCCCTGGATGTGCGCCAGGTGCATTCCAGCGGCACCGGATTGCTGGTTAAAGCCTGGAAGTGATGGGGGGCAAGGTGTTGATTCTGACCTACTACTGGCCACCGGCAGGAGGACCGGGTGTTCAGCGCTTCCTGAAATTTGCCCGCTACCTGGGAGAGTTCGGATGGGAACCGGTCATCATCACTCCCCGTGAAGGCTCTTATCCCTACCGCGACGACACTTTGCTGGCTGACGTGCCCCCTGGCCTCAAGGTGGTGCACACTTCCACGCGGGAACCCTTTGCCCTCTACAACCGGCTGACCGGTAAAAAGGGAAAGGAGGTGCCGGTGGCTATGACGGGCTTTAAAGAGTCCCGCAACCCGATTCAACACCTGGCCAAATGGGTTAGGGCCAACTTCTTCATCCCCGATGCCAGGGTGGGCTGGAAACCCTACGCCATTCGAGCTGCTTTACAAGAGATTGCCCGGGGTGATGTGAAAGCCATCATCAGCACCGGTCCGCCCCACTCTACTCATCTGGCGGGAATGGCCCTCAGGAAAGAAAGCGGCCTTCCCTGGATCGCGGACTTTCGCGACCCCTGGACCACGGTTTACTATAATGCATTCTTTCCCAGAAGCCGGCGAACCGAACGCGTGGATCAGCGCCTTGAAGATCAGGTGCTCCAACAGGCCGATCAGGTTTTGGTCATCAGCAGCGGCATGGCCGACGAGTTCCGCGACCGCGCCCGGGCTATAGAAGTGCTGTACAACGGCTTTGACGAAGCCGATCTGTACACCGGAGCGGACGAAGCATCAGAGCGCTTCTATCTGGCTTACATCGGCAATATGAAGCCCAACCAGCAAGTGGCCGCCTTGTGGAGGGCGGCAGCGGCTTGCTCTAACAAAAGCCCCGAATTCAAGCGCGACTTTTGCCTGCAATTCACCGGCAGCATGGATCCCACAATTGCTCAGGCCATTGCGGAGGCCGGTTTGGCGGATCAGTTGGAAATACTGCCCTTCGTTCCCCACCAGCAGGCCACCCGACTCATGTCGCAGTCTTCGATGCTGCTGTTGATCATCCCCGATGCCAAAGACAACGAGCGCATCATCACCGGAAAGATCTTTGAGTACCTCGCCTCGCAAACCCGTGTGCTCAGCATAGGCCCGGTTCAGGGTGATGCGGCGGCTATCCTGCGCCAGGCGGGCAGGTCGGCCATGTTGGATTACGGTGATCAGACTTCCATGGAAGAGGCCTTGCTGCAGGCGCACAGTGATTGGCTCAGGGGGGGGCGCATGCCCTTGCGGGAGCGCGGGGGAGATTACTTGCGCTACAGCCGGCGCGGGCTCAGCGAACAATTGGCGGAGATCTTGAACCGTCTGTGTCAGGGGCCGACAGCCCGGGGCACTTAAACCAGGCTACTCCGATGGCAATTCAGTACGAAGACCTATCCAGCTATCAACGAGATCCGCACTTCTACGGGCGGCTCGATCTGATCCTGACCGTCAAAAGCTTTGACTTGCAGGCCATACGCGCGCGCTATCTCAAGAGCAGGGCAAACGCCTCCGGTGCATCGGGCAGCGTAGAGCGCAGGGCTCCCTCTACCGGAGGAGTGGTTCGCGTTCAGGTCGAAGGGGGGAGACTGCAAAGTGCAGAGGTGCTGGCCCGGCTCAAAGAGCCGCGGGGCATTGATGCTTTGCTGGATGAGCAGCAGCAATTAAAGGCCCTTGCCCTTAGCGCAGAGAACGTGGTTCACTGGTGGCACAAAGACCAACAGGGCTTGTTGAAGCACCCCTGGTTTTCCTACCTGCATACCGTTCAGTTTCATCCCGAAGACATGCATCGTCTGCTGATTTCATCTTCAGGTTATGATTATATACAAGAAACTGATTTAAAATGCGGGGAGGTCATCTTCGACTGGCTGGCCTGGGAGCACGGCTTTGATCAGGGCAGGGATCCCGGGAGCGGCGAGCCTGTCTTCCTCACGCGAGATGCCGAACGCGCTTCGGTTTTGCAAGCCGAAGGCAAGTCCTGTATGCTCATCCAGGATCCGCCGGAAGAAGCCATCCCCACGGCCCGGCGGGCAGCTTTCATCAATTCGGTGTGCTACAACCGAGACAAACCAGGGGAACTGCTGGCGACATTCTTTCACAAGGGGGCGGTGTATGCGATTGAGCGCAATGGCTCGAGTCGCGAGCTCATAAGCGGTTTGCGCAATCCCCATGGTGGAAGGAATTATGGGACGGGCATGCTGGCCACCAGCACGGCTGCCGGAAAGGTCATCTGGAAACTGCCCGGAGCTGAGCGGCATTTCGACCTGACAACTCTGCCTGGAAAAGACCCAACTCTGGGAGATTGGGAATGGGTGCAAAACAGCCTGGTTTGCGGTGATCTAATCATCTCCATCGACTCTAACCGCAACGCACTGGTCATCTTTGAGCCTTTGGGCAAGAAGCTGGACATGATCGCTTACCCGGAGGAGTGGGCGGTACAGGACGCGGCCATAGCCCCGCCGGACGAGAGCGCAGATGCCTGGGTGCGCTCGCTTTCTGAAGTCCGCTGATCAGGCGATCCAGCGGATGTTCTCAAAGGCTTCGGCGAAGGGCTCCCCGATCTGCACCCCTCTGACCCGGGCCAGACCCAATAGAAAATCCCGGTCTGAGTAGATGCGGTTGCGCTGACTCTCATACTGCTGAACCGCCGCAACTTTTGCCAGGAGCTGCATTTCGTCAACCCTGATGTGAAAGTCTGCTCTAAACTCCAGATTGTTCCAGGGCAGTTCGTATCCGAGCATCCTGCTGTGTTTGAATGCTCTGAGTCCTTCGTTGTAGATCACCTGATGGTCCTGGTGCAAGTCCTTGCTGTTGGGCATGAAAACCAGATCGGGCTTAATCGTCTTTCGCAGAGCGACCATAGTTTCCAGAATTTCCTGCCGATCTCTGCTGAAAAAGCGAACGGCAAAATCATACCGTAAAATATGGTCTGGTTGAATGCCGAGCTCTCCCGCTGCCTTCTCGAGTTCAGCCCATAGACGGTCGGATGATGAACCCGGGGGAAGGGAGGCAATGCACGGAGAGAATCCCGCATACCAGACTTCCACGCCGCTTTGCGTCAGCTTCTTCAAGCTGGCTCCACAGCCAAACTCTCCGTCATCGGGGTGCGGGGCCAGCACCAGCGCTGTCTTGATGTTCTGATCCATGGTTTTTTCGTGCACCAAAAGTACACTTGTCCTCGCTGACAGCACAGGATAAAAAGAGATTTGTCAACACTCGGCAGCTTTCTTCTTTCAAATCGATGTCCCGCGCCCAGAAAGCATCTTTTTCGCCCTGGATAACTACTTTTTTAACCTTTAAATTTTCTAATCATGTATCGATTTACAATATTCCTGTTGGCCTTCACCGCCATGTTGAGCAGTTGCTCCAAGAAAGATGCGATCACTCCGCTGGACGAGCCGTTTTTGCACCTCAAAAAGGCTGTTGATGAGGCAGTGTCAGATCCTGGTGCAGCGCTGGCTGCGAGGGGAAGTGACAACATCGTCAATCCCTATGACTACGTCGGGCAATTGCACAATACCCGGTATGAAGAGCTGATCGTGAACAGCAATACCCGGGGTTCATTGAAGCAGATGATCCTGAGCGTGGAGGACTTTACCGGGGAGCCCGGGCTGCCGGATTACTACGCCTGGAAATCGCTCAGTCACAGCTCTATGGACGAAAAGGTCATTTACGCGCGCAGCATGGGTGCCGATGAACTTTCTCTGGCCACCTGGCGAAGCCTTGCCGAGTCCGTAGAAGCTCTGGACAGACCGACCTTTCCGGCTATCCTCGCGCTGATCCAGTCTGCCGAAGCGGCGGTTCTGAGCTATCGGCCTCATGACCCCAGCATAGACCGGGCAAGGGCCCTGGGCGTCTGTGCTACCATGAAGTACAGCGCGGCGATCAACGCCGGGGTGGATTTTGACGGGGTGAACTACGGCATCATGCCCTGGAATCCTGTTCCCCATCTTCCCCCTCATCCGGAAACCCGGATAAAATTTCCCTGGATTCGCATCCTCGTTGCCGATGCGCTGGGTTACCTGACCTCCAATGATTGGAGAAATGCCGCTAAAGCCTCGCTCAATGAGCTCATTGATGCTCTTGGGGCAGTTGGCTGGACACCTGAGCAAGCCTTTCATCCTTTTGCACCGGAAGACGAGCCGGATACCCCGGTTGATCCGGGTATGCTGATGCCAGAAGGTTGATTGCCGGGCAGCGCCGGAGTGGCAGGTCCATTCCGGCGATCTGCCTTGCAGAACCTATCTTCACCCAGCTATTATGGGCATCGTATTCAGACAGGGAGCCATCAACACAGGCATACTCTTTGCCGGCATCCTGATTGGATTTGTCAATGAGTTTATCCTGCTTCGGAACTTCCTGGAGCAGGAACAGGTGGGTCTGATCAAGTTGCTGGTTCAGGTCACGGCGCTTTTCGCCCAGTTTGGAGCTCTGGGAGGGGTTAACACCCTGCTTCGCTATTTCCCTTTCTTGCGCAATCGCGATACGAACCACGAGGGCGCGCTCTTTGGTTTTCTGGCTATCGGAGCTGCTGGCTTTGGTCTGGTGGCCTTGTTTCTGCTGATCTTCCAGGGCTCAATAGAATCGCGCTATCAGGAGCGCTCGCCCTTATTTGCCGAGTATTTCTATCTGCTCTACCCCCTGATCCTGTTCATGATCAACTTCCTCCTACTGGAGGCCTATGCCAAATCCAACTATCGGACTGTAGCCTCTTCCTTCTTGTACGAAGTAGGGCTCAGATTGATGATCACCGCTTGTGTGAGCGCCTATGCGCTGAATTGGCTGAGCATCCACCAGTTCTACCTGTTGTTTACAGCGGCCAATTGTCTGGTAACCGTCCTGCTGGCCATCTGGCTGGCTGTTCAAGGCGATTGGTTGATCAAACCGGCGCGATCATTCTTTACCGGCCTGCGCTTTCGGGAGATGCTGGGTTTTGGGTTATTCAATCTGTTGTCCGGTTTCTCGGCCCGGCTGTTCTCCAGCATTGATTCGATCATGATTGGGGATCGAATTGGTCTTGGGGCCGTTGCTGTTTATGTAACCGGAAGTTATTTGAGTTCGGTGATCACTGCACCGGCGCGCTCACTGCTTCGCGTGGCCAGCCCTCTGGTAGCGGAGTACTGGAAGAGCAACGATATGCAGGCCATGGAGAAACTCTACCGGCAAATGACGGTCAACAGCCAGATCTTGACCATCTGGCTCTACCTGCTGGTCTATGCCATAACGCCGGCTTTGTTCAGTTTAATACCCCCGGAATTTGCACCGGCAGTCTTTGTGTTTCTCGCTTTAGGCTGTGCCGCAATTCTGGATTCCACCCTCTATCTGAGCACCGTAATTCTGGGCACATCCCATCGCTATTATTATGTGCTTATAGGCAATCTCTCCACTGGTGTGTTTGCTGTCCTGGCCAATGCCCTGCTCATCCCCCGCTTTGGCATCATGGGTGCTTCCTGGGCAACCTTCCTGACCATGGTATTGAGCAATACCTTTCGCCTGATTTTCGTGTACCGCCATTTCAAGCTTTCACCTTTCTCGGTCAATACGTTCTATGCTGCCCTGGCCGGCGGGGCCACATGGCTGCTTCTGCACTTTGGCTGGAAGAATGGGCTGGCTACCGGAGGAGTTTGGGCGGACAGCATCATCGGGGCGGTTCTGGTCAGTGTGGTCTTTTTGGGAGCGGTTTTATCCCTGCGTCTTTCGGATGACATTGACCAGCGCCTCAAAGAGCTCCGGAAGAAACTGGGTTTCTAAGAGCCTGCTCTGCCATGTTGCCCAAAGTTCAACGGCGAACGAGTTGCTGCATGGGACTGCTTACCGTATTGCGCCTTCCCGCTTTGCCGTCCTGAACCACCACCAGGCGCATCATCAATACGCCTTTGGGCCATTCTCTGGCCGACAAGCGCTGAGTGCTTTGACCGGGAGCCAGTCTTCCCAGCGGAAAGACCCCAAAAGTGGCTCCGCTCTGCTGGAACACCTCGACATGGGCATCGCCTGCCTGTTCCAGATTCACACGGATTTGCAGTACATCAGCCAGAGGATTGGGGCCAAAAAGCACCTCAACAGGTTGCTTGAGTGCGCGATCGGCACCGGTTGTGCCCTCTCGCAAGATGTCCAGTTGCAAGACAGGGTGCAGGGACGGATCGGGATGATCGCTGGAGGCAAAATTCACGCTCCTGAATACCGATTCGCTCTGCAACTGTATTCTCAACCCGTTGAAGCTAGCCGGATCACTGAGTGCTTCCCGGATCAGTTCGGTGACATCCAGTTGTTGAACATCTTCATCAGGGGCTTCGCTTTGGGGAATGAAGACCGCGTGATCAATCAGCGCTCCGGGTTGGTTGTCCCAATTGATGTCGTCGGCCAACCATTCCTGGTCAATACGGGTGATCAGTGCATCGTTTGAGCCAAGGTGGCCCGGATTGGTGCTTCCTGTGGTGGCATAAAGCGAAAGGCTGGCGCTGCTCAACACCTCTCCGGGAGCCAATTCCGGCAGTTCAAAGTTGAGCAGGCTTCTGAGTACAAATTCGCGGTCATTTGCCGACCAGGCCAGTGCAATCAGATCGGGATTGTTGCCGTAGTTAGCTGTGGGGTCAAGGCTGCTGATGGTGGCATCGGCTGTTGGATAGAGGTAGATGCTCTCCAGCACCTGAGCCTTAAGCTCCATCAGAAAACCCAGCAATGCAATCAGGAGTCCACCAAGTGCTGTGCGAAGATTCATGCTTCTTGTTTTAACCTACCATATTACATGGTCTGTTATGATCCTTTCTTCACCTTTCCTTCTCTGCGGCATAAGAACACAGATTGGCAAAGAACTGACATCAAGATAGAGGAAAGAAGCAGGGCTTTATGGAAGAGCAATGGACTGTTTGTGACAGCCATAGACCATCAAAAGCGCCTCCCTTACCCATGCACTCATACTTAGGCATTGCCCGCTGCCCCGCGATGGGGCCCGTAGAGATCCAGGATGCCATCCAGGTCTATGCCTTGAATATTCAGACGCTCGCAGGTTTTTAACCATATGTCCCAGACGGGCTTGAAGTGCCGGTAGGACCCGTTGCTCAAGTAGTTGTTGTGCCAGAGAAGAGAGATCAGGGCTCCGCGCTGATGTTGCTCCAAAAAAGCCTGACCGCCCAGAGCTGCCATCTTCGCCCTGTCTGTTTCCTGCCCTGAACCGCTCCGGCCATCTCGTTGCCCGCCCAAATCATCTCGCTGTGACAGCTCCCCCGTCAGAGGCAAATAGTGATGGAAAGTGGCATCCATCAGGTGCAGAGGGCATTCGGTAAAGCGAAAGGGACGGCGCTCGCTCAGCGACCAGGGCTGAAAAGGCAGGGCATAGCTGTTGCGGAAGCCGGGTTGTTCGGCAAAACCCAGGCTGGCATCCAGTTCAAATCCCGCGCGCTCCAACTCCTGATAGAAATCCGGCAGGCGAAAGCGCAGGAAGTGTTGCCGGTTGATGCGCACCGCAAATGGAAAGGCTGCCTTCTCCTGAGCCAAAAGCCCATGAGCGCTGCTGTGCATGCCCAGTTCAAAACCGGGCTGCTCCGCGATGCTCCGCATAGCGCGAAGCACTCTCTTGTCGTTCAGACTGTAGTCCGCGTCGGGCGGTTGCTCTCCGCGCCGCGACTTTCTCGGAATCCAGAAGAACACACCCGGCATGCCGTGCCGCGCATCCGCTTCCATCAAATCCCGAACATTGAGCCAGTCGGGCCGACCGGAGATTTGCCGCCAGAGCAAAGCGGCAAACTGATCCACGCGTCCTTTGCTCAACGCGAACTTGCCGTCCTCACGCCAGGCCCTGAAGAGCAAATCCATGTCGTGGGACAGCATCACCCGACTTGGCGCAGATGGGCGAGTTGGCCACGCAAAGCGGGTCTGCAACTCATTGTAAAGCCTTTCGAAATACTCCCCGACCAGATTGCGCCGGGCGCAGTCAAAACGGGCCTGAAGGCTGGCACTGAAGGGAAAGCGACCATACTGATCACGAGCCGGATTACGATACTCCTGAAGACTGTTGACCAGGTAAAAGGCCGTAGAGAGCGCATCCGCATCTCCGCTTTGGGTGCGGATCAGCGGTTCAACCGGCATGACCACATCGGCGCTGAAGGCCCCGCTCAGATACTGCTTTCGAAAGGCGGCGCTGAGCAGAACATCTGGTTGACCGACGGGGCTGGTGGAACTATGAAAAGAATCATCAGCCTTCCGTTCCACGGCAGCCCCTACTTCCTGCTCCTCTGCAATGAGCAGATAACTGCTTCGCTCCTCTTCATCAGCAGCTTCTCTCCAGGCAATGTTCATATCCCGCGCGAAGAGCGACCAGGCCCAGCGAATCTCCGCGGCCATCGGGCTGCTGATGCGAACGGGCAGAAGTTCCCTCACAGCAGTATCGGCTTACAGATCGAACTTGATGCCCTGAGCCAGGGGCAGAGAGGTCGTATAATTGATCGTATTGGTCTGTCTGCGCATGTAAATCTTCCAGGCATCCGAGCCGCTCTCGCGCCCGCCGCCCGTTTCCTTCTCACCGCCAAAAGCGCCGCCGATTTCCGCACCGGAGGTGCCGATGTTGACGTTGGCGATCCCGCAGTCCGAGCCGGAGCTGGAGAGAAATTGCTCGGCTTCGAGCAAATTGCGGGTCATGATGGCCGAGCTCAGCCCCTGAGGCACTGCATTATGCAGCGAAATAGCTTCCTCCAGGGTCTTGTAGCGCATCAGATACAAAATGGGAGCAAAGGTTTCGTGCTGAACAATAGGCCAGTGATTTTCGACCTCTGCAATGCAGGGTTTGACATAACACCCACTTTCATAACCTTCACCCTCCAGCACGCCACCTTCCACAACAAAGCGACCGCCCGCCTCGACGATGGCTTTGCGGGTCTTGTTGTATTGATTCACCGCATCCGCATCAATCAGCGGACCGACGTGCATAGCCGGATCCAGGGGATCGCCGATGCGCAATTGCCGGTAGGCCGCTACGAGCTTATCGCGAAAAGAATCATATACAGAATCGTGAATGATCAATCGACGGGTGCTGGTGCAGCGCTGACCCGCCGTTCCAACCGCACCAAAAACTGCTCCGATCAGAGAGAGGTCCAGATCGGCATTTTCGGAGATGATGATGGCGTTGTTTCCGCCCAGTTCCAACAGGGAGCGGCCCAGGCGCGAAGCCACAGCAGCGGCCACCAACTTGCCCATGCGGGTTGAACCCGTTGCGCTCACGAGCGGCATGCGCGCGTCATGACTCATCCATTCGCCCACTTTGTAATCCCCGTTGATCAGGCAGGAAACCCCTTCGGGAACTCCATTGGCCTTGAAGACCTTGGCGGTGATGCGCTGACAAGCAATGGCCGTGAGGGGAGTTTTCTCGGAGGGTTTCCAGACGCAGACATCGCCACAGACCCAGGCCAGCGCGCTGTTCCAGGACCAAACGGCCACCGGAAAGTTGAACGCAGAGATGATTCCGACAATGCCCAGGGGATGATACTGTTCATACATCCGGTGCCCGGGGCGCTCGGAATGCATGCTCAGACCATACAATTGACGCGAAAGGCCAACGGCAAAATCGCAGATGTCGATCATCTCCTGCACCTCGCCGTAGCCCTCCTGCAGGCTCTTGCCCATCTCAAAGCTGACCAGCTTACCCAGCGCTTCCTTGTTGCGCCTGAGCTCCTCCCCGATTTGCCGGACGATCTCACCGCGGCGGGGAGCGGGCCATTTCCGCCATTCCACAAAAGCCTCTGAAGCCCGGCTCATGATCTGATCATAGGCTTCGCGACTGGTACATTCCACCGAAGCAATGCGCTGCCCGTTGACGGGCGAAATAGATTCAAGCACTTCAGCGACTCCGGTATTCAACCACTGCTGCCCGCTGGAGCTGCCTGGGTTGATGTCTTTGATACCGAGCTGTCCGATGAATTCGAGGGATAAGGTGGCACTTTCCATGACCAGAATAGCGTTGAGGATGAGCAAAGATCAGTCGCTAAAGCCCTTTTAGCGCTGTTGAGCTGGCAAAGTTAGCTCAGCTTGAGCAGAGCCCGGTTGAGCATTTTGGGGGACCGCAGGTTAAAAAGCGCCCTAAATCCCGTCAAAAACAGGTGGAAAAGCCCTTCGAAATGGGTCAAAAAAATGATGTAAATCACTGATTGTCAATAGGATTACAGGGTGTTAATATTTCCTTAGCAAGCGCATTAACTTATGGTGTACATTCGGACAGTTGCGTAACTTTGCCCCTCTATGTTCAAAGGCGAAGCCTGGGAAAGAGAAGGTCGCGAATTGAGGGAACTCGTATCCCGATTTGAGCGGGCCATAGCGGAAGATGTTCTGGCGTTCTTCGATGACGAAGATCTGGAGCAGATTATTGAGCATTACCAAGACCAGGACGAGTTGGATATGGCCCTTCAGGCTTCTGAGTACGGGCTGGAGCTCAACCCCTACAACGCGCTGTTCTACATTCACAAAGCCAATGTGCTTTTTGAGTTGCGCCGCTTTGAGGAGGCGATGGCCTGTACGGATAAGGCGGCGTTGTACGACCCTTCCGAAGCGGAGATCTACTACTTGAGAGCTGACCTTCACGTTCAAAGAGAGGAGTTTCCGCAGGCCATTGAATGCCTCGAGGAAGCCCTTCAGCGCGCCGACCTCGAAGAACACGAGCAGATTCTGGTGGAGATGGCCGAGGTCTATGGAGACATGGAGGACTTTGACCAGATGTTTGAAAAGCTGCGCATGGCCCTGGACCTCAATCCGGAATCCGAAGATGCGCTGGCCAAGCTCTGGTACTGTGTGGACATCGCCGAGATGTACGAGCAGAGCATTGTGCTCAACAAGCAGATCATCGATCGCAAGCCCTATACCTATCTGGCCTGGTACAATCTGGGCAAGGCTTACGCGGGCATGGAGCTCTACGACAAAGCCATGGAGGCCTTTAGCTATGTTCAGGCCATAGAGGAAAAATTCGGTCCCGTTTATCGCGATTGTGGGGAATTGGTTTTCCGCCAGGGCCGCTACCGCGAAGCCATTGCCTTTTTCCTGCAGGCCGTTGACCGCAACGAGCCCGATGAAGATGTGTTCTTCAGAATCGGCAACTGCCGCGAAAAACTCGAAGAGTGGGGCGGTGCGCGTCACCACTACCGCAAAGCTCTGCAGATCGATCCCTACCACCATCAGGCCTATTTCCGCATTGCGCATACCTACCTCATTCAGAACAATGCCGAACAGGCCATGCGCAATTTTCGCAAAGCCATTCATCTTGACCCGGACAATGCCGACTACCGCGCCGAGCTCGGCCGTGTGCAATACGAACTCGACCAAAGCCCGCAGGCCCTGATCAGTTACCGCGAAGCCCTTAGAATACGACCCGACTATCCTCCACACTGGGTTCAGTACAGCCGTATGCTGGTCGAAAATGGAGAGCGCGAAGCCGCTATTGAAGCCAGCGCCGAAGCCATTGCGCACTGCGGCGATCTGGCCGTTCTGCTCTATCTGCAAGCCGCCTGTCTGATGGTCAGCGGACGCCATCGGGAAGGCGCGGAAGTGCTTCAGCGGGCCCTCGATTTAGATCTTGCCTCCCATCCCATACTTTTTGAGCTTTTCCCCGAATTGGAACAGGACATCAGGGTCCTGGAACTCATCAACCAGTACAAGCGCTAAGCGGGCAGCGTCCCCTTTCGGTACACGAAAAAAGCAATACGGTATGCGATACCTCTTTCCTTTAGCGGACATCCCTGACCGCAGCCTCAAGCCGCGCAAGTACGGCCTGACCATGGTCATGGACAAAGGGCTCAGCCTTCGCCAGGTCGAAGACATGCTCGAAATCTCCGAGCCCTACATCGATCTGGTCAAGTTGGGCTTTGGCACATCCTATGTCAGTCCCAACCTGGAAGACAAACTGGAGCTCTACAAGGAATCCGGCATTCCGGTTTACTTCGGTGGAACCCTCTTTGAGGCCTTCATCGCCCGCGGCCAGTTTGAGCAATTCGTACGTCTGCTGGAACACTACGGCATGGAATACACCGAAGTGTCCGACGGATCGCTGGAGCTGCCCCACGATCAAAAGTGCGAGTACATCCGCAAGCTCAGTCGCTATGTGACGGTGCTTTCCGAAGTGGGTTCCAAAGACGCCAACAAGATCCTGCCTCCCTACAAGTGGATCAGGCTCATGCGCGAAGAGCTCGATTCAGGCGCATGGAAAGTCATTGCTGAAGCCCGCGAGAGCGGCACCGTCGGCATCTACCGCGGCTCGGGTGAAGTGCGCTCCGGTTTGATTGAAGAGATCCTCACCCGCATACCCGAAGAGCGCATCATCTGGGAAGCCCCGATGAAAGAGCAGCAAGTCTGGTTCGTCAAGCTCATTGGCGCCAACGTCAACCTGGGCAATATCGCACCGGCAGAAGTGATCCCGCTGGAAACCCTGCGCCTGGGCCTGCGCTCCGACACCTTTGATCACTTCATGAAGCAGGGAGAAGGCCAGGAAGTACTGCGCAAGCAGGAGTAATTTTGCCCTGATCCTCCATTTTTTTTCTCATCGGTTCGAAGGGCTTTGGGACCTTACCCAAAGGCTCTTAAAGAGTTTGCATACTTTCTCATCTCTATGACGGACAACACGAAATCGGGCTGGTTGCACTACGCGGTGCTGGCCTTCAAAGGATATGCCATGGGTGCGGCCAATGTGATTCCCGGGGTTTCCGGCGGAACCATTGCCTTTATCACCGGCATCTACGACGAACTGATCCACTCGCTCAAGTCCTTTGATCTGACCGCGGTTCAATTGCTGCTCAAGGGAAAGTTTTCGGAGTTCAGCCGCCACACCCATCTGCCCTTCCTGCTTGTGCTCATGACCGGAGTGGCTCTGGCCGTGCTCAGTCTGGCCGCTGTACTCAGCTATGCGATTGAGCACTTTGAGGTGCCCACTATGGCCTTCTTCTTTGGCCTGATCCTGGCATCGGTCTTCTTTGTGTTTCGCTTTGTGAAGCGCTGGACCCCTGCCGTGGTGGCCATGCTCGTGATCGGCATAGGCATAGCAGCGGGTATAGCCCTGTTGACTCCGGGAACGGAGAACACCAGTTTCATCTATCTGTTCCTCTGCGGCATCGTCGCCATCTGCTCCATGATCATGCCAGGGCTTTCCGGCTCATTTGTGCTGCTGATCATGGGCAATTACTGGTTAATTCTGGAAGCGGCCAAGAACCGCGATGTTCAGTTGCTCATTCCCGTAATGCTGGGCAGTGTCTTTGGTCTGGTGGTCTTCAGCCGCCTGCTCGACTTTGTGCTCAAGCGCTACCACGATCTTACCGTAGCCATGCTGACCGGCTTTGTGATGGGCTCGCTGCTGATCATCTGGCCCTGGAAAGAGTCTTTGACCGAGCAGCGCGAGTTACCCGGGGGAGAGATCAAAGAAGCCATCACCGGTTACCAGTGGATGCTGCCCCAAATCAATGCCGAGTTGGGGATAGCTCTGCTGTTCATCCTGCTCGGTGCAGCACTGGTCTGGGGTGTGGAAGCACTCGGCTCGGGCAAGGACGAGAGCAAAAAGCAAAACACCGATGAAAGCGAAGGCACTGCGATGTCGGCGAACTGAACGATTCTTAACTGGAAGTTATATGCTTCTGATGATGCAACGATGAAAAGGCTCTTTGGTCTGATTGGCTATCCCCTTTCGCACAGTTTCTCTCCGGGTTACTTTGCGGAAAAGTTTCTTCGCGAAGGGATACAGGATTGTACTTATGAGGCCTTTCCCCTGCAAACGATCAGCGAGTTTCCGGCCTTCAGCATAGCCCATCCCGATCTCTGCGGGCTCAATGTGACCATTCCATACAAGGAATCCATCATGGATTTTCTGGATGTCATTGATCCCGAAGCTCAGGCAATAGGTGCTGTCAATACCATACAATATGGTATGAATGGAAAGCTGACCGGACACAACACCGATTGGATAGGGTTTACCCATGCCTTGATGCCCGGTCTGAGCAAATGGCTCAAAACGCCCGCCGGCAAAAAGGCGGCTAAAGGAGCGATGGTGCTGGGCAGCGGGGGTTCCTCCAAAGCCGTTCACTACGCCCTTCAGAAACTGGGTTATCAGACCTGCAGCGTCTCGCGCAAACTGGGCAGCAAACAACATATCTCCTACTACGATGTGGATGAGGACTTGCTCAGGAGCCATCCCCTCGTGATCAATTGTACCCCTTTGGGCATGCACCCCGATGTGCTGGGCCGGCCTGAGCTTCCCTACAACCTGATGGGGCCGGGCAATTACCTCTTTGACCTGGTTTACAATCCCCTGAAAACCATCTTCCTCATCAAGGGCGAGCAACAAGGCGCTTCAGTCAGCAATGGGCTGCAGATGCTCTACGCTCAGGCAGAGGCCTCCTGGGAGATCTGGAATCATCCGCTTTCCCTTCATTAAAGGCAGCATTGGCGCTTTAAAGGCTTTGATCCGGGTCTTTGCTTTCCCCGTTCAGCTCCAGAGTCTTTCCATCGCTGGATTTCAGGGGAAGGGCCTGAACAGCCGCGCCCAACAGACTGAAAGCCGTATTGAGCACAAAGAAGAGCAGACTCATCGCCACGGCTTTCTCTTCAACAATAGGTATGGATGCGGGCAGATAGCTCAGCATCAGCTCACGAGCCCCCATTCCCCCGACAGAGATAGGCAGAAGCAAGGCCAGAGAGGAGAGCAGGAAGGCCATTGGATACGCGTGATGGTAGGGTACCTGCATGGCCATCAGCAGGCAAACGGCGGCCCCCGCCTGGAGCACCTGCTTGAGCAGGCTCAGTGCGGTGGCGCCCTTCCACACCGGAAGAAAGGCCGGAAAGATCAGCTTCATGCCCAGCCAGAGTGCCGGAAAAAACAAGAGCAAAGCCATCGGAACGGCGAGATTCTGCCAGCCTTCCAGAGGCAGGACCAGCATACCCAGAGCTGCGGAGAGCCAGAGTATGGCCAGGACCCCGTAGCCCCGGTCCAGCAGTCCGGCCTTGATCAGGGAGGGCCAGGAAGCCCTGCTGTAGCGTTTGAGCATTAGGGTCTTGTAGCCGTCGCCCCCCACCCCCCCGGGCAGAAACAAACTGTAGAACATGCCCTGCCAATACAATCGCCAGGCGGAGCGGGCTTGCAAGGCCGCCCCCGCGGCTGCCCAGAGCAGGCGGGCGCGCTCGGACGAAACGCTGTGGGAGAGCACGAGGGAGAGCGCCGCCAAAAGCACCCAGAGTGGCTGCACCCTGCCCATCAGCTCCAGAGCCACCTCTACGGAAATCCTGCGACTCACCAGCCACAAGGCCAGTGCAGACAGCGCGATGCGCAGGCCCAGTTTAAAGGGCCCGGAGCGAAAGAGAGCCTTGAGCCACAACATCCGGGCAAAGTAACATAATATTGATACCGCATGAGTGAACATCCAGGCCATTCAGAGACACCTGAGTCCCCGGAGCGCCGCGGGGCCGGGGCTGACGCAGAGCCCAGGCCCGGAGCCGCGGAATCAGACCCTGCTACTGCGCGGCCCGGGCCCGCTCACCCTGGCACACCCGCTACCAGGCACGG
>JBGSYF010000019.1:0-79823 GCA_041751015.1 Chitinophagales bacterium
GGAGCACAAGCGGGCGGCGGCACACGGAGCACAAGCGGGCGGCGGCACGCGGAGCTCAAGCGGGCGGCGGCACACGGAGCACAAGCGGGCTGTGCCGAGCAGAGGAAAAGCGGGCTGCGACACACGGAGTACAATCAGTGGTGCGTAAAGGGTAGTTAGGGTTAGCCTTTCTGCAAACGAAGGATCAAACACATTGAACTCAAAATGAAGCCAATCAAACTCTCCAAATTCCCTCTCAACCCTTACCATCCCCAGCAACAAACCCCGGCTTAGCCCCCCATCTCAAGGGATGCCCTCGCCCCCAGGCGAGGGCAATCCCCTCTTTTTCCGCCCCTGAAGCCCTGGCAGAAAAGCAGACTCTACCCCGTCCATAGCTACCTTTGCGCCATGATTGCGGCAGCCCATCGCAAAGAAGCCTTTGCACGTCTCGGTGAAACCCCATTAGACCTGCTGGTCATCGGCGGGGGCGCTACCGGCGCCGGCATTCTTCTGGACGCGGCCTCCCGGGGCATGAAAGCCCTTTTGCTGGAGCAGGAAGACTATGCGTGGGGAACCAGCAGCCGTTCCACCAAACTGATTCACGGCGGCTTGCGCTACCTCAAGCAACTGGAGATCGGGCTGGTGCGCGAAGTGGGACGGGAAAGAGCCATCCTGCACGCCAATGCTCCGCACCTCGTTCATCCCGAAGAATTGCTCCTTCCCCTCATAGAATCCGGAAGTCTGGGGAAGTACAGCACCCCGGTCGGGCTTTGGATGTATGAAAAACTGGCGGGGGTGCCCAAACAGGAGCGCTTCAGAACCCTCTCCCGCGAAGAGACGCTCTGCGCAGAACCCCTGCTCAATCAGAGAATCACCAAGGGCAGTGCCGTGTATCGCGAGTACCGCACCGACGATGCCCGCCTGGTGACCGCCCTTCTGGCCACCGCAGCAGACCTGGGAGCAGAGTCCCTGAATTACGCCCGGGTAGAGAGCTTTGAGTACGACGATGCCGGGCAGATCAACGGTATAAAAGTCCAGGATCGAATCGACCAAAGAACGCACAGCATCAAGGCCAGAAATGTGGTCAATGCCGCGGGACCCTGGTGTGACGAAGTGCGCAAGATTGACGGGCCTGTGGAGGGAAAAAAGCTGCAGCTCACCAAAGGAGTTCATCTGGTGTTCTCGCATGAGCGCTTCCCCATATTGCGGTCTTTATACTTTGATGTGCCCGCTGACGGGCGCATGATCTTTGCCGTGCGGCGGGATGCCTGCACCTATCTGGGCACCACCGATACCCTGTATACAACGCCAATCGGGCAACCGAGAACCCTGGCCGAAGATGCGGACTACCTCCTGGCAGCGGCCAATTTTATGTTCCCTACCTTGAACCTGAGCAGAGAGGATATTCTATCGAGCTGGGCAGGTCTGCGCCCGCTGATTCACGAGGAAGGCAAGGGGCCATCGGAACTCTCGCGCAAGGACGAAGTCTTTCAAACCCCCTCTGGTTTGATCTCGATTGCCGGAGGAAAGCTGACCGGATACCGTCTGATGGCGGAAAGGGTTATGGACATGGTCATGGCCAGCCAAACCGGCAAACACGGTTCGACTTACAAAGAATCGGGCACCCATCAATTGCCGCTCAAAGGGGGAGACTTTGAGTCCTATGCGGCCGTGCGCCAATACAAAAAGCGGCTATTGGGCGAAAGTCGGCAGATTGATCTAAACCTGGCTCAGGTTAATTATCTGGTGAATACTTATGGGACGGAGGCCTCCGTTATCATTGAACGCGCCTACGCGCTGGGCGCTATGGAGCGGGAAGGGCAGATTGAAGCCATTGAACGGCCTTTCCTCAGACTGCTGAAGGCGGAACTGTCTTACAGCATGGACTTTGAAGGGGTTTGCACCCTCAGCGATTTCCTGATCCGCCGAACGGGTCGGCTCTACTTTGAGCGTCCGGACCTGGAAGACTGCTACCGCCAGATCGCCGAATGGATTGCCGAAAAAAGGAGCCTGAGCGACGAAAAAAGAGAACTCCAGATCAACGAGTTTGAGCAGGCCTACTACGAAGTGCTGTCTTTTCCCGCAGAGGCCTGAAAGCCCAAATTCTCTTACTCCAATCGCGCGCTTCGAAACGCATTCCAGCAGAGGCTTTGTAGATTGCATACTATGAATGGTAGCCTTTCGCACATGATCTGCATGTTGTTTGCCGTGCTTGTGACCTGTTGCCTGAACGCGAGTCAGGCGCTGGGGAAGCCACCGTTGCACAATACACAGACGCTGAGGTCGGAACAGGTTGCGCAGGCCCATCGGCCGGCAAAAAATGATGCTCTAAGCTCAGCTCACTCTCAGGATAATCCGGCCAAGTACAGCGGCTCCAATGGGCGCATTGAATTCTACTCCGAAGCGCCGCTGGAGCTGATCAAAGCCTGGTCCGACGAGATGCGCGGTATTATGCTGGAGGATGGGCAATTTGCCTTCAGTGTAAACATGAGCAGTTTTGATGGCTTCAACTCGGGCTTGCAGCGCGAACACTTTAGAGAGAATTATCTGGAAATTGAGCGCTTTCCCAAGGCGAGTTTTGAAGGGGAGCTGATTGAGCAGCCCGATTGGAGTCAGCCCGGAGTCTATCCCGTGCGGGTGCGCGGTTTGCTGAGCATACACGGACAGAGTCGGGAAAGAATCCTGCCCGCCACGATCGAAGTGCACCCTGATGGTACTATGTTCATTGATGCGGAGTTCGCAGTGCCCCTGCAGGAGCACCAGATTCTGATTCCCCGCATCATGCACCAAAAAATTGCCGAGTCAATCCGGGTAGTGGTACACATGAGCATGTTGCGCCAATGAGACTCTGGCCTGCCATTTTGTTGTTGTGTATTGCGTTTACCTCGCTTAGGGGGCAGGTATATGAAACGCGGGCCCTGAATTTTCCGGAGATCGAATGGGGAGAGGAATTTTTTAGCCTCTATCAGGACAGCACCGGTCTGATATGGGCAGGCTGCAGCAGCGGTCTTTGGCAACGGGACAATCGGCGCTCTCAAAAGCTCTTGTTGCCCAACAATGAATTGGGCGGAATCAGCGCGTTGGTTCGAAAAGGCGACACCCTCTTTGCCGGCACCCTGAGCGGAGTATTGCTCTTCAGCGCAAAACAAGCAGGAGGCTGGAGCCCACTGCGCCGCCTTCCCTCTGAAGAAGGTTACCCAGCCAAACCCATAAATGCCCTTTGTCTGGACGCAAATCAGCGCCTGTGGATGGGCGTGAGTGGAGAGGGGCTGTATCTGCGCCAGGCGGAACGCTGGTACCTCAATTCCGTAAAGGAAGGATTGCCTTCGCTGCAGATCAATGGTTTGATCAGCGATGGAGAGGGAGGCGTGCTGGCGGCCACAGACCGCGGTTTGGTGCAGGTGCAACAAGTGGGCAGCCAACGCGCGATTCAGCGCATCAGGCGAGAGGGCGATAATGACGATGAGCTGATGACCGCGCTGACTTCAGATGGTAACGGAGGCGCATGGTTGGGGTTCTTCAGCGGAGGCTTGGGGTATTGGGCCATCGGAGACAGTCTGTGCAGAAGCGTGAACGGCCCCCTTCCCTGGACCTATGGCCCGGTGGTGGGCATAGCCGAATGCGCCGATCGAATCTGGGTGCTCAGCGAAAGCGGAGCCTTGTATGAGATGGATCCCGGCACAGGACATGTCCGCCCCCTGAGCTGGCTGGGTAGAGGGCCGGAAAGATCCATGCAGCGTTTGATCAGCACCCGGGAGGGTAGCCTGCTGATGGCGACGCGGAAACAACAATTGCTGAGCATGGATCCCCGCTGCAGCCCCTTGCTGGAAAACGATCCGGCCATAGCGGAGACCCAGGCTGTGCTGAAGAGAAGGGATGGCAGCATATGGTTCAGCACGCTACACGGACTTTACCGCTTTGATCCGCGAAGTGATCAGTTTGCAGAACATATCATACCAAATGGTATGAACAAAGATGCCGTTGTCGTCAGTCTGTTTGAATCCTCGGACTCCAGTCTTTGGATAGGCACCTTTGACTACGGTGCTTTTCGGATGGAGGCCGGATCAGACAGAGCTGTTGCTGTTCAAAGTGGTCAGGATCAAGACCCCCAAAGCGTGTTGGTCATTGAAGAATCCAATGGCTTGATTTGGCTCGGAACCCTGGGTGGGGTCTATGCTGCTCTCCCCCGGGGCGAAAAAGCGCATTTTCTGCATTTGGGCATAGGCAAAAACTATGTGTACTCCATCTACAGCGACCCTCTGGATGGAATATGGTTTGGCACCGACGGAGCCGGGGCCTGGTACCTGAACACCGATTCGCTGCAGGAGGAGGCGGGCAGAGTGAATCCCTCTTCAAGCTACCTTCTGGATGCGGTACTCCAAGCTGAATTGCGGGCTACACCGATGTTGCAGCGGCTGACGGATTATCGCATCCTGCGCGATGCAAAAGAGCGCTTGTGGATACACACCCGCGAAGCAGGTCTCTATGCGGGTGCACAGCGCAGTCATCGCGGGGTCTTTCAAAACGCCGTTCCGGTCATGGATAGGCGAAGTGGAGAGGAAATCATGAGCATAGGTTTGGACAGCAGGGGCGTGTTGCTGCTTCTGCACGAGCACAGCATACACTGGCTCGAAGAGCCGGGATACCTGAGCAGAGCGCTGGATCTGAGCAGAATGAGAGATCGCCCCAGACCGATGAGCAATGCGGTGCACTTTGACGGTTCAGAATTGATCTTTGGCAGCAATAATGGACCCTATTCCCTGAAAGGTTCCATCTCCGCCATACAAGTCAATCCCCTGCTGAGCATAATCAAAGCGAGCGCTTCGGGTCTCGATCTCGAACCCGGAGCCAGAACCCGGGGGGGCGGCAGCAGATGGAGTTCCTGCTTTCAGCTCCCTGGCTCTCCACCGATGATCAAATCATTTATGAATATCAACTTCAGGGTACTGATGTCACAACCTGGCGCAGCACCATGGATGAGCGCATTGCCTTCAGCAATCTCGAGCCCGGGACTTATACCTTCAGGGTCAGAGCTCGTCTGGGCGAATCGCCGGAAGCCGGTGTGGAATTGTCCTTTCCCTTTGTGATTCCATTGGCCGTTTACGCCCGCTGGTGGTTCATCTCGCTGGCCTTGTTGCTGATCATTGCCGGGATTTGGGCATGGGTTAGCCAGCGCGACAAACGCCTTAGCGAGCGTCAGGAACTGGAGAAAAATCAAATCCGAACCCAGTTTGAACGCCTGCGGGATCAGGTCAATCCGCATTTTTTGTTCAACAGCTTTAACACCTTGAGCAGTTTGATTGAGGAAGATCCGCTGAAGGCACAAGACTATGTCGAACGGCTTTCGGGCTTCTACCGGCATATTCTGACCTATCGCAATGACGAGCTCATTGAACTGGACGAAGAGCTTCGCATTCTCCGCGACTATCTGGCGATTCAACAAGCCCGCTACGAAGAACAACTTAAGGTGGATATTGAACTTTCCCCTGCGCTGAGACGAAAACGCCTTCCACCGATGACGCTTCAGATGCTGGTGGAAAATGCGCTCAAACACAACGTGATTTCGCAACGCTATCCCATGAAGCTGAGCATCCGCGACTCCGGACCGGATGAACTGGAGGTCTTCAACGATCGAAGAGCCCGCAGTCAGGCCGCGGAGGGAACAGGTTTGGGATTGGACAACCTGTCGCGTAAATTGCAATTGCTCGGAATGCGAAGTTTGAGCATTGAGGAGGGAGAGGATTTTTTCCGCGTTCGGGTGCCCTTGTTCACAGCGGGCGAAAAAACCAGCTTACCATGAAAGTTCTGATGCTGGAAGACGAGCCTGCCGCCGCGCGCAAATTGCGCCGACTGCTCGAGAAGGAGTCCAGAATCAGCGAGATCTTCGGGCCACTGGACAGCGTTGAAAGCGCCCTGGAATGGGTGCAGGACCACCCGCGGGTAGATCTGCTGTTCTCGGATATAGAATTGGCAGATGGGCTGAGTTTTGAACTCTTCCGGCAATGGCCTGCATGTCCGCCCATCATCTTTGTCAGCGCATACGATCAATACGCTCTGCAGGCCTTCAAAGCCCCCGGTGTGGACTATCTGCTCAAGCCGGTTCAAAGTGCTGATTTGCGCCGTGCCCTGGACAAATTTGAGCAGCTCATCGGGCAGCAACATGCGGTCCTGACTCCGGATATGGATGCCCTACAGGGCGCCTTTAGCCTCCTGGGGCAGAGGGCTGCACCGCGCCGGTTTTTGGTGCGTTTTGGCGAAAAACTATTGGCCCTTCCCGCCGATAAGGCCGCTTACTATCAGGTGGAAGAGCGCTTGGTGGTATATACCGCCCCCGATGGGAAGAAATACCCGCTGGACTACTCCCTGGATGAGGTGGAAGGCATGCTGGACCCGGCGGCGTTCTTCCGCATCAACCGGCAATTCATCGTTGGTTTGGCCGCTATCGTGCAGATGGAAGTGGTCAGCAAATCGAGGGTCAGATTGCGTTTGCAGCCCCCCTACCCCGGCGAAACCATCGTTTCAACCGATCGATCGCCCCATTTCAAAGAGTGGATCAAGGGTCAATAGCTTGCTGAAGAACTCTTGCCGGAGCGCTTTTTGAGGGAATCCGGGCTCAATTTCCCGCTCAGGTCGCGTTTATTCCCGTTCAGCCATTCGCTTTGCCGGGCTTGCTTGGTTGGGCTTACTTTTACCCTTATGAAAAGGTCAAAGGTTCGATTCATTGTCATTGTGGTCATATTGGGACTTATTGCGGCCTTTTTGGGCTATCAATACGGCTACAACAAGGCCCATGTCAATGTCATGAAGGCCGACGCGGTCTATGAAGGGGAAGCTACCGGGCTCTACCAGGAGTTTGTCAGCGAGCCCGAACAGGCTTCGGCGCGCTATGCGGGCAACGTGGTTCAGGTCAGCGGTATGATCAGCGAACTGAGTGCCGGGCCGGATAACACCATACTCCAACTCGAAGCGGGCAATCCCATGGGCGGGGGCATAGGTGTAGTTTTAGATGCCAGCCAGCAAAAGGAGGCGGAGAGGCTCAATGCCGGGGATCGGATCACCGTTAGGGCACTTTGCAGCGGATTGGAACAGAATGACGATGGGCTGCTGGCCGCTTTGGGATCAAGCGTTCAATTGCGAGCGGCTGTCTTGGTTACTCCGTAGATCCGGACTTGCACGGAATGTTCAATTGTACGATACCATTTGAAATTGTATGTTTTTGAATCTGCCTCAGCACAATCTTAAGCAAGTCAAAGAGAATAACAACTTTGAACGCTGGACGGGCATGCGATCCCCGTTCATCCTGCTGGGTGCACTGGCCTTGTTTGTCCTGGCGCTCGGTGCCTGCCAGCACGACCCGATCATTCCAGATGGCTACATTCCGCCGATAGACCCACCGGATACCCCTGATGTTCCTCTACCCACCCGGGAATGCGATCCCGATACGGTATACTTTTTGAACGACATTCTGCCCCTGCTCAATTCCAGTTGCGCCATTCCGGGATGTCACGATCCGGCTACGGCCAGCGATGGGGTGGTTTTGAGCAACTACAACAGCATCATCAATACGGCTGATGTTCGCCCCGGGAATCCCGGAGGTTCAGACCTCTACGAAGTGATCACGGATAGCGATCCGGATGACAGGATGCCCCCTCCGGGCAGTGGGGTCAGCCCCCTGACTCCTGATCAGATCATGGATATCTTCATCTGGATCAATCAGGGCGCCCTGAACAACGGTTGCGATGGTTGCGATACGGCTGATGTGACCTTCTCCGCCTCGGTGTTTCCCCTCATTCAGACCCATTGCACGGGTTGTCACAGCGGCCCAACGCCCCAGGGCGGCTTGAGCCTGACCAACTACGCTCAGATCAGCTCAACAGCCAACAGCGGTTTGTTGATCCATGCGGTGGAAGGAACGGGGGGCATCACGCCCATGCCTTTGTACCAGCCCTCTCTGAGTGATTGTGCTATCCGAACCCTAAAAATCTGGATCGCCGATGGCAGCCCCGACAATTAAACGGCCTTTAACTCCGGCGCTTTTACTGTTGCTGTTCACAGCAATGGTGCTGGGTGCCTGCTACTACGACAATGAAGAGGAACTCTACGAGCTGTATTACAACGCCAATCCCTGCGACACGAGCGCGGTGACGTTCAGCGGCACGATTTTTCCCATCATACAGGGCAATTGCTCCATCAGCGGATGCCATATTGCGGGAGGAACCGGTCCGGGATTGTTCGAGAACTACGATCAGGTCAAATCTTTCGTGGACAACGGAAAACTGGAGAACCGCGTGCTCGTGCTGAAAAATATGCCTCCGACCAGTCCTTTGACCAATTGTCAGCAATTGCAAATCCAACAGTGGCTGGACCGAGGCGCACCAAACGACTAAAAAATTGGCTTAGACCTACCTAAGCCTTTCCACCTAAATCATTAAGTTATATGAAAAAGATTCTGTTTTTGACTGTCATCAGCCTCTTCTCCGGTCTGCAAATGTTGCATGCTCAGGACCGATGGTTCACCCGCGAGGGATACATCCGCTTCTATTCCACCACCCCTATGGAGGACATTGAAGCCAAGAATTACCAGGTCAACAGCCTGGTGGATTTCAGCACGGGCGACATGGCCTTTAGCATGTTGATGAAAGGCTTTCGCTTTGAAAAGGCGCTGATGGAAGAGCACTTCAATGAGAAGTATGTCGAAAGTGAGAAGTATCCCAAATCGAGTTTTGAGGGCAAATACGTGTCTGCTTCGCCGATCAACCCGCGTGTTGCCGGGGAGTACGAAGTGCAGGTTCGCGGTAAGCTGACCATACACGGCGTGACCCGTGAGGTTGATGTGCCCGGTCGCCTGAAAAGCAATGGCGAAGGAGTTGTGACTGGACAGGCGGTGTTCAACGTCAAGGTGGCGGACTACGACATCAAGATACCTGGCGTAGTGAAGGACAACATCGCCGAATCCATTGAGATCACGGTAAATATGGAATATAAACCGATGTAACAACCTTTAGGAGGGCTGCTGTGCTTTGGCATGGTTGAGCCTTTCTGAGTGGCCCTGAAAATCATTTCGCATTTTTAAATATGATTTCATTCACGCCAAGTATAGCGCAGACCTGTATGCGCAAGGTGATCACCCGAATGGCCGTCGGTGTTTTTGCGGTATTGTTTCTGCTTTTGACGCCATCCGGCGCACAGGCACAGGGTTTGCTGGACCTGCTGGAGGCCGAGGAAGAAGAGGTGGTCAATTACACCTTTGCCACCTTCAAGACCACCCGCCTGATCAACGGTCATTCGGTGGAGACCAATTCGGGAAAGGAGTTCCTTTTCCTGATCAGCCACCGCTTTGGGCGCATCAATGGAGGGGCTTCGGATTTCTTTGGCCTGGACAATGCCACCATTCGCCTAGGTTTTGAATATGGTATAACGGACCGGTTTGGCGTGGGCATTGGCCGATCATCTTTTGAAAAGATTTATGATGGATTTGTGAAATATAAAGTTCTGCAGCAAAAGAGTGGAGCGGAGAATTTTCCGGTCACCATGACCCTTTTTGCATCTACTGCCATCAAGACCCTGGAATGGCCGGAGCCCGAGCGGGAGAATTTCTTCTCTTCGAGGATGTACTACACTTTTCAGGCGCTGATTGCCCGCAAGTTCTCCGAAGGTTTCAGCCTGCAACTCAGCCCCACCCTGGTGCACCGCAATCTGGTGGATTCGTTGAAGGATGCCAATGATGTGTTTGCCCTGGGCATTGGGGCGCGGCAGAAAGTCACCGGTTCAATTTCGGTCAACGCCGAGTATTTCTATGTGTTTCCCGGGCAGATCGAGAGCTTGCTCAATGGAGAAAAAGTGCAAAACGCGCTCTCCGTTGGTGTAGATCTGGAGACCGGAGGGCATGTGTTTCAGCTTCACATGACCAATTCCCGGGGAATGGTCGAGAAATTGTTCATCACCGAAAGCACGGGTAGCTGGCTGGATGGGGACATCCATTTCGGGTTCAACATCAGCCGGGTGTTCAGCCTGGGTTCAGGTCGCACTGAAGGGGACAAAAAGAAGAAAGGCGAAACACCTGCTCCGCCTTCCTGGTAATTATCTATATATACTTCTGCTAAATTCTATGCGCCGCGCGTAGCCCGCAGCTCTGTACGCCCATCAGCTCTTGATTGGTGGGAAGATCAAGAGCGGAAGAGATGCGCTCAGGGCCAGACGCCGCGTTACGCTGCGGTGTATGAGCTTCTTGAGGAAGGGGTGGTGTTCCCGGATCATGACCAATAAATCTACCTGATTGCTCTCGCAATAGTCGGTGAGAGCTTCTTCTACATCGTGACCGCTGAGCACCTCAGCATGAGCGGCTGATTTGCCTTTCATTTCCTGATGGGCGTGCATGGTGTGAGCCGTAACACCGGAGCTGACGGCGTTCTTCTCTTCGACCACATGCACAAAGGTGAGCTGGGCAGAGTTCTTCGCGGCAAACTCATCCAGATCCCGAAGGATCTGACCGGCTTCAAGAGGCGAATCAATGGCGCAAACAATGTGCGTGAGAGGACCGACCTTGCTGCCCTGGGGCACGGCCAGCACGGGGCGATCCGCCCTTCCCACCACAGCGGCGGTAACGCTGCCAAAGAGCGCACCGGCCACGCCGCCGGCGCCGCGGGTTCCCATCACGATCCAGTCGGCATCCTCTTCCATAGCAAAGCGATTGATCTCGCCAGCGGCAAATCCGGTTCTCACAACCGTGCGAAACTCCAGTTTTTCCGACAGCGCTTTGTATTCGGGTTGCTCCTTGGAGATCTGCGCAATCAGCAGTCTTAGGCGGTCGTGCAGGCGCTCCTCGAGCATGGCGTCCACTTCGGCAGTGGCTACTTCGGCATAGGGATCCGTCATGGGAACTCCCTGTACATGGATGAGTTTGACGACTGCGTTGTACTGACCGGCAAGTCTGACGGCGAATCGAAAGGCCTCTGTGCTGGGCTCAGAGAAGTCTATCGGAACAAGTATGGATTTCATGGCCGGGTATTATGCGTTTGGTACAAATATAGCATCTCTTTCAGGCCCAACTTGGGTCTATGCCCGGCTCTGTGCGGTCTTGTTGGCCTGGTCCGCGCCGGATTGGCGCTTGTGTTCCAGCTTGACTACCCAGACCGGTACATCGTCCATGGCTTGAAGTAGGCTCTCGGTTACCGAACCGATCAGCACTCCGGTCAGACCACTGCGGCCCTTCCCACCGATGACCACCATGTCAGCGGAGACATCATCGGCGCTTTCGGCGATGGTCTTGGCAACGCTGCGGTCTGCCTTCGCATTGACCAGAACTCTGGAATCAGGGCTGTTGTAACGGTCCTTGAATTCCTGCATTTGTTCCTCGGCGGCCTCTTGCAAGAGATCGACCATATTGGAGCCGGCCAGGCCGTCGTAGTAGATGGAAGAGGGCAGATGACAGGCGTGATAGAGGAATACTTCTGATCCTTCAATGTGCGATGCGATCCAATCTGCGGTTTCTATCGCCCTTCCGGAGGGTGTTGAAAAGTCGGTGGGCACCAGGAAGGTGCGCAGTTGGAAATTGGGGCGCTCCGGTACGAAAAGCACGGAACATTCTGCCTTGCGCGCAACGCGCTTGGGAATCACACCGCTACCGCCCATTTTCTTCTTGCGGCCCATGATGAGCAGCTCAGCGGACTTGATATGAGCCCATCGCAGTATCTGACTTTCCGGTTTGCCTTCGACCACCATAGCTTCAGCCTGATAGCGGGCAAAATCCGGGAACTCGTCGGCAATGGTCTTCTGCATCTCTGCGGACAGTCTTTCATCCAGTGGAATCTCGGGCTGGCTCAGCGCAGCGCGCGCCACTTCGGGCAAGTCAAGATTGGGGTAGACGTGGAGAAAGTAGATTTTATCGGGAACCAGTATCTCGGCCATGGAAGCAGTGTACTCAATCACTGCGCGATCCATGGGGGTAAAGTCGAGACCTACGATCCAGGTGATTGGGTTTTTCATGGCGCTTGAATTTTCTACAACTAAATTTATTGGATTCAAATCATTCGGGCTATGTCTTGGCTCAGCGGTTTGGCTGTGCTTCATCACAGGGCCACTTTCGGAATCGGTCAAACTTTTGTTGGCCCGGGTGAAGATCTCCTCGAGTTCCGCCCGAAAGGGAACTCGTCCGTTGATGACTACAACACCGTTAACTTCCAATGCAGGCGTTCTGGAGATTCTATGACGAATCAATTCATCAATGTCCTGAACGACGACCAATTCAATATCAACACCGGTGGCCGCAGCAGCCTGCCGAATCTTTTCCTGCATTTTCTGCTGGCGGGAACAGCCCGTTCCGAAGATACGCAGCCTGATCATTATGCCGGAAAGACCAGGATGGGTGACTGAGCATGCCAGGCCATTTCACGGGTCAGACTTTGCAGGCTAAGACCGCTTTCATCTTTGTGACGCGTGCGGAGCACCACCCAATCCGCGTCGCGATTGCTCAGGTAGTCCTTGAGGGTCGCCGAAAGATCCACTCCCCTGACCAGGTCGAAGGCACAATGGTCGTCCTCCATCAAATCCTGGAAGATGGTCTGGAAGTTGCGGTACTCATCGGGCTGGTCAAAGACGGCGTGTTCGCGGATGTGCAGCAGCGTCAGCCGGCAGTTGAACTGATTGGCCATGTATTGCAATTGGTGCAGGGTGTCCTTGTCGCCGTCCTGAAAGTCTACGGCATAGACAATGTGGCGTGGATCGCGGTCCTCTGCCCCATCGGGAATGACGAGCACCGGCACTTTAATCATGTGAAGCATGCTGGTGGTCAGCGAACCCATTCCACCCTGACTCATCTCATGAGCGCCCTGGGTACCCATCACAATCATGTCGCAGGAAAAACGCTTGCTGTAGGAGGGGATGCCCTCTTCGGGATAGTCCTCCACCATCGCAGTTTCAATGTGGATGGGCTCACCGTTTTCCTTGAAGCCAGCGGCCTTGCCATCGGCCAGAAAATCGTCCATGGCCAGGCGAATGCGATCCTTTTCGGCTTCTACCCAGGATTCTTCGAGTTGTCCTTCTTCAAAGGCACTTGCCGGAACCCGGTAAGCGTGAAGTGCCACTATGTCAGCATTCAGCCTGGAGGCCAATCTCAACGCATAATCCATGGCGTGTCTGGATAGCGGAGTAAAGTCGATGGGAACTAAGATGCGTTTCATGGCGCTGTACTTTGGGATGAAAATAAGGTCACATAGGAACCCAGAGCGATGACTGGCGTCAGCCCCGGGGTTCAATTCCGTCAATCGGAGCTAAGACACGGCAGAGCCCAAGGGAACTTAAATCAGGGCTTTATGGGCTGCAAATCCTAATTTTGAAGGGCCTATGACCCAACCCAGCGCTCTGGAAAACAGCTCGGAAGCCTTTTTACAATCGGTTTTTGAGACCGCTGTGGACGGCATCATAGTTATTGATCGCCAGGGCATCATTGTCACGGTTAACCCCTCCGCCTGCCGGCTATTTGGGTATGAAAGCAGCGAGATGCTGGGCAGGAACGTCAATTTGCTCATGGCTTCGCCGCATCAGGAGCAACACGACGGCTATATTGGACGCTACCTTAGAACCGGTGTTCCCCATATCATCGGCATAGGAAGGGAAGTGGAAGGCAGAACCAAGAGCGGAGCATCCTTTCCCTTTCGATTGAGCATCAGCGAAGTCAAACTTGACGATGGCAGCATGGTCTTTACCGGTATTGTCCATGACATCACCGCCGTCAAGAAGGTAGAAAAGGAACTGCGGGATCTCAATGCCGAACTCGAAGCCAAGGTGCGGGAGCGCACTGAAGAGTTATCCAAAGCGGTTAACCGGCTGCTTTCGACGAACAGCGAACTGGAGATGGAGATCGGCGAGCGAAAGCGAACGGAGCACAAGCTGCTCAACATACATCTGGAGTTGCAGGAAGCGCTGGAGCGGGAGAAGGAATTGGGCGATTTGAAGTCGCGCTTCCTCACCCTGGCCTCGCATGAGTTTCGCACACCGCTCACGGCCATTCTCTCTTCTGCATCCCTCATTGCCCGCTATCAGGACGAAACGGGGCAGGCCAAGAGGCAGAGGCACATTGACCGCATCTATGGAGCAGTGCGCACCCTCAACGGCTTGCTGGAGGATTTTCTCAATGTAGGCCGTCTGGAAGAGGGAAAGATTCAGGTGCACTTAGAGGAATTGGATCTGGCTCGTAAAGTGCGAGACTGGACCGAGGAATTCAGGGAGAGCATCTGGAAGGAAGGCAGCCTGAACATGCACCCGGACAGCGAAACGCAAATGGTGCTGGTCGCCGACGAGCGCATCTTGCAGAATATTTTGCTGAATCTTTTGTCCAACGCCGTAAAATATTCTACAGAACCCATAGATGTGGAGGTATTCCTCACCCAAAAAGACGACTTTGCCCAAATTCAGGTCAGGGATCACGGCATAGGCATTCCGGAAAAAGATCAGGAGCACCTCAGCGAGCGATTCTTCAGGGCCGCCAATGTCAGTCATATACAGGGCACCGGACTGGGCCTGCACATTGTTCGCGAATACATTGCACTTTTGGGCGGCAGCCTGAGTTTCAGCTCCGAGCTTCAGGAGGGCTCGGTGTTTACGGTTAATCTTCCTACTGGATTAAAGGATCGGCTTGCGGAGCACAAAAACCCTTCCCCCTAAACATGAAAGGCATCATTGTACTGATTGAAGACAACACAGATGTGCGCGAGAACATCGCGGAAATTCTGGAGTTGGACGGTTATGACGTTCATTCGGCAGCCAATGGCAAGGAGGGGGTGCGCATGGTCAGGGATCAAAATCCTGATTTAATTATATGTGATATTATGATGCCGGAATTGGATGGCTACGGGGTTCTTCATATGCTCAACCGGGATCCCAAAACCGCCCACATTCCCTTTATCTTTTTGACCGCCAAGGCCGACAAGGAGGATTTCAGAAAGGGCATGAATCTGGGGGCGGACGACTACATCACCAAACCCTTTGAAGAGCTGCAATTGCTGGATGCGGTACAGATGCGCCTGGCCAAACGCAGGCAGTTTCAGACCCAGGACATCAGCCGCGATGCCGATGGAATTTCGACATTCATCAGCGAAGCCAAAGCCAGCGGAGCCCTGCAACACCTTTCCGAAGACCGGGAATTGCGGCATCTGAAACGCAAAGAACTGATCTATCGCGAAGGGGATAGACCGCGCTATCTGTATCTGCTGCAAAAGGGCAAGATCAAGGCCTACAGGGCCAGCGAAGACGGCAAGGAATACATCACCGATCTGTTTAAACCGGGTGATTTCTTTGGCACCAGCGCTCTGATGCGGGAAACGACGTATGGCGATACGGCCGAAGTGCTGGAGGATGCGGACGTCTGCCTGATTCCGGCGGATGATTTCTATACGCTGATTCACACCGACAAGGATGTCGCACACCGCTTCATTCAATTGCTGGCCAATCATCTGGAAGAAACCGAATTGAGGCTGGTGCGCCAGGCCTATGATTCGGTGCGCAAGCGCGTGGCCGATGGGCTGTTGTTGCTGGAGTCGCGCTATCAGGAGAGCCAGACCAAGAAGCCCTTCAGCATGCACATCATGCGGGATGATCTGGCGGGCATAGTGGGAACGGCCAAGGAAACGGTCATCCGAACCCTGACGGATTTCAGGCAGGAGGGTTTAGTGGAGATAGGCAGCTCCGGAGAGGTGATTATCAAAAACCGCGAGGGGCTCGAAAACATCATCGCATAAGGCGAAATGTTCTGAGCCCCCGCTGTGCCTTCCGCTAGGAAAGCCCCCCGTCAAATAGGTCTTAAGAACCTTTCTCGGCGGTATTTCGGCCGAGCATAGCATGAACCGGACACCAACCTGTTATAGCAAATATGAAAACAGGAATAACCAGAATCATGATCCACAACTGTTGGGTGAGACCTCCAACTATACCAATCAACATCATAATGGTATAGCGGATGATGATGTCGTTAAAGCCCATGTTGTAGTCAAAGAAGCTTTTGTGAGTCTGTGGTGCCGTGTTCATTGGATGAGTCTGTTTATGAACTCAAAAGTAGCTGGGAGCTCAAATCCAGTTACTGACCGGCATCATTGGGCGGGCTGATTTAAGTCTCAGGCTGTCGTAGGCCCTTTGACGATCAGGATAGCCTGCTTGTCGTGGCGGTTGATGAGCCCTTCGGCTACACTGCCCACCAAAAAGCGCTCCACGATGGAATGGCCCTTGGCCCCCATGACCACCAGATCGGCTGGGTTCTTGAGCAGGTAGTGATGGATCTCGCCCGAGGGATTGCTGGCCTCTGCGGGCATAAGCTGGGCCTTGCCGAGCAGGGCAGCCGCCTGATTCTTCTGCAGAAAATGCTCCAGCGCTACGCGGGCATTGGCCCCCATGATGCGCTCAAACTGTTCGGCTGAACGGGAGAGTTGAAAATGCCCCGGGGGAACATCGTAGATGTGTAAAACACAGAGTTCCACATCGTCCAGGCGCTCGGCGATCTGCATGGCCCGTCTGAGCGCCAGGGCACTCTCGGCGGAAAAGTCCACCGGAACCACTATGCGCTGAACGCTGGGCTCTGTGCCGGTGGGAAGGATCAAGACAGAGGAATTCAGATGGCGGGCCAGCCTTTTGACCAATACAGTCTCATCTGAACTGCCCGGCTCCCTGCCCACGACCACCAAATCGGCATGCTTGAGACCCGCCCAATGGTCGAGTTGCTTCTCCGGCCGGCCTTCGAGCACATCGATATGAAGCTCGGATTGCCCTGGATTGCTGAAATAGCGCTGAATGCGATGGCGCATACTCAGCTTGAGCTCCTCATCGGCGGGCTTGACCAGCTTGGCCAGTTCGGGAGCCCGGACACTGAAGTCCAGTTCGCTCTCTAAATCGGGAGAAGTGTGCACAAAATAGACGTCTCCGGGGCGATAAACCTTAGACAAATACTCCGTGAAACGTATAACATCTTCGTCTTTTGAAGTCAGATCCAGGGCAACCATAAGGCGCTTATAGGGCATCATAATGGGCAGAGTTTGCCACAAAATTGGCAAAAGCATCACAGACCCGCTGCTGTTGTATGTCAATTTCCCTTCTGAGCCTCGTCAGGCCTGGTTTTCAGGCTACACAATTTAATTTAAATTATACTTTTTTTACAATTGTTCTAACCGCCGCCTGCAGGGCCTCTTCACTGCTGTGAACGCCCTCCACCGCTTCGCCCAGGGTCAGATAAACATGCTCCCGATCCAGAACATCAAAAAACCCGCAGCGGTCCAGCTTGTCGCGAACTGGACCGATCAACCCCGCCAGGCGCAGCGTGATGCCTTCCCCCTTCAGCTCTTCGTGCAGCTCGTGCAGAAGGTGCAATCCACTCGAGTCCAGGGAAGGCATGCTGGAGGCATAGATAATCAGCACTTTGGTACCAGGGCGTTCGGCCAGTCGATCGCGTATGATCTGATGCCAAAATGCCGTGTTGGCAAAGAACCACTGTGCATCGGGGCGAATGATCAGGATGCCCGGCAGCTCCTCCGCTTCTCTGAAACGCAGGATGTTGCGATAGACCCCATTCTTGCTGTAGCGCCCCAGCACCGCATAGTGCGGCTTTGAGGAGCGGTAAACCAGATCGGCAATAGACAAAGCCACACCGGTCAGAATGCCCGCCTCAACCCCCAGCGTGATGGTGGCCAGAAAGGTAGCCAGCATCATGAACAGGTCGCGCCGGTCATTCTTGTACAGATAGCGGAGCTCCTTGAAATCGATCAGACTGGAGACGGCCACCAGGATGATGGAGGCCAGAACAGCCTGGGGCAACTCTCTGAAAAGCGGAGTGAGGAAGAGCAGGGTCAGACCCACCAACAGGGCGCTGATGATGCCCGCCAAACCGGAATTCGCTCCCGCCTGATCGTTGACCGCACTGCGGGAAAAACCGCCCGTTGTAGGATGAGCCTGGAAGAAGGACCCGCCCATATTGGCCAGCCCCAGGGCCACCAGTTCGGTGTTCGCGCTCAGTTCATAGTTGCGGTGTTTGCGCTGAATGGCTCTGGCCACCGCATAGGACTCCATGAAGGAGATCAGGGCGATGGTCAAAGCAATAGGCGCCATTCCCCATACAGCATCAAGCGTACCCCTGGGAAGACCAAAAGAAGGCAGACCCGAAGGCACTTCGCCAATGACCTTAACCCCCTGTTCGCCCAGATGCAGAAAATGCACCGCCAGCACACCAAAGAGAACCGCAATCAGGGGGCCCGGCACCCGCTTGTCCAGTTTTCTGGCCCCCAGAATCAGCCCTATGCCGCCCAAACCGAGCAGCAGGGTGGGCAAGTGAACCTGATCTATGTGCCGAAAGAAGTCCAGGACCAACACATGCAATTGCTGGGTGGAAGGGAGGGGCACCCCGACCAGATGCTTGAGCTGGCTGAACCCAATGATCAGCGCCGCACCGGAAGTGAACCCGCTGATGACCGGATGAGACAGGAAATTGACCAGAAAACCCATGCGCAACAAGCCCATGAGCAATTGCATCAGCCCCACCATCAGCGCCAGCAGTATGGTCAGTTGAATGTACTCGGGGCTGTCCGGGGCGGCCACGGCACCGACCCCTGTGCTGACCAGCAGCGCGACCAGAGCCACCGGCCCAACGGCCAGTTGCCGTGAACTGCCAAACAAGGCATAGATGATCAGGGGAATGGTGGAGGCGTACAAGCCATAGATCGGCGGCAGTCCGGCGATCATGGCATAGGCCATTCCCTGGGGAACCAACATCACCCCCACCGTCAAACCGGCGAACAAATCCCCTCGAATCCACTCCGGGCGATAGTTTTTCATCCAGCTAAGGCCGGGCATCAGACGCTCCATCATAAGGCTAATTTCGGGGCAAAAATCGGCATGCCCTGAAGCCGGCTCGGTGACTAAAGTAACGCAGGGCTCAAAGCAGCGCTACACAACTGTTTCAACCGAGGCCCTTCATCATTCTGTTCCAGTAGAACCAGGGCAGGAAGTACTTCTTCATCCAGTACATGCTCAGCCTTTCCTTGCTCTGATCAAAGGGGAAGGTGGGCGTGGCTTTATTCTCGTAGTCAAACTCCGCCAGGATCATCTTGCCATAGCCGGTGACGAGGGGGCAGGAGCCATAGCCGTTATAGCTGCCTTTCGCCGCCTTTCCATCCAGGAGATTAAAGAGGTTGCTGATCATCACCGGAACCTGTTTTCTGACCGCGGCCCCGGTCTTTGCGTTGGGCGTTCCCATCGCATCTCCCAGACCAAAGACATTGGGAAAATCCGGTGATTGCAGGAGGTGCTTGTCCACTTTCATCCAGCCCTTGCCATCGTGCAGCTCACTTTGCTTGATGAAATCAGGTGCGCTCATTGGCGGGGTCACGTGAATCATATCAAAAGACATGGTCTCCTCACCCAGCACCTTTCCGTCTTTGAGCAGATCAAAAGTGGCCGTTTTGGCCTTTCCGTCTATGGCGCGCAGATTGTGGAACCAGTCGGTTTGAATGCCATAGCGCTTGATCACCTTCTCGAGCGATGCCTTGAAGGGCTGAACCCCAAAGATGACCCCTCCGGCCGTTGTGTAGTGAATGGAAGTCTTGCCGCTCAGACCTTTTTTGCGCAGATAATCGGCGGTCAGATACATGATCTTCTGAGGCGCGCCCCCGCACTTGATGGGCGTGTTGGGATTGGTGAAGATGGCCCTTCCACCTTTGAAGTTCTGAAGTACTTCCCAGGTATAAGAGCAGGAATGGTACTCGTAATTGCAGCACACATTGTTCTTTCCAAGAGTCTCTCGCAAACCTTCAATCTTGTCATAGTCAATTTGAATGCCGGGACAGACCACCAGATAGTCGTAATTCAGGGTACTGCCGCTCTGCAAAACGACCTGGTTGCTTCGGGGCCGCAGTTCTGTGACCCGGTCCCTGATCCAGGAGGCGCCGGTGGGAATCTGGTCTTCTTCTGATCTGACGGTGTTTTGGAGCTTGAAATCACCGGCGGCCACCAGGGTGTAGGCCGGCTGATAGTAGTGAAGCTCCGAAGGCTCGATGATGCCGATGTCCAGATTGGGGCGCTTGCGCAGCATCTGAGCCGCAACGGTAATGCCCGCAGTGCCTCCACCAATGATAAGAATCTGATGCCTGTTAGAATTCATGACGGAGATTATGAGATGTACGCAACAAAGAGCGCTAAACCGACTTTCAGTTTTAGTGACCCCGGTTACATCTCTACCTGAATCTGGTCATGCATCAGCGGTGGAAGGGCGGCGCTAAGGCTCCCAGTAGTTCAGGCTCCCAATCGAGGCGCCAAGGCTCCCAGGCTGGCACTCAGGCCTCCAAGCCAGGCGCTCAGGCTCCCAGGCCGGCGCTCAGGCCTCCATTCGGCTGAGTTCTATGCGGTTGCGACCCAGTTTCAAAAAACCATCGCGCTCCATGCGCTTGAGCAGGCGCGAAACCACTTCTCTGGAACTGTGCAATTCCTGGGCAATCTCCTGATGAGAGATGATCAGCACATCGGAACCCCCGACACGGCGGCGATCTTCAAGGTGTTTGAGAATGCGCTCGTCCAGCTTCAGGAAGGCCACCGCATCAAAGGCCTGAAGCAATTCATTGAAGCGCTGACCATAGGTCTGCATGATAAAGGCTCTCCAGGAAGAGAACTGACTGATCCAGGGATCCATCAGGCCCACCGGAACGGCGATAAAATGCGCGTCTTCTTCAACGGTGGCCATCACCGCGCTCTTTTGATCGGCCATGCAGCAGCTCAGCGACATCGCGCAGGTCTGCCCGGCAGACAGAAAATAGAGCAGCACCTCCCCTCCTTCTCCGTCCAGTCGGCTGATGCGAATACGCCCTTCCAACACCAGTGGAATGGCCTTGATGTACTGGCCCGGTTTCATCATTTCCTCACCGGCCTTGAGGCTCATCTCCCGCCCGTTGGCCAGGATGGCTTCCTGCAAGGCGGGTTCCTGAAGAAAGGGAAAGTGCTGTTGAAGTTCGTCTAAACCCATGGCGTCAAAGGTAAGTTCATCCGGTGGAAAGGCCTTGCGATGACTATGGAGCATAGACCTTCTGACCCCGGCTGAGCAACCATCCCCAACTCTTGCTGTAGGCGTGAATCTTGTCGGTTGGCTGGTTTTGCTCATCCCAAACATCATAACCCCGGTTGACCCACTCAAAGATGCCCCCGTAGAGATTGTGCACCTGGCTGAATCCCTCGGCCAGAAACTGCTCGGCCACTTTCTCACTGCGATAGCCCACCGAGCAGTAGATGATGATGGGCTGATTTTTGTCAGTCTGCAACCAGGGCTCCATGTCAAACTGTTCGTATCCGGCAAACTGAGCCCCGGGAATACGGCTGACCTGAAACTCCTCCGGCTCGCGGGCATCTAAGAAGAGGGCGTCTTGCTGTTGGCGAGCCTGCTCCACCCCTATTTCGGGCACGCTGTGGCTGAGCAGTTTCTTCAGGGTCCACTGGAAACGCTGGCTGCTCAACTCCGGCCGGTTGCTCTGTTGGGCCTGAACGGGAAGTGCGGAGGCCATCAGCAGCAAAGCAGACATCCACATCCTGCCGGTCCATGAGCTGCGCAGGGCTTTTGATGTGATGACGATCACCTTTCGAACCATAAAGTGGAGCTTAGTTTTGTGGGGGTAGGAACTTTCAAGATACTAAACTGTTCAAATGCCATGGAAAACCATCAGAATTCCGCGATGACCAGCATGCCCCGCATAGGCGATACGGCACCTGACTTTAGCGCATCAACAACCTTCGGACCGATTACGTTCAGCAAATTTGCCCAGGATTCCTGGGTGGTTCTGTTCAGTCACCCCGCCGACTTCACTCCGGTCTGCACCACGGAGATGAGCGGCTTTGCCGAGCGCAAACCCGAGTTTGACCAGCTCAAGACCAAACTGATGGGCTTGAGCATAGATTCTGTTCACGCCCACCTGGCCTGGGTGGACAATGTGCGAAACAATACCGGGGTGTACTTTGATTTTCCCATCATCGCCGACCTGGACATGAAGGTGTCCAAGCTCTATGGCATGCTTCAGCCCAATGAAAGTGAGACGGCTGCAGTCAGGGCGGTGTTCTTCATTGATCCCAGGTTCAAGATTCGTCTGGTGATGTACTATCCGCTCAATGTCGGGCGAAATATGGACGAGATTCTTCGGGTGCTGGTAGCCCTTCAGACAGCAGACAAGCACGGTGTGGCGTTGCCGCTCAACTGGAAGAAAGGACAGAAAGTGATTGTGCCTCCGCCCAAGACCGCCGCTGAGATGAATGCCCGCATCGCCGACAAGTCGGTGGAAAAGGTGGACTTCTATCTGGCCTGGAAGGAACTGGAAGAGGCCTGAACCTGCTTTTTAGCTTCAGGCCGGCATCAGGATAGCTTTCCGTGCAGGGAATCGACCATGATCTCCTCCACCACTTCGGGATTGAGCAAGGTGGAGGTATCGCCCATGTTGTCGGTCTCGCCGCAGGCAATCTTGCGCAGTATGCGGCGCATGATCTTGCCGGAACGGGTCTTGGGCAGCCCCGAAACGATCTGCATATGATCCGGCCGGGCGATGGGCCCGATGACCCGTGTGACGGTCTGAAGCACTTCGCGCTTGAATCGCTCGTGATCATCAACGTGATGCGCGCAGACCAGGTAGGCGTAAATGCCCTGACCCTTGATCTCGTGCGGATAGCCCACGACCGCCGCCTCCACCACATCTTCGTACTCGTCAATGGCATTTTCAATCTCGGCCGTGCCAAAGCGGTGCCCGCTCACATTGATCACATCGTCCACCCGCCCGATGATGCGGTAGTGTCCGTCGGCATCCCGTCGGCAACCATCACCGGTAAAGTAGAGATTTTTGAAGGGGGCAAAGTAGGTCAGCCGGCAGCGCTCGTGATCGCCATAAGTTGTGCGGAGCATGGATGGCCATGGAAAGCGAATGCAGAGCAGGCCTTCTGTCTCGGTGTCCCTTAGCTCCACCCCTTCCGGATTGATGAGCACCGGTTGCACTCCCGGCAGGGGCAGCATGGCAAAACAGGGTTTCAGCGGATCGGTGATTCCGGCCAATGGCGAGATCAGAATGCCCCCGGTTTCTGTCTGCCACCAAGTGTCCACAATCGGGCAATTTCCCCGCCCGATATGCTCCTGATACCAATGCCAGGCCTCTTCGTTGATGGGCTCGCCCACGCTGCCCAGCACCCTTACGCTGCTCAGATCATAGGGCTTGACCCATTCCTCTCCGCTGGCCATCAGGGAGCGCAACGCCGTCGGTGCCGTATAGAAAATGCTGACCTGATGCTTTTGACAGATGGCCCAGAAACGGCCCGGATCGGGCCAGGTGGGCACGCCTTCAAACATGAGCACGGTGCTGCCGTTGAGCAACGGCCCATAGACGATGTACGAATGTCCGGTGATCCAGCCGATGTCTGCCGTGCACCAGTACACATCGCGCTCTTCGGGTTGAAAGACCTGGGCAAAGCTATACGCGGTGTACACCATATAACCACCTATGGTATGCACCACGCCCTTGGGCTTGCCGGTGGAGCCCGAAGTATACAAGATAAATAACATATCTTCAGAATCCATAACTTCGGGAGCGCTGTGGTCGGGCATACTGGCTATGGCCTCATTCCACCAGACATCACGGCCTTCAACCCAACTCACGGACTCACCTGTGCGCTTGAACACAATAACTTTCTCTACGCTTTCACATCCTCTTTGCAGGGCCTCATCAACCACAGCTTTTATGGGAATGGACTTGGCGCCGCGGAAGTTGCCGTCGCTGCACACCACCAGTTTACAGCCCGCATCTTCGATGCGGTCAGCGAGAGACTGAGCGGAAAAACCAGCAAAGACCACCGAGTGAATGGCGCCAATTCGGGCGCAAGCCAGGAGCCCAATGGTCAGTTCCGGCACCATGGGCATGTAGAAACAAACGCGATCCCCTTTTTGAACCCCGAGTGCGCGCAGGGCTTCGGCGAAGCGACAAACTTCGCGATGAAGTTCGGCGTAAGTCAGGGTGCGGGTGGCTTCTGAGGGATCATTCGGCTCCCAGATGATGGCCGCTTTGTCGGCCCGGGTCGGCAGATGTCGGTCCAGGCAGTTCTCGGTGATGTTGAGCGTCCCCCCTTCGAACCAGCGAACATCAGGGCTTTCAAAATCCCAATTCAGCACCTGGTCCCAGCGCCTGCGCCAGACAAAACAATCGGCCTGCCGGGCCCAGAAGGCCTGCGGATCGCGGATGCTGTCGGCATATTCCTGTTGATACTTTTCATGGCTGTCAATGCGGGTCAATTCGGGCATATGCTTGAGTTCGAAGGGGTTTTGCTATGATGGCAAATTAAGAAAAAACTTTGGAGCGGCCTTTTTGCAGACCTGGAAAGGGTGGGCGAAGTGCCCCGGGCTGACTACATTAGACCGCCGAATCAGAACCCTGGCAAGAGCATGAAAGACTTTGAGCAAAAGGTAGTGGCCATCACCGGAGCCGCATCGGGCATAGGTAAGGCGCTGGCGGCTGAATTGGGTAAGCGCGGCGCGCTTCTGGCCCTCAACGACCGCGATGAAAGTGCGTTGCTCCAAACCTGCGATGAACTCAGAGCGCAGAACATCAGCGTTGTGCACAGCGCTTTTGATGTCTCCGATCAAGGCGCCATGAACGGCTTTGCCGATTTAACCCTTTCGACATATGGAAAGGTGGACGTCATGGTGAACAACGCCGGTCTGGGACTTGGAAATTACGCCTTTGAAGAATACGACTTAGATCTCTTTGAAAAGATCATGCGGGTCAATTTTTACGGGGTCCTTTACGGCAGCCGAGCCTTTGTTCCACATTTGCTCCGACAAAAAGAGGCGGCTCTGGTCAATGTCTCCAGTGTCTTTGGACTGGCCGGCATAGCCCAGGTGACCGCGTACTGCGCGTCCAAGTTTGCCGTCAACGGTCTGAATCAATGCCTGATCCAGGAGTATCGAAACAGCCCGCTGACGGTGCACAGTGTTCACCCGGGCGGCATCAATACCGGGATTACCAGGAACTCTCTGGACTACGGTCCGGCGCACGATCTTTTCCACCAGAAATTTCTGAAACTCAGTCCCGAGTACGCCGCAAGGGTGATCGTGCGGGGCATGGAGAAGAAGAAAAATCGCATTCTCATCGGGGCCGAAGCCCGGCAACTGGATTGGATCACGCGCTTGATGCCGGTAAAGGGCATGCGGCTGATCAATGCCATCATTGAACGAAAGCGAAGGGAGGCGATAGCTCAATCCAGCTCCATCAATATATGAAAAAAGAGCTTGAGCACTTTGATGTCATCATAGTGGGTGCCGGATTGTCGGGCATTGCTGCGGCCTATCACCTTCAGGCCCAGTGTCCCGGGAAGAGCTTTGCTATCCTGGAAGCGCGAGCCGCTATGGGTGGAACCTGGGACTTGTTTCGCTACCCGGGCATTCGCTCCGATTCGGATATGTACACCCTGGGCTTCTCGTTCAATCCATGGCCCAATCCCAAAGCCATAGCCGACGGGCCTTCCATTCTCACCTACATCAAGGACACCGCGGCAAAGTTTGGTCTGGACCGACATATTCGCTATCAATCCAAGGTCAATGAAGCTTCGTGGCGGGATGAAGAGAGCCGCTGGCTGCTTAGGCTCGAAGGGCAGAACCAAGCCTCCCTGAGCGCCGGTTTTTTGTTTATGTGCAGTGGGTACTACAACTACAACAAGGGCTACGAGCCCGCCTTTCCGGGCCGGGAAAACTTCAAGGGCTCATTTCTGCATCCGCAGTTTTGGGACGAAAAACTGGACTACAGTGGAAAGAAGATCGTGGTGATCGGCAGCGGAGCCACCGCCGTAACCCTGGTCCCGGAACTGGCCCGCAAAGCCGAAAAGGTGGTCATGTTGCAACGTTCACCCACGTACATCATGAATCTGCCCAGCGAAGACATCATTGCCAATTCGCTCAAGAAGGTCATGCCCAAACAGTGGGCGCACAACATTACCCGCTGGAAGAACATACTGCTGAGTATGGCCTTGTACAACGCTTCGCAAAGATGGCCTGGCACCATTCGCCGATTCATTCAGAAAGGAATTGCCAAAGAGCTGGGGCCGGCGTATGATCAAACTCATTTCGACCCGCCATATGACCCCTGGGATCAACGCTTGTGTCTGGTGCCCGATGGCGATCTCTTTCACAGCCTCAAAAGCGGAAAGTCAGAGATCGTCACCGATACCATACAGTATTTTATGGAAAGTGGAATAAAGCTGAAGTCGGGCAGAGAACTGGAGGCGGATATCATCATCAGCGCTACCGGTTTACAGATTCAGTTGTTGGGAGGCATGAATGTTAAGATCAACGGTCAGGAGATGGACAGCGGGCAGATTCACTGTTACAAAGGTGTGCTCTTTGGCGGGGTGCCCAATTTTGCGGTGGCCATTGGATACACCAATGCCTCCTGGACCCTGAAATGCGACCTGAACAGTTTGTTCGTGGTGCGTCTGCTCAAGCATATGGACCGGCACAACTACAAAGTGATCACTCCCCGCTACGACCCCGATAAATTCGAGTCGCAGCCCCTACTCGACTTTGACGCGGGTTACATCAAGCGCGCCCTGGATATACTGCCCAAACAAGGCAACAGCAAGCCCTGGAAGGTCTATCAGAACTACCTCAAGGACACGCTGGCACTGAAATATGGGTCTGTTCGGGATGAGTATTTGGAGTATCGGTGAGTACTGATGATCCGAAATTTAAACAAGCTAATTACCAAGTATCTGAATGCCCCTCTTGGGTTTAAAGTTTTACAAAAAATCAAAAGACGATGAGCAATCCGAAAATAGCTGATAGCCAACCGATCAAGGTTGAGCTGAAAAAAGGAGAAGAACAATACTGGTGTGCCTGTGGACTGAGTAAAAATCAACCATACTGCGACGGTTCACACAGGGCTACTGATTTAACTCCAAAAAAATTCATAGCAAAAGAAACCGGTGAAGCCTACTTGTGTATGTGTAAACACACCCAAAATGCACCTTATTGCGATGGAACTCATGCAAAACTAAACATAGAAAATTCTATTAATACAGTAAGTTCTGGCATTCAAGGGGCAACCAAAGAAGAACCTACTCTTGCTTACATTAAAGCATTAGCTAAAGATGGATTATCTAAGACCGGACACCATGGTGAAATGGGGGCTATGGGGGTCCCTATTCCTGAACTACCTCAGTGGAAAGATATACAGATTTTGGCTGCTCAAATGGCAACAAAACCTTTAATGGAAGACATCTCAGTAGGATCAGATTTGATCATCGGACCCAATGCAAAAAAACCGTTAAAATTAAATATTCCACTATTTGTTTCGGATATGAGTTTTGGTGCCCTATCAGAAGAGGCCAAAATCTCGCTGTCAAAAGGAGCCGAACTCGCAGGCACCGGAATCTGCTCAGGCGAAGGTGGAATGTTAGATGAAGAACAACAAGAAAATTCTAAATACCTATACGAATATGCTTCAGCTAAATTTGGCTTTAACTGGGACAAACTAAAGAAAGTACAGGCTTTTCACTTTAAGGGAGGCCAGGGAGCCAAGACTGGAACCGGTGGGCACCTGTCAGGAAACAAAGTAGTTGGGAAAATTGCTCAGGTACGAAACATCCAGGAGGGGACTCCTGCTGTATCGCCCCCAACTTTCGATGATTTACATACGCCAGAAGATTTTAAGGTCTTTGCAGATAAAGTAAGAAAGGCAACCGGAGGCATTCCAATTGGTTTTAAACTTTCGGCCAATCATATAGAAGAAGATATTCAATTTGCATTAGATGCAAGTGCTGACTACATAATTCTGGACGGAAGAGGTGGCGGTACCGGTGCAGCTCCGCTAATTTTTAGAAACAACATTTCAGTACCCACTATTCCTGCACTAGCCCGAGCCAGGCATTACTTAGACAAAAAAAATCGAAAAGATGTCACCTTAATTATCACCGGAGGAATTCGCGTACCTGACGACTTTATAAAGGCTATGGCATTAGGCGCAGATGGAATTGCTCTATCCAATTCTGCATTGCAATCCATTGGTTGTGTTGCTGCAAGAATGTGCAATACCAACAATTGTCCTGCTGGTGTAGCAACTCAAAAGCCCGAATTGAGAAAATTGTTAAACATAGAAAAGTCAGCAAAACAGTTATACAATTTTTTTTCTGCCTCTACAGAGTTAATGAAAGTCATGGCCAGAGCATGTGGTCACGATCATTTGAATCAATTCAATCAAAAGGATATTACCACTTGGAAAAAAGATATGGCAGATCTAACTTGTATCAGGTTTGCGGGAATGAGATAAAACAACACACCAATACTGATCAAACGCGCTAGTTCTCATTCAGTTGGTTCTGCGTTTGGATATCTTGTTTAATTATGGAATTTGCTGAGTGCCGATAAATCAAGCAAAACCAATATGTATTGATTTTTTTATATACTAATTAAACTTATGCATAGGTCATTTTCCTGGGCTAGATCCCCCTGCAACGAGGATGACTCTTAAACAGGTATCTCACTAGCATTCAGAGCAGAAAGTATGTTTATAATTCAAAATACAAGATCCACGGGAATGTGGTTCGGAATCTTCATCCTACTTCCCTTAGTTAGCCGCTACTCCGGAAATGACAGAAAACTATCTGAAAGCCATTTGTTTTTACTGTTAAACCTGTAACTTACATTTCACGAATAGCCCTTTCCAAAACCTAATCAGTCTATGAAGACCTTTTACGTGATACTTTTCAGTACAATGCTTACTTTAAGTATAAATGCTCAGGTTTGTAATCCTTCCGTTGCTCCAAGCGGACTTACTTCGACATACGTATCCGGCAGTGGAGCTCTGCTGGAATGGAATGCTGTTCCAGGGAGTGTCGGAGTCCAGATAAGGGTGACTCTTCCTTCAGGTTCTACTATAAATCGCCGCATCATAGGATTTGAAAAAGATCAGTTTGCAGTGCCTGATGCTCTTCTGACTCCAGGAATCTATATCTGGCGTGTTCAAGCAGCTTGCAGCACCATACCACCATATGATGTTACCCCGATTTCAGCGAGTGACAACTTCCAGAAGGACTTTCCAAATTGTGGCACAATAACTGACATAGACGGTAACTTGTACAACACTGTAGTCATCGGGAGCCAATGTTGGATGGCAGAAAATCTGAAAGTTGAGCGGTATAGCAATGGAGATAACATACCTACAGGTTTGGACAACACTTCATGGTTTATAACAACAGCAGGCGCATTTGCAATTTTTGGCAATGTAGCGGCGAACAAGACCACATATGGGTTGCTCTACAACTGGTTCGCTACAGTTGACCCCCGAGGATTATGCCCAATTGGCTGGCATGTTCCCACGGATGGGGATTGGACAACTTTAATTACAGAACTTGATCCATCTACCTGTGGTAGTTGCACAGGTAGCAACCATAGTACTATTGCTGGAGGTTCAATGAAGACTACGGGAACTCTTGCGGCCGGTACCGGTCTCTGGCAAAGTCCAAACCTGGCAGCAACCAATAACAGTGGATTTTCAGGTCTTCCCGGTGGCTTACGCCTTATTGGCGGAGATTATGATAATCTAGGTGACCTTGGCTATTGGTGGAGTTCGAGTGAGTTTTTTTCCAACACTGCCTATTTTCGCTTACTGAACTACAACTTCGAGTACGCTCTACGCGACTTTAATGATAAACGAAGCGGTTTCTCAGTTCGTTGTCTTCAGGATTAAGACTTGCCTGACTCTTTCTTTGTCTTTTTTTAGCCTTCGGCGCAGCTCTATCCACACTTTTTTCTGCTGCGGGTTCAGAAAACTAATTCAACAAACGACTTGCCTCCTGTTGGTGCTCCATAGACTTCTGCATATCCCCCTTTGCCCGATAGATTGCGGCCAGCTTCTGGTGCAGCACGGCTTCTTTGGGGTGCTGATCCAGGCCTTGCTTACACAGTTCAATGGCCATTTCAAAGCGTCCATTCTCCAAGGCCATTTCCGCTAAACTGAGGTAAGCAGTCGGTGCTGATCGCGGGTCTCTAATGGCCTCAAAAAAATGATCCCGACACTTTTGCTTTTGATCCATGGCCAGGTATAAGAATCCAAGTCCAAGATGTGCCAAGCCACTCTCTTCTGGATACTTCGCAAGAACATGATAGTAGTCGCTCATGGCGTAATCAAACTCGGATTGGTCCAGCAAAACGGCTGCCCGGCCCAGATAAGCGTTGGCTGATCTCTTTGACGACAGACACTTATTGTAATGTACCAAAGCGGAATCTAACTCTCCCATGCGGTGATAGGCATTGGCGATGTACTGCCCAATCATTGCACCATCTTCGTTGTCGATTCCGGACAGAATGGCTTTAAACTTGCTAATGCTCTCTGCATAGTTTCCATGTGCAAACGAACGGTGTGCGTCAGATAGAAGTTGAAGTTCTATCATTTTAGTGGAATTCCCCTTTCCGTCTGCGCTTTCTCCAACACGGATGACATCCCAGATTGGAACGACAAAATTGAGATTCTGAGCAGTACGAGCATCCACTATCCATGTGCTTATTCCCAGTAATCGGCCTTTCCTATTGAGAACAGCACCTCCGCTGCTGCCACTGCTTATAGGAGCGGAGATTTGAATGAAGTCTTGTTGTTTTGCCGCACTGCTTCGAAGCCCACTAATGATGCCTTCCGTTAATGTGTTCTCAAAGCCATAGGGACTTCCTAAAGCATAGATTTTTTGACCAACGGCTACATCATCTTGGGATACTAACTTCAACGTGGGGATTTCCTTCCAGGAAAAATCCTCTGCCGATGCTGAGATGGACATGATGAAGATATCGCGTTGTGCATCCACTGCGACTATACTGTCCAATGGAAAGTAGCGTCCCTCATGCTCGGCAAGAATCAGATAGGCACCGCGCACAACATGCTGATTCGTTACTACCCAGCCTTGTTCCTTGAGCACCACTCCGCTTCCCTGAGAAGTCGTACGACCAAATTGATCCTTGACAATAATGCGCACTACGGCATCATTGGACTTGGCAAATATCTTTACTGCCTGCTGGCCTATCGCGATCATTGGGATAAACACCAAAAAAAGGAGGCTCAATCGCATACTACATTTTCAATCTAGGTTGATAGCTACTCCAGCTTTTTGGAAAACTGATCCACTCATCGCTTGGAGAATCGAAACATTCGATGATTCAGGCGTACACAGGAATTGGTTACCATCAGCAAGTGTGATATCCATCCATACATCAAATTGGCACCATTTCTTCTCAACATTGTAGGTCTTTTTGACCAAACAATAGATATGGCCCGTTCTCGCATCACTCACACTGAATTCCGTATTGGAAACAACGATAGATACATCCTCTTCCCTTCCGGATACCAATTTGCCATCTTTGATGGTCGCGATGTGCTGTCCCGAATTTGAGTACAACGACATGGAGAAACCATCAACTCGACTGCGGTCTTGAGACTGAGAAACGACCTCTTCTCCCCGATAGACAATGAATTTTTGACAGTCCACAAAATAGTTGTTTCCCAAATGTACTGCGCAAATCTCTCGTTCCTGAGCTGAAGCTGGTAAAGCACACAATGAAACGAGTGAAAGAAAGAAAATGAACGTTTTCATCTAATAAAGATAAAAACTTTCAGGAATTTCTTGAGGGGGAAAATGGACATTCCATGGTAGCCAGGCAAAATGCCGCCCCCTTAGACTTCGAGCCAGTGGGAAGCCTCTGCGCTTCTGAAAAAATCTTCGGTCTGTTATCAAAGAATACTGAGGCAAGTCAATAACCAATGAAAGCGAATTCGACACCATTCGCTCCGTTCATACCACTCGAAAATGTAGTACTCCCCAACGCTTGGACCAAAATCCTATCCCGATCAACAGAATCAGGCACAAAAAATCAACGGGAAGGGGTGGGTCAGCTTGGACCGAAAAAGGCGGTTCAGTTTACTCCGAAATGGGGGCAATCAGGATCGGAGTTTGCAGCACCATCATTTGGTGACCTCTTCAAGCCTGTAACTTCGCTCAAGGTACCTTTAGTCTTCATGAAACCACCAGCGAGTGCGCTTGAAGTGACCCAGTTCTTGCTCCATCTCCTTAAGCCGCAAAAGCTCCTGAGAATTTCGACGTAGCTCATTCGGGGGAGCCTTTAGCTCGGCTGGCTGCTGCACATGCGGAATTGGAGAATCCACGGATCGTCAGTGGAAAAGACAATCAATAGATGACCATAGGAGCGCTAAACAAAACACGGCCTTCCGGATCTGACAGCACAACATAATAAATTCCTTTGCCTAAGGAGCTCTTACGGACATCAATAATTTCATCTGTAAAAACACTTTGATATACAGTTTTCCCGAGTGGGGATATTAAACTTATATTTAAATTCCTGCAAAGAGAACACTTCAGCTTAAAGATGCCATTGTTTGGGTTGGGTATAATTTGCAAATCGCTCAAAGAGTTTGGCTCACTGATATAACTTATGGGATCAATACCAACGCGCGCAAGAGCGAGGTAGTCGAAATCCAAACGGGCAAAAAGATATACTTCGCCATTAGATTCATAGTGAATTTGGAAGTCGCGATTTAGTGCTAAACTATTTATGTCGGTATAATTGTACTCAGCAATTATGGTTCCGTCCTTTCCTATGACCATTAGTGGGAAATCCGATTCTCCGCGGTAGCCAAAGAGCAGGTATGCATCGTTGACAGCTACAGCATCCAGCAACGAGAAGCCAAAGTCAGGTCTTACCGTTGAGTCGACGATCTCACCAGACGGACCAATTTGAAGAAAAAAGTAATTACCAAACGACGGAAAGGGGGTTTCATTCTCCATCCCCACTATCTGTAAGTGATCATCGTGTGTGATATATGACGAAAGATATTGATCACCATAAAGTTCTGTGCTAAGTGAATAGCGTACGTTCCATTCCTGATCACCAGTCAGTCCGCTAAACCGAACTGCGATCAAGTCATTTCCCCTCAGTACACCCTCATTGTTTCTGCCAATCAAGGCAACATCACCATTGGTAAAAAACTTTAATGCTGAGAATACCGGATACTCGCTGCCAGGAGTCGCATAAAAAATACTAGTCCACTTGTGGTTGCCAGAAGTATCAAACTTTACGAGTCCAAGCTCATTACCGCTCGGAGGTGAAACGGGCATAGAGCCCTCAAGGCCTATATAAACATCTGAGCCATATGCAACCACAGCTACAGGTTTTAACCCAAGAAGATTGGGTACACAGAATTGCTCGGTGCTGTGATCAGGTCGAATGATGTTAAGACAAATGCCAGTTTCCGAGTAACTCGCTACCAGAATCTTGTCACCCACTGATGCGATCTGTGGAACAATGTTCGCAAACTCTGAAACCAATTCGACGTCAGTTGTATCAAAAGTGGCAGACAGAGTAACTACATACAGTCTTTCATCAGGGATTCCTCTGACTACGTTTTTTTCGTCAACGGACGAAGCTGTACCTATGAGTTCAATCCATGAATATACAGGATTAAAAACATCAGTTTCATGCGCAATACTGCCACTTACTCTGTCTAATTCTATATTGTAAAGGCGGCGGCTGAAAGGTGCAGGGGTATGCAGACACGAAAGGAGCATACCCAAACTATCTGATGTTAAAACAAGTGTCGGTTGACAAGAAATTCGGGGTGTAAGCGAATCAACATAGAGCCACTCAGAACTTACCTGAGCCCGCAGACTTTTGCTGGCGATGCTCAGCAAAAGAAGACCCAGAATAGAAAGTGGGAGCAGGCATCGCCATCCACTTAAGGTGCCAAAGCGATTGTCCTTAATTACCATCGTTTTCCCGTCTTCCACGGTTACTTTTTTGAAGATTCGATGGCTAACTTGTTTAGATCCGTACCTGCGATGTTTTCAATAGGGGAGAAGTTAAAGACTATTCCATTGTAATCCTATCGACAAGAAAAGCTGAAGTACCATAGGAGGCTTCAACGGATATATCACATTCCTCCTTTCAGATTTATCCAAATCCAGCAACCTCTGATATATTCATTAAGATGGATGGCATAAAAGACCGTGTTCGAATAGTTGTCTAAAATCTAAATGGTCAGGTTGCACAGGAATCATATGAGCACTACTACAGCCCAATTCATCTTTCGATAAAAGATCTTCCATTGGGCATGTACTTTCTGCAGATGACAGATGATTACTGTCAGACGGTTTCAGGAACTTTCACCAAACCATAGCCTGCCAATCAATCGCGTATAGGGCTTGATACAACAGACCGCCAAGTGCTTTGATCTTCGGTTGTGAAAAGCCATCCACCAATACCTTCACCACCCTTCAATTCGTGAGGACCAGGACCGGATAAGGACACCAGTTTACCCAACCGCCCATCCAGACTGAACCATTGAGCATGCCATACATCTGGCGCATCCGGCCAATGAACACGCTGCAGGCCATTGATTGCTGGTTGTGGATAGAGCGTTAATCCCGGTAGGCTGGTGATTTCTTCAACCTGACCTGAAGTCGCGTCACTCCGTTGATACCAAACCTGATTTTCCTGTTCGTACACCACATGGAAGACGCCATCAGCATAAGCAATATCCGGCACGTTGAGCATCCTTGTACTATCGCCCAGGGCAAATGTTGTACCCTTTAAACCATTGGCACCGTCCTGACTAATCAACACACGTCCTTTAGAAGAAGGAAATCCGCCTGTTTCCGTCCAGACTGCTCCTAATGCTGTTCCTGATCCTGCCAGTCTCGGCACCTTTTGTAATCTTGATAAACGGGGAGAAATCAAGCGGGTTTGACCGTAAATCCAATGGTGCGGATCTAAAGAAGCCAGATAAACCTGCGCCGGACTTGTTGCACCACTCATGAACACAGTATACACGGAATCACCTAAAGTCAGGGCATCGGGACCGGCTACCGGACATCCGAAGATTTCCCAGTCCGTTGGATCGAGATCCATTTGATCTGAAAATGTCAGGCCTCCATCAACAGAACGTACCACGCGGATGTCCCGTAAATTCGAATCATTATTGCGAAAGAAAATCTGCACCGTATCTCCGGAGACCAATAAATCTGCCCAACAGCACTCGCAAACTACTCCTGGTGTGCTGGTATTGACCGGAACCGGATCGGTCCAGGAAATCCCGTCTGCACTGCGTGTATACCAATACGCAGGAGTAAAGCCTGATAGATCAAGGTACGCAACATGTGCCCCGCCGTTCCGATCCGCGGCTATACTAATCAGACTCAACTGGGTTCCCAATCCAGTAGCTTGTATAGCGGGACCCCAGGTCTCTCCGCCATCTCCGGAATGCACCACAAAACCGTGATTGTTAGACAACGATCCAAAAGCAACATAGATGTCATTTCCATTTACTGCCATACTGGGGCCTTCAATGGAATTGACAAAAGGCTCTATTCCGGCACTGGGAAGTCCCTTTGGCTTGTTGAAACCGCCCATCCCATCCCCGACAGCGACAAAAATTGAATCCATGCCACTGCTGCTTCTACCCCACAATACAACGGGCTGACCATCCGCACGCAACATAATTCGCGGACCACGGTAACCAAATTCACTCTCAGCCACTGGAACAGGACTTTGCCATACAGGGGCAAATTGTCCAAAAAGCAAGGCGCTGAAAAACAGCAGGCAAATGGTAAGGGTCAAACGGATAAACAACATAATATACCAAAAAATGTGATCGCGACAGGACTCGAACCTGTGACCGTCTGCTTAGAAGGCAGATGCTCTATCCATCTGAGCTACGCGACCTGGAACGGCCTGAGCCGCAGCGCAAAATTACCCAAAATGCCCAGAAGCACACAGTTTCATGAGGAGGAACTCGGGGCACAAAAAAGCCGGCGGAGCTGTCCCCTTGAACAGCCCCGCCGGTATCAATGGAGGGATTTGTAAGTAAGCGCTTAGATCAGCGTGATGGTCTTAGTGATTTCATGACCGCGGGTGCTGATCTGTATGATGTAGGACCCTCTGGGGAGGTTGTCCACGATTACCCGGAAGTTGGTGCTGGTGCGCTGCATAGGCACGGACATCAATCGACCGCGAGGATCGTATATGTTAATCTGAACCGGATCGCTTTGGCTGATGCCGCTGAATTCCACATAGAATACATCGTGGGCGGGATTGGGATGGATACCAAACTGGATCTCCGGCTTGTCGGGAACCGTCGGGGTTACAAAGTCCACATTCTTTGGACGGCTATTACCCGTGCTCGAACCACCTGGAGCTGTGCTCTGGAAGTAGTTAGGACGTGTGCTGCCCGTGCTCGAACCACCCGGAGCCGTGCTCTCAAAGTAGTTGGGACGTGTGCTGCCGGTGCTGGTACCACCTGGCGTGGTGCTTTCAACATACACAGGGCGAGTTGGGTTTGCACTGGAGCCGCTGCCCGCCTGCGTTTCGCTGACCACGCGGACCTGCGCATCGGCGCTCAGGGCCAGACTCATGCAGCCGATACAGATGGCTGCCATATACCAAGTCGATTTACTCAAGTTCATCTTGTTTTTTTTAAGAGGGAAATGAAACTGTGCCCTGTTCCTTTTGACTGCCCCAGCACTGAAACACTCAGCGCAGAGCCGGGATTTGCCAGAGGGCCACAAGGCAATTCCCGTCATGTTACCCTTCTTACGCCCTTGAATTTAAAGGAGTTACGAGCTTTTTGGCCCAATGCATGTATGCCGGCTCAGCACTATACATAGCAGCTTGCCAATCAGGCAAACGCAAAAAGTATGCAGCGCAGAAAAATGTTTAAGCCAGGCTGCAAATGCCACCGAAGCGCTGTGCGCATTGTATTTTCGGACTTCTGACATCATTCTTTAGCCTCATATGCAGACTCTAACATGATCAATAATCTTCAATTCATTTCGGCCATATCTACCGGGTTTCGAAAGGCGGCCTGGGCTCTGTTCATCCTTGGCTGTGCTTGCCAGGGCCTTTCCGCCCAAAGCTTTGGAACAGACAATCAGTGGCTCAAGGGTATGGGCATACGCAGCATTGGCCCGGCGGGCATGAGCGGCCGGGTTACCGCCATAGAGGTTGTGCGCGAAAATCCATCGATCATCTACGTCGGGACCGCATCGGGAGGATTGTGGAAGTCCAGCAGCGGAGGCATCAACTGGACCCCCATCTTTGACCGGGAGCTTACGCAAAGCATCGGAGCTGTCGCCATTGATCCCGGCAATTCTCAGGTCATCTGGGCGGGCACCGGAGAGGGCAATCCCCGCAATTCCCAGAACAGCGGGGCCGGAATCTATCGCTCGCTGGATGGGGGGCGGAGCTGGACCCGCATGGGACTGGAAGAAACCAAGGCCATACACCGCATCATCGTTCATCCCCGCGACCCCCGGACCATCTATGTCGGGGCGCTGGGGTCGGCCTGGGGGCCCAACAGCGAGCGCGGGGTTTACCGCAGCCGCGACGGGGGCAACAGTTGGCAGAAAATTCTACACATCAATGACAGCACCGGCTGCGGCGATCTGATCATAGACCCTTCGAACCCCAATAAACTCATAGCAGCCATGTGGGAGTACGGGCGCAAGCCCTGGTTTTTTACCAGCGGGGGAAAGGGTTCTGGACTCTATATGACCTATGATGGTGGTGAGAATTGGCAAAACATTGCGGCTGATGTGCAGAGCGGTTTGCCAACGGGGGAATTGGGGCGGATCGGTGTGGCCTTCGCCGCGTCCAAACCCAGTGTGGTGTATGCCATTGTTGAGGCGGCCGAGAATGCGGTTTACCGTTCCCTGGACGGGGGTCATACCTGGACCAAACGCGCTACCCAGGGCATCGGCAACAGACCTTTTTACTACGCCGAAATCTATGTGGATCCCTCCAATGAGAACCGGGTGTATAGTCTGTACTCTATGGTGTCCCGATCAGAGGACGGGGGCGCAAACTGGGAGATCATCATTCCCTATTCCGGCGTGCATCCCGATCACCACGCCTTTTACATTCACCCGGATCAGCCCGATTTGATTATAGACGGAAATGACGGCGGGCTGGCGATAAGCCATGACCGGGGCAAGTCCTGGCGCTTTGTCGAGAACCTTCCGCTTGGACAATTCTATCATATTGCCGTTGACAACGACGAGCCTTACAACATCTACGGCGGAATGCAGGACAATGGCTCCTGGGCCGGGCCGGCCTATGCCTGGCAATATGGCGGAATTCGCAATGCCAATTGGCAGGAGGTTTTGTTTGGAGACGGATTTGACGTGCAACCCCATGCAGGCGACAGCCGCTATGGTTATGCCATGTGGCAGGGCGGCAATCTCGCTGCCTATGATCGCGAAAGTGGAGCTACGCGATACATTCAACCCGTTCATCCCGAAGGGCTGCCCTTGAGATTCAATTGGAATGCCGCTCTGGCTCTGGACCCTTTCGACCCGAAAGGTTTATATTACGGTTCTCAATATGTTCACTACAGCGTGGATGAGGGCCGCAGTTGGCGCATCATCAGCCCGGATCTGACCACCAATGACAGCAGCCGGCAGAATCAGGCCAAATCGGGCGGCCTGACCATTGACGCGACTACAGCGGAGAACTTCACCACTTTGCTCAGCATCGCCCCGAGCCCCGTAGAAAAAGGTCTTATATGGGCGGGAAGTGATGACGGAAGATTGCATGTGACCCGCAATGGAGGCGAGCAGTGGAGCGATGTTTACTCCCGCCTGCCCTCTGCTCCCAAAGGCGCCTGGATCGCGCAGATCAGCGCTTCATCGCACAATCCCGGCACAGCCTTCGTAGCGCTGAACGACTACAGACGCAACCATTGGGAAACTTATGCTTACCGAACTGATGATTACGCCAACACGTTTAGGCGCATTGCCGGCCCGGGATCGGCCTATGGTCATATTGAGGGTCATGTGATGTGTGTTGCACAGGACAGTGAAGTGCCTGAATTGCTGTTTTTGGGCACGGAAAACGGGCTTTGGTTCAGTCTCAACGGGGGAAAGGCCTGGGAGCGCTGGAGTAAGGACTTTCCGTCGGTGCCGGTCAGCGACCTGGCCATACAGGCCCGCGAAGGCGATCTGGTCATCGGGACTTTTGGAAGGGCCATCTGGGTGCTGGACGATCTGAGGCCTTTGCGCGCGGCAGCCCGGGATGCTGCTCTGATGGAACGGCCGCTCGTGCTTTTTGATGCTCCACAGGCGGTATCCGCCTCCTGGAAACAGGCTCCGGGCGTGCGTTTTGATGCCGATGCGGGATTTCGCGGGAACAACCGCCCTGCGGGTGCCCGAATGACGTTGTGGCTGCACCCCGGGGAGTTTGAGAAGGCCAGGGAAGAGAAGGACGAGAAGTCCGAAAAGTCCGCAGAGGACGCAGAGAAAAAGGAGGCCGAAGAAAAAGCTGACAAAGAAAAGAAAGACAAAGGCAAGCAAGACAAGGTCAAGATCACCGTGTTCAACGCCCAGCGGGATACCATACGAAATTTTACGGTTCAGGCAGATACAGGAATGCTGCGTTTCACCTGGGATTTGCGCCACAACGGGCCGCGATATCCTTCCCACAACAAGGCGGATAAAGATGCGGACCCTGCTGGCGGGCGCCTTGCGCTTCCCGGTTCCTATACCGTTCTGGCCCAGTGGAAGAGCTATAGCGACAGTGCGGTAGTGGAAGTGCGCAGCGATCCGCGGATAGAACCTCAAGTCAGCGCCCTGGAGGAGTTGGCCCGGACACAGGAGCGTTACAACGAGATACAATCGAGGCTGCAAACCGCTTCGGAGAAGATGCTTCAGGCCCTGGAAAACCTGGATCGAATGGGCGCCCATTGGAAGCAATTGCCCGACAGCGTGCAGAAAAACCGGCAGGAACGGGAGAAGGTTCTTCGCGACAGCATTGTTGCCCTTCAGGCCTATATGCTCACGCCCAAGGACTTTAAGGGCATAGATGGAGAACAGCGGCTGATCTGGATGATGTATAGAAGCAGCAGATTGCTCTATTCCAATGAGCCGCCTTCGGCCAATGCTCTTAAGGCGCTGGAGGAACTGGAGAAGCTGAGCAGCGCCTATATAAAGCGCATCAATCGCTTCTTTGCCTCGGACTGGAGCGCTTACCGGGCCTGGATAGATGAACTGGACTGGTCGCCGGTGGAAGAAATATCAATTTTAAAGATAAATTAAATCTTAATTAGTATCTTGCACCTGCTTTTAAAATCTCAGCATGGAAGAACAGGCTAACATCAATCCCAGGATTGAAAAGGGCTGGAAAACCGCTCTTGCCGGGGAGTTTGAGCAAGCCTACTTTCTGGCCATCAAGGAGTTTCTGATCAAAGAGAAGGCCGCCGGGCAGGTGATCTATCCCCCCTCCCCCCTCCTTTTCGCCGCCTTTGATGCCTGCCCTTTTGATTCGGTCAAGGTGGTCATTCTCGGCCAGGACCCCTATCACGGCCCTGGCCAGGCGCACGGATTGAGTTTTTCTGTACCCAATGGTGTTAGACACCCCCCCTCCCTTCGAAATATATTCAAAGAAGTTCACAGCGACACTGGGGCGCCCATTCCACTTTCCGGCAACTTGCAAGGCTGGGCCAAACAGGGTGTTTTACTGCTCAACGCCGTGTTGACGGTGAGAGCCGGGCAGGCCGCTTCCCACGCGGGAATTGGCTGGGAGCAGTTTACCGATGCGGCCATTCAACGGCTCAGCGAATGGCGCGAAGGTCTGGTCTTCATGTTGTGGGGAAGGTTTGCCCAACAAAAAATCGCCTTGATCGATCAGAGCAAACATCATATATTAACTTCAGTTCATCCCTCTCCCTTCTCCGCCGACAAGGGCTTCTTTGGCTGCCGGCATTTCTCCCGCGCCAATGCCCTGCTCGCTCAACGCGGGGAGAGAGCGATAGACTGGAATTTGGTAAAGCCCTGAGCAGAGCGAACCCAGCCTATTCCCCCACCTGAACGCGCCGCGCAACAACCCGACCATCGCGCTCGCCGACCAGGGTCCATTCTCCCGCACCGATCAAGGGTACCACACTGAATGGTCCGCTGCCGGGCATGGGAAATCCGGAGACCAGGGCACCTGCAGCATCGGTCAGATTCCACTCTCCGCTCTGGGCAGACCACAAACCCAACAGCCCGCTGCCCGGGTCGGTATGTGCCCAGATGTGCGGTCCGGAATCGGGCAGCTTCATGGACCAGCGCTCCGGTCCATTGATATCGCGCATGGTGAGCCGGTCGCCGGAAGTCATGACCAGGCCGGCGGCTTGTTCCGAATTGCCGGGCCAGACCCTGAAAGCGGATTGCCCATCCACGCGCGGGAGCGGCAAGCGCGAAACCGGCTCGTTGGGGCGAACACGGATAAGATTTCCGAGGGTATCGCAACTGACCCAGGCCGGATCGGGGCCGTCAACCCATTGGAAGGGCGCCAGCAGTGGCGCACCCAGTTCAATCGGAGCCTGGCGGTTATCGCCCTTTCTGTCTTTCAACGTGAGCCTACCCGATTTGCTCAACAAAAGCAGGTAGTCCCGGTCTCCCTGCACCTGATGCTGCACCGGAAAAGCCAGGGGACCCGCCTGCCGTAAGGGACTCCAGCCGGGCAGGGGCTTGCCGGTCTGATAGTATCCATAGACATTCTCGCCGCTCGCACCAACGAAAATCCGGTAGTCGCGGTTTTTTTCGTAGTCAAAGACCGCCACACCGGTTCCCGCGCCCGCGGTGAGCGAGATCGGGTAATCGGCCACATCGGCCCCGTTTCGATCAATCAGATAGAGCTTGTCTGCGGTGTTGAAAAGGTATTGCAGTTTTCCGTTGCGGTAGTAGTCCAATTGATGAACATCGCCCAGAATTTCACCGCTGAGTTTGCGTTTCCACAAAATCTTGCCGCCCCGGTCGAGCAGGTAGATCTGATGACTTTTATCCTCCAACAGAATTTCCTTCCTGCCGTCGCGGTGGTCGGTCACCATGCGCGGGGCAGAAGTCAGCGCGGTGTCCAGTTGAACGCTCCACAATTGCTCGTCGCTGCTGCGCAGGCGCGGGCCGTAATCCAGAAATCCGCTGCACAGGAACAGGTCGCGGTAACGGTCAAATTGCAGGGCGAAGGGCTGCAGCGCTTCGAGCTGCTTCAGTCCGCTGGCCAGGGCCTCCTGGCTCCGCTCCGGAGCCATCCCGGTAGCGATGTTGCTCAGACCCGGCAAACTGAAATACAAGTAGGCATTCGCGGAGGGCAAGAGGCGCTGGCGAAAGGCGATGTAACCCGGATCGAGGCTCAGGCTGCGGCTCTGGGAGTGTTGGTCTAATGCATAGACAAGGGTACTGCGATCGGCTGCGGTCAGCAGATAATTATCCACAATGGCAAACCAGGACCGGTCAAACACACTCAATGAACGGCCAAAGCGTATACTTAGCGGGCTTTGCTCGGGCTGAAAGCGGCGTATGGCAACATCGCGATAGTTGCCATCGGCATCGCTGATGGAACCGAGGTGCAGGGCTGCGCTCTCGATCTGGCTCAGCCGGAGGGCAAACAGTGAAGAGCGCAGAAGGGAATCGCTTTGCAATTCTACCACCGCATAGGCCCATTCCCCACCCTGAAAATCCAGCCAGGGATCGCCCAGGTCGCCCACTGCGGCCAGAAAATCCGGTCGAAACAGGCTCGACGCCCCGCCGCTCATTCGCCATAACAAAGCGGTGTTCTGGGGCAGAACTTTTTCGACCTGAATGCGCTGGGTATCGGGCTTGGAGAAACGGGCCAGTTGCTGCTCCGGCGAAGGCGCGGCATAACCGCTGAGCATGAGCGAGGAAGGCTGAAACTGCATATTGAAAGCCAGCCAGCCGCTAAACTCCGCCAGCCCCTGCAAGGCATTGGCGTACTCGGGCCTGACAAAAGCGCCCAAAAAACTGCTGAGTTCGGGCAGATTGACCAGCAAAACCGGCTCTCCGCTCTTAGAGCTCAACTCCCTTACCCGCTCCAGCGAGCCCTGATCATTGCGTTTGCTCTTCTGCATTTGTCGAATGGCGTCTTCGATCAGCACCCGGCTGAAACTGCCCACCCGCAGACCGCGCTGCCGGATTTCCAGCCAGCTTTGATCGCCAACTTCAGTGCGATAGATGTTCACCCCTTCATAGCGGTCATAGGGCTCTAAGGTGGCCGGGATTTTCTCCTTGTCGGGGCTGATCAGCAGCAGATCAACACTGCCCGCTGCTGTGATGTACACTGCGCTGGTGATGGACCTGGACTGCGCGGAATTGTTCTGCGGCGCTTGGGATTGAATATCATCCGAGAGCCCGTCTTCGGAAGCTCCGGCTGTAGCGCCTTCTGTCTGTTCGGCGTTTGCGGCCGTGTTTGAACCATCAAGCACATCCGGCTGCTGCACACTTCCGAGTTGGGGATAAGCGCTGTTCAATGCGAGTTGAAGTCGCTGCATCAGGCCTGTTTGGGCCAGGGCCTCGCGGAGGGGCTGATCTTTCTGGGCAGATTCCCAGGCGGCCCAATCCGGAACACTCAGGATCATCAGGGCATTATCCGGCAGCGCATCGGCCACCTGCAAAGGCTGTATACCCTCTTTCCAATACCGCTGCGCTAAAAATGCAGCGCCACCGAGCAGCAACAGAACAAGAGGAACAACCCAGAATATCTTTTTCATAAAGCCTGTATAGCTCTGCAAACTTAAGGGGAATGCCGCTCGGTATAGTCCCGACACAGAGCATGGATGTAGCTAAAAGTGTACAAAGCAAGGTTTTGAAGACCGCGGCCTGGTTGGGTGCGCTGGGTGTTCTGCTGGGCGCCTTTGGAGCCCACGGCCTGCAGCGCAGCGCCATTTCGCCCGAATTGCTTCAAGCCTATCAAACCGGGGTGCACTATCAGATGATCCACGTTCTTGCGCTGTTGCTCTGCGCGGCGCTTGCTGCCCATTGCCGGGCTTCCTTATGGCGCCTGTCCGTAGCGGCCTTCTTCAGCGGGATTCTCTTCTTTTCCGGCTCGCTTTACGCCATGGCCCTGGCCTCCGCAGCCGGTGCCGACGCCTCCTTTCTGGGGCCCGTCACCCCCATCGGAGGCCTGCTGCTCGTCAGCGGTTGGGTTGCCCTTGGGCTTGCTGCTACCAGGTCTTGAGGTGGTGGGTCAGGGTATTGTATATATAATCCCTTTGCCAAAGCAATCTATATGATGTTTTTGGTGAGTGAAGTGCACCCATTTTTAGATGGCAATGGACGTATTGCGAGAGTGATGATGAATGCAGAGTTGGTAAAAGACGGGCAAACGAGAATTATCACTCCCACAGTTTACCGCGAAGATTGCGTTTTAGCTTTAAGAAGACTGAGCCGTCAAAACGATCCCTCGCCATACATCCGCATGATGCAGAGGGCATGGGAATTTAGTGCCACAATAGTCGGAGATGATGAGGATACAATGCGAAAAATCCTGGAAGCCAGCAACGCATTTAAAGAACATGATGAGGCGAAGCTGAAGATCATATCATCGTAAATCAATCAATCATCCTTTCGCCGCGGATCCAAACCGGGGGAAGGCCCGCGCGCATCGATGGCGTCTCTGACCGCCTGCCGACCTCCCTGATTGATGAGGGCGTACTTGGCATCCTGTAAGAACTCGGAGGCAAAGATGAAGCGGTCAAGAGATTCGTCACGGCTCCCGAGAATCTCATCCTTGGTGCCTTCCCAGCGCTTTTCGCCTTTGTGCAGAAAGAATACCGCCTCCCCGATCTCCATCACCGAGTTCATGTCGTGGGTGTTGATGACGGTGGTGATGTTGAACTCGCGGGTCAGCTCCAGGATCAGTTCGTCTATCCTGCCGGCTGTTCCCGGGTCCAGGCCGGAGTTGGGTTCATCGCAGAAAAGGTAGCGCGGTTTTTGTACGATGGCCCGGGCTATACCTACCCGTTTGGCCATGCCACCGGAGATTTCGGATGGAAACTTGGGATTGGCCCCCTCCAGTCCCACGCGCTCAAGCACTTCTGCTACCCGCATGAGTTTTTCCTGTTTGGTCCAATTGGTGAACATGTCCAGGGGCAGCAAGATGTTTTGTTCCACGGTCATGGAGTTGAACAATGCGCTTCCCTGAAACAAAAAGCCAATTTCGGTGCGAACCCCCTTTCGCTCCGCGCGGCTGAGGCTGAAAAAATCCCGATCTCCGTAAAAGACCCTCCCGGTGTCCGGCGTGAGCAGGCCCACCATACATTTGATCAGCACGGTCTTACCCGACCCGGAGGCACCCATGATCAGCGAGGTCTTGCCCGCCTCAAACGTAGCGCTGATGCCCCTTAGGATTTCCTGGCCCCCGAAGGACTTTCTAATGTCTTGGATCTGAATCAAGGGTAGTTAAGCTCAGGGATTTGGGGTTAGCTCAGGGCCACCACCGCAATGACGTAATCGGAAAGTAGAATGAGGATGCAGCTATAGACCACCGCGCGGGTACTGGCCTGACCCAATTCTATGGAGCCGCCCTTGACGTAAAAGCCCTGATAAGAGGACACCGAGGCGATGAGAAAGGCAAACACCACGGCCTTGATGAGCATGAGCTGAACATTAAAGCCTCTGAAACTGGTCAGCAGACCTTGCACAAACTCCCCACCTGTCACAAAGCCGGAAGCGACTGTAGCTATATAGCCGCCGATGATGCTCAGGAAAGCCGCTATGGCCACGAGCATGGGAATGACAATCACCGCCGCGAGTATGCGCGGACCGATCAGGTAGGCTTCGGTGCTGATGCCCATGATCTCCAGGGCGTCAATCTGCTCGGAGATGCGCATATTCCCCAATTCAGAAGACATGTTGGAACCAGCCTTGCCGGCCAGAATCAGGCAGGAAAAGGTCGGGGCGAGCTCAAGAATGGTGGTGTCGCGCACAATCCAACCCAGGTAATAGCCAGGCACCAGAGAGTTGCCAAAGATCTGATAGGCGGTCTGCACGGCCGTTACGGCACCGATAAAGAGGGAAACGACCGCAATGATGAGGAAGGATCCTACACCGATGTCGTCCATTTGGCGAAGGGTCTCCCGCCAATACATCCTGACCTGCTCAGGCCGCACAAAAAGGGCGCGAAGCATCAGGAGGTACTGTCCGAAATGAGCGAAAAACTTCATGGTAACTCAGAGGATCAAAGCATGTCGAAAGGCCTTTCGACCCGAGCTGAAAATTAGGTAAATCAATGGAGCCGGAGGCCTTGCCGGGCTGTTCAGGGCCTTGTGTTTGCCTACCTTAGCTGCTCAGTCAAAAGTACGGCTAAGGTCTGCATCAGACAGGATGGGCTTTTGAAGGACAAAAAGCCCGATTCAGGATCATGATTCGGGGCGTTTCCACAGTATATCCAAAGCAATTTATACGCATGAAAACGGATAAAAGATTTGCGGTGATCAGCGGCGGAAGCCGGGGCATCGGGCGCTCACTGGCCATGGTTCTGGCCCGGGACGGATATGATCTGGCGGTTTGCTCTCGCAGTGAAGAAAAACTCGCAGCCCTGGTAGAGGAGATTGAAGAGCTCTACCCCCAAAGCAAGGTGCACACCTTCTCCTGTGATGTCTCCAGGCGAAAGGATTTGGATTCCTTCGCCGAGCTCGTGCGGTCCTGGACCGATCGATTGGACGTGTTGATCAACAATGCCGGCATCTTTATGATGGGCAAACTACTGGAGGAAGAGGAGGGTCAGTTGGAGAAGATGATGCTGACCAATCTGTATAGCGCCTATCACCTCAGTCGGGCGCTGATTCCAATGATGCAGCAGCGCAAGTCCGGGGATGTGGTCAATATCTGCTCTGTGGCCAGCTTAAAAGCTTATCCGGGCGGAGGTTCCTACGGCATCAGCAAGCATGCGCTTTTGGGCTTTTCCCGCAATCTTCGAATTGAGTTGAAGGATCAGGGCATTAAGGTTTGTTCCGTGATGCCTGGAGCGGTGCTGACCGATTCCTGGAGCGGTGCGAATCTGCCCGAAGAGCGATTCATCGATGTGGAAGATCTGGCCGAAGTGATCGGGGCGACCCTTCGCATGTCACCCAGAAGTGTGGTCGAAGACATTGTGATCAGACCTCAACCAGGTGATCTTTAAGTGCGTCAAGTCCGTTCACTCACCCAATCTGGCCAGACGGCGGTGGCGCAAATACCACATGCCACCTATGGTCATCACTAGTACATAGGGTAAAGCCAGCAGATAGAGGATGGCATTGTTCAATCCCAGACTGGTCGTGTTTCCGTCTTTCATGGCATCCATGGCGGTCATGGAGCACATGGCGCACTGGGCGCTGCTTTCCGGTACAGAAAGCAAGAAGATCAACAGGAGCATCAGCAAAGAAAGTAGGCGGTACATGGCTGAGTTAAGCGTAATAGGGTGAAATCATCAGGTAAACGATCACTCCGGAAACCGACACGTACAACCAGACAGGCCAGGTGTAACGGGCTAATTTTCTGTGTTGGGCGAAGCGGCCCATCATCGCGCGGGTGATGGTGAACAACACCAGCGGCAAGATGATTGCCGCCAGTGCAATATGGCTGATCAGGATAACATAATAAATGTTACGCACCAGACCCTGGCCTCCAAAAGGCGTATGCTCTGAACCGGCGTGGTAGACCACATAGGAGATCAGAAAGACAGCCGAAAGCGCAAAGGCCATCATCATACATATGCGATGTGCGGATATATTTTTTTTACGTATAAAGTAGAACCCTGCAATCAACAACACGCTGACCGAGCTGTTGAGCAGGGCATTTATTTTGGGAAGCACACTCACGTCCATAGAAAGACGGACCGCAGGGGTGTAGAACAACAGCGCGACCAAGACCGGAACGGCCACCGAAATGACGGCGATGATGCGGTTCAGGCGCTTCTCCGAAACACTAAAAGCGGGTACAGATTCAGAGCTCATGATTAACTAACAAATAGCGGGCATCATTGATCAATTTGTCCACCTCTTTTGGCTGGGTTCCCTGGTAAAAACCGCGAATGCCCCCGCTTCGATCCAACAAGACGAATTTCTCGCTGTGATCGATGCTGCCATCCTCGTTGTACACCAGATTGGCCAGGAATCCCTCCTCGCCCATCGGGTAGATTGAACTGCGGGGACCGGTTAGAAAGTACCAGGAGCCGGGCACGGCTTCAAAGCGCTCGGCGTAGGCTCGCAAGGTTTCCGGAGTGTCTTTGGAGGGATCCAGAGAGAAGGAGACTATGCCAAACTGCGATTCCTGTGCGTAGGCCTTCTGCACCCGGGTCATCTGGGAGCTCATCATCGGGCAGGCCGCATCGCACTCGGTAAAGAAGAAGTCCACAACAAAGACCTTGCCCAGCATGTCGCTCAGTCCTATGCTGTCGCCGGTGTGGCTCATGTAGCGAAACTCGGGAGCAAAGCGCAAGGGCTGCTCATAGAAGCGATCGCTGGGCCGGAGGGATTCATCCACCCGGGAAGTCTGCATCGCCTCTTTGGCGCTGGGCTGATAGATGAAGATGAAGAACAACACAAATGCCGTGGCGGCGATGCCCAGGCCAAGTATGCTTATGATGCGTTTGTCCATGATGCGCTAAAACTGCCTTTGTAAGCGCAGAGATCAGCGCTTACTCGTCGTCGTGGCGAAGCAGCAGTACGATATCATTGACCAGGTTGCTGTAACCTGCCGAATCCATGGGGTTATAGTATCCCCTGACCCGGCCCTCCCCATCAATGACGGCCACTTCTTCAGGACTTCCGAGAGCAAAATTACGCCCGCTGAAGCCGAGTTGGCCCATGACCTGCATCATACGAGCGGTATCCTGATAAACAAAATGCCAGCCCGGATAGTTGCTGTACTTGCGCCCAAAAGCCCACATGGCGTTGCGATCCGCAATGGGATCGAGCGAGAAGGAAAGAAGGCGAAAGTGCTTGAACTTGCTCACCGAGTACTGAACATCGCGTACCTGACGAATGCGGGAAAGACAGGGTTCACCGCATTCCGGTCTCAGAAAATGGGCGATCCAGACTTTGTCTTTCAAGTCAGCCGGGCTTAGGGTGTCTCCCTGATGGGAGTAAACCGTAAAGTCCGGCACAGAGCGCTCAGGAGCCTCGATGAACAAAGGGCTGGGATTGATGGCGCGCAACAGTCCAAAGCCCCACATCATGCCCAGAATGAGGCTGAGCGGGATGAAGAACAGCACGGTGAATGCCCCTAAAAGGCGCAAACCCCTTCGCCCGAAAAAAGGTGGATTGGTATTTGGGGTAGGTCGAGGAGCTGCCATAGAGGATCAGCCAAACCAGTTGCGCAATTGCAACCAGGAAACCCCTTCATAACTAAAGGCAATGATGGCCCAGATCAGGAAGAGAAAGGGAGCCATAACCGAAATGGTCAGGGGCTTGAGCTCATAGCGAAGGTGCATAAACTCGCTCATGATGTAGTAGGCTTTTGCGGCGCTCAGCACTATGAACAGCACATTGAGCGGAAGCTTGGAAGCAATTTGGGCCTCCACACTGAGTCCCAGCCAGGAATAGTGGGCCAGAGCTGCAATGATTTCTACTGCAGTGACGATAGCCAGGATGCCGCAAACGCGATAGACTCGCCTAATGCTTTCTTCATGCGTGATGCCGGTAGCCATGGATGCTTTCTTTTAGCGCTTAGAGATATGGGATCAGAGGAGGTAAAAAGCCATGAACACGTAAACCCAGACCAGGTCCACAAAGTGCCAATAGAGCCCGACTTTTTCGATCATTTCATAATGACCGCGCCGCTCATAGGTGCCAATCCAGGTTTGAAACAACACGATCATGTTGATGATGATACCCACGGTAACGTGAGCACCGTGAAAACCGGTGATGAGGAAGAACAGGGCTCCAAAGGCCGCGGCGCCAAAGGGATTGCCCGTAGGTGTCATTCCCTCGTGAATCAGGTGGGTCCATTCCCAGGCCTGGCTGCCGACGAAGACGATTCCGCCGATGATGGTCCAGAACATCCAGAACATGACCCCCTTTCGATTCATTCGGGTGCCCTCCTGTACGGCGCGAACCATGGTCACCGAACTGACGATGAGCGTAAAGGTCATGAAGGTCACAAAGATCAGCGGCAGCTTGGCGTGGCCGGTCAGCGGGGTGGCTGAAAAGACCTCGTTGGGGTCCGGCCAGGCGTTCCATTCACCGGAACTTGCGGTGGGGTGAGCAAAGCGAATGGCGGCATAAGCGATCAGAAAACCGGCAAAAGTGAAGGTATCCGAGATCAGGAAGTACCACATCATCAATTTGCCATAACTGGCTTTGACGGGTTCCTGACCGCCGCTCCACAGCTCTTCAGTGCTCTGTGCCGCTTGGTGTTCAGCGAGCGCGTTTATCGCGGTATCAGCCATCGGGCGTTGTTGAGATTAGGTGTTGGAATCAGGTGTAGGCTATAAAGAAAATGAACAGGTAAAGCCAAAGCAAATCGACGAAATGCCAATAGGTAGCCACCAGTTCAACTCCGGGTATCTTGTCGGGGTTCAGATTGAGCATCAGCGCATCTTCGGGCTTGCGATAGCGCACAAAAGCCATCAAAAACAAGGCGCCCAGGGCGATCACCCCGCCGGCAACGTGCACAAAGTGGGCACCGGAGATGACGTAGAGAAAGTCCGCGGCGGTTTCCTTGCCGATCTTGAGTTCTTGAAGAACCAGCATTTCCTGCCAGGCCATCCACTGACTCAGCAGAAAACCGAACCCGAGCAGAAAAGTCAGAAAAAGAAAGACGCGGTAGTTCTTCACCCTATGGCGCTGAAAAGCGCGCACGGCGAAGATCATCGTAACGCTGCTCAGCAGAATTAGCGTAGTGGACACCCAGAACAAGGAAGGCAGCTCGACGGAGCGCCACACATTGGTGTCCGCGTGCTTGACAATGTAAGCACTGGTAAACCCTGCAAACAGCATCACAATGCTGGCCATGGACAACCAGATCATAAACCGGTGCGGATGCACGGTTTTGCGCAGTTGGCCAGCCAGAAGGGGATTGCTCGAAGGAGTCATTTGAGGTATTGAGGGTCAGGCGATTTTGTCCAGATAAAGGGCGATCAAAACCACCGGCAGGTAAGCAAAAGAACCAAACATCAGACTGCGGGCCTCTTTCAAAGCACAGGTCTGGTAGAGTCGAAAGGCCTGGACGCTGAAGAGCAGGCCGCTGAGGGAAACCACGATAGCCGAAATCCAACCACTCAGGCCCATCCAGTAAAACAACAGGCCGACCGGCAGGAGCATGACCGTGTAGATGACAATGTGCACCGCCGTTGCCTTGCTGCGACCGCTGATGTCGGGCAAGAGATCAAACCCGGCTTTGGCGTAGTCGTCCCGGGCCAGCCAGGCAATCGCCCAGAAGTGGGGAAACTGCCAGAAGAACTGAATGCTGAACAGGGCCATAGCTTCCGGGCCGATGAATCCGCTGAAGGCCACCCATCCAATCACGGGGGGAATGGCCCCTGGTATAGCCCCGACGAACACCGCCACCGGGCTGATGCGCTTGAGCGGGGTGTAGATGAAAGCATAGGACAAGAGCGAAAGAGCCCCCAAAAGAGCGGTCATGGGTTGGAAAGCCCACCACAACAGGGTCACTCCCCCCACCCCCAAGACCCCGGCCAGAAGCAAGGCGCTCAGCATACTCATCCGTCCGGTGGGCAGCGGGCGGTTCCGGGTTCGCTCCATACGCGCATCCGTGTCCCGTTCGATGATCTCGTTCAGGGCATTGGCCGAACCGGTGACCATCAGGCCTCCCAGCAAAAGCAGGAGCAGATCGAGCCACTGCACAGCCGGGCCGGCTGCGAGCAGATAACCCATTCCCGCCGAGAAAACAACGATGCTGGACAGGCGCAACTTGATCAGCGCTGCCAGATCGCTCCACAATCCGCGGCGTTGTTTGAGCAGAGCTCCTGATTTTATGGCCTGTGCACTCGACATGGTTTCCTCAAGAGGAAGGTTTAGGCATTTTCGTTGTCGGGATCGCGGTGTACCGGCTCCACTTCGGGAACATAGCCCGGTTCAGGCTCATCCTGAGGGATGAATTCGCGGCCATTGACGCCGTAGTCATAGGGCCAGCGGTGTACGTGGGGAATCTCGCCGGGCCAGTTGCCGTGCTTGGGGTGAATCGGTGTGGTCCACTCCAGGGTGGTGGCGCCCCAGGGGTTGAGCTCCCGCACTTTTCTGCCGCGGAAGATGCTGTAGAAGAAGTTGAACACGAAGAGCAACTGCGCCACAAAGGACACAATGGCCACCAGCGACATGAAGCTGTTCAGATCGCCGAACATATCGGCAAACTGGAAATTGGCATGGGAAGGGTAGCGTCGGGGCAGGCCGATCATGAAGTGCATCGGGAAGAAGATCAGGTAAGCCGACACCATGGTCAACCAGAAGTGGATATACCCCAAAGAGCGGTTCATGAAGCGACCGAACATCTTGGGAAACCAGTGGTATACCCCCGCAAAGGTGCCGAAGAAGGCCGCCACACCCATCACGAGGTGAAAGTGTGCCACCACGAAGTAGGTATCGTGCAGATCGATGTCCAGGGCGGAGTTGCCCAGGAAGATGCCCGTGAGGCCACCGACGATGAAGAGCGCAACAAAGCCAATGGCAAACAACATCGAAGGGGTAAATCGTATATTACCCTTGTAGATGGTTACTATCCAGTTGAACACCTTGATGGCCGATGGAATGGCGATCAGCAAGGTGAAGATGACGAAGATGGATCCGAGGAAAGGGTTCAAACCCGTCACAAACATGTGGTGGGCCCAGACCAGGAAGCTCAGTACGGTGATGGCGAAGATGGAATAGATCATCGCCTTGTAACCAAAAACCGGTTTGCGCGAGTGCACCGAAAGCACTTCGGACACGATGCCCATGGCCGGCAGGATGATGATGTACACTTCGGGGTGTCCGAGGAACCAGAACAAGTGCTGATACAGAATCGGGCTACCTCCTGAATTGGCCAGAGCCTCACCGGCGGTGTAGATCTCCGACAAAAAGAACGAGGTGCCTAAACCGCGGTCAAACAACAGGAGCACACCGGCGGCCAACAGGGCTGGGAAAGACAGCAGGGCAATGATGGCCGTGAAGAGGAAGGCCCAGATGGTCAGAGGCATTCGGAAGATGGACATCCCCGTGGTGCGCAGATTGATCACGGTGGTCACGTAATTCAAACCGCCCAGCAGAACCGAAACAATGAACAGAGCAATGGATGTAATCCAAAGATCGGTTCCAAAACCCGAACCCTGATTGGACTGCGCCAAGGCAGAAAGAGGCGGATACATGGTCCAACCGCCGGAGGCAGCGCCGGTGGGCACAAAGAAAGAAGACAACATCACCGCGCCCGAAAGGAAGAAAAACCAGTAGGACAACATATTGATGAAGCCACTGGCCATATCCCTGGCGCCGAGCTGCAGCGGAATCAGCAAATTGGAGAAAGTACCGCTCAGACCAGCCGTGAGAACAAAGAACACGAGAATGGTCCCGTGCATGGTGATCAGGGCGTTGTAGAACTCCGGCAGAATATGCCCGGAATCATCAAGCCACTTGCCCAGAACCGGCTTGAGCCAGCTCAAATCCGCATCGGGGTAACCGAGTTGAACGCGGAACAGAACAGACAGCGCCCCGCCGATGATGGCCCAGATGATGCCTGTGATCAGGAACTGCTTGGCAATAGTCTTGTGGTCGGTCGAGAAAATATACTTGCTGATGAACCCCTGCTCGTGGTGTTCATCGTGGTGATGATCCTCCTGGTGACTATGTGGAACGGGTTTAACGGAAGCGGCGTTGGCCATTGATCTGAAGTTTTATTCGAAATATGGAGGAAACGCGTTGACTATCGGGTGAGGGTTGTAGCAGAGATGACAGCGGGTCGATCGGGCCATTCCGCGGTCTGACCTTCGCTGTGGTCATCGCCGTGATCATCGCCGTGATCGTCTCCATGATCGTTGTGTTTGAGGTCGCGGGAAAGCACCAGTTTCTCCTCCAGATCCGCATAGAGAGCTTCGTCCCACGGGGTCAGAGATTCCTTTTGCAGTTCGAAGAATGCCGTCTGCTGGCCCAACCAGGCTTCGTACTCTTCTTCGGTTCCCACGTTGAGCAGGTAGCGCATGGCGTTGTGCCCTGAGCCGCAGAGTTCAGCGCAGGCTACCTCGTAAACAAAGTTCTTCCAGCGCGGTTCAGTCTGACCTTCGTCAATGCGGTGCCACTCCGGATTCTTAGACAGAATGAGTCGCATCTCTTCGGTGGTGATGGTCGGGGTGAACTTGAAACGCGTAGGTATGCCCGGAACGGCGTCCATCTTGACGCTCATGAAGGGGATGTAGAAGTCATGCAGCACATCCAAAGCCGTGATTCGGGCAACCACTTCCCGATCGACGGGCAGGTAGAGCTGGTTAGGCATGAAGTCGTCATAGCTGGCTTTGATCAGAGCAGCGACTTCGGGGCTGGCCATGTACTCAACGCTGTACTTGTTGAGGATGCGGCGATAGTGATCGCGGGTGCGCTTCTGCAATTTGGGAAGATCCTTTTGCTCGGCGAGGTAATCCTTCAACTTAGCCCTGGCCGAATCCACCGGACCGGGGTTGGGATGGCGCTTGACAAAGTCTTGTGTAGAAGCAATGACACCGGGCAATGCCACTTCCCGCTCTTCCATCTGTTGCAAACGCTCCAGCAAATCGACGCGCTTGTGATCGACGAATTCCGGCGTGACCAGTCCGAGCGGGTTTTCGGCCGAAATCAGATTGTAGTCGCGCAATCCCAAAACCCCATCGGGACCGGGATAGCGGGAGGACCAGAAAAACTGTTGTCCGGTCACCTCAAACACCAGGGCGTCTTCCGACTCTTCGCTGGTGATTTGATTCCAGGCTCTCAGCCCCAGGACCACCAGAAAAGTCAGAACAACCGCCGGAATGGCCGTCCAGATGAATTCCAAAGTGTTGTTGTGGGCCAGGTGCAGCGCCTTGCGATCGTTCTTCCAACGGTACTGATAGGCAAATACAAAGAGCAGGACATTGGTGATCACAAACACGATACCGGTGATCAGCAAGGTCCAGAAGAACAGATTGCTGAGCAATTCACCGTGCACAGAAGCGGGCTCCGGGAAAAGCTTGTGGCGATAAGCCCGGAAAGACCAGAAAAAACCGATCATGCCCAGGATCAAGAAGGCCATCATCAGCCTTGCCTGGGTGGTGGCATAGCGCTCCTCCTCTCGTTCATCTGAGCGCAATTCACTGACCATATCCAGCGTCTTGGTGACCTGGAACATGACCACTACAATCAGCGCGATGATGAGGAAGATGAGAAAACCGGTCATTGCTTAAAACTTAATTAAGTGTGATGTTGAACGCTTTCGAGGTAGAAAGGATGCTTATGTGGAACCAGTGAAGCTTTGGCCAGGCTGCTGAAAACCACCATGAGGAAGAGACCCGCAAAAGCCAGAAGCATACCGGCTTCCAACAGTCCCAGACCCCATGCATGACCCACCGTACCGGGCATCACTTCAAGGAAGATATCCAGCCAATGGCTCAGGAAAAGCGATGCTGCAATGGCCGTCATCAGGGCTACCCGTCGCTTGGCATTTCTTGTTATTAAGACGAAGAAGGGCACAAAGAAGTTCAATCCCAGGTTGAGAAAAAACAGCCCTCGGTAAACGGGGTCGCCATTCCGCATATGGTAGTAGAAGGTCTCCTCCGGAAGGTTGGCGTACCAGATGAGCATGTACTGTGAAAACCAGAGATAGGTCCAGAAAACACTGAAACCGAACATGTACTTACCCAAATCGTGCAAGTGATTCTCATTGACCTGGGGCAGGTAGCCCTGATTCTTCAGGTAGATGAGAATCAGCGTCGTGGCCGCCAGGCAGGCAATCCAGAGGCTGGCGGCATTGTACCAGCCATAAAGCGTGCTGAACCAATGCGAGTCAATAGACATCAGAAAATCCCAGGCCATGGTGCTGGAGGTGATGCCAAAAAGCACCATGTAGATGGCCGAATAGACCTTGGAGCGCTTATACCAGACCATACCCCCGTCTCTGTCTTCGGCCAGCGAAGCCCGGCGAATCAGGAAGAACAGGCCAATCCAGATGATGGCGTAGCCGATGAAACGCAGGGAAAAGAAAGTCTTGTTCAGGTAGGGCGCCTTGTGGGCCAATAACTTGTCGAAATGGGGATTGGCTATGAGCTTACCCTCTGCCTCGGAAGCGTATTCTGAGGCGTGCATTTGGTGACCGTGATGCAATTCAGACTGATGGCTGACCTTGCCGTGGTACCAGGAGTAGTCTGTACCCCCGCTCCTCAGACCCCAGCCTTCATCAAGAACCGTTTGATGTTCTTCGGCATGATCAGCACCGTCTATGAGAAGGTGAACGATGTCGTGGTCTTCCACCAGATCGGTAGCATTTTCAACAACGGTATCCATGCCCTCCCCTTCTACATCTGTCCCCACCATACCCTGAACAGCAATCTGCTCATCTTCTGGGAGCGTGGATGTCACTTCATTGACCTCATCCTGTGCAGAGACCAGGGAAGCGGCCAGCACTGGCATACCATTCTTCATGGTACGGTCCGGACTAGCGTTGCCATTCGCCGGATCAGCGCTTCTGGGACTGAACAAAGATCCGGTACCGCCGTGATCCTCATCGTGAAGCTCATCGCCGTGCTCATCACCGTGGTCATCACCGTGGTGCAGGTGGGCTTCATATTCGCGAAGCTCCGCAACGCTGACGGTGTCCTGCACCAAAAAGGTATCGGTCCAGTGGTAGAGATGGTGGCGACCCATGACCGCGCCCAGCACCACAATCAACAAAAGGCCAACACCCACCGGAATGAAGGTGGAGATCGCTTCGGGAATGCGCCGGATGAGGACATGCCAGCCACCGTATGCCATAGTATGCGTAGCGATGAAGAAAAGTCCGAGCAAGGCTATGCCCAGAAAGAACACCGTATTGACCAAAAAGTTGGCCCAAATGCGCTGCCCGCTGATCTGTGGATTGATCAACAAACCGGCTACAACGGCCAGCACACCTATGCCCATCATGAGCAGGAAAATGCGCTTCAGTCTGCCGTTGAATTCGAAGTTGTTGGTATTGCCCATGCGTTAAATCGTGGCGATAGAGGGTTTATGGATCGGAACTCAGCGCTGGCCGAGCGTGGCGGGGTTTGTTTGAACGGAATTGCTCTGCGCACCCTCAGCTTCGCCTTCTCCGGCATCTTCAGCAGGAGAAGCAGAAGGATCTGCGGCTTCGGCAGCCATGGCATCGGCAGCCGCCTGTTCAGCATCCTTCTCCTGCTTGGCCAGGTACTCCATCTGAAGAGCCCGGATGTAATTGACCACTTCCCAACGCTGTTCGCGGGTCATGGCATAGGCATAAGAGCCCATGGAGTTCTTGCCGTACTGCAAAACATGGTACAACCAGGCATCAGAAGCCCCGTAGAGAAAACGGTCTTCCATGAGATTGGCCGGAACCTGAGCATAGGTGGTATTGCTCACCAGATAGCCCTTGCCCAAACCATCGCCCCCGTGACAGATGGCACAGTAGATGCCATAGTTCTTCTGCCCTTCCGCAAGCCCCGCCTCCGTCAAAGGCATGGGGTTGGCATAGCGATTCATCGCCGGCATGATGGAGAAGGTATCCGCATCCCCGACATTGGGGAAGGGCCAGGGCCCCAGAGTGGCCTCGGCATCGCGCTCCCTGCCGAAGGGAACGGTGTTCTCCGCCGGCAAAAAGGCCGACAATCCATCCTCGCTCAGCGTGCTGGGCGAATAAGTCTCGTAGGCCTGGGAGTAGTACATATCCGGCGCATAGGCCCGGCCCGGGTTGTTGGTTCCCGCACCGCAGGAACTCAAAAGACTCAGGCCAAGAGCGGCGAAAATCAGGGTCAGCGGTATTCGGGTCATCGGGTAAACCTTCACGGACGAAGCCAAAACTCCAGCCAACTGGCCTGAAGGCATCCGGTCCTTGTTTATGGTTTGGGGGAAGGGCATTTCGTTCTTTTTCCAGCGTTCTAAAAAATCTGGCGAATGGCTCCGTCCTCGGGATCTTCAATCGTCTTTTCGGCAATCTCCACCGCTCCCGTTTCACTCAAAACGCGGCGCACATCCTCCAACTGAGCTGCGGTAGCGCTTTCATCCATCTCAAAGCCCATCAGAAAGAGGTGTGAAGTGGTGCGCGGATCCAGGATATCCGGCTTGGCCCCGGGCGCAAGGCGGTTGATGTACAGGTACAGGGTCACCATACCCACCGAGGCCAGCAAAACCGTCAACTCAAAGGTGATGGGTACATAGGCGGGAAGACTCAGGTTGGGCTTTCCACCGAAATTGATCGGGTAATTGACGGTATTGACCCAGGCCATGAAAGTCAGCGCGATCAGGGTACCGGTGGCTCCAAAGGCAAAACCGGCGGTGTGAATGCGCGTGTCCTTCAGGCCCATAGCGTGATCGAGGCCGTGCACCGGAAAAGGCGTGAAGCAATTCCAGATCTGCAATCCCTCAGCGCGGGCCCGTTTGACCGCCTTGAGCAGGATTTCCTCGTCCTCGTAAAGACCGTATAGAATGCGTTTTGAGGGGCTACTCATCGTCGTACTGCGGTTTAATCAGCGATTCATAATGTCCCGAGCTCTGGGCCAGGCCCTTGATACCGGCTTCAACCTGTTCGGGCGTCTCGGTGATGTACTGATCACCAGAGGTCTTCAGGATGCTCTTGACTTCCGCCACGGCAACCACCGGGGCAACCTTGACAAAGAGCAGGAAGCAGGTCATAAAGAAGCCGAGGGTTCCGATGAAGATGGTCACCTCAACCCAGGTGGGCACGTAGTAAGACCATGCCGAAGGCAGCATGTCGCGGTGCAGCGAGATCACGATGATCACGAAGCGCTCGAACCACATGCCGATGTTGATGAAGATGGAGAGGATGAAGGTGAAGATGACGTTGCGGCGCAGCGCCTTGACCCAGAAAAACTGGGGCGAAACCACGTTGCAGGTCATCATGGCCCAGTAGGCCCACCAATATGGCCCCGACACCCGGTTGCGGAAGGCGTAACCTTCATAGGGACTGCCCGAGTACCAGGCCATGAACAACTCGGTGATGTAGGCCACACCGACAATCGAGCCGGTCAGCACAATCACTTTGTTCATCGACTCGATATGGGCGATGGTGATGTAGTCTTCGAGCTTGAGCAACTTGCGCGCCACCAGCATCAGAGTGAGCACCATCGCAAAGCCCGAGAAGATAGCTCCTGCAACGAAGTAGGGCGGGAAGATGGTGGTGTGCCAACCGGGAATGACCGAGGTGGCAAAGTCAAAAGACACAATGGTGTGCACAGAGAGCACCAGAGGAGCGGCCAGACCGGCCAGAATCAGCGACAGCGACTCAAAACGCTGCCATTCCTTGGCCGAACCGCGCCATCCAAAGCTAAAGATGCTGTAGAGCATCTTCTGCCATTTGCCGGTAACGCGGTCGCGAACGGTGGCCAGATCGGGAATCAGACCGGCATACCAGAACAGCAGCGATACGGTGAAATAGGTGGAGATGGCGAACACGTCCCAGAGCAGCGGAGAGTTGAAGTTGACCCAGAGCGGCCCGCGGGAGTTGGGATAGGGAAACACAAAGAACATCAGCCAGATGCGGCCCATGTGAATGAGCGGGAACATACCCGCGCACATCACCGCGAAGATGGTCATGGCCTCCGCCGAGCGGTTTACACCCGTGCGCCACTTTTGGCGAAACAGCAGCAAAATGGCGGAGATCAGCGTTCCGGCGTGACCGATACCGACCCACCACACGAAGTTGGTGATGTCCCAGCCCCAACCAATGGTTCGGTCCAGACCATAGGTGCCAATACCGTACAATATGGAATAGCCGATAGTGGCAAAACCAATCAGGGCGACGACGGCCGTGAACGAAATAGCAGCCAACCAGGATTTGGTCGGCGGCCCTTCGACCGGCCCGCAGATATCATCTGTTATCTGCTTGTACGTCTTCCGACCGGTGATCAGCGGCTCGCGGATCGGGGAGACAAATGCATGACCCATAGCTCTCGGTGGTGTATGGTTGTCGGTTAAAGATTTCAGGCCTGATCAAGAGTGCCTTCAAAAGGAACCTCGTGAATGTGGTCTGCCAGTTTTTTATTGCGAACCTTGGTCAGGTAAGTGACCGAGGGCAGTGTGTGGAATTCTTCGATCACGCGGAAGGCGCGCTCGTTGTTCTCAGAGAGTTTGTACACCTCGCTGTTGTTGTCGAACATGTTGCCGAAGGTGATGGCGCCGGTGGGACAGGCCGTCTGACAAGCCGTCTTCACATCTCCATCGACCATCTGACGACCCTCCATCTTGGCGTATAGCTTGGACTCCTGAATGCGCTGAACGCAGAAAGAGCACTTCTCCATCACCCCTCTGGAGCGAACGGTCACGTCGGGGTTGAGCACCATGCGGGTCAATTCGCTGAGCATGCCCTTCTCCCCGTTTTGCATCAGGGGATCCCTGTCGTTGAAAGTGCCAAAGGAATCGGCGCCCATGTAGTCAAACCAGTTGAAGCGGCGAACCTTGTAGGGGCAGTTGTTGGCGCAGTAGCGCGTGCCGATGCAGCGGTTGTAGGCCATTTGGTTCAGGCCCTCGGCGCTGTGGTTGGTGGCGGCCACCGGACAGACGTTCTCGCAGGGAGCCTGATCGCAGTGCTGACACATCATGGGCTGGAAAACCACCTCCGGATTGTCTTCGGAACCCGCGTAGTAGCGGTCAATGCGCATCCAGTGCATGTCGTGCTTGCGGGCCATCTCCTTCTTGCCCACCACGGGAATGTTGTTCTCGCTCTGGCAGGACACATGGCAGGCATTGCAACCCATGCAGGTGTTCAGGTCAACGGCCATTCCCCAGTGGAAACCGTTTTTATTGGCGTAGCGGTCCGGGTAGAAACTGTTGAGGTGACCCAGGAGGGGGAGGCGATCCCGGTTGCCCGCCATGGGATCCTTGCGGTATTCCTCCAGAGTGGTCTCCTTGACGTGGGGGCGCTTGGTCTTGGAATCGTCAAACAGCGAATCGTAGATCTGGTTGCGGGCAAAAGCCGTGTTGCCGGCCTCGCGGGCCCATGATGCGCCAAACACATTGCTGCGGGAAGCATCCATCAGCGCGTAGGCGTTGACGCCGTTGTTGGTCACTTCATGTCCGGTTGCCGTGCGGCCGTAACCCACAGCGATGGACAGACAACCCCTCACCTGACCGGGCTGCAGGAGCACGGGAACGGTGATGCTGCCGGCGTTGCTGCTCAGCTTGATGTGATCCCCATCGCCCAGACCCTGTTCGCGGGCCCATGCGGGATTGACCATAGCGTAATTGTCCCAGCACACCTTGGTGATGGAGTCCAGGCTTTCCTGCAACCAGGGATTGTCGGTGTAGGCGCCATTGCCGATCAAGGCATTCTCAAAGAGAACCACCTGCACATCTCCTCCGGAGGCCAGTCCTTTCTGGCGGAAGCGGGAAGCGGCTTCGGCCACACTTATTGTGGGAGTATAAGCGGCATCTTCCCCGGCCGGATTGCGCCAGCCCGAATGGCTGTTGGGCTCGTAGACACCGTGCTGCAGGGCATGAGTCCATGCGCGCTCGGCGCTGAGCTCAGCGGCCAGAATATTGTTCTTCCAGTACTCCGCCATGAAATCGTACCATTTCATCTCCACGCCGGCCCAATTCAGCAGGCTTTGGGGGAATTGGCGCGTATCAAAGAGCGGGCGAATGGTCGGCTGAATCAGGCTGTACACGCCCGTGTAAGGCTCGGCATCACCCCAGCTCTCCAGGACGTGATGCTCGGGAAGGACAAAGCTGGAAAGGCGGGCTGTCTCGTCCGCGCTGATGGCCGTGGACACCGAAGTCTCCACTCCTGCCAGCGCATCGGCAAAGCCCGGAACGTCATAGACCGGATTGCAGCCGTGCATAAAGAGCATGTCCACCCTTCCGGCCTTCATATCGGCCATCAAAGAAGCCAGTTGCTCATCGTTGCCCTGCTTGATCAGGCAGTTTCTCTCCCAGCGAATGGTCTTGCCGTAATTGCCCAACATCCGGTTGATGTTGTTGCAGATGATCTGGGCATCCCGATCGGCAATGCCGCAGAGCACAGCCGAGGAACCCCGGTTCTCCAGCAGATTTTCGGCTGCCATTTTCAGGCGCTCTCCGGCCTGGGCATCTTCAAGGGAAGAAGAGGAAACAGAAGCGGCTCCCGTTCTGGAGGCGATCAGGTCGTGCAGTTGCATCAGGGCAACGGCAACCTGGCTGGGCTGAAGGGGAATGCGGTAGTCCGCATTGGCCCCGCTGCGCGACATCCAGGATTCAAACTGGAAGGTGCGGCTCATCTCGGGCTGAGCGGGACTGGGTTTGCGGGCGGCTGCCCAACCTTTTTGATTCTGAATGGGCGAGCCCCAGGCTCCCAGATAGTCTGCTCCAAAGCTGACCAGAACCTTGCACTTGTCCAGATGGTACTCGGGTAGGGCGCGGCGGCCAAAATCAGCGGCATTGGCCTCCAGCATATGGTGCTCCGAAACCGGATCATAGGCCACGTGAACGGTATTGGGATAGCGCTCGGCAAAACGGGCAACAGCCGCCTTGGTGGAAGGGCTCATGACCGTTTGCGTCAGAATGGCAATCCGCAAATTCGGGTTGGCGATCAGTTTGCCTCCGATGGCCGAGTCGGCATCGGCCCAGGTTATGGGACTGAGCTGAGCCTCTTCGCCCCTGCGCACCATTGGGCTGCGCAGGCGCTTGTTGTGGTACAATCCCAGAACGGAGGCGAGAGCTTTGGTGTCTACCCCCCCCTGGGTGATGGAAGAAAAGCGGTTCCCCTCAATCTTGATCGGACGACCTTCTCGGGTCTTGACCATGATCGGACACCAGTCGGAGCCGTTGAGGAAGGTAGTAGCATACCAGGTGGCCACCCCCGGGGTAACGTCCTCGGGCTTGATCACATAGGGAATGGCTTTGCGCACCGGAGTTTCGCAGGAAGCCGCCAGGGTGGCAGCGGTCACGCTGAAGCCCAGCATCTTGAGGAAATCGCGGCGGCCTGAGCTGAGCTCACCCTGCTGTCCGATGTCTTCCAGCAAGGGGAGTTCTTCGGAGAACTCGTCGCGGTTCTTCGGATCTTCCTGGGGCATGTGCTCCTTGAGACTGGTCCAGTATGTATTGCTTTCCATGAAATCTGATCAGAGGCAGTGCGACTGCCTGCGGGAAGATTGGGGAATTAATAATGGCATTTCTGACATTCTGTGCCGCCGATGTCGCTCACGTGAATAGCGTCGAGCTTGCCGGAAGCCAGATCCTGATGCAACTTTTCGTAGTCGCCGTAGAAGGCATTGGAGGCAAAATTGACCTCGGTTTCGCGGTGGCAATTGATGCACCAACCCATCGAAAGACTCTCGTACTGATAGAGCACATCCATGGTTTCAACCGGTCCGTGGCAGGTCTGGCATTCAATGCCGCCCACAACGGTATGCTGAGCGTGGTTGAAGTAAACGTGGTCGGCCAGGTTGTGTATGCGAACCCATTCCACCGGCTCTTCATTTCCGGAATAGGTATTGTTCTCCGGGTTGAAGCCCACCGATTTGTAGATCTTGGCGATCTCAGTGGTGCCGTACTGTGCCCCTTCCTTGACGTCATAGTGGCAATTCATGCAGACGTTCATGGAGGGAATCACGGCGGACTTTCCCTTCTCGGCGCCTACGTGGCAATAACGGCAGTCGATCTTGTTGGCCCCTGCGTGAATGGCGTGGCTGAACGCTATGGGCTGATCGGGCATATAGCCCTCCTGCCGGTTGATGGCCTTGGCTCCGTCGTAGGTGGAGACCCCCAGGAAGCAGAGCAGCACAAAGCCGGCCAGACCAAAGAGGGGTTTCATGCCCGGGCGCTGCAAGAGAGGAAGGGGCTCGGGAAGGGTTTCTCCGTACTTCTCCGCAACCCTCTGGCGCAAGAAGAGCGTCACCTTGCCCAGTACCCAGGCGATAAAGCCCAGACAGACCAGAATGATCAGCAGAATGGAGGGGTCAATCGAAGGACCGGCAGGTCCTCCGCCGACCGCTCCACCGGCAGCCGTTGTGGTTTCCGGAGGCCAGCTTTCCATGTAGGCGATCACGTTGCCGATGTCCCCGTCGCTGAGCTGGGGAAAAGCCGGCATAACCGATTTCTGGTACTCCTCCCAAAGGGCCACCGCATAGGGATCACCCGTCTTGAGGTAGGCCGTGGAGTTGCGGATCCAGGCGTAGAGATTGGCGGTATCCGGCCAGCGCTCGGTGACCCCGTACAAGGCCGGACCCGTGCCCCTGCGATGGGGCTGGTGGCAACGGGCGCAGTTGGCGTCGTAGATGGCCTGCCCGGCGACCACATCCGCTTTGGCCGTTGTGCCGGACAGCGTTAAACCGAGAACCAGTAGGGTGAGACACAAGGAGAAGCGCCTGCGTAAAAGGCTGCTGGCTGAATGCAACATCAGTCTGTTTTGGCGTTCGAAAGGGTACTGAAAATTCACGGCAAAGGTAACGGCCCACACCCTTATTCTCATACCTTTTTAAAAAAAAGTTAAAGCCCATGAATCGATTGATTATCAACAGTTTTAGGCCCATTTTGTGCGCTTATTTAGACCCCCTCCAAATAAGGAACAAAGGGACATTACACCAGCGTTAAAAACTTAATTTAATGCTGCTTTACAGGCCTTTCAGCGCGCCGGGAAACGGCGTTGTATTTTGGCGCGATTTTTAAGGGAAATCCACCATGAAAAGAGCCTTAACCCTCCTGCTTTGCACCGCCCTGCTGGGCGCTTGTCGCAGTGCGGAAAAACAGCTTCTCCAGGGCCAGTACGACAGCGCTTTTGAGCAGTCGCTGCAGAGAACGGGCAACAGCAAAGGCAAGAAACGCGATGAACAGGCCCTGCTGCTGGAGCGCAGTTATGACCTCGCGCTGGAGCGGGATCTGAACGCCATAGATCTGATGAAGGGCGAAAGGCGCTCTGAGCGCTGGCCCGATATCGTGCGGCGCTATGAGAGCATCGTCTATCGCGAAAATCGCATCAAGCCCCTCCTGCCGCTCTACATAGCCTCAGAGGGCCGCTATGCCCGTTTTGATCAGCCCAACCTGAACCCGGAACTGGCCGAGGCCCGCAAACAAGCATCGGATTACTACTACAACCGCGCTGAAAACCTGTTGGCCAGCGGCAACAAGGCCAATGCCCGCGAGGCCTGGGAACTTCTGCAGCGGCTCGAGCGGGATCTGGGTGTTTATAAAGACAGCCGCCAGCTCGGCGAACGAGCGCGCGAACTGGGCACAGACCGGGTTTCGGTGGAGTGGCATCAGGGTCAATTCTACCTGCCTTTGGCTTCCTGGGACGCCCTTCGATACACCGATTTAGGACCGCTTCAGGAGCCCTGGCTGCTCTTTGTCAGCCCCGCAGAGGACGGCTTTGACGCCGACTTTCTGGTGAGCATCAGGGTCCTGGGCTCCTCCATAAGCCCGCCAATGCAACATGAACTTCACTTTTTTGAAACCCGCGAGATTGAGGTGGAAGGGGGGCGGGTTATGGTGGACAGTCTGGGTAATAAGGTCATAGTGCCCAAGACCGAAACCATTCGGGCTGACCTGACCGAAATCAAGCAGGAGATCTCCGCTCAGGTCAGCGGAATGCTGGAAATCATCGATGCGCGCAGCGGTAAAAGACTGTACCGGGAGCCGGTTCAAAGCCTCTTTATGTGGAAGAACGTCTCGCTCTCGGCCCGGGGCAATACCAATGCCCTGAGCCCCGAAACCCGCGCCCGCCTGGGGGGTGGTGTGCTGCCCTTCCCCCCGCCCGAATTGCTGATGGACGAAAGCGCCCGCCTCTTTGGATTCAACGCCATAGAGCAATTGCGCCAGCAGCGACAGCGCTTCTGGTGAGTTTTTCTTGCAGCTTGAGGTGTATCTTGTGCTTCGCAAAAAATACCTCTCACAGATGACCCAAATTTTCACGTTTGTTTCAAGGCATCCAGCTGCTCAGCGCCTGGGGCTTGCTCTGATTTTGTTGCTGAGTCTCAGCGCCTGCAAAAAGGATGAAAGTCCAAAATCTGAATTCTATGTGCGCTTTGAGGCCAATGGCCAGAAAGTGGAATTTGTACAAAACACCTATGCGGTCTATAACAAAAGCAGTGATCTTGCCGTGCTGGTCATGACCGGAAGTTCAGCTACGAGCAATATTTCTCTTCAGATCTACCAAATAGATACCATACTAAATGGTACTTACACGGAAGCGCCGATGACCGGGTCATTCCTGCCTGCAGTGATCATGGGTTATGTGGACGAAAGCGGAACCAATTTCAATACGGCCGGCAGTACAGCAAACGCGACCATTACCCTGAGCGAGTTCAACGACAACATTGCCCGCGGAAGTTTTAGCGGCAGACTTCAGGAAAGCGGAGAACCCGATGTGCTGATCACCAATGGAGAGTATTACCTGGAAAGGCTGTAACCCTCTACCCGAACTCAGCTCTGGGCAACAGCCCCTTCGACCAGAATAGACACCTGGTTGTGAAGTACTTCTACGAAGCCGGGCTTTATGGTGTAGAAGGACTCCACGCCAGCTCTGGCCAACTTGATGCGACCGGCCGCCAGAGCGGCGATCATGGGCGCGTGGTTGTTGAGCAGCGCAAACAAACCGTCCACGCCGGGCAACTGCACCATATCGGCTTCGCCGGAAAAAACCTGTCCCGAGGGTGTCAGAATCTCTACCTGCATGGATTAAGCGTTTTCGGCCAGCATTTTCTTGCCCTTGGCAATGGCTTCTTCGATGTTGCCCACCAGGTTGAAGGCCGCTTCGGGGTACTCGTCCACTTCGCCGTTCATGATCATGTTGAATCCGCGAATGGTCTCTTCGATGGGAACCAGCACACCTTTGAGGCCGGTGAATTGCTCGGCTACGTGGAAGGGCTGGCTGAGGAAGCGCTGAACGCGGCGCGCGCGGTGCACCACCAGTTTGTCTTCTTCGGAGAGTTCTTCCATACCCAGAATAGCGATGATGTCCTGAAGCTCTTTGTAGCGCTGCAGAATCTCCTTGACGCGCTGGGCGGTGCGGTAGTGCTCTTCGCCCACAATCTCTTCAGTCAGAATGCGGCTGGTGGAATCGAGGGGATCCACGGCGGGGTAGATACCGAGCTCAGCGATCTTGCGGCTGAGCACTGTGGTGGCGTCCAGGTGGCTAAAGGTGGTCGCCGGAGCGGGGTCAGTCAAGTCGTCAGCCGGCACATAGACCGCCTGAACCGAAGTGATGGAGCCGCGCTTGGTGGAGGTGATGCGCTCCTGCATCAGACCCATCTCGGTGGCCAGGGTAGGCTGGTAACCCACTGCGGAAGGCATACGACCCAACAAGGCGCTCACTTCTGAGCCGGCCTGGGTGAATCGGAAGATGTTGTCAATAAAGAAGAGGATGTCGCGGCCGGTGGTATCGCCTTCGTCTCCGTCGCGGAAGTACTCGGCTACGGTCAGCCCGGACAGGGCAACGCGGGCGCGGGCTCCGGGGGGCTCATTCATCTGACCGAACACGAAGGTGGCCTGGCTGTCTTCCAGTTCCTTGCGGTCAACCGTGCTCAGATCCCATCCGCCCTCCTCCATGGAGTGCCTGAATTTCTCTCCGTAGCGAACGATGTTGGCCTCGATCATCTCGCGCATTAGGTCGTTGCCCTCCCGGGTGCGCTCCCCTACCCCGGCAAACACCGACAGACCGGCATAGCCCTTGGCGATGTTGTTGATCAGCTCCTGAATGAGCACCGTCTTGCCCACACCGGCACCGCCAAACAGGCCGATCTTACCGCCCTTGGCATAGGGCTCAATCAGGTCAATGACCTTGATTCCCGTGTAGAGCACCTCGGTATTGGTGGCCAGATCTTCATACAACGGTGGCTTGCGGTGAATGGAGGCGCTTCTCTCCTTGCTCACATCGCCCAGACCGTCAATGGCCTCGCCGACCACGTTGAACAAACGGCCCTTGATGTGGGGACCGATGGGCATAGCAATGGCTTTTCCGGTGTCCACTACTTTCATGCCCCGGACCAGACCGTCGGTGGAGTCCATGGCAATGGTGCGAACGGCGTCCTCGCCGAGGTGTTGCTGGGTTTCCAGGACCAGAATCTCGCCGTTTTCGCGGGTGATTTCCAGCGAGTTCAGGATTTCGGGGAGTTTAACGCCTTCGCCTTCAAAACTCACGTCGACGACTGCGCCGATGACCTGCTTGATTTTACCGATGTTGGACATGAAAGAGGAATGAGAAACTTGGTGAATGGTATGGGGGCCTGAATTCGCCCGCAAAGGTACAATTTGCCCCGCTCTCAGAAAAGCACTCTGCAGCGTCTTTTTCGGGCCGAATTTCGCTTTTGCCGCTGGCCTTTACCTTTGTACACATGGCGTCAACAAGTTCAGAAAGCCTCAAACCCTCTCAGCAAAGCGTCGCGTCCGCACAGGCGGGCTCCGCTCCGGTCCCCGGCAGCCCGGCACTTGCCCAGCCCTTCAGCACCCCGGACGGGCGATTCAGGATGATTCCCGTGCGGGACAACGCCGACCGCGAGGCCTTTATCCGCGCCGGTGTTGAGCCCTACAAAGGTGATTCGAGCTATATCAGACCCCTGGACAACGACATCAACAACGTCTTTGATCCGGCCAAAAACCGATATTTTAAGCACGGAGAGGCAGAGCGCTGGCTTTTGCGCGACGGCAGCGGACAGCTCATCGGGCGCAGTGCCGCTTTCATCAACCGAAAGACTCTCAAAGACGGGCCGGTTCCGGCGGGTGGAATGGGCTTTTTTGAATGCGTCAGGGATCAGGATGCGGCCAATACCCTCTTCGACACCTGCCGCGAATGGAATCAGGCCCGGGGCATGGAGGCCATGGACGGACCAATCAACTTTGGGGAGCGACAGGCTTTCTGGGGCCTATTGGTGGACGGATTTGACTCCCCGGCCTATCAGATGAACTACAATCCGCCCTTCTACCGCGAGCTCTTCGAGAATTATGGTTTTCAGGAATATTTCCAGCAGTACACCTATGGGATGAAGGTGCACGACCCGCGTCCGAAGAAATATTACGAAAGAGCTGATGCGATCTTTGCCGATCCGGAATACAGTTTCAGGCATGTGGAGATGAACAAACTGAATGAGTACGCCGAAGACTTCCGCCGCATCTTCAACGAAGCCTTTAGCACGCATGTCGGGCGGGAGATGTCCCAGGCCGCTTCGCGCAAGATGATGCAGAGCATGAAGCCCATCATTGTGGACTACCTGATGTGGTTTGGCTATCACAAAGATCGCCCCATTGCTTTTTTTATAAATATTCCTGATATCAATCAGTACTTCAAGCACGTCAACGGCAATATGAACTGGTGGGGAAAGGCCAAGTTTTTCTACCACAGCCGCATCAACCGCACCGTGAAGAAATTCATCGGGGTAGTCTTTGGTGTAGTGCCCGATTTTCAGGCAAAAAGTCTGGAGGGCGCCATCATCATGGCCGCACACAACGTCATTGCTCCAACGATGAAGTGGTTTGATATCGAATTGCAGTGGATCGGTGACTTCAACCCCAAGATGATGCGGGTGGCCGAGAATCTCGGCGCGGAGATCGTACGCACTCATATTACTTATCGCTATTTGTTTGATCGGCAGCGGCCCTTTGAGCGCCATTCCATCATCAAGTGATGCGTTTTTTTTCCGGCGAAGGGCTGCTGATGCCATTGAGCATGCTGCTGTGCGTTCTTCTGTGCAGCCCGGCACTGGCTCAGCCCGACAGCGCGCAGGTGCAGTCTGACAACGCGCAGGTGCGGCCCGAAGCGCCGCTCTCCGTAGCTGACAGCCTGCGGCTTGAATCGATTCGCGACCTCCTTCGAACCGAAAGGGCCAGAGGCCGAATCCGGCAGGCCTATCTGGAGGATAGCCTCAGACCTCAACCGCGTTTTGGCGGCGCCCCGATTGTTTACCTGCAACCGGAAACGGGTCTTGCTCTGGGTGCGGGCGGGGTTTGGTGGCACCGGCCGCGAAATCTGGTCAGGCCCGGACTGACCATCAGCTCCATGAACCTGCTTGGGCTCTACACTTTGCGCGGGCAGTTCATCGGCGAAGTGAGGGGTGATCTGTACACCGATGAAGACCATTGGCGGCTTCACTACCGCGTTGGATATGCGTACTTTCCTTATTTATTTTTTGGAATTGGTAACGATACCCGACAGGAAGACAGGGAGTTCTACACCCACCGTTTTCCTATGGCGGATCTGGAGGGGCTGCGTTGGGTTGGGGGGGGTGTCTATGCAGGTGCCAAACTGCTGGCCGAGCACAACCGCTTCAGCGACTTTGACAGCAGCGGTGCTTTGATCAGCGGTGAAGTGCCCGGGCTTATACAAGGTTGGAATGTCGGTCTGGGTCCGCGTCTGCTTTACGATACGCGCGACAACATCTTCTCCGCTTACCGAGGTGTGTATGCGGCAGCGGGATTGATGTTTCACTCCCCGGGGCTGGGCTCGGAAGTAGAGTACCGAAACTGGGAGGGCGACCTACGGGCATTTCTTGATCTGAGCGGGCCCAGATCGCTGGAGAATAACAGCAGGCATATCCTGGCCTGGCAAGCTTACGCTCAGGCCATCAGCGGACAGCCGCCCTTCCACCGTTATGCCTTATTCGGGGGGCCTGATGCCATGCGCGGATTCTTCCAGGGCCGCTACCGCGACCAGATTTATGTGCACAGCCAGGTGGAGTATCGCTTTCCGATCTGGCGATTCATCCGCGGGGCTACTTTCGCGGGGGTCGGCGATGTTCAGCCCGATTGGCAAGGCTTCAGGCTCGACGAGCTGCGCTACGGTGCCGGGGTCGGTTTGCGCCTGGTGCTTTCGCCCAAAGATCGCAACCTAATTCGGCTGGACTACGCCCGGGGCAGCGGGGGAAACAACGGTTTTTACCTCCAGTTCAGGGAGAGCTTTTAGGCTTGCGGCGATTTGGTCGGACCACTGCTTGAGTGAACCCACAGCTCAACGCCCAATGCTGGCGCCCAGTAGTTCTTCGCTGTGGACCACGGAAAAGTCGGACTCCACATCAACCACTCCATAGAAATGTTGCGCCAGATAGAAGAGCACGGTACCCGTTAAAACTGCTGCGTTCAGATCAACCAGCACGGTGATGATGGTGGTGTAAGCGATAAAGAAGAGCTGAATGTTTCGCTTGCGCCTGCGAAACCATCTGTAGCGGAAGAACACCATCGGGAAATCTCGATCAAACACATCCAGGCCTGCTTTCAGAAGCACGCCAATAAAGACAGAAGAGGCAATCAACACCATCAACTTACCAAAGACCAGGAAGCCCACCAGAGTAAACAAGCCCACAAAGACTCCCGCCATTCGACTTTGGGCGCCTTCTTTGAGCAACAACACGGATCGAATGGTGGCTTGAGCCCCGGGAATGCCCTGCAAAACAGCCGAGACCCCATTGGCCAGGCCTTGCGCCAAAAGCTCTCGGTCGTGTTTAGTTTTTTCGTGCGTCATCTTGTCAATGACCAAACTGGTTAGCAATGAATCCAGGTAGGCCAGCACACACAACTGCAGGGCAAGCGGAATGGCGTGCAAGAGCATATCGCCGGAGTACAATTGCGGATCAGAAGGCCAGAAATTGACCACCATTTGCTCAAACTCGACCAATGACCCCACCGTTTTTCCTATACTGACATGCGCAACCGGCACATGAAGCACGGAGGTTAATATAGTAAATGCTATAATAGTTACAAAAATAGAAGGAACAAAACGCCTTATGGAAAAGGGAATGCCGCAGCGACTTAACAAATAGGGAATCGCGTAGATGGTCAATAACACTGCAAAAGCGATCAGACTATTCAATCCGATACCTCCCATGAGTGGTGTCTGGTGATGGAGCGCAAATAATTTTATAAGTTGATCTTTCCATATTAGCACGGCAATCCCATTCATGAACCCCAGGACAACCACCTGCGGTACTTTGGTGATAAAACGCCCCAAACGAAAAACTCCGGTGAGGGTGATAAAAAGACCGTTCAATAACAAGACTAAGGTTATGTACTGCTCTGCCAGGCGCGGGTCGCCGTGAAAATGGTCGTAGGCAAAAGCTATCAAAATGGCAGAAACGGAGGTCATCGGCGCGGTCGGGCCCGAGGCCTGTAAGCGCGTTCCCCCAAACAAGGAGGTAATGATGGGGATGACCGCGGCAGCGAGCATTCCGGCAAAGGCCCCACGTCCGGACATGATTCCAAAAGCTGCGCCCAGCGAAAGGGCCGCAAAACTCACGGTCAGTCCGGCAAGAACATCGCGGAGCACCGAGCGTTTTAAAAAGAGAAGGTGTTGTTTCATTTCTTTTAACTATACATAAAATATTGCATGTTTATATGTCGTATACATTTTAATACCGGACTATGCAGATGGTAGAGTAGTTTCATGGTAAGTTTTTGCATGGGGTCCAAGAAAGAGGCGGGCGTAGATTCTGATGAGAGCAATTCCCGCCAGAATGAAATTGAGCGCATTGAAGAGCGCCAGCCAGAATTGGTCTTGTTCAATGTGGCTGAACAAAATGTCTTCACCGATGAATGTGCTGGTGATGGGAAAACCCATGAGCCCCAGGCTGGCCACCAGAAAGCCCAGCGCCAAGCGCGGATGTTCATATACATGTCCATAGTATTTATTCAGATCAAAGTGGGCTGGTTCGTGTCGCTTGAGCCACAGTAACAGGGCAAATCCGGCAACACCGCTGAAGATCACCCCTACCAAGTGCAGCATAAGATCAGTCATGCTCAGGTGATCATTGAACGTTATGGCCAGCGCAATCCAGGCGTGGTGCAGGGTTACCAGCAACCAGGCCAGACGCGGGTGGTGCCGCTCCGAAAAAGCTTTCAGCACCATGAGCAAAGCCACAAACGCAAAGGCTTCCGGCAACCATGACAAAACCGCAACAGGCAGCTTGTAGTGCATGGCCTGAACAATCAGTCCCAAGCCATATAATGGCAGGAAGTACAACAGCACATTCTCCGTGCTTAGAAAGTCGAGCCGTCGCCCTAAACGCTTGAGCGGCGTAAAAACCATACGGTTCATGAAAGCATCCAGATACCATTCACGCAAGGCCAGGACGTAAAACGTCTGCACCCATTTCCGGGGAAGAATGTCCTCTACCGAGCGTCGACGTTGCGGAGCTTCGTACACCTGTTCCCGTATCCGGTAGCTGACCACACCGGGGGACACGAGCAACTGGTAAGTGCGCAGAAAAGCATTTCCCCCGAAATGGAGGAGCGCCAGCGTGGTGAAACCCAGCGCCACCTCCACGAACATGATTCCGATTTGGGCGATGGATGCATAGGCAATCTGGGTCTTGATGCTGCTTTGCACCCGAGCAATGGACAGCGCCACCAGAGCCGTGCTCACTCCTACCCCGGCGACCAGAACGCGGAAAACGGTTTCCTGTTCCCAAAATGGGTAGGTGCGCAACAGTAGAAAAACGCCAAAATGCACAGAAAGTGAGCCGTAAAAGATGGCACTGGACGTGGTTGGACCTTCCATGGCGCGGGGCAGCCAGGACGAAAATGGCAGTTGGGCAGACTTGGCTGCAGCGGCAACTAACAGGCAAAGGCTGATGAACAAAAAGGAGGACTCGTGCTCCTGCAACATCCGGGCCACCAGGGCCTGGTCTTGCAGTTTGGCGAAGGTGATATTCTCGTGCCACAAGTGGTGGCTGGCCCACATGGCCAACAACACACCCACATCGCCAATGCGGTAAATGGAGAACACTTTGACGGCGTTGCGCACCGGCAGGTAGCGGTCGCGGTAAAAGGCAATGAGCAAAAACGAAGAGAGTCCAAGCACTTCCCAACCGGCAAAGAGCGTTTCAAAGTTTCCGGCCAACACCGTTAGGTTGTATCCGAAAAAGAACAACAACATGGTTAGAAAGAATCGCTTGAAACCCTGCTCCAAGTGGAGGTAGTAACGGCTGTAGCGGACCACCAAAAAGGTAATCAGGCTACCCGTAAATAGAAATGCCATGGTGGTTCGATCCAGGTAGAAATCTATTAGAAACTCATAACCCTGAGTGCGGTAGAGTACCAGCTCGCGCACGTTTATTGTCGGGAAATGTTGAGCGGCCCAAAGCCCAAACAAAGTCAAGACTGCGGCAAGGTGCAGCCCAACCGTTACAAAGGAAACCTGGGCGATTCCACGTTCATTTTTCGGTTTGAACAAAATCGTTAGTACCATGCCGGCAGCGGGCAAAAGCACTACAAACAATAACATTATTTTTATTATGTATAACATATTTTATGTTATTGTTGCAACAGGTAAACCGGAAGCGTGCTGTTCTCTTCGCGAACCAGGGTTTCCGGGTCAGGCAAAACGGGCAATGTGCCAGTTAGGGGATGATAGGGTACCATGCGATCTTCTTTCCAGACGAACAGGGCTTTGTCCGTAGGCCTGACCGCAGCCAGCAACACCCATTCATTGCGGAACCATTCAGCAGTAGCCTCATCCCGGTTCAGTACCTGAACTAAGAATTCCGGGTCTTGCTCCACAACCACCAACAGCCTCACAGGCTCGTGTATATTGGTCATTTGAAATGGAAGGCCGGTGCGCAGATCGCCATCCATACCGTTGGCGACCCCGTGCAGGCCCATAACATTGTGCGATAACTTGGTACCCGCTCCCAGCCGGGAATTGTCCACACGACTGAAGTAGTACTCCAAATTGATACCCCCGCAAACCGGAGCTACCGCGCGCAAGATGCCGAGCAGGGAATCGCCGTTGGGATCTTCGCGGTAGTCATAGGAATTTAGGAAAGCCCTTCGATCTAAAAACAGGTGCTGATTGCTTTGGCGACGGCCGACGATGCAAAGCGCATTCGTGGCGTGGTTCCACTCCGGGCGAGGCTCAAAAAGCGAAACCGAGCGCAGCTTTACCTCCCGATGCACCGCTGCCGGTTCGCGGTTGGCGTCGGTTCCGGCAAATCGGCGGGCGCGCTCACGGGCATTCCAATTCAGGGTTTTGTCAAATATTGCGCGGTTGGCTCGATGGGCCTCGGCATGCCTAGCGGGCAACAAGGCCTCGTCGTAAAACTCCATTTCATCGCGGGTGGTATCGTGCAGCCCGGCAAGGAACAAGGTTTCGGGCGAAAGGGCAATGCCGCGCTGAGCAAGGATTGTTCGAACTTCAGAATCATTAGCCATGGTGGCGAAAACCCTGGCATTCACCGAGCCGGCCCGACCGCTGCACGCACCGCAATCGTAACCGGCATAATGTATATTGTTGACGCTGCTCGCGCCGTGTCCGATGATGTATACCAGACGCGGAAAATCGCGCACAAGACCGATGCTGCGCAACTGGCCCTCTACCCGATCTGCCTGTTCACGGATGCTGAAGCCCACTTGAAGGCCACCCTCTTGCTCCGGCGGATCGGTGGCGCGGATGCTCAGACGGCCTTGCGGGTCCATGTGGAGAAAGGAAGAAACCATAGCTGGGGTCTCCCCGGGTCGAAAGATGCCTGCGGCCAGCCGGAACGCAGATGTAAAGCCCATAGTTGAGCCCAAAGCCCAACCACCGAGCAGGCTTTGGGAATGGCGACTATAGTGTGAATCGCGCTGGCTTTTGCGCTGTTTCCGGCGGTTAGGAGCCTCGCTTTCGCGGATCAGGTGTCGCGGTTGAATCGGGGCCGGACATACCTTGGTGGGATAAAGCGCGTGTTCGGGCTGGAAAAAGAATTCCACGTTGAAAAATCCCGGCGTGCCGTAGGTGCGCGTTCCCGGCGAAAACTGTTCCAGGTAGCGGCGCAGAGAGCAGCTCCGGTCATCTATGCAGACAATGGCGGCGAAGGGCTCAGAGCTCTCGGGGTTTGGGTTTGGTGTTGGAGCGGCTGATGGAGGATGCTCGCTTATAGAATGTTGCAGCCCAAACAAAATCTGGTCAAACCAGCTCCACTCATAAGCATTTTGCCAAATGGCCAACACATCAAACAACTCATTTGGGGGAATGGGAGCAAAGAGATCATCCAGGGGTGAGGTCAACTTCGTGGCCAGTGGAGCCCATGTATCCCCCAGATGAGCATCCAGCGCATCAATCTCCAGGAGCAGCTCCAGGGCAATGGCGTCGCGAAGCGAAATGGGGCTCGTGGCGGGATCCACCACACCCTTGCGCTCTTCCAAAACGGCCACCATACCCGACCAACCCGGATGGGCAAAGGCCTGGTCAAAGAGGTAGGTAGGGTATGCCCGTTCATCACCAAGCAACAAGGCCAACAGGTCACTGAGCTCACACGGTGTTTCTAACAACAACCGTCTGGCCCGCTCAGTGCGGAACAGCGAGAGGAAACTTCCCTTTTCCACAGCGCGAACGGACGCCAGCAAGCCGTCATGACCGCTGGGGAACTTCCAAATGGCGATGCCCTGATCCAGATAATTGCCCAACAATCGGAACAATAGCGGATGTACATCTTTGTCCAGGTTGACCCGATATCGATCTTTCCACAAGCGTCGAAACTGCCCGATACGCGGCTCCCTGACGGTGCTTAAAGGCTCATGGAGAACCCGCTCTTTCAAGCTATGGAAGCTTCGGTCCTTGTCATTCCCGTGCAGTGCAGAGCTCTCCCTTCGACCTGCAGCTAAAGCTTGCTGAGCCAGATGACGTTCTAACTCCCGATTCAGCACGTCTTCACTGATACGTCCCTCGGAATACATGCGCCGATACTCGGGCAAAGGCAGGTAAGTGCTATACCCAAAAATCTCTGATGCTGCATGCAGCCCTTCATGGAAGCGCCGGTCCTGAAACGCGTGCAGCGTATTGTGGTGAATGAAGTCCTTCAGCGGTGCCTGAGACGGCAGAAAATGCCGCAAAGCATGCAGGGCTTGCTCCTCATCAAATGCGAGGTGCGGATCCATGATAAGATCAAATAAAATATAAATTAAAAATATAGCCGTATGCGCTCTTATAGCGCAGCGAGTAGCGGCCTAAAGGCCGGGCTCAGGTCTGGGCCAGATAGGCTTTCCAGGAACAATACAAATCATACAGGGGAAGGGCTTGCCCTTCATCGCCCGGTTCCCGACCGTGATGACCGGCTTTAAGCTTATCAGGGAGTCCGCTGCGGGCTGAAAAACCATGCCAGCCTACGCCTTCTTTATTGGGCTTTAGCTCGGATTCTTCTGCGGGATTGCTGCTTCGGGGCAGGGCAACGCAGGTAGTTGGGTGCAGTGAGGTAAAACCGGTCAGATTGTCCTGGTCTTGGTGCGGCTGAAGTCCCTGACATTTCGCGCCTCCTGAGTTTAAACCGATTTCATCGGCCAAGAGCCCGGGCGTGTTAGCCTTTTGCCCATGAATCGCCAGGCCTCGCGCAGGGTACACAGGATTTTCGCCCAGAAAACCTGCCGAAAAGATGGGCGCACTTAGCCAAAGCAGCAACCACAAAACGGCGTTTGCGCATGGATTGCGATGATTGTTAAACTGAGTAAATGCAGGAACTCGCATTGGTCTGCCGCTTCGGCATGGCAAAATTACGCCATTTTACTATTGGAAATCCTGACAACAAACGCCAACCTGTGATGCTCAGCCAGACTGGGGGAGCTTCAGGCTCGACGAGCTGTGCTGCGGCGCCGGAGTCGGTTTGCGCCTGGTGCTTTCGCCCAAAGAGCGCAACCTAATTCGGCTGGACTACGCCAGGGGCAGCGGGGGAAACAGCGGCTCTTACCTCCAGTTCAGGGAGAGCTTTTAGGCTTGCGGCAATCTGGTCAGACCACTGCTCTATAGCTTCCCAATCCCGGAAGTCACCGGTAGGCGCCTTGACGACCTTGATGATGGCTTTTTCGAGGAAGTTGAGCTGCTCCGGAGTGAGCGCACCATGGAACATTCGCAGGTCCTGCGGCGCAATGTGCCGGATCAGCGGACGCAGCTTTTCGGGGTAGATCTTCTCTTCTAACAGGGCTTCGGCCTCCTCTTCCCCCGTAGGACCACTTGCGAAAATCCAAACGGCTTTGGTGCTCAGTGTTTCGGCAAACTGCTCCAGATAATTGACCGCATCAGAGCGCCATCGACCTGCATAAATGGCACTTCCCAAAACCAGTGCATCCCATTGACCCGGATCAATCATCTCCGAAGCCGGATGAAGCTCACTATAGCAATCACTCTTTTCCAGTCGGCGGGCAATGGCTTCGCACAAACCTCTTGTCGCCCCGTACTTGGAGGCGTACAAGACCAGTACACGTGCTTGTTTCACGGCATTAATCTTTAAGGTGAACAACCCTTCAAGTATAGCAGGTGCCGGCACTTTTGCCACTGCGCGGGATCAGTGGGGAGGGTGATTTAGAATAACAAGCCTTAACTTTTCATTCCAGACTAGATATCTAACTTTAAGCAAAACAAACGAGTGAATTTTTACCCATTCAAAAGAAAGATTTTCTGATTATAGTCCTAACTTTACGTTTAGATGATGAAGAGATTTAGTACCATATGCATGCTTTTTACCGCTCTGGCAATATTGCTTGGGCATGATTTTATCCCTCATCATCATCACCACTTAGATCATTTAACAGTAGAACTTCATCATTCTGACCATCAGCATCACGGAGATACAAGTGATGGAAATGGCGAAAATAAAGATTTTGACTTCGGACATTTGTTTTCCTATATCCAACACGGTGAAAATGGAATCGTTTTTTTAAATAATCATTTTTATAGTAACTTACTGTCAAAACAACTATCTCCTTCCACAGCTCTATTATCTGACGTTTTTGCGCTTCAAAGGAACGCTGATGTTACTCGGCTATATTCGCCGCCATACAAAATAGAGTATTGCAATATCCCAGGCCTCTTTCTTTGTGGACAACGAGCCCCGCCCTTTTCCATCATTTAATATCATTTGTTTTTTATAGAATTAATTTCACTTGTTGGTCTAATCAACAAGTAACATTACCATTTGAATAAAATCCAATTTTTTTTTCCATGACAAAGTGCATAATATCATTGGCCATTGCAGCATTTTTGATTTCTGGATGTGATAACACAAACAACAATGAACATTCTCACGATAGTGAGGGTAATCACACACATACAGAAGGTGGTCATGCTCACGAAGATGGCTCGGTTCACGAAGACCATCAAGATGCTGAACACCATCAAGAGGAGTTTAGAGTAGATAGCGACAGCTCCTCTGTGAAAACAGAGATGGAGAACGGTCATAGTCACGAAGATGGTAGTCATTCGCATTAATCATCTTTAAATTATCATATAATGAAGACAGCATCAATTTTGATGGCTGTGTTTGCTGTGCTTTTTGCCGGTTGTGCCTATAAAACAACTGACGAACACAGTATGGAACACGGAGCAGGCGATCTAAAACCGATTGCCTATACCCTCTATTCCGACAAAACAGAACTTTTTGTTGAGTTTAAGCCGCTTGTGGTTAACAGCAAAACCACCTTTGATACCCACTTAACAATGCTAGGTGAACAGTTTTTGCCACTCACCAAGGGAAAAGTTACCGTTAGCTTGATTGTTGGTGAAAATGGTATTCGTCAAAGCTCAGATACGCCAAGCTCTCCAGGTCTTTACAGATTGGCATTAATTCCGAAAACAGCAGGAAAAGGAAAACTTGTTTATGAGATAGAAACAGAAAACACCACCGACCATATCATTATTGAAAACATCACGGTTTATGCTGATGTACTTTCTGCATTGGACAATCAAATAGAGACTTTTGTTTCAGATGAAATAGTTTACCTGAAAGAACAAGCTTGGCAGGTAGAATTTGCCAATGCTCCTGTAGTCAAAACAGCTTTTTCCGACATCATCAAAACTAGTGGACAAATACTTTCTGCACCCGGTGATGAAATGGTGGTAGTTGCCAGTGCAAGTGTGATACTCCCCGATTCTCCGACCAATGGTTAAGTTAGGATTAAATGATAACTTAAACCATTGAACCGATGAGAATGAAGCGCAGAAAATTCGCCCCAAAGTTTAAGGCCCAAGTGGCCATTGAAGCCCTAAAAGAG
>JBGSYF010000020.1:0-187034 GCA_041751015.1 Chitinophagales bacterium
CCCGCTTGTGCTCCGTGTGCCGCCGCCCGCTTGTGCTCCGTGTGCCGCCGCTGGCGCGGCTGTGTCCGCACAGTCTCACGGCTTGGGAAAGCAAGCTTTCCCCGCCGCTCAACTATGCGTCCCCCTTCGGGGGCACACGGAGTGTTGTGCAATTGCGAGTTAGGGATGGGATGCTTGTGTGCCGGGGCCAGGTTATATACTGGCGCTATTTACATCTCAGATCTAAAATGCAAACTATTGCATACAACTTCTCATATGCAAATTCAACATAGATAATCTCAACATATACAATCTCAAAGTGTACAAACCCAACGGCTGCGGAGATGGAGGGATTCGAACCCCCGGTACCCTCGCGAGTACACCGCATTTCGAGTGCGGCCCGATCGACCACTCTGGCACATCTCCGGGGCAAAGATACCTTTTCCCGAGGCCTGGTCAATGTGCGAGGTTCAAAACGGAGCTGGAATTTTCGCGTGGGGAATGTTCCCGCGGGGAATGCTCCAGAAACCAGTGAATGACGGTGTCCATATGCCTGAAAGGGAGCTCATGGCCGATCTCATCTAAAGATCGCACTTGCACAGGAGCCGTGATCTCCCTGCTCAGCCAGGGTGAGTTTTCGTAGGGCACTATAGCGTCCACGCGGCCGTGGAGCAGCCAAACCGGGCATGTGACGGCATCGAAGAGGGGCTTGACTTCGCGCAGAGCCTGAGCATGCCCCAGTTTTTCGACATTGGAGACCCAAAGCCAACGCGGCATCAACCAGCGGAACACGCCCGCTCTAACCCAGTGTGAGATTCCAAATACGATCTCCTGATCCGGGTCGTATTGACCGGCAATACCATAGAAAGCCTGAACCTGATCCGGCAGGATTCCCGCCAGAGCCAAACCAACCGGAGCCCCATAGCTGTAGCCCATGATCACCAGAGGCTCATTCCAGCTCTGTATCCAATCGGCCAGACGCCGGGCTTGTTGTTCAATAGAAGCCTCTGCAAAGCGGGGTTTGGTGGCCCCGTAGCCCGGCCTTTCCGCGATGATGAGGCGGTACTGCTCCAGAACATCTCCTGATTTGGCCAGTGCCCGCCAATCGCTCAGGCCCCCGGGTGAGCCGTGCAGCAGGAGCAAGGCGGGTTTGTCGTCACTCCCGATAGTCATATAGCGAATGCCACTATCACTGAACCGGATCTCCGGATCATAGGGCACATTTCGGTAATACCACCGTGCTCCGCGCTCTGTGGACAGGATGCGGTCAGCCGATTCTATCAACACCAGTGCCAATACGGGCAGAATCAGCATGACAGAAAGCACCCCAATCAGGGCCTTGCGAACTCGTCTATGCATAACATTTCAAATTGTATGTTAGAAAAATTACATACAGAAATATATCTTAAAATCACCCCCATTCCAACACCACCTTTCCACTGCTCTTTCGGCTTTCGACAAACTCGTGGGCTTTGGCGATGTCCGAAGCGGCAAAACGAGCACCAACACTGGGTTTTAGATAGCCCTCCGCCGTTCCCTGCACCACGCCTTTCAGGCAGCGGGCCAGCACTTCAGGCCGCCCGTCGGCCAGGCGCAGCATGTTGATGCCAATCAGCGACTTGGAGGGCAGGAGGAAATCGGCGGGGTGATACAGACCAAAGGACAGCCCCCGCATCATTCGTTCCAGACCATTGGTGGCATCGCTGAGCGAAGCGGCTCCATAAGCCACCATACGCCCTCCGGGACCCAAGAGGTCCAACCCTTGCCGAAAAACCTTTCCACCAATGCTGTCAAAGACCAGGTCCAGACCGGGGTTTCCAACATGAGCGCGAACTTGCATATCCCAGTCCTTGTCGCGGTAGTTGATGGGGTGCTGAACACCCGCCTCTTTCAAGCTGGCCAGCTTGGAAGCCGATCCCGCCGTGCCAAAGATCTCGGCGCCCCGATGAAGCGCCAACTGCACCAGAGCCGTACCAACACCACCGGCGGCGGCGTGAATCAACACCTTGTCGCCCGGGTAAAGTCGTACGCATTCCTCTGCCGCATACCATGCCGTACAGTATTGTGTGGTCAGTGCAACAGCAACGCCATGGTCCATATCGGCTGGAATGACGGCCGCAGCCCGTGCATCGGTCAGGGCATATTCGGCATAGCCTCCAAAACGCGTCATGGCCGTAACCCGTTGCCCTTTTTGAAGCTGATCAACTCCGGACCCCAGCGATTCAACATGCCCAACGACATCGTAACCCACCACGGCGGGCAGGCGCGGTCGGTCTTTGTACAGGCCTTTGCGGGCCATGATGTCGGCGAAGTTGATCCCGAAGGCCTGCACCTTAATGAGCACCTGTCCCGGACCGGGCCTGGGGATGGGCCGGTCAACGATAGCAAAGGCTTTGTCCGCGGGCCCCTCCCGAACGATTTGTATCACCTTCATAGAAGACATAGGCAGACCTTAATGGCTTTTTTCAGCGACCGGGTAATCCCAATGCTCGAAGGCGAAGGCCCAGTGACGCATCACCGTTTCGCGATCTTCATCACTGATTTTGTAGCGGTTTTTGCGGTAATCCCCCTGGCTTTCCAGGGTTCTCTGGAAGCGGGGACGGGAGCGCTCAAACCCACCTAGTTGACACTTTTTGTATAAGTCTTCAAGAATTTCCATGGGTCTTTCCTGAAAGTCCTCAAAGCGTATAGTGTACAAATGTCCTTCGGGAATATACTTTTCTTCTGCAAAGTATTTCTTCATCATACGGGAGTAGATCTGCAGCAGGTCGCGCTCCATTTTGATCTCGGGATACTTTTGCAGAACAAAGGGAGGAACCGCTGTGCGGTAGAGGTGCCGCGTTGAGACAAAGACTTCTAAAGGATTTCGATAGATATGAATAAAGCAAGCCTTAGGGTAGCGCCGCAAGATCTCCATCACCCTGGCCGTGTGCGGCGGATTCTTCAGAACAAGGCGCTTGCCGCCTGAATTCAAGGTAGCCCTCTTGAGCAGGCGGTGGTACTCCTTCCACCAGTCGTTGCGGCCCTGGGTGGAAATGCCTTCAAACTCTACCCACTTTCGGTAGAAATCCATGAGACGCCAGGGGAATTGCCAGCCGTTGTAAAGGCTGAATCGGGTCATATTGCTCAGTGCCAATTCGTCTTCCTGCGGCGCGTCTATGCCCAGGGCCATGTTGTCCATGGGGCGGGTCGGGGGCATGAAGATCTGCAGAAACCAGCGGAAAAACGGCGTGCACATGAAGGACCTGGGAAAGAGCGCCTGTATGGTGCTGATGTGGCCGAATTGCGGGTCTTCGCAGAGCAGGTTGTGGATGAGTGTGGTGCCGCTTCGCCAGTGCCCGATGATGAAGATGGGATCGTCTTTCAACCGGGTGGCCTTGAGTTTCTTTCGCAGTCTCCAGCTCTCCCACATTCTAAAGGGAATGCCGATGGCGCTGACCAGGGTGACGAACAGCGCTCGGGGGATGTACTTCCAGGAGGGGGGACCGTAGGCGAGCAGGTTAGCCAGCCAGTTGCCCAGTGAGCTTCCAACGGCAGGCGAGAGATTGACCGTTACTTTTTTCTTCTTCTTTACCTTATCAGCAGCCATATATAAACAACATTCATTCAGCGGGGGGCAATCCAACCCGAACATCGCCTTACCGCCTCTTGCCAAACCCGGTAGTGTTGCTCGCGCTTTTCTGCGGCCATATCAGGCTCAAAGATGCGGGCATTTTCCCCCTCAATCAGCTTGGACAAATCGCTTTTTCGGTAGAAGGAAAGAGCTATTCCCGCCAGGAAGGCCGCACCTTGAGCCGTGCTCTCCAGTTGCAGGGGTCTGCTCACCGGAATCCCCAGAATATCGGCCTGAAACTGCATGAGCAGATCGTTGGCGGCCGCCCCTCCGTCCACCCTCAATTGCCTGAGCGCCGATCCGGCATCCACACTCATGGCGTCCAGCACATCGCGGCTTTGAAAGGCAATGGATTCCAGAGCCGCGCGCAGCATATGCCCCTTGGAGGTGCCTCGGGTGATCCCAAAGATGGCCCCTCTCGCATACATGTCCCAGTGGGGCGCACCCAGGCCGGTAAAGGCCGGCACCATAACCAAACCTCCGTTGTCATCCACGGAGGAAGCCAGTTTTTCGCTGTCCGAAGCGCTTTCGATCAGCCCCAGACCGTCGCGCAACCATTGGATGACCGCACCGCCGATGAAGACCGAGCCCTCCAGAGCGTAAGAGCGCTGCCCTTCCATCTGCCAGGCCACCGTGCTGAGCAGACCGCTTTTGGAGGCCACCGGCTCAGAACCCGTGTTCATCAGCATGAAACAGCCCGTGCCATAAGTGTTTTTGGCCATTCCATTTTGAAAACAGGCCTGCCCGAACAGAGCTGCCTGCTGATCCCCGGCCACCCCGCAAATAGGAATGGAATGCCCTTCGAACCACTCTATAGCTGTTGAGCCAAAGTCCCCGCTGGAATCGCGGATCTCGGGGAGCATGTTGATGGGCACGTCCAGCGCGCGGCAGAGTTCTTCGGACCATTGCCCGCGATGCAGGTCGTACATCAGGGTGCGGGAGGCATTGCTGGGGTCGGTGGCGTGCACGCGCCCGGCGCTGAGCCTCCAGATCAGCCAGGTGTCCACGGTGCCGAAGAGCAGATCGCCGCGCTCTGCGCTCTGCCGCGCTCCGGGCACCTGATCGAGGATCCAGCGCAGTTTGCTCCCCGAGAAATAGGCGTCCAGCACCAGACCGGTTCGCTCCCTGAAGAAGTCTTCAAGGCCCTCACTTTTCCATTGCTCACAGAGCGCCGCAGTGCGCCGGTCCTGCCAGACTATGGCGCGGTGAACGGCCTTTCCGCTGTGCCGGTCCCAGACCACCGTCGTCTCGCGCTGATTGGTGATGCCAATGCCCTTGATCTGCCCCGGGCTGATGCCCGCTTTCTGCAAGACTTCACGGGCCACATGAAGTTGCGTGTTCCAGAGGTCTTCGGGCTCGTGTTCCACCCAGCCGGCCTGAGGGAAATGCTGCTCAAACTCCCGCTGGGCCATACCGCGAATGCGGGCCTGAGCATCAAAGAGCACAGCCCTTGAACTGGTGGTGCCCTGATCCAGCGCCAGAATGAATGTCTCAGCCATCAGCGCAGGCGTACACTCAGGTGAACAGGTTGGTGATCAGACCAGGCGAAGTCCAGTTTCTCTCCGCGAACCCTTTCCAATTCAACATTGGGCGACACCAGAAAGAAATCAATCACAGTAGTGAAGGAAGTATTGGCATCATAGGGTCTGGCCACTTTTCGGTTCGTGGGAATGGAGGCGTCGTAGGCCCAGGTCCAGCCGCTCAGATAATCGGCCTCGATGTTTTGCTGATCGTATTCATCTTCATCCTTCTTGAAGGTCTTGGGGTCAAAATCCGGAGGACACTGGTTCCAGTCCGCTCCGACGATGATGTAGTGCCCGGCCTGGTATTGTTCGAGTAAATAATCCTTCAACATAGCCATCTCACCGGCCTTGAGCACCCCGCCGTCATAGGCCGAATTGTGGCTGTTAATCACAATCAACTCCTTTCCGTTTTGCAGCGGGAAACGCATCTCCAGAAAACAGCGATCCAGGTGGAAAAGTCGCTTGGGCCAACCATAGGAGCCGGGAAAGTCGTATCGCTTTGCCGAACTCGGTTCCAGTTTGCTGAAACTGGCCAATCCCCCGTGCACCCTTCCTATGGGTCGGACAAAGGGGAAGGGATCAAAGGGCACCGGGATGAACTTTACCTTGAAATTGGAGGCGAAGGCCCAGTGGTGTTCGGGCAGGATGCCGGAAAAATGTACGGCCTGATCGGTGCCGTAACTGCGTTTGGCGTCGCGGTCCACTTCCTGAAGCAGGATGAAGTCCACATCGCGCTGCTTGGCCAGATGCTGGCTGATGCCCTGCAAATAGCGTTCGTTTTGCTCGCGCGAAGGCTGCACCGACTTTCCCCCGTCAAGAAAGAAATCCTGTTCGGCTCCAAGACCCGCATAGCCTATGTTCCAGATCATCAGGCTTATGATTGAATCGGGTTGGGCGCCGGCACTTGCTTGAGTGGCCCGGTGCATTTCGGCTTCTTCTATCGGGTCGGGCTGATAGTCAGTCAGGGTACCGTACACCAGCAGGCCCACAAAAATCAGCGCGGCCAGACCGATTAATCCGAGAATAATTCGAATAATACTTTCCATAAGTGCCCGTTTTATCAAGGCGCTACAAGTTATGATTTTTCATTAATTTGGCTTCTTCCATGGATTCAGAACCATTTGTATTGCGAAGTGGCGCGGGCCAGTTACAGGCCCAGGCCTGGATTCCGACAGGCAAACTCAGAGCCGGTATAGCCATCGTTCACGGTCAGGGTGAACACATAGGCCGCTATGCGTCCTTTGCCCAATTCTTCAACGAGCGCGGTGTTGCCGTGATGGGTATGGACCATTTCGGCCACGGAAAGAGCCCCGGTTCGCGGGGACATGTGCCCGAATACAATCACTACCTCGACGGGGTAGGCGCTCTGCTCGGGGAATTCGACAAGCGCTTTCCCAAGCTTCCGGTTTTCCTGTATGGCCAGAGCATGGGCGGCAGTATCGCCGCCAATTTTGTGCTGCGAAGAAAGTCCACGGTAGCCGGATTGGTCTGTTCTTCGGCCTGGTTCAAGCTGGCCTTTCAGCCTCCGGTCTTCAAAGTGAAGTTGGCTTCAGTGATGACCAGGATCTACCCGGCCTACTCCGAACCCAACGGATTGAATGCCGACGATCTGTCGCGGGACCCTGTGGTGTGTCAGGCCTATCGCAATGATCCACTTGTGCACGGCCGCATCTCAGCCGGAGCCTTCTTCGCCCTGTTCAACTCGGCCCAATACGCCCTGGATCACGCCGCTGATCTGTCCTGTCCAGCCCTGATCATGCACGGTCAGGCCGACAAGATCACCAGTGCGGAAGCCAGCAGGGAGTTCGCGCTCAGGGCAGGTGCCCTGGCCACTTATCTGGAATGGCCGGATGCCCGCCACGAATTGCACAATGAACCCGAGCGTCTCGAAGTGCTCCATGCGGCCTGGGCCTGGATACAAGGCGTATGCCCCGACGCTTAATCCCGGAATAGCTCAAGCTTAATATAGGCTTAACACGAGCTGTCAGGCGGGGGAGTAACTTTGTGTACAGTATGCGCAAACGCGTTGATTTGGTGGTGCTTTCCGACTTGCATCTGGGCACCTATGGCTGTCAGGCAGAGGAGCTTTTAGCCTACCTCAAGTCTATTGATCCGGGGGTCCTGATCCTCAACGGCGATATTCTGGATTGCTGGCAATTCAAGAAGGGTTTCTTTCCGGGCTCTCATCTCGAAGTCATTCGCCAACTGACCCGTTTTGCCGCAAGGGGAAAGGCGGTTTTCTATCTGACCGGCAACCACGATGATATTCTGCGTCGCTTTAGCGATCTGCACCTGGGGCAGATTCAACTCCTCGATCAACTCATCCTTCAGGTCGGCGGCAAGAAAGTGCTCTTTTTCCACGGTGATGCCTTTGACGTGTCTATAAGACATGCCCGTTGGCTGGCGCAGTTGGGTGGAACCACCTATGAGTGGCTCATAAGGCTGAACCGGCTCATCAATGCTCTGCTCTTCCGAATGGGCCGGCCCAGAGTTTCCTTTAGCCAGCGCATCAAGCGCTCGGTCAAGAAGGCCGTTCGCTTTGTCAGCGACTTTGAACAGGCATCGGTGGAATACGGGCACCAACAGGGTTGTCAGGTTGTCGTTTGCGGACATATTCACCAGCCCGGCATGCGTATGGTGCCGGTGGCCAATGGAGAGCGGGAAGTGCTCTACCTCAATTCCGGAGACTGGGTTGAAAACCTTACGGCTTTGGAGCATCACGAAGGGCAGTGGAGCCTATACAAGCATGAGGAACAGGCTCAAGCCCTCAAGCCCAAGGCCAAAACCCCTTCCAAAAGCCCGGTAAACCGCGTCAGGGAGGAAGTCTTTACCCAATTGGATCAGGTGGCTTCCCTGCAATTGTTGCTGGAGCGCGAAAGGCAGTTGTTGGCAAAACAGGGCAACAACAGTGGCCTGAGCGGGGAATACTGAGCGGGCTTTGCGCCCTTTCCGGGTGTGAAACAGGGGTTTACACGCTTGGTTTAATGCACTATCTTGCAGCGCTTTACACAGGCCAATCACCAGCCTGTACCAAGAAGCCTATACGACGCGATGCTGTTTAACTCCTTTGAGTTCCTGCTTTTTCTGCCGGTCGTGATCATGCTGTATTTCAGCCTGCCCTTCCGGTATCGCTGGATCCTGCTGCTGGTGGCCAGCTACTACTTCTACATGAGCTGGAAGCTGGAGTACATCATCCTCATCGTCATCTCCACGCTGATTGACTACTTCGCCGCGGGCCGAATGGCGGGCATTGAGGATAAGAAAAAGCGAAGGCCCTATCTGTATCTGAGCATGCTCACCAATCTGGGCATACTTTTTGGATTTAAATATTTTAATTTCTTCCAGGAAAACTGGAATCCTATCATGGACAAGATTGGGCTTTTCGCCCATCTGCCCGAACTGCAGGTTTTGTTGCCTGTCGGTATTTCGTTTTACACCTTTCAGACCATGAGCTACACCATAGATGTGTACCAGGGTAAGATGAAACCGGAAAGGCATCTCGGTATATTTGCAGTTTACGTATCCTTTTTTCCACAATTGGTTGCGGGGCCCATCGAGCGGGCGCCTCATCTCTTACCCCAGTTCAGACAGGCTTTCTCCTTTGACTACGCGCGAGTCAGGGAGGGCATGATGCTCATGCTCTGGGGATTCTTCAAGAAGCTCATCATCGCCGACCGCGTGGCCGAGTACGTGAATGGCATCTACGAGGCGCCCCAGCTCAGCGAAGGGCTGACCAATCTGGTGGCCACCTACTTGTTTGCCTTTCAGATCTACTGCGACTTCTCGGGCTACTCCGACATTGCCATAGGGACTTCGCTGATCATGGGCTATCGGTTGATGAAGAACTTCAACCGGCCCTATTTCGCCGATTCCATACAGGCCTTCTGGAAGCGATGGCATATCTCGCTATCCACCTGGTTCAGGGACTACCTCTACATTCCCCTGGGCGGGAATCGCACGGTGAAATGGCGATGGTGGTACAATTTGTTCATCACCTTCCTCATCTCCGGGCTCTGGCACGGTGCGGCCTGGACCTTTGTGATCTGGGGCGCTATTCACGGCGGTTTGCTGGTCATCGGCGTCTGGACCAACTCCTGGCGCGAGGGCTTTATGCGCATGATCGGCCTGGCCCGCGCTCCTGCTCTGCGTCGCGTGGTCGAGGTGTTTATCGTGTTCCACCTGGTCATAGTGGCCTGGGTTTTCTTTAGGGCCGAAAGTCTTGCGGATGCCCTGACCGTCTGCAAATCCTTTGCCCATATTCGCCCCGCCAACATTGGCCCACTGCTGGAGAGCCTGCAGAAGTTTGGCTGGATGGAAGTGGCGATTGCCTTTGCCGCCATCGGCGTGATGGAGTTCATTCATTTGCTGCAGGAAAGAGGCTGGGTCATCCACCAGCGCCTCGGCGCACTGTCCAGCCCTGCGCGCTGGAGCCTGTATCTGGTTGCCACCATGGCCATTGTGCTGTTCGGCAAATTCTCTTCACAAACGGAGTTCATCTACTTCCAATTCTAGGGAATGGCAGCTCGATTTATACTCCGTCTGATCGCCTTTGGAGCTATTGTTCTGCTCCTCTGTCTGGGGGTGTTTTACGGCATTCCCAACAATCAAAAGGCCTATCTGGCCGCCCTGCAGGACAAGCAATCCAGGCTGGACAGTTTGCAACAAAGTAATGAGCCCAAGATGGTGCTCATTGGCGGATCCAATGTCGCTTTTGGCATCAACAGCCGGAGCTTGGAGGAGGCCTTTGGCATGCCGGTGGTCAACATGGCCTTGCACGCCGGCCTTCGATATGAATTCATGATCAAACAGGTCATGGACTACCCCAAGCCCGGAGATGTGTACCTGATCTTTCCCGAATTCAGCCAGTTCTATGAGCCCCTTTCGATCGGGACACCGATACTCTACCAGTCTTTGGAGGTCTTCCCTCAAGGCTATGAATATTGCAATCAGGACGGTCTCATCGGGCCGATCAAGCTCAGAGCCAATGCCTTCATAGAGATCATTCAGCTCAAGGTCAAGCGCAGTCTGGGCAAGGTGCTGGGCATGAGCGAGAAGAACGCCTATCAACGCTCGGTGTTTGACCATTACGGAGACATCTGGACGCCCATGACCCTGCAGTCGCGTTACAAGCAGGACGATAAGCATATGGACAAGGATCGCGGCTACCTGCCCAGCGACGATTTCATTCGCCTGAGCAATGAGTTTGCCGAAAGGGCCCGCGAATCCGGGGCTACCGTCTTGATGCTCTTTCCGGCCATCGCCGAGGCCAAATGGGACGCCGAAGTGGCCGCCCAAACCCGGGATTATCTCAACATAGAATTGAAGATTCCCCTGGTCAATGACCCGGCCGACTACGTTTATGACAACGGGCTGTTCTTCGACACCAAGTACCACACCACGCAGGAGGGGCGCGAAAGGCGGACCCAACAGACCATAGAGGACCTGCGCTCTTTTATGCCCTGAGGCCCTGGCTCTAAGAGCCCGGCCCTGAGGCCCTGGCCTCCATGCCCAGCCCCATTTCGGCCCGATTTTTGCACTCTTTTTCTCTTAAGCGCTGCCGTTTCGCCCCCGGTTTTCGGCTGGGCGGAAAAAGCGCATCTTTGTTTTATGGCCAATACTTTGGTGTTCAAACCCTGGTTCGGGGTTTTTGCCGCTTTTTTGTTGCTCTTTACCGCATCTTCTCTGCGCGCTCAAAACTGGCAGTCCCTGAAGATGGATGCCCTCGAAGCTCGTATGAGCAAGGGAGCCGATACCGTTTATGTAGTCAATTTCTGGGCCACCTGGTGCGCCCCCTGCGTGCGGGAACTGCCCCATTTCGACCAGTTGCAGAAGAGCTACAACGGCAAACCCTTAAAAGTTTTATTGGTCTCTGTCGATGCTCCCGCCCGGGCCAAAGCGGCCCTGAACGGCTTTTTAAGCCGGCGTGAAGTGAGCAGTGAAGTGCTGCACCTCAATGAGAGCAAGCCCCATGAATTCATCGATCGCGTGGCTCCGGAATGGTCCGGTAGCATTCCCGCCACCCTGATTATACATCACAAAACCTCGCGCCGCGCCTTTCACGAAGGCGAAATGAGCGAGGCGGAATTGCAAACCCTCGTTAAAACAATTTACTGATCGCCATGAAAAACTACTTTTTCTCCTCCGCTATTTTACTGGCCGGAATCGTCGCGCTGAGCGCATTCCGCCCCGGCAGCCCGGCTCCCCATGAGGGACACGGCTACGACATCGGCTCTGTTGTGCAGGACGTTCGTCTCAAGAACATCGACGGCAATATGGTCGCTTTCTCGGACTACAGGGACGCCAAGGGATTGATTGTGATCTTCACCTGCAATACCTGCCCTTACGCGGTTGCCTATGAGCAGCGCATCATTGATCTGGACAAGAAATACAGCAGCGCGGGTTATCCCGTAGTGGCCATCAACCCCAACGATGTCAAGCGCCAGCCCAACGATTCCTTTGAGGCCATGCAGCAGCGAGCCAAGGAAAGAGGCTTCTCCTTTCCCTACCTGCACGATGAAACTCAGGAGGTCGCACACGCCTTTGGCGCTACCCGCACCCCTCATGTTTACCTGCTCAAGAAAGGCGAAGACGGAAAGATGCGCGTAGCCTTCATCGGCGCTATTGACGACAACTACGACGATGCCAGTCAGGTGGAAGAGCGCTTTCTGGAGAATGCCATCGGCGCTCTGGAGGCCGGAAAATCACCCGAGCCCGCCAAGGTCAAAGCGATTGGCTGCACCATCAAGTGGAGGGAGAGCTGAGCCAAAGCTGAGCCAAAGTTGAGCCACAACTGAGCCAAAGCTGAGACTAGGTTAAGCAAACGCCTACAGAAAATCCACATCCTTGCTGATGCGGTAACTCATCAATCGCTGCAGGCTTTCGCCGACCGGCGCATCTTCAAACAGGATGCGGTGCAACATGGCGATGATGGGTGTAGAGACCTTATAGGCATTGGCCAATCCGAGGGCAATTTGCACCGTGTGAACGCCCTCGGCGGTCTCTTCCATGCTCTCGATGATGCCCTTGAGTTTTTCGCCTTTGGCCAGGCGGAAGCCGACGCTGTAGTTGCGGCTCAGTGGGCTGGAGCAGGTGGCGATGATGTCGCCGATGCCGGCCAGACCGAGGAAGGCTCTGGGGTCGATGTCCAGGATCTTGCCCAGATGAATCAGCTCGCTCAGGCCCCGGGTCATCAGCAGGGCTCGGGCGTTTTCGCCCATCTCCAGACCCCGAACCATACCCGATCCGATGGCCAGAATGTTCTTCAGCACCCCGGCCAGCTCTATGCCCAGTACGTCATAGCTGCCATAAACCTGAAAGCGGGGGGAGCGCAGCGCATTCTTTCCCTCGTTGATCACCTGATCAAAATGCGAACCGATGACCGTGGCTGCGGGCAGGCCCCGCGCGATCTCTGCGGAAAGGTTCGGCCCGTGTATGCAGCCGACGCGCAGCACCACCGTGTCGCGCAGAATGAGCTCGGTCATGGTGAGCACCTGACGGCGATAGAGTTTGGCATCCAGGCCGAAATGTTCCAGCCCCGGTTCGACATACAGGCCTTTTGTGCCGTGAATTAATATATGATCAGGGCGCAGGTGTTCCTTGAGCACACTGAGCATGTCGGCGAAGTACTCTGAGGGAATGATGGGGAAGATCAGGTAGCAGCGCTCTGCGACCTCCTGCAGGGATTCGGTGACCTCTACCTGTTCGTGAAGGTTCTGACCGCTGCTGATGCGCTTGTTCCGCATGGTTTCGGCCCTTTCTGGGCTGCGCGTGAAGAGCAGCACGGGGCTGTTTTCGGCCAGCAGATTGGCCACCGCCGTTCCAAAGCTTCCGGCGCCGATCACCCCAACGGGAAATTGCTCAGAGGTCATGCTCAAATCCGTAGCCGCTCATGCGGTTGTGATAAAAATAGAGCAGGCGCAAGTCATCGGACAGGACCAGTCCTGTTTTCTTGTCCAGTTTCAGCGCCCGCTTGTCGTGATAGATGCCCAGGTTGCGAATGCCGTGCTGCAGGGCTTTGTCCAGTTCGCCTTTGAGCAGGGGTTCGCGGTAGAGCTTGCCCTGTTCGCAGAGCGAATTCACATGGCCCATGACTTTGGCGGCCCCTTCGCGCAGCGATTCCCAGGTCCAGATGCAGTCTTCAACCGGCAGCCTGAGCAGTTGATACAGATCAAGTGTTGGGTATCTCTTTTTGATGAGCTGGAAGGCGCAAAAGGCCACCAAATGCGTAGCCATGACCGTGTTGTAGCGGTGAAAGGCCTCCACAATTCGGGTCGAAAGGATCTTGGTGTACTCAAAGTCGCGCTGATCATCCTGAATCAGCACGCCGCCCTGCTGAAAGTAGGCCCTCAGGTCGATGGCCTTTCCCGAAGGATCAAGACTCTGTCCCTGTTCATCCACAGGGTTGCCCAGAATGTCCATCGGGTCCCCAAAGCGAATGCGAATGTCCGAGCCTGCGGTGAAAAAGCGAAGGATGAATCGCGCAATGCGCCCACTGCTGGAATAGCGGTCCTGTTCCACAAAGAAGCGCTCCCTGCCGACCTCCTGCAAGTGATCTTTGATCAGCACCGGGGCTTCGAGCACAAAGTTGTAATTGATAACTACGGGAGCTATATAAATCTTTTTGAATTCTCCTGTCGGGCTCTGACTGATCATTCTGCGCTGCGCCTCGATCACCGTGCTGAGCAGACCCAGTTTGAGTTGTTGCTCAATCGCGCCGGAGCGGGAACGGGTTCCACCCGGAAAGAAAAGGCTATGACAACCGCGTTCCAGAGCAAGAGTGGAATAGGCCTTGAGCGCGTCGAGATAGATGCGGTTTTTCTTGCGGCGGTCAACCTTGTAAGCGCCCAGGCGATTCATGAAGAAAGCCAGGATGCGCGCGCTGAACAGATTCAGGCCGGCCCCATAGATGAAGGCGGGCAGGCCCAGGGCATCTATCGCATAGCCCACCAGAATGGAGTCGAGGTTGGAAAAGTGCGTGGGCACCATGACCACCGTTCCGCCGTCTTTGACGATTTGGCGCAAGCGCTCGACATTGCCATCCAGGTGAACGCGGTCGTGTATGCCCAGGCGATTGCCGAAGATGCGGCTGAAATTGCGGTTGCCCGATGCGTTCAACAGGCGGTTGAAGGCCACCGGCAGAAACAGGCGCGCAAAGCGGTAGGTGGGCATGTGAAAATTGCCCTGAATTTCTTTGGCGTAGCGCTGGAGGATTTCAGCGAGCAATTCCTGCCATTGTTGCTGATCGCCGTTCTCCTGTTCCAGACGGGTGAGGGTAGAAGCCACATGGGTCCAGAACTTCTTTTCATCGGGCGGATCCACGCTCCAGGGTTTGCGGGTGAGCCTGATTTTTTCCTGATAGAGCGTGGTGGCTACCAGCGATTGCAGGCTGGCGGCCGTGCGGTGCGTGGACATCAAATCCTGCTCAGCCTCTGCGATGACGCGCCGCATGAAACTCTCCCGGTCGCGGCTCAGTTGGTAGAGCGGCCATTCCTTCAAATTGTCAATAACCTGATCGAGCGGAAAGCGCAATCCGCTGTCGGCGCCTTGGGCTTTAGCCATGGGCCAAAGATACCTTTCCCCCTAAATTGTCAGGGAATAGATGTGCGCTGGACCGCAGTTGTTGCTTTCTTGCTATTTTAGAGCGGACTTAAACTAGGATACGCCTTAAAACAATGATTTTCAATAGGTTATCAATTTTAGTTTTACTGATTTTTACTGTCAATCACGCTTTTTCACAGTTTGTGTTGAATGGTGCGGCCGTGCCTGTTGCCGATGATTGCATACGCCTGACGCCCAACTTGCCCAATCAGAGCGGCTCGGCCTGGTATCCGGATAAGATCAATCTGACAAGCAGTTTTCGCATTGAAGCCGAGCTGTATTTTGGCGGAAGCGATGCGGGTGCAGATGGAATAGCCTTTGTTCTTCAGCCGGTCTCCACCGCAATTGGAGGTGCGGGTTCGGGCATGGGTTACTTTGGCATCGTACCTTCTGTGGCGGTGGAGTTTGACACCTACCAAAACGGTGATCTGGGCGATCCGGCCTGCGATCACACCGCCCTGATGTCCAATGGGCAGCCCTCTCATCTGATGGCCACAGCTCTGACTCCGCCGGTAAACATCCTTTCTGGTATCTGCAACGCTGAAGATGGCTTGTTCCACCAGGTCAGCATCACCTGGGATGCCGATCTGCAGGATCTGGAAGTCTATGTGGACTGTGTGCTGCGCCTGGCCTGGTCGGGAGATATGGTGGCCCTGGTCTTTGGCGGTGATCCGGAGGTGTTCTTTGGTTACACGGCGGGAACGGGTGCATTGAGCAATGAGCAGATTGTGTGCTATCGCCGATTGGAGATTGATCTGCCGCCGGTGTTTCACGCACTCTGTGAGGGCGACAGCGTGCAGCTCTTCGGAACACCCGGATTTGACAATTATGTCTGGTCTCCGGTGGATGGCATTTCGGATACCCTGGCCCTGAACCCCTGGGTAGCTCCAAACAATTCTACATGGTATTCTTTGAGCTACACCAACGAATGTGGCGAGACTTACATCGACTCCTTCTTTGTCGAAGTGAGCCCGCAGATTCCCGATCTCGAGCTTCCCGGGGACACAGTTTTGTGTGTCGGCGAGTCGCTGGCTATCAATGCCCTTGTTCTTCCAGGATATGATTATCTATGGTCGAATGGCAGCACAGCAACCGGTTTAGTTGTGGGCGTATCCGGATGGTACAGCCTTCAGGTCAGCAATGACTTGTGCAGCGCTTCGGACAGTGTTCAGGTGACCTTCAATCCGCTGCCCGAGCCGGTTTTGTCGGCCGATAAACTTACCTGGTGTCCGGGCGAAGAGATTTTGATCAGCGCCTCCGGACCAGCCGATTCACTGCTGTGGAACATGGGTGCCAGCAGCAATCAGGTGCTCGCCAGCGGACCCGGCTGGTTTGAAGTGGTGGCCTGGCTGAACGGTTGTTCAGCATCAGACAGCCTCAGCATTCTACCCGAGGAAGACTGCGGTTGCCATCCCCTGTTCCCGAGCGCCTTCAGCCCGAATGGTGACGGCAACAACGACGTGTTCAGAGTGCGCAACATCATATCTTGTTTTGACCAGAGCCTCTATTCCCTCCAGATCTTCAACCGCTGGGGCCAACTGGTCTTTTTGAGCAATGATCCTTCCGCCGGATGGGACGGCACTTTTAGGGGCGTGCCCTCTGAAGTTGGCGTCTATGTCTTTGTGGCCAACATTCCCAATCAGGAAGGGCAGTGGAGGCGGATTACGGGGAGTGTTACGTTGGTGAGGTAGGGGAGGTAAGCGCAAGTCAGTGTATTGCTGAGGCCAGCAGCGTATATTTGAATGGTGTATTCTGAAGGTTCCCCACATTCGTAAGTCTATCAAGATTTGAATGAGATTGTTAATTTTATCCATAGAGACGTTTACCGCAGTCTGATGTGATCGCTTTTATGACGGAATAAATTATAGCTATTTAAATTAAATTATTCCACACCTTATCTCTCTTGTATCAAATCCCAGTGACAATAGACAATGAGAGTTAAACTTTTTCTGTTAGCAGGCTTATTGTTAGCCTCTCGAATGTTCTCATTCGCCGCAGATTACTATGTGGCCACGGCAAATCTAAATGTAAGAGTCGCAGCAGGGACCGAGAATTCTGTTATCCTGGTTTTAAAAAAGGGCGATGAAGTAGAGGTATTGTCCAAAGATGAAAACTGGTATGAAGTGAGATATTTGGGGGAAACAGGTTACGCCAGTTCAAAACATTTAAAATTTAGCCGATCAACATCTGATGTTCAACTGGTTACAGATTCAGAAGGTCAAATTCTAAGCTTGTTTCTCGTTTCAGTTTTATCTGGTTTAGCATTATTCATCGTAATAATTATATATATTATATTACGTGATATAAAATTAACAAGAAGCGTCACAGAAAAGAATAGGGGAACAAAATCAGAAAGAGATTTAGTGCTGACGCTTTTGAAAAGCGGTATATCTAGTCATAGCGTCTTTCATGATCTTTATGTTGAAAAGAAGAGGGGTGGGTTCGCTCAGATTGACTTAGTGGTTGTTTCTAAGGTTGGAATTATAGTGTTCGAAGTTAAGGATTACAGCGGCTGGATCTTTGGAAGTGGAAACAAAACACAGTGGACTCAAGTTTTAGCTTATGGGAAGCAAAAATATTATTTCTACAATCCTATAATGCAAAACATTAGGCATATTGCTGAATTGAAAAGGCATCTGAACCAGACCGAGACTGTACCATTTTATTCTATCATAGTATTTTACGGTGACTGTGAATTGAAAAGCATAGATTTCGTGCCTAATGGCACTTTCATCGTTAAGGCCACGAGAGTTTTAGAGGTTGTGAGAATCATTTTGAGAGAAAATGAGCAATTCAATTATGAAAACGAAACTGAAGTGATTCGAGTATTAAAAGAAGCAGTTACGAACGGGAGCAATCCGGAGACTCAAATTAAGCACATTGAGCAAATCAAGGACATGCTCGGAAAGCACAGAGTGTTTGACTGAATGTAGTTCACGTAAAGACAGATATACTTCAGGCCAAAGGAGACGTGGAGATTTAGAGTTCAGTCTTTATTCAATATGATTAGTGCAGCAATGACACCAGGAATCCAACCACATATAGTCAAGATCAAAACGATCAGAAAGCTGCCGCAACCTTTGTCAATTACTGACAGTGGCGGGAATAGTATCGCAAGAATGACTCGAAAGATACTCATAGAATTTATTCTTAGTTGAGAGTGCGTATTGTGCCCCCTAAACTACTTTAAGTTAATGTATATCTCTGAGAACATGAAATCGTTAAATTAAAGCAATATGGGATTCTTCAGCATCAAAGCGCAAAGCTGGTCTTGTTCAAACTGTTTTTTATGACCAAGAAAGGTACAGTAACAACCCGTCGCCGTATCTTACATTTGCTTTATAGACCTAAAGGATAGTCCCATGCCAAAGCAAATCATCTCTCTTCTGCCCTTACTTATGCTCCTGATGCTGTTTGGGGCTTGCAAAAAGGACAAAACCCCGGAAAACGATGATCCGGCGCTATTTGAGGTGGCCGAGATATTGAGGGCATTGGATGAGGAGTTTTTTAGCATCGGAGCGCAGACGGGCGGCAGACCGGAGGAAGCTTTGATGGACCTGCAGGTTTGGGCGTCGCAACAGCCCGGTGTGGAGCAGGCGGTGGCTGAAGATAGCGCTTACCTGCACCTATTGATGAGAAGCGGGTTAGCGTGCATGTACACGGTCATTTACGAAGATGAGGATGGGCTGGCGGTAACCCGCGGCGGTGGGAGTGGGGCTGGCATGCTGGAGACTTTTGGGGATGGCGAGTGCGGTAAGCCCATCACAAATCGCAAAGTGCTTATCTTTTCGGCTGCTCACGAGGAGTTTTACAAGGGTACAGAGCAGGATGAGATTGTGCAAAGGATTAGCAATGCAGGTCTCGATCTGGAGGTGACTTTGTTCAAGGATGAACAGTGTACGATAGACAAATTGGCCACTTTTGGCGATTATGGATTGGTGATCATCAATACCCACGGAGTGCCCACTGGTTTCATGTTAGGCGTATTTCTGGACCTGACGGATCTGGATAGACTTCCAGACCGCATTCGAAATGCAATTTCTGATCAAGTTGGCCCTGAAATGGTCAATCTGATGCACAAGGACGAAGTCATGCTCGGATTTAACAGAAAGCTGAAATTGAGTGAATTGACAACCTGGTTTCAACAGCCTACCAAGTTTGACAATTATGCGATGTATGTAACCACTCTTCACCTGAACAAGTTGCCGCCCTGGAATCAAACTATTGTCATGGGGAATATGTGTTATTCAGCTTATAACCGCCCCTCAACGCCCAACCTTGACCGCATGCCCATCCTCGCCTCTATGTTGGGAAAGGGCGTTTCAACTTATTATGCCTATGCCTTGGGTACGGACCGCTCGTTGCCGGTTACGAATAACTTTGCCAAGGATATGGAAAAGCACCTGGTCGGTCGTTTGATTGAACAAAATGACAGTACCGGGGTTGCCCATTTAAGTTCTTCGGGACAAGAGTTCTCTGACTATCAGGAGTCACAGCTCAAATTCCGTCAATTTGCTGATCCGGGCTATTGCTACAGCAATTGCGCCGGTGGAAATACCGTGACCGACCCCCGCGACGGTGAGGAGTATCCCACGGTTTGCATAGATGGAAAGGTATGGATGGCCGCCAATTTGCGCTACAATGGAGGCACCAATCGCTGTTACCAAAACGCAGAAGAGAACTGCGAAACTTATGGCCGCTATTATAAATGGGAAACGGTTATGGGAGGCGCATCCGCCAGCACGTCCAGCCCGAGCGGCGTACAGGGCATCTGCCCACCAGGTTGGCATGTACCCAGCAAGCAAGAATGGAGAGACATGCTGTTAGCTGTAGATCCAACCAGACCTATACCGCTGTTCCACGATGCGATTTACTCCCCCGAGCTTTGGGCATCCTTGCCCTTCGAATACTCCAATTCCACAGGCCTTAGCATCATACCCACCGGAAGATGTGATTTTGCAGTCAGTGGAGGTTTTTCACAATTTGGTAGCTCGGCTTCTTTTTGGTTAACAGATGAGTCCGAATGGGAACCACTTGATTTTGCCCAATTTGTGTTGTTTGCCCCTTCCCCAGCTACATCCTTCTTTAGCGGGGATGCCAATTCATCCAAACTTTTTGGTGGCCATTCTTGCCGTTGTGTGAAGGATTGAGTGGTTCGAAACAATTGGTGTGGTGTAGATGTAGAGTTAATGGCCGTTTTGTTTTTGCGTACTTAGCGGACAGAAGCTATACGCAAAATATATTAAAGAATAATAAATAAGAAAAAGTATACAGACAATAGTTGGAAGCGGGGTTTAACCAGTTTTACCACAGCCTTGAGACTATTAGAGAAATTCATTGAGCGCTCAGGCAATCTTAACGAAATGTGGAACTTAATTAAATAAATTGATTTTTTGTCTGAAACCATTACCAATATGAAATGGAATCAGTTTTAAATGTTGTAACCTTCCAATGATAACACCTGCTGGCGTTCTAAATTTTTTGGCAAACTCATAAATCATTTCTTCAGTCAAAGGTGCAGCATCAATTACTTGCTGTAATTCGTTTTTACTCAACAATATTTTAGCCGCATAGGCATTGGCTTCTTCTTCTTTCACTTTATCTATATCTGTTCCTTTTACATTTTCTAAGAAAATATCTTTTTTGCCGTGTAAAATGATATGTGCTGCTTCATGGAAGAATGTAAACCAAAAATGGTCGTTGGTTTTATACCTTCCAGAAAGTTGTATAATGGGTTTGTTATGAAACCAACGTGTTGCTCCGTTAATGGGTGCTTTAGGTAAGTTTTGTGTAAACACAAGCGCAACACCACATTTAGCACAAATGCTTTGCAATTGTAGGGTATAATCCTCAGGCATCAAAAAAGCTAATTCTTTTATCTCTGATAAGGATTCTTTAAATTTCTTTTTATCAAACTCAGCAATATCAATTTCTTTGGCTTGTATCTCGCCTTTACGCAACCATGCAGAAATTGAATGAGGGCTTTGTGTATTAGCCAATGAAACTCTAAATGCCACAGAAACTTCCTCGGCAATGTAAATGCGTTCCCATTCGTCAGTTGAAGCCACACAAAAGAATTTTAGTAGGCTATCCACTAAAACGTGTTTCTCATTTGTGTCGGGTAGCCAACCGTGTTTTCTCATCTCATTTACAGGGAAAGCACACAACCAGTCCTTTTTCTTTTCAAGTTCTTCTTGTTGTTGCAGTTCGTATAATTCTTTGCGGTAAGTCTTTTCTCTGTTCAGCCAAAAACTTGCAGGAATGCCCAAAACCTTTTCAAGTTGAAAAGCCGTTGCCGTAGAAATTGGCTCCCTTCCTTTAATCACGTCATTGATCTTTTCCTTTGGTCTGCCCATTCTTTCGGCAAGTTCGGCTTGACTCATGCCTATAAAATCAATATGTTCCTGTATAGTATCGCCTGGGGGGGAGAGTAATGATTTTGAAATTTCAAGAGTCGTCGCCATGTCGTATGCTTTTATTCTCTCTGTGTTAATGGTAGTCTTCAATCTCGTTAATCTGAATATTGGTGACTTTTTGTAACTAATTTCCACTGCAAAGGTAAATATTATTAACGAAAAAGGTTAACAAAAATTGCTTCTATCTTTGAAATGACCAAAAGGGGGGATGGAAACAACGGCACTTTTAGCTTGGAGAGGTGACAATGCTCAGTCCTCTTTTGGTTTAAAATTGGCAGCGAATTTGTTGAAACAGCGAGGTTCCACCATTAATCACAACACCAGTACGGGTATAACACAGACTTTCATCCCCACCCAAACCCCCTTCTCAAGCCATACTTGCACTCAACTCATCCAACAAAGGACCGGAGAGGACGACCACTGCTGGTTTGGGCATACTATTGCCCCCATCGGGCCAATGACTGGAGGGATTTTCGGCTGATTCGGAGTACTCGCCGGGGTGTTGGACGCTCAGGAAGAGGGAGCGCCCATCCGGGGAGAACCATGGGCCAGTTAGTTCGGCGTGCACGGGTCCGCTGGCCACTTGCAAAACTTGGCCGGCCTGTTCCCCTTCGCGCAAGACTATATAGAGGCCATTGTTGCCCAGGGCCGCATAGGGACCGCTGTTGAGTTTGTTTCCGCTGATGTCTGAGGTAAACCAAAGGTTGCCTCTGGGGTCGAAAGCCATATTGTCCGGGCAGGCAAAGCCCGTTTGCTCTCCGCCTGTCAGGTAGGTTTCATGGCTGAATCGAAGAGCGGCATAGTCTCCGTTTTCCTCAATGATCTTGAGAATGGATCCGTAATAGTTGCCCTTGGGATAGTTGTTGGTCAGCGCAACGAGCACGTGACCAGTCAGTGGATCAATTTCGATGTCTTCGGGCCGGTCCAGGGGTGTTGCGCCCACGCGCTTGGCCGAAAGTCGAAGCCGCACCAGCACATCGGTCTGATCGGCAAACTCCTCGCGCAATTCAGGTCTTGAGTGCTCCACTGCCTCCCAAATGCCCGTTTCCAGATTGGCAGCGTAGAGCGTCCCTTCGCTCAAAGAGCCTGGAACAGAAGAAATAAACTTATATAAATGTTCATCGTTAGCATCGTCCCCGGTATATACCACCAAACGACCATCGGAGAGTTGATGCACGGTAGCGCACTCATGCGCACAACGGCCCAGGGCGACATGCTTGACCGACTCCCCAGTGCGGGGATCGACTTCAACCACCCAGCCATAGTGTTCCGGGGGAAAGTCGTGGTAGCGATGCCAACCCTGATCATCACCCGACAGCTTAAAAGCTCCGGTCAAGGGGTCGTGCTCTCCGTAAAACTGATCGTAATTCTCCTCGCAGGTCAGAATGGTTCCCCAGGGAGTGAGGCCGCCTGAACAATTGGCCAAAGTACCTATGGCCTTTCTTGAGCCCGCGATCGGTTCGGGCCAATTGAAGGGAATCTCCGTGAGCCCGTGAACCCGCCGGTTGAGCGGGTGGTTCGGCGCCACTTCCCAGTAGCCTTCCGCAGTCTTCTTCACTCGCAACAAAGAGCCCCCAACCGCCAATTGCTCCTCATGCACTTGTTCGGCCGTTTTGGACTCCAAGCTGGGGCAATTCGAAACAAATCGTGCATCAACATATTCGTGATTTACCCACAAAATGCCCTCTTCACTGTTGTTCGCTTCCAGCGGCAGAAAGCAGGTAAAGTCGTTGTTAAACCCAAACTTTTCGGTGGCATTGATAGGGTCGCCCCAGCGGATCAGCATCTGGCTGCTCAAACCTTCAGCCAGTTGCAATTCATCCGCCACACTGGGCATCAAGGGCTTGATCCTATACGCCGATGCCGCAGGATTTACCGCCTGTTGCCGGCATCCACCCAGCATTCCCGGTACCAAAAGATAGCCCGCCGCACCCTTGCCTAAAAACTCCAAAAATGTTCTCCGTTGCATACAGCGAATTTAAGCCTATCGGGTGCTTAAATCTGGCTATGAGTCTTGTATTGAACTTTAAGAATACTGGGGTGGAATGTTAAGCGAAGGTTAAGGTATAGCTTCCAGGATTGGGACAGTGTTGAAGTTATTGATCAATCCAAGATGAGCTCGACGGATTTGGGATACTTGACGCTGTAGTCAAACGACAGCGTTTGGGCTTCGCTTGCTTGTAGTTTTAGGTCCCACAACAGCTTGCCGGATTGTTCGTCGAGTACGGCACCGTCATAGGCACCATTCGTTACGGAAAGGGTTTTGCGGGTGGACACAGGAAATTGATCTTCAACAAGAATGCGCACCGGCGTTGAGCGATTGTTCTTCACCAAAATATCCCAACCTATGGTCTCTACATAGTTGGAACCGATGAGCCTGCGATCAATCATATTTTTATTGCCTTTGCGTTCCACGACCAGATTTCGGTCCCGGCCCAGCGAAACAACGAGCGTATCCGACGTTAGGTTGGCATCTAAAAAGCTTTCCCCCGTGAAGGTGCCCATGAAGTAGATGCTCGCCTTTCCCGATAATAGATTCAGTTCCTGCCAGTTCGGAATGGCTGCCGTCAGGAAGACATCGAGGTCAATTTTGGAAACGGCGCGGTACAGGTATTCCACGGGCACAGTTTCTTGCTTGATCTGCAGCAAATTGTCTTTTCCGTCGGAAGGAATGGTGTAGGGAGCTTCGATCACATATTCCAGCATAGTGATGTTGTTGCGCAGTTCACTGGCCAGAAGCTGCGTGCTGATTCGTTCCCTGGACGGTAGGGAACTAATGCCGGCAATAGTTCCCAAGTCAGGACCCCGTACTTTAACGCCATCAATGTAGTATTCAGTTTCGCTACCGCGACTTCCTTTAATGTTCAATCCATTCACTTTATCACTTTGGTAGACCCCTGCCTGAGTTGCTGAAAGAGTTGTAACACTGCGGGTAGGCAGAGATTTTATGTCCTCCTTTGTTGTTATGGACCTATCCATAGAAATGGTGTGATTGGTGCCATCATGATTGATGAGCGGAGCTTCATACATTATAGCAATCTCTTGTAGCAACATCTGTTCCTCCTTCAGTGGAACATTTACTTGCGTGAATTGTCCTGATTTAAGCGCAACGTCCGTAATGCGCAGACGTTGATAGCCTATCGTGAACACCTCGATGGTAACCATACCTGGGCTCAAGGCTCTAAGTGAAAAGTTTCCATCCAGATCGGTAGCCGCGCCGGTTTCCAAGACATTCTGGCGAAAAACTGATACGTTGGCATAAGGCACCCCCTCCCCATCTGAATCGACTACCCGGCCTCTTAGTTCGCTGGTACCAGGCATACCGTCTGTTTGTTGGCCATAAGCGGTGGAAGGTCTGTACGTGGGTCTGGCAGGAGCAACGGGATTTCCCAGCACCCAGCGCTCCAGTTCCGGCTTGTCGCCGCGCAGTACCGGATTGCTGGAAGACAGGGTAACTTTCACCTGGTTCCAATCTTCCCCGGTACTCTGGAACACCTGAGCATTGTACACTATTGCCAGCGGTTCCGCAACGTCAGCAACTCTGAAATCATAGGTGGGCTCCCATCCTGCACTGGGAACATAGTACTGTAAACCCAACTTGCCGCGTAGGTCACGCTCGGCGGAAACCAGGATTTCGACCCGGCTTTGATTCGTCTTGATTTGAGCCCGCTCTTTGTTTATAGCAACCTGAAAGGCTTTTACTCGATCGGTTATGGTGTTGATCTCCTCGCGAATGGCCATCCGCTCTTTCAAATTCGACTGAATACGTTCCATATAAAAATCAGCAACCTCACGAAGGGTTTGCACTTGCACTGCAGCGTCCTCCTTTCCCAAAACTCTGTTGTCTTGCAAAACCGTTTGCTCCCAATCAAGCACCGTTCGTCTATCCTGCAGGCTTTGCAGAACGTCCATTTGCGCGTCGATGCTATCCTCCAGAGCTTGAACAGCCTCCGTTCTTGACGAAGGCTGACGCACCTGATGCTTCACCGAAACAATGGTGAGTCCGGGAAGGCTTTGCACTTGAATGGTTTGAGGATCCAATTGAGGCGAAAGGGGTTCGATGGATAGCAGATGGCTTCCCTTTGAAAGTGTCAGCTCCGCGGTTCTGGAAATTTGAGCCCCTGCAAAGAATACCGTTACCTCAGCCACCTCTGAAACTGGTTGAAGGGTATCGGTCTTTGCTTCAAGCGAATGACTTGCGAAGAACAACCACACAAAGAGGGAAAAGGGGTTCTTTATCATGGCAGATATTTTTCGGTGAATGTAAAGAACCCATGCAAGATGAGATCCCTCACCCCTTCCCCATCTTCCTCACCTCTTGCTGTATCCTGGTCAACATGCCCATCATGTCTTCCAGGCGCTCGTCGCGTTTGCGGGAAACCTTGCCGATGAAGAGCTTGGCTTCCCAGGCTTCAATGAGGTCTTCGGTGTCCAGTTCATAGGGGTCATAGGCGGGGTTGTCAGATTGGAGGACCAGCTTTTGGTCTTGACGGGTTTCCTGGCTGAAGACTCGCTTGTAGACAATACCGTCGTTGCGGGTGAGTAGGACATAGGCCTGCCCATCCTGGAGGTTGCTGAAGTCGCTGAGGTATTCACCGACGACGATGCTGCCGGGCTGGAGGGGAAGCATGGAGTCACCGCTGATCTCGAAGGCGCGATAGCTTCCTTCAGCCATGAAGGGGAGTTGCAGGCGGGGCAATTCGGCGACGAACTCGGGATCGCTGTAACCGCTGGCATAACCCGCGCGGGCTCGTTCCTGGACCAGGACGATCTGTTCGCGGTCTTTTTGATCCACCACAATGGACAGCACACGGGTGTTGCCCGCCATCAGATCCGACTTGCTGGCAGGAGAGCCACTCCTATCAACCGGCCCGCTTTCCAGATCATCGCGAACCAAACTGTCCAGCGAAAGGCCGAATTGCCGGCTGATGGCGAGTTGAACGCTCAAGTTGGGTCGGGCGCGGCCTTCTTCGTAGGCCCCGAGCAGGGAGCGCTTGATTTCCAGTAAATCGGCGAAGGCCTGCTGGGTCATCCCGGCCTGATGGCGGAGGAAGCGAATGTTCTTATTCAGATGGTCCATAATGATAAAAATCTTGGCATAAAGCAGAAATCTCTGCTAACAAAGTTAGCTAAAATTTTTCTTACAGATGTAAATCCTATCTACAAACTGTTGATAAGTCCTCAAACCCGCGTGGGGCCTGCAAGGAGGTCAAGGTGCGCCCCGTGATCGGGAGCGGTCCAGCGCAGCGGCGAAGGGGGAAAAAAATTTATACTAACTGGAGATCAAAAGGGATAAATCAGCGGTATAAGAAAGGTCGCGAGAATCCAAAAGAAGATGTTGAGAGGTGTACCGATTCGGAGAAAATCATTGAAACGATATCCTCCCGCCCCGAACACCATGGTGTTAGTTTGATAGCCAATGGGTGTCATGAAGCTGGCTGACGCTCCGAAAGTAATGGCCATAAGAAAGGGCAATGGACTGAGACCTAGTTCGTTCGCGGTCGCAATAGCTATTGGGGCTAACAATACCGCAGTGGCATTGTTTGACATGATTTCTGTTAATATCGAAGTGACCAGATACAATCCCGATAAGATGGCAACAGGTCCCCAAACGCCCAGGGTTTCGATTATCCCAAAAGCGAGGACGTCATCCAGTCCGCTGCGATCCAGGGCTAAACCCAGACTTAAAGCACCAGCTAACAAGAAAATTACTTTCCAATGAATGGCGTCATATGCCTCTTCCATGCTCAAACTCCTGGCTAACAACAAGACTACCACACCGGTTAAAGTCGCTATGAGGATATCAAGCCAACCCATGGAAGCGCTGAGAATAACGCCAAAGAACACAATCATTACCAGAGCAAATCTTTTGGGCTGAAACTCTGTTAACGCACTTTCACTCAACAAGAGAAATGGGTTGTCAAGACCTCTGAGTTGAGCTTTAAAGCGCTGCATGGCTTTCCAGGGAACATCAGCGAGCAACACATCTCCAGCTTCAATTTTTATTTCACTTAAGTTTTCATATTTAATATCCTCCCGGTGTCTGAAAGCAAGTGGAATCATCTCATACTTAGACTGGATATCTAAATCCCCTAATCGCTTACCCCTGAAGTTTGAATGGGCTGTGACCACCAATTCGACCATGCTGCTCTTTCTCCTTATGCCATCATCATGGCCAATGCGAATACTGGATGCCGGCAAGCCTCTTAGCTCAGCTTTTAAAGACTGAATCTTTTGTGCTGAACAAGGAATTTTTAAAACATCGCCAGCTTCTAAAATGATATCCGGCTCTGGATGCGCAAATTGGCTGCCGTCTTTCTTTCGCAATTCAAGTACTTCCAGATCCCACTCTAGTTTTATACGACTTTCGCCAAGTGTCCTTCCAATTTCGTCATAATGAGTTAAGATTTCCAGATCAGTAAGGTATCCCAGCATACCAAACTGGCTCTCCAGATCGGCTGGTGCATTGCGATCGGGGAGCAATTTTCTTCCAAAAAGTAATATATATAAAATACCACAAACCGCAAAGATAACTCCCATTGGAGTCATTAAGAACATGGAGAAGCCCTGGAGTCCACTTTGTTCTGCAACCCCACTTACCAGAATGTTTGTCGATGTGCCAATCAGGGTACATGTTCCTCCGAAGATGGTTCCAAAGGACAAAGGAATCAAAAGTCGGGTTGCCGAAACACCTGTTGACCTGGCCATCTGAAGGACAACCGGGATAAAAACGGCAACTATCGGCGTGTTGTTTATGAAGGCTGACATGATTGCAACAGAGACCATCATAAGAAGCAAGCCCAGCCGGTAACTTTTGCGGAAGATTCCCGAGACCTTATGGACCATTACCTGCAAGGCCCCGGTTTTGAGAAGAGCAGCGCTGAGCACGAACATAAAAGCAACGGTCAAAGTAGCGGAGTTGCTAAACCCGGCAACTGCTTCAGTAGGGCTTATCAATCCAAGTAAGGCCAAACTCGTCATGATCAACAGACCAACCAGATCAATGCTCAACCATTCCGTAATAAAGAGGACTAATGCAATTACGATGATGACAAGGACCTGAATTGCCTCGGGAGTTAACATAATGTTAAAAATGAAGGCCAAAGTACCTTGAATTTTCCGCACTAACCTTGCAGCCTTTTGACAAAATCTGTCAGGGCCGCGCCGAGGTGCTCCCAGCTCAGTTCCTCGCTCAGGGCGGACCAGGCCGGGCTGAAATGCGGGTGACCGCCGAGCTGAAAGTAGCGGTCCAAGGCGGCGGCGAAGGACTCGGGAGTGGGGGCCTGGCTCATGATTCCGTTGTGGCCGTCGCGGATGTACTCGCTCAGGCCGCCAACGGGGGTGGCGATCAGCGGAGTGTTGAAGTGGCAGGCGATCAGCGCAATACCGCTTTGAGTGGCGTGGTGATAGGGCAGCACGCAGGCATCGGCAGCGCTGAACAGCAAGCGGGTTTCCTCGTCGCCGATGAAGCGTTCGCGCAGCTCAATCTGCGCGGCATGGCGGGAGTTTTGGATGGACTTTTGGTAGGGCTCCATGTCCTCGTAAGCCTCGCCGGCAATGATCAGTCTATATGGGCCTTCGAGCTGGTCCAGCGCGGCCAGGAGCAGGTCCAGACCTTTGTAGGCGCGGATGAAGCCGTAGAACAACAGCAGCCTTTCGCCCTGCTGTACATGAAGTTGAGCCCGGGCCTCTGAGCGTTCCAGGGCGGGGCCAAAATGATCGTAAACCGGGTGTCGGTGGAAGAGCCTCGCGGCTCCGGGCAGGAGGCGATCCAGATCCCGCTCGACCGACTCACTCATGACCACAAAGCCGCTGTTGCGTTTCAGAAAGTAGCGGGTCAGGGCCTGGTCAAAAGGCCGTCGCTCGTGCGGCGTCACATTGTCCAGAATGCTCAGCACCGCGCAGGACGGCTTCAAACGCCCCGCGCAAAAGCCCAGAGAGGGCGCAAAAAAACTCATCCAGTACTTCATCAGCAGCACATCGGGCTCGAAGCGCTGAATCTCGCGCGCCGCCGTCCGCCAACTCAAGGGGTTGATCGTGTCCAGCACCGGCAGAGCCTCCAAATCCGCGCCATCATTCGCGCTTTCGGCGTACTGTGTTTTACCGGGGAAGAGGAGCTGCGGGTACTGCCGGCTAAAGGTGTAGGCCCGCAATTCATGTCCCTGAGCTTGCAGGGCCCGGTAGAGCGAATGGTTGAATTGCGCAATGCCGCCCCGGAAAGGGTAGAAGGTGCTGAGATAGGCAATGCGCATGCAGCCGAAAATTACGCAATGCGCAGAGCGCGCGCAAGTTGTCCGGGGGCCGGGGTCCAGCGCAGAGCGCGCGCAAGTAGGCCGGGGCCGGAGCCCAGCGCGCGTGCAAGTAGGCCGGGGACCTGAGCCTTAAGCCGACACCCCTTCGTACAGAGTCTTGCGCTGCTCCTGAATCTTGGGACTGCTGAGGTACTCGTCGAAAGTCACCAGGCTGTCCAGCATGCCGCCGGGACCGATTTCGATGATGCGATTGGCCACTGAAGAAATCAGCGCGTGGTCATGGCTGGAGAAAATCATGGCGCCCTTGAAGTCCTTCATGCCGTTGTTCAGGGCGGTGATGGCCTCCAGATCCAGGTGGTTGGTCGGCTCGTCGAGCAGCAGGAAGTTGGGCTGGGCCAACATGATCCTGGACAACATGCACCGCACCTTTTCGCCCCCTGAAAGCACGCTTGATTTTTTATATACTTCTTCTCCGCTGAACAACATTCGGCCCAGAAAGCCGCGGATGAATTGCTCGTCCTTGTCGCCGCTGGTAAACTGGCGCAGCCATTCAATCAGGTTCTGATCGTTGTCCCCTTCAAAGAACTGGTCGTTCTCCTTGGGCAGATAACCGGGCGTGATGGTTTGTCCGAAGGCGAAGGTACCCGTGGCGGGCTTCTGCTCTCCAGCCAGGATGTCGTACAGCGCGGTGAGGGCAGAGGATTCGCGCGAGAGCAAGGCGATCTTGTCGCCCGAGTTCATCACAAAATGCACATCGCTGAACAGGAGCTCACCCGCATTGGAACGCGCTGAGAGATTCTTCGCTTCCAGAATTTGATTGCCCGGCTCGCGTTCGGGCTGGAAGGCGATATATGGATACTTGCGGCTGGATGCCCTGATCTCCTCCAGATTGAGTTTCTCCAGGGCCTTCTTGCGGCTGGTGGCCTGCCGCGACTTTGAAGCGTTGGCACTGAATCGCTGGATGAACTCGAGCAATTCGGCCCGTTTAGCCTCCGTTTTCTTGTTTTTGTTGGCCGCCTGACGCGCCATCAACTGGCTGGTTTCATACCAGAAGGTATAGTTGCCGGTGTAGATCCTGATCTGGGCAAAGTCAATGTCCACCGTATGGGTGCAGACCATGTCCAGAAAATAGCGGTCGTGCGAAACCACGATCACCATGTTCTTGAAATCGGCCAGAAAGTCGGCCAGCCAGGTCACGGTTTCCGCGTCCAGGTTGTTGGTGGGCTCGTCCAGCAGCAAGATATCGGGCTCGCCGTAGAGCGCCTGAGCCAAAAGCACCTTCACCTTCTCGGGACCGTTGAGCTCGCTCATGGTCTTGTCGTGAAGCGACTCGCTGATGCCCAGATGGCTGAGCAATTCCGCCGCATCGCTTTCGGCCGTCCAGCCCCCCATTTCGCCATACTTCAACTCCAGATCGGCCGCGCGCAGACCCTCTTCTTCCGTGGCATCGGGATTGGCGTAGATGGCATCCTTTTCCACCATGATTTCATAGAGCTCGCGGTAGCCCATGATGACCGTGTCCAGAACGCGATTTTCCTCAAAGGCGTACTGGTTCTGCCTGAGCACCGCAATGCGGTTGCCCGGCTCAACGATCACCTTGCCCCGGGTGGGTGCAATGTCGTCGGAGAGCATCTTGAGGAAGGTGCTTTTCCCGGCGCCATTCGCCCCGATAACGCCATAGCAATTGCCCCGGGTGAACTGCAGGTTAACCTCGTCAAAGAGAATGCGCTTGCCGTATTGCAGGCCTAAATTTTGTACACTGAGCATGGTTTGTCCGTTGAAACACCGCCTTTTCCGCTGTTTTTGGTTCGAAAGACTTCTGAACCAGAGCGATTCCGGGGCTTGAGATCAAGCGGCAAAGATACGACAGTCCGGGCCTTTTCAGACCCTGTTGGACGGCTGATCATGCTCCAAAATACCCTTAGAGGTAACCTTGCGCAATCAGCCAGGGAATCAGGCGCTTCAGCGCTGCCTCGTGCCGGCCAGCGCCCTGACTGCTCTCGATCCGGGCGGCATTGCGGAGCTTATCTTCCCCGATCTCCAGGGGGTGCCAAAAGCCGTCACTGAGCGTCTCTACCGTGTAAACACCATTTGATAACGGGTCGAAGGAGATATTGGCCAGAACCTGCCCCTCTGGTAGCAGGATGCGGCAGCGCTCCATGCCATCGGGGCTGCGGCGGGCGTCTTCAAAACGCCCGATGAGCTGCTGGTCCTGCCATATGCTCCCGTCGGCCTTCAATTGAATGGCGGAGCTCATATTGCGCTCCACCAGGGGAAGGGCGGCTTGGTCCGATTTTTTGCGGATGCCCGCATCCTGAACGCTGTCCACCATCAAAATGCCCTCCTGTCTGTGCATAGACTGGGCCATCATTTCCACAAAAGGAGCAGACAAGAAAAGCAAGATCATCCATCGGGACATAAGCCTGTGTTTTGGGCAAAGCTAATTCCCCTTGAGGCTAACAGATCCCGGACTTTCCACCTTCAGCGGTGGAAAACCGGGAACCTGCCGCCAGCTATCGAGCGCTCTGCTGCTCAGCGCAGGGTTGTTCAGCGATTAACCCATCGGAACTTCCATCAACAAGACCGAGCTGTCCTTGTCGATCTGCAGTTCGAGTGAGGAGGCATCCCAGACCCCAAGTCCATCCCGCCTTTGCAGGACTTGTTCGCCCACCCGGGCGCCGCCTTCGAGCACAAAGACATAGACCCCGTTGCCCTTGTCATGCATTTCATAGTTCAGGGTGCTGTCGCGGTCAAAACGCCCTATGGAGAACCAGGCATCCTGATGGATCCACACGCCTGCTTCGTCCTTTGAAGGGCTGAGGATCTGCAGCAGTGTGTTGGGGGTCGTGGGAATCTGCTGTTGATCGTATCGCGGCTCAACTCCGCGCTGCCTGGGGATGATCCAGATTTGCAGAAAGCTCACCTCTTCGCCGGAGCTGTGGTTGAACTCGCTGTGCTCCACGCCGGTGCCCGCGCTCATCACCTGAATATCGCCCTGGCGAATGACGGCTTTGTTGCCCATGGAGTCCTGGTGCACCAATTCACCGGACAGGGGAATGGACACGATCTCCATGTCGCTGTGGGGGTGCTTTCCAAAACCCCTTCCGGCGGCGACACGGTCGTCATTCAACACCCGCAATACACCAAAGTGCATGCGCTCCGGATCGTGATATCCGGCAAAGCTGAAGCTGTGGAAACTCTTTAACCATCCGTGGTCGGCAAAACCTCTGCTGTTGGCTTTGTGAAGTACCGTTTTCATGATTTGCGTTTATTTGATGTTGTAACATCGAATTTTTCGGAAAGGTTCCCGACATGCCGGCATCGCTCCATTTTCGGGTGGAAGGGCAGGGGAGCCCTGATCGGGTTCCCGGGTCTTAGGCCCATCAATTAGACGGAAGGGCAGGGAAGCCCTGCTCGGGTTCCCGGGTCTTAGGCCAATAAAAGTAAACGATTCAGGGGAGCCTCAGCGTCTGAGTTCCGCACCGTAGTCGGAACGCCCATTGCGCCTGCTGCGATCACCTGATTTTGATTCTACCTGGACGGTTTCCATCGAACTTCCCGGGTAGTAGCAACTCAGAACGGACAACATAGGCTCCTGTCCCCTGGCTATGCGCAGGGCTGTGTTCCAGGTTTCTTCAGAGAGCAGGTGCTGCAGCGGTTGAGGGTGCTTTTCAATCAGCTTCATGGCCGCCTCCACCTGGCGGTCCCATATCTGGTGATAGCGCAACAAGTCGTCGGGATAGACGGTTTTGCGACGGGTGCCCTCATCCATGCCCTTGAAGGGCCGGGGAATATTGAGGTATCCATAGTCATCGGTGAGCTGCTCCCCGGGATGGATATCCCTGATGGCCATTTCAAAATCGTAGGCCGTCGTCACGCAATTGGACTGAAAACTGTGGTTGACGTAGCGGCCAATATCCCAACACAAAACAAAATTTCCTTTATTGTTTCTATATGTATAGGTATCGAGAATGTCCTGATAGACCGGATCCATCTTCTCGATCTGCTCAGGGCTGAATTCCCGGTCCAGTTTGTCCAGGGCCCAGGTAATCGTTCCCTTGGGAATGAGTTGTGTAGCAACTACACCGTACCCGATTTCCGGGCTGATAAAGCGAACTTCTGTGTGTGGATGGATCATATCAGCGAGTCGTTGCGTGATGATGGATGACTTTGGCGAACGGATTATGCCCCGCTGAGCTGAGGCAGCAGGATACCGGGACTTTTGAACAAAACCTTGATTGGGATGACAACTCACATAGTTCTCTCGTCCGGATTCGCAGGGATTTCCGGGTACAGGCGGCAAAGGTGGGATCCGCGAGGATCAGCAGCGCAGGACTATGGTTCATCGGGCCCGTTGCCAACCCCTGATGATGCGTCTTTCTCCGTGGAAAGGTATTCGCCTACAGGTACAATCGGGTAGAGCAAAGATAAAGGGCATTTCAATTAAACAAGCGATATAAATCCTGGCACAGTTATTAATTTATTAATTAAATATAAAAGAAAATCCCTAGTAAAAATTGCTCTTCTTGAGCAGTTTAACTCTCAGATTTTGGTTTTATACCCAGCTCTTCCATCCGTTCAAGACCGTAGTCTCTTATATGTTGGATTACCTCAATGGTTCGCGCGCCCAGGGGGCTTAGTTGGTAGAGTGTGCGTGGAGGTACTTCGGCAAAGACCTCCCGGATGATCAGACCCTTGTTTTCCAGTTCGCGGAGTTGAGTGCTGAGCATCTTCTCGGAGATATGGGGAATGTCGCGCCTCAATTCGCTGTACCGCAGGACACGGTCCTTCAAGCGCCAAAGTATGGGCATCTTCCAGGTACCGCCTATGAAGGCCAAGGCAAACTCCACCGGATTATAGTAGAGTTTTCCATCATATAAAAAGGAAGGCATAGGCAGATTATTGCTCAAAAAATACGCTCAAACACCGTTTAAAACAGGTATCCGTCAACAGGTTCCAGTTTTTCCGGAAGCTGCCCATCATCCAGCATTTCCCTCAAATCTCGCTCAATCGTATTGCAAATAGCTGTAAGTGGTACATCGGTAACCAAGTTTTCGAAGGGATTTTCATTCACCGCTCCTGTCCGCTCCATGATAATGAATACACCGGCCAGCAAGGCAGAGAGGGGAATGGTAAGCCAGCTAAATCCCTTCAGGTGTTCAGCGCTGAAAAGACTCAAAAGGCCAAAGGGCAGTAGGGTTGCAAAAACAAGCACGAACATGCGAGTAAAAAAATCGTATTGTTTTGGTAGTGGCGTATTCTTTATGCGCTCACAGGCTCCCTGATAATTGGCCAATGCCAACAATTGCCCTTCCATCTGAAAGCTATCAAAGCCAGCAAGAGTGCCATTGGCCATAGCTTCATATATTTTCTTTCCCATGAGCAATTGCATCCAGACCGGTTTGTTTTGGCGGCTGATGAGAATTTCATATTCATCGGCAGCCATCAATTCTTTTAGCTGCTGCCATTCGTCCTGTCTACGCAAATGAAAGCGAAGAGAATGCACCCAGGCTATACAGAGATGCACCATTTCGCGCTTGAACTGCTCACTTCGATCTGCCTGGTAGTTTGGTTGATGGGCATGGCTATCGCTGAAGGTAATGACCAATCGGGCCAACACACGACTTGAGTTGACTATTCCGCCCCAGATCTGTCTCGCTTCCCACCAGCGACCATAGGCTGAGTTGTTGCGAAATGCCACAAAGATGGCAAGCGCCGACCCCAAAACACCAATTGGAGTAAAGTTCAGGGCTAAAACCGGTGATCCGCTCCAATGATAGAGCAACCATACCAAGCATGACCATATTATAACAAAATTCATTTGTCCTTTGATGTAGGACCAGACTTTCAGCGGGTGAAAATTTTTCTTGACAATCATGTTTCACAGAACTTAGGTGAATATTAATTATTTGTTCATGCTGCCCATGCTCACTCCAAAAAGTCCGGTAACATCACCCGGAACTACATCTTCCGGAACCACTGACTCGCGACTGTAACGAATCTGCATTTGCAGGGCCCAGGTTCCTTTGATCAGATAGCGTATAGCGGTCTCTCCTAAAAGACGGTAGTTTTTTGGGTTCTCTAAGGAGGGCTGAAACCATGTTTCGTACTGTACCGACCAGTGATCCTGTCCAATGCGGTGCTGACCGGCTAGTCTGGCCGTTGCCCTTAATAGATTAATATAAATTGATCCATCATATTTTTCAAGCCTGAAGCTATCCGAGCGGTACCGCGCCTGCTCAGCGCTCAGGGTTAGTGAAACTTTCATGAGTTGAGCGGGCTTTCTGAGTGCAGTCCAGGTTATTCCTGGTCCGTATTGAATGCGGTAGTCCAGTTGCCTGCGTTCATGGGTTTCTGCCCAGATCATCAGGTAGGGATAGACCACAAGATCCGGATTGTAGTAAATGAACTGACGGGCAAGCAGATCGTTCTCCGTTCTGAATGATCCAAAGCTTCCAAAGTAGTAGGTGTTTGCGCTGCGAAAGGCCCAACGATGCGAACGAGTCAACACATCCACACTGCCCATGAGCAACAAGCGTTCAACATTTCCACTCAGGTAATTGCCTTGTAGCCCAAGGCGATAGGCAAAGGGTAGGGTATCGCGTTCGCTCAGTTGGGCGCATAGTCCGAAAGGTGCCAGCCACAACCAAGCCAGCGTTGTCCAATGCTTCAAACTCCGCTCAAACCTAATCTTGGCAGAATTCATTCCATTTTATACCCCGAGCGCTTCGATCACCAAACGAGCTGCCTCAGCGCCAGAGAACTGTTGTTGACCACTTATCAGGTTGCCATCCCTGACAGCAAATGGCTTGAACAGACCCCCTTGTATGTAGTTGGTGTTTTCAATCTTAGCTGCTTCCGTCTCTATCCAAAAGGGTTGGATGCGCATACCTACAGACTGATCAACATAGGCCTCTTCATCGTTGGCAAAACCAGTCCAGGTTTTTCCTTCAACGAGCAGTCTTCCGTCCTTGCCTTTGGCTTTGAGCAGAATGCAGGTAGCGTGACATATGGTTGCAGCTATCTTGCCTGCTTCATAGAATGATGCGAATAGTTGATGAAGCTCCTGATTGTCGATGAAGGTGTACATCGGACTCTGTCCTCCGCTGAGGAAGATGGCATCAAAATCATCAAGTCTGATGGACGAAATGGGCTTTGTGTTCTCTATCAGGGCTGAATGAATAGGGGACTTCTTAAAACCAAGCGAGATAAAATCGTGGGCGGAATATCCGCTGCTATCTTCAGGGTCGCTGTATCCATCGGCCTGAAGTGCGCCCCCTTCAGGAGAAAAGATTTCAACCTCATAGCCTTTCTCAACAAAGGCCCAGTAAGGATGGCTGAGCTCGGCCCACCAAAATCCTATGGGCCAGCCGGTTTGTGTGCTCTGTGAAGCATTTGCTGCCACCAAGGCAATTCGCTTTTTCTTCCTGACTTTGTTGTTTTCTTGAGCAGACATGTTTTGTTTTTAAACGATGAATGCCCAAAAATGCTACTATACCCTCTGTTATGCTGATTGCTGAATATCAAGTATGCAACGCACTTTTTGGTAAGTATGCGAAACTCCAAGACGCACGGTCTCTCCGACGAGTTACTGATTCGCTTTAGGTGGAATAGCAGAATCGTCTCGCCCATATGGTTTGCTCGCCAAATACAGGGCTGCCCCGATCAACAAAGGCTGAATCAGCAAGAGCCGAACCCAGCCCATCCAGGGAGCGACGCAGAGCCCCTCAGGTATGCAGCTCCCAATCTGGACGAAGTACACATGGGCCGGTACAAAAGCCAGCATCATCGCGGCGATGCCCAGCGCCGCCATCCGCCGGGTGCGCTTCAGCATCAACCCGATTCCCGCTGCCAACTCCAACACCCCTGAAAGGACATTGATTGCCTCCGGCCAGGGCAGGTATGGCGGAATCAGAGGCAGGTAGAAGCTGGGGTTGATGAAATGGTTCAGACCGGCCACTATCATAATTATTCCAAAAAAATAAGAAAAGTATGTTTTCATATATCGTTTGTTCGCAACAAAATTGATAAAAAATACCAATTATTTCTAAAAAACATCTTCAATGAAGCATGTATACGGTTTTGGTGCAGCACGGGCCCGAGCGGATATCGCGGCAGAAGGTGCTGCAGCAGCAGGCCACCCCTTCCGCAAAATTGGTGTCAAGTTTGAAAATTGGCCTATCAAAGCCTCGATCCTTGCAAGGGGCACGACGGTGCTGGAACATTGATCAGGCCGTCTGCGTGCCCATCATGCGGTTGACTTCCTCTTCCTTGAACTTCATGACCTGGGCCAGAGCATCGGGAACCACGTCGGAGCACATCACGATCAGCGATCCTTTTGAGGCGTTGCTCACCGCGTGAGAAATCGCTTCGCGCTCCGTGGAGAAGACCTGAACCTTTCGCTCTGGGCTCACCTCAGCGATGCCTTCCTTGAGCCATTCAATGAGCTGGGACTCCGTTCGACCCCGAAGATTTTTATCCTGGCGAATGATGATCTCATCGAACATCTCTGCGGCGACCCGCCCGATTCCCCGGTTGTCTTCCGGCCTGCGATCGCCGATACCCGCGATGATGCCCACCTTGACGCTGGCTTCCATCCGATCCACCATGCCCTTCAGGGCGGTCAGACCCGCTTCGTTGTGCGCATAGTCGAGCAGCACCTGGAAGTCCTTGAACTGGAAAAGATTGAGCCTGCCCGGTGTCTGCGAAGGAGAGGGGATGAAGGACTCAATAGCCACCTTGAGATCTTCTATAGAAAAGTTTCTCAGGTATCCTGCCAGCACAGCCGCCAGCACATTCTGAATCATGAAATGCGCGGTTCCGTCAAAGGTCAGCGGCACACTCACCGCCTTGGTAATCCTGATCTTCCATTCGCCTTTGTAGATGGAAATGTATCCGTTCTCGTAAACCGCTGAAGTACCGCCTCTGCGACAATGCTGCCTGATGCGGGGATTGTTTTCGTCCAGTGAGAAGAGCGCCACATTGCACTCCAGGGTCTGGCGCATGTTGTAGACCAGATCATCATCGGCATTGAGCACCGCATAGCCCTCCTTGACCACCGTTTCGGGCACTACGCCCTTGACCTTGGCCAGTTGCTCAACGGTGTGAATTCCCTTCAATCCCAGGTGATCAGCGGCGACATTGGTCACAATGGCGATGTCGCATTTCTTGAAGCCCAGTCCGGCGCGAAGCAAGCCCCCCCTGGCGCATTCCAGCACGGCGAAGTCCACCGTGGGGTCCTTGAGCACAAACTCGGTGCTGGTCGGTCCGGTGCAGTCACCCGTCATCAGCAGGCGATTCTGAATGTAAACCCCGTCAGTGGTGGTATATCCCACCTTGTAGCCCTTCATGCGGGCGATATGGGCCATGAGCCGGGTGGTGGTGGTCTTGCCGTTGGTTCCGGTTACTGCAATGATGGGAATGCGCGCTGTGGAGCCCGGCGGATAGAGCATGTCCATGACGTGACCGGCCACGTTGCGGGGCAGTCCGCTGGCCGGAGCCAGGTGCATCCTGAAACCCGGAGCGGCGTTGACTTCCAGTACGGCTCCTCCCGTTTCGGGAAGGGGTTTGCCGATATCTTCCGTCATTATATCAATTCCACATATATCTAATCCTATGATTCGAGCTATGCGCTCAGCCATGAAGATGTTGTAGGGGTGCACAAAATCGGTGACATCTTCGGCTGTTCCGCCCGTGCTCAGATTGGCGGTGTCCTTGAGTTTGAGCATCTGGCCTTCGGGCAATACCGAGTCTACGCTCAGACCCTTTTCCTCCAGTATGCCCAGGGTCAGATCGTTGATATCAATCTGAGTGAGCACCTTTTCGTGTCCGTAGCCCCGTCGCGGATCTTCGTTGACCTTGTCGATGAGCTGCTGCACCGTTGATCTTCCATCGCCGACCACATGCGCCGGTGTGCGAAGAGCCGCAGCGACCAGTTTGTAGTTGATGACCAGCAACCTGAAATCCTGCCCGGTGATGAACTTTTCGACAATGACCGAGCGGGAGATCTTCTTGGCCGCATCCAGGGCGAAGACGGCGTCTTCCCAGGAGCGAACATCGGTGGTGATGCCCCGGCCGTGGTTGCCGCTGATGGGCTTGACCACCAGGGGATACCCGATCCGATCCACCGCGTCGCGAAGCCCGGCTTCAGAGCGCACAATATCGCCCTTGGGAATGGGTACCTGAGCCTGTTCCAAAAGGTACTTGGTGTCTTCCTTGTCGCAGGCCAGTTCCACCCCTATGCTGCTGGTCTGGCTGGTCACCGTGGCCTGAATACGCCTTTGATTGGTGCCGTATCCGAGCTGGCAGAGCGAGTATTTGTTCAGCCGTATCCAGGGGATGTTCCTGGCTTCGGCTTCTTCAATGATGGAGCCCGTGCTGGGACCCAGGCGCTCCCGCTCCCGCAGTTCCCGCATCTCCTGAATGTCTTCATCGAGCGAATAGGACTTGTTGTCCACCAGAGCCTGTGCGATGCGCACAGCAGCCCGCGCCGCGTACCGACCTACGCTCTCTTCCATGTAGTCAAAGACCACATTGTAAACCCCGTGTTCCCCATAGGTTCTCGTGCGGCCGAATCCGCAATCCATTCCGGCCAGCGTTTGAATCTCCAGGGCGATGTGCTCAATCACATGACCCATCCAGGTGCCCTCATCCACCCGCTGAAAGAAGCCCCCCGGAGTGCCGACCGAGCAGCGGTGCTCCTGCATACCGGGGAACATCTGCTCCAGACGCTCCCGAAAACCGGGTATCTTGTTGGTAGGCATCTCCTCCATTTCCTCCAGATCCAGCACCATGACAATGAGCTTGTGGCGGCGCACAGACCAGTAATTGGGGCCACGCATGGCATTGATTTCGCGAATTCTCATAGGGTACGACTATTTTTTACCGCCGTTGAGGCCTGTATTTTTGCACGGCTTTACCAGTCATTGGAGCCATCTTCAGAACCTGCGGCTTGATTTTCCCTGCGGAAGATAGTTTTTTTGTACACCAGGCTGTGTATCTATCCATGGCTTTTTTGCGTAGTTAGAGCAGGTATTCCGCTCGAACAAGACCCGGTCCATGATCCAAAACCATTCCGTCAAAGGCATCCTGATTCCCATAGGCGGCGCCGAGCACAAAGGTGAAGAAGACGAAGATTACGGCCTGGATTTCATCGAAGAGGGCATCTTGTCCCGGGTGGTTCGGGAATGTCCTTCTGAGGATCCCAGGGTGGTGGTGATTCCCACGGCCAGCAGCATCCCCGAAACCGTCGGGCAGAACTATGTGCGGGCCTTTGGCAAACTGGGTTGTTCCCGCGTAGAAGTGCTGGACATTCGCAAGAAAAAGGAATCCATTTCGCCCGTCAATCTAAAGGCGGTCAGCGAGGCGGACTGCGTGATGTTCAGCGGAGGCGACCAGAGCCGCATCACCCGTCTGATTGGTCAGTCGGCCATGCACACCCTGCTAATGGAGCGCTATCGCAAGGAAGATTTTGTTCTGGCCGGAACCAGTGCCGGGGCCATGTCCATGAGTGTGGAGATGATCGCAGGAGGAAGCAGCACCGAATCCATGCTCAAGGGCGCAGTGGTACTCCGCAAGGGCATGGGTTATATTCCACAATTGATCATTGATACGCATTTTATCCGCCGCGGCCGTTTTGGCCGTCTGTGCGAAGCGGTGGCCACCTTTCCCCACCTGATCGGGGTGGGCTTAAGTGAGGACACCGGTCTGGTGATCAAGGGCGGCATTGAGTTTGAAGTCATCGGGGCGGGAATGGCCATCGTGTTTGATCCCAGCCGCCTGAGCCACAACAAACACGATGTGCTCAAAGCCGGAACGCCCATGTCCATGAGCAACCTGATTACGCATATTCTGGCCCGCGGAGATCGCTTTACGATGGACAACCGGGTCATTCGCATCAATCCCATTCCGGTAGAGGCCTAAAGCTTACTCAGGGCCGTAGATGCCCGTAAAGCGCCGGCCCGAAGAGCTCTGAGCGGCCCTGTACATGCCTTCGGTATTGAAGGGAAGGGCGAAATTTCCCAGTGCATCTACCGCGATCAGCCCACCGTCGCCGCCGATGGCCACAAGGCGCTCGTGCACCACTTCCCGGGCCGCTTCCTCCAGGCTCATTCCCCGGTATTCCATCAGGCAACTCAGGTCATAGGCCGCTACCGCGCGGATGAAAAACTCCCCGCTGCCGGTGCAGGAGACCGCGCAACTGCGGTTGGACGCGTAGTTGCCCGCTCCGATCAGTGAACTGTCGCCGATTCGGCCGAAGCGCTTGTTGGTCATGCCCCCGGTGGAGGTGGCCGCAGCCAGATTGCCGTGCTGATCCAGTGCCGCAGCCCCTACGGTGCCGAACTTCTGATCGGCGGGGCCGGAGGCTTTCTCCGACCGGCTGTGGTCCAGTTGAACGCTGTCGCTGTCGCGCAGTTCAAGCCATTGCCGATACCGGAATTCATCGTGGAAGTAGGCCGGCTCTTCGGTGGCTATGCCCTGCTGCCGCGCGAATTCCTCTGCCCCTTCGCCCGCTAAAAAAACATGGGGGGATTGCTCCATGATGGCGCGCGCCAGGCTCACGGGGTTGCGCACATTGCGCAGCAACGCCACAGCGCCCGCCCGCCGGTCCTTTCCATCCATGATGGCCGCGTCCATTTCGTGCTCCCCGCGCGCGTTGAATACAGCGCCTCTGCCCGCGTTGAACAGGGGGCAATCTTCGAGTTCGCGCACGGTTTTTTCAACGGCGTCCAGGGCGCTGCCTCCCGTGTGCAGGATGTCCCAGCCGGTTTGCAGGGCTTTTTCGAGGGCCTGAGTATAGCGCGACTCCATGTCGGCGCTGAGCTGGCTCTTCAGGATGGTTCCCGCTCCTCCGTGGAGCACAAGGGTGTATGGGGACATGCTTTTGCGGGGCTTTTTTCGCCCCCCCGAAGGTAGTCATGCTCCCGGCGATTGCCGCTGTTTTCGGGCTGTTTTGCCGCCGCTGCGGAGCGCTTTGCGCGGGTGTCGGGCGCTTGGCGCGGTGCTTTGCCCCGTGTTTTTGAGCGCTGGAAAAAAAATTGCCAAAGATCTTGGCATTAGCTAAAAATATTAGTAGGTTTGCTAAACCTCTTGGCAAAGTGGCCCCGATGTCCGCAGCAAAACCGGCTTTGGGTGATTCTTTCACCGCAGTTTACCGCTCTTCTGACCTTGAAGCACACCGCTCAACTCCGCCTCAGCGACCGCGCTATCCTCCATATGGATCTGGACGCCTTCTTCGTCTCGGTCGAAGTGCTGCGCAACAGCCGTCTGCGGGGGCGTCCCCTGATTGTCGGGGGAAAGAGCGGCCGGGGCGTGGTGGCGGCCTGCAGCTATGAGGCCAGGCGTTTTGGGGTGCATTCCGCCATGCCCATGAAGCTGGCCCTTCGCCTCTGCCCCCAGGCCCTGGTGATCTCCGGAGATATGGAGGCCTATAGCAGCTATTCCCGCATGGTCACCGAGGTAATCGCCGAGCGGGCGCCGCTTTTTGAGAAGTCCTCCATTGACGAGTTCTACCTGGACCTGAGCGGTATGGACCGCTTCCACGGCAGCTACCTCTGGTCTTCCGAGCTGCGCCAGCGCATCACCCGCGAGACCGGCCTGCCCATCTCTTTCGGGCTCTCCGTCAATAAGATGGTGTCCAAGGTGGCCACCAACGAGGCCAAGCCCAATGGGCAGATGCAGATCATCGGCGGTCAGGAGCGCGACTTTATCGCCCCCATGTCCATTGGCAAACTGCCTATGGTGGGCGAGAAGACCTATCGCTTCTTGCGGGGCATGGGCATCGCCCGGGTGCAGACCCTGCGCGATATGCCGGTTGAGCTGCTCGGGCAGTTGCTCGGCAGAAACGGAACGGAGCTTTGGCGCAGGGCCAATGCCATTGACGAAAGCGCCGTGGTGCCCTATACAGAGGCCAAGTCCATCTCCACAGAGCGCACCTTTGAGCAGGACACCATGGATGTGCGCTGGCTCAAGACGCTTCTGTTGAGCATGGTCGAAAAGCTGGCCTTTAAGCTGCGCAGCCAGCAAAAGCTGAGCGGCTGTCTGACGGTCAAGATCCGCTATTCCAGTTTTGATACCGTCAGCCGTCAGGCCCATCTGACCTATACTTCCGCCGACCATGTGCTGATTGAAAAGGCGCAGGAACTGTTCGACAAGCTCTATGACCGCCGCCTGCTGATCCGCCTGCTCGGTGTGCGGCTCAGCGAGCTGGTGCAGGGCTGTCAGCAGATCGATCTGTTTGGCGATACCCCGGAGCAGATCCGACTCTACCAGGCCATGGATCGCATGCGCTCCAAACACGGGGCTACAGCCCTGATGCGCGCGGCCAGTCTGGGTCTGGTCAGCGCCCGCCCCGATTTCAACCCCTTTGCTAAGAACTGAATCCAATTCTGGCCGCTTTTTAGATGACTCTCAAACATTTTTACTCATGATTACGCATCACCGAACCAGACTCCGTCCGCCGGCTCCCGCCGAAACACCTTCCAAAGTCCGTCGCCTGCGCCGCGAGCCGATGGCCCGCGCGGCAACTTCAACGCTGTTCAGGCCGGCTGAAGCCGGGGCCCGCTCAGCGGATCGCCCTGGCCTTGCGCCGGCAGCGGGTTTTAGCCCAGCGGATCGCTCTGGCTTTGCGCCGGCAGCGGCAGGTTTTCCGGCAGCCGTCGAGCGGCCTCTGGCGGCACAGCACCCGATTCAGCGCCAACAGCCCGATCCCATCCCGGCTCTGGCCAGGGTGCGCAGGGTTCGCGGGCAGCGCGTGTTGCTGGAGCGCGATCTGGCTTCGGCTCTGGGTACGCTTGCCGGACGGCTCAGCGACATGGCCGCCCGCCATGCCGACTGGTTCCCGGAGAGCGCCCGCTTTGCCCTCGCTCCGGACGAGTGTGTGCAGCAGGGCATCTGGTACACCCGCTCCGGCCAGGAGCCGCTGGACTGGAAGGCCCATCGGCCTCTGGCTCCTGTGGTCTATACCCTGGAGGGGCTGGTGGCTGCGGCGCACTGGCTGGCCAGTGAAGCGGAGCGGGCCGGCGATCCCTATTCCGAATGCGCGGATCTGACCCGGCGCTTCCGCACGGCCTGGCTGGTTTTGGCGGAGGAGCAACTTTTGCCCTAAGACCTGGTTCAGCTTTTTGTTTTCATCCTCAATCCTTCAACTGCCATGTTGCTTCAGGCTCTGCACACTTCCCCCGCGCCGGCTTCCGCTGCCGCTCTTCCCGGCTCGCCCGACCCCAATGACGAGGGACCTTCCGGCATGCCGGTCTATTGCATGGCCTTTGAGTGGTCCATGGATCTCTTTGAGGTCTCGCGCTACTTTCCCGCCGCCGAGAAGCATGCCCTGACCGAATCGCTGCGCAACACTTCCCGCCGGATTTGTATTCATCTGAGTCAGGCCTGGAGGGCCAGGCATACACCGCTTCGCTTTGCGCAATGCCTGGCGGAGGCCGATGCGGCCATTGCCGAAACGCGGGTCTGGATCGATTTCGCTTTTCGCTGCCAGTACATCACCGAAGAGGGCTGCAGACAGTTGCAGCAGCAATCCCGGGTGCTCAGTCGCATGCTGCATGCCCTGAGCCCGTAAAGCCCTCGTCTCCGTCGGCCGCCAGCGTCCCGTATGGCTCTGCTGCGCTGCATGCCCTGAGTCTGTAAAGCCCTTCCTCCCGACTTAACACAAGCCTTCTTCATCATCTGGTGCTGCACTGCTGTGGCGACATTTAGAGCTATAATTAGAATATAAAGTATTATGTTTTTAAATTGTCACACCTATTTCAGTTTTCGCTATGGCACCTATTCCCCCGAACAACTGGTCAATGCGGCGGCGGAGAACGGTATTGAGGCACTGGCGCTGACGGATCTGAACAATACCTCGGCCGTCTTTCCCTTTGTGAAGGCATGCCGCGAGAAGGGCATTCATCCGGTGGTGGGCATTGAGTTCAGGGCCGAGGAGGGCAAGCGCTTTGCAGGGGGCTCCCGCGGGCCCTTGCGCTACATTGGTCTGGCCCGAAGTGCCCTGGGTTTTCGGCAGCTCAATGAGTGGCTCTCTGTTCACCTGAGCACATCGGAGTCGCTGCCCCTGAGAGCGCCGGATCTGGATCAGTGCCTCTTTGTCTACCCGCTTGGGGCTTTGGCTGCAGAGTCGCTGCGCGACCATGAGTACCTGGGCGTTCGGGCCGGCGATCTGCCCTCCTTGCGCCGCCGACCCGAGTTCAGCCATCTGCATCGCCTGCTGATCTGGCACCCGGTGACCTTTCCCGACAAAGCCGGCTTCAACACCCACCGCCTCCTTAGGGCTATCGATCACAATACGCTGCTGAGCAAGCTGCCCCCAACGGCCCAGGCACAGCCGTCCGAAGTGCTCTGCGATCTGGATACGCTGCTGGGTCCTTACCGGGCCTTTCCCCAGTTGATCTACAACACGATGCGGGTGCTGGAAAGCTGTCGTTTTGAGATGGACATGAGCAGCCCCAAGAACCGCAAGAGTTTCACCGGCAATGCGGTGGACGATCGGATGCTGCTGCACAAGCTGGCTATGGACGGTTGCAAGCGGCGCTATGGCAAGCGCGTGGATGCCCTCGCAAGGGTAGAGCACGAGCTTTCGGTTATCGACAAGCTCGGTTTTTCGCCCTATTTCCTCATCACCTGGGACATCATCCGCTATGCGCGTTCGAGGGGCTTTAGGCATGTGGGCAGGGGCAGCGGGGCCAACAGTACCGTGGCTTATTGCATGGGCATCACCGATGTGGATCCCATAGAGCTGGACCTGTACTTTGAGCGATTCATCAATCCCCACCGCTCTTCGCCCCCCGATTTTGACATTGACTTTTCCTGGGACGAGCGCGATGAGGTGACGGATTACATCTTCAAGCGCTATGGCCGGCGCCACACCGCGCTGATTGCGACCTATTCCACGTTCAAGGGCCGATCGATCATTCGCGAGCTGGGCAAGGTCTTCGGTTTGCCCAAAGCAGAAATTGACCGACTAGTCAGTCGGCCCAATGATCCCTCGCTTCAGGATGACATTACCCGCATGATCTTTCGCTATGGCGAAAGGATTGCCGACTTTCCCAACCATCTTTCCATTCACGCCGGGGGAGTGTTGATCTCGGAAGAGCCGATTTATCAGTACAGCGCCACGGAGCTTCCCCCAAAGGGTTTTTCGACGACGCAGTTTGACATGTATGTGGCCGAAGACATTGGCCTTTACAAATATGATATTCTCAGCCAGCGCGGGCTGGGGCATATCAAGGAGAGCGCTGAAGTGATTCTCTACAATCGGGGAGAGCGTGTTGATGTGGATGATGTGGAGCGCTTCAAACGCGATCCGCGCCTGAACGAATGCCTGAAAGTGGGGGATACCATTGGCTGCTTTTATATAGAATCACCGGCCATGCGGCAGTTGTTGCGCAAGCTGGAGTGCTCCGACTACCGGACCCTGGTGGCGGCCAGTTCCATCATTCGACCCGGGGTGGCCAAGTCGGGCATGATGCGGGAGTACATTACCCGCCACCACAAGCCGGATGATTTCAGCTACCTGCACCCCCGCATGAAGGATCTGATGGAGGAGACCTATGGGGTGATGGTCTATCAGGAGGATGTGATCAAGGTGGCCCACCATTTTGCCGGTATTGATCTGGCGGATGCGGATATTCTGAGACGGGCCATGTCGGGCAAGTACCGATCCCGCGATGGCTTTCTAAAGATCCGCGATACCTTCTTTCGCAATTGTGCAGAGCGCGGATATCCCGAGGCGATCAGCGCGGAGGTCTGGCGGCAGATGGAGAGTTTTTCGGGCTATTCCTTTTCCAAGGCGCACTCGGCCAGTTTTGCCGTGGAGAGCTACCAGAGTCTCTACCTCAAGGCCTACTACCCCCTGGAATTCATGGTGGCGGTCATCAATAATTTTGGCGGATTTTATTCTACTGAATTCTATGTGAATGAGGCGCGGCGGGCCGGTGCAGGCATTCAGGCTCCCTGTGTCAATCGCAGTACTTATCGCAGCAGCATCATGGACCGGGATATCTTTCTGGGCTTTCAGCACATCAAGGATCTGGAACGTGAGTTCGCCCTGTCCATAGATGCCGAGCGCATACGGGATGGGCCTTTTGCCAGTCTGGAGGACTTTGTGCGACGCTTGTCGGTCAGTCTGGAGCAGCTCAATCTGCTGGTGCGCTGCGGTGCCTTTCGCTTTACGGGGCGCAGCAAGAAGGAGTCGCTTTGGGATGCGGCCATGTTGTTTGGCCAGGCGGCCGGGCGCTCGGCTCAACCCCGCCCGGAGTTGTTCCGCATGGCAGCCCGGACTTATACCTTGCCCGATTTGACGCATTCAGCCCTGGAAGATGCCTATGATGAGTTGGAGCTGCTGGGCTTTCCGCTGTGCAACCCCTTCGACCTGCTGGCGGCAGACCTTTCGGAGAAATCCGTCACAGCAGCGGAGTTGAGGGGCCTGGAAGGGCGGCAGGTTTACCTGCCGGGTTATCTGGTTTGCACCAAAGATGTGCGGGCCGGGAGCGGGGAGTTGATGAAGTTTGGAACCTTTGTGGATCTGCGCGGGGAGAACTTTGACACGGTGCACTTTCCTCCTTCCCTCAAGCGCTATCCGATTGCGGGAAGGGGGATTTATGGCCTGAGCGGGCGGGTGGCTATGGATTTTGGGGTTCCGACCCTGGAGGTCAAGCGCATGGAGCGGCTGCCCTGGCAACTTGATCCCCGCTATGCAGAAGCTCCGCCACGCTGATCAGGCTGGGATGGAAGCCCTGTATGAGCCTAGCTGCTCCAGCCGGGATGGAAGCCCGGGTGAGGTTTGGATGATCAGGCAAAGAGAGATCCCTGTTGCGGGGGAACGGCTCTGTCGGGCAGGGGGTCGAGCAGGGATGCGCGCTCATTGCGGCGTTGTTGACGGCGGCGGAAACCTTGTAGGCGCGCAGCGCTTCATCCGGACAGGAGTGCAACAAGCCCATCAGATCGCTCGGGGGAAGTTCGGGATCGAGCCATAAACGCTCGGTTTCGGGCAACAAGACAGCCGGCATTCGGTCGTGAATATGGGTGATGCCCGGCAACGCGGCTTTGGTGATGATGGTAAAGCTGTGTAAGTCATCTTGAGGGTGCTGCTCATTGGGAACGGGAACCTTCCAGCGCTCCCAAAGTCCGGCCATGGCAAAGGCATCGCCGTTTCTTTTAAGTATGCGGAAAGGCTGCTTGTGATTCCCGATTTTCTGCCATTCATACCAGCCATCGGCAATGACCAGGCAACGCCTTCGCTCGAAAGCCTGCCGGAAGGCGGGTTTTTCGACGACGCTCTCACTGCGGGCGTTGATCATGCGCGCGCCGATAGAGGCATCCTTGGCCCAGAAGGGGATCAGGCCCCAGCGAAAGAACTGAAACTGGCGCGGATCCTCCGCGGTTATAACCGGGCTGAAGCGGGTAGGGGCTATGTTGTAGCGGGCTTCCAAAACTCTGCTGTAGAAGCTTGCGCCAAAGCGCTTTTCGAGTTCTTCTTCGGTTTTGGAGATGGTAAATCGACCGCACATAGAGCAAATCTAACACAGAGAGGAGGTAGCAGGGATTGGCGCGACTTTTACATGGCCGTGTGCTGTAAGTTTGTCCGATGCGCGATGTATGGCAACGCTGGAAGGTCAAGTGGACTCCTGAGGCTTTTCAGGGTTGGGGGAAGACCCGCAAGTATTTCGAAGGTTGGTATTTCAAGCTTCTTTCACGTGATGAGGATATGGCCATAGCGGTCATTCCGGGTATTGCTTTTGACGAAGACGGTGAGGGACATGCCTTTATTCAGGTGCTGGATGGGCGGGCTAACACATCCGAATATCACAAATTTGATTATTTAGCGTTCAAACCTTCTAAAAGGCGCTTTGAACTGGAGCTGGGTGACAATTTCTTTTCAACCACGGAGATTCGCTTGAATCTGCCCGACCTTTCGCAAGCTCAAACGTCAACCCCAATCGCAGAGCTTCCTACCAGTCTTAGTGGGCATCTGCAATTAAGCGGAAGGATTCCCTGGCCGGTGAAGGCCCTTTCCCCGGGCATCATGGGCTGGTATGCTTTTGTTCCGTTTATGGAGTGCTACCACGGAATCGTTTCCATGGACAGCAGCATTCACGGTGAGTTGACTTATCGACAGAGAGTGGTCAGCTTTGATCAGGGAAGAGCTTATTTAGAGAAGGATTGGGGACGCTCCTTTCCGAGTTCCTGGATATGGATGCAGAGCAATCACTTTGAGAAGAGGGGAATTTCCTTCAAGGCGTCGGTTGCCCGCATACCCTGGGTTGGTCAGGCTTTTGTGGGCTTTATCGCGGGCTTTTGGATTCGGAACAAGCTGTATCGTTTCACCACGTATACGGGTGCCCGGCTTGAGAAGTGCCGTGTAGAGAAAGGTGTGGTTGAACTGGAGCTCAGCGATGCACACTACCTGCTAAAGGTCAGCGCTATTCGCAGCGATGGGGGCGAGCTGGTTTCACCGGTTCAGGGTTTGATGGCAGGAAGGGTGAATGAGACCATGAGCGCTAGGATTCAGGTCAGGTTGAGTCGTTTGAGCGGGGAGTTGATCTTTGAGGGTGAGGGTCGAAATGCGGGACTGGAAGTGGCGGGCCCTTATCAGGAACTTTTAAGTTCCTGAGTATTTGCTGAATAGATGGTATTCTTGTGATGCAAGGCCGTGTAGTCTTAGAATAATCAATTTATACGTATGGAAAATATTCTTATCTATGGAGCCTATGGTTATACAGGGCAATTGATCTCGCGCCTGGCTAAAGAGCAGGGCTTGCCCATCATGCTGGCAGGCCGCGATGAAAGTCGCACCAAAGCCCTTGCTGAGGAGCTCGATGTGCCGTACTCCGCCTTTCCCTTAAGTGATCAAAGCGCCCTGGACCGCGCCCTGCAACAGGTCAAGGTGCTGTTGCACTGCGCTGGTCCTTTTGAACACACCTGTCAGGTTATGGCCGATGCCTGTCTTCGCAACAGGGTTCACTACACGGACATCACCGGTGAGATGCAGGTATTTGAGTATTTCAAGAATCGAAGTGCAGAGGCCATGGCCGCTGGAATAGTGTTTCTGCCCGGTATTGGCTTTGATGTGGTGCCTTCGGATTGTTTGGCCAATCTACTGGCGGCTGAAATGCCCAATGCAGAGAGCCTGACCCTTGCGCTCTTCTCACCGGGAGGCAAGATGTCCCATGGAACGGCCTTGACGGTTTTGGAGAACGCCAATCGCGGGGGAGCGATACGTCAGAGCGGCAAGATCAAAAAAGTGCCGCACGCATATCATGTTAAAAATTTCGATTTTGGTTTTACCGAGCGCCTCGGTGTGACCATACCCTGGGGTGACCTTTCTACCGCTTACAGCAGCACCGGTATTCCCAATATCCGCGTGTACAATTGCGTGCCCACAGGCACTATGAAAGGAATGAAATGGCTCAACTATACGGGATGGATGATGAGTCTGCCCGGAGTAAAGAACTACTTGCGGGGTCGCATCAAGGACAAGCCAGCCGGACCTTCTGCAGAGCACCGGGACAAAGTGAGAAGTTACATATGGGCTGAAGTCACGCGCCAGGATCAGAGCCAGAGGGCATACCTGGACTTGCCAGAGGGCTATGCGCTAACGGCTATGACCTCTGTACATATTGCAAAAAAATTATTGGAAAAACACCTTTCGCCGGGTTACCATACTCCGGCAACTGCTTTTGGTCCGGGGCTAATCCTGGAGTTGCCCGGAGTCAGCTATATTCCGCTGTAAAGGGGGAATGGCTGCGATGCCCTAATCAGGGTTAGGGAACGATTTTTTTCAGACGTTCAGCAACTCAGAGCGGCTTGACCCTGGAGTCCAATAGCAGGTCGGCGAAAGAGCGCCAATTGGCCTGTTCGTCGTACTGAAGTTCGTCGTTTTCCTTGCGATAGCTGCGCATGGCATCCAGGGCATGCATCTGCAAGGCTTCCAGAAAATCCTGAAGTTGAATGTTCTCCCATTCGCCCGGATGCTCCAGATAGTCCTCAATGAGGTTGCCCACAAATCGGGCAAAGGAAGCCCTGTCATTCACCAGAGCCGCGTGCAGGGCAGCGCTGGAAGAGAGGGTATCTGGTCCGTGATTTGCTGAATTGATCATGAGTTTGTAAGGCGGTTTGGTTCGAAAGCAGATTCTCTAACGGCATCCCAGGCTTGGATAATATAACTGGATCAGACTGCAGGATTTAGAGGAGATATGCGGGTTCTTAGCCAAAAACCGGGCCAAAATGGCCGAATTCTGCCCCAAACCCAATCCTACGTTACCATTACGCCTGAGTTTGCCCAGGCGTTGCCTCGGCGCAAGAGCACTTTTGGCGGTCTGATGTGCACAAGATTAACTTTCCACCGTGAATCAACAGCCGTCTGCCCCTTCTCCCGGCAGTTCTGATCGGGATAACGATCAGCATGCATTCTGTCAGAATTGCAAGACGCGCCTGCAACCCGATTGGACCTACTGCCCTGGTTGTGGTCAGGATCGCCATTCCCTGCGCTACTCTCTGGGCAGAATTCTCCTTGAGTTTTTTGGTGATTTGTTTGCTTTTGAGTCGCGCATCTGGAAAACACTGGGAACCTTTCTCTTCAAACCCGGGGTGATGACCCGGGATTATTTGCAGGGAAAGAGGGCGCGTTATGTCAACCCGGGCAGGGTTTTGCTCTTTGGTTGTCTGCTGATGTTTGCCCTGACGGCCCAACTGATCAAGCGACAGGACTGGGTCCAAAATCCACGCGCCTTCAACTTTCCCATCAACATCAACATCGAAGATGATGATCAGGACAGCCTTGGCTTGTTGAAAACAGACAGCGTTGGTATGCCAGAATCCGCCCCTGGCAATGATGCGCAAAGTGGTTTAGAAAGCCAAAACGGACACGTTAGCGAAGTCCGCGGTGCAGATGTCGAATCGGATAGTGCCTTACATTCAACCATCATTGTTGGTGCTACTCCACATCAACAACAACGCTACCAAAAGTTAAAGAAAACCTTTCTACTCATACCGGCTTTGGCGGACTCTTTAAGTCCCAATCAGGTAGCCGAAGAGTTGGTGCCTACGGCTAGTTATTGGCGCAAAAAAGTGATCGTTCAAAGCACCAAAGTCTATCAGAGTCGGGGAACGGGGCTGATCTCATTTATGATAGGAAACGGAACCCTGGTGGTTTTGCTCAGTGTCTTTCTGCAGGCTTTGTTGTTGCGCCTGCTCTACATCAGAAGACCCTTTTACCTGGTTGAGCACGCCATTCACGCAACACATGGCCATGCCGCCCTGATTTACCTGACCTCTATTCTGCTCATACTTCAGCTCAGTGGTTTGCCATTCTACACCGTGGCTTATAATCTGATGATTCCCTATCTGTTGCTGAGCATGTACAGAGTTTATCAGCAGAGCAAGACAAAGACTTTTATAAAATTTACTATAATATCATTTTTATATATTAGTGTCTATGTTCCGGTTCTCTTGCTCTTTTCCCTGATCGTCAGTTTTCTGTTTTTCTGATCCCTTGTGCTGAATGACTTTTCAGCTTTTTGCCGGACCATCGGGCAAGTCTTTCATACCCGTAGTCTCCCATTCATCTTCAATCTCATGGGGGAAATACGTCAGCTCCATGCTGGCAACTTCGGCCAGAAAGCGCTTTTCGCGGAAGAAGGAAAAGGTCATGGCGGCAATGGCGCAGAGCACCACTCCCACCAGGCCGGTCATTCTCACCCCCAGATCATTGCCCGGATCCTTGCCAAACTGAATGAGAATGGCGATGACAATCATGCCAATCGTTTGCCCCATCTTCTGTGAAAGGTTGCGCACGGCAAAGTAAAGTCCCTCTTTTTGTTCACCGCTTTGCTTGCCGTCCAGGTCGGATATCTCAGCCAAAAGAGCAGAGGGCAGTATGCTCATGATGGCCAGTGGAATACAAGTCATCCCGCTGATGATATAGCCCTGGACCCGCAGATCAATGGGATATCGGCCCAGAAAAAATATAGCCAGCAGGGTAATCCCCAACATTAAAAATGAAAAATTTATCAATATTTTTTTTCCAAATTTTCGAACCGCGTAGGGCAGAAAAACCAGGAAGACAACTGCCCCCAGGATCATCGTGCCCATGAGAGTGCTCCCAAAACTGTCGGGCTGGAGCAGCAGTACTGTGACGTAGTAGAGCAAGCTGGAGTAGACTATGGCCATCGCGGTATTGTAGCTGAAATCAGCCACCAGAAAAAACTTGAAGTGCGGGTTTTGAAAGGTCTCCCTGATGGCGATTCGGATGGGAGTCGTAGCGGGCTTGGCAATGCAATATCGCTTTTCGTCAATCAGCCAGGCGGGGATGGCCAGGCAGATTCCAGCTAATGCGGTGTAAAACCAAATGGCATATTGGTAGGCGCGAATCTTCTTGACCACGTTCATGTTCTCGGCCAGATACTCGGAGAGTTGCAGGAAGGCAGCGGCCAAAACCAAACCGATGAGCAGGGCAACACCCTGATAAGTGGCGAGTCGCATTTTCTCTTTGCTGGTATGACCGAGTTCCGGCAACAAGGCATTGTAGGGAATATTGTACAGGGTCATGCTCAGAAAGAAGCCAAACTGCATCATACTCAGCCAGACCACATTGCCCATGCTGGCGCGGTGGTCGTTCAGAGGCATGTACATCAGACAGCCAAAAACCACCGTGGGAATGACCGCAAAACGCATCAGCGGGATGCGCCGTCCTTTTGGGTTCTTGCTCTGATCGGTAAACTGGGCAATCAGCGGATCGGTGACGGCATCAAAGAGACGGCCTGCGGCCATGACCAGTGCCAGCAAGGTGACCAATCCAAAGACCCGCACATTGGGAATCAGCGACACCAAACCCTGCTTGGCCGGCGGATCGTAGAAATAGATCAGCATGACCATGTAGATGCCGGTCATCAGAGACCAGCCCAGCATGCCAGAGGCATAGGCAATTTTCTTGCGCAGAGGAAGCGATTCTATGGTCATTCTCTAGCTAAATTGCCATCGCTCTAAAACAAAACACCTAAGGTTTTTGTCGGGTGGAAACAGGACACAGAACGCTCCGGCTCTCTGCGGTTTTCGTCGGGTACCCGATTCCGTCCAGCCTCCTTTCGACCCGAAGATAAATGCCCAGCTAACCCATCAATGATCTTGCCTTATGCCGATGCGCGAAGTTAACGGAACAAGCTTGTACTATGAGCAATCCGGACGGGGTCCCGAGACTCTCTTTTTTAGTCATGGGCTGCTCTTCGACAGCAGTCTTTGGAAGGATCAGGTGGCCTTGTTTCAGGAGCGCTACTCCTGTTTGGTTTACGATCACCGCGGGCAGGGCAAGAGCGGGCGCGAAGGCGGTCGGGATATGGATCTGCTCTGTGAGGATGCGGCGGCCCTGATCCGGAACTTGAACCCCGGACCGGTTCACTACATCGGGCTGTCTATGGGCGGTTTTGTAGGGCTTCGGCTCGCGGCCAGGCATCCGGAATTGCTCAAAAGCCTGATTTTGCTCAATACTTCGGCAGAGGCCGAGTTCAATTCCACCAAGTATAAACTGCTTAACACAACTGTTGATTTGTTCGGCATAAAGGTGGTCAGCTCCAGGGTCATGCCCATAGTCTATGGGGCAAGTGTTCTGGCCGATCCGCAAAGAAAGGCGGAAGTTGCTGCCTGGAGAAAAAGATTGAACAGCCTGCCTAAGGACGTGACAAAAGCCGTGCGGGGAGTGATAGAACGACAGAGTGTGGAAAAAGAGTGTGCTGCAATCCGCTGTCCCACCTTGATTATTGCCGGTGAAGAGGATGTGGCTACAACTCCCAATAAATCACGGCGACTGGCCGGCTGGATCCAGGGTTCAAGGCTGGAAATCCTGCCCAAAACCGGGCACATGTCTTCTCAGGAAAATCCCGAGGCGGTCAATGCTCTGATCCAGGAGTTTATAGAGGCTCAGTCCGCTCAGCGCTGAACGTATAGCCCCGCAAACGCTCAGCCTCGGAGAAAAACCAACTTCTCCGGTTTGGAAAGGTCAGGGGCAAATCGATAGCCCTCCTGATCAAAACCAGGCAGGTCTTCGACCCGATGAATGCGATTCCGGATGACCCAATTGGCCATCTGCCCTCTGGCTTGCTTGAGAAACAAGGTCAGGGGTTTGTAAACGCCATTCTTGAATTCGCGAAAGTCAGCGCTGATGACGCTTGCGTCCATCTCTTTAGGGCGAATGGCTTTAAAGTACTCCGCCGAGGCCAGATTCAACAAAACAGGTTTTTCGCCCTTCAAGGTCTTCAGGTCTTCCTGTATGCTGTGGCTGATCGTGTCGGCCCAGAATTCATATAAATTCTTTGATCTTCCGATCTTGAGATCTGTGCCCATCTCCAGTCTATAAGGCTCGATGAGGTCCAGGGGTTTCAGCACTCCATATAGGCCTGATAAAATACGAATATGTTTTTGCGCCCATCGAACATCGGCAGCGCTCAATGTATGGGCTTTGAATCCCTGATAGACATCACCCTGAAAACTGAACAGGGCCGGGTGGGCTCCGGGTGCGCTTTCACTGCCGCGCCAGTTTGCGAATCGCTCCTGGTTGAGCGAAGCCAGGGCGGGACTGATGCTCATCAAGGCTCCGAGCTTTGCTGTGGAGAATTTGCGGAGCTTCTCCACCAATTGGGCCGAGCGCAGGAGCTGATTGGGAATCGTGAAATCAGCGAGTGGCGCAGCCTGATCAGCAGCCATTCTCTTGGCTGGTGAAAGCAAGACTATCATGGCGGCAAATGTAACGGGAACGGGCAGCTTTTAGGCCTAACCGCCCAGCTTTTGACGCATATTCGTCAATAGGTCGAAGGGGGTGTCCACCACGGCCATGTTGGCCATCCAGGCCGGTATGCTGCCCGCGGGATCAAAGATGGCCTGATAGGTCACTTCTACCTGTCCCTGAGCCAGCGGCTTGATCAGGTAATACCCTTCAAAGTAGGTCATTCGCACCACGCTTTTGACTTGCTCCACCTTGCCCGGAAGTGCGGTAATCACGATGCGAACCGATCCATCGCTGTTGCGCTCCAGCGCATTGCGCAGCACGATATCCCGGTCGCTGACCGGCCAGGGCGAATCATTGATCGAGTAGGAGATCAACACGTCATCGGAGACTCTTTCCACCAGTCGGGCTTCCATGACGCGGGGCGCCCAGTTTGGATAGTTGCCGAAATCCTGAACCAGCGACACGACGGCGTCAACGCTGCCTGAAAACTGGACCGTGGCCTTGGATTCTTTCAGGGACATGCCCTCAACATCGCGCACATAAACCTTGACACCGCTTTGATCTTTCTTCAATTGCCAGGGGCTCTGAGCGTGCAACTGTAGGCTCAGGAGCAAAAAAAGCCCCATCGCCGGAAGCGATGAGGCCTTGGATTTTTTGCTGAATGGCATGGATTACTCCTGGCTAAGGTACTCGCCCATGTACTTTTCAAGGGCGCTTGACTTGAGTTCGTCGCGCTTCATCTTGTAGGCGGCGAGTTGCTCTTCGTTCAACAGGGCTACAATCTTAGTGTCGGTGGCTTTGAAGGTCTCTTTTTGGAATTGCTTGAAGGTTTCCATGTTGCCGTCTGAGCTGCTCCAGTTTTTGCGGGAAGTTTGCAGGTGCTCTGCGAGGATGTCGCGGGTCTGCTTCATCTGTGTTTCGTCCATAGAAACTGCGGCAGCGTATTCTTTGGCAACTTTGGTGGCTACTTCAGTAGCTTCGCTTTGAGCAATGGCGCTTTGGAAGCTAAACATTCCAACTATGGCCAAAAGGATCAGGGATCTGAATTTCATGATTAAACTAGGGTTTGATAAGTAATGCTCAGTCTAAGTCAAATACCGGGCCAAATCACTTTTGATGCCTTCCGGGGAAAAGGCATCAGGCTTGAACATAAAGCTAAATCAACTCGGAAAATTTTGCCCCGATGCTCAATCCGCTCCGACAGAAATTCTGTGAATGGCCTGATTGTACAGCTCGTCATACAGCGCTCTACAAGGACTAATTTCGCGTCAGATAAGGCAGATGGAAAGGCGATGTCGCAGGGTATAAACGCTTGAAGATCAGGTCAAATCAACCTGCCATTCCAACTACGTCAGCAAGTACTATACAGAACAGCAGCATGTCATCGAGTTCACCCACTTATTACCCCTATCTGATCAGTCAGGAAGATCTGGCCTGGGAATGCTCACAGTCCTCAATGGCGCTCCAGCAGTATCTGAGCCCTGAGGATCTGATGCCCCTGCCCGGAGGGCGCTCTGGCATAGACCCCCTTGCGGCTCGTCGCATTTTGCAAAAATTCGGACGCGGATTCGCTTTTCGCACGATGGCCTTCGCCAATCTGAAAGGGGGAATAGGCAAGACTACCTCTGCGTTGGCCCTGGCTACCCGTGCGGCCAGCCTGGGCTACCGGACGGCGATACTCGATCTGGATCCCCAGGCCTCGGCCAGTTTGGCCTTGGGCGTGGAAGCAGCGGCGGAAGATCCTATCTTCTATGACATCTGGTCCAAGCCCGCCGATTTTATCCCCTCGGCGCTTTATGAGATTCAGCCGGGCTTGAGTTTGCTGCCTTCTTCGCTCGAAAACAGTCTGCTGGACAGCGCCCTGGCTCACCCTTCGCTGCAAAAAAACGCGGTGCGGGAAGTGTGTACGGTTCTGCGCGGCCACCAGTATGACCTGGTGGTTCTGGATTGCCCTCCTTCGCTGGGGGCAGCCACCATCAGCGCACTGAGCGCCTGTCATCACCTGATCATTCCGCTGGGCCCGGACGCTTTCTCTTTCAAGGGTTTGGAGTTGACTCTGGCCGAACTCAAGGCAATTGGCGATACCTTTAATCTTTCCGCTCCGGAAAAAACCATCTTATTCACGCGCTACGATCAGCGGGAGACCGTCTCCAGAACAGCGCTAGAGCGCCTGGAGAAGCACTATGCCGAATGGCTTGCTCCGCGGCCTGTTCGCAACAGCAGTTTGTGCAGCAAAGTGCTGGAAGAGAGAAAAACCATTTTTAGCGGATTTCGTCAATCGCCCGTGCGTGAAGACTATGCTCACTTTGCCCGAGCGGTCCTGAGCTAAAATAGCCAGCCCTATGACTATAGAAGATAAGCAATCTAAGCCCCAGGCCATCAGCCGTCCGAGGCGCCGTCTCTACGAACTGCCCGAAGACAAAAGCACCGCGCAAGCTGAGCAAACCGCGCAAGCTGAACAAACGGAGCAAACGGAGCAGACAGAGCTGCCAGAGCACGCCGAGCCAACAGAACAGTCGGAGAGCCCCGCTCTGGTTCTTCCCCCAAGAGAGGAGCTCCACAGTCGGGAACATCGGCCAGGCGGCTTTCGCAGCCCGGAGGAGTTGAACCCTCTGCGCCGCCGCGAAGCGGAGATGCTCATTGAGCACTATTGTTCCAAAGCCATCCGCCGCGCCGGTTTTCCGATCCCCGGATTGGATGTTGCCCTGATCATTCGCATGCAGGTTCAGATGCTGGGGGAAATCGCCAGTCGCTATGGGCTCAAGCTCAGAGAGGAGGGCCTGGACGGCGCTCAGGACTATCTGTTACAGGGCTATAGCCTTTACAGTGCAGGAACCAGTTTATTCGGATCGGCGCTGAAGTGGATTCCCAGAGTGGGAGGGTTTGCCGGCAGCAGCTCATTGGCTTCTGCCGCTGATAAAAGCACCCGGCAAATCGGCATGGCGCTCATAGAGCACCTCGAGTCTCAACAGCGCAAAGACGCGGAGGAACTGAGCGTAGAAGACCTGACGCTTATCTTTCTGCCTCCGAAGGACTGAGCGGTCCACTCTGACCTGTTTTCTGCCCTTACAGGCGGGGCACCTTTAGGCTGATGTCTTCGTCCCCGGGTTGATAGGGCAGATAGGTGACAATGAATTGCAGCATCTCGTCCACGGTGCGCATGGAGCCTTCCGGAGGTTCGCCGATGGCAATGGGTGGATCGAAGGGGTTGTCCGGATTATCTCGGGTATTGTCCATAACCCCTTCGACATAAATGGTGCTGCCCGCCTTGAGCGGTAACATTTTCTCGAAGGTGTAGAAATACTGCCAGCGGAAATTCCATCGCGGAATGCGAATCAGCGGTATGGTATCGCCGTCGGGGTCAACTGCATAGGCTAGAAAACTTTTGCCCAGCAGATGCATATGCGGGTTTATGGTCAATAGACTGATGTCTTCGGGCAGGGTGAAGCGGGTGCGGAAGGTCATCACGCTGTCCGGCGGGACAAACAATGGCGGCTCAATGGGGGTGCCGCTTTCGCCAAAGGTGCCCATGAGAAATTCAAAGCTTGGGCGTTTTGGCGGTTCAGAAGCAAAAAATATATTGAATCTACTTTCATCGGTAAGAGGTATGCTGCTCGGGCCGTAGTGCATGTCGTTTATGAAGAAGACGCCTTGCTTGGAGAGCTTGAAGCCTCCAATGCCTTCGGGATAGGCGCTGTGCTGCACGCCGGGCAGGTAATTGCAGACCATGCGGGTCAGTTGAGGCCAGCTCCCGTCGTCGTTCATATTGTCCATTTGACGATGTACCTGCAGGGCCTCTTGTTTGAGATTGGTCGGAACGATGCGCTGCCCGGAGTAAACGTCTGCTTTTGCTCCATCTCTGTAACTGATCAGATTCGCGTTCATATGATGAACAAGCATCTGACTTCCGGGAATGAACTCGATGGCCCGCACGAAGGTGTCCTGGGCTATGCTATAGGGCACTTTCATGAGCAGAAAATGATCCTTTCCATCGCCCGGAACCGCGTAGGGCGGAAAGCGCAAGACCAGATCGGGTTCACCGAGGTTGGAATACTCCGGGTAGTATCCGGGGAAGACTCGCTGCAGGGTATCGCCTATGGGTGCGCCGGCGTCCACCCATAGGGCAATTCGCTCTATCTGTTCAGCGCTCAACAGCTTTTCGCCCAGAAAATGCCGGTACTCCGGGTCGGCAGGCCATGGCGGCATGATGCGCTTGCCGGTAACCAGTTTGATCATCCGGGTGCGCTTCTTGATGTCTTCGTATTGCGCGAGTGGAAAGGGGCCGCTGCCTCCGCTGCGATGGCAGGGTGTGCAGTTGTTGAAGATGATCTCCGCGATCTCCGGATAGAATCCCGGGATGCTGTCAGCAGGGGCTCCAGATGAACCTGCCGCATCAGTTCCCGCCGACTTCTCTGAACAACTGTTCAGCGGTATAACGCAGAGGAAAATCGATAGCAGGGCGAAAAGAAGCGCAGCCGGACTGTACTTGCCGCAGCCCTTCGAACCAAAAGCCAGACTTGCTACACGCGTTGTTTCGCTGCCCATCTTCGCAGCCAAAGGTACGATTGATGCCCTATTCAATCAGGCAGCCAATGGCTTTGGTGCGGCTCAGCGGGGGATCCTCACCCTTTTGCAGGGCGGCTATGGCATCGCGCAAATAGTGCTCCGTGGGCTCCAGTCGTTTGCGCCCGAGCTCATAGGCCCAGTTGTCCAGACTGCCCTGGTAGATGGTCAGCCCATTTGAGTCCAGTAGGATGGCTTCAGGGGTGGTGTCGGCACCAAGGCTTCTGATTAGCGCGTAGTCCGGATCCTTCAGCATGGGGAAATCCAGGCGGAACCGGCTGGCGTAGCGGCGGATTTGCATGTCGGTAAAGAAGAGGCCTGGAAAGACTCCGATGATGCGAATGCCTTGCGCGGGTTGCTGTTCCCCGAGGGTTCTAAAGGCAAAAGCATAATCGTGGCAGAGGGGACATTCCGGACTGAGGATCAACAAAATAGTGGCTGAATCCCGGGTGAGCCGGCTGAGGTCGTACCAACTTGAATCGAGTTGCTGAAGCTTCAGGGATGCTGGAATCAGGCTCTGAGATTCAGCATCTGTGCCTGCTGAAGTGAGCGGATCGGCTTGTCCTTGGCCTGCACGCTCGCCCCCCTTGCTCTGATCCGCGCTGCAGGAAGTCACCAGACACCCCGCAAGCACAGCAATTGCAGACCACAACCGTGATCCGGGCAACAAGCTCCAGTTTACCATGTCTCAAAGGTACGCCCGCTCCGAGTCGCCGCAAGGCAGCGTAAAGAAGAAGGTGCTTCCCAGATTCGGGCGGGACTCCACCCATATTTCGCCCTGATACTGTTTGACGATGCGGCGGGTTATGGCCAGACCCATTCCACTTCCCTCAAATTCTTCCTTGTCGCCCACCCGCTGGAACAAGCCGAAGATCTGTTCCGAGTACTCCTGCTCAATACCAATGCCGTTGTCGCTGATGCTGAAGCGGAGTTTGTCTTCCGTTTGGCAGAAGGAAATCAGGACTTCAGGATGGGTCTTGTCGTTGAACTTCAGGGCGTTGTTGATCAGGTTTTGAAAGAGCTGAATCATGTGTTCGCGATTGGCGCGCACCTGGGGCAGATATTCGGTCATAACATTCGCATTCTTCTCCTGAATCAACTGGCTGAGGTTGTTGAAGACCGTCCCCAGAATGTCGTTCATGTCCAGTTCTTCAAAGGACTCCGACTTGTTCTCCAACTGGGTGTATTGCAGCAGATTGGTCAACAGTGAAGACATGTCCCTGACCGCGCGTTGGATGAACTGAAAATAGTCGGCGGCGTCCTGATCGATATGTTCCTTGAACCTGCGTTCCAGCAAAGCACTGAAATTGCCAATGGTTCGAAGGGGTTGGCGCAAGTCATGGCTGGCCGCGTAGGCGAACTGCTTGAGGTCTTCATTGACCGACTGGAGTTTGCTGTTCTGTTCTTGTATCTTCTTGTTGTGGCTTTCAAGAACGGCATTGAGCTTGCGCTGATTGCGGTTGTTGTGCCAGGATACATAGAGAAAACCCAAAGTCAGCAAGATGCCCACACCCGTCACGGCCAAACTCAGTTGTCTGATTTGCCGATCTTTTCTGAACAGCAGGGCTTGTTGATCAGACTCACTTTGCAGAATTCCGTAACGAGCTTCCAGCGTGGATACCATAGAGCGGTTGCGCTGTGCAAACAAGCTGTCTTTGAGCGCCAGAAGCTTGTTCTGATAGGCGTAGGCCGAATCGTGGAGACCTGCCAGGTGAAAGGTCTCGGCCATGCATGCGTAGCTCTGCTGTTGAACGTCGTGAAGCTCATAGGCCAAACCGCTTTCCAGACTCTGGCGGAAGTAGTTCAGCGCTTCGTCATAATGTTGTTCGCGACTGGCCAGCTTACCCAATCCCAAAAGACTGCCGGCAATCTCGCTGTGCTCTGACATCAAAAGAGCGACCTCCAATGAACGGTTGTAACAAATCCGGGCGGAGTCCATATCTCCGGCGGCAAAGTGACACTTGCCCAATGAACCGTTGGCAAAGGCTATGCCGTAATCCATGTCGTTGAGCTCGGCAAAGGCCAGGGCTATTCGGTTGTAGATGAAGGCCGAATCCCATTGTCCCATCTCGATAAAAGCGGCTCCCAAGGTACCATAGGCCCCAAGCAGTAGACTCTTCTGATCATAGTAAGTGGCCAGGGCAATGCATCGGCGGAAATAGGCATTGCTCTCCTCCAGCTTGTGCTGATGGTTGAGAATATCGCCCATGGAGTAAAAACTCTCGGCCAATCCCGCAGAATCCTGAAGAGATTCGCGAATACTGATGGACTGCAATTGATTGCTTATGGCCTGCTCATAGGCTCCGGAATACAGATACTGAAGGGAAATCCAGTCCAGGGCTACTGCTCGCAAAGAGTCGGATTCCAGGCTTTCCGCCAGCTCAAGGCTCTCATAGAACACTTGAAGCGCTGAGGAATACTCGTACATGGCGTATTCGGCATAGCCCAGGTTGAACAATGCCTTGAACACCATGTGCTTATCCCCCGACTTTTTCCTGCATTCGAGGGCCTGGGAGTAATAAAGTACCGCTGAATCGTGCTGATACCCGGATGCGTAAAACCGACCGAGTTGGGTATTGAGCTCAGCCGCCTCTTTCCAGGTGCCTGGAGGAAGCTGCTGCAGGGCATTGCGCATGCTGTCGGCAGGGGTCAACAAAGGCATTTTGATCTCTGCTTTCAGCCCATGAGCAATGATTATTAGCGCAATAAGTATCTTGTTCAAGCGCATATCAGGATTACATATCGCCTATTCTTATCCTGCTGGTCCTGTGCAACGGGTTTACGTCAACTGAAGGCAAAAAGGTTCCTGTATTCGTCTAATTTTCAAGCATTAACAAAAAATGACAATGGTGTCATTGCCGGTGGAAGGGCCATCACAGCGCAACAAAAACCCGATAAGACCAAGGTGTCATCGTCCACGATTGGTCCTTATGGAAGGAAAACTCCTCCTGGCTAAAATACTCCCGGTAAGAGCCGGAGCTTAGGTCATCGAGCAGGTTCACTTCCACCTGATCCTTTGAGAGGTTAAAGACACAAACCACCTCATTTGCACCCCGGCTGAAGGCGTAGATGCGCTCCTGATCCGTGCTGTTCAGGCGTTGGAGATCAGCGCCGTGAATGCCGTTCCAAAGTGCGCGCTGTTCACTTTTCAAGGTGCAAAGACTGCGGTAAAAGTCCTGCCAGGCGTAATTGTTCCAGTCTATCGCATCCTTCTCAAAAAAGTCCAGGCGTTTGCGCATGGGCGCTTCCTGACCGGAGTAAATCAGGGGCATACCCGGAAGGGTGAAGCTGAGCACTGCCATGGTTTGAGCGGCATCCCCCATGCGCTCAAAGACCGTTCCATTCCAACTGTTCTCGTCGTGATTGGAGGTGAACAGCATGCGGTAGTCGGCTGGTGCAAAGGCGCTGTCCTCGTAGCGCAAGCGATCATCCAGGGCAGAAATGGGTTTGGTTCCCTGAGCTATGCCGTTCATGATATGGTGCATATCCCAGGCATAGGTCATATCAAAAGCGCGGGTGTGCTGGGAAGGGGTTTCAGCCTCAGCCAACATGAATACCGGCTTGATCTTATCCAGCTCCACGCGAACACTGTCCCAGAATGTCGTGGGCACCATATCGGCTACATCGCAGCGGTAGCCGTCAATGTCCATCTCGGCCACCCAAAATTTCAGGCAATCGGCCATGTAGTTGCGCAAGCCACCCTGATCGTAGTTAAAATCGGCCACATCGGCCCAATCGGCCACTGGTGGTACCGCATTGCCCGCAGAATCCCGGGTGTACCAATGCGGATGGCTTTCCATCAGCGTATTGTCCCAGGCACTGTGATTGGCCACCCAGTCCAGAATCACATACATGCCCTCTTCGTGAATGCGATTGACCAGGCGCTGAAAATCTTCCATGCTGCCGTAGCCCGGGTCAACATCCAAATAGTCTTTGACGGCGTAATAGCTGCCCATGCTGCCCTTGCGGTTGAGCTCACCGATGGGGTGCACGGGCATCAGCCAGATGATGTCCACACCCATGTCCCGCAATCGCGGCAAATCCTTTTCTATGGCGGCAAAGGTGCCATCTTTGCTGTATTGACGAATATTTAATTCGTAGATCACTGCGTCTTTAGTCCACTCCGGGGCGGTTCCATTTCCGTTTGTGATTGCTTCTTCGGCTTCACGGTTACCAGGACTATTCCTGCAGGCCTGTATGCCCAAGGACGCGATGACCAAAACCAACAGAATCACACGACTTAGCTTAACCATTGTTTTGCAGTGTTAATCAGGGCATTTGTGGAGGAATCGTGGTGCTGCACCGGACTGGATTGGCTGAGTTCCGGCAAGATCACTCCGGCCAGTTGCTTGCCGAGCTGCACCCCCCATTGGTCAAAACTAAAAACATTCCAGATAACGCCTTGCAGAAAGATCTTGTGTTCATACAGGGCAATCAGAGCCCCCAGACTTTTTGGGTCTAGCTGTCGCAGCAAGAGGGTGTTGCTCGGTCTGTTTCCCTCAAAGACTTTGTAGGGAAGCAGTTTGCTGATGCCCGAAGGATCAGTTCCCTCTGCCTCGAGTTCGCGGCGGGCTTCCAGGGCGGTTTTCCCGTTCATCAATGCCTCGCTTTGGGCGAAGCAATTGGCCAGCAGCTTTCGGTGGTGATCTCCCACCGGCTCACCGATGGGATTGTGCGTCCTGGCCACCGCAATGAAATCACAGGGCACGAGAGTGGTTCCCTGGTGGAGCAACTGATAGAAAGCGTGCTGACCATTGGTGCCCGGTTCGCCCCAGACAATAGGTCCGGTAGGGTAGTGGATGGGCGAGCCATTGCGGTCAACACTCTTGCCATTGCTCTCCATATCGGTTTGCTGCAGATATGCAGGAAAGCGATGTAAGTATTGATCATAGGGAAGAACAGCATGGCTTTCCGCACCAAAGAAATTGCGGTACCAAATCCCGCACAAGGCCATGATCAGGGGCATGTTGTGTTCGGGCGCCGCATCGAGCATATGCTGATCCATGGCTTCGGCGCCTTCGAGCAGGGCGTAGAAGTGTTCGGGACCAACCGCCAACATGATGGAAAGCCCAATCGCCGACCACAGCGAATACCTTCCGCCCACCCAGTCCCAGAAAGGAAACATGTTCTGCGGGTGTATGCCAAAATCGGTTACCGCCGTTTCGTTGGTGCTCATCGCGGCAAAGTGCAGAGCGATGTGCGCGGGGTCGCGGGCCTGTTCCAGAAACCAAGCTCTGGCGCTGTGGGCATTGGTCAGGGTTTCCTGGGTGCTAAAGGTCTTGGAAGCCACCAAAAACAAGGTGCTTTCCGGGTTGAGCCTTTTGAGCGTTTCGGCCAGATGGGTGCCGTCAACATTGCTGACAAAATGCGGTGTGATCGGGCCCCAGTAGTGTTTCAGCGCTTCGCAGACCATCAGAGGACCGAGGTCCGAACCACCTATGCCCAGGTTGACCACATCGGTGATGCGCTTGCCGCTGTAACCCACCCAGGAGCCGTTTCTAACCTTCTCGCAAAAAGATGCCATGTCGCGAAGCACCTCCTGAACCGGCACCGTGATGTCCTGCCCTTCGACATACAAACTGCCCGCTTTCTTGCGGCGAAGGGCGACGTGCAGAACCGGCCGGCCTTCGCTTTCGTTCAGCTGATCTCCGGCAAACATCGAGCGGATGGCATCGCCAACCCGACATTCCCGGGCCAGATCGAGCAATAAATCCATGCTCTGTCGATCTATCCGGTTCTTGCTGTAGTCGAGCAGGATTCCACAGGCGTCCAGGTGGAAGCTCTGGTAGCGATCCGGGTCTTCGGCGAACAAACTGCGCAAATGAACATCGCGCATGGCCGTGAAATGCGCCTCCAACTCCTGCCAGGAGCGGGTCTGAGTGGGGTTGATTCTGGGAAACATATATTAAACTATGTTTGGCAAAGGAGGCAAAGTTCTAGCGAAACAAGGCATTGTAAGCCGGGATCGTCACCGTGCCCAGTTCCGGCAGATCGACATTGGCCGACTCGGCACCTTTGTTTAGAAGAGCGAAGGTTTTATGGCCGAACCAGTCGCGGCGAATGACCAGTACATGCTGATCGGCATAGAGCAATTCGGTACTTCCGTACTGCAGGGCCGGGTCGCTCTTGCGGCGTTGAAGCAATTCGGTGAAGCGGGCGTGAAGGGCCGTCTCCGCTGCACTCCAGTCGCTGAAACGCATCATGCGCCGGCTGTCGGGGTCTCCTGCTCCCGGCATGCCAATCTCATCGCCGTAGTAGACCACCGGCAATCCTGGAATGGCCGATTGAAAGGCCATCAGAAGCGCCATCCGGGGATAGGCAATTGGGTCTCCCACGCCGATTTCCCGTTCCCAGCCAACTTCCTTGTCATCTTCGCCCGGAAGCAGCGCAGCTCCGGCCAGTGAGCTGAATCGAGCCATGTCGTGGTTGCCGGTGATGTTGCCCATCAAATGGTGGTGACCAAAGGATTCCAGGCTGGCCAGAAGCTCATCGGCCAGATCGCTAAAATCGCTGTTGGTATTGATCAGACAGGAGCGCGCGGCAAAGTACAGGGGAAAGTCAAACTGGGAGTCGAGCATGCCAGGGCCCATATAACTGGCAATCAGTTCCCGGCTGCCAAAGCTCTCTCCGATCTGAAAGAGATCGCGCTCCGGAAAGTTGGTCCGCAGTTTGGTGGTCAGGGTTCTCCAGAACAATTCCGGAATGTGCTTGGTGGCATCGTGGCGGAATCCGTCCAGATTGAAGCGCTCAATCCAAAACAGCGCCGAGTCGGTCACCGCTTCGGTGATCAGGGGATTTTCGAAATCCAGGCTGGGAAGAAAATCGTCAAACCAGGTGGTCAGGCGGTGCTCGTCCCAGCGGCGCAGGTTGCGGGTTCCATCGTCGAGATCCAGAGTAGTCGCCCACCCGGGATTTTCGATGATCATCGGATGCTCCTGATGAACGTGATTGGCCACGAAGTCGAGCAAAACGCGCATTCCCCTTTTGTGGGCTTGAGATACCAGCTCGTCCAGTGCGGCATCTCCCCCAAAACGGGGATCCACCTTGTGGTAGCTGACAGGCCAATAGCCGTGATAGGCCGAAAACCAGCGCCGCGGCTCCGGATACTCCTGATAAACACCCGTGGGATTGAGCGCGACCGGAGAGATCCAAATCGTGTTGATGCCCAGGTTCTCCAGATAGTCCAAATGCTGAGTGAGGCCTTGCAAGTCACCTCCAAAGAAATTGGCCGGTGGCAGGACCCGGGGGTCTTCCGAGGGCCGGTCGTTGCTGGGATCTCCGTTGGCAAAGCGGTCGATGAGCGGAAAGTACATGGTCATGGCCTGTCGCTGAACCCTTTCCGGAATTACCTGGGTTCCTACCGGCAGCCCTTCGAGCAGAGGAATACGCAGATCGTTGGAGCGCCCCTGTTCGTTCCAGGCGCAGACAAATAATTCGCTTTTTTTCCTATCTCTGGCCTGTGCGGGGACTTTGATGTACAGACGCTGATCTTCCAGCCTCCAGAATTGCTCATCCAGTTCGGCGTATTCCCAGAGCAGGATGAAGCCACTGATCTGGCCCTTGATCTCCAGCACTAATTCCTCAGATTGTATGTCGAAGGGGCGCAGAAAGGGCAAACCCGTCGGCCTTTTGACCCTAAGCAATGAATTGTACCCGCCGATGTTGTTGTCCAGGGAATCGGGATTTCCCGGATCCAGCATCCATTGCCCATTGACAACCATCTGGTAGGGGTATTGACCGGGATCGAGTCGGAGGGTAGTGGACCACTTGGCGCCTTCGCGGGTCATGAAGGTGGCTAGTGGGTTCCAATCATTGAATGCCCCGGCTGCTTGCACAGGACCCTCCCTGGCGAACGCGGTGTCCAGTGTTAGCGAATACTCGATCTTGTCGCTGCGGAACACCGGAATGGTATAGGCAAAGCCGCCTTTCCATACGTGAATTCGATCCACTGATTTGGCATTGGCGATCATGCTCAATCCTATCATACCATCGGCAATGCGGCCAAGCACGCCGCGCGGATAAGTGACCGAATCGGGTTCGAAATCGGTCCCGAAGTAGTCGGCGAGATGCAGGGTGCCCAAACCTTCATCCAGTCTGAGCGGCCACACCGGACTGCTGAGCAAGGCTTGGTCCGGATAGCTGAGCAGGGCTTCGGAAACAGGTTCTTTACATGCGGCGAGACACGCAAGCATTATCAAAGCCAGATAGATCGAAGATTTTTCAAGGATAGTCTTCCGCATAATTTATCTTATATTATATTTATCGAGTTTGTTCCAGCCACCAGCGAATAGCTTCGCCTGATTGCTGACCCCAGTAGGACTCGTGATGCCGACCTTTTGAGTCCATTTTCCATTGTATATTTGATTTGTTCATGCCATTGCGCCGCAAGCGGTTGTATGCCTCCAAAAAGTCAACTGCATAGTAATCCAATATCGCCGAATCCATCATCAGCACCTGATCGGTAGTCTCCCTGCTTTCATAGGTGCCCATCAAGCCGTACAATAGCATACCATCTGAAATGGTATGGTTACTCAGTTGATCTAAATTTTTCTCTGATGCCCAGAAGGATGGACTAAACAGGAGACCATACCCAAAGTTTTCAGGGTATTCCAGTACTGCCGACAAAGCCAGCAAAGCGCCGAGCGAAGATCCGCCTATGCCCCGATGAGCTGCATCGGGTTCAATGCCGTACTGTGATTCGACATAGGGTATGACTTCTGAAAGGAGCCATTCAAGATGTTCAAGACCGGCGCCGCCGCCGTAATCCTGAATGGGAAAGACCGTGTACTCGGCCAGCCTTAATTCACCACCGTTGTCTATACCGACCACCAGAGGGAGGCTGTACCCGCCATCTTGCAGGGCACTCAACTCTTCATCCAGCCGCCATTCGCCCGAAAAACTGCTTTGGTCTTCAAAGAGATTCTGCCCGTCAAGCATATAGATTATCCTCTGGGGAAGGGTCTTTGAGCTCCATCCGGCGGGCATCCAGATGCGCAGTTTCCGATGGGTTGGAGAGGGCGTGAGCGATGCTGGAGAAGGGGAGCTTGACTCAATCGGCAAGCTGTCTATGATCAGGCGCGAACCCGGGGCAATCTGTGCGCTGATTGTTGTATCTTCTCCTGTTGTTGCCAGCAGAGCAAAAAGCCAGAGGAGCGCGATGTGGATGGATGAATTCATGAGCGAAAAAAGGCCAGCCCGGGAACGGAATGCCGTTGAGCCCGTAAAGGTAACAAGCAGGACGGTGTAGCTTTGGGTCTTGCTCCGGGGTTTTCAACAAACGGTGTAGACCTCACAATATCAAAAATCAATGAGTTTGGCGCAGATGAACATCAAACACGTCATCGGTTTTTTCGGGTCGAAGGGGCTCGCTATCTTCTTGCTGACCTTGTGGCTCAAACCCGCCGGTCTAAGCGCTCAGGAGGTCATGATGCAGGCCTGGTACTGGGACTATCCCAGCTCGGTCGGGGGCAAGACCTTTATGGCTCATTTAGGCGAACAGGCCGAAGATCTCAAAAAAGCGGGCATCACTCAGGTATGGCTTCCACCCCTGAGCAAGGGCTCGGGAGGGGGCTTCAGCGTGGGTTATGATGTCCGGGATTACTACGATCTGGGCGATTACGGCAATGCCCGCTGGGGAAGTCGCGCCCATCTCACAGCGGCGGTGAACGCGTTTAACGCTCAGGGCATCACGCTACTGGCCGACATGGTCTGGAACCACCGCGACGGGGGAAGGGCCGAGGACAATCCCGCGGTTGAGGGCTGGATAGAGAACATGAATTTCGCCAAAGCGGCAGCGGGCGATCAGCCCATGCCTTCGGATCGCTGGCGCTGTTATCTGCCCCTGGGGGGAAGCACGGGCAACGGTGCGGGAACCTACTACCTCAAGGTGAGATCGGCCTCCGAACACCCCAATTTCTTCAACAAGAACTACACCGTCATGACCTGGACCGGGGAGGTGGGCGCCAATTTTGGAACGGCTCCGCTCACGGAGAGCGCAGCCAATGGGGGCGCGGATTGCGGTGAGGGATTTGATGTTTTGGAGCTCGGCAGGCGCATGGAGGCCCGCACGGATGAGGATGCCTGCAAGACCGATGAGTTTGCCCTGACCCTGGAGGCTTCCGATTTCAGCGCAGCCGGAGATACGCTCTGGATCTTGCTGTTCAACAACGCCGGTGGATTGGGCGATTACTCGGACCACTTTATCTACGGTTTGTGGAATGGGGCAGCCGCTGCGGATGTTCAAGATCAGTTGCGCTATCAGACTTACACCGATTTCAGTCAATTGCCTTCGGGGCAGGGCGCTATGGACTATACGGCCTTCCGGCCCAACGGCAACCCCACTCAATTAGCCGGTGACTGGGATGCCATGTGGTTCTTTTACGATGTGGATCAGACCGTTCCCTCCGTGCAGGATGCCATGCACGCCTGGAATTCATGGCTGTGGAGCAATGCCGGTATACGTGGCTACCGCATTGATGCGGTCAAGCATTTTCCGCCCTGGTTCAATGGCCTGATGATGAACCGCCTTCACGCGGAGGGAAAGGACCCGCAAACTGTTGTCGGGGAGTTCTTTGACGGCAACCCTTTCGCCCTGAAGGATTGGGTGGATCAGGCCAACGCTTCGATGAACGATGAAACCCGGGCGGCTATTCGCATTCGGGTCTTTGACTTTGCTCTGCGCGAATCGCTCAAACAGGCCTGCGACGCTTTCGGTTACGATGTGCGCAATGTCTTTCAGTCGGGAATGGTGGACGCTGCGGGCAGCAGCGGTTTTGATGCGGTGACCTTTGTCAACAATCACGATTTTCGCTACCCCGGTCAGGAGTTGGTCAACGATCCCGATCTGGCCTATGCCTACATCCTGACCAATAACCGGGTGGGCCTGCCCTGCCTTTTCTACAAGGACTACTACCTGGCGGGTACTCAGCGTTTTCGACTCAATGGCTTGATGGAAGTGCACCAGCGCTACATCGCCGGCTCCCCATTTGTGGACTACCTCAATCGGTTTGGCAGTTTTTACACGGGCAATTACCTGGCTGGTTTTCCCAACACCTCACTGATCTATCAGGTCAGCGGCGGTCCTTCGGGAAAGAGCGCAGTGGTGGTGATCAATTTTGCCGGGGAGACCCTGAGGGTTGATCATACCCTCAATACCGGTTTTGTGCCAGTGGGCGATACCCTCACCGACATCTTTGCGATTTCGCCCAATGAATACGCGATTGTCAATGGTTCTTCTCAGGCCTATTTTGAGGTGCCGGCCCGCTCTTTCGGGGTCTGGGTGCAGGGCGATTTGCGCGATGAACTCATTCCCCTGACCGATACCAGTACAACCTATTCAGGCCAGGGACCTTTACTTGGCGCCCAGACCGATGCTTTGAACGTTTACCCCAATCCCGCCAGCGGGAGCGTGTTGATTTCCTGGTCACCGGGTTTGCTCTCCGGGACCGGTGATGCCTTGCTCAGCGTGTCCTCTATGGATGGGCGACTGATCTGGCAGAGCGATGTCTCTCTGGCCGAAGAGGGATTTAGACTTCAGCTTCCCACTTCATGGACCGAGGGATTGTACCTGATTGAACTGCAGACGACCAAGGACCGTTACAGCGGGCGATTTGTCCTGCAAAGGGCGAACTGAGCGCAGTGATTCTGGCCAATGAAAGATATATGATAAAAAAGTCTACATTAATCCACCTGGCGATTTTGCTTTGCTCGTTGAGTCTCTGCAGGGGGCAGGGGCTCAGTCCCGAGCCCGGCGTGGTTTACAGTGATGCCTCCATTCCGCGCATTGACCTTTACCTTCCCGAAGACAGCCTGGATGCGCTGTATGACGATCCAACCAGTGATGAGTATTTCCGGGCTCAGTTTGTCTTTACCCGCGATGGCGTTCGCGACAGCGTGCCCAATGTCGGCTTGAGGCTGAGGGGCAATTTCAGCCGTTTTGCGAACAAGAAGAATTTCAAGGTTTCCTTCAACCGCTTTTTGCCAGGAGGGAAATGGCATGCTCTCGAGAAACTCAATGTCAATGGGCAGGCCAATGATCCCTCGGTGATTCGGGCTAAACTGGTCAGCGATCTGATTCCCGCTATGAACGTGGAAGGCACCCGTGCCGCCCATACTGACGTCTACATCAATGGTCGTTTTTACGGACTGTACATCAATGTGGAGCATATTGACGAGCAGTTTGTGCGCAACCATTTCGGAACAGATCTTGGCAATCTGTATAAATGTTTGTATCCCACTGATCTGGTGTGGCAGGGCAGCAGCCCTTCGTCTTATGATTACTGTGAGTGGAAGCGGGGCGGAGACATCAGCCCATACTCCGATCTGATCCACTTCATTGACGTGCTGAACAACACCCCGGATGGGGATCTGGAGTGTGAGCTTGAGGCCGTGCTCAATGTGGATGATTACCTGCGACAAGCGGCTATAGATGTGATGACGGGAAATTGGGATGGATATATTTATAATATTAATAATTTGTATTTATTTCAGAACCCCATCTCTGCCCGCATGGAGTACATTATTTACGACACGGATCACACTTACGGCTTAGACTGGATAGGTAGGGATTGGGGTGTGCGGGACATCTATTCCTGGGACAAGAGTTCGGAGTATCGACCCTTGTATGAGCGACTGATGGACAATCCGGTTTACCGGGCGCGTTTTAGCTGGTACATTGATCGGCTGAGTTCGGACCTGATGAATCCCGCTGGGTATTTTGCCCGCATTGATGCCCTCAAGGCGATGATCACACCATCAGCCGAAGCCGATGAGTATCGCCCTCTGGACCATGGTTACAGCATCTCAAATTTTCACTCTTCCTATACTTCCGCTCTTGGTGGGCATGTGGACTATGGGCTAAAACCTTTTGTGACGACTAGAGTTGGAACGGCGGTTGGCCAGTTGGAAAGCTATGATATGGCTCCGGTGCTCAACCACCTCAGCCATAATTTTCCGGTATTGAAGCAACCCATACACGTAAAGGCTTTTGCCGAAGACGACCAGACGGGGCTTGAGGTGTGGTTGGTCTATGCCCTGGACGGAGAGCTGGATTCGGTCTTGATGGTTGACGATGGCATGAGCGATGACGGGTTGGCCGGAGACGGTATCTATGGGGTTTGGCTGGATGCTTTGATGGACCCTACAGACTGGAGCTTTCAGATCAGGGCCCGCGGTGCAGATGATAATTCTACGCTCCGGCCCTGTGACCCCGTGCAGTGGCGCATTGATGAACCGGCCATTCCCCTTTACATCAACGAGTTTATGGCGGCCAACAGTTCTTACATGGCCGATGAACAGGGCGATTTTGAAGATTGGGTGGAGATCTACAATGGGGGAGAGACGAGCATCTTTCTTGGCGATAAATACCTGAGCAACGAACCGGGTCGCCCTTCGAAATGGAGAATGCCCTCTATGAATCTGGCACCAGGTGCCTTTGCCTGGTTCTGGGCGGACAACGATGCAGCCGCCGGACCCAATCACACCAATTTCCGATTGAGTGCTTCCGGTGGAAGCATCGGCATCTACGCTTCGCAGGCCGATCGGCTCAGACCCATACACGTACTGAATTACGGGGAGCAGAGCACCAACGTCTCTGTCGGTTTGCTGCCCGATGGGGCGGGAGAGTTGCAGGTTCTCAGTACGCCTACACCGGGCTGGTCGAATGTGTTAACGGGAATAGAGCCCGGCGAATTGGCCTTGTCTGCACTGTTCCCCAACCCGGCCAGTGATCGGGTTTTTCTGCGGTCTTCAGTTTGCCAGGATTGGGATTTGCGCGGAATGGACGGCAGAACCTGGCGCAGTTTCAGTCAGGCATCGGACACCTGGCTGAACATCAGCGGCATTCCTCCGGGCATATACCTGCTCAGCGCTCGTTGTGAGCAGATGAGTTCAGCGCTTCGCCTGGTTGTTCAGTAAGTGCAAGCAGGAGGCCTGCTCAATGAACCACGATGCGGGTGATGTTGCGCTCTCCTCCGGCTTCGAGTTCAAGCATATACATGCCCGGTGCGGAAGGTGCCTGTAGGGTTTGGCCTCTGCGCCCTGCGGGCAGCACACCCAGGTCGCTCATACTCACCTGACGCCCTTCGAGATCATAGAAGGTGGCCAGGACAGAGCTTTGCGCGCCCAATTCGAAGACGACGGCGATCTGCTGACCAGCGGCAGTGGGGTTGGGATAGACCTCCGTCCATCCGAGTGGGCCGGGAATTTCATCCACACCGGAGAGTATGTCCGGCTTGCTCAGCCTAACATCGGTGTAGAGCCGGTATTCACCGGGCTCAAAGCTCAGGGCGGCCCCCAGGTCCGTTACATTCAGGGAGTCGCCGCTGAAGTATTCATACCACCAGCCGGTGTGATTAAAGGTCGGCACCCCTTCGCGCTCAATAAGCGCTACGTTGCCGATGGCAACAACGTTCATGTCGGGGTGATTGATGTTGATTCGCTTGACGATGCCGGAAACGGAGGCCGTGAAGTCCGTGCTGGCGAATACCTGCGGATAGTCGCGGCGCAACTTGATCAGGGCACTATAGATTTGAAAGAGGCGCTGTCTGGGTTGTTCATCGTAGTAGAACCAGCGCACGGGCTTGTTCCCGGTTCGACCGTTGAAATCGATATCCACATCATAGCCCAGTTCGCCAAACTGCCAAATCATCTTGGGTCCGGGAATCGGGAAGAATAAGGTGGCAGCAAGCTCACAGCGGAACAAAGCAATACGCTGATCCCGGATATTGTATTCCGGTGCCTGACTGGTATTGCCTTCGGTGAGGTTGGTGTACATCATGCGTTGCTCATCGTGGCTTTCCATGTAGCTGACCAGGTGTGGATCATCCCAGCCTCTGGAGGTGTAAACTCCCCAGCTCACATTGGAAGAGCCGCTGCCTTTGGCCAGATTGCGGTAGTCGTGGTTGATGTTACCCCAGAACAGCATACCGTAGTTGGCCAGTTCCCGCTCTTCTGTGTTGTCGGCAAAATGCTCCAGCATCAGATAAGCCGTCGGGTCAACGGACCACATGTAATCGGCATAGTCTTTCCAGATGGCTACCCTGCTGGCATCGTATGCTCCCCAGGCAGCCGTATTGCCCAGCGTATTGTTCTGGGTGAATCCCTTGCTGAGGTCCATGCGGTAGCCGTCAAATTTGTATTCTTCAATCCAATACCTCAGCATGTCCTTGGTGTACTTTTTGGTGGCCGGGCTTTCGTGGTTCATATCAAAGCCCACGTTAAAGTCATGCTTGGCTATGGGATTGAACCAGGGGCTGTTGGCTGCGGGCCGATCACCATCCCAGTACATGCGCACCATAGGGCTTTGGCCGAAGGCGTGATTGAGAACCATGTCCAGGATCACGGCTATGCCTCGGGCGTGACAGGTGTCAATGAGGCGTTTGAGCTCGTTTTTGGGGCCGTAGTACTTGTCCAGCGCTCCGTGGAAGGAGGGATTGTATCCCCAGCTTTCATTGCCCTCAAACTCATTGAGCGGCATGAACTCGATGGCGTTGATCCCCAACCTTTCCAAGTATCCCAAAGTATCGAGCAGGGTCTGAAAATTGCGCTTGCCGAGAAAATCCCGGACCAGTAACTCGTATACAATTAGGTCTTCAACGGGGGGCTTCTCGAAATCAGTTACCGTCCATACATATTCTTCTTCATTGGTTTTGAAGACACTCACATAGCCACTGCCCTCTTCCGGGTAGGACGGAAGATCGGGAAAGGTCTCTTCGGGAATGAAGTGGTCGTTGGAGGGATCAAGAACCAGCTCGGACATGTAGTCAGCCACCTGTATGCTTCCGTCAATCAGGTATTGATAGGTATACCATTCCCCCGGATTCAATCCAGTGGCCTGAACCCACCAGGTTTCGCCATCAGGGTCGAGATTCATATAACTGTCTGGGCCCGGTGCCCAATTGTTCCAATCACCTAAAGCAAAAACATATTCTTTTTCAGGTGCATAAAGTACCAGGGCTATCTCGGTAGGGCTGATGATGTTCAGACCGTGATCGAGCCCGGCAGGCACTGCAGCAACAGTGACCGGTGGACGAACAAAATAGCTCTTAGTGCTCTGTACCTCATCGCTTCCGCTCTTTGCCACGGCTTTGAGCTCGTGCAAACCGGGTGTTGGCGAAAAAATTGTGGTGCTCAGATCAAGGGCATTGGAGGCCAGAACTTCCACACCGTCATCATAGAGAAAAAGCGAATCGGCCAGCAATGCGGCAATCCGCACATCCAGATCACTGCCGGGTTCCAATATGGTCAGCGGGCTGCCCGGTTCAACTATGGTCACACTCAATTCATTGCGAAAGACTGGGGTGTATATATCTGAGCCATCGGCTGCTCTTCCCACCGTTGTTCCCGCCTCGTTTCTAAAGACAAAGGCCATTTGCAAGACCGTGTCTGCTGCAGGCACTCCGTAAAAGTCATTGATGTTGTAGGTGATGCTGTACAAATTGCTTCCCAGAGAGGTCATCGCCACATCGGGGTCTGCGGTACCCCAGCTTCCCTGGACAAACTTCCAGTCAGCGGGTCCGGTTGATTTGTCGGTGATCACCCCGGTATGGGCATACACCGTGCCTGAGGTCCCTGCCAAAGCTGCATTGCCCTGGCTGGCATCGTAGTAAACAGTAACGGTTGAACTTTGGGTCGGCAGAAGTGGGTCGGTCCAGATCACCTGGGCATTCAAAAGGGCACTGAAAAGCGCCAGGCTCATTAAGGAAATCAGCTTTTGGACATTCATGGGTGGACAGTAGTTAACGATTTGGCCCAGGGGGTAAGGGCAAAATGTGTAGTCAGAGGTTCGTGTATATTTTACACTTTGCCTTCACAAGATAGTCAAGACAAAGTAAAGAACTCTCTACAGTATGTCGAATGGTGGCAGTTTTTGACCAAACTCAGACAAGAAGTCTATGTTGGGCTTGCTATATCCTGCCCGCTTTAAGCCCGCATTGTCAGGGTTTAAGCCCTTCAAAGTACTAATCCCTGAATTGTGGGCCTCATAAAGCCACCACCATTGTTTCTCGTATGCTGAATTCCCATCATGAAAAAGGGGAGAACCATACACGGTTTGTGACGGAACAACTCAAATCAGCTTAATTTTGCAAGCTCCTGAGAATATCCAATCTCGCTGAAATCTACTTAAACATGAAAAGTAGATTGAATCGGTAAGTAATTGATTATCACCTGCTGAAACTTTTATTTCGCTTTTTTTCCCACCAGCTATTGCGCCATTGGTCAGATCGTCTGAACTTGAATCAAATCGAGGAATTTCGTGCCATAGCCCCGCTGTAAAGGTGATGTGCAATGGGTACAAAGATTGCTTCGATTTGGTTCGATTATAGCGGTTAAAGTGACAGGATTACAACATAAAAACGATACGAGTTGTAGCCTGTAACACCAGTATAATCATGTGGTATTAATTTTTTTTTCACACAAAAAACAGTAAAAAGGGTACTTCAATAAGAGGGGGATTACGCTGGGATTTATCATCATTCAGGGCAGACTTCAGCATTAGAAGTCAAAAACGGGCAAACGAGCAGGCTTAGGGAGGGCGTTCTCTTTTGCAATACAAGCGTAACCACAGCAATACACAATCATGAAAATAACTTTTTTAAGGCGGTACGGACCTATTCTATCGCTGATAACCACCATTTGCTCCCTAGCTTTTTCGGCTGCTGCGCAAGGTACTATCTCCTTTGGAGGCAGCAACCTCAGCGGTGCCAGTAGCTATTTGGTCACCTCGATCCAGTTTGGACCGGACAATCGTCTGTATGTCGCCCAGCAGGACGGCATCATTAAGGCCTACAGCATTTCCCGCCTCGGCCCCAACAACTACATTGTCACGGGAACGGAGACCATTCTCAAGGTCAACGAGATTCCCAATCACAACGATGACGGGAATCCAAACCCAAGCATCAATTATCGTCAGATCACGGGTATCGCGCTGTACGGCAGTGCGAGCAATCCCGAGATCTGGGTTACCTCCAGTGATCCGAGAATCGGGGCCGGACCACTGGGTACTGACAAAAACCTAGACACCAATTCAGGGATTGTTTCCAAGATCACCTGGAATGGCTCTTCCTGGGATAGGGTTGACCTGGTGCGCGGTTTGCCGCGCTCGGAGGAAAACCACAGCCTCAACGGGCTCGTTCTGGATAGCATCAACAATATCCTCTACGTATGTGCCGGTGGCAACACCAACATGGGTGCCAGGTCAAACAACTTTGCCATGGCACCGGAGTATGCTTACGCCGCGGCCATTCTCTCTATTCACTTAGATCAGATCCTCAGCTTCCCCTACGATCTCCCTACCCTGGACGATGAAGATCGCCCCGGTGTGAATGACTTCAACGATCCGTTTGGCGGCAACAATGGCAAAAACCAGGCTGTACTTGAAGTTGATGGCCCTGTGCGTATCCATGCATCCGGTTTCCGCAATGCCTATGACATCATTCTTGCTGAGAACGGCAAGATGTACAGTTGGGACAATGGACCCAATGCCAACTGGGGCGGCAAACCCACTACTTGTCTTGATGTTCAGGTCGAAGGGGGGAATACCTATACCGATGGTCTTCACCTGATCCCCTCAGCGGGATACTATGGAGGTCACCCAAACCTGACCCGCGCCAATCGCGCAAACACCTTTAACGCAACCAATCCGCAGAGCCCGGTGCCTGTGGAGTTGGAAAACCCCATTGAATGTAACTACCTGATCCCTGTACTCGAAGACGAAACCATCGTTCTGCACGGAGCTTCCACCAACGGACTTGCTGAATACACGGCCTCCAACTTTGAAGGGGCCATGCAGGGCCATCTGCTAGCCGCAGCTTTTGACGGCAAGATCGTCAAGGTTGAATTGAATGCCAGTGGCGACGGACTCGGTCCCGCCGGAAAAACCACGCTTTTTGAAGGCTTTGGAGCAGTGCCGCTGGATGTCATTGCCGTTGGGGACGATGGACCATTCCCCGGTACAGTTTGGGTGGGTAACATCTACGGCTCAACCCCGATTTCCATCTTTGAACCCGCTGATTACGGAGGAGGAATTCCCCCGGTCTGTGATTTCAGCGATCCCGATGGGGATGCCGATGGTGACGGTTTCACCAACTACGACGAATTGCTCAACGGCACCGATCCCTGCTCGGCGGCCTCCAAGCCCAATGATTGGGATGGTGACGGAATCTCCGATTTGCTCGATCCCGATGATGACAACGATGGAATTCCGGATGTGTCTGACAAGTTTGCTCTCGACCCCGACAATGGCCTGAGCACCTTTATGCCCATCGACTACGATTGGGAACCAGGTGATCCGGGAAGGGGTGGGTTCTTCGAGCTGGGCTTTACCGGCATGATGAACAACGGCAATTCAGACTATCTGGATCAGTATGAACCCGATGACATTACCGCCGGTGGTACGGCAGGTTTGTTTACCATCGATGCAATGACCGAAGGCTCTGCCTTCAGCACACTGAACAACCAGGACAACGCCTTCCAGTTTGGCGTCAATGTCGATACGGTTACCCGGCCTTTCGTTCTGCAAAGCCGCATTCGCAGCCCATTTGGTGGCAGCACTCCGGCAGACTTCCAGAACATGGGTATGTTCTTCGGAACGGGTGATATGAGCAATTACATCAAGTTGGTAATTCATTCTAACGGCGGAGCCGGAGGATTGGAATACCTGCAGGAAGTGAATGATATTGTTTCTCCTTTCCCCATCACCAAGGTCTATCCGGCTCCGGTGGTAGGCGCGGCCTATGTGGATCTCTACCTGACCATAGACCCCATTGCGGGAACTGTTCAGCCTTCCTACTCCATCAATGGCGGCTTCCAGGTCAATCTGGACGGCCCCCGCAGTTTCCCACTGGAGTGGGTGGAGGAAGTTGTCGCTGCGGGTATCATCGGTACCTCTAACGGTCCGGCACCGGAGTTCCCGGCTACCTGGGACTACATCAAGATGAAGCCCCTCGGCCCGGTACCGAGTGCTACCCTGAATGCCTTTGCCGGCAACTGGCTGGATTCTGACCTGATCAATACGGGATCCTTTACCCTGACCAATACTTCGGCCAATGGAGGCCGCATCACCCAGGTCAGTATTGACCTGACCGAGCTGATTCAGCCGGACATGGTCTTTGATCCCTTTGCAACGGCTGCTGACAATGTGGGTAAAGACCTGAGCATCGACAGCGGCGATTCCACCACGGGTTTCCTGGGTCACTACTTTGAAGGTGAGCACGACGGAGGTTACGACCGCCTGGTTTTGACCTTTAGCGATTTCGATCCCGAAGATGTGCTGACGTTCTCTATAGACATCGACCCCACCAGCATCAAGGGCCTGAACTCACCCGGCCCCAACCAGTCGAGCCGCGTTTGCGGTCTGGAGTTGACCGGCGCCAAAGTGGAGATCCTCTTTGAAAGCGGTGTTCAGATCGGCGGTCAGATGTACATGACTCCCTCTTCTTTCGGAGGATCCCGCAATCGTTTTGATGAGGATACCTTGCCCGTTCCAAGCATTGCTTTCCTGGGAGATGTGATCAGCCCTTCCTTCACCACGACAACAAATCAGACGGTCCGCATCACCGGACAGCCGGGTGCAAACGTGAAGTTGCTTCGAGCAGAGGGCGGACTTTTCCTCGGGGGCAATCCGGGATTTGACATCGACTCCTTTGAATCCAATTCACTGGTCAGCCGACAAGAGTACTCTGCAACGATTGGACTGAGCGGTTTTGTTGATGTTCCGGTTACCCTTTCGCTGAGCAATGCTCAGGCGGGAATCAATCACTTTGTTGCGGTTTTGAACAACGGCATCAAAACCTCAAACCTCAGCAACAAACTCATCCTGCAAGTGGGTGACGATCCTGGTCCTATCGGTGGTCAAACTGTGGTCAACCTCAACTGCGGAGGCCCGGCCTATGTGGCTCAGGATGGCACGGAGTTTGCCGCTGACCAGTACTTCACGGTGTCCAATACCTATACCAATAACACTATACCCGATATTCTCAACACGACTGACGATCCGCTGTACCGCACCGAGCGCAGCAGCACTTCCTTCAGCTACAACATCCCGCTGGAGAATGGCGACTACGAAGTGATTCTGCATTTTGCAGAGATCTTCTTCGGTGCTCCAGGCGGAGGACTGCCAGGCCCCAATCGCAGGGTGTTCAATGTCAACATGGAAGGGGTTCAGCGCATTGCCAACCTGGACCTGTTTGATTCCGTTGGACATTCCACAGCGCTGGTGATGAGCTTTCCGGTTACTGTTGATGATCAGCAGCTCAATATCGCCTTCCAGGCCAGCATCAACCAGGGCAAGATTTCCGCCATTCAGGTTCGTCCGATGGGTGAGCCACCTGTGGTATGCATCGTTGATTCCATTCAACTGGGCGTACAAAGCGATTGCGACGATGAATTCATCACCTACAGCCAGGTGCTGACCATTTTCTCCAGCAACGCCCCGGATTCTGGTTTGGTGGTCGTGAACGGTCAAAGTTTTGCCGTGAGCGCCAGCCCGCAAACGGTGGTCCTGGAAGACCTGATCAGCGATGGTCAGTCGGTCGATCTGAGTATTGCCTACAGTGCAGACAGCCTCTGTGTTTTTGCGCTGGACAGTGCCTGGTTCGCTCCGGAGGATTGCACACCAGCACCTGTCTGTCAGGTCCCGAGCAATCTGTACGCCTATCCAACCAGCACTAAATCACTGGTTGACTGGGATGATGTTCCGGGAGCAGTGGGATACCAGATTGCCGGTCGCCGGGTTGGTACTACCAAATTCAGATTTGTGCTCGCCAGCGAAAGCCAGCGCATGATACCGGGACTGACTCCAGGTACTGATTATGAGTTCATGGTACGGGCTGCCTGTGCAGGCGACACTACTGAATTCTCCCCGCTGTTCCAATTCACCACGCTGACGGCTAAGATGGAAGCCCCAACTGATGACCGCAGTTTCAGCGACGTTACCCTCTGGCCTAACCCCGCATCGGACTTTGCGCAACTCGCACTGAGCACGATTGAGGATGGACCAGCCAGACTGATTATACGCGACCTGAGCGGCAGAATGCTGCTGATCAGCGAGCATGAGTTGATGGCCGGACCTTCGGTCATCAGTCTGCAGACGAATCAACTTGAAGGCGGTTTCTATCTGGTGGAACTGGTTCAGGGAAATCGTTCAACAGTGATGCGATTGGAAATTATTCGCTGAGATATTCAGTGAGCGTTACGGATAGATCAACATGACAACAACAACAACTGCAAGCATGGATTTGACCCGCGAAACGCGAGCAGCCCTCGGGGCCGGCATCGAAAAGGGAGTGGTCAGCGCACCAGCGCTGGATCGCACCCTGCTCTTTGTCGGCCCGGAAGGGGTCGCTCCTAAAGAGCAGGCTAAGGAGAGAGGATTAGCACTGAAATGCGTGGACAGTTATCTGCAGGCAAGGTATTGGCTCGAAAAGCTGCCTGCCCAGGAGATGCCGTTTGCCATCGTTTGCGAAGTGGAATGGAATCGGCAAGCGGATTTCGCCCTGAGCGAAGTCATTCGTGAGAACCCGGTATTGCGCAGAGTTCCCTACATTCTGATCTCCCCAAATGCCCAGTTGCTGAACTTCAGCACGGCCATGGAAATGGGTGTTGATGATGTTTACCACACGCCTTTTGATTGGCAGGACGTCTTTCGCCGCATAGAATTTCTGCGCGGATTCAAACGCGAGCTGAGCCTGGGCAACGTGGCTGCTGCTTCCCGTTTTGACGGCAGAATACCCGTTGCAAAGCGAATCTTTGACCTGACCGTAGCGGCTACAGTGCTTTTGATGCTCAGTCCTGTCATCTTGCTGATCGCGCTGCTGATCAAGCTCGAGTCGCGTGGGCCGATCTTCTACGTGTCTCCGCGCGCCGGTTCGGGCTACGATATCTTCAACTTCTACAAGTTCCGGTCTATGCGCCAGGGCGCGGACAAGGAACTCAAGGAACTGGCTCAGACCAACAACCAGTACGCTGGTAACAACGGTCTTCAGGGTATTGATCAAATTGATTCCCAGGATCAGGTCTTCATCAAGATCGAAAACGATCCCAGAATTACCCGTGTAGGCCGATTCATCCGCAACACTTCGCTGGATGAACTGCCCCAACTTTTCAATGTGCTCAAAGGCGATATGTCCATCGTGGGCAATCGGCCACTGCCTCTCTATGAAGCAGAGATGCTCACCAGCGATGGCAGCGCAGGGCGTTTTCTCGCCCCCGCAGGGATAACCGGCCTATGGCAGGTCACCAAGCGCGGTGGTCAGGAGATGCTCATTACCGAGCGCATTGCACTGGACATTGAATACGCAAAGAATTATTCGCTGTGGTACGACTTTAGGCTTATTCTGCGGACTATACCCGCTTTATTGCAACAGTCGAACGTTTGATGGCCATGGCTGTGCGTCGGGAGACCCCCGTGTCCCGGCGTACAGCCACCATCATTTTACCGAATTTGGCCGGAAAGGATTGTAAATTCCCGTACAGATCGGATTGCGTACTTTCACCTTATTCTGCAGCCTGTGTTTATGCAAACCAACCCGCGCTGCTTCATGGGAGGATGGATTAGACTACCATCCATGCATACTATGGCTAACACCCATCAGCCTCTCGTCTCTATCATCACCGTCAATTTCAATCAGACGGCAGTAACTCTCGAGTTTCTGGAATCCGTGCGCCGCTTACAGTACGAACATTGCGAGGTAATCGTGGTGGACAATGGATCCAATGAGCCCCCAGGGGCGGCCATTCAGGACAGCTATCCGGAAGTCAGGTACCTGGAAACCGGGCGCAATCTCGGCTTCTCCGGCGGCAACAATGTCGGTATTAGGGCGGCGCGGGGTGACTACTTTCTGCTGGTGAACAACGACACCGAGTTGACCGAAGATATAGTTGACCGACTAGTCAGTCATTTTCAAAGTGATCCTGCCATCGGCATGGTCTGTCCCCTGATTCGCTATTTTGACCGACCGGATTTGATTCAATACGCGGGCTATACCCGCATGAATCCGCTGACGGCACGCAACAAAACCATTGGTCAGTTCGAAGTAGACCGGGGCCAGTACAAGCTGCCCAGAGAAACCCATTTTGCGCATGGAGCAGCCATGTTTACCAGTCGCAGGGTTTTAGAAGAGGCGGGACTCATGCCCGAGCTGTACTTTTTGTACTACGAGGAACTGGACTGGTCAGCCCGTATAAAAGCAGCGGGTTATCGAATTGAGTTGGAGCCGCGAGCGCTGATCTACCACAAGGAATCTCTTTCTGTCGGGAAGCTCAGCACCCTGAAGACTTATTACATGACCAGAAATCGCATCTTGTTTATGCGCAGGAATGCCTCCTGGTGGTCTTTGCTGGCTTTTCTGAGTTATTGGATCTTGGTCGTAGTTCCCCTGCACACGTTGCGCTACATCTTGAGTGGGCAACGCAAGCATCTGAGCGCATTTTTCCGGGGAATGACCTGGCATCTCAGTCCCAACCCGCGCAAGAACTCAGAACAGGGGGTACCCCGTTTGGTCCTGTAAGGCAAGGCATTCAAGAAGCAAAAGGATAAGGGAGTTCGATTAATCAGGGAGGAAGGCCGCTTGCCCCAGGGCAGGCGGCCTTCAATTTAGCTCATGACATGGCTGCTGGACGCGGGGTGCTTGCAACCTCTTAGTGCAGCGCACGTTACCTTTACGGAATGCCTTCAGGCATATGGAACATCGAATTTCAATTCATTTTCAAGCCACAAGCCAACAGTGATGGAGAGTATCTTGCTGTTGTTGAGCCTGTTTACCGGCATTTGGCTTTTTTGGCTGCTCTTTCCCCTGTTGATGAATCTGCTGGCCTGCTGGCGCAAACCGCGCTGGAAGGAGCCCAAAGGCAAGGTCTTGAGTCTGGGCTGCATCATCACCGCCTATAAGGATGCTCAGATCGCCCTTCCCCTGATTGAATCGCTGCTCAGCCAGAGCCACCCCTCCTTCAGAGTCTATCTGGTTGCCGATGATTGTTCCAACCCGGGAACCGATTGGTATGATGTTCTTCACGACCCGCGTTTTACGCTTTTTAGGCCCGAGTCGGCCCTGGGGTCTAAGGTCAGATCCATGATCTATGCCAGAGAGCGTTTTCTGCAAACCCATGATGCCGTAGTGATCTTTGACCCGGACAATCTGGCCAGTCCGGATTTTCTGGCTCTGTTGGATCAGAGTTTGCGATCGGGGCACTGGGCAGTACAGGGGCGCAGGGCTGCCAAAAATCTGGATAGCTCCATCGCCGTTGCCGATGCCACCGGCGAGTTGTACAAGAACTTTATCGAGCGCGAAGTGCCCACGCGTTTGGGGTCCTCGGCGAGTATTGCCGGTTCGGGAATGGCGGTGATGACCGGAGTCTTTGATGCCTGGCTGGCCAGTCCGCGCATTGCAAAACCTCTGTCTCGCTCCGCGGTGATTCCAGCGGAGGATAAAATTCTGCAGAACTTCCTGGTTGGGCAGGGCTTGCGAATTCCCTTTCGATGGGATGCGGTGCTCTATGACGAGAAGGTAGAGACAGGTGCGCAGGTTCAGCGCCAGCGCACGCGCTGGACCTATTCCTATTTTGAAAACATTCGCTATGCCGCAGGCCATCTGCTCAGGGGTATCACCCACTTCGACCTGAATGCCCTGATTTTTGGTTGTTACACCCTCATACCCCCGGTATTTCTCCTGTTGACCGGAGCCTTTGTCCTGGCTGTGCTCAACCTCTTTCTTCAGCCTCTATTGAGCTTGTATCTCGCTGCAGCCGTGCTCTTGTTTTTTCTCAATATCCTGTTTAGCCTATATCTGGCTAAAGCCCCGGCTCCCGTTTGGAAACGACTCTATGGGCTTCCCGCTTTTGGCTGGAATCAGTTTCGTTCCCTGTTGCATTTGGGCCGGGCGCGCAAAGACTTTTTAGTCACGGAAAAACGGCGCAGTATTCGTCTTGAGGAGCTGGAAGAAGAGAAGCAGGAGGGTGCCGGATCGCACTAGCGCACCACTTCTTCGAGCTTCATACCAATCATCTCTTCCAGGCTGATCTTGGCCAGGCTGAATTGGAGTTCGGCGCCCATCTTTCCAGTCAATGCCCCAATTTTGGCGGCATTGGCTTCATTGAACTCGCCCATGGTGGCATCTCCTCTGTTAAATCGCTCCCGAATCAGAATGAAGCCCGAGTTGGCAATTTCGTAGGACTCGGTGACCGCTTTGACCACCTCCAGGTTGTGTTTGTAAACCTCGTAGCGGGTCAGCGTTTCGGCCCGGATGCGAAGCTTCTGGGCATTGACCGATACCTGGGATTGCTCGTAGGTAAATCGGGCCAGTTCAACATTGGCAGGTGTTTGGAAGAAGATACTCGGGCTTAGACTGATGCCGATGTTGTACCAGGGAAAGAACTGGTTTTCTCCTTCAATAGCCTTGAATTGCCCAAAGGTTTCCAGGGTCCTGGAGTTGACGTTGAGGTTCATACTGACCAGATCCAACCAACCGAGTTTGGCCAGTTTGATCGACTTTTCAGCGCTGAGGACCTCAATCTCAAAAGAGCGGTTGGCCGCAAAATTCTGCCAGGCCAATTGAACCAGTCGCTCGGAGAAGTTCAGATCGGTTGCGGTGTAGGGCGGAATGATCTTGTCGTAGTCAACCGGCTGCGCGTTCAGCATACAGAGGCCTCCACTAAGGGAAAGCACTAAGAGCAAAATGCCTGCTGCAAGAGATGATGATCGGGTTCTCATGGTTTAGTCTTTGCTGTTCTGGATGTTGCCGGACTCTTCGGGGTTGAGGGGCTTTTTTTGCATTGAATATTGATACAACTTAGTGAGATGCTTCTTGACTCGCTGCAAAAATGCATTAAATAACGGACCATCGTCCTTCAGACGACGATCTGAAGTCCACACACGGGCATCAGCGGTGGTGATGCCGTGCAGCCTTCCCAGTTTTTGCAGTTCCATCCCCATCCAGCCATCCTGCCAGCGCTGCCTATTGATGTTGAATCCCCCAATCTTCAAGCCATCCATTCGCTTGAATCCAAAGTTGAATCCCAACACATTCAGGTATTCCTTGGAGTGATTCCGCCGGAAGTCAAAGAACCATTCCCCGACAATTTCATAGAGTCCGAGCCATAAACGACCCTTGCCATGACTGGGAATGAAGGAGTGACGCCCATAAGAGCAACTCACTCCGGGTATCTTCAAGGCCTGCACTTGGGCACCAACCCAACCTGGAGGATAGATGCTGTCTGCATCTGCACTGAGGTAGTAGGTGCCTTTGGCATGCTCCAAACCAGTTTGTCTGGTGTAGCTTATTCCCTGTCGGGGTTCAAAGACCGATTGTACACCACAGGCATCGAGAATCTCCTGAGTCCGGTCTGTGGAATTGTTGTTGATAACCATCAGCAGTACACGGTACTCCGTGTCTTGCGCACTGAGCGAAGAAAGTGTGCTGAGCAGATTCTTTTCTTCATTGAAGGCCGGTATGACTATACAGACTTCGGGGTCTGCGTGCGAAAAGTTGGCCAGGCTTTTCCGAATCCGGGCAATTTCCTGCGCACCCTCGGAAGTGTAGGGAGCATAAGCAATACAATGTGCCTCAATCCAACCTGGATAAGAGAAACGATTCTTCATTTGGCGTTGCTTAGATAACCGGGATCAAAGTCTTTCAGGCGTACAATCATGGCAAGAACTATATAAAAAACTATGCTATTTGGAAGTAGAATGATGGCTTCCTGACCATAACTGGCGACAATCAGGGCAAAGACCACCCCCACCAGGGCCATATAGAGGTTGACAATGGCTGGATCCCGGCAGCGAATCATGTTCTTTACGCCTACGGATAGAGCAGTAAACAACATGGCCATGTAGAAAAACAGTCCAATCCAGCCCAATTCTACGGCTACTCTCACATAGCCCGAATCTGGCTCAATAGCGGCAAACTGGGTCCAGGGCGAAAAGCGTTTCCCCCAAGCTCCACAACTGCCCAGGCCGCCGCCGAGAGGGTGGCGTTGAACAACCTCCTTTATTCGCGCCTGCGTGTTGAGCCTCACCTGATAGGAGCGGTCTTTTGAGGGTTGAAAGGCGGTCTGGAATCGGTACAGCGTGTTGTTGCTGGTGGGTATGTTGACCAGGAAGAAGCCGCCCATCATGGTAATGCCGGTCAGGGCAATGATCTTCCACTGTCCCTTGGCTGCCGCGCAAATGGCGATGTACAAAATACCCGCCGGAATGACGATGTAGGCGGTGCGCGTGCCCGACCAGAAGCAGCCCAACAACATGATGAAGCTGGCAATGACCAGCATGACCTTTGTTGATCTGCGCCAGGGACCAAAGAGCAAAGTGAAGCACATCACCACCATGTAGGCCATCATGATGCCAAAGGTGGTGGGGTCGGAGAGGAAGGAAAACAGGCGCAAACGCCCGCCCTGATAGATGAGTTTGTAGATCTGGATATCGCTCATCATCCATTTGTGCTCCCAGGGGGCCAGACCAAAGTACTCTTGCCACATCGAGTACAGACCCGCCAGAAAACTCAGGCCAATGACGAGTTTGAGCAATTTGAGCATATACCCAAAATCGTCCATCGTATAGAGGATGACGTAGAAAAACACAATGGTGCCCGCCATGCCTCTGACCGAATACATCCAGGCTTCGCGCGACGCTGCAACCGGATTGGCCACCTGCAGCAGATTGATCAGAATCCAGATGAGAATCCACCAGGAAATCGGATTATTGGCAAAGGACCAGTCGTGGACGGTTGCCTGTCTGAAGAGCACACCGATAAACAAGAGGAGGATTCCGGCGTCCAGGAAGATGCCAAAGGGCAGATCCACCATCTTCTTCATCTCCAACAGGAAATAGGACAAGCCTACCAAAAACATCACCCCGAACTTCAGATCAACCAGACAGGCTGCAATGACCGGTACCCCGATGAATATCCCCAGCAGCACCACACCGGTGCTCAGCCCGGCTTTGGCGACAATCAGACTGAATAACAATGCGGCAATCACCAGCATAGCGGCGCCTGCAGGAGTCCTGAATTTGTCCAGAAGAACGTTCTTCTTCCAGAATCCAGGACCTCTGTAACCGTTTTCCGTCTTTTCGCTGATAATCAGTCGCATCGTTCAGGGGGATTTTCCCACAGTCATCAGGCCAGCCACACGATCCACAGGTAGATGTAACCGAGCACAGCCCCGCCCATCAGCAGCAAGACAGTTTGGCCGACGCGCTCGGCCTGAGTCAGCGTCTCTTTCTTCGTTTCCTCTTTTTTCTTCATGGTACTCATCCGCTGGCCTGTTTTTCAGTTTGTTCTTCTCTTATCCAGGATCCACTATGCCGATCAAAGCGCTTCAGAATTCTGGCTGGATTTCCCCCGACTACGGTAAATGATGGCACATCGCGGGTCACCACACTGCCAGCGGCCACCACACTGTGTTTGCCTATGCGAACTCCTGCGGTGATAACGGCATTGGCCCCAATCCAGACTTCGTCTTCAATGATGATCTCGCGGGTAATGACCGGCTGATCGGCAATCGGCACATCCGGATCGCGGTATTCGTGGTTCAAACCCGAACATACTATGTTTTGAGCCAGCATGACATCGTTGCCTATGCGCAATGGCCCGATCAACACATTGCTCATTCCTATGCGGGTGCGATCCCCGATGTAAACCGGACCAACTCCATTGTTGATGGTCGAAAAGTCTTCGATGGTCGATTGAGCACCCAGCTCAAAATCCCGGAAAGGGAGCACATCGAGACGGCAACTGCGGCAAATTCTGGAGCCTTTCCCGCGTTTGTGTTTCAAAGGATTGAGCAGCCAACTGACCCACAGACGGGGCCTGGCCTGACCGGAGGGAATCATCAGGCGGTGTAAAAACATCTTCAGTCGGGGGCGCTGGCTCAGTTTGCTGATCATTTCCTTCATATCGAAGGGCTTTTTAGGCGCTCTTCAACCATTCGTTCAAAGTCGAGGGCTCGCCTGGTCCAACTGTTTTGCCGGGCCCATTCCACCCGCCTTGGAGTGTCCTGAATCTGTTCCGCGCTCAGCGCATAGTCGATGGCCTGCGAAAACTCTTCCCGGGTCTCTGCCAGACTGATGATACCATCAAAACTCCGCACATCCTGAGAGAATGCGGTGGAAATCACGGGTTTTCCGGCGGCCAGGTACTCGTTGATCTTCAAGGGATAGATGCTGCTGGTCAGGGTATTGCACAGAAACGGGATGATGGCTACCTGCATAACCCGCAGATAGTCCGGTAAAGATACCAGTGCTCGTGTGCCCAGAAGGTGTACGTTGTTTTGCCGGGCAAGTTGCTCATCCTCAAAGCGACCGGAGCCGATGAAAACAAAGTCTTTGTCCCTGTGATGGCTGACCAGATGATTCAGGAGAGGATAGTCCAGTCTCAGGCTGCTCAGATTGCCGATATAGCCGATAACCGGCCTGCTTTGGTCCTCCAGAGGCCAGTCAGCCGGGGCTTTTCCGGGCTTGAGCGCCTGTTCGAACAGGTCAGTATCCGCGGCATTGGGAAGATTTTCCACATGCAGACCAGCTTGCTGCAGTTTTTTCTGCAATCCGGACGATGTGGCCAGGCGCAAATCTGCCGCGCGGAGCTGCTCGGGTTCCAGGTACATACCGTGTCTGGCGATGTACTCTTCCTGGCTGATATCGTCCCGGCTCTGATAGACGCGCAACAGAGGTTTTACCCTTTGCTGAACCTGCCTGAAAAAGAAGGGATCAAAGCTGTTCATGAAGATGTAGCGGCTGATCTTCTCCCGGGCGATCAGGCTGGCTAAAGCCCGGTTCAGCAGGCGGTCATTGTATCGGGAACCAGCTTCGTAAAGCGGGCCGGGTTCGAGCCAGTTGACGGGTAAGGTCAGGGGAGGAGTAAGCGCCCGGAAAGCATCTGGGGTACCCGGCACAGGGCGAATCAGCGTCTTCCCCCTGAGCAAATGACTGCGCCGATCGCGCAATTCAGGCATACTCCACTGGCTGATCAGGTCTTTGTAGGAATAGGGGTGATCGATGTAGTACACCCTTCTGCGTGTAGCCAATTCTTTGGCCAGGGAAAGTATGGCAGAAGAAACGGCCCCATCCCAGCGGGACATAGTGATGATGACAATATCGTATTGAGAAAAGGTCACTTGATTAAATTCGCTCCCGAAGACTTTTGAGTTTAGAGGGATGTCGAATGAGGTCTATGCCTGTTACAACCCCATATTTCATATATCCAAAAGAGTAAATTAATGGCTTAAATGTATTTACTCCCAGATAAATATTGAGAAAAATCTGCTGCAAGACGAATCGCACGGCGATGGTCAACAAGGTGCCATAAGCAGCCCCGATTACCCCAAACTCTCTGATGAGAAAATAGTTGGAGACAATGTTCATGGCGGCGCCCAGTAAAATAAAATAAAAATTTATATTAGGTTTTTCTATAGTATCCATGGCTATGCCAAACTGTCTCGCATAGGGTACAAAGAGCGTATAGAGTATAGTCACCTGAAGAATGGCCGCTGCTCCGCTATAGGCTTCTGATTTGCCCGCCACAATGACGACCAGAAAATCGGGGAAGATCAGCACGAAAGCGCAAAGAGGAATCATCAGCGCCAGCAACACACCAACGGATCTTTCATACAATTCTTTCACTGCAGTTCTGCCTTCTTCAGCCATTCGTTTAGCGCTTTGCGGAAAGGTTACCGAAGCCATGGACTGAATGGGAATCTCCATGATATTGGTGATGCGCATAGCCGGATCAAACACCGCGACGGCCTGCATAGCTGCTGCTTGTGTGGGCATGAGAATGCCGAGCATCAAGCGGTCTATGGTTTTGTACAACATCGTAGAAAGACTGGTTCCAAAGGTGTAAGCACCAAATTTCAACAGCCGTTTGGACCAAAATGCATTGGGCACCGCAGCGTAGCGCAGAAAGGGCTTGGCGTAATGCCAGGCAACCCCCGAAGCCATGGCGGCAAACAACAATTGGCCCCAGGCCAGAATCTCCAGACTGATCTTTTGCCCACTCAGGGCCAGACCCGCAACAAAGAGGAAGTACAATCCCTGCCGAATGAAATTGGCGACAAAGATCCCCCGGAATTGAAGGTTGGCCTGTTGCAGAAAATTGAACTGGACAAAGGGGATCAACACCAGATTGGTCAGCAGGTAGATTCGGAGCAATCTGCCCAAACCGGGTGCTTTGAGCTGCACACTGAGCCAATCCGAGCCCAGCAACAGCAACATGCCAATCAACAAGGTCAGACCCAGATTCAGAAAGGCCGAGGAAGTATTGATCTTTCGATAGTTCTCATCGCTGGCTCCATTTAAATATCTGATCTTTGCGCTTTGAATAAGCCCATTGCGGCTGACCTCAATGAAAGAAGCCACCATCAGATAGAGCACCCAGACTCCGTAGGTCTCGGGCTGATCCGAAAAATGACGGATCAGAATCATGACCGTACCCATGCCAAAAACCTGCATGGACAGTCGCTCGACAACAGTAAAAAAGGCTGAATTCAGCCAGTATTGCCGGGACTTAGGTCTCATGAATTGCGAACCAAAGAGCGAATATAGCCAGCTTTAAACAGTGGATGATGATTCTATGAACCAAAGACGGATAACAAGGCGCTATGTTACCCCGTATAAAGCCATATTGATCACGGCACACTCAGGCATAAGGCTTCTTTTGTTGTGCTGATTTGAAGATTGTCATGTCACAAAGCCCGCAGAGTCCATACACATTGCCGCTGTTTTTTTTGATGCTGGCGCTGGCTTCTGTCTTCAGTGCCAACCCCTATGCCTACGGCCTGGACAATCACTTCATCACCCTGCCTTTCATCCTGGAGAAGGCCAATCCCGAACTCTATCCCGGCGATTGGGTTCTGGCCGAGATTCAGTACTTCTACACCTGGTTTCTGGATGGAATGGGGGCTCTGCTCCGGCACAGCACTTTGCCACTGGAATGGATCGTGTTTGCGCTGCATGTACTGTTCAGCTTCCTGACCTTTTGGGCATTCTATCATCTGGCCAAGGTGTTGACCGACTGCAGGAACATGGCCGCTGTGGCCTGTTTACTCCTGCTTTTCGGCACCAAGACCATCGGCTATGTCGGTACGCTCGAAAGCCATCTGATGGAGCGAACCATTGTTCTTCCGCTTGAACTGCTGGCTTTGGCCTGGATGTTGAAGCGCCGCTGGGTAGCGGCCTTTGCCGCCACAGGTCTGGCCTTTTGCATTCACCCCCTGTCTTCTTTCTACATAGGGGCCATGATCGGCGCGGCCGCACTCTACAGCCTTTACTCCCTGCGCAAGGAGCAATTGAACTTTAGCCCTGAGTTAAAGCAGGTGGCTTTGGGCATTGCCGCCGGAGCGCTCTTTGCCTTGCCGGGTCTCTACCTGAAATTCTCCGCGCCTGAGCCGCTTATGCCCGCCGGCACTCCGCTTCCCGGTTGGCTGGATATCCTGGCCCTTCGCTCGAGCTATCACGTCTTTCCCTTTGAATGGCCCTGGCACGGATGGTTGAGGGCAGCGGGATTTTGGATAGGCGTGTATCTGCTCAACCGGTCGCTGGCCTTCACTCAGCGCGACCGACTGGTCATGGCCACCTGGGCAGCCGTGGGCATCATGGCGGTTTTGGGCACTGTCTTTTCTCAGTTCATCCCGCTATCGCTGCCCATACAATTCCAGTTCTTTCGCAGTTATCCTTTCGCCTTTTTGCTCGGTATGGTCTTTATGGCCCGGGGCATCGTGTTGGCGGCTAGAGGCCAGATTCCCATCTTTCAGGCCCTTTTAGCCGTCATTCTTGCCGCGCCTGCCTGGGCTGAGATGGACCTGCTCAAGTACCTGGCTATGTTGATGACCTGGGCGCTGATGCTGGGTGCTGCCTGGTATGGCGTGAGACGGAAAAACTGGCCCAAGAGCACTATGGTCAGCTTGCCGCTGCTCTTTGTCCTGATGCTCGCCCCCCTTTCCATTTACTTAAAGGGCTTCAGCATCTACAATCAGCAGGAGCCCGAATGGGTGGCGGTGCAACATTGGGCGCGAGAACAAACCCCGCTGGATGCCGCGTTCATTGTTCCTCCAAATCGAAGGGGTTTTCGGGTGGACAGCCATCGCACGGTTTTCGTGGACTGGAATGATGGAACGCAGAATTTCTTCAATCAGGCCTTTGGGCCGGCCTGGCTGGAGCGCATGAACATGGCCGGCTTCAACGGCAATCCCGATGACATGGGCATTGGATACAGGGCCTTGGAAGCAGAAGCTTTCGGGCGAATGGCGGCTATTCTCGAAGCCAACAGTCAGGTGTATGCCGTGCTGTTCCGCGATCAACCTGCTCCGGGGCCCGTTCTCTTTGAAAACGCGCACTACCAGGTGTTCCGGGTGCGCTGAGTCTGGCCGCTATCGGTCTTTAGATGAACAGCGCCCGCTCATCGCTGGTCGGCAAGCGGCAGGTATCTCTCTGCCCAAACCATTTGTAGCGATTCGCCGCAATCCAGTTGTACACCACATCTCTGAGCCCTGCCGGTAGGATGATGAATGCGTAGAGCAATGGCCAGGCGCCGCTGAGCTGCCGGGCAATCTTCAGAGCCGCCGTAGAGCGAAAAGAAACCTTTCCACCGGCGTCAACGAGCACGATGGTATCAAGGCGGTCGCTCGGGAGACCCCGTTCGCGAAGCAGATTCATCCCGACTTCCGATTGAAGCGAGGCATAGCGAAACACGCCCTTTCGATCGCGCCGAATGACAAAATCCACCGCGCTGTTGCACAAGTTGCAGACCCCGTCGAAAAGTATAACCGGATGTTCCATGGTTTAGTCAAAGTTACATCTGCCCGGCTGGTCTGCGGAAGGCCGACCAGACGCTGAGCGTGGCGATCACAAGAGCTGCACTGAGTACGGCCATGTCCACCCAAACGGATCGATTGCCGGGCTGTCGCAGCCAGGCCGGCGCCGCGCAAAGAGCAACAAACAACAAGGAGGGCACCAGAGACCAGGCAGGCAGGTCGCCCCCGAATCGCAGCAGGGATTTCTTTTCCATCCACGCACTCCAGCGATCCCATGGCAAGAATGCCATATATGCGGCCAGATTGGCGGTGAAGGGAATGTTGAGCATCAGCATATTGAGTAGGTGGAAGACGGTGGCAACGAACAGCGCCAGACCAAACCAGCGCTTGCGCAAGACGGCCAGAACAAAGCTGAATTCAAACAGAATAGCCGTCCAGTCCATCAGCTCCCAGAACAAAACCGATGGTATATCCGCAAAGTTCCCCGCCAGCAGAATCTGCCGCCCAACCACATAATAGTTGTGGTGGAAATGCGCCTGAACAGCCTGAGTGTCCGGACTCAGCCAACCCCCCATCATCTTGGGAAGGGCGGCGGTAAACATACCAAAGGCGATGAGCAGTGCCAAAAGATTGAGCGGCCATCCCCCATGGGCGGGTTCCGGAGTTCCGCGGAATCGCCGGGCATCTACCGAGTAGGCGAGCCCCCAGGATGAACCGGCCATCAGCAGCGGAATCAACCACGCGAACAAGTCGTGATCAATCTTTCCGAAGGAATAACTGAAGCTGTTGCCCAGCATGACCAGCAGTGGGAGCAGCACCGAGACGGCGCGTGTCTTGTATCCAATGAGCAAAAAGGCATAGCCCACAGCGATCAGGATCTGCAATACCCAGAAAAAACCCGCCGATGGGAATCCGCTCATCAGAGCGGTCACCGAAAACAAGCGCGGGTCAAAGTAGTAATCCGGTTGGCCGGCGATCCAGCTAAAATCGGGCAGACCGAAGAACAGCAGAATGAACAGGACATAGGCTATCCTGAACAACCCGAGTCCTGCCGTGCTGATGCGATACTCCTTAAAGATCCAGTGATCCAGCCAGGCTTTGAACATCAGGGAGTGCTTGAAGATTTAGTGTCGGGCTGAAAATGCAGGGTCAGCCCGCAATCCAGGCTCTCCTTCTTCCAGTCTCCGGCTGTGCCGCTGAAACTGTACCACTGCAGCAGTAGGCTGTCGGCCTGCAAACCCCTGTGCCGATCGGCAAAGATGCCGGCCAGATGATCTTTCCATTCTTCCTTTGCACGGTTCGAAAGGCTGCGCGGTCCTACGACAACCTGGTAGTTTCTTCCGCCAATCTCCGCTGCAATAGCCTTTCGCGGGCCGTACTGCCCCTGGCAATACCGGTATCGATTCTGTAGAACGGCGGAGATGTATGACTCAGGGAGTTGGTCCAACACTTCAGCCGCCTCGAGCTCATAAACTTGACCTCCGCTGTAAAAATCGAAGACCGGTTTTTCAAAGTACAGACTGTGATCCGCAGAACCGGCCTGTTCAAAACCGGGAAAGACCATAGCGGGGTAGGGCTCAAGAGAGGCGAGGCTCAGCGCAAAACCGCCAAGTAATACCGGAATTAAAAGTATATATAATAAGTAAATTTTATCTTTCAGAGACATCTACTCTCGTTTAAAGGGGGGAGAACCAGACGCTTGTTTTAAGCGGTGTTCTTCATGTCCACCCTGTTGAGCACAGCTCCGATGAACTTCTCTTCAAGGCCTTTGAGAAAGTCGAGGCTTTGCCGGTCAATGGGTTTGAGCTGGCTGTCTGCAGAGAAAACGGCGATCACGTGATCGGCGTAGTCCACTAATTCCTGTGTGTCGGAATAGTCGTTGAGTGAGCTGCCTTCGAGGAAGATGTAATCGTAGGTCATCTCCAGGCTGTCCAGCAACTTGTCGAAATTCTTTCCTGCGAATATCTCGGATGGAGAATTATAGCCGCCTTTCGAACCGATGATATCAATACCAGAATGTGTGGTACGGCTGATGATGCCGGTGGTCGTAAACTCCTCTTCGAGACGGGCATCTCCGATCAGCTTTGAGTTGGAAAGGAGATTTTCCTGAGCGCTGGACTGGAGCATCTCCGTTAGTGTATTGTTCTTGAAATTGGTGTCGATGATCAGGATCTTCTTGTTGTTCAGACTCAGCGAATAAGCCAGGGAAATGATGAGGAAACTCTTGCCCTCCTGCTGCTTGGTACTGGTGACCAGAACGCGCTTGGCATTGTTCTTCTCCAATTGAAACCTGACTTTTCGGAGCAGTTGCTTGAAGGTTTCCAGATCCGGATCGTGACTTTTCTGGTTGAAGAAAGTCTGCAGTTCCAGATTGTTGTACTTGAGCTGGTTGAGATAACCCAGGAGGGGAATGTCTGCCATGTGCTGAAAGCGCTGCGGATTCTTCAGGGTCATGTCTATGTAAGCCAGACCGAAGATCAACACGATGCAGAAGGAGAAGGTCAGTCCACCGGCAAAGATGGCCATGAAGATGGTCTTGGAAGGCTCGGCCTTATCGGGAACTTCACCCCGCTCGATGATGGAAAGCTGATTGCCGGTGGTCAGCGACATCAGCTTCGCCATATTTAATTTATTGACATAATTAAGGTACTCTTCCTGTACCAGAGCGATTTCGCGCTCAAAGGCCTGAATGTTGGCGTCTTCTTCCACAAAACTGCCCACCGTACTCCTGAGTCTGTTCAGTTCGCGCTCGATGGAGGTCACACCGGCTTTGGCCACCTCAAGGTCAATCTCCATGCTGAGTCGGGTAGCCAATAAGTTTTGGGTATTGGTCGAAACACTCGCATCTGCCGATGCGATGTCTTCCACCACATTGTTCAACTGCCGGCGCTTGCTGTCGATCTGTTGGCGAACCGCACTGTCGTCCAGACCAGCCGCGGAGAGCGATACGGCCTGATTGGTCAGGTCGGTCAGCTCATCCCGAATGACTTGCACCCGCTGGCTGTTGGCCTGCTTGCTGGCCACCTGTGCATCGGCTTCGGAGAGTTGACGGTCAATGGCGCGGATGGCCTGGGCATTGGCGGGAATGCGTTTGCGCTCCTCTTCGCGCTGCAGTTCCAGGCTTTGAATCTGACCAATCCTGGCGGAGCTCTGATCGTCAATATTGACGATTTGGTGCTCCATTTTATACATCTTCAGCTCGTTGTTGCGCTGATCCAATTCGTTCTTCTTCTGAAAGGCCAGTCGGGTAAAGAATTCGACCGAGGCATCGGAGCGTTCGGATTTAACGCGGCTGTAGTATCGAATGAATTCTTCGGCCAGGGTATTGACGGCAAATGCGGAGAGTTCCGGATCCTCTGAGGTAAACTCAAACTTCATGTAATCGGTGGTCTTCACCCGATACACACTCAGGCTGCTCACCAGATCGATGTAATCATAGCCCATGGTCCTCAGAATATCGCGGAGGAAAAGGTCATCTTCTGTGCTGTCAAAGACTTCCTTTTCTGTGTCGAGTTCCGGAACCACATCATCCAGCAGGGTGGTATCGCCTTTGCCCAGGCGCTCCAGCAGTGCATTGGCCGCCGATTCCCCCAACATAGCCGGAGTTGCCAGCGCCGTGCCGGTTTGACCAAACTTGAGCTCCAACAGGTCCATCGCCCTTTGCAGATCGGCCTGGCTGTACTTCTCCTTGAGCGCGGACATTTCGCGGAAGGGCCGGGCACTGGTCAGATCGTGTTGAATCAATTCCTTGGACAAAAGCCCAATCACCGTCTTTGAGTTGATGATCTCCTGGAGGTTGGAGAACTGGTTCTCGATTTCAAACCGGCCCAGTGCCCCGCCCTGATCGATGGTGGCCATGGGCGAGCGGCTTTCGGTAATACCGGTGGCCACCAATGCCCTTGACTTGTACTGGGTCGAGTTCTGACGGGTGATGAACAAGGTGCCGGCTGCTGCCAGGATAGTCACCACAAGAATCAGCCACTTGCGGTCCAGCAGCAGTCGGAAGAAGTAGGAAAAATCCATATGATCGAGTGCGGTTCAGTTTGATCGACCGGATCAAGGAGCAAAGTTAGCCGGATTCGCCGAATTAGCCTTTAATCTGCCCCTATTCCGTATAGGCCAATTTTATTTTCGCAGATTTCTGTATTTGAGGGCTTTATCAGTAAAATGATACAACCTTCGCACCGAATTTGACGTACAGATATCCAAAATCAACGCTATGAGGTTTGGTGCTGAAGCCGAGCTACTGGTTTTAGGGCATTTTTTTACAAGTATCAGCGCTGCAGTCCTGCCATTCATTCAACGAAATTTGGGTGGCTTTGTTCCAAAAACCAATGCTGATTTGAGCTTGAGACCAAGACGGTTTTTTCACGTTCTCCTTTCTATACATGAGTTTGCCGGAAATTCTCTTTTGGGCTTGTATGGCCCTGATTTTCTACACCTATTTAGGATATGGCGCTGTCCTGGCGGCTATGGTGAGCCTGCAGCGCCTGATCAAAGGTCGCCGTCCCCTTCCCGATGAGCATGCCCCGGACAGCCAGTGGCCCGAAGTCAGTTTGGTGGTAGCCGCATTCAACGAAGAGGGCTGGATTGAGAACAAGATTCGCAATCACCTGGAGATTGACTATCCCGCAGGAAAACTGCATCACGTCATCATCACCGATGGTTCAGATGACCGAACACCAGAATTGGCCAGAGCCTTTGGAAGGGTAGAGGTCCATCACCAACCCGAGAGACAGGGCAAGATCGCCGCTGTGCACAGAGTCATGCCTTTGCTGAAGACGCCAATTGTGGTCTTTACCGATGCCAATACCCTGTTGAACAGAGAATCCGTCAAGCGCATAGTCCGGCACTTCCGCGACCCCAAGGTAGGCGCTGTAGCCGGAGAAAAGCGCGTTCAGATGAGTTCTTCGGACGCCGCTCATGCGGCTGGCGAGGGCATTTACTGGAAGTATGAATCACTGCTCAAGCATCTGGACTCCGAACTCTATTCGGTAGTCGGTGCTGCCGGCGAACTCTTTTCCATACGGCTCGAATTGTATGAGCCTGTCCCCAAGGATACCATCATCGAAGACTTTGTCCTCACCCTGGGCATAGCCCGCAAGGGGTATCGGGTAGTCTATGAGCCCGAGGCATATGCTGTCGAAGGGCCTTCCGCCTCCGTTCCGGAAGAGTTGAAGCGCAAAATCCGCATCGCCGCCGGGGGATTGCAGGCCATAGGCCGGCTCAAAGACCTGCTTAATCCCTTCAAGTACGGAGTGCTCAGTTTTCAATACGTCTCTCATCGGGTCCTGCGCTGGACCATCACTCCTCTGGCGCTCTTCGCTGTGCTGATTCTCAATTTCTGGCTGGTCGGAGAAGCCACTTCGTCTAATCAATGGCTGCCGACCTCCTTTTATCGCCTGGTCCTGGCAGCGCAGGCCCTGTTTTATCTCATGGCTAGCATCGGATTCGCCCTGGAGCAGCGCAAACTCAAAGTCAAGGCATTCTTCATTCCCTACTATTTCTTTGTGATGAACTATGCAGTGTTTGCCGGATTTTGGCGAAACTTACGCGGCAGCCAATCCGTACTTTGGGAAAAGGCAGAACGAAGTGCAGCATAATTCCCCGGGGCGCAAGCCGTCCACCTCCACCATGCAAGACAGCAAGCATATTTTGCTCATCGAGGACGACAAGAATCTGCGCTTGTTGCTGCAGCACTTATTGGAAGAGCAATACGGGGTAAGCGCGGTCACCGATGGGCATTCCGCTCTCAACTGGCTGGCCCTGGGCAATATGCCCGATCTGATTATGGCCGATGTGGACATGCCCGGCATGAACAGCACCGCTCTGCTGGACAATTTGAGGTGCAGCGGATTTTACCGTCATATTCCGGTGATTGTTATGTCTGGAAAGTCGGACCTGGAAAAGGCCCGCCGCCTGATCGGACACGGAGCCGTGGATGTGCTCAGCAAACCCTTTCCACGGGAGGAATTGTTCAAGCTCATTCAGAGATACGCCCCTGTTCTCTGAGCAACAGCACCTTTTCTGGCTGAGTCATGTATTGACCTGCTGCGCCAACAGCCTTTCACGCTCTTCTTCAGGCTTTTCGTATGGCTTAACTTTAGAGGCCAATATGACCTATGAAGCCTATCTCTGCCTGCTTTCTCTCTCTGAACATCTTTCTGTTCATGTCCACGCTTAGCGTTGCACAGCCCCTGGACTTTTCCAGCTACCCGGTCTATGAGGGCGACGATCTGGGCCTGAGCTGGTCTCCCGCCGCATCCCGCATCCGCATCTGGGCCCCCACGGCATCCGATGTGATCTGGAGACTTTACCTCCAGGATCTGGAGGGCAATCACGAAAGAGAACTCCATTTGCGCAAAGCGGAGTCCGGTACCTGGACAGGTACCATACCCGGCAACTGGGAAGGCTACTACTACACCGTGCAGGTGCAAGTTGAAGGGCAATGGCTGAACGAAGTGCCGGATCCCGGAGCCAAAGCCGTCGGTCGAAATGGGATCAGGGGTCAAATCTACGACCCGGTCAAGTCCAACCCGGATGGCTGGGAGCAGGATCAGCGCATCAGCGTGGCCTCCTTCACCGACATTGTGCTCTACGAAGCCCATGTCCGGGATCTGACCGTGGGCCCCGGGGCGGGCATACAGCACAAGGGCAAGTTTCTCGGTCTGGCCGAGCGGGGAACCCATTCGCCCGAAATGCTGCATACCGGCCTGGATCACCTGAAGGAAATGCAGATCACCCATCTGCATCTGCTGCCCTTCTTCGACCACGGTTCGTTGGACGAAACGATGTCATCACCGGGTTACAACTGGGGCTATGACCCCATGTTCTACAATGCACCGGAGGGAACTTATTGCACCAATCCGGCCGATGGAGCCTCGCGCATTCGCGAGCTCAAGACCCTGGTCATGGCCCTTCATCAGGCCGGCATAGGTTTGGTTATGGATGTGGTCTATAACCATACTTATGTTCTCTCTGAAAGTGTGTTCAGTCAGATTGTTCCGGGTTATTACTACCGCCAGTGGCCGGATGGGAGCTTCTCCGATGCCAGCGGCTGCGGCAACGAAGTGGCCAGCGAGCGTCCAATGGTAAGAAAATTTATACGTGAATCTGTGGAGTATTGGGCGCGGGAATTTCATATGGACGGTTTCCGCTTTGATTTGATGGGCGTGCACGATTTGCAGACCATGCGTCTGATTCGCGAAGACATGGATCGCATAGATCCCTCTATTTTTCTGTATGGCGAAGGGTGGACTGCTGGTCCCAGCCCCCTGGCCGAAGAGCAGCGCGCTGTAAAACGCCTGACCTGGCAATTGCCCGGCATCGCCGCCTTTTCCGATGACATTCGCGACGGCATCAAAGGGCACTGGTCCGAAGACAAAGACCCCGGATTTGTCAGCGGGAAGGGCGGATTGGACATGACCATCAAGGCTGGTTTATCCGGAGGTATCGCCCATCCCCAGGTGGATTACAGCCAGGTGAACTATTCGCCCAAGCCCTGGGCCAGCCGCCCTTCGCAGGTCATCAACTACGTATCCTGCCACGACAACCACACCTTGTATGACAAGTTGCTGGTTTCGGTGCCCGATGCACCTGAACCGCGGCGCCTGGCCATGCAGCGCCTGGCCAATGCCATCGTGCTGATGGCTCAGGGAGTGCCCTTCCTGCACGCCGGCGTGGAGATGGCCCGAACCAAGGGCGGTGATCACAATTCCTACAAGAGTTCAGATGCGGTCAACGCCATCAACTGGAACCGGAAAGCCGATTACGCCGATCTGGTCAGCTATTACCGCGATCTGATCGCGCTTAGAAGAGCTCACTCGGTTTTTCGCATGGATGATCCCGAGCTCATCAGCAAAGCACTCCGCTTCCTGGACAGCGGTTCAGATCTGGTGGTGATCATGCAAATAGACGCTCGGGCAGCCGGCGACGACTGGAGCGAAGTGCTCGCGGTCTTCAACGCCCTGGATGAAACCTATCCCTACGAACTGCCAGCGGGCCCCTGGAGACTGATCAGCAATGGCCGCCATGTGGCTGAAGAAGGTCTTATGGAGATGAGCGGCTCCGTAGAGGTAGCACCCACAGCCGCCTATCTGTTTGCCCGATAGTCGTATTGCATCTTTTTTTGTTTTTTTTAAGCCATGAGCTTTGAAAATGGGCCAAGCCTTGTTACATTTGCTTAGTGTACCTGATACACTAACCTACTGCTCACTGTTGATGCAGTAATCAGTCCCACTGTTCTTGAACCGGAAAACATACGCGAAAGTTTGCATCCCTTACTTTCGCAGCTATGGCAACTATTTTTTGTGGATGGGTTTTATGAATTGAGGAGAGGGCCTTTCACTGGTTGGAAGGCCCTTATTTTTTTCTTTGCATCCTCTTTTCAAAGTTTTGCCAAATTAGCAGACCCCAATTATGGCTCGTAAAAAGAAACAGGAGCAGAACGCTATTCCTGCCCACTACGCCGCTATCGCCCGTCAAAGGGTGGTTATCGAACAAGTTAGGCCCCGGCCAGAAGGCGGCTATCCCATTAAACGAGTGCCCGGCGATCAGGTCGAAGTTGTGGCTGATCTGTTCGCCGATGGCCACGATGTGATGTCGGCCGCTGTGTTCTTCAAGCATGACTCCGAGCGCAACTGGCGCTCCGTTCGCATGCACACTATAGAAGAAGATGTGTGGAAGGGCAGCTTTGGCGTTGAAAAGCAGGGTGAGTATCAATACTACATCGCCGCCTGGGTGGATCATCTGGGCAGTTGGCGACACGGGCTGGAGCGCAAGGTGGCCGCCGGTCTGGATGTAGCGGTGGAGATGCTGGAAGGGGCAGGCCTCTTTAGAAAGGCCGCCGAACTGGTCAAGGGCAAATCAAAGAAGGCTCTGGAAGAGCTGGCCGACTTGCTCGAGGATAGATCGCGCATCAACGAAGCCATCAAGATCGCCCTCAATCCGTCGACTGAAGCCCTGATTGAGGGCAATCCCACTTACACCGATCTCTCTCAAAGCGAGCTGCTCAAAGTTCGCGTTGAGCGCCGCAAAGCCGGATTCAGTTCCTGGTACGAATTCTTTCCGCGCTCTACTTCGGGAACCACTGAGCGGCATGGCAGCTTCAACGATGCCATTCGCAATGTCCTGCCCATGGTCTCCTACATGGGCTTTGACGTGATCTACCTGCCGCCCATTCACCCTATTGGTGTGCAATTCCGCAAGGGCCCCAACAACAGCACCACGGCTCACCCGGGCGACCCCGGCTCGCCCTGGGCCATCGGCTCCGAGCTGGGCGGACATACCGCGGTGCATCCCGAGTTGGGCAGCCTTGAGGACTTTCGAAACCTGGTGCGCGAAGCCCGAAGTCACGACATCGAAGTTGCCCTGGATCTGGCCTTTCAATGCGCTCCCGATCACCCCTGGGTAAAAGAGCATCCCGAATGGTTCAAGTGGAGGCCCGACGGAACGGTGCAGTACGCCGAAAATCCGCCCAAGCGATATCAGGATGTGCTGCCGATTTACTTTGAGACAGAGCAGTGGGAACCGCTCTGGCTGGCCCTCAGAGATGTGGTGGATTTTTGGATCGCTCAGGGCGTGACCATCTTCCGCGTGGACAATCCCCACACCAAGCCCTTTCATTTCTGGGAATGGCTGCTGGCCGACATCTACACCCGGCACCCCGATGTGCTCTTTCTATCCGAAGCCTTCACCCGGCCGCGCATCATGGCTCGACTGGCCCGCATCGGTTTCCATCATTCTTACACCTATTTCACCTGGAAAAACAGCAAATGGGATTTTGAACAATATATGCAGGAGCTGGTCCACGGGCCCATGCGGGATTATTTCCGCCCCAATTTCTGGCCCAACACACCGGACATCCTGGGCTGGAATCTCCAGTACGCCCCAGAGCCCATGTTTGTGATTCGCTACATTCTGGCCGCAACGCTTTCCTCCAACTACGGCATCTACGGACCGGCCTATGAGCTCTGCATCAGCGATCCGGTGAGCGGTAAGGAAGAGTACAGCTATTCGGAGAAATACGAAATCAAGGCCTGGGATTTCGACACCGAAACCCCATTTCGCCGCCTGATTGCGCGGGTAAACCGCATTCGCAAGGACATGCCGGCTCTGCAGGATACCTTTAACATCAGCTTCAACGCCACTGACTCAGATCAATTAATCAGTTATACGAAAATTGACCCAAGCGGAAAGGACATCGTGCTGGTCGTCGTCAACCTCAATCCGCACGCCACCGTTTCCGGACATGTTCAGGTTCCGCTCTGGCGCGTTGGGCTGAAAGATGGCGATCGCATGATCATGCAGGATTTGATCACCAACATAGAATACACCTGGGAGCGCGAGTGGAACTACGTAGAGTTGGATCCCCGCAGACTGCCTTTCCACCTCTTCCGCCTCATAAAGCCCTGATATGCCACCCGCCCCGCCACGATTGCTGCGCGCCTCCTCCTGGGGAGCCTTGTTTGCCGGCCCGGACAATGTCCGCATTCTGGAAAGTTCCGAGCTGGCTTCCTGGCTGAGACGCACGCGTTGGTTTGGGGGAAAGGCCTCTACCATTGAAAGTTGTCGCATCGATGACCGCGTGTACCTGCCCGCAGGAGCTTATGGAGCCTGGCTGGGCATCATCCGCGTACAGTACCGCGGAAAGCACGCCGAGAACTACAGCGTGCTGCTCGGCTGGTGCCCAAACGCCGATGCCGATACCATGCCGGAAGCCACCAGGGTAAGTCCCGCCATTGTCGATGGAATTCCCGGTTTTATCGTCGATGCGCTCTATCTGCCCGAGGTCAGGGATTCACTGTTCAGCAACCTGCTCGAAGCCCGTGAATTCGCTTTGGGTGATCTGGTGGTGCGCTTCCTGCCCGGCCGCTCCACGAGCGAAGAGCACGAACTACTCCCCGCCCGGGTGCTCAACGCCGAGCAGAGCAACTCCGCAGTGGTGTATGGAGACAGCTATCTGGCCAAACTCTACCGAAAGGTGGAGTATGGCATTAACCCCGATCTGGAAGTGACCCGCTACCTGACCGAGCAGGCCGGCTTTGCGCATATTCCCGCCTTCCGCGGCTCGGTGGAGATGCTGGGCCCCGAAGGCAAGACCCTGGTGCTGGCCATGTTCCAGGACTGGGTGCAGAATCAGGGCGACGCATGGTCGATGACTTTAAAATATATAAAAAAATCATACCAAATCATCCGGGACAAAGAACTGATCGGGCAAGAGCCGCCGCACTTCCCGGAGCACACCGAGCACTTCGAAGAATTGCCGGAGCTCTATCAGGAGCTCATCGGGCACGAGTACTTTGAGCTGATCAACAAACTGGCCGTGCGCACAGCGGGCATGCATAAGGCCATGGCTTCGGGTAAGGCCGGCGGTGCCTTTACCGCCGATCAACAGGAGGAAGGGCAGCTCGAAGCCCTGAGCCAGGCCACCCACGAACTGACCCGCAGCCGCTTTGAGATGCTGCGTTCCCTCCTGGACATCCTCAAAGAAGACATTCGACTCGAAGCTGAGGAATTGCTCAAACTGGAGCCCGAAGTAGATCGCATCTTCCTCAATCTGGCCCGGGACCAGACCCCCGGAAAACTCACCCGCATCCACGGCGATTATCACCTCGGTCAGGTGCTCTTTACCGGCCAGGACTTTGTCATCCTGGATTTTGAAGGGGAGCCCGACAAGCCCCATAGCGAAAGGCGGCGCAAGTATTCCCCGCTCAAAGACGTCGCGGGAATGGTGCGTTCCTTTCATTACGCCGTTCATGCCGCTATCTTGCAAGTGCCCGAACAGGAAGCCGACGCGAAAGATCTGGCTCCCTGGGCCATGACCTGGTACCGCATCGTCGCCAACCGCTATCTGGACAAGTACCTCGAAAGCATGTTGGGAACGGAGCTGCTTCCGGCTGACCGGGCCGCCACCATGCGCCTGCTGCGCGCATTCATCCTCGAAAAGGCCGTTTATGAACTCGGCTATGAACTGAACAACCGCCCCGAATGGGTGGCCATTCCCTTACAAGGCATCCGCCACATTGTGAAAACCTATGCCTCAAGCTGACCGCATTCGGGTATCCCGATTCTCCGATCTGGATATTCATTTATTCCGCGAAGGCACCCATTGTCGGCTCTACGAGCATTTCGGGGCCCACCTGATGGAGGCCGGAGGGGAGCAAGGCGTCTACTTTGCCGTCTGGGCGCCCAATGCTTCGGCCGTTTCGGTCATCGGCGATTTCAACTTCTGGAATCCCGATGCCGATCCCATGGATGTGCGCTGGGACAGTTCCGGCATCTGGGAGGTCTTCATTCCCGGAGCCAGTCAGGGACAGACCTACAAGTACCGCATCACCAATGCGCAGAGTGGGGAGGTTTTGGAGAAGGGCGATCCCTTTGCTTATGCCTGGGAAGTCCCCCCCAAGACCGCCTCGGTCATCTGGAAACTCGACTACAGTTGGAAGGACAAAAAATGGATGGATGGGCGACCCAAACAGGACATCAACCGCCCTGTCTCCGTGTACGAAATTCACCCGGGTTCCTGGAAGCGGGTGGCCAAAGAAGGATACCGTTCCCTGAGCTATACCGAACTGGCTCAGCAATTGGCCGATTACGTGGCCGATTTGGGCTTTACCCATGTCGAATTCATGCCGGTCATGGAGCATCCTTTTTACGGCTCCTGGGGCTATCAGGTCACCGGATTCTTCGCGCCCACTTCGCGCTACGGTACACCCCAGGAATTCATGAGTCTGGTGGATGCCCTGCACGCCAGGGGCATAGGCATCATTTTGGACTGGGTGCCCTCGCACTTCCCCGAAGACGCCTTTGGTATTGCCCGTTTTGACGGTAGTTCACTCTATGAGCACCTCGATCCCCGCAAGGGATTTCACCCCGACTGGAAGAGCCTGATCTTCAACTACGGCCGCCACGAAGTGCGCTCCTTCCTGCTGTCCAGCGCGGGCTTCTGGATGGACCTCTACCACACCGATGCGCTGCGGGTAGATGCGGTGGCCTCCATGCTCTACCTGGACTACTCCCGCAAAGAGGGCGAATGGGAGCCCAATCAATTCGGGGGCAATGAAAACCTGGAGGCGATTGAGTTCCTCAAGCAACTCAACCTGAGCCTCTACCGCGATTTCCCCGGCGTGCAAACCATAGCCGAGGAAAGCACGGCATGGCCCATGGTCAGCCGTCCCGTTTACATGGGGGGTCTGGGTTTTGGCATGAAGTGGATGATGGGCTGGATGCACGATACCCTGCAATACTTCAAACGCGATCCCATCTACCGCCGCTTTCACCAGCACGATCTGAGTTTCAGTCTCCTGTACGCCTTTACCGAGAACTTCATGTTGCCCTTGTCCCACGATGAGGTGGTGCATGGAAAGGGTTCTCTGCTCGGTCGTATGCCCGGTGACGAATGGCAGCAGTTCGCCAATCTGCGCCTGATGTTCAGCTATATGTTCGCCCACCCGGGCACCAAGCTGCTCTTTATGGGCGGTGAATTCGGGCAGCGCAGCGAATGGAATCACGACGCTGAACTGGACTGGGGGGCTCTTCAGTCCGAAAGTCATTCCGGGGTACAAAATCTGGTCAGGGATCTCAATACCCTGTACAAGACCCAACCCGCTTTGCACCGCTACAACTTTCAGCCTGAAGGCTTCCAGTGGGTGGATACCCAGGACTATGAGAATTCCGTTCTGAGTTGGTTGCGCTTCAGCGACAAGCCGGAAGAGGCCATCCTGGCCATCGGCAATTTCACGCCCAGAGTCTTGGCGGATTACGCGGTAGGCGTGCCGGCAGAAGGCGAGTGGGAGATCCTGCTCAATTCGGATGCCGCTGAATACTGGGGCAGCGATGTCAACCCGGGTTCAGGCATCATCGCAGAAGCCCAACCCCGCCACGGACAAGCGGCTTCACTTAGAATCACCCTGCCTCCCCTGGGCCTGCTGCTGTTGCGCCGCAAGAAATAGCGCTCTCCTGGGGGCATAAACGATCTGCAGGACCTCAAAAGTCCTTCTTTAGCCTATGATGCGATCTACTGAAAATTCCACAAAGACTCCGATGTCAAAGATATTGACATCGTATAGGATTTCGTTTGGTTTTATTGCACTGTTGATCATGGGAATGGGTACGGTCAGCGCTCAAGGCTCTGCTAAAGCCAAAAGTCAGGCAACCGCCATAAGCCGTATAGACCCGCCGCACTGGTGGGTAGGACTCGGCGATTCCCCCCTGCAACTGCTGATCTATGGCTCTGGCATAGCCGACTGGACCCCGGAGCTCAACTATCCGGGCGCTATGCTCCTGCGTGCTCAGCGAACGAGCAATCCCGACTACCTCTTTGTGGACATCGCCTTGTCGGATACGGTGCAAGCCGGCACCATGCAGCTTCACTTTAGCCGCGATAAAAAGAGGCTGAGCCAGTCCTATGAACTCAAGGCGCGCAGTGGTTGGCAACCCGCCGGACTGCAGCCTTCCGACCTGATGTACCTCATCATGCCCGACCGTTTTGCCAACGGCAACCCCGACAACGACATCGTAGCCGGCACCCGTGATCAGAGCCTGGATCGCAGCAACGACTACCTGCGCCACGGGGGCGATCTGGCCGGCATCACGGCCCGTCTGGACTATCTAAAAGATTTGGGCATCTCGGCCATCTGGCTCAATCCGGTTCTGGAGAACGACCAGCCCGAGGCCTCCTACCACGGCTATGCAGCAACCGATCTTTTCCGCATTGATCCCCGTTTGGGAACTCATCAGGACTATCTGGATTTCACCAAGGCCTGTCGGCAGCGCGGCATCAAGGTGGTCATGGATGTAATTCACAACCATTGGGGAGATGCGCACCCGCTCTACACCAATCTGGTCTCCGAAAACTGGGTTCATCGCTGGCCTGAATTCACCCGCACCACCTTCAAGGACTTCACTTTGATGGATCCCTATGCCTCCCAGGCGGATCGCAAGCTGATGACCGATGGATGGTTCGATACGCATATGCCCGATCTGAATCAGCAGGATCCGCTGCTGGCCAGGTACCTGATTCAGAGCAATCTGTGGTGGATCGAAGAGGCCGGCACCGACGCCTTTCGCATGGACACCTGGGCCTACTCCGACCCGGAATTCCTGGAGCAGTGGTCATCGGCCATTCGGCGGGCCTATCCCAGCCTGGGGCTCTTTGCGGAGACCTGGGTTCACGGCGGTGTGGTGCAGGCCTACTACCACGGCAGCACCATTCTGGACAAGGACTTTCAGCCCGACATGCCCGGTCTGACCGATTTTCAGTTGTACTACGCCATCAATGAAGCCCTGACCAAACCCATGGGCTGGACCGATGGAGTTTCCCGGCTCTATCTCACGCTGGCCAAGGACTTCGTTTACCGCGACCCCAACCTCAATGTGGTCTTTCTGGACAATCACGACCTGAGCCGCTTTTACGGAGTTGTTCAGCGTAATCCGCAGCGTTTCCGGGCCGGGATCGACTGGTTGCTGACCGTTCGCGGCATTCCCATGTTGTACTATGGAACCGAGATTCTGATGGGCGAATTGGCCGACGAGCACGGCGGCAGCGTGCGCAAGGATTTCCCCGGTGGCTGGCCTGGAGACAGCGTTGATAAATTCACGCGGGAAGGACGCACGGCAGAGGAAAACGCCGCCTTTGACTACGTCAGGGGAATGGCCCGCTGGCGCGCCCAAAATCCGGTGCTGCACAGCGGAAAGACCACACAATTTGTGCCTGTAGATGGGCTTTACGCCTATTTCCGCTACGATGATGAGAAGACCGTCATGGTCTTGATGAATTGCAGCGCCGGGCAGAAAAGCGTTGAAACGGGGCGCTTTGCCGAGCGGACCGGGGGCTTCAGCAGGGGCAGGCACCCTGTGAGCGGAGAGCGCTTTGACCTGAGTGCAGCCATTGAACTGCTACCCTGGCAAAGCCTGGTGCTGGAGTTGGAACCCTGAACAATCCAACAAAGGAATTGTTCAATGATAACCTGTCTTGTTATTGTCCGTATAGAAAGGTGCTAAACCCCTCACAGTGAACTACATCTGTATCCACGGCCACTTCTATCAGCCGCCCCGGGAGAACCCGTGGCTCGAGACCATAGAATGGCAGGAGGATCCCTATCCATTTCACGACTGGAACGAGCGCATCACCGCAGAGTGTTACGGACCCAATGCCTGGTCGCGTATCCTGGACGACTACGGCCGCATTTCGGACATCGTCAACAACTACGCCCGAATCAGTTTCAACTTCGGGCCCACGCTGCTCAGTTGGATGCAGGACTACGCACCGGCCGTCTATGAACGCATCCTGCAGGCCGATCAGCTCAGCATGAACCGTTTTGGAGGCCATGGCTCCGCTATGGCTCAGGCTTACAATCACCTGATCATGCCCCTGGCCAGTCCCCGCATCAAGCGCCTGCAGGTGGAATGGGGCGTCCGTGATTTCCAACGCCGTTTTGGTCGCGATCCCCAGGGAATGTGGTTGCCCGAAGCGGCTGTTGACCGGGATACCCTGGATGTTCTGGCTGCCAATGGCATTCGCTTCACCGTGCTCTCTCCCCGTCAGGCCAAGAGCACCCGCAAGTTTGGAGACAGTGTCTGGCATGATGTAGGTGGAAATAAGATTGACCCGCGAAAGGCTTACCGATGTCCTTTGAGCGCGGGAAGATCTATAGATCTTTTTTTCTACGATGGTGGTCTGGCGCAGGATGTGGCCTTCAAGCGCCTGCTCGACGACGGATCGCGCTTTGCCGATGCCCTGCTCCAAAGTCTGGGCACGGAGAACGGTCAACCCCGCCTGGTGCATGTGGCCACCGATGGAGAGTCCTACGGTCACCACCACCGCTACGGAGATATGGCCCTGGCTTATGCGCTGGATAAAATAGACAGTGCCGAACATGTCAAGCTGACCAACTACGCGCAGTTTTTGTCGCTTCACCCCCCCCTGGATGAGGCGGAGATCCAACCCCGTTCCTCCTGGAGCTGTGTGCACGGCATTGAGCGCTGGCGCTCCGATTGTGGCTGTCGCGATGGGGGGGGAGATGCGGACTGGACCCTGGCCTGGCGCAAGCCATTGCGCGATGCTCTGGATCATCTCTCTGATCAGATGCAGGGCATGTGGGAGAAGATGGCTCCAGACTACTTTAAGGAACCTGAACTGGCCGCCACGGAATACCTGGAGGTCATCCACGATCGCAGTCCGGCCCATGTGGATGCCTTTCTGAGCAGACACCGAGTTCGCCCATTGAATGATGAGCAGGTCACCACCGCCATTCGACTTTTGGAGATGTTGAGGCAGAGCATGCTGATGTACACCAGTTGCGGATGGTTTTTTGACGATGTGGCCCGTGTGGAGCCGGTTCAGATCTTGCGCTATGCCAACCGGGCCATCCAGATTGCCGAGCGCGAAGGGGGCCTGGAACTGGAGGAGAAGTTTGTGGAAGCGCTTCGACAGGCACCGGCCAATCACGCCGATTTTGCCAATGCCGCCGAAGTCTATGAGCGCCTGGTGGCTCCGGCCCGCCTGACCCTTTCGAGGGTGGGTATGCACTACGCGGTCTATTCGCTTTTCGAAGAGTTTCCCGAGCAGTTGGACATCTGCAACTACACCGCCATCAGCGAGCGATACGAGCGCTTTGAAGCGGGGGTGCAACGCCTTGCGCTGGGGCGCACCAGGGTTCGGTCAAGGGTAACGCGCTCTATTAAAGAGTTTTCCTTTGCTGTGATCTACCTGGGTCAGCACCAGATCATCGGCCAACTGGATTCAGATATGGAAGCCGATACCTTCGAGGCCATGTTCCTGGAGATACGCGAGGCCTTTATGAACAGCAGGACAGCCGATGTGCTGGGCATCATGCAGCGCTTCTTCAACGGCTCCTCCTTTTCATTCTGGAACCTGTTCCGCGATGAGCAGCGCAAGGTGCTCGACAAGATTGTGGCCGCAGATCTGGAACAAGCCGAAAATGCCTACCGCGAGATCTTTGACCGCAACTACAACATCATGAATGTGCTCAAATCAGCCGATATGCATATTCCGGATGTGTTCTCCCGCAATCTCGAAGTGGTCATCAACACGGAGATCCGCAAAGCCTTTGAGAACGGCGCCCTCAACCCGCGCAAGCTCGAGAAGCTGGATGTTCAGGCCCGAAAGTGGTCTGTGCCGCTGGACCGCCCTTTGATCGCCTTTGCGGCCGGCAAGCGATTGCTCAGTGCCCTGCGGGAATTGCATCAGGTCTCGGAGCCCGTTCAACACCTGGACCGCATCAACCGGGTATTCAAGGTCTTACACGATCTGGACATCTTTCCCGATCAGTGGCAATTGCAGAACGAGTACTATCAACTGGCCCAGACCAAGAGCCCTGATGGGGTAGAAATCAGTCCTGAGCTGATTTCCGAATGGGAACGCCTGGGCGAATTTCTCGGTGTGCGCGCACCCTTGCAGGGTACGGAAGAGAGACTGCCCGAAGCAGCCTCAGCGGGCAGCCCGGTCAATCCGCTGCCATGGCCCGCCCCCGGGCAAGCTCAGGGCTTCCCTGTTGAAGCTTCCGCAGGCCCGGAGCCGCCCCGCCCTTCGCCCGAGGATGATCTCAACAAGAGCGAGGAAGGTAGAGTAGCGGAGAGCGACCCTTCTACAGGCAACAAGCAGAAGATCAAATCGGGTTCGGATACCATATAGTATGGTACGCCGCAGTCGCAAGAGTTTCTGGGTTCGCCATGCCTGGTTGCTGCTTCTGTTGATTCCCGCACTGATCTTCACTTTTCGCTGGTACACCCTGAATTCCACCTGGATTTATCCCTCTTTGGGAGTGAGCATACCGCGCGGCTATGGTTCGGTGGGCATGGATCTGTCGCGCTGGAACGGGCGGGTGAACTGGTCAGATGTGCCCTCGGGCAGCGTGCGTCTGGACTTTGTCTGGATCAAGGCCACGGAGGGTCTGCATTGGAAAGACCCGCAATACCAGCGCAATCGAGAGGGCGCCAGAGAGATGGGCATTCGCTCCGGGGCCTATCACTTTTTCAGACCGGAACTGGATGCCGCCGGGCAGGCCCGACATTTTTATGCCTACGCGCAGCCCGCTCCCGGAGATCTGCCTCCGGTGCTGGATCTGGAAAGCGATGCGGGTCTGCCACCCGAAGAACTGGCCCGTCGCGGCCTTATCTGGCTGGAAGAGCTGAGTCGGCTTTGCGGCTGCAAGCCAGTGCTCTACACCAACCAGCACTATTACCGCCTCCTTTCGCCCTGGCTGCCGCGCACGCAAAGCATCTGGCTTGCGGCCTATGGCTACAGAACGGCGCCCCTGATGCAAGAGGATCCCCGCATACTTTTCTGGCAGTTCAGCGATCAGGGCCGCGTCAACGGCATTCGCGAAGCGGTGGACCTCAATGTGTTTCGCGGGGATACCGCGGCTCTCCGGCGCTGGGTGGAGGGAAGTTGGTGAGGAAATTTATATCAAATAATTCCCTACGCAGGAGCCGTGTCTTTCGCATCTTCTACCCTAAGCGTCAGCAGACCCGCGAGCATCATCGAAAGTCCTCCCACGAGCAAGGCGTATATAGGGTCGTTGTCAAAGAAGCGCAGCACCAGAAAGCCTAAGATACTGGCAGCTACCAATTGGGGAATGACGATGAAGAAGTTGAAGATGCCCATGTAGACGCCCATCTTTTTCAGGGGAAGGGCGCCGGAGAGGATGGCATAGGGCATGGACAAGATACTGGCCCAGGCAACGCCCACCAGAACCATGGACAGGATGAGCATCTCAGGTTGGCGGAAGATAAAGACCGAAGCCAGGCCAACACCCCCAATGACCATACAGAGCATATGGGTTCTGCGCCGGTTGATGACCCTGGCCAGCATGGGAATGAGGAAGGCCACCAGGGCAGCTACCCCGTTGTACACCATGAAGATGATGCCGATCCAGTCCCCGCCATTATTGTATTCTTTTTGTACAGATTTGAGTTTGGACAGCAGAGCAACTTTTGTCGGGTCCAGGCCCACCGGTTGTACGCCGGCCTCTTGCAGAGCTGAGCTGGCCGATGGGCTCAGACTTCCGCCTGATTGTCCAGCCCTGAAGGCCTGCCCAAGCGAGAGCACCTCTTCGCGGGCCTTGTCCAGATCGGACTTCTTGGAAGAGCTTTCCGTGTCACTGGCGGAGCTGCCGCCTGGCGATGAAGAGGCGAGTGCCCGTTCATAGCCTTCGACCAATTCGCGCTCAGAGAGAATGACCCCATCGGTAAAGGCCCCGCTGACCTTGACCGGGATATAGACTTCTTCACCCGCCAGTGCCTCCCGGGAGTTCAACATCTCCAGCAAACTAGCGCTGAGTTCGGCCTGTTTTTCCGGGGGAAGGGCGGGCACAAAGGCCTGCAGTTCCGCGGCGATGCTGGCAGGTCCCTGCATGTCGTAGTAGTGTCGGGTTACTGCGCTGGTGGAGTAGATCCACATGGAGAACAGCGCAAACCAGGAGAAGAATTGGACCACAGCCAATTGCTTCATGGTCTTGGGCATATGCATCAGATCGCTCATCACTTCTATAAAGCCACCGTGAATACGGCCCGAAGCAATCAGTCTTGAAGCGGCCAGCATCATCACACCAAAGATCAGGGCACCAAAGCCGACGATGTACAATTCCTGCTTCCCCAATTCCATCAGATAGATCAGCAATGTCAGCACTGTGCCGCCGAGTAACCAGAACAATCCCTGTCGCTGCAGCAGAGAGGGCGCGGGCATGTTCTCTGTGCTGGCGGGGGGTTTGTGTTTCATCACCACCTCAAAATCGCCCTTGCGCTTGCTGTCCTTTGCTGCCTCCGGTTCTTCCTTCCGCAATTTGGCATCGTGTTCCTCAAAGGCTTCCATCTCCTCCGGGCTGTACTCTCTGGAGCGAATGACGGTCCAGAGTACGGCCACAAAGAACACCGCTCCGCCCAGATAGAATGACCACTTGACCGAGGGGGCAACCCCTCCACCCGAGGCGGTATTGGACACGTCAAACCAATTGGTCAGCATCCAGGGCAGGGCAGAAGCTATTACCGCCCCTGTGCCGATGAAGAAGCTCTGCATGGCAAAGCCTTCAGTGCGCTGTTCATCGGGAAGGTTGTCGCCCACGAAGGCCCGAAAGGGCTCCATGGAGATGTTGATCGAAGCGTCCATGATCCAGAGCATGCCCGCGGCAATCCACAAAGTGGGCGAATTGGGCATGATCAACAGAGCGATCGAGGCCAATATGGCCCCGATGAGAAAGTAGGGCCGGCGGCGGCCCAATCTGCCCCAGGTGCGGTCGCTCATATGCCCGATGATCGGCTGAACGATCAGGCCGGTGAGCGGCGCGGCAATCCACAAAATCGGGATCTGATCGACATCGGCTCCCAGGGTTTCAAAGATTCGGGAGACGTTGGCATTTTGCAGGGCAAAGCCAAACTGTATGCCGAGAAAGCCAAAGCTCATGTTCCAGATTTGCCAGAAACTGAGCCGGGGTTTTTGAGCCATAAACGATGATTTTTCCAGCGCCTGGGCAAGGCTTCATCTCGAAGGGATCTCCCAATGCAGGACGCCGTACAAAGCCTTGTAGCTGAGGGCCCCCAAGTTAGGGAATATTTCTCTTCGTGTCGGAATTACACTATTATTGGGGCGATTTCTTCGCCTTCAAATCACCTTTTTGAACCTTCCCCGACAGCGCTCCTGGATGCCCCTTCAGGAAAGCCTGAACCGAGCCTTTCTAACCCTGCTCAGCCTGCCCTGCACCGCCATGGGCTTTGCCCTTTCCGTGCAGATTGCCGCTCTGAGCTGGATCATGCACGAGAAGTACGGGCTGAACATCCACGAAGTGGGTCTGGTCTGGGCCGCTGGTCCTATCGCCGGCATACTGGGGCAGCCCATAGTTGGGCTCATCTCCGACAAAGTTTGGTTTTGGGGCGGGCGGCGCAAGCCCTTCATCTGGATAGGGGGTGTACTGACGGCGCTGGCGCTCCTGGCCCTTCCCAATATTGACCGTCTGGCGAGTTTTCTTCAGTTGGAATCGCTTTTGGGCTTGGCCATGCTGGTCACTCTGGTGCTGGATCTGAGCATCAACATCAGCTTTAACCCTACGCGCTCCATCATCGCCGACGTCACCCCTGATGACCATCGCCGCACCCAGGCCTACACCTGGATGCAGGCCATCTCAGGAAGCTTTGGAGTGCTGGCTTATCTGATTGGAATTTATCGGGGAAACATTGAATTGATTTATATTGGTTCAATTTTAGTACTTTTGTTCTCCATTCTGCCACCGCTCTTCATCCGCGAGCCCAGACACTTGAGCGCCAATCCGGCAGAGCTGAGCAACACGGTATCCGAGACCGCTCCGACTGCTTCGGCCGGGGAGGTCTTTAGCAGTCTGCGTCCCCTCGGTGGCTTTCTGTTCTACGCGATCTACCAGTTTGGGCGCGAGGTCAAAAGCCGCATCTTTCCCGCAGCAGAGGCAGTTGTTGATTCCACAGGAGGCGCTGATTCGCTTTCCTGGCTGGGCTACCTTTCTCTTTACTGGGTCGAAGGGCTGGCTGTGCTCTTAACCATTGTCCTGCTTGCCGATACCTTTAAGCGCTCCGATGAGGAAGGGGCCGGTACAGGGGCCTTTCGCAAGATACTGGCCGCCCATGCCTTCACCTGGCTGGGGATACAAACCATGTTCGTCTTCATGTTTGCCTGGCTGCGTCAGCAATTCCCGGACAGCAGTGATGTGGACCTGGGCCGTCAAATCGGCTGGAGTTTCTTTACCCTCAACGCTGTGGCGGCTGTCATGCCGGCTTTGTTGTTGGAACCTCTGGCACGGCGCTTCTCTCGTATATTAATACATCGTATATGCATTGCTTCTATGTCTATCGGCTTTGTGATCCTGCTTCTGATGGGCAACAGCCCCCTTTCGATCTATGTGATCATGGGCATTCTGGGCATAGGTTGGGCCAGCACCATCAGTCTGGTCTTTGCCATCATGAGCCACAAGGCCCAGGGCGAGCGCATGGGATTGTTTATGGGCCTGTTCAACCTGTCGGTGGTGCTGCCCCAGCTCACGGTCAGTTTGGGCATTGGCAAACTGGTCAGCGATGCGGCCGACAAAGACCTGATCTTTGTGATCGCCGCAATCTCTCTCGGTATCTCAGCGCTCTTGTGGAGCCTGATCACCAGGGATGAGGTTCAGGTGCAGAGGTAATCCACTCAACTCCACTCGAGCAACAACTCTCCCCGGCCCAGATCGAACTCTACCACGGGAAGATCCGGAATCTCCTTGTTGGGGTCGGGCACGTACTCCCAGGGATCAAAGTTGCTGATCTGCTCTATGTAGCGGAAATCCATGGTGCTGGACGGGCTGGGTTGACCATTGATGCTGCAGCGGTTAACCGCACCAAAGCCGTGAAGGAAGACCCGAATCCGGTTGAAGCCGTGTTGGTATTCCCCCTTCTGAGCGGCGATGTGCAGACGGCGATTCTGGGAGTCCAGGCTGATGATGCGTTCAGCGAACTGGCCGCGCTGCCAGGCCAGACTCTCACCGTCATCTTCGTACCAGGTGAAGCTGCTCTGCCCGGATCCTGCGTAGACCTGTAGTCTCAGGATGGGTTCGGGTTGCTCGCCGGCGTGTTGAACCAGGCTTTGCATGGGCAGTATAGCCCCCCCCCTGACAAAAACCGGCAGGCGATCCACCGGGCAATCTCTATAGTGCTCGCGCCCCCCCGCATAGACCTGATCATTATACAAATAATACCAATTTCCTTCGGGCAGAAAGAGCGAGACGATCTTCTCATCGCTGCGCGCCGGGCAAACCAGCAAGGAAGGTCCAAAAAGAAACTGATTCTGAAAGCTTGTATCGTAAACCCGCTCTTCCTGAGGCCATTCGATAGCCAGGGAGCGCACCACCGGCAAGCCGCTCAGCGAAGCCTCTCTGAACACCGAATAAACATAGGGTAACAAACGATATCGTAAATTAATATAATTTCTTGCGATCTCCTCCGCCTTTTCGCCATAGGCCCAGGGCTCGGCGTCCCGGGTATTGATCATGGTGTGGCAGCGGAAAAAGGGCGAGAAAGCCCCCAGCGAGATCCAGCGCGAAAACAGTTCTGGATTGGCATCACCGACAAAGCCCCCGATGTCATTTCCTGTAAAGGGCATTCCGCTTAAGCCCATATTGGCCAGCATGCGGCAGCCGTTGATCATGTGATCTTCCGAGGCTACATTGTCTCCCGTCCAGACTGCGGCATAGCGCTGAATGCCCGCAAAACCCGCCCGCGTGAGCACAAAGGGCCTCTTGTCGGGGTGCAGTTTTTCCATACCCTCGCGGGTGGCCCGGGCCATGAGCTGCCCGTAAACATTGCGGGCTTCTTTATGACTGGCCCCCTGGCCTTCAAAGTCAAACTCGATCAGATCCGGCATGGCCTGACCCCAGGTCGCCGGTTCATTCATGTCGTTCCAGATTCCGCCAAGACCGGATGAAGCAAAATCCGCACAGCGATCCGCCCACCAGGAACGCGCTTCGGCTTTGGTGAAATCGGGGAAATGGCAGGCGCCCGGCCAGACATTGGCCGTATAAGGTCTTCCATCCGGATAGCGCACAAACAAGTCCTTCTCCAAAGCCTCGGTATAGGGCGTATATGCCGGCACCTTGGCTATACCCGGATCGGCGATGATAACCACCCTGAAACCCATGCTCTCCAGTTCGGCCAGCAGCTTTTTGGGTTGGGGGAATCGCTTTTTATCCCAGGTAAAAACCTTGTATTGATCCATGTAGTGGATGTCCAGGTAGAGGACATCGGCCGGAATTCCCCTGCGGCGAAAGGCCTGTGCCTTGGCGCGCAGCACTTCATCGGGGTAGTAGCTGTAACGGCATTGCTGAAAGCCTATGGCCCATTTTGGCGGAAGCGGCATGCGGCCCGTCAGCTCAGCAAAATCGCGGATGATTTCGGCTACATTTTGACTGCCAAAGAAAAAGTAGTCCATCGGCCCATCTTCGGCGGAGAAAAAGGCGAAACGGTCATTCGACGCACCAAAATTAAATTGAGTCTTATAGGTGTTATTGAAGAATATCCCATAGGTTCCGCCCGCGTGCACACCCATGTAGAACGGCGTGCTGAGGTACATGGGATCGGTGCCTTCGCCGTAGGCAAAGGCATCGGTATTCCAATTGGTCCAGGCGGTACCGCGCCGATCCAGGTTGCCGGTTTTTTCGCCCAATCCGATGAAGCGCTCCCCTTTTTGCAGGCTTTTGTACGTGCTGCATTCCTGACCCAGCCAGGAGCTGCCAAAAGCCGGATCATCGGCGTTGAGCAGGCTTCCATCCGGGCGCTCGAAGCGAAGCCGAAAGGCCTTTCGCCCTATGTACACATGCAATTGCTCACTCTTCCAGAGCCAGCCCTCTTTTTGCTCCTCCAGCGCAAAAGGGGAGGGTGCCACAGAGAAATCAGACTCGGGGGAAAGGAGGGCGTAACCCGCACAATCGGCAACGGCGCAGTCCAGACTCACCCTGACCCGCACAAGCGAAGCGCTGCGCGCATCCAGACGGGCCTGTCCATGCTCGAGTTCGAGCAGGAGGGAGGCGCCCTGGGCGCTCAGTTTGAGCACCTCACCGGCACTGCGGTTGAGGTTCTTGCGGGCCGCCGGCAAGCCGTTCGCGGAATTAGAGTCTGATGATGGAGAGGGGAAAGCTGAAGTCAAATCTTGGGCGTTTTGTCAGGCCCTAAGTTAAAGACCACAGGAGTCTTGGGCGCAGCGGCATCAGATCAGTTCTTTGTGGTGTTCCAGATGGTAATTGACCAGTCCGTCAATCGGCTTTTTCTCGATCATGCCGACGTGGACGTGGAGCTTTGCAGCCGCCTGATGCAGGATGTCCGAGAAATAATAGGCCACCGAGCCCACAAAATGGGTGGGCACGTCCCTGAAGTTTTCGTAGCAGCAGACATGGGTCTTCAGAAAGGTGGTCTTGCCTTCAAAGACCAAGTCCTGAACATAGGAATCCTCCTTGAAACTGGAGATAAAGCGCATAAAGGAAGCCAGATACACATTCGCATGCGGCTTCATATATACGTTGTCCATGACGATGTCGCGGTTGAGCCCAAATTCCTCTTTCAAGCCCTCTGACATGGCCTTTGGCAATCGCTTGTAGAGATAGTCGGACAGCAATCGTTTGCCGTACCAGGCCCCGGAGCCCTCATCACCCAGGATATAAGCCAGGGCAGGCACCTCTTCCGACACAACTTTGCCGTCGAAAAAGCAGGAATTGGACCCGGTACCCAGGATGCAGGCTATGCCGGGCTCCCCGGTATACGTAGCGTAAGCCGCAGCCTCCAGATCGTGGCCCACATAGACCTTGGCGGAGGGCAGAATGCTGTAAAGGGCCCTGGCCACCACCTGCTGCAGGTCCTGAGTTGAACAACCCGCTCCGTAAAAGAAGGCTTGCTCGATCTCCTGCAGGTGCTCATACAAGGGCTCTTTTCGCCTCAGCGTGCCCGATATCACCGCCTCATTGTGGAAATAAGGGTTGAAACCAATGGTGCTGAAGCGCTTGACTATCTTCCCGTCTTTGACCAGGACCCAGTCGCATTTGGTGGATCCGGAATCGGCTATCAATATCATGGACGTGAATTTACGGCAATTTTAACGCTCAAAGTGTAGTATTTACGCATAGCAACAAGCTTTAGAGTATATCACTAAGCATTGGAGTCAGGCCCGTTCAGATCGCGAGGATTTCGGCTACCCGCAACAATTCCTGATCGATCTCCTTGTCTTCCTTGATCACCCGGGCCAGAGGGGTGGTCTTCACCTTGCGGGCGGTCCGGCCCACCATCACATCGGTCTTTCCCGCCAACAGTGCCTCTACCGCTGCTACGCCAAGGCGACTGGCCAGAACGCGGTCAAAACAGGTGGGGCTTCCACCCCTTTGAAGATGGCCCAGGATGGTCACCTTGGCCTCGTAGTAGGCGAAACGGCGGTTGACTTCCTCGGCAATCTGAAAGGTGCGGCCGCTTTTACCGGCTTCTGCCACAATGACCAGACTGGAGCTCTTGTTGTTCTGCATGCCCCTTTCCAGTATACCGATCAAACGGTCAATGCTCAGTTTCTCCTCCGGAATCAGCATGGCCTCAGCCCCCGCTGCAATGGCACTTCGCAGCGCAATGAAACCGGCGTGCCTTCCCATGACCTCTATGAAAAACAAGCGATTATGCGAAGAAGCCGTATTGCGAATGGCATCGATAGCCGAGACCACAACATTGGTGGCCGTATCGTATCCCAGGGTAAAATCGGTGCCGTTCAGATCGTTGTCAATCGTGGCCGGAATGCCCAGCACCGGAATCTTGTACTTCTTGTAGAACTCGTGGGCCCCGCTCAAGGTGCCATTCCCGCCGATGGCCACCAGCCCGTCAATGCCGTGACGGTAGAGGTTGTCATAGGCTTTTTGCATGCCTTCGGGGGTGCGAAAGGCCTCGCTGCGAGCCGATTTGAGCATGGTGCCGCCCTGCTGTATGATGTTGCTGACCGAGCGGGAATTGAGCGGCTGAAAATCTCCCCGGATCATGCCGTCATAGCCTTGCAGGATTCCCACCGGACTCAGACCATAGTACACCGCCGTTCTGACCACGGCCCGGATGGCTGCATTCATTCCCGGAGCATCGCCCCCGGAGGTAAAAACGGCAATTTTTTTCATAAAAAATACTTAGCCTGCAAACTTAGTGTAAGTTGTACACTTTGCAAAGGTTTGCAGAACGCCAGATTTTCCCTTTCTTGCTCTCATGCTCATGTATCCGGGTCAGGGAGACGGGGGAATGAACGCCCGAATCAACCCCAACGTATCGGTGGACTGCGTAATCTTCGGCTTCGACTTTGAAGAACTCAAGGTCCTGCTCATTCAGCGCCAGGAGAGCCCGGAGGGTACTGCCGGCTCCTGGGCCCTTCCGGGCAACCTCATTCGCGACGACGAATCCCTGGATCAGGCCGCCCAAAGGGTCTTATTGGAACTGACCGGGCTGAAGAACATCTTTCTGGAGCAGTTTCAGGCTTTCGGAGATCCCGGCCGCGTGCGGCGCGCCGAAGACAAGGCCTGGTTGAACTACATGCGCGATCAGCCCAATGCCCGCGTGATCACGGTTGCCTACTACTCCCTGGTCAAGCTCATGGATTTCGAGCCCAGCCCCAGCAGTTTTGCCCGCAATGTGGACTGGTTCGCTATCGATGATGTTCCGCGTCTTGCTTTTGACCACAACAGCATTGTTCAGCAAGCGCTCAGCGCCCTTCAGGGTCATTTGCGACAGCGGGCCGTGGGCTTCAATCTCCTTCCCCCAAAATTCACGCTCGGTCAACTGCAGCGCCTTTATGAAGCCATTCTGCGGGTGGAACTGGACAAGCGCAACTTCCGCAAGAAGATGCTCAAAAAGGGCATTCTGCAACCCCTGGACGAAAAACAGCAGGGTGTTCCCCACAAACCGGCGCAGTATTATCGCTTTGACCGCGAGCGCTATGAAGCCATCGTGCAAAGCGATTTTGATTTCAGTTCCCTGATTTGACCGCCTCTTTTTTTATGACGGTTCGAAGGGGTTTTCTGCCCCCGGCCGACTACATGCGTTGATGATGATTACTGTTCAGCAAGCCAGAGAGTTGATTCAGCGGGTAGTCAAACCCGCTGCTGAGGAAAGGCTTGGCCTGAGCGAACTGTCCGGTCGCGTGTTGGCGCGCGATCTGCACTCGCCCCTGGATCTGCCGCCTTTCCGCCAGAGCTCCATGGACGGTTACGCGCTGCGCCTGGCCGAAGATGCTCAGCCGGAGTTGATGGCTTATCAAGAGGCTGGAATGACCCCTGCGGGTCAAGCGCCCGGTCCCGCACTTTTGCCCGGGCAGGCCAGGCGCGTGTTTACCGGAGCCGCGCTTCCCGAAGGCACGGAGCTCGTCATCAAGCAGGAGGACCGCATGGACGAAACGGATCTTCGCTTCAAGCCCGAAGCTTTTCAAAAGGGTCGCTTTGTTCGCGAAGCCGGCTCGGCGGTCAAACGTGGAGATCCCGTGCTGCAGAGGGGCGATGTTCTGCATGCCGGAGCCATGAGCTTGTTGGCTTCCTGCGGAATGGATGCTGCCTGGGTTTATGCGCGGCCCAGGGTCAGCATCATCACTTCCGGCGATGAGTTGGTGGCTCCAGGCAGTCAGCTCAAGCCCGGTCAGATCTACGAATCCAATACCTGGGCGCTGTCGGCAGCGGTTTGGGAGTGCACGGGCGCGCGGGCCCGCATCCGTCAACTACCCGACGAGGAAGACAGCATCAGCGCAGCTATAGAAGAGGAGTTGGCCCAATGCGACATGCTGCTGCTCTGTGGGGGCATCTCGGTGGGCGAGTTTGATTTCAGCGGGCGCGCTCTGCGCCGGGCCGGCGTGGAGGAACTGTTCTATCGCGTGGCTCAAAAGCCCGGAATGCCCTTGTTCTTTGGCAGGAAGAGCGGGGGGGCGGGGGCGGAGACCGCGTCTGGTGTCGGAGCCGCGGCTGGTGCAGAGTCCGCGTCTGGTGTCGGAGCCGCGCAAGCCGCATCGCCCGCCAAATTGGTCTTCGCCCTGCCCGGAAACCCGGCCAGTGCCCTGGTTTGCTTCTGGGTCTATGCCCGCAGCGCCCTGCGCATGAGGATGGGGTATCTGCAACCCGAGTTGCCCAGCTTAGAGCTTCCCCTGGCTGCTGATTTGCACAAACGTGCGGGCCGGGCCGCCTTTGAACGGGCACGGGTCGAAAGGGGGCAGGTCTTTTCGCTGGAAGGACAGGATTCCTATCAGTTGAATTCCCTGGCCAGAGCCAATGCGCTGCTGGTCTTGCCCGAAGAAGAGCGAAGCTATCAGGCCGGAGATCGGGTGCAGGTCATGTTGTTGCCTGGCATGGAACTGAGCGGGCTGCACTTTCGCTAACTTTATCCCATGTCTGTCAAGGTCCTGTTCTTTGGGCAGCTTGCTGAACTGACCGGAGTTTCTTCTTTGAGTCTGTCAACAAGCGATATCCCACTCACAACGCACAACAGCGCAGGCCCGGAGCCTGCTGATGCTTCGCCAACCCTGGCTGATCTGCAAGCATCCTTGGTGCAGAGCTTTCCCGCCCTAAAGGATCAGCACTACCGCATGACCCTGAATCTGGAATTCCTGCCGGAATCGGCTGCCCTGCAAGCCGGTGACGAAGTAGCTCTCGTACCGCCTTATGCCGGAGGCTGAAACACAACATATCATATGTTATGTTAGATGAACACTACCTCATTCAGGGCCCCTTGCGGGAGAGATGGATTCAGGCTCAATTCTCGGCGTTTTCCAAGAGCTGGCCAGAGAGCCGTCCTTATCCGGATGTGCTTTCCACTGAGCAGGAGCAGAGCCTGCATGAAGTTTACGCTTCTTCCCACCAAAACAGCGGAGCGATAGCCAGTTTTCAGGGCATCATCCGCTCAGACCTGCGCGAAGGAGTTTCGGTATTGAGCATAGACTACAGCGCCTACGAACAGCTCGCCAATAGACGTTTCGCCGACATTGAAGCGGAAGTCAAGAAGCGAACCGGGCTCAACCGATTGCGCATCTGGCACTCCGTGGGTCAGGTCAGGTGCGGAGAGTGCTCTATGTTAGTGCTGGCCTCGGCAGCACATCGGGCCGAATTGTTTGAGGGTCTGCATATGGCTGTGGAGCAGGTCAAGTTTTCTGCCCCGGTCTGGAAGTGCGAGCACCTCAGCAACGGACAACATCGCTGGGTGGAAGGGCAGGCTGATCCCGCCGCCATAAAATCGGCAAAATAATCGTATAATTATGGTTGATATCACAGAGAAACAACCCACTCTCCGCTATGCCAGGGCTTGCGCCACCGTTCAGCTCAGCCTTCAAGAGAGCATCAGTGCCATTCGGGAGAACAGGGTTCCCAAGGGCCAGGTCTTTGAGATGGCCAAGGCTGCGGCATTGTTCGGTGTCAAGAAAACTTCTGAACTCATCCCCGATTGTCATCCTCTGCCCATTGAGTTTACAGCCGTCAGTTTTGCTATTGACGGACTGAGTATACTGATAACGGTTGAGGTGAAAACAGTCTACAAGACGGGAGTTGAGGTAGAAGCCATGCACGGGGCATCCATCGCCGCGCTGACCTTGTACGACATGCTCAAGCCCATCGATAAAGGAATTGTTATATCAAATATATATCTCGCAGAGAAGAGAGGCGGGCGATCCGGGGATGTGAAGAAAGAAATGTAAATATTAATTATACTAATTTATTTAATATCACTAGAAGCCATAGCAGAGGATTCAAATTTTATTTTAATTTATATTAATCCGGCAACACCTTATCCCCAACCTTGAGCTCAGCCCGACCCTCTGTCAGGGCATTCATGCCGAACATCACCGCATTTCCCACCCGCCTGAATTGGTTCAGGGTGCGCAGGGGCTCCTTGCCGTATTGAAGGGTATGGGTATCCAGGGTAGTGACCACACAGCGGTCGCAGGGTTTGACCAGCTTGAAATGGAGGGAGTCCGTGCTGAAGCCCTTCATCTCATCTTCTGCAAAGGGGGGCGTTCCGCTCAGCACAATATTGGGGCGAAATCGCTCCATGGGCAGTGCATCTTCGCCCTGTGTCTGTAAACGGCGGTTCAACTCATCCAGAGAAGCTTGTGAAGTCACCAGATAGGGAAAGGCATCCACAAAACTCACAGACTTTCCCTCCCCGGCATAAACCGGATCGGCCATGCGCTGGCTTTGCGGCCCCATTCGAACCAGAGAGCATGACCTGCCCAGGATACCGCTGAACCAGTTATCAGCCTGTGCACTGACTCTGTTGGCCAGAAACTCATCGTCCCAGACCTGGACGCGAACGCTCTGATCGCTGAATTCATCAAGCCCGAAAAAAAGAATGGGAATGCTTTCGTGCAGATAGCTGAGTGCCAATTCCCGTTCATGCAATGTCGGCTGCACCCGGGCCAGCAGGGGAGCATCCCGGAGGGAGATGAACTTTCCCTGCTCGTCCACCAGCATCCACTGACGGTCATGTTCAAAGCCGGTCTCGCTGCAACGCGCCCGATCAACCTGAATGCCGCGACAAGCTTTGATGGGATAGATGTGTAAAGACTGAATGTTATAAGTCATTGCTAAACATTTGACCGCTGTTTAACCGCCTATTCTGATCATGCTGCGCTGAGTGAAATGTTCGGTGGAAAGTCTGGAGATCTCCTCCAATCCTCCGTGCCGGGCATGCTTGGCCGCTATGCTCTGCCGAATCAGGGCTTCCACATCTTCACCCTTTCGCAGGGGACCGAGCAGGTCCAGTTCATCATCGCTGAACAGGCAATTGCGGATCTTGCCATCTGCCGTGAGACGGATGCGGTTGCAGGTATCACAAAAGGGAGCTGTCATAGACGCAATGACACCGAAGCTGCCCAGTCCGCCCTTGACCCGATACGCGCGCGCAGTGTCGTGGGCCTGATCGGCAATCTTCTCCAGTTCGAAACGCTTCGCCGCTCTTTCCATCACCTCGTGGTAGGGAAGGATCTGATCCCACTGCCAGGCGTTTCCGTTGAAGGGCATAAACTCGATGAATCGAACATGGATGGGCTCGGCGGCACTCCAGGCGATGAAATCCTCAATCTCATCTTCATTGCGCCCCTTGAGCAAAACGGCATTGACCTTCACCCGAAAGGAACGGGCCATGGCGAGGTCAATGGCCCTTCGAACTACATCAAAATGATCTCGCTTGCTGAGCAGAAAAAACTTGTCTCGTTTGAGCGTATCCAGACTGATGTTGATGGAGTCCACACCGCATTCGCTCAGAACATCCAGATGCTTTTCGAGCAGGATACCGTTGGTGGTCAGAGAGAGACTGATGTTCATGCTGGCCAGTCCCCTGAGAATTTGATCAAAATCCTTTCGAACCAATGGCTCGCCTCCGGTCAGTCTGATCTTGCTGACGCCCATGCGCACGAAGAGTTCCGCCAGACTCTGCAGCTCTGAGGCATCCATATAGGCCCGGCGGTCCAGCAGGGGAACGCCTTCTTCGGGCATACAATAAGTGCAGCGCAGATTGCAGCGCTCGGTCAGGGAGATGCGCAGGTAGTTGTGCACCCTTCCAAAACGGTCCATCAAAGGTGATAGGGCAGGGGAGGCCATGTCCATCAAAGGTACTATGGTTGGTCTGGATCGCGGGTCGCAGGGGGCAATGCTTTTGCTGGTCTCGGTGGGCTGAGCTACATTTATGAGATTTTCCTGGCTATGGCAACCTTGCGTTTTACCTCCGCTCTCAAGCGCTTTTTCCCCGACTTAAGTCAGATTGAAGTCGAAGGGGGAAACGTCGCTGAACTGATCGACAATTTGGATAAACGATATCCGGGCCTGAGCCGCTATCTGTTGGAAGACCACGGCGGCTTGCGCAAGCACGTGAACATCTACGTCAACGGGGAGCGCATAGCCGACCGTCTGCAACTCAGTGATACGCTGCAAAGCGCAGATGAAGTCTTTGTCCTTCAGGCGCTTTCCGGAGGATAGTTGAATCATTGACTTCCCGTCTTTCTCCGCTGCTCAATTCGCCTTCACCTACACCTTACCAATCACACTAATCATGGCTGAAACCGCATTGCTGGGCTCCCGCAAGGGTTTGATAGTTTACCGCCGCCAAGGCAGTGGCTGGACTTTGGATGCCACCCATTTTCTGGGTCTTCCTGTAACTATGGCCGATGTGGACCAACACGGGTCTTGGTGGGCCATGCTGGATCACGGTCATTGGGGAACCAAACTCCATCGCTCCGATGACCAGGGCAAGACCTGGTTGGAACTTCCCGCTCCCGCCTTTGAACCGGGCGACGAAATCAGACCGGGGCAAGCCGCATCGGTTCGCTATCTGTGGTCATTTGCGTCCGGAGGTCCTTCCTATCCGGACAGGATCTGGATCGGCACTATGCCGGGCGGGCTCTTTGTCAGCGAGGACCGCGGAGCCAGTTTCAGTCTGGTGCGCTCTCTCTGGGACTTTCCGGGAAGGGCGGTTCAGTGGATGGGCGGAGGTCTCGATGAAGCCGGTATTCATTCTATCCTGGTAGACCCCCGCAACAACAAGCATCTACTCATCGGGATTTCCTGCGCCGGGGTGCTGGCATCTGAAGACGGTGGATTGACCTGGTCGGTTCGCAACAAAGGGCTTAAGGCGGATTTTCTCCCCGATCCGGATGCTGAAGTGGGGCACGATCCGCATCTGCTGGTCCGCTGCGCGTCGCAGCCCGATGTGCTCTGGCAGCAAAACCACTGTGGCATCTTCAGAAGCGTGGACAACGGACGAAATTGGACGGATGTCAGCCAGGACGGTGGACCGGCATTCTTCGGTTTCGCCATAGCCGCTGATCCCAAAAGCCCGGACACGGCCTGGGTAGTGCCCGCCGACAGCGATGGCATTCGGGTGGCCTGCAATCAGGCCTTGTGCGTGAGCAAAACCGAAGACGGGGGAAAGTCCTGGTCAGCTCTGCGCAATGGACTGCCCCAGCAACACGTTTTTGATATCACCTACCGGCACGCTCTGGACGTTCGCGGGGAGGATTTGCTCTTTGGTACCACCACCGGCAACGTCTACCATTCTGCTGATCGGGGCCGGAATTGGAGCCTTTTGCACTCAAATTTGCCGATGATTCATTCAGTGCGTTTTGTATGAGCGGGGTCTATAGCTCCAACAGCCTGAGGGATTGGGTTTTATGTCTGTATTTTTTAAGACATCTGAAAAAAATATGATATTGAAATCAATTTGTAATGCCCTACCTTAGTGGTATGTTATCCGAAGAAAGGAATCAGCTCGAGCTGAATTTGCAAGCCGAAAATGAACTGGCCAAGCTGAAGCTGGCAGCCCGCTTTGGCACGGTGCTCACGGGCAGCCAGTTGCTTCCCGGCTCCGTAGAAGCCCATTGGCTCAGTCATCTCGAGCGTGTTGAACAGGCATTTTCCGAAGCCAGACGAACCACTGTAGCCGCTTATCTGGGCAAGCCCCGCTTTCCCAAAGAGACCCGATTGAGCGAGTCAAAGCTCGGTAGGGAATTGCAGCGACTGCAGGATACCCTTCTGGCCGCTGGTATTGAAGTCAGTACATTATACCGGGTTCCGCCCCGCGAACTCTATCGCTACCTGACCGAGGAGTTTATGGAGGAATCCATAGAAAACATACGCATGGAAGGCATCAACCAGCAATTCGTGTACGAGGAATTTTTCCCCAATGAAGAATTTGAGGTGGAACACACCATCGTCGAATTCTTCGACATGCTATTCGGCAAGTACTACTCCATGCTGGAAAGCATCATCTACCTGCCCGATGGCGAGTTGGGCGACAGCGCGGAGATGAGCGCTATGGTCGATCGCCTCTGCGATTTCAGCGACTCCTTTGACGAGATGGAATTACTGGATTTTGAGATGGAGAGCATCACCATGCACAGTGCTGAAGAAGCCAGCGCAGTTGCCCGCATTGAATTCAAGGGTTTCCCCAATGCCAAGGGGAAGGGCTTTGTGTTCAACGGTCCGGCTCACTTCCGCCTCCACCTGGACCGCTACGGCTATTGGGCCATTGCCCATGTGGACATGCCCGGGGTTTACGATCAGGAACCCCAGCCTTAAGCAGCCTGGAAACCTGAACCAGTAGCCGGCTCATTCGCCCGCCCCATCGTCAAACATATCGCAGAAGCGAAAGAGATCCCCGTCAAACAAGCCCAGATCGCTGAGTTTGAGGCTGGGAATGACCAACAGCGCCAGAAAGGAGAGGCTCATGAAAGGAGCGCTCAGGCTCGATCCCAAAGCCTTGACCCGGGCATCCAGTTCTTCGTAGCGCTCCGCCACCGTCCAGCCGTCCAGATCGGACATCAGACCCGCGATGGGTAGGGGTAAAACAGAACTTTCCTTGTTCTCGTCCGCCACCGATATTCCCCCCCCTGATTCCACCAGGGCATTGATCGACTGACAGATGGCCTCATCTGAGCAACCCGCCGCGATGATGTTGTGGCTGTCGTGCGCAACGGTACTGGCCAGAGCTCCGCGCTTCAGGCCAAAGCCCTTCACAAAGGCAATCGCCGGCGGAGCTTCTCTGTACCGGTTGAGCACCACCAATTTGAGCAGGTCTCGCTCTGGTTCGGGGTTTACCAATGCAGCTTGGTTTTGGCTTTCGGGCGAAGGGCGGCTGCTCTTTGGCCCGGCATCCGATGTGCCTTGTAGTTCAACCCATTCCCTGCCGGTGACCAATTGTCCGTCCTGCACCTTGATGCACAGCAGTCTCTTGCCTTTGCGAATCACTTGCAGCGCTTTGGGTTGCAGATTTCGGGCCGCAAATCGATTGGGGCAGGGCGCTTTATGAGCAGGGATCAGGCATTTGCCCTGCCGCGCAACTTCCCGTCCATCAATCCAGGTGTTGAGCACCTTGAAATCTTTCAGATCTTCGACGGCAATCAGATCGGCGGCATCCCCGGGCCGGAGCTGCCCCAGGGGAAGGCGGTAGTGATGAACAGGATTGATGCAGGCCGCCCGGAGCACATTGGGCAGGGGCACACCCTTGGCGATGGCCCGGCCCATCAATTGATTGATATGCCCCAGAACCAGATCATTGGGGTGTTTGTCGTCCGAGCAAAGCATGACCCGCTCGGGGTGACTCTTTAAGAGAGGCCAGAGGGCCTCAAAGTTTTTGGCGGCAGAGCCTTCCCGAATGAGGATATGCATGCCCGCCTGCAATTTGTCCAGTGCTTCCTCTATGCTGACGCATTCGTGATCCGTGCTGATGCCGGCTGCGGCATAGCGGGCAGCTTCGGCACCGCGCAATCCAGGTGCGTGACCGTCTACGGGCTTCCCGGCTTTTTTTGCAGCCTCAATCTTGGCCAGCAAATCCGGATCGGCAGCCAGTACACCGGGGAAGTTCATGACTTCGGCCAGATACCCGATATCGTCCAGGGCGAGCAGGCGGGCTACCGCTTCGGCATCCAGAACAGCTCCGGCATTCTCAAACACCGTGGCCGGTACGCAGCTCGGCGCGCCAAAACAGAACTTAAAAGGGCTGAGCCTGGCCTGCTCCAGCATATAGAGCACCCCCTCTTCGCCCAGTACATTGGCAATCTCGTGGGGGTCCGAGACGCTGGCAATCGTTCCTTGTACAACAGCCATGCGGGCAAACTCGGCCGGCGGCAGCATGGAGCTCTCCACATGAACATGGGCATCCACCAGCCCGGGCAATAAGTAGGGTCCAGATGCGTTATGAAGTTTGCTTATGCGTTCTATTCTACCCTTGTTCAGGGTTAAGCGGGCGGGGTATATGCTGTCCTGCTCTATATCCACGAGCTGCCCTTCGACCTGAAAAACACGGCTTTCCTTGTTCATGAAGCCGAAAATAGGCTATGTGCCAGTTAGGGCAGGTTTTTCACCCCATAAATCCAACTAATGTGAACTAAATCCCAGTCAAGCTGTTTTAAACCTTTACCCATTCAAAAACTCCCAAAAAACCAATAAACCATGTTTAAACTGAATAAGTTTCCCTTTATGATCATGCTTAGCCTTATCATGGGCTTTGCTGTTCTTTCTTTAAGTTCTTGTGACGACGATGACGATGATGAGCCCGAGCTCGATCTTGTGGACACCGCATTGGCTGATGCCCGCTTTTCAACCCTGGTTGATGCCCTGACCCGCGCTGATTTGGTCAGCACGCTGCAAGGTGACGGTCCCTTCACGGTTTTCGCTCCCACGGATGCCGCTTTCACCGCATTCCTTTCGGCCAATGGTTATGCAGACCTGGATGCAGTTCCAGTAGATGATCTGACCAATATCCTGCTCAATCACGTAGTGAGTGGAAATGTGCTTTCTTCAGGCTTGAGCGCCGGTTACATCAGCACTCTGGCTACAGAACCTACAACCGACAACAATCTCAGCGCTTTGATCAATCTGACGGGTGGTGTGTTCATCAACAGTTCAGAAGTCATTGAAGCTGACATTGAGGCCACCAATGGCGTCATTCATGTTGTTGACAAAGTTGTCGGTATTCCTTCCGTGGTGACCATTGCCCTGGACAACGACAACTTCAGCACCCTGGTTTCCGCACTGACCCGCGCCGATCTGACCACGGACTTTGTAGGCACCCTCAGCGGTACCGGTCCTTTCACGGTCTTCGCTCCGACCAATGCCGCTTTTCAGGCTCTGCTCGACAGCGACCCTACCTGGAATACTTTGAATGATATTCCAGCGGCTACCCTGGAAGCTGTTTTGCTTTACCACGCCGTATCTGGTGCCAATGTGCTGAGCAGCACCCTGACCGATGGTCAGGTGATTACTCCGCTGGCTTCCGGAACCTTCACCATCAACATCAGTGGTTCTGCCGTGAGCATTACGACTTCTTCAGGGGGTACGGCTAGCGTTACCGCTACTGATATCCAGGCTGGAAATGGTGTTGTGCACGTCGTCGACCGGGTGCTGGTTCCCTGATTTATTCAGCAACTGAACTTTTAAAGGCCGCCCCCTCCCCGGGGGGCGGTTTTTTAATGGGGATAAAATCTGAAGTGTTGACCCCCTCCCGGGTAATGTGGCCCCCTCCCTGGCAACCCTTTGCCGTGCGTGGACACTTTTTTTAGAACATGGCACAATGCTGCTATGCGTAATGGATTTATGCTCTAAGGCATTGTACATGGGTTACCAAAATATGCAGGACTGATGTAAGAATTGCGTATCCACAGTACGTTTTAATGCGTATTTAATATTGCAGACTGAGATGGAGGATCGGAGCAGTATAGCTCCATAGTTTCACATCCTGGTCTTATGCAAAAATTTCACTCTGTATTCCGATTTGCTGGCCTCTATTGCTGCACAGCTTTTGCCTTCTTTACCTTGTTCTCTTCCTGCCAGAAACCTGTTCCGCTGGGTTGGGATGGCACCTACTGTTATCGCTGGAAAGAGGAGTTCAGGGGCGATGAACAAACGATTGATTTTCTGAACACTTGTTCAGGCGAGCACGAACTTCTGCGCGTCAACACCAAGGGCGAGCAAATCTATGTGCAAGGCCCTGAAGGGGCCCGCGCTTTCAACATGATCAGTCCGGTGGAAGGGCAGACGGAGATCCATCATGTGGACTGCAACAATCAGCCCTTCTCTATTCACTACAAGGTTCATCAGGTTGGGAAAACCATCTTGTTGGAAACTTCCTGGACAGATGGGGTTGATCATCTTCGCCGCACCTCCTATACCCGTGTAGATCAGGAATCCTGAGTGTCCTGCAATCGGGATGAAGAGCACCGGAGTTCTCTGCGCCCCTTACTCAGAGGTTGTTGTTTACAGGCCGAGATCTTCAATGATCCGACTTACTTTCAATTCGGTATCCTTGAGTTTGTCCTGGCAGAATCGGAGCAACAGTCCCGCTCTTTCCACCTGGGCTGCCAGTTGATCAATACCGGTCTCTCCGCTCTCCAGATCGGCCAGAATCTTTTCCAGTTCGGCAGAGGCCGTTTCATAGGTCAGTTCTTCCATAATATTTATTATGTTGTATTTTTTCGTATACTTATATTTACAATTTTAACATCCAGTTCCCGGTCAATCAGCACAATCTGAACTTTTTCGTTTTGCGCCAGCGGCTCTCCAGGGCGAAGAACCTGACCATTTCGCCTGATCAGTGCAAAGCCCCTGGCTAAAATCCGATCGGGATGCAGCATGCTGACGGCTCCCGAGGCGCTCGACAAGTTCTGATGTTCGCGGGTCAGCAGAAATCTGGCGAGCAACTGGAGCTGTTGAGCGGAATCGGAATGTTGCAGTTCACTTTGTCTGATGCGCTGGCGAAGAACCCATTCCAACTGTTGAGCTCTGTTTTTGAGCAGGGCAGGTGCTTCGCGACTGAGGCGTCGATGGCTCAAACGGGCCATATGGTCGCCGTACAAGTGAAGGGCATGAGCTCGGGCGCTGAGTCTTTGTTGAAGAGTTCGGGTCAGGCGCTGAGCCGACTGCCGGAGTGCCAGTTCTCTTAAACGGGCAAGACCCAATGCCCTGAGACCAAACACTTCCCTGAAACCGTGGATGCGCACCCGCTCTTCCTTGATGTGTTTGGAGGCCAGAAAGCGAATGCGTTCCAGGCGCTGGCGCTGATCCCATTCAAAGGCATTGGCGCGATCCAGAATGAAGGCCGCTACAGCCGTGGGGGTCTTGAAGGAGCTGTGCGCCACTTCATCGGCCACACTTCGGTCCGTTTCATGACCGATCCCGGAGAGCACCGGAAGGTCAAGATTGGCGATGATCGCGGCCAGTTTCCGGTCGTTGAAGGCGTCCAGATCCAATCGGGATCCTCCCCCGCGAATCAGGACCACCGCGTCAAAGGTCTGAGACTTTAAACTCAGCAGAGCGTCGCTGATCAGCTTAGCGGCCCCTTCGCCCTGAACCCTGACGGGATACAATTCCAGCCCAAAGCGATAACCCTGGACATTTTTTCTCAACTGGCGCACAAAATCGGCAAAGCCCGCGGATTCCGGGGCGCCGACGATGGCCAGCCGCTGCAATACCGGCGGCAATGGCCACTCGGCATTCTTGCGCAAAAGACCGGCCTCTTTGAGCCAGAGCAGGGTCTCGCGTTTGCGCCTTTCCAATTCGCCCAGATTGAAGGACAGATCAATCTCCTTCAACAGCAATTTGAGACCGTGTACATTGTGGAAACTCAGCTCTACACTGCACTGAATCTCACTGCCCTTTCGCAGCACCTGGTTCATCTCAGCGCCAAGACTTTCGGCAATCTGGAGGAGGTCGTTTTTCCAAATGACCGCCTGGGCCTTAGCCAACAACACATTGTCTTTTTGCTGGGCCAGGTCCAGGTAGGCATGACCGCTGCTGGAATGTAGATTGTATTGCGCAATTTCGGCACGTATCCAGTAGCGGCGCCCGCCGGCTTTCTCAGCGATGGCCTTTCCAATGCTGTCGCAGAGGGCTTCAAGGGTATAGACTTTAGGAGCTTGCACCGCAGCGGCAAAATAGACAATTCCCGCACAGTGAAGCTGCCTGATGACCCGCGAATTTTACCTATCTTGAACTCTAATATCATCACTTCAGCCCCAGTACTATGTCATATTATAACCCCAGATTGTACTTGCTCCCACTGTGTCTTTTGACCTTCTCATCCCCGGCATTTACACAGTCCAACCATTCTCTGACCGAACAGCCCGGACTCACGAACCCGGTTCCGCAGCCGGAGCTCTACGACCGCCTTTTGGTGAACGCCAGTCCCTCGCTATTGATGAGTCTGGGCCTGGCCGCCGATCACGGAATCCGCCATTACGGGAAGGGCGTGGAAAGGGCAGAGATCACCGGATTTGAGAGTGATTTTTCCCGCTCAGAAAGAGCCATACTCGATCAGGAGCAGATTGCCTATGAAGTGCTCATTGCTGATGTCAGCAGTTTTTACCGGCAAAGAGCTGAGCGCGATTCGGATTTCTACCCGGATGCCGGAAGCGGATCAGACGCGCAGCATCGCGATGCCAGCGAGTTTGTTATCCCTGCTGACTTTGTGCCGGGCAGCATGGCTGCTTACTACACCATGCAAGAGGTCTACAACCAATTGGATTCCATGGCCGCCCGCTATCCGCATTTGGTCTCCAACCGCACTGTACTGGGACCCAATATGACCCATCAGGGAAGGCAGCAATATGTGGTCAAGATCTCCGACAATGTTCATCTGGATGAATCCGATGAACCCAATGTGCTCTACACCGCGCTGATGCATGCGCGGGAGCCGGGAGGAATGATGTGCGTGATTTTCTACATGCAATGGCTGCTGGAAAACTACGGGATTGATCCCAGAGCAACTTTTGTCATCAATAATACGCAGATGTATTTTGTCCCGGTACTCAATCCGGATGGCTATGAAATCAACCGCATCAGCAATCCCACTGGAGGTGGAATGTGGCGCAAAAACGCAAGAAACAACGGTTCATCTACGGGTGTGGATCTCAACCGTAACTGGCCTCATGAATGGGGATACGACGATGTGGGCTCATCCACAAATCCGGCTTCCGATGTTTACCGCGGGCCGGCTCCCGGCTCGGAACCCGAACTGATGAATCTGATCGCATTTGCCAATGAAAGAAACTTCCGCACCGCATTGAACTACCACAGTTTTGGAGAGTTGCTGATCTATCCCTGGGGCTACGATGTGCTGATTACACCGGACCACAGCAACTTCAGAAGGGCGGCCAAAGCCATGACCGAGCAAAATTTTTACCGCTTTGGTCTGGCTTATCAAACCGTGGGATATGTGGCCAATGGCGTTTCTGACGACTGGTTTTACGCCGAGCAAACGACCAAAGACAAGACTTTCGCCTTCACTCCGGAAGTGGGCATTCTGGGATTTTGGCCTCCGCCGGCACAAATTATTCCAATAGCTCAGGAAAATGCCCTCGCAAACTTGCTGATTGCGTTTTATGCCACTCGCTATGATGCTCTGGCCGATGCATCGGCAGAAGCCTTTGCCGGTGCCACCTGGATGCTCAAGGAAGATCAACATCATGGGCTGGACACAGAATTCAGCCTTACCGGGTTGGAATGGCAGCTCTGGCCCAACCCGGCTTCAGGACCTGTCTCCATCCGCCTTTCCACCCAAAACAGCGAAAACCCCGATCTGGAAAACCTGGAATTGAGGGTGTTCGACAACACGGGTGCTCAGCGCGCTTCCTTGCGCCTTCAGAACGGGGGCACGCTGAACCTTCCTGAACTACCCGCCGGAGTTTATTGGGTGGAATTGCTCAGCGGCTCCGGGCAGAGCCTGGGCCGTCAAAGCCTGATGCGCTTCTGATCGCAAGAGGCGAGCCTGAAGTAGAAAAGGAACCTTATCGCTTTTCGAGCGAGTAGGTGGTCGTCAGCAAGGAGTCCGGCCCGGCCAGATACCAACTTTCGATGTCCATCTTGGAGGAGGAGAGCTTGGTGATGACCCAGCGGTACTCAAAAAGATCGCTGTACAAGAGGCATTTCTGCTCGTAGCGGTCCATGCGGTAGCTGCTGAAGATCGTGTCGCCAAACTGAAAATAGAACAGGGCACCGCTCTCCTGAAAACTCAGAAAAGGATTGAGCGGAGCGCCAATCGGGTAGTCTATGGGAACCATACTTGGATCGAAAAGGAGAACAGAGGAATCGCCGATGCTGTATTCTGTGATGGCCCAGTCGCCGAAAAGCTTGTTCTCCTGCCCGCAGATGTTAATCTTGCTGCAAGACCCCAGGCTCAGCGTCAGGGCGATCAACACGACGCCAAGAGAAGGAGCAGACCAGAATCGTATGCTTTTCAGGCGCATCTGGCCGGCTTGAAGGAGCGTTGAAATGGATGGCATGAAGGGCGTTTTGAGGTTCGGAGATTCCGGATTTAAGCGTTTGAGGCTGCAATTTAGCCCGCTTTCGATTTATGAAGGCCTGTGGCGGGCTCTGCAAGGCAGTGCGCAGAGCGTTTTTTCCACATTCAAGAACGAAAAGCAGCCGAAATTGTTATTGAAGGCGCTGGTTACGCCGGGCAATTCAGCCTACTTGTGGTTGCGCTGGGCGTTGTTGTAGGTCACCACAAAGGCATCCCCAATTCCGGCCTCCCGGATGGCCCCCATCACCTGTTCGGCTTCCTCGCGACGGTCAAAATACCCAATCACATAGCGGTAGAAGCCATGGGCGCTCGGCTCAATGCGTATGCCTCCCAACCAGGAAAAACCATCAAACCGGCGGGAATTGTCCTGGCGGTCTATGCCCACCTGAACGCCGTACCAGGTTCCTCGGGTCCATGGATTGGCTGCGTTGTCCCAGCCCTGGGCCTTGCCCGCGTCGGGGTGCTCTTTTTGACTTTGCAGTGCCTGCCGGGCCGCAGCCTGGGCGGCGGATTGACCAGGTTGCTGAGCGCTAGTCTGAGCAGCTGATTGTGCAGCCCTCTCTGCAGCCGGGTTGGAACCCGCCGATGAAGCCAGCGCTGCCGCATTCTGATCCCCAAAAGGCGAAGGCACCGTGCCGGGCGCAAACTCGCGTGGCTTGCTGTCCAACACCGCATCGAAATACGTAATCCTGAACTCCGTTCTGCGGTTGAACTGATGCTCTTCCTCGCTGCAGGGCACCTCATCCGCGCAGTGATTTCTCAATCTGGACTCCCCGTATCCCAGGGCCTCTATGCGCGAAGATTCCACCCCCCTTCGAACCAGAAAATCACGCGCCGACTCTGCTCTGCGCTGGCTGAGTTGCTGGTTGTAGGCATCTGAGCTGCGCGAATCGGTATGGGAACTCAATTCTATGCGCATCTCCGGATAGTCCTTCATCAGGCGCAACAGGCGCATCAAATCGGGCTCGGCGTCGCCGCGAATATGGTGTTTCCCATAGTCGTAGTAAATATTGTTCATTTCCACCACCAAATCGGGGCGCATCTCCCTGACCTGAGGCATGACGGTGAGTTCCTCGCCGGGCTGCATATCGCGGGTATCAAGAAACACCGGTTCGGCGATGTAGTTGAGCTTGTCCATCTCCAGCAAATAGGCTTCACCAATGGGAATGGCGCCTCCGAAATAGCCCTGATCATCCACGTCCATCACCAGCACCGTATCTCCGGCCGGGGCGAGCAGGACTCTGGCCTGACCTCCGCCGGCGCTCTCTCCGCTGGTGGAATGCAAGACCTGCCCCAGCAAGTTCACCGTTTCCCGATCACTCAGCCCCGAAACGCTGTCCAGGACCAATTCAATCTCATCGCCCACATAAGCCCTCCAGCTTCTGGAAACTTCATATAAATCATCTCCACCCATTCCACCCGGACGATTGGAGGCCATGATGCCCAAAGTATCGGTCTTCAACCAGATCAATCCAAAGTCGTCGTAGTTGGAATTCAAGGGTCGCGCCAGCAGCGAAGGCGGCAACCAGCCCAGATCCTTCTTCTTCTTGTGGGCGATGAAGAGATCCAGCCCGCCAAAACCGGGATGCCCGTCCGAGGCAAACCAGAGATTGTTGTTCCAATCAAGGTGGGGATAGAGTTCATCTCCTGCGCTGTTCAGCTCCGGGCCCAGCCACTCGGCTGCCGACCATTCCCGGCCGTTCCAGACACTCTGATACAGATCAAAACCGCCGGCGCCACCGGGCGCGTTGGAGGCGAAGATCAAGGTCTTCCCATCGGCGCTCAGGCAGGGGTGCATCAACAAGGCATCATCCTGACCCTGACCCAGATTCAGTTGCTCCGGCGCAGACCAATGGCGGCCAACTTTGCGACTGGTGTAGAGCGCCAAGCCCTCGCTGCGGGTCTTTTCCAGGCCCTTGCCTGCCTGGCTGATCCGGGTGCGGGTAAAGATCATCAGATCTCCTGAGGCATTGATCTGCCCTGGGCCGTCATGCCATTCGCTGTTCAGGGGGAAAGGCGCCGGATGCACTACGGCCTCTTCGGCCTGCCAATCGGGGCTGTAGTAGAAATCCAGGTAGGCCTGTCCCGTCCATGGATCGCTATGGTCGGCGTTCTTGCGGGAACCTTTTACGTTTTCGGAGTCGCTCTCTGCTGAGCCCTGACCCTCGCTGATCCCCTTGCTGCGGCTCGAGCTGAACCACAATTCGCCCTGAAAGACACTGGCCCCAAACTCGTGCGCTGTTGTGTTGAGAGACAGATTCAAAAGTTCGAAAGGCGCCACGTGCATGTTCAGGGTCTGCTCGCAACTCAACAGACCGGCTGCGGCGCGCGGATCATCCGGGCGGGCCGAAGCAAAGGCCTGGAACCAGGGTAGGGCCTGATCGCAGGCATCGCGGATTTGCAGAACGCGGGCGTATTGAAGGAAAAACTCGGCCAGAGCGGCGTCGGCAACGGCCGGCGAAGGCAGGGCCTTAGCGTACCATGCAGCGGCCTGGTCCAGGTCACCGGTGAGCCGGTAACACTCGGCCAGTTTCAAGGCGGCATGGGGGAAACGCGCTGCTTTGCCCTCCTTGCTGAGCACCTCTTCCAACAGTGGAATAGCCCTGGAGTAAGCATGGGCTTCATACCACTGCTCTGCCTCCTGAATCAGCACCCGCTGCGCGCACAGCTTGCCCACGCCCGCTATGATCAGCAGGAGCACCAGGGCAATCAGCCGTGAAAAACGCTCGGGTGAGATATCCAGTTGCATGCTCGGTTTGTAGACTTAAAAGTTGCGGTGAGGGCTGCGGCGCGGCGAAGCCGTGGAAACGGCCCTGGAGGCCGGTCGGTCAAAGCGAATGAACAATTCGTGCGAGCCGCGGCTGGCCGCACCAAAGGCACCCAGGTCCATGTCATAGGCATAGCCTATGCCCAAACCCTGGGGAAGGTTGATCTGCATCTGTGGAGAGATCGCAGGGTTGGAACGCAGGCCCGCGCCCAGCCATAGAGTGCCGAGCAATTCAACGGCCAGATTCAACTCTCCCTGCATGGGGGCGTTTTCCACGGCCCTGAAAAGGGCCATGCTTCTAAAGCGAAAGGCGTCTTCGCGGCCGAGCACATAGCCCGCTGAAGCGAAATAGTGCCGCCCTTCCCGGCTCTGCCCGTCCACCATCAGCGCCCCTTTGAAAAGGCGCGGAGCGCTTAGCGAAACAAAGCCTTTGTCCTGCCAGTCGTACCAAATTCCCGCTCCGGCATTGGGCAATAAACGGTTCTCGTTCAAGGCGAAAAGCAGGTCATCTTCATCAAATACAGTAAGGCTGCTCAACTGAGCCTGATGCCAGGTAAAGCCCCCGCTCAAACCCAGAGAAAGCCGCCCGGCTCCCGCGGGAATGCGGTAGGCATAGGAGCCTCTCAAGGTGCTCTGACGGGTTACCCCCAATTGATCATCACTGAGCTGGAAGCCGAGGGCATACTTGTCATTGCGCAGCGGACTTTGAACCGTAACCACTGCCGTTCGCGGAGCCTGCGCTACCCCCACCCATTGATGGCGGTACTGTATTGTGGCGGCCAGGCTGTTTCTGGCTCCGGCATAGGCCGGATTGATCAGCAGCTTGTCGTTCAGGTACAGCGATTGCAGAGGATCCTGTTGCGCATACAGCACACCCGAACCCAGATCGCTGATAAGGGGCAGAGAGGTCCATCCCAGACTGCCGCTGAACATCAGCAGCAACGCCAAACGACCTATGCTATGCAGAGTGCTGTTCATGGCTTAACGTCTCAGGGTGATGGCCCCGCTGAGCACCGCGCGCGGGTCGTCCGGGTCAAGGGTTAACCAATAGAAGTAGGTGCCTTCCGGCAGGGGCTTGCCGCGGTAGTCACCATCCCAGTCGTTGCGGTATGGCGCGGCGCGAAAAACCTCATCGCCCCAGCGATTGACGACCAATAGACTGTGGCTGGGGTACAAATCCAGGCCCAGAATCCTGAAGGCATCGTTGCGCCCGTCACCATTGGGCGAAAAGCCCTGGGCCACCTGAAGCTCCGAGTGGAAGATCGTCAGCCTGACACTGGCCGTGGCCAACTGCCCGAAACCCGGTCCGCAGACCTGATAGCGCAGCGAATCCCTTCCCCCGAAATAGGCTTTAGGCCGGTAGGTCAAAACACCATTCGATTCAACCACCACTTCACCATTTAAGGGTAAGCTTATGATTTCCAGACAGTAAGCTTGTGCATCCGGATGGTCGTTATCCAGCACATTGAAGCTGAAATCGAGGTCGGCGGGCAGACTGAAAACATCATCGGTGGCAAAGAAGGGCTGGGTGCTATCCGGGCAGTGCACCAGCAGATAAACCGGGGCTTCATCGCACAATCCCAGGCTGTCGCAAACCCGGTAGCGGAAGGAATCCAAACCGCAGAAATCTAGAGCGGGCTGGTAGAAGTACTCTCCATCGCTGCCGCTCAGAGAGCCGAACAGGGGCATTTCCAGCAACAAAGTCACCCCCGGATCGATGTTTCCTTCGGCATCAAAGTCGTTGAGCAGCACCTGAATTTCCTGCTCTTGGTTCAGCTCGCCCATGCTGTAATCGGCCATCGCGATCGGCGCAGTATTGGGCGGCGGCAGAGAAATTACCTCCACAAGCACCCAGGCGCTGTCGCAGGCAGAGGGCAGGGGATAGCCATCGTCGCAGACCCTGTACATCAAGCTGTCCAAACCCAGGAATCCCGGATCGGGCTGATAGTTTAACAAGGCAGTTGTTACGTCCCAAAGTGCCGTTCCATTTTCGAAAGCCCGGAGCTGACTCACGCTGGAGGGCACCAGGGCCCCGTCCACATCGCTGTCGTTGAGCAGGATGGGAATCAGAACCAGGCTGTCCATGAAGGTGGTGGCGTAATCATTCAGCGCTACCGGAGCATCGTTGACGGGAAGCACATTCAATCTCACCACAGCGGCGGAACAACTGATGGGCACCCCGTCATCGCAAACGCGGTAGCGGAAACTGTCCGCACCGAAGTAATTTAAATTGGGGCTGTAGAGCACCTGCCCGCCCGAGGCATCAACACTCAACAAACCATGAGCAGCGGGGATAAGCACTTCAAGCGTCCCGGGATCAATGACCCCATCGCTGTCGAAATCATTGGCCAGCACATCCAGCCAGGTCGGCACATCTTCCAACAATTCAAAGAAGTCATCCACGGCCGTCATGGGTTCATTGACCGGCAACACGTCTATGAACAACCAGGCACTGGAGCACTCCGAAGGAAGGGGATATCCGTCATCGCAGATCTGGTACTCCAGACTGTCCATCCCGAAGAAATCCAGAGCGGGGGAATAGAGCACGAGTCCGCTCGCATCGATCAATGCGCTTCCGTTCAGGGCTGCGCTGATGATGCTCAAAGAAGAAGGCAACAAATTCCCGTCAATGTCGAAGTCGTTGGCCAGTACGTCCACGCTCAAGGGCGTATTCTTCAGCGTGCTCGCCGTATCGTTCAGGGCGAAGGGCGCATCGTTCAGCGGCCAGACATCGATCAGCACCCAGGCGCTGTCGCACAGAACCAGGGGGCCGTTGTCGCAGATGCGGTAGGCAAAACTGTCCAGACCATAGACGTCCGCATCGGGAGTGAAGGTCAGCAAACCGCTAAAGCCGTCTGCGCTTACATGAGCGCGCAAGGGCATTTGCCATATGCTCAAAGTAGCCGGGACCAGGAAACCATCGGGGTCTTCATCATTGGCCAGAACGTCCAGAACAAGCACTCCGTCTTCGGCAACGGAAGCGGTATCCCGCCGGGCAATAGGCGCAACATTGGGAAGTGGAGGCACCTCTATGACTTGGATTAAGATCCAGGCGCTGGCGCATTCGGCAGGTAAGGGGTACCCGTCATCGCAAACTTGGTAGAGTGCAGAATCTGTGCCAAAGAATCCCGGGTTGGGTATCCAGGTGGCCATTCCACTTAAAGCATCTATGGTGATTAACCCATTTAAAGGGCTGATTAACAGGCTGAAAGTTGATGGGTCTATATTGCCGTCAACATCGCTGTCGTTGAGCAATGGCTCAAAGGAAATGGGCGTATCCTGCAAGCCGGATATGCTGTCGTTCAGGGCAATAGGGGCATCATTGACCGGTAGTACATTGAGGTACACCCAGGCGTTGGAGCAACCCGGAGGCATGCCATCGTCACAGACCCGGTACTGAAAACTGTCGGGTCCGTAGTAGTTAAGATCGGGACTGTAGAGCACCTGTCCCGTCATCGGATCGGTACTCAGGCTTCCATGGGCAGCGGCAGTGAGAATCTCGACACTGGCCGGATCGGGCATCCCATCCACATCGGTATCGTTGGCCAGCACATCCAGCCAACTGGGTGTGTCTTCGAATAGATCAAAGAAGTCGTCTTCGGCCAGCACCGGATCATTGACCGGCAACACCAGAATGATCAGCCAGGCGCTGGAACACTCCGAAGGCAGGGGATAGCCATCATCGCAGATCTGATACTCCAGGCTGTCTGTGCCGAAAAAGTTGAGCGCGGGGGTGTAGAGCACCGCTCCACTCGGGTCCAGGGCCACTGTTCCGTTGAGGGGCGGGGTCAGCAGGCTCAAACTCGATAGCACCAGATTCCCATCTATGTCGCTGTCGTTGGCCAGTACATCTACCAACACAGGGATGTCTTCGTCGGTGATGGCCACATCGTTCTGCGCCAGCGGGGCATCGTTGACCGCTTCGACCCGGATGAACACCCAGGCCATATCACAGGTGACCGGCACTTGAGCATCGCAGATCTGGTACTGCAGAGAATCCCAACCGTAGTAGTTGGCGGAAGGGCTGTAGAGCAAACTGCCCGCTCCGCCAAGCAGCACCGAGCCGTTTGCGGGAGGCATCACTATGCTCAGACTGCCGCTGTCGATCTGGTTTTCCGGATCCCAATCATTGCTTAAGACCAATACGCTCAATGGCGTGTCTTCCAGCGTATTAACGGTGTCGTTTACTGCCTGAATCGGATCGTTGACCTCCCAGATGACCACATAAACCCAGGCGCCTCCGCATTCGGGTGGAAGGGGGAAGCCGGTATCGCAGACCTCGTAGTAGAACGCATCCTCTCCGCTGTAATCCGGGTCAGGAGTAAAGGTGATGCTGCCATCGGGGTTGACCACTACCGAACCGTTCAGTGGGGGAGTCGTGACCATCACGCTCGCCGGATCCAGCCCCGCATCAGGATCGCTGTCGTTGGCCAGCACCGCAATGTTGACCGACTCATCTTCGAGCGTAAAGGCCGAGTCGGGCAGGATGATGGGGGGATCATTGACCGGATTGACCACAAAAAACACCCAACCGGTATCGCAGCTCGAGGGGCAAGCCGGAGGACAAACGGCATAGGCCGCAGAGTCCAGGCCCCAGAAATTGGCATTGGGCGTATAGCTCATCAGGCCCGAAGCATGGAGGCTCGCCGAGCCGTTTTGGGCTCCGCCCACGGGAAAATGCTCAGAATCATCCACGAGCACATCATTGAGCAAGACTTGCACGCTCGCGCTGCCGTCTTCCAGCAAAGTGACCGAGTCGGTGATGGCCTGCACAATACCGGGCAGATAGACCGTCACCGTGACTTCATCGGAGTTGGGACAACAACCACCGGCCGTTGAGCTGACCGTGTACACCGTCGTTGAGTCCGGAGAGGCCCAGGGAGCATTGCACTCCGTACAACTCAGTCCTTCGGCCGGTGACCAGGTATAGGGTCCGGGACCCGCAGCGGTCAGGCGCACGGAATCTCCGGGGCAAACCTGTCGATCGGGCCCTGCAATCACCCTTCCCCGAACATGAACGAGCACCCAGGCCGTTCCGCACAAAGCGGGAAGGGGATGTCCGTCATCGCAGACCCGGTACTCAAAGGAGTCCACGCCGGTGAAGCCCGGTGGCGGCGTATAGAAGACCCGACCAAGGGGACCGGGTACAGCAACGGCGCTGCCGTGTATGGGCGCGCTGGCCATGGACAGAGAGAAGGGGTTGATGTTGCCCAGCGGATCCAGGGGGTCGGAGTCGTTGAGCAGCACCCTGATGTATTTGGCCGTACCCTCCAGGGTACTGTCCACATCGCGCTGCACAAGAGGCGGATCGTTGACCGGATAGACCAGCAGGGTGACAAAGGCGGTATTGCTCAACCCGGTTTGGTCGCTGATGCGGTAGCGGAACTCATCCACCCCGTTGAAATAGGGGAAGGGCGTATAGGTCAGGATGCCCGTAACATAGTTGATCACCAGGGTCCCGTTGTTCGGGGGAATGACGATGCTCAGCGATGCCGTATCCAGGTCATCATCCGGGTCGTAGTCGTTAGCCAGCACGGTCAGAGGAACGGCAAAGCCTTCGGTGGTGAAGAACAGGTCGTTGGCGGCTACCGGAGGGCTTTGTGCCATCGCAGAACCCGCTGCGCAAAGCAATAGGCTCAAAAACAGGATCAGGGTCGAAAGGCCTTTCGACCCGTCAAAAGCCCTGTTCAATCCGAGCATGACCAAGCCCTGGCCCGCATGGCGCGAGCTGAACTTTGCCCTTCGGGCAAACTGGGACTGGAAAATCTGACTGGTCTGCATCGTAGCTGTCCTCCATGGGCAGAATTACCCGGCAAACTATTCAAGCTGTGCAGCTTCTGCGGTATTCGTTTTCTTTATGATGTGACCCGGCAGGAAGCATGACATGCTTTTTTAACGCCATGCGACCTCCCCGGTGGCTCAGCGTAAAGGATTGATCTTCAAGGCCTTATAGCTGCGTTTTAGCCCATGTCAAGCACTGAACGCGACAGCGCTGTGACCTGAGTCCACGTCTCGTCCACGCGAATTTTGCAGCAGTTTGCGCGCGGTCGTGACCAGCTAAAATGATGGTATATTAAAAAATTTCAATGTTTGTTGAACGCGGCTCCGGCCTACATTTGCCGGGCTTCGCTGTTTGAGGGGTACTCTTAAACGTTTCAAGAAATAGAATTTATATATATCATATATGTTTAATTGGTTTGAGATGCTCTTCCTGCCTACTGAGTTCCCGGACATCACCCAATCCCTGATTGCTCTGTTGATGGCCATCGGAAGCGGGGTCTTCCTGGGTCGGCTCAAACTGGGCAATGTATCCCTTGGCGTCTCGGGCGTGATGTTCAGTTCCCTTTTGCTCGGGCATCTCGGATATAGAATTGAAGAACATATTCTTTATTTTGTACGCGATTTTGGCCTGATTCTCTTTGTCTATGGAATTGGCATTCAGGTAGGCCCATCCTTTTTCTCTTCTCTGCGAAAGGAGGGCCTGAAACTCAACGCACTGGCTCTCTGCACGGTAGCCATGGGCGGGGGCATCACCTATCTGCTCTACACCATGACCGGGGTGAGCATGGAGAACATGGTGGGATTGATGTCTGGCGCGGTCACCAATACCCCCGGGCTCGGAGCCGCCAAGAGTACCCTGCAGGAGATTCAGCAGCAATTCCCGGAGCGCAGCTTTGACAACCCGGCTATTGCCTATGCCATCACCTATCCACTGGGGGTCTTTGGCATCATCGCCATGATCATCATCAGCAAGGTGATCCTGAAGATTGAGCCCGAAGAAGAGATGCGCAAATTCCGCATGGAAAAGATTCAGCGTGAAGAGCCGCTGATCCACAAGAAATGCCGGGTCACCAACCCGGACTGTTTCAACAGAAGCATAGAGCAGGTCGTCCGCGAATTCGGCTGGGACAGGGTGCTGGTTTCAAGGCTGAAGCACAGTGGGAGCGAGGCCATCTTCTCCCCTTCGCCCCAAATGCTGCTGCGCGAGCGCGATGTGTTGATGATTGTGGGTCAGGAGGCCGATGTGGATGCCTTCATTCAGCGCATTGGCCGCCCTTCCTCTGACCCCTTCATCGAGTCCGAAGGGGGGCTGATCATCCGCACCCTGTTCGTCACCAAACCCAAAGCCACGCACAAGAAACTGGCCGAACTGGACCTGTTCAATCGCCTGGATCTGCGCGTGACCCGCGTTTACCGGGCCGGTCGGGAGATGCTGGCCCGCCCTTCCCTCGAGTTGTTTTACGGCGACAAACTGCGGGTCGTGGGCAGTGCGGAAGCCATTGCGGAGGCTGAAAAGCTGATCGGCAATTCGGAGAAGCGCCTGATGGAACCCGACTTCACTTCACTCTTTGGCGGTTTGCTGATCGGAATCATCCTGGGCTCCATACCCATCTTTCTACCCACGCTGCCGGCTCCCGTGCGCCTGGGCCTGGCCGCCGGTCCCCTGATCACGGCCCTCGTGGTCAGCCGATTTGGGGGCATAGGCGTGATCCATTCCTACCTGAACAACGGCGCCATCTACTTCATGAAAGACCTGGGCATCTGCCTGTTTTTTGCAGCCGTAGGCCTGCAGGCCGGGCAGTCCTTTTACGAGAACTTCCTGCTGTACCAGGGCTGGCTGCTGATCGGCTACGGTTTCTTCATCACCTTCATTCCGCTGATCTTCATGGTGCTGGTGGCCCGCTGGGTGATGAAACTCAATTTCCTTCAACTATCGGGCCTGATGAGCGGCACTTACACGGACCCCGCCGCCCTTTCCTTCAGCACCTCCTATCTGGATTCCGATGTGCCCATTCAGAGTTACGCCACAGTCTATCCCCTGGTGACCATCTTTAGGATCTTCATTGCGCAGTTGCTGATACTCGTCGCTTTGTAAGGGGGGGGTAAGCCAAATAAATATGATTACTAAATATAATAAAAAACCCGCATAATTCCTGAGAATCCTGCGGGTCAGTTAGTGGAGCTGCGGGGAATCGAACCCCGGTCCAGTCAAGGCAGTCAAAAGCTTTCTACATGCTTAGTACGCTGATTATTTGTCGGGCGACATCAGGTACAGGTACCCACCAAAACGTCGCCTTATCTGCTAATTCTCGCCCAGGGATCGCAGCCCTTCCCTGTAGCCAGTCTGTTATTGTATTATGCCCGTCAGCAGGTCAACAGACCATCCTGAAGAAGGACAAATGGCACCTGATTCCTTGAATCAGGCAGCCAAAGCGAAGTTGGATTCGCCATGTAAAACAGGTTCGTACGTTGAGATTAACGAGCCAAGTGTACGCAAAGCTCGGCATGCTTACTGATTACTCACATCGCTGTCAATTCCGATCAGCCCCCTAAATTCAAAGAACATTGCTGTAAAGAACAGCATACAAAGATAAAACTCTCTGCTCGTCAAACGGCCAAAGAGCCCAAAAAGGTTCCCGCCGCCCATTGAAATGCGTTTACTGTTGTCTGCCTGCCGGGATAAAGCCAATTTTGCGGGCATGATTAAGATAGGAGTGCTCAGGGAAGGCAAGGTGCCCCGCGATAGCCGCGTTGTGCTCACCCCGCAACAGGTGGCATCACTGGCGCTCGCCAACCCAGACGCCAGATTTATTGTTCAACCATCGGAGTTTCGCTGCTACCGCAATGAAGAGTACAGCAGACTGGGTATAGAGCTGCAGGAGGACCTCAGTCAATGCGATGTTTTGCTGGGGGTCAAGGAGGTGCCACCGGCCCAATTGCTGCCGGAGAAGACCTACCTGTTCTTTTCGCATACCATAAAAAAGCAGGCACAAAACCGGGCCTTGCTTCAAACTATTCTTCAGAAGAAAGTTCAGCTCATTGATTGGGAAACCCTGACCGACGAGCAGGGGCGCCGCGTGATCGCTTTTGGACGCTGGGCGGGCATCGTTGGGGCGCACAATGCCCTGTGGACCTGGGGCAAGCGCAGCGATGCCTTCCACCTGCCGCGAGCCTATGAGGCCCGGGATTACGCAGCCCTGCTGGAGAGCTACCCCCGCATAGCCATTCCACCCGTAAAGATCCTGGTCAGTGGGGGGGGAAGGGTGGCTCAGGGAGCCGAAGAGGTACTGAAACGGGCCGGGATCAAGAAGCTGAGCTCCGAGGAGTTCCTCCAGCTCAAAAAGCCGGCCAAGACGGTCTATGCCGCGGTGGATTGCCCCGACTTTTACCAGCGGAAAGACGGAGAAGCCTTTGATTGGCAGCACTTTTTCACCAATCCCGATCAATACAGCAGTACCTTTACACCTTATTGGAAAGCGACGGACTTGTTTATTAACGCCATTTACTGGGACCCAAGAGCGCCTCGATTTTTTGAACTGGAAGACTTGAAATCACCTGAATTCCGCATCAGAGTTATCGCTGACATCACTTGTGATATTGATGGATCTGTACCTACAACGGTCAAGGCCACGACCATAGCCCAGCCCTTGTTCGGAACAGAATTGCTCAGCGGCCGTATGAGTGCTTCGACCTTTGGTGGACAGGTTCTCACCACCATGTCCATTGACAACCTGCCCAATGAACTGCCCAGGGATGCTTCGGAAGCCTTTGGCGAACAATTCAGCACGGTAGTCTGGCCCGAACTGCTCAATGCCGACCAGAGCGCAATGATCCGGAAAGCCTGCATTGCCAAGAACGGTCAACTCACCCCGGCATATGCCCATTTACAGGATTATGTCGATTCCAAATCCTAACCTATCCAATTAGTCACCTATGTGTAAGCCTTTTGAAGGTCAAGCACTTTACTATCTTTGTGCATTATGGCTCGACTGACAAAAACAGACTGGCTCAAAAAGGGCCTCCAGGTGCTGAGTTCTAAAGGATACACCAACCTGAGGCTGGAGTATCTCTGTGAGCAATTAGAAGTGACCCGGGGTTCTTTTTACCACCATTTCGAGGACCTCAACGACTACGTTGACAAACTCATGGACTATTGGGAAAGCAATTCCAATGCCATCATGGACGGCGTAGCCGAATCGGGGGTAACACCCCTGGAGCGACTCAACTTGCTGCAAAAAGAGGTGTTCAACATCCCCGCTAAGCTAGAAGTGGTGATTCGCGCCTGGGCTACCTTCAACAAGACGGTGCTCAAGTACATCCGCCGCATAGACCGCAAGCGGATCACCTTTATTGCCGAATTGTACCAGGAGCACGGACTATCCGCCCAAGCCGCTGAAACCACCGCCAAGATTGAGTACGCAACCTATATTGGGGTTCAGAATGTGTACTTCATGGATCCCAAGAAGGAAGGCGAAGAGGTTTACCACGAGTTTGAGCGGGTCCTGATCCAGTACGGCAAGGAGAACATCGGCGTCCGTCAGAGCAAGACCAAAGCCAAAAGGAAGTAAGCTCAGGTGAAGTGCTCCGAGCGGGCACTCATCAGCCTTCCCGGGTAAGCGGCCAGACCGGCCTCCAGGCAGTCCATGGCCTTGGCCAGTTCTTCGATATTCAACACATAGGCCACTCTGGCCTGTCTGCGCCCCGTTTCGCGCGAAGCGTAAAAACCCGAACCCGGTGCCATGAGCACCGTCTGTCCTTCCAGCTCAAAAGACTCCAGCATCCAGCGGCAAAAGCGATCGGTATCGTCAACCGGCAGCTCAACGATAGCGTAAAAGGCACCGCCCGGCATGGGGCAGCGAACCCCTTCCATCTGCTGCAAACGCCCGACCATAAAGCGCCGGCGCTTGTCGTATTCCTCCAAGATCTCCGCGTAGTATTCCGGCCCAAGATCAAACAAAGGCTCTCCGGCTAGTTGTCCGAGCGAAGGGGGGCTCAGCCTGGCCTGGGCGAATTTCATGGCCGCCTCCATGACCTGCTGATTGCGGCTGATCAGGGCCCCTATGCGCGCACCACAAGCGCTGAAGCGCTTGGATACCGAGTCAAAAACCAGGGTATTTTGTTCCAGCCCATTGAGCGTCAGCACCGATATATGTTCCTGACCATCATAAACAAATTCTCTATAAACTTCGTCGGCAAAGAGGAAAAGGTCATATCGCAGCACCAGTTCTCTGAGCGTCTCCAGCTCCTCCCGGGTATAGAGATAGCCGGTGGGGTTGTTGGGGTTGCAGATCAGAATGGCCTTGGTGCGCGGTCCAATCAATCTGGCCATGTTCTCCATAGGGGGAAGGGCGAAGCCGTCTTCGATCGAGGTGCTGAGCGCTTTGATCTCGATGCTGCCCGTGGTGGCAAAGCCGATGTAATTGGCGTAGAGCGGCTCGGGAATGATGATCTCATCGCCCGGGTCCAGGCAGCTCATCATGCCGATGGACAGCGCCTCTGATGCTCCTGTGGTGATCAGCACATTCTCTATGCCGATGCTGGCCCCGAGACGCCCGTAGTATTCAACCCATTTTGTCTTATAACTGTCCAGGCCATCTGAAGGCGAGTAGGCCAGGACCTTCAAGTTCAGTTTGCCCAGGCGATCCCAGAAGATCGGCGGGGTGGGAAGGTCGGGCTGACCGATGTTGAGGGGATAGACCTTGATGCCCCTCGCCTTGGCGGCGTTGGCATAGGGTACGAGCTTGCGTATGGGGGAAGGGGGCATGCGCTGCCCCTTGTCGCTGATCTTTGGCATGGTGGTCTATCGCTGTAACAGGAACTGAGCTCGGTCTGAGGGGCAGAAAGGCCGGGTCCTAAAGCCCGTCTTTCATTCGCAGCCAAAGTTACCGAATACATCGTCTACCCGAGCTCTTTGAGATAGACTTGTAGGCGCTTTGTGTATGACGCAGGTTCCGGGGCTTCTTGGTGGCACTTCGGATCCCGGGGCTTCTTTGCAGGCGCCGCGGGTCCCGGGGCCTGGAAAAGCAAAAGCCATCTCCGTGAAGATGGCCTTTTGCTTGAAAAGCTTTTCCCGCGAGTGTTTTAAAAGCGCGGGAAAACCTGAAAATCTCTATTAGTTAGGAGCGAAGATGCTCTGCTTTTCGGGCACTCCGCTTTGCTCATCGGAATTGCCTTCTACCGTACCCTTGAAGTACAACTTCTTGTTGGGGGTGCTGGCGTTGCTCTGCACGGTGATGGCCTTGTTGAAGGCACCGGCGCGGGCGGCGTTGAATTCAGCGGTCACGAAACCTGTTTGACCGGGAAGGATGGGCTCCTTGCTCCAATCGGCAACGGTACAACCACAAGTTTTCTGAACATTGGAGATGATCAGAGGGCTCTTGCCGGTGTTGGTAAACTCAAATCGGTTGGTCACCGGAATTCCGACGGGAATATTTCCGAAATCGTGAACTTCCTCAACCCAGGTAAGCACCGGAGCGTTGGGGTCAACATCTTCGTCGGTTACCAGATTGACTTGAGCAAAGCTGCCGAAAACCAATGCGGTCAGCATGAGGGATAGTGAAAACAGTCTTTTCATGAGTTAGTCGTGTTTTGGCGTTGTTCAAAGATAAGGCAATGCATCAGTAAATTCCACTGCAGCACAAAAATGAAAATGCTTCAAATTTCATGCCATAAAGCAGGGAAATGTCGGTTTCTGTTAGCTTTTGGTGGATATCAGCGTTTCTCAACTCCATTGGGCTCTGTCCCACTCCGGCTTTGGTATATTTGAAGCCGTCCGGGGCGTGTTTTCTTCTGTGATTGCAAGCCTCCAACGAGCTTTCCCGATCTCCTTTCCAAGCCTCGAAATACTGCAAGAATCATGCCTGAAACCCGTCAACAAGAAAAATTAAGCTTTCAGGAGTTCCGGACTCAGGTGCTGAGCGACTACCGCCTGGCCGTGGAGAGCAGGGAAGCCAGCCTGATCGGTCGCAAAGAAGTGCTGACCGGGAAGGCCAAGTTTGGCATCTTCGGCGACGGCAAGGAGATTGCCCAGGTCGCGCTGGCCCGCGCCATTCGCCCCGGTGACTACAAAGCGGGCTATTACCGCGATCAGACCTTCATGTTCGCCACCGGGGTGGCCACGGTGCAGCAATTCTTCGCCCAGCTCTACGCCGACCCCTCCGTGGAGGCCGACCCTTTCAGCGCAGGACGGCAGATGAACGCGCACTTTGCCAGTCGGTTCTTAGACGATGAAGGCAACTGGACCGATCGCCGCGATCAGATCAATGTTTCGGCAGATGCCTCGCCCACCGCCAGCCAGATGCCGCGCTCCCTGGGCCTGGCCCTGGCCTCCAAGTGCTACCGCAGCAACGAAGCTCTAAGAGAAGGCACGCTTTTCTCCGATGGGGGCAATGAACTCACCGTAGTGACCATCGGCGATGCCAGCACTTCGGAGGGCATCTTCTGGGAGACCGTCAACGCCGCCGGTGTGCTGCAGGTGCCCCTGGCCATCTGCGTCTGGGACGATGGCTATGGCATTTCGGTGCCCAAGGAATACCAGACCACCAAGGGCAGCATCTCGGAGGTCTTGCAGGGGTTTAAAGGCAGTAAACAGGCGAAGGGCATTGATATCTACACCGCAAAGGGCTGGGACTATCCAGCGCTCTGCGAACTCTTTGAAAAGGGCCTGGACAAGGTCAGAAGAGAGCATGTACCCGCGCTCTTTCACATCGAAGACATGACCCAGCCCCAGGGCCATTCTACCTCGGGCTCCCACGAGCGCTATAAGTCTCCGGAGCGCCTGGCCTGGGAGAAGGAAAACGACGGCCTGCTCAAGATGCGGGAATGGCTGCTCAGTTCTGCCCTGGCCTCTGACGAGGAATTGCTGGCCCTGGAGAAAGAGGCTCAGACGGCCGCGCGCACCGCGCAGAAAGAGGCGCTCCAATCCTTTAAAGACGGCATTCAGCAGGAGCTCGGTGAGGCGCTGCGCCAGCTCGATCAACTGGCCATGGAATCGCTCTCAGCGCCCGGAGTGGCCGCTATCCGGCAGGCCCTGGCCGCCAATCGCGAACCCCTTCGACGCGACATCATACAGAGCTGCCGCAGAGCCCTGCACCTCAGCCGCGGCGAACAAAGCATAGCCCGTCAGTCCATGCGCAACTGGCTCAACCGCCAGTACGAACTGGCGCAGGACCGCTATCACTCTCACCTCTACAGTCAATCGGGCTCCAGCGCGCTGAATCAGGAGGTCGTGCCGGCGCGATACGGCGCTGATGCCCCGGCCAAAAACGGCTTTGAGATCCTCAACGCCTGTTTCAAGACCAACTTTGTACGCAATCCCGCGCTCTATGCCTTTGGCGAAGACCTGGGTCATATCGGAGATGTGAATCAGGGTTTTGCGGGCTTGCAGGAGATATTCGGGAGTGATCGTATATATGACACGGGCATACGAGAGGCCACCATCATCGGGCAGGGTTTGGGCATGGCCATGCGGGGGCTTCGACCCATCGCGGAGATTCAGTATCTGGATTACCTCATCTACGGTCTGCAACCCCTGACCGATGAGCTGGCCACTTTGCAGTACCGCACCAAGGGCGGGCAGAAAGCCCCGCTTATTGTGCGCACCCGCGGTCACCGTCTGGAGGGCATTTGGCACACCGGTTCACCGATCAGTATGATTCTGGGCGCTTTGCGTGGAATGTATGTGCTGGTGCCCCGCAACATGGTGCAAGCCGCGGGCATGTACAATACCCTGTTGCGCTCCGACGATGCGGCCCTGATCATCGAGTGCCTCAACGGCTACCGGCTCAAGGAGCGCATGCCCGAAAACATAGGTGAGTTTACGGTGCCTCTGGGCGTTGCCGAAGTGCTGCGCGAAGGCGATGACCTCACGCTTGTCACCTATGGCTCCTGCGTGCGGGTGGCCCAGGAAGCCGCGGCCATGTTGTCCGAAGTGGGGGTCGAAGTAGAGCTGATCGATGTTCAAACATTGTTGCCCTTCGACCTGAACCAAACCATAGCAGAATCTCTGCGCAAGACCAACCGTTTGCTGGTACTGGACGAAGATGTTCCCGGAGGAGCTTCGGCCTATATTTTGCAACAGGTCATGCAGGATCAGCAGGTGTTTCGCTGGCTGGACTCCGCCCCGCGCTGCCTGAGTGCGGCCGCGCATCGCAGTCCCTATGGTTCGGATGGAGACTACTTCAGCAAGCCCAGTTCGGACGATGTCTTTGAGGAGGTTTACCGCATCATGACCGAGGCCGAACCTGGCCATTTCCCACCGCTATAAGCGCAGATTCATTCCGGTTCCGCCCGCCAGAGGTAGAGCGTATTGCCCTTGCTGCTGAACGAATCCATGCCGGGCAGAATGCGGGAGGCATGGGTTTCAAAGCGCTTGCGCAGGGCTTTGTTCTCCATGTCCAGGCGGCTGAAGATCAGGAAACCCGAAGGCTGTAGGGCGCGCTTGAGATGCAGCAGAAAATCCTCGTCAGAACACTGTTCCGGAACCCGGGTGTCGATGAACAGATCAACGGCAATCAGGTCAAAGCGCTCCTGGCAAGAGGCCATCCAGTCAAATGCATCTGCTTCAATAAGCTGGGTTCTTGACATGATTTCGGGCGAAAGGCGGCGTCGGGCTATGTCCAGCACCCGCGGGTCGAGTTCAAGCCCGGTGATCTCGGGCCTCAACTTGTGTTTTCGCTGCAGGATATGCGCAATGCTGCCCAGCCCGAAGCCGAGAATCAGGACAGTAACAGGCGCAAAATCCCGGGGCAAGCGGCGCAGCCCTTCGACATAACTGCTGTACTGATCTTCCAGGGAATAGACCACTGTGGGTGTGCTGAGCATCAGGCGGCCCTGGCGCAGGTAGAGCTCTAAAGGGGGAAAGGCGATGCCGTCTTGATGCAGGTCGCTGTGTTTTTCGAGCAGCACATCCTCCCAATAGCTGAGTTTGCGCTGCCAGAAACCGATTTTATCATCGGAGGCCTTCATCCTAGTCGTCAAAGAAGCCCATTCGGCTCAAAAAGCGGTTGCGATCCGAAACCGTGGCTACCGTCAGGACGCTGAACTCGTTGGTGTTTCCGTGCCGGAAGGTGGCCTTCTTGGGATCGGTCAGGGTGACCGCCTCGTTGAATTCTGCCACCGAACTGATGACCTTGAGCACGTTTTTCTGGTAGTAGAAATAGAACCAATCGTCCATCTCGGTTTCGAGGTAGAGGTGGAAGTAATCGCCTGCCGCGCGGGGGGCGAACTCCACGGCCACGATGCACTCCTGATTGATGCTCTCCAGACCGATATGACCGATGCCCGCCGTGTCGCCCTGGCTGCGCCAGCTCTCGGAGTCCTCGTTCCAGATCAGCACAACATCAGTCAGGGTGATGTCATAGGGATAGTCTTTGCCCGGGCTGAACTCGGCCATGTTGTTTATGCCGCTCATGATCTGCTCCTCGTCTTTAGCACTGAGCAATTGGGGCAGGGTGCGGCGCAGCACCGTGTTTTCGGAATAGTAGTCCAGGTACTCCGCATCAAAGTTGTAGTCGGCAAAGAGCTTGCCAAACTGGGTGAGCAACTCCGGCGTGAGCAGGAGTTTGATGCCCAACACCGAGGTAAAACTCCAGACGCTGTCCTGGGGAGTTTTCTTCGTCACCGCGGCCGCCCCGACCTTGCAGAGCCCAAAGTCGGTCATCAAATTCAGGGCTCCCTCGGCCTCGATATGCCCGTTCAGGTCGTTGAAGCTCATCAGGGTACCGCGCTCGCTAAAGCCTTCTGCCTTGTCCTGATCGCCGAACAAAAAGCTCTGGTCCTCTTCTCTGAAGGATACAAAACCCTTGATGCGCATGACTTCCTTGTCCTTGGCCCTTCTTTTGCCGGCCAGGATGGAGGGGTAGAACTCGGTGCTGCCGAAGAGCCGGTAGATGCCCACCAGGGCCGTGTCTTTCTTTTCGGTGAGCACCCCGTCAATATTGATTACGAAATTATCAGATTCAATCTCATCCTTCATGGCGAACCAACCAGCTCGATACGTGGTGTCGGCGATATTGAGCTTGGCAAAGCCGTTGAAGTCAATCTTCTCGGAGGCCGAACTCAGCTTGACCGGGCCCTTGTACAGCACTTTGGGATCGAGGTAGAAGGCCACCGTGTCGGGGATGCTGCCCAGTGCGATAGTTTGATACAAAGTATCTGTTCTCTTGCCTTCAGTCTGAATCAAGAGCTCCGGTCTCACGTCGTCAAAGTAGATCAACTGTTCCAGATCCAGGCGGTTGACATAGCGATAGGTGCCCTGCCCGCGAAAGTCGTTGCGGCTTCTGATGTGCACCGTAGCATTTTCTATGGTATGGTTGGCGTAGAGAGAGTCAAAGACGATATTTGCCTCCTTTAAAGTTCGAATGACGGCGTCTTGTTCAACGGTCACGAGACCTTCAGCCGGAATGATGTGCGCATCGCCCACCGCTATGTAGGGAACCCCGCTGAGTTTGAGCAGGTGGTCGTTCATGTCATAGCTTCCGGCCTGAGCCTTGAATCCAAGCCCTTCCTGTTTCTTGAGCTGGGAGCGAAAGTCGGAGTACTCCCGCCCGCTGGTCTTGAAGTCAATGCGGCGCTCATCCATATCCCAGGCGAAGTCGTTGACGGTGGTCTGGTAGCGGTTGAAGGGCAGCTCGGTGAAGTCCTCTTCGTTGTTGGATCTAAAAACACCGCTTCGCTCCTTAAAGTCCACCTTGGCGTAGGCATTGGGCAGGCGCAGGGCGGCCCTGTCGGCAACGGCTGACTTGATGATGAATTCAGAGCTGTCGGTCTCCATGCTCATGGAGCCAAAGCGGAAACTCTCCGAAGTGGCATTGGCCTCTGACCAGTCCATGATTCCCGAGCCCTGAAGCCCCTTTGGGGTGATGGTGATCTGACCGCTGAGTTGAGTCTCGTTATCAAAGAAGTCGAAGGGCTTGTCCCTCATGCGCAGGGTCATCGAGTCGGCAGCGGGTTTCCAGTTCAGCGCAACTCCGGTATTGCTCACCTGCGGGAAGGGCACTCCCTTGTCCTGGCGGCTGATCTCCAGACTTTCGACCATGCCCTTGGTGCTGTCGGGGAAGAACACAAACTTTTCGCTTTCCAAAACGGCGGTCAGGTATTCGATGCGGCCCTTCCCCAGAAGGCCCTCATTGCTCAGGCTGATCTGATCGAAGTAGCGCGCCTTTTCGCCATAGAGCGCATAGCCATTGGCGGGGGTTTGGGTCTCAAAACCCAGGGAGCGATCGGGCATGACGCTCAGGGTCTGTTTCAGATCGGGGAAGATGCCGTCGGATTTGAGCGTGCCCTTGAAGCCCAACAGGGAGGGGTTGATGTTGTCCAGACTGTCCACATCAAAGTTGTCCACTTCAAAGAAGAAGCGCTCCTCATCATAGGCGCCCGCGTGTATGCTCTGTTTGTCATAGAGCGCCTTGGCGGGTTGATTGCTGCTGAAATAGGGGTAGATCGAAAAATCTTCCACCCCCGATTTGTTGTCCGGTTGGTCGATGTACAAGGTGCCGCTGAGACCGGAGATGGTGGTGTTCAACGCTGCGGTCACCGGCCTTCCATTGCGGTCTGTTTCGCCGGTGGGCACAAACATGACCATGGAGTCAATGGCGCTCATGGCCACCGAGAAAGAGTCGTAGCTGAAGAAGAAATCCTGCCCGTAGAAGTCCGCGCTTCCCCCGAAAACAGTACCGCCGAAGAGCATGTCGCGGTTCTCAAACATAGTCAGCTTCTTGCCCCGGGGAAACATGCGCACGTATTGGGAATCGCTGAGGTTGACTTCAAAGACCCCGAGCAATTCCATCTGACCACCGTTCATGTTCAGGCGGCTGTTGACCCCGCTCTGCGTGGCATCGGACTTGATCTTGAGCGCGTCGTAGTCCACCTGCTTGCCCTTAGACAGAACATAGTTTACAGTTTTATCTAAAATGTATATTTTCTCCTGCGGTTTGTCGTAGAAGATGAAGCCCTCGAGCATGAGCTGGTAGAAGATGGCCTGAGCGCCTTCGGTGGTCAGGCTGCGGTTGAACTCCTGGGCCAGCTCCAGGGATTGAAACTCCCTGCGCCCCTTAGTGCGGTCCACGAGGCGCTTCATGATCACCAGCGGGTGGTAGCTGACCACGCCCTGAATATTGGTGAACAGTTCCAGGTCAAAGAGGTCGGTGGAGCGGAATTCGATCTCCTTTCGACCCAGACTCATAGCCGGGCCCATGATCATGGTGCTGTCGTTGATGTTCCAGCGCAACTGATCGGGGTTGATCTCCAGCTTGTGCAATGAAGAGTAGAAGGGCGATGAGGTTGCCCCCTTGTTCTCCCTGCTCAGGGTCAGATCTCCGGTGAGCTGATCAAAGCGCAGTTTGACGTTGGGGTGGAAGATGCTGTCGTCTTTCAGGTAAACGCTCACCTGGGCTTCCTCGCTGTAGATGCGGTTTTTGTCGTCTGAGAAGTTCTTGGCCGTGCGGGCACGGACGGCTATCTTCTTGTTGTTGTCGAAGAACTCCAGAATGGCCCGCTGTTCATTCTGGCCGAAGCCCTGGAAGCGAAAGCCTTTCAGGGCGAAGCTTCCGGTGTAGCGCACATTGGGGTAGAGATCCACGCTCATCGGTTCGCTGGAATGGGAGCGGAATTGTGGGTACTCGGTCTTTTCCGGGCTGTTGTTGACCACCAGTTTGTCCACGAAACGCCCGGCCAGCGCCTTGTCTAAAAGCGGCTGGTAGGTCAGCCATGCGCTGTCCACCACTATGTCCACTCCGGAAAGGTCAATGCGGTGAGCCCGGAAGTCAACATAGACCTGATTGGCGGGCAACCGCGCCCGTTCGAAATTGATCTGGCCCTGGGTGCCCATCCAGACATTGTCAGCGGGGTAGTAGCTGCCCCGCGCTCTTTTCAGGACGATGGTGTCGCCGGTGGTGCAGGCGCTCAATTCTGCCAGTGGAAAGAACACTTCGACCACCTGATCTTTCACCCGGAATTCATAGCCCTGAGGGTCGATGATCCAGCTCCGCGTTCGGGAGCGGCTGAGCGCATTTTCGCTGTAAAAGCCTTCAGAGAACTCCAGCCAGGTGCGCAGAGCCTTGTTGTTGGCCGACTTGTTGCCCTCCAGCAATTCCATGCAGATAGCCGCCCAGCGGCTGAAGCGATCCGTGCCGTGGTTGTAAGCCGCCAGGGCTTCTGCGGTTCGGGCGAAGGGGAGCAGGTAGGCTTCCTGAGCCATGCGCCGGCTGAGCATGAGATTGACCGGTTCGATCATATCCCCAACCATGACCTGATCCAGGCTACCGCTGGTGTAGAAGGTTTGAAGGGCCGCGGCCGCGTTGACCTGATCTTCTCGCTTGCTGTCGTTGAGCAACTTGATGAAGGCCTTGATGAAGCCATCGGGGTCTTCGGGCAATGGCGCGATCTGGGCGCGCACGTCGGCGAGCCCCGAGGCCAGAACCAGGAGCAGCAAGATCAGGCGGTAAACAACAGTGCGATCCATCCTTTTTCGCTTAACGAATTTTTCAGGCTTAAGGTGTGTGATTCGGCCAGGCGAATGAGTTCGGGGCCATCGTCGCTGAGCAGGCCACTGAGCATCAAAACGCCGTTTGGCCTCAGGCATTGCCGCATTTGGTCCAGATATTGGGTGATGATGATGCGGTTGATGTTGGCCAGCACGAAATCGGCTTTCGGCCCCTGGGCAAAGGTGCTCAGGTAGTCCATGTCGCTTTGGCGAATGTCGATCAGGCTGGCCCCGTTGCGGCGGGCGTTTTCGCGGGCGTTTTCCACCGACCAGGCGTGGTTGTCAAAAGCGCTGACCCCCGATGCGCCGCGAAGGGCGGCATAGATGGCCAGAATGCCCGTTCCCGTGCCGATGTCCAGCACGGACTTTTGTTCAAAGGCATGCTCTTCCATGAGCTGCAACATGAGCCGGGTTGTGGGGTGATGCCCCGTTCCGAAACTCATCTTGGGTTCAATGACCAGCTCAAAGACCCCCTCCTCGAAGGGCGGGTGGAAGGGCGCCCGTATGCCTATGCCGGGGCTGACTCGCACTGCTTCGAAATTGCTCTCCCAGATGGCGTTCCAGTTTTCGGTGGGCACTATGCGCTGGCTGAAACTGAAGGGAATGATCTGCGCGACCCGCTGAAGCCGGGCGCTCAGGGCTTCGGCCTGGTAATCCTGCGGAGCCACCCAGGCCAGCAAAGCGTCATCGCGCTCTTCAAAGGCGTTGAAGGGCAATTCGCTCAAGAGCCCCAAAAGAGCTTCGGTCAAGTCAGCAGATTGGGGAACAAAGCGAAATTCGATGTAGTCGGCGGAAGAGCCGGGCTGATCGGGTTGCGCGCCTTGTTTGGGGTTGGTGCTGGGCATCAGCGGCGGGCTACCGGAAGGGCGTAAATGATATTGAGGAAGTCCTCGGCCTTGAGCGAAGCCCCGCCGATCAGGCCCCCGTCAATGTCGGGCTGATCAAACAATTGGGTGGCGTTGTCGGGCTTGCAACTGCCCCCATAGAGGATGCTGCAGTTCTGGGCCACGGCTTCGTTGTAGCGTTTGGCGATCAACTGACGAAGAAAGGCGTGCACCTCCTGGGCCTGCTCGGGGCTGGCGGTCAGGCCGGTTCCGATGGCCCAGACGGGCTCATAGGCAATCACCACGCGGCGAAAGGAGGCTTCGTCCAGTTCAAAGAGGGCCTGCTGGATTTGCTTGGACACCACGTTGAAATGCTGAGAGGCCTTTCGCTCTTCCTGCTTTTCGCCCAGACAGTAGATGGGTCTCAGATCGGTGTTCAGGGCGGCCTTGACCTTTTCGGCGATGATCGCATCGTTCTCTCCAAAGTACTCCCGGCGCTCCGAATGGCCCAGGATGACGTAGCTGGCGCCCAGAGAGCGCAGCATAGGGGCAGAGACTTCACCGGTGTAGGCGCCCTGTTCGCTTTGGTGGCAGTTCTGGCCGGCCAGGTGAATCTTGGGTTTGTTGGCGATGATCTCCGCGATGCGATACAGGTGGGTGAAGGGGGGGGCCAGAATGACATCGGCCTTTTCCAGGCGGGCTACATTGAGTTGGCGCACGATCTGCTCGCTGAGCGCAACGGCTTCGCTGAGCGTGGTGTGCATCTTCCAGTTGCCGGCTACAATAGGTTTTCTCATGTTTCTAAGGCTGTGTAATCAAGGCTGAATAGAATAGGTGGAAGGGGTTTCCGAGGCCCGCGCCGGGGGCTCAGCGTTTGTTGAATTTGAATTTATCGTATGGTTTTTTCCATGTTTCTTTCGCCCGAGCTGAGTTCAAAGTGTTCTTTTAGGACGGCCTTTTGCTCCAGGCTGAGGCTCATTTCGCGCCGGGCCATCACGCGCTCAGCGGTTTCCAGGGCCTTGTCAAATCGGTGCTCGACCAGGCTTTCGGCCCCGCCCCAGGAGAAGGAGGGGATGTGCTTGGGCGGAAAGTCGCCGCCAAAGACATTGCTGCAGACCCCGACTACCGTGCCGGTGTTGAACATGGTGTTGATGCCGGCCTTGCTGTGGTCGCCCATGAACAGGCCCAGAAAGGTCTGTTGGCTGTCTTCGAGCGCGGCGCTCGGCCGGTTGAAGAGTTTGACCTTGCCATAGTCGTTCTTGAGGTTGCTGGTATTGGTGTCGGCGCCCAGATTGCACCATTCGCCCAGGACGCTGTGGCCTAAGAAGCCGTCGTGTCCCTTGTTGCTGTGGCCCAGCAGGATGGAATGGCTCAGTTCGCCGCCCACCTTGCAGCCGGGTCCCAGACTGAGCGGGCCATAGAGCTTGGCGCCCATCTTGACCACGCAGTGATCGCCAATGGCCACCGGGCCGCGGATCAGGGCGCCGGGCATGATCTCGGAGTGTTTGCCCACGTAGATTGGCCCTTCGCGGCAGTCGAGTACGCTGGCCGCGACATTGGCTCCGGAGTTGAGGAAAAAACCCTGGTCGCCCAGTACGCTGTTGGAAGGGTGCAGGCTCAGGCCCTCCCGCCCGTCCAGGTACACGGCGATGTCGCTATTGAGGAATTGATTCTGATGCCGCAATAGGTCCCAAAGCCTTTCGAACCACTTTACAGGCTCGTTGAAGGTCTTTGAGGCCGTGAAATCCTGGGCTCGGGGCTGTTTTTCGGGGTCAAAACTGTGCAGGCATCTGGCGGCGATCAGTGTTTGCTGGCTGAGGAGGGCTTCGCCGGGCTGCAGGGCTAAAACAGCGCTGATCAGTTCGGGCGAGGGGAGGAGGCGCGCGTTGAGGAGCCAATCTCCGCTGGCGGGTTTTTGGCGAAAAGTGCCCACCAGACCCTGGGGCGCGTGGGCTGTGCAGGGCAGGCCGAGGACGCGCTGCCAGACTTCGAGCAAGGTGCAGGCCCCCACGCGTAGGTGCGCAAAGGGACGGGTGCTGCTCAGCGGATAGAAATGCCCGCAATCAGGGTCGTCGAAGATCAAAACACGTTCCGGGCTGCTCATGCGCTAAGCTAAAAAAGAAATCCCCCGGACCCGGGGTCTGGGGGATCAAATATGTGATACAAAGTGCGGCGTAACCGGCGCTTTTACTCCTTGCTGCCTTCTTTGGTGCCGTACTTCTTGCGGAATTTCTCGATGCGTCCGGCGCTGTCGATGAACTTCATCTTTCCGGTGAAGAAGGGGTGACTTTCGCTCGAAATCTCCAGCTTGACCAGTGGGTACTCCTTGCCGTCTTCCCAAACAATGGTTTCGCTGGAAGCCGCTGTGGACTTGCCGAGGAAGGCGTAATCAACCGAAAAGTCCTTGAAAACGACGGCTCGGTAGCTCTCCGGGTGGATATTTTTCTTCATGATGGTTGGGCGCAGTTTTTGTAACAGGTGTCTGGTTTGCTGTTTGGTCTACTTTTTGGCCTGCAGCCTGGCTGCTGCTTGGCTGCTGCCTGGTTGCTATTGGGCTGCTGCTTGGCTGCTTTTTGGCTGCTATTGGGCCGTGTTGTAGAGCAATCTTTGGAACGTTTAGGCTATTTTTTGGGTTGAAAATGGGCCTAAACTCCGGGCGACGGAACTGTTTTTCAAGCGCGGAGCGCAAAGATAGTGGAATCTGCGCAAAAAATGAATTGACCTTTTGTGGAAAATTTGCTAATATAGGAATGGCTCAGCCTCACTAACTTAGGTGCAAATCATAGGCCTTTCGAGGCATAAATTTTTCGCAAAATCTCACTTTAACCCCGCAATTCTCAAACCCATGGAGTGGAGAAGATTGAACGGCCAGCGCCTCGACGCCAAACTGGCCGATTCTGTGGAAGAAACCCTGATCCGCGAGCGGGAGCTGGGCCACAAACTCAAAGTCTGCATCGGCACCGACTCCCAGGTCTATGGAAAGGTCACCGAATTCGCCACCGTGATCGTCTTCCTCCGCGAACAGCGTGGCGGCTTCATGTTCATCAACAACGAACGCAGCCATCACCCCATGTCCATCAAGGAACGCATGCTCACCGAAGTGGCCCGCTCCATCGAAGTAGCCTACAGCATCTGCGACCTCCTGGACCGCTACAACGTTGACCTCGAAGTGCACGCCGACATCAACACCAACCCCCAATTCAAATCCAACCCCGCCCTGGCCGAAGCCATGGGCTACATCCTCAGCATGGGCTTCGCCTTCAAAGCCAAACCCGACGCCTTCGCCAGCTCCAGTTGCGCGAACAAGGTGGTTTGAGGGGGGGAGATGGAGAGAGAGTAGGTCGAGAGGGGGTGTTTTGTTTGGGGCGTAAGAGGGTGGTGGGTAGGTGTGGTGGGGGCGTTGCGTTTACCATGATGGGGATGGTGTGTAGCTGTAGTGCTGAATGAGAGGTGTTTCGGTTATCTGGGCATTGCCTGCAAGCGGACCAGAGCGAGTGAAGTGTGCTATAGAAGCCGTAAATTAGGGACATGAGAACGTTAACCATCAATTTGCCAGATACCGTGGACTTCGATGAGCGGGAAGCCCGGATGGTATTGGCGACAAGACTTTACGAGAGAGGCGCGCTTTCGCTAGGACAAGCTGCAGAATTAGTGGGGCTTTCAAAGAGAGCGTTCATGGAAGTTTTGGGCAGCTACGGCGTATCAGTCTTCAATTATCCAGTATCAGATCTTGATCAAGACGTTGAAAATGCAGGAAGTTATAATATCTGATACAAGTTGTTTGATTCTGCTGGAGAAGATTGGAGAATTGGAGCTATTAAAAACACTGTTTGGTAGAATAATTATTACTCCAGTGATTTCTGAGGAGTACCGGCTTGATCTACCAAGTTGGATAGAAGTTGTTTCTCCAGAAAACACAAAATATCAGGAGATTTTTGAGGCCTCTCTCGATAGGGGAGAGGCAAGCGCAATTGCGTTGGCCGTAGAGCAAACTGATTGTCTGTTGATAGTCGATGATGAAAAAGCAAGGAAATATGCTAAGCAATTGGGACTGAAAATCACAGGGACACTTGGAGTTGTTATTCGGGCAAAGCAGAATGGAATAATTGAATCCGTGAAGCCAATTTTGAAGAGAGTAAAGGAGACTGACTTTCGATTAACAGAAGAACTTGAGTTTCGGGTGATTCAACTGGCAGACGAAGAATAAACTACCGCCTGCAGGCAACAGGCGGTTTCTGAAAACGCAAATACCGTCACGAGTTGAGTCCTTCACAGGACAAAAAGCCGGCTGCCTCGCACTAACTCCATTTGCATCTTCATAAACCGCAATCATTGTGGGCAATTTTGTAAGACTATGAGTATCGAGGTAAAAAGTATCAATGACGAGCAAAGAGATCGGATTTTAAACATTTCCGAGGGTCACTTCTAGGAGCTTAAGGCTAAAGAAATTCAGCCTCGGAAGTTGACAAAAACAATTTCAGCATTCGCAAACTCAGATGGCGGCGATATTTATGTTGGGATTGGCGAGGTCAAAGAGGACGGGGTAGTGAAGCACAGAACTTGGGTTGGGTTTCTTAATCCAGAAGAAGCTAATGGACACCTTCAGATTTTTACTGAACTTTTCCCCTTCGGTACCTATTTTGTTTATGAGTTTTTGAAAGCAGAAGATGACCCAAGTTTAGTCCTCCATATCTCCATCAATAAAAACACTCAAATATCAAAGGCTTCAGATGGAATACCTTATGTTCGAAAGGGTGCTCAAAACATACCTATAAAGACATTAGAAGAGTTAAAGAGGCTTGAATATGATAAAGGAATTACCACTTTCGAGCGTCAGACAGTGAATATTCCTAAGGAAATTATAACAGTAAGCGAAGTTTCGATCAAGTTCATTAGTGAAGTGATTCCGTCTTCAACTCCTGATATCTGGCTCAGAAAGCAAATTCTGATTATTAATGAACTGCCAACTGTTGCTGGAATACTTTTGTTTAGTGATGAACCGCAAGCTGCCTTGCCAAAACAATCTGGCGTCAAAATTTATCGTTACAAAACAAGGGACAAAGAAGGTAAGAGAGAAAACCTAGCTTTCGATCCAATTACCATTGAAGGCCCTGCTTATGATCAAATTTATTCAGCTGTTGATAAGGTCATAGATATTGTCGAGGAAATTAAAATATTGAAGCAGAGCGGACTTGAAGAGATTACTTATCCCCGCGAAGCACTACATGAAATTATTACAAATGCTATTTTACATCGTGATTATAGCATCGCCAAAGACATCCATATTCGCATATATGATAATCGTATTCAAGTTGAAAGTCCAGGAAGATTACCCGGACATATTTCTCCAGAGAATATTCTCTCGGAACAACTTGCACGAAATGGTTCTTTAGTTCGCATAATTAATAAATTCCCAAATCCACCAAATAAAGACGTTGGCGAAGGTCTTAATACAGCATTTGAAGCATTAAAGCAGTTAAAATTGAAACCACCAGTTATCTCGGAGACAGAGAATTCTGTGCTTGTAGAAGTATTGCATGAGCCATTAGCTTCGCCAGAAGAAATTGTAATGAATTATATACAAATACACAAAGAAATAAATAATACCAAGGGACGTGAGCTAACAGGTATCGATTCTGAAAATGAAATGAAGCGCGTTTTTCAGCGCCTCCAAAAAAGTGATTTGATTTATTTAGATCCAGATAGAAGGGCCTCAAAATCAAGATGGTTATTAAAGGAAAAGCGAAGCTTGGATAGTATTGTAGGTAAGCAAGGCGAGCTCTTTGAATAAATAGAAACAGCAGCTAACAGACGGTTTGCGAAAACATGAATACTAACTCGCGCTACGTTTGTATCTTTACGAGCAAACTTCACGTCCCGCACCGGCTTCATTCATGTCTTCGTAAACCGTAATCATTGGCAACTGGAGCATGCCAACGGTTACCCTCAAGAGAATCAATGAATTACATAGGAGGGTAATTACAGGGAGAAGAATAGGGGTTATTTCAGTAAGTTTGGATAACAGGTAGAAATTATGAGCGCGATAATCATTAAGGCAGACGATAAGAGTAACAAAATACTCAAGGAATTGGCCAAGCAATTAGGGGCCGATGTGGTGAATATTAATGATGACCAGTATGAAGATATTTTGTTGGGCTCAGTAATAGAATTGGAAAAGACTGGAAAAGATGTTTCGAGGGAGGAGATTTTCAAAAAGCTGAAGAGCAAATGATAGTCAGATTTGACAAGGCATTTGGCAAGGCAATCGATAAGGTAAAGGACAAATCAATTTTAAAGAGGATCGAGAGTTCGATCTTGAAAGTAGAGATGGCTGAGAGTCTGGAAGAGCTTAGAGGTGTTAAGAAATTGATTGGATATGCAGCGTACTATCGTATAAAAGTCGGCGACTATCGGATAGGAGTAGAGAAGATTAATTCTAAAGAAGTTAGGTTTATAACAGTGCTGCACAGGAAAGATATTTACAAGAAGTTTCCTTAGAGTATCAGAGTGTAGGTAGAATTGATCTATCGTGATGGAGGAGTTAGCTCGAGTGAATTCATATTTATAATTGTTTAGAATATAAGGGACGTTTAATAATAGTTCGCGGTAAATAAATTATAAAAACCCAGATGCACATATCAGGAGGTTTACGACAGCAAAAATACGAGATATGAACGGGCAGTTTCGCAGTACAACTAACAGTTTGGTAGCGTCCCAGGAAGTGTGTAAGTGGTGAAAAGTTATTCCAGAATTTTCCGGCCCTTCCAAAGGCCTGGGAGAATTATGGAAACAACTTTTTCGGGATAACTTCAACCACTAAAGTTATGAAAAAGGAAGATGCATTTAGCGACGCTTTTCTCAAGCAGTTCAAGACCGGGGATGACCTATACTCCTTTCTGAGTCAACTTCAGAAGCGTGGTGTTGAGGCTATTCTGGAAGGTGAAATGGACGATCGCCTGGGCTATGAGAAGCATAGAGACTCAAACGGGGACAATGCCCTTATCGGTCACGGCACAAAGAAAGTCCTATACCAATTTGATATTATATTTGAAAACAGACTTAAAATCTAACAAATCCCGAAATCAACTTACACACTTATTGGGATAGTGTCATCGATCAAAAATTTCATGCTCAACTTTCTTTCTTGGCCTGTTTGCCTTACCTTAACATATCGTTATGAAGATTCGTTTTAATTGGTTCGCTCTACTCCTGCCATTTTTTATTACCCATTCCACTTTTGCGCAATGCGTTTGGACGGAATCAACACCGGCTCCTACGGAGCGGATGGAGGCGGGTAATGTTGTGATAGATGGAAAACTCTACGTCTTTGGCGGATTTGAGTCGGGGCTTGAGGCCTCGTTGCGGGTAGATGTCTTTGATCCGGTAACGGAGACCTGGGACAGTGTATCCACCATGCCTTCGCCCATTACACACATCATTGCCAATCGCTATGGACGGTCTGTTTGGCTGGTTGGGGGATTTCTGGGCGATAATCCGGGAGTGGCAACGGATGAGGTTTGGATGTTCAACCTGGATTCTTCCACCTGGCGCATGGGACCCTCGCTGCCATCAGCACGTGCCGCCGGATTTTCAGCCGTTGTTGGAAGTAAGCTGCACTACTCGGGTGGTTTATGGCCCGATCGGGAAACGCCGTCCTTCGATCACTGGGTGTTGGACCTGGAAAATGAATCCGCAGGCTGGCAAAGCGCAGCGCCTCCTATTGACGGCTTAAATCATGGATCGGCACTGGCCATCGGAGGAAAATTCTACACATTTGGCGGCCAATACGGCCACGATGGAGTTACTGACGATCAGGCCGTTACGGATGTGTACGATCCAAAAACTGATTCCTGGACTAGGCTGAGCAACGGATTAAAAGACAGGAGTCATCAGGAGCCGAACACCTTCTTCATTGATGGCTACGTGTATTTATGTGGTGGAAGGAACGGTTCTGAAATCTATAACGACATCGATGCATACGATCTGGCTGCGGATACCTGGGTGGATTTTTGCCAGTTGAGCAGCCGGTGGCTGGCACCTAATGTCAAGCCCATCAATGGGCAGTTGGTTCATGCTCAGGGCGGTCAATGGGGATCTGGCGTACTGCGAAATGGCGTTCGCATGAGCCCCTTCAATCCAACCCCGGATCGCCGCCTGGCGTTTACGGACGACACTTTGCGCGTTTCTCTGGATGCCTCGGAATCAGCCAGTCTTGAGACGCTGCTGTGGTCAGCTGGTGATCACACCTCCTTTGCATTGGGAGCCCTCCCCTCCTGGCTGAACGCCAGTGCACGTTTTGCAGAGGTGGACCATGCCGGAGTGGACATCCTGCTTCAGGTAAACTCTACGGGCATGCTTCCCGGGGTTTATTTTACCACCTTGACGGCGTCTGCTCTTGATTATACCCCTGCTGAACTGGTTCTGGAATTGACCGTAAATCCTTCTACCGAGTGTGTTGTAGCACCTGATTCGCTGGTCAGCATTGTGCTGGGATCATCCGTTGCACTTAGCTGGCAACCCGTTCCCAATGCACTGGGATACCAGGTTTCGGGTCAGGAAGTTGGCAGCGGAGCCACGGGTTCGTTTAAGACGCTGCTGACCAGCGCAAACCTGACATTTCCACCTGCTTCTTACCGTTGGCGGGTGCGGGCGAAATGCCTCTCCGGCGCGATCAGCCCTTTTAGTTCCTTGGACGAATTCACCATTGCAATGCTGCGGACGGGGGATGCATCTATGGCCCTTCCACCGATAACGGTATTCCCCAATCCGGCGCAACAAAGCGTGTGTTTTAGCTCTTCCATGTTGCCAGACGCAGGTCTAAGATTGGAATGGATCGCACTGGATGGACGCACCGTAAAAACCGATCGACTGGTATCCTCTGGCTGCGTGCAAACTCCGGATGTGGATGGACTGTATGTAGTGCGCTTCCAGGATGGTCAGGTGGTTCGCGTATCAGTGGATCGCCTGGCGATCAGTGCGCCATAGCCTGCGGGTATTTCCTGGATCTTCAGTTTGCCTCTTTCGGCAAAACCATTTGTTGTCCAGAATCGAAAGTACTTGGTGATTCCGGTCCAGTGGTTTTTAATTGTTTGGGCGAAGTTCTGGATGGGTTCCAGGGCACCAGTTTCCGGATAAGAACGCGGACAATGAGTTCCTGAAAGGTCTGGCCGAAGGTGGCTATCAGGTCGGGGCATACGCGCAGTTGCATTTTCCGGGCGGCATCCAGATCACCACGCGCGATAAAGCTGAGGCCATAGCCCAGACTCGCGAGTTGCTTGAGCGCCCTTCCACCGTCATTTTTGAGGCGGCAATAGAACATGGGCCCTTCTATGTTTGTGTTGACATCCTGGTTAAGGAAGGCGACACGTTGACGCTTATCGAGGTGAAGTCTAAGAAGTTTGAGGCAGAGGACAGCTTTTTCGGGAAGCGCGAGCCGCACTATCTGAGGGCTTCCTGGCGGCCCTATCTGTTGGATGTGGCGTTTCAGACTTGGGTGGCGCGCCAGGCGTTTCCGCAGTGGGTCGTGAGTCCGGAGCTGATGCTGCTCAACGGTGGGGCGGTCGCGACGGTGGACGGGCTCAACACGTGGTTCCCGGTCGAGCGCGTGGAGGGTGAACGCATCGTGGTGAGGGATGTCCCGGGCCGGCACATCAGCCGACTTGGCGCTTCGCTCATGACCCGCGTGCCAGCAGTTGACCAGGCCGTTGAGCGGATCTTGGAGCGCACCGATATGGATCCAGCCAAGCGGCATCCCGCGGAGCCGGTGGCTTTTGAGGGCTGGTTGCGTTGGCTGGCGGAGGCTTATGGGAACGACCGGCGCATCGATCCCGCCCTCGGTGCGCAATGCAAAGGCTGCGAGTATCGGGTCAAGGGCAGCAAAAGTGGTTTCGACGCCTGCTGGGGTGCTGTTACTGAGGAGCCGATGGTCCTCGATATCTGGAACTTCCGCCGTGCCGCCAAGCTTCTGGAGCAAGGCATAGTTCGAATGGCGGATCCGCAAGTGGCGGAGATGTTTCCACCCATCTACACCATCCTGAATAAGCGGGACACGCCGTGGACATCTGAAGAGCGGCAGGCTCTGCAGGTGCATTTGGCCACGAGCGGCGACCATGATCCCATTGTGCATTCCGGCCTTAAGTCGGTCATGCGGGAATGCGCTCATCCTTTGCAATTCATCGACTTCGAGGCGGGCACTTTGGCGCTTCCCTTCCATAAGGGTCACGTGGCGTACCAGAAGGTGGCGTTTCAGTTTTCCGTGCACACGCTGTTCGCCGATGGCCGGCTCGAGCACACGCACGAGTGGTTGCATACCGAGCCGGGTGAAGACCAAAACCTAGTGTTCGTCGAGGCTCTGAAAGCGGCGCTGGATCCACTGGAAGGCACGCAGTTCAGCTATTCGCACTACGAAAAAACCACTATGAACCAAATGCGCGCGCACGTGGCGGAGCGGCCGGATCTGCTCGACTTCATCGACCGGCTGGTGTTCACCGACCTTTTGGTCATGCTGAAAGGCTGCTACATCCATCCGGCAATGGGCGGCTCGAACAGCATCAAAGCGGTGCTCCCGGCTCTGCTCGGACGTGATCCGTACAAGGAACTGGCGCCCATTCCATCTAATCTTGTTGACGGAATCACCGACACAGACGATGAATCATACGAAACGTTGAACGACGGTGGAAAGGCGATGCTGGCCTGGGCAGAACTTCAGTTCACGGATGTGGACACTCTGCGCCGCGCGGCCGTGCGCGAAGCGCTACTTCGATATTGCGAGCTCGACACCCTGGCCATGGCCGAAGTGTGGTTGGCGTGGGAGAGGGGGGTGGGGTGATTTGGGGAGTTGAATTCCAATTTTTGCCAGTATTTTAATTTAATGGCGTTTTTTTGATTTCCAAAATTTGCCTGAATTGCGTATTTTTGGCAAAAATTGGATTTCAATGCCCAAGTTCATAGAGGATAGATTGATTATGGAGTTTAAAGACCGGGAATATTTTACCCGAGAAGAACTCTATGAATTCTATCGCGTTTTTGAACCGGATCTGAAAGAGGGAACATTCGGGTGGAGAATCTATGACCTCAAAGACAAAAACATCATTAGACCGATTAAAAGAGGTCTTTATATTATATCAAACAAGGCCGAGTACATACCTGAAGTGTCACCTGAGCTTATCAAGATAGCAAAGCGAATCACAGAAAAATTTCAGGACGCCAAACATTGTATTTGGGAAACGGGATGGCTCAATGAGTTTTCACAACACCAGGCCAGCAGACGAATCAACCTGATTGAAATTGAAAAGGACTTCATGGAATCTCTTTATTATGATCTGAAAGATTCATTTAGAAAGGAAATTTTCCTAAACCCTGACCAGAAAACCATTGATTTTTATGTCGCTCAAAGTGACTATCCAGTGATTGTTAAAAATTTAATTTCGCGCTCCCCTCTTGGCACCAGAACGGAGGAAAAGGTAAAGTTTTATACACCGCTGCTAGAAAAGATCCTAGTAGACCTCTTTGCAGAAGAAGAGCTTTTCTTTTATCTGAAAGGCTCTGAGTTAGTTCAAATATACGAGAACACTATTCGTAACTATGCCATCAATTTCACCACACTATTCAGCTACGCAAAACGCAGGGAGAGAGAAGAAGAGATTAAGCAGTTTATGAAGAACCACTTGCTCCATCTTGTAAAAGACATTATTGAGTGATTAAGGAACATTGCTTTACAGAACAGTGGTTAGAAGGGTTTAAGAAACAAGAAGCCCATAAGCGGATTGATAAAATCATTTTGGAAAAGATGATTTATGCTTTGCATTTGCTGGAGCGATTGAGAAGCAATGGACTCGATTTTGTTTTTAAAGGGGGGACCAGCTTAGTGCTTTTGCTAGAGGAGGCAAATCGTTTCTCTATTGATATTGACATTATCTGCAGTACTGAACGCAAGGAGCTGGAAGAGATATTGCAGTTGACTATTGAGTCTTCCAAGTTCATTGGGTTTGAACTGGATGAACTTCGGAGCTACAAAACCGGTGTCCCCAAAGCACATTATAAATTCACATTTGAATCAGTAAGGCGAGGTGTGATACTCCCCGATTCTCCGACTAATGTATAACTTAGGAGGAATTAATAACTTAAACCAATCAAAGGAGCGTGAGAGTTTCCTTGATTTGGCCAAGAGTTTTCAGGGGTACTTGCACTCCATTTTGCCCTCGTAAACCACACTCATTCACTGCTCCCGCGCATCTCCTGATGGATTTTACGGATATACCCCAGCAGCTCTTCGCGCCCGGTTCTCTTCTCTGATGAAGTTTGAAAACTCGGTGGAAGGGCCTCCCATTCCTCCAGGAGTTTAGCATCAAACTCCTCTTTTAAGTGCTGCCGCGCTGACTTGGACACCCGGTCAATTTTGGTGAACACATGAGCGAAGGGAACCCGACTTTCGCCCAGGAAGGCAGTGAACTCTATATCGGACTTCTGCGGCGGGATGGACCCGTCAATCAATAGAAACACGCACGCCAGGGTTTCGCGGCGGATCAGGTAATTGCGAATCATCTGCTCCCAGCTCTTGCGCATGCTCTTGCTCACTTTCGCATAGCCATAGCCCGGCAAATCCACCAGGAACCAGCCTTCATCGGCCCAAAAGAAATTGAGCGTCTGCGTCTTGCCCGGCGTCCGGCTCACCTTAGCTAGGGCCTTTCGCCCGCTGAGCATATTGATCAGGCTGGACTTGCCAACATTGGAGCGCCCAATAAACGCAAATTCGGGTGCCTCGGATTTGGGGCAATCCTCAACGCGTGGGTACGAGCCGGTGTATTGAATTTCAAGCGTTTCGATGGGGCAAAGGTAAGGGGAAATGGGGTTTGAGTCTGATTAGAGAAATGAATACCTGTAATCTCTTCAACTGATTGTCCTTTTAGGGTCATGTTCCTAAACACTAGCGCAATAATATTTAACAGTCTGTAACATTGAGTTACTTTCCATCAGCAAACTGTTTATCGATGAGACTTAAAAAATTGCCCATGAATCCAAGGTGTTGGCTAAAAATCACCTTTGGAGTTTTCATCTACTGGACTATTTACTGTACTGGCGTACAAAGTTCCTATGGTCAGATAACCCGCTTTCCGGATTCAAGAGGTGTATGGACGAATTTAAAATATACATCAGGATTAGGCACAAGTTATAGCTGGACCAGTGTATATCACGTGGGCGGCGACTCGTTATTCAGAGGTTTAAACTATATGAAAATATATACGAATGGAGACTCGTTAAATATAAGTACATATTTAATAGCATTAATCAGGCAAGATCCGGAGACAGGTAAAGTGTATGGAATAAGGTGGCGGGATACAGTGGAAAGATTACTTTATGATTTTAACTTGTCCATTGGAGATACCGTGCGCATTTGGCCAGCAGATGGAAGTGATGGGGGAGATTTGGTGGTGGATGAGATTGATACGGTCAAAATGGGCGGAGTGTACCGCAAAAGATTGCTGCTTTATGGGATTATGGGTTCTGGTCTTCATGAATATTGGATAGAAGGAATAGGAAGTACCTATGGACTGTTGGGTTCTGGCAGGTCAGGAACGTACGTCACAGATATTCATTACCCGTATCTTCAGTGTTATTTAGAAGACGATAATATTATATATAAGGATCCTTATGCAAAAAGGTGCTTTATACCTCTTCCCTCCGGTATGGGGCAGCAAAGTGAGCAAGACACGCCTGAGTTTTATCCAAATCCAACCAGGGGTGAAGTAAGAATCAAGGGTCTCGTAAGAACCTGGGAATGCACAGTCTATGATGGACAAGGTGAAGTAGTTTTCTTTAAAAAGTTGAACTCTTCCAATGACTTTTTGGATATCAAACATCAACCCGATGGTACTTACCATATTGTGGTGCGGAGTGGGAGGGAAGTCAGGTATGGACGGGTGGTGAAAGGCGGGTAGGCTATCCACTTTTTATACTTACCGCAAGTCAGTCAATCTTCACCCTGCTTGTTTTCTTACCTGCACCCTGTGTTCTTTCAAGAGCAAGATTACAGACTCGCCTAAAAATCCAAGTGATGGACAACACTAACAGCCGGATCTGTAGCTATCGTGTCCTTCATTATGGTGCTTTCTCTTGTCTTGGTGAATTCCTCTGTGGAGATAGCCACCATTATTGGATGGATTGGAGTTCGTGTCGATGACTTAGCACTATATTGATTATCGGCTTTAGCCCGCTTATCTTGTCTGTTTCCGGACAATCTGATTGGGTTCCAGAAAGGCTCTATGTTTGGGGTTTGCTTGCTGGAATCTGTGGATTTCTCGGAGTCATCGCATTGTTTACCGGCATTGTATCCCTGGGTTTCGTCATCCTTCCGGTTAGAATCGGCTGGATGCTTGCGGCAGGGGTTGTGCTAATCAATAAGAGTAAATCTGTTGAAATATGAATATAGGTATATAATATTGTTTCTCGCTGATATCACTCTTTAACTGGCTCGACATGTGAGTAAGCGGCTGCTTGCTGCTGGATTGAATCGCTGTTGTATAATGCTGTTGGTGATTACGTTTCTTAGGAAAAATGTTAGGTATTTTGCCATCAGGGAGATCATTTTGCTACTGAAAACTATAGTTTTATACGATACAGTTTATTGGAGGTTGGTCGTGAAGTGACATTATTCAGTTCAAGTGTGTTTAGCCCTCTAAGCAATCAGAAACGATTGTTAAAAAATTGTTGAAGAGATTTTCTACTGTCAATTATTAATATTCATTCATAAATAAAAGGAAAAATCATGATCAGAAAAGCAACAGCCGTTTGGAAAGGTCCAGGAAAAGACGGAAATGGTTTATTGACATCAACAAGTGGAGTCCTCAGTAATACACCTTACTCTTTCGCTACAAGGTTTAAGAGTGAAGACGGTAAGGCTGGAACAAACCCGGAAGAATTGATAGCAGCGGCACATGCCGGTTGCTTTTCTATGGCATTGAGCATTCAACTTCAGGGTGCGGGCTTTGTTCCGGTTAGTTTGCAAACACAAGCACTTCTGAAAATGGAGAATGTGGACGGGAGTTTCAAGATCACTTCCATTCATTTGGTTTGTGAGGGTAAGGTACCAGACATTAGCGAAGAGAAGTTTATGGAGATTGCAGCGAATGCTAAAAAGTCTTGTCCGGTTAGTCAGGCTTTAGCAGTCATTAATATTACCCTTGAAACTAAACTGGGGTAAGTTGATAGCCACTTTTTGTACTGAATTGGCCCACGACATCAGTAGCGATTGAAGCAACCTCCATAAACTGCCCGACTGTATAGACCTAAATCAGCATGATTGAGTCCTCTCTGTCTGTTAAAGTTGGATGGGCCACGATTCTGTTTAAGATGTTTAAACCCTTAGTCAGACCATTCCCCACATCCCCAAAATCCCTATCTTTGCCGCTCGTATCCAGGCCCTTTGCTGTTCTCAACATACCCGCCCACCCAGCTGTTAACCTGCTAAACACTATGCCCAACACGGTTACTCCTTATGGTGGCGAGTCCAAGAAGCAGGAAGTGGCGGTGATGTTTGATCGCATCGCGCCGCGCTATGATTTTTTGAATCATTTTCTGAGCCTGGGGATTGACAAGCTGTGGCGCAAAAAGGCGGTGAATTTGCTGAGGGAGAGCCAGCCCAAGTTGATTCTGGATGTGGCGACGGGAACGGGGGATCTGGCGATTGCGGCGTTGAAGCTGAAGCCGGAGCGGGTGATTGGTGTGGATATCAGCCGCGAAATGTTGGCTATGGGTCGGGAGAAGCTGCGTAAGCGCAAGCTGGACGATCGAATTGAGCTGCAGGATGGGGATTCTGAGGACTTGCAGTTTGGGGATGCGCATTTCGATGCGGCGATGTGCGCTTATGGGGTGAGAAATTTTGAACATTTGCAAAAAGGATTGGGCGAAATACGACGGGTTTTGAAGCCGGGGGCGTTATTTGTGGTCCTGGAATTCTCGCGGCCCAGCGGTTTTGCGATCAAACAACTATTCGGGCTGTATTTCCGTAAAATATTGCCGGGTCTGGGTCGTTTCTTCTCCAGAGATGCCCGGGCATACTCCTATTTGCACGAATCTGTGAGCGTTTTTCCCGAGGGGGAGGCCTTTGAGGCCGAGTTGCGCAAAGCGGGTTTTAAATCCACGACATGCCGTCGCCTGAGTTTCGGAATTTCTTCTATCTACACCGCAAAGGCCTGATTATCATGCTTTTGGGGCTGTTTCTGTGCATGGGCGCAGCACCCCTGAAAGCCCAGTTCAATGCAGCGGAGTTCGACCTGAAGTACAGCAAAAAGCCCTACCACTTTGGGATCGCGCTGGGCTATAACACCTCTGACTTCAAGGTGCAGCACAGCGACGAGTTTCTGCTTAGCGACAGCATCTTCAGCGCAGAGTCCACCCGTGGACCCGGTTTCAATCTGGGCATCATCTCCAATCTGCGCCTCGGCAAGCGCTGGGACTTGCGATTTATCCCCAGTTTGGTGTTTGCGGAGAAGCGTTTGGAGTACAATTTGCTCGAAGGCCGCAGCACGAGCAAGACAATTGAGAGCATTTACATGGCCTTTCCGGTGTCCATGAAGTTCAAGTCCGACCCGCACAAGGATTTTCGGATGTACGCAATAGGGGGCGTCAATTATACCTATGACCTGGCCTCCAACGCCAAGGCCCGCAACGCCGATGATCAGGTTAAACTGGTGCGCAACGACATCAGCGCCGAGTTCGGCGGCGGCTTTGAGTTCTATTTTCCCTATTTCATCTTCAGCCCCGAGATCAAGTTCAGCCATGGCCTCTTGAATGTGCATTCCCGCGACACCAACCTGAACTTTTCAGATGTGATCCAGAATTTGCTCTCGCGGGCCATCACCTTTACCATACATTTCGAAGGGTAGGGGGGATTTCATGGGTTGGGGGTCTTTATAGGCCAAAGCAAATTGTAGTGCGAAAGGCCACAGAGCGCCGTGTAGGGATGCTCATTTTTTCAAGACCCCGTCTCCTCTAACTGCCAGACCTTGATCTGCCGGTCGTCTGAGGCTGAAATCAGTGCCTGAAGAGGTTCGTGCCAGTGAAGGGCATTGACGGAGCGGGTATGTGCGTCGTGCCGGGGTTTTTCCAGGACTTTGAGCAGTTTCAGCGTTTTGGCATCCCAGACTTTGATGCTTTTGTCGCGCGAAGCGCTGAACAGCCAGCGGCCGCGGGGCTCCATCAACAGATCATTGATGGTAAAATTGTGGGCGGGCACCACCGTATCCAATTGCCATCGCCCCTGGGCATCACTCTCCCAAAGCCTGAGTCGCGCATCCCGGGAGCCGCTGAACAGCCGGGTTCCATCCGGGCTCCAGGCCGTGCAAAACACCGAACTCAGGTGTCCTTCCAGCACTTGCATGGTCTCCGCACTTTGCGCGTCTAATAGATAGACCCGCCCATCAGAGCAACTCAAGGCAATTTGGGTCGAAGGGCTATGCGCACTTCCCCCAGGCCGCAGACTGATATGTCTCAGGCGCTCGGTGCTCAGCCGGATTTGTTGCAGCAAGGTCCAGTCCCGGCTGTCCCAGATCAGCAAGGTGCCATCTCCCCGCGCCATCCAAAGTTGATGTTGGGTCGAAAGGTGGAGCATGCTGAACACCGGCCATTGTCCATCGCCGAGATTGCGGATCTCCCGGCCTATGCGGGCAGAAGTAGTGCCTTCCCCAGGCCTTTCAATGTCCAGGACATGAACTCCGCCATGCATGCCTCCCACCAGTAATTGGCGCTGTTCGGGGATCCAACAGAGCGAAAAGACATTGGCGGGAAGGCGGGCGAGGGCGAGCGCGGGGGCAGGGGTAGGGGCAGAGGCGGGGGCAGAGGAAGAGGAAGAGGAAGAGGCAGAGGCAAGGGCCAGGGCAGGGGGAGTGGAAGAGGAGGGGGAATTGGAAGTGGCAAGGGAAGTGGCAGAGGCGGGGGCAGAAGGAGGGGACGTGTCAGGGGAAGGAGTAGAACCCCCCAATCCTTCAGAACTTTCTGAAACTACTGAAACTCCCAAACTTTCAGAATCTTCCGCACGACCCTGACGCCCTTCCCCCAAAGGCCAGCTCACCACCAGACCATCGCCGCATCCGCTGAGCACATGATCGGGCTGCGGGGCGGGAGAGAGGGCAAAAACAGCCGCCTGATGACCCTGTAAAGTGCGCAGCAATTTGATTTCCAGCCCCATAGCGCTAAAGTAGGGCGTACAGAAGTGCTTAAGGGCTTTGAACTTTGCCCATTCATCCTGAACTTGCCCATCCGATTCAAATGGGGGGGCGTATCGAACAGGGCTATAGAAACCCGCTTTACGTGTTCAAAGAATATTATTGTTAATTATTATATATTAATTTAGTGCCTTTAGTAGAGAAAATTCAGCTCGATGAATTCACCACCCTGGGTTGGTGGCGCATTCTCGAAGCCAGTCATGAGTTGAGACCCTTTTTGATCTTCAGTAAATCCGAAGAGGAGTTCATTCATCGCATCAGCAACGAAGACCGGCGCACGCAGTGGATGGCCAGCCGGGTCCTGCTCAAGCGGCTGATCAACACCACTTCTTTCGTTGACATCTATGTCGATCAGTACGGCCGTCCCGAAGTGCAGAACTTCGACTACCGAATGTCCATCAGCCATTCCAAACACTATGCGGCGGTCATCATCTCGGAGCGCTACACCGTGGGCGTGGACATTGAGTCGATGCGCCACGACATGAGCCGCCTAAAGAACAAGTTCATGCGCCCCGACGAGCTCGCGGGCATGCCCAGGGAACTCGAACTGAACTACGTCCAGTTGCACTGGAGCGCCAAGGAGGTCATGTACAAGATCTATTACCGTCGAAAGTTGGACTTCCGCGATCATATGGGTGTGGAACCTTTTGACCTCGCCAACAACCTGGAACAGGGCACCTTCAGGGGTTGGGTGCGCAAGGGCGAATACGACCGGAGCTTCCTGCTCAACTACCGCCGCATTGACGACTACTACGTGGTCTGGGCCATCGACACGGCCAGCGCGGATGAGTGAACGCGCACAAAAGATTGAATGTTCTAATAGGATGGCGACAACATAGTTCGAGTAATACACTTTAGATTAGTAGCTTGTTAAAACAAATATCAGGCAAATCATGAACCGTGAGCTTTTAACGACTCTATCAACTCTTGACACAGATACGTTTTTACAGAGCGAAAATAATGTAAAGTATAATATTGTAATTCCATTTTTGCATGCTTTTGGGCATAGTAACATAGATTTGGAACATGCTGCCCAAGGAAGCAGAATTGATATAAATATTGGAAATAAAATCATTGTTGAAACCAAGGCATTAAATCAGGATATAAATAAGCATATCCAACAATTAAGTGATTATGTCGGAAGAGAATCTCCAGTGATCGCCATTTTAACTAACGGCAGACACTTTAGGATCTATTCCCCTCATTGGCGAAAAGGGAGAAATCACTTTATAAAAAAGGTAATCTATGAATTTCAATTGGAGAATTTGAGTGATATTGAACTTCAAGATAGACTTAACTCAATTCTTAGTCGTGACAATTTTAAAAACGAATCTTTCATTGATAATGTTGAGTTAAGAGAAAAAGAAATTTTAGATATAGAAATTAAAATTGATTATTATGATAAAAAGCAAAAAGAAGAACTTCTGAATTTGTCTCATGAGATTAATGATTTAAAGGAACAAGAAAATGTGATAAGGGATCAAATTGAGGCTAAAGTTCAAATTGTCAAAAATTTAAGGTCAACAAAATCACCGGAGTTAATTGAATTAGAAAAATCCATTTTTTATCCAGGAATAAAAAATGTTGAAAAAAGACCAATTTCTGATCCACAATCACCTCGTAAACCAAGTGACATAACATCTAATTTAGCAGGTGTTAGATATAAAATTGAGAATCAAAGAAAAGGAGTCACAGGCTATGGGCACATACTAGAAAATGGCAAATTCTTAGTTCACAAAGGAACTATCATATCTGATAGGACAGCACCACAATTTAAAACAAGTTCACCTTCTGCTCATAGGAAACGGGATGAACTTGTTGCCTCCGGTACAATAACTGAGGATAGAAAGTTTAGTATGGACTACGAGTTTAACTCGAAAAGTGCTGCAGCAAGTGTTATTCTTAGGGACTCAGCAGATGGAAACAAACAATGGGTAAAAGTACAATGAGCACTATCCGTTGTGAGTAGTTCAGTAGGAACGGGTGAAAACTTAGAAAGGGAATCATGCTATCTTAAGCACAGTGTTTTTTTCAAGTTTTACGTTGATGGAATAGCCAATTTGCAAATCCCCCCCCCCCCCCTCAAACATCCCTCTTAACCAGCATCTGCCCGGCCGCGCCGGTGATGGCGGAACGGGCCTGCCGCAATTCCTGATAGAGGCCGAGCATGTGCTGGATGTCGCTGGGGTCGGTGGACTCATCAGCGGAGGCGTCCTTGAGGTTGCGGTGTAGTTCGGCCAGCAGGCGATCGAGTTTATCGGCCTTGAGGTAGGCCACCACCTTTTCGATGTCTTTGCGGATCAGGAAGCGACGGTCGGTGATGGCGATCTCGTGTTTCAGGGTCCAGTTGGGGGAGATTTCGTAGGGTTTGTGCAAAAGTTCAAGGGCCAGCTCTTTGTACTCCCGCCTTTCGTGGTCAAAGAAAAATTGCGTGCCCAAGACCCTGCCCTCCGACCAGGCCGCACGGTACTCCTGCACCACCTCGGCATAGAAAGGATGCTCCAGATCCACGTCGCTGATCTGCTCCAGAATGACGCTGATAGCCGATTGCTCTTCAACATGATAGTTTTCGCTCTCCATGAGCAGGCGCACCAGATCGCGTTCGCGGTGCACGTAAGCCGGAACCTTGGTTTCCTGCGGGTCGGGGCCTTCCATTCCCGGTAAGGGGGGAAGGGCCTCGGAGCCCGCACCGCCGGCTCCAGCAACTCCAGGGCCGCCGTAACCCGCGTTAGCACCCGCCGCCGCACCGCCACCCAAGCTTATACCCCCCCCAGACTGGGCCCGGCGCATGCGCTGCTGCAGCGCCTTGTTGCTCTCCTGAATCAGCACGGCTTCGGGCAGTTCCATCTTCTCCGCGCATTTCTTCAAATAGAGCGAACGGGCAATCGGATCGCCGACCCGGCTGATGCTCTCCACCACATCGCGCACCATGGCCGCCTTTTGGACCGGGTCCTTCCCGGCTTCTTGCAGCAGCAAATCGGTTTTATATAAGATGATGTCTTGCGACTTTTCGCTCAGGAATTCCCGCATGCCTTCGGAACCCAGGCGCTGCAGCAGGCTGTCGGGGTCTTCGCCCTGGGGAAGCGGCGCGAAGTACACGTGCATGTCCTCCTCCAGCGCCGTCTCCGCCCCGCGCATGGCGGCTTTCAATCCGGCGCTGTCCCCGTCGTAGAGCATGGTGATGTTGCGCGTGTAGCGCCGGATCATGCGCAGTTGGGGGCTGCTCAGGGCCGTGCCGGAGGAGGCTACGGAGTTCTTGATCTCGGCCTGGTGCATGGCGATAAGATCCATATACCCTTCCACCAGATAAGCCATGTCTGCATCGGCCATGGCCCGCCGAGCCTGGTGCAGACCGTAGAGCACTTCACCCTTGGAATAGATCGGCGACTCGGGACTGTTGAGGTACTTGGGAATATTGCTGCCGCTGCGCAGGGTGCGTGCCCCAAAGGCGATGACCTTGCCCGCCGCGTTCTGGATGGGGAAGATCACCCTTCCCCGGTAAAAGTCCCAGTACCGACCTTCTTTGGAACGGGTCAGTCCAAGTTCCTCCAGAAACTCCAGTCTATACCCGGCTTTCTGCGCGGCTTCCGTCAGGGATTCGCCGTTTTCGGGACACCAACCGAGTTGAAAACTCTCTATGCTGTCTTTGCGCAACCCGCGCTCCTGAAAATAACTCAGCCCGACGGCCTGTCCTTCCTCCGTGTTGAACATTTGTTCAGTAAACCACTGTGCGGCGAATTGATTGACGATCAGCAGGCTCTCCTGATGGTTGCGCTCGGCCGCCTGCTCCGGGCTGGCCTGCTTTTCTTCCACCTCAATCTGATAACGGTCGGCCAGCCAGCGCAGCGCTTCGGGGTAACTCAGTTTTTCGTGTTCCTCAAGAAAGCTAATGGCATCACCGCCTTTCCCACAACCAAAACATTTATAAGTATTTCTTGTTATGTTAACATTGAACGAAGGCGTTTTTTCCCGGTGGAAGGGACAGAGCCCGAGCAGGGTGCTGCCCCTCTTCTTCAAGGGCACAAACTCGCCCACCACGTCCTCTATTCGGGCGGCGTCTTTGATGCGCTGTATGGTTTCTGGGCTGATCACAACAGGGGCGGGCTACGAATATAGGCCGAGTGAAGCCGCGCTCCATCAGTCGTATGAAAAGAATATCTCAGGCACTACAATTTTTTTGGCACGGGATTTGGCTATGCCTCTGTGTGCGGCGGAATTCCCCTCCGCATTTCAATTTGGAAGCTATGAAAAAGACGCTCTTTACCCTCGTGCTCTGTGTTCTGAGCGCTTCGGCCAGCTTCGCCGGGCAAAGAAATTCCGATTTGAAGTTATCGGTTTTTCAACAACAGTATTTTCTGATCAACCTGGATGGATACCGCTTCAACCGACCCGCCGATGAGGTGATCATCCGCGACCTGAACCCCGGCAGGCATTACCTGGAAGTGATGTCGGCCTGCGGAACTCAGACCTTGTTCCGCGGCAACATTCAGGTGCAGCCCAACAGTCAGATCAAGGCCAGGGTCGACCAGAGAGGCCACTTTGTGATCACGCACATTGGCCGCAGAAATCACCACAACAGTCTCGGTGCTGTCGGCCCGGGAACCATGGTTTTTTCCATGAACAGTTTACACAATCCGGGTTGGGTGAACAACGGCTATTTAGTGCACACGCCAGCTCCTTATGTATCGCCTGGACTCGGTGGAATGCCTGGCCAGCCCTTTGGTTACTACACCGGACAAGCCGCGGGTTATGCCCCGGGCTATGCCGCCCTTCCCCCGATGTCTTCAGGCGCATTTCAGAGCCTGATGCGCTCCCTGCAAGCGCAGCGCTTTGACGACAACCGCCTGGCCATGGCCCGCGATGCGATGAGTCGAAATGCCTTCACGGCCCTGCAGATTCGCGACGTTCTCTATACCATGAGCTTTGAGGCCAGTCGGCTTGAAGTGGCCAAGATGGGTTACGCCACCATGGTGGATCCCCACAATGTCCACCTGCTCACCGATGCGTTCCGCTTCTCCAGCTCTACCTCTGATCTGTACGCCTACATCGGCCGCTGATCTATTGGCCGCTGAGCGCAACCGTGATCCTCTCGACCGCGCTTCGCAGCCCATAGTTTTGGAGTGACGTGTTTTGGTTTCCGGAGCCCTTCCCCTTTTATTCGGGAAGGGCTTTCGGTTTTTGGGCCCAGTGAAACGGATAAAAAGTTTTAGGGAAATGCCTGATCAAAACACTTGGAAGGCATTGTGCTAAAGCCTATATTGCGATTATCACTAACCTGAATCCATCTTATGCATTCCACCTCTACCCTAAGCTCCCTCTCACTTTTAGTCTTGATGACCCTTGTGAGCAGTGCTTCAATGGCCACCATTCACGTGGTCGAAGCGCGGAATTTCTTTTACTCGCCGGCTAACATATCTGTGAATACGGGCGATACGGTTCGTTTTCAAAGGATAGAAGGTTCACATCCCACCTCATCCACTTCGGGTGACTGGACCAGTTTTGTCTTCTTCCCACTCAATGCCAGCGAACCCACTTTTGATCTGGTGTTCGACAATCCGGGCACCTACAATTACCAGTGCGATTTTCACGCCGCTGTGGGTATGATTGGCAGCATTACCGTGCTGGGTTCGCCTTCCTGCAGCACGGCCAGCCCCCCAACGGGCCAGAGCAGCACCAATCTGAGCAACAGGGTCCAACTCAACTGGACACCCCAGGCCGGCGCCGTTGCCTGTCAGGTTCAGGGCAAGCGACTGCCCAGCGGTCCTCAGCCCACCCAGAATGTCCTTCCCCCGATGGTCAATACCACCAATGTGCCCTACTCTGTCGCCGGAGCCGGTACCACCTGGACCTGGAGGGTGCGTTGCGCCTGTTCCACCTCACCCTTGTTGGTTACGGCCTACAGTGCTTATGGAGACACCTTCTCCATTCCCACCACCAAAGAGGCCGCATTGGCTGAAGGAAAGGCCCTTCTCTTTCCCAATCCAGCCAGCGATCAGTTGATGTTGGAATGGAGCGCAGAGACCCAGGAGCAGGTGCTCATCGAGGTCTATGATCTCAGCGGTCGTCTGATGGAAAGCCGGAGCATTGCGCAAGTGCCGGGTGTTCAACAGCAATTTGTGGATGTGAGCGCATGGCCCAGAGGCATGTACTTTGTGCGTATCGGTCAGCATGAAGTGCTGAGCGCGGAGGTGCTGCGCTGAGATTCGCGTGTTGCTGCCTGGCGCTGCTGCCGCGAGTTGCCGCGCGGCGCTGCCGCCCGGTGTTGCCACCGCGAGCCCGTCG
>JBGSYF010000021.1:0-118068 GCA_041751015.1 Chitinophagales bacterium
GTGGCTAAGTTCATCAACCGGTACAACAAGCGAAACCACCGTGGAATCAATCGAAGAAAGCCTGAGGACATCTACATGAAAGCCGCCTAAACAAACTTAAGACCAGCAACTGTTGGTCGGAAGAATGGGGAGTACTACAAACAACCCCTCTGGCAATGAGAATTGATCTCGTTCGAAACCGAGTATCCGGCGATTAAACGTTGAACCAGAAGGTAAGTCAATTCGCAACTGCACACCAATACTACCGGGCACGGCATCCCATTCGAACAATGCGACACTTCCCGGAGTGATCGTCGTAGATAGACCCGTGGGCGCAACACTGGGGTCACAGACCTGGGTGTATGCCAGAAATCTGGCAGCGCATAAACAAAATACGAGTAGAACTAAGCGGTTCAATATTACAAGTTTTCAATCCTTCACACAGCGAACAGACATCCCGGTAACTCGAGACTCGCGTTCCACCCGCATGTCCTCTGTATTATGGTACAATTCCCGGTATCTGCCTGTTTCATTTGTACTCCAAAAGTGGGCTTTGTATCCTTTAAACGAGTAGTTACCAAGGCCAGACCGCAATCCTCCTGGTAGCGCCGTAAATCCGCTGGAATTGGTTGCGCCAGTGTTGGGGGCCTGCCAGTATCCAGTACCGGCGCTTAACGTACCTACTGCTTTCGCCCTGGCTCCGGCTTCATGCACACCTCCTAAGTACGCTCGTAAATCGGTCCATTCGGGATCAGTCCCTGCGCTCCAACCTGTCGGACAAAGACCACGAGGGTCTTTCACGGCATAGTGATTGTACAACAACCCGTAAATCGCCTTGTGAAAAGCGAGATTGTTGTAGATGGCAAAGGCACCGGTTGAGTCTAAATAAGTGTCTGCCCAGGCTGCATCGCTCAGGCCGGTAAGGATAGCATCACCATTGTTATAGTGTTCTACTTTCAGGTTTTCTTTCATCCAACACTGGCCGATGATGTCAATGACGTTATACACGTTTCCATCCACATCGCTTACGGTAGCTGGACAAGGACTCCCTGTAACCACGGTAAAACTGTTAGGGAGGGATATCGGTGTAGGAGAAAAGGGAAAAACTCCAGAACAGGCTGCCTGCACCCGCCAGGTGTGAACCCCTGCATTCAACACGACATCCGGAATGAGGAACTGATCCAGCTCAAAACCGCGTATACGTTTTGCAATAAAACCGCCAGCGGGCAAATCTACCCGAAGCATAACATCGAAACTGCCGGGAACAACATTCCATTCTAACAGCGCCCCGCTGCCAGGAGTATAGGTCGAAGTGAGCCCGGTTGGAGCAACGCTAGGGTCGCAGAGCTGGGCTTGCATGCTCAAACTGGATACACTGAAGGACAGTGCAATTAAATAATAATATTTCATATTTAAAGTAATGTTAACTTCAAAAGTTATACACAAGGTATTATTAAAAACTTACTTTTCAATGAACTTTGGTAAACAATATAAATCCAACTGCCTGAACAACATCAGATTCCTTAGGTCGAAATGCTTCATCTGTCGAAACAACACTTGGTCCGTGCACCTACGATGTCGGCTCGAGTGGTTTTAGCAGCACTGTGTTTAATTCCTACTCTTTATGGCTGGGCAGGCGATTCACCGAATGTTCACAGCTCTTTAATCCTGAATACAGCGGACGGAGAAACCACTATTTTTAGGCAAAAAAGTGTTCGAGCGGTAAGCGACACCTGTGTTGAATTCGAGACGACGCGACCAAGCTTCAAAGGATGATGACGAACTTGAACTCCACCAATATCCTACGGATCCGAGCTGGTTAAAGGGGCCAACGTAGTTGCGGTAACCCCCAGGAAGCCCTGAGAACTCGCTGTAATTCGTCGCGGCAAAATTCGGATCCTGCCACAAACCGGTTCCTGCACTTAATGTTCCTGTTGATTTCATTAGTCCACCAGCTATGGCACTATGAGATGATCCAAAACAATTTCCACATGCTGCCGGATCAAGAACGGTTAGCCCGGAGGCTGCGATGGTCGGTCGCATACTTGGGTCGGAAGGTTTGATTTTAGAACAAGAGCTGCCAACAAGAGAAGGGAAGACTTTCGCATTATGCATAGTTTGTATGCACAATATCTTCCGTTTAACTCGAACTTCCAAGCTGGAGGAACACTAAAGCTTTATGCAACGGACCGAAAAGCCGCTCTTCTTTGGCGCAAATCCACAGTTCCTGAACATGGCGTCGCTGGTCGAGTTAAATCCTCTGGAGTTTGCGCATCCACCAGATGCTGAACAACCTGTGGTACATGTTGAAAGGCTCCAGAAGTCTGCACTAGTGCGAAAGGCTACATAGGTTCCTAGCGAACTTCTGTAACCTGCTCCCCGAATACTGAACCCACTCTCATTGGTTGCACCCGGACTTGAAGTGTTCCAAAAAACTGTTCCTGATTCCTTCATCTTTCCCCCTGCACTAATACTCTCAGCACTACCGACAGCACCTGGATTGGCAGCGGGATCCAGGAAGTTTGCCAAATCATGCCAATCATCGTCAAAGGGCACTCGCCAACCAGTCGGACAGAGGTTCTGAGCATCGTCCACTGCGAACCAGTTGTACAGTAATCCGTATTCAGCCACGTTTGTGGAGTTGTTATCAGGAAAGGCAAAAGCCCCGCTGGTGGTGGATTGCCATGCACTATTGCTCAATCCTGTGGGTATTGGATTGCCGTTTCGGTAGTGCTCCACCCTTAGGTTTTCAGCCATCCAGCATTGGCTACCAATCTGAACTGCACCATACACATTGCCATCGATGTCGCTCAGCGTGCAACATGTGCATACCACTGTGATGCGCACTGTGGCCTGGGCGCAGGCCCCGTCGTTGTCGCAGACCCTATAGCGCAGACTATCCAACCCGAAAAAACCCGCATTGGGCGTGTAGGTGATGCTGCCATCCACGCCAAAAACCGAGGCTGTTCCAGCAAACGGACCTGCAACGATGCTGACACTCGAAATCTCCAGTGTGCCATCGCTGTCGCTGTCGTTGGCCAGTACCGGGATGCTGACGGTGTTGTCCTGGTTGGTGGAAGCTAAATCATCCTCGGCCTGGGGAGGAATATTCGCAGCACCATCCGAAGTTTTAAGGCAACGGACTGACTGACCGAGCAGCTTAAAACCGTCGGTGCGACCAAAGTTTCCATCTAAATAGAATAATCCCCGCCACCAAGCTCGGCCGGTAGAGCTCTCAGTCGAACTCCAGTAATAAGCGCTATTGCCTAGGGAAAAGAAAGTACCAGTGTAGACGCCACCTGGAATACCAGAAAAACCGCTGCTATTCGTAGCTGCAGCATTGGGAGCAAACCAAAGACCACTGCCGGCTTCAAGTGTGCCCGTAGTCTTCATATTGCCCCCTGCAATACTAAACCCACCCAGAAATTCAGTCAACGTGGTCCATTCCTCATCCGTCGGCACATGCCAACTTGTTGGGCACAGGGCTCGCGGATCAGCAGCAGCGTACCCATTGTAAAGCAATCCGTAGATGACCTTATTCGCTGCGTTGTTATCATAAACCGCAAAGGCACCGCTGGTAGTAGAACCCCATGAACTACTGCTTAAACCTGTAGGTATGTTATCTCCATTGCGGTAACGCTCCACTTTCAGGTTCTCTGCCATCCAGCATTGGCTGCCAATCTCCACGGTGCTGTACACATTGCCGTCAATATCCGTTACCGTAGCCGGACAGGAACTTCCACCTCCCACGGTAAAGCTGCTGCTCGCTGAAATCGGTGTCACGTTAAATGGGGGCACCGAGCTGCAGGCAGCCTGAACACGCCAGGTGTAGGTGCCGTGACTCAGCAACGCATCAGGCACAGCAAACTGATCGCGCTCAAAGCCCATTATGCGCCGATTGATGGAAGAGCCTGAAGGCAAATCCACCTTCAACTGAACGCCCACGCTGCCCGGAACAGTATTCCATTCCAGCAAAGCCCCACTGCCGGGTATATAGGTGGAAACAAGCCCAGTTGGAGCCACCGAAGGGTCGCAGACCTGGGCCTGAAGACCCATGCTAAGCAAAGTAGAGGTCGCGAAACAAAGGGAGATGTTTTTCATGACAGCGGGGGTATGGAGTTAGCACAAGACCATGTAGCCATCTATACGCTCTGGCGACGGCTGTCTTGCACTTGCGGATAGCTCTAAAAAATGGCGCGGATCGCAGCACGCCAAAGGTTCGAATTGACCAAGAGTCAAACAGGCCTTAATCTTGAATGCAACGGACAGAGAAACCCATATTTAAGGTACCGAAGCCACGGTTTACACCGCCATTATTGAAGTGCAGCTCCCGAGACCAGGCCTCGAAGCTGGCTAACATAGACGAACTCCACCAGACACCGATAAACCCTTGGCCACCGGCGCCATCTAAGCCGCCAGGAAGCCCAGAAAAGCCGCTGCTGTTAGTGGCTGCCGTATTGGGTGCCAGCCATAGGCCTGTACCAGCTTCTAAGGTGCCTGTAGTCTTCATCTGACCGCCAGCAGTTGAACTGTGGCTTGCCCCCGTACAGCTCTCACATGTGCTTGGATCCAAAACCGTGAGCATCTGCGTCCACTCCGAATCGGTAGGAACATGCCAGCCTGAAGGACACAAACCCCGAGCATCATCAACTGCGTACCAATTGTACAGCAACCCGTAGGTTGCCTTATTGCTATCCAAATTGTCGTAAACCGAATAGGCGCCGCTCGAGGAGGCTCCGAGCAATGGTGTCAGTAGCGCATCCCCGTTACTATACTGCTCAACCTTCAGGTTCTCCGCCATCCAGCACTGGCTGCCAATCTGCACCGTACTGTACATATTGCCGTCAATGTCCGTCACCGTAGCCGGGCAGGAGCTTCCACCTCCCACCGTAAAACTGTTGCTCGCTGAAATCGGTGTCACGTCATAGGGTGGAACCGTACTGCAGGCCGCCTGAACGCGCCACATGTAGGTGCCCGGGCTTAACCGAACATCGGGTATGAAAAGCTGGTCAAAGTCTAAACCCATGAAACGCCGGCTGATTACCGCCCCTGATGGTAAGGCCGCCTGAAATTGCACCCCCACGCTGCCCGGAACAGCATCCCACTCCAGCAAAGCCCCGCTGCCAGGGGTGTAGGTGGAAACAAGCCCCGTTGGAGCCACCGAAGGGTCGCAGACCTGGGCCTTAAGGCCTAAGCTCAGCAAGGCTGTGGCTACTATAAAAAGGGTAGTCTTTCTCATGATGTTTGTGTTGCGAAGTCGGCTCATGTTTTACGTCAGCCAAATTACGGACAAGCAAGATCAATACAAAACAACATGGTATTATTTTGTTCATTTTGAATTGCCCTAGTGCCAGTATGCAGCGGATGGAGTACATGGACGAGGGTGAGTACCGCCTTAAATGGGTCGGTAACTCCGAGGAGGTGCTGATTCAAAAAATTAGGGTGGCGTAAGCCGCGTCAAAGGGACAATAGGCGAAAATTCAATTAGTCATTAATCCAGAAGACAACGAACCGAGAACCCTGCAGGCTTTTCAGGGTCGTCGATGTAAGCATTGCCGTCGAGGTAGTACAAAGACCGATTAAAGGCGTCAAAGCCAAACGTCAAGGTTTCACTCGAACTCCACCAGTAGCCGAGGAGCCCTTCGCCGAAGTAGCTGCCACTGACGCCGCGTAGGCCACCCGGAAGCCCGAAAAATCCGCTGCTGTTTGTGGCGGCTGAATTCGGAGCTAACCACAGGCCTGTCCCAGCTGCCAATGTGCCCGTGGTCTTCATTTTACCCCCAGCAACCGATGATCCTCCAAGAAAATCCGTCAACTCAGTCCATTCTGCATCCGTCGGCACATGCCAGCCCACTGGGCACAAACCGCGGAAGTCAACCGCAGCATACCAGTTGTACAAGAGGCCGTAGGTGGCCTTGTTGGACGCCAGATTGTTGTATACCGCAAAAGCTCCACTACCTGTTACTTCCCAGGCGATGTTGCTCAATCCAGTATTGATGTTATTGCCGTTACGGTACCTTTCCACCTTCAGGTTCTCTGCCATCCAGCACTGGCTCCCAATCAGTACCGTATTGTACACATTGCCGTCAATGTCCGTCACGGTTGACGGGCAGGTGACACCGCCCCCGACCGTGAAACTGTTGCTGGCTGAAATCGGTGTTACGCTATAGGGCGGAACCGTGCTGCATGCTGCTTGCACCCGCCAGGTATACGTGCCGGGACTCAGCAGTGCATCAGGCACAGCAAATTGATCGCGCTCAAAGCCTATAATGCGGCGGTTGATGCTGGAGCCCGAAGGCAGGTCTACCTTCAACTGAACCCCCACACTGCCGGGTACGGCATTCCATTCCAGCAAGGCTCCTGAGCCTGGGATGTAGGTGGAAGTAAGTCCGCTTGGGGTAACACCAGGGTCGCAAATCTGGGCCTGAAGACCCGCACTCAACATACTGACTATCACTACATTCAATACAGTATTGTATGCAAACATCGCAGACACATTTTAAGTTTCAGGTTAAAATCAGGCACAATATCTGCCGAAAGACCTTACAATCCTATACCGGAGTTCATTTGCTATAAAGAAAAGTTTCATTTCAGCCTAATTAGCCCGGCCTTTCCACCCTGCCTGAACAATAGTCAATTTCCTGAAACAGTCCCTGAACCCCACCTCAGCCACGCGATTTTGTATAGCTTAGCCCCAGCGCCGTAAAATCGGCTGACAGGCCTAATATGGAAAGGGATTTTGAAGGACGAAGGGCCCTGGTATGCGGGGCCAGCAGGGGCATAGGCAAGGCTTGTGCCCTGGAATTGGCGGCTCGGGGGGCCAGTCTGACTCTGGCGGCCCGAAGTGCGGAGAGTCTGGCGCGTTTGCAGGCGGAGTTGCCGGCATCCGGGGCACAGCAGCACGATTTTCTGCTGGCGGACTTCAGCAAGCCTTCGATGCTGGAGGAAGCTTTGCAGGTCCATCTGGACGGGCAAACAAGCCCCTTCGACATACTGATTAACAACAGCGGCGGGCCCCCAGCCGGCCCGGTGGCCGATGCGGAGGAGGAGGAGTTCAGGGTGGCGTTCAATCAGCATTTGATCAGCAATCAGGTTCTGGTCAGGCACTTGCTGCCGGGTATGAAAGAGCGCGGGCGCGGGCGCATCATCAACATCATCTCGACTTCGGTCAAGGTGCCGCTGCCCGGCTTGGGAGTGTCCAACACGGTCAGGGGAGCAGTGGCCAATTGGTCCAAGACCCTGGCGGGAGAGGTGGCGCGATTTGGCGTGACGGTCAACAATGTGCTGCCCGGGGCAACGCGCACGGAGCGGCTTGAAGAGATCATTCGCGATCACGCAGGGCGAAGCGGGCGCACGGAGCAGGAGGTGGAGGCGGCCATGTTGGGCCAGATTCCGGCGGCGCGTTTTGCGCAGCCCCAGGAGATAGCCCGGGCCGTGGTTTTTCTGGCTTCTGATGCCGCGGCCTACATCAATGGCATCAATCTGCCGGTGGACGGCGGGCGCACGGGTTGTTTGTAGGGGCAGGGCCGAAATCTGACTATGGAAAAGATCCTCAATTTTATCGGCGGCGAGTTTCGCGTAGCGCGTTCGGGCGAATGGCTGGACAATACCGAGCCGGCCACAGGTCAGGTTTACTCGGTGCTGGCCAGCTCGGATGAGCGCGATGTGGAGGATGCGGTGGAGGCCGCGCAGAAGGCTTTCCCGGCCTGGAGCACCATGCCCGCCCGGGAGCGCTCCCGGCTTTTATTGCGCATAGCCGATGCCCTGGAAGAAAGGCTGGAGGAATTGGCCCGGATAGAAAGCGTGGACTCGGGCAAACCCTTGAGTTTGGCCCGGGAAGTGGACATTCCCCGGGCGCGGGACAACTTTCATTTCTTCGGAACCGGGCTGATGCACTTTGCCTCCGAGAGTCATTCCGCCGCGGGGCAGTACGTCAATTACACCCTTCGGCAGCCTCTGGGCGTGGTGGGCTGCATTTCGCCCTGGAATCTGCCGCTTTATCTGTTTACCTGGAAGATTGCTCCGGCGCTGGCTTCAGGAAATTGCGTGGTGGCCAAGCCTTCGGAGATCACTCCGGCGAGCGCGGCGGTTCTGGCCGGGATCGCTCATAAAGCCGGTCTGCCGCCGGGTGTGCTGAACATTGTGCAGGGAACGGGTGCGCGGGCCGGCGCGGCGATGGTTGCGCATCCCCACATCAAGGCCATCAGTTTTACGGGGGGAACCTCAACAGGGAAGGAGATCATTCGGGTGGCCGGGCCGATGTTCAAGAAACTGAGTCTGGAGTTGGGGGGCAAGAATCCCTTTGTGGTCTTCGCCGATGCCGACTACGAAGAGGCGCTCAACACGGCCGTGCGGGCGGCTTTTTCCAATCAGGGCCAAATCTGCCTCTGCGGTTCGCGCATGTATGTCGAAAGGCCGCTGTATGATCGCTTCAAGCACGATTTCATTCAGAAGGTGGAGCAACTCGTGCAGGGCGATCCGCTGCGGGCGGAGACGCAACAGGGCGCGGTGGTTTCCAGGGCGCATTTCGACAAGGTGATGGGTTATATAGATCTGGCGCGTCAGGAGGGCGCGAAAGTCTTGTGCGGCGGTGAGGCCTTTCAGGGCAGCGGGCGTTGCAGGAATGGCTGGTTCATTCAGCCTACGGTGCTGGAAGGGTTGGGGCCGCAGTGCCGCAGTCAGCGCGAAGAGATTTTTGGTCCGGTGCTCAGCCTTTCGAGCTTTGAGGGAGAGGCCGAGGCGCTCAGCCTGGCCAACAGCGTGGACTACGGTTTGGCGGCCAGCATCTGGACCCGCGACATGAGCCGGGCCCAGCGCATGGCCGAGCAGGTTCAGGCGGGCATAGTCTGGTTGAATTGCTGGATGCTCCGCGACTTGCGCACACCTTTTGGCGGGGTGAAGGATTCGGGAATAGGCCGGGAGGGGGGCTGGGAAGTGATGCGCTTCTTTACCGAGCCCAAGAACGTCTGCATCAAGTACTGAACAGCGCAAACCACATCGGTTCAGGTGCACTAAATTTGTTGACATGAGCAGTTTTAACGCCGAAGAAGCGCCCGCTCCGGTGGGTCTCTATCCCCATGCGCGCCGCGTGGGTGATTTCCTTTTTCTCTCGGGCATTGGACCCAGAAGTGCAGATGGCCGTTCCATTCCCGGCTTGGCACTGGACGGGAGCGGTAACTATAAGAGCTTTGACTTTGAGGCCCAGTGCCACTCGGTCTTTCGCAACATCAAGACGGTCTTGACGGCCAGCAATGCGCTTTGGGAAGACCTGGTGGATGTGACCGTTTTTCTGACCGACATGAAGCGGGACTTTCACACCTACAACCGCATCTACGCCGAGTACTTTAAGCATCACCAGCCCTGCCGCACCACCATTGAGGTCAAGAGCCTGCCCACTTCCATTGCCATTGAAGTGAAGTGCATCGCCTACTTGTCAACGAGCCGTTAGAGCGTACTTCAAAGCTTTCCCCAGTCGCGGATCTCGCTTTCGGTCCAGAGTTCGGGAAAGAAGATCAGTTGCTGGTTCTTGGGCGGAAGGTATTGCTGCCAGTTGGTGCCGCCGGTGGCGGCGATGACATCGGGACTGCGCTGCAGGTAGCGGGCCGCTGATTTGAGGTGAGCCAGGGGCCAGGCGACATTGGCCTGAAAGTCGAACTCGCGCAACAGATCGCTCAACTCTCTGTCCTGTTGAGCAGGATCCAGTTCCTGATATCGGGCCATCAGATTGCAGCCGCGGTAACGCTCGATCATATCGGTAAAGACGCGGCTGTACTTGAGGAGAAACTGCCGCAGGGTCAGGGTTTTTTTACCCGATGCCAGTTCGCGTCCCCCGCGCTGCCAGTAGAGATGGTCGAGCAGAACCTGCGGGTCGCTGTCGGGTTTGATTTTCTCGCGATCCTGCCAGGCCACCAGATTGTGTGTATGGGTACTGGTCAGTTCTATCATGCGATACTGGGCCGACTGAAATCCCGAACCGGGCAGCAAGGCCATTCGAAAATTGAGAAACTGCTCCTTCTCCATGCCGTCAATCATGATGCTGAAGGAGTTGGTCAGATGCTGGAAGTAATTGACAATGCGACGCATGCGCATCTTGAAAACATCGGTGTTCAGCTCGGGGTCAAAGGCCAGTTGTTCTATCTCGTTGAGGATGAGCTTGAAGTAGAGTTCGGTGATCTGGTGGTAGAGGATGAAGATTCGCTCATCGGGAATGTTGGTGCGGGGTATCTGCAGGCTGAGCAGCACATCCAGATGAATATAATCCCAATAGGTCAGGTAGTCGGAATGGATCAACCCGTCCAGATAGGAGCGCATGTCCTGCCCCATGGCAGCGTACTTTTTCTCCAGCGTATGAATGCGCTCGACGATATCGGCGGGAAGGGCTTGTTCGGTCAAATCTTCGCTGTCCATGGCTCGAATTTAGGCAAATTCAACCCGGCAGAGTGCGCTGCGGCGATGACCTGCATCAGCGGGTATCCGGGTGCGCGGGCCGGAGGCTCAGGAGCCGATCAGGCTCAGGAATTCCGCTTCCGTCAGAATCTGTATGCTTCCGATTTCCCTGGCCTTCTTGAGTTTTGAACCGGCTTTTTCGCCTACAACAAGTATATTGAGTTTAGGCGAAACGGCGCTGATGTTGCGGCCCCCGTGCTTTTCGACCAGTTCCTTGGCCTGATCCCGGCTCATCAGGCTCAGGCTGCCTGTGAAAAGGCAGCTCTTGCCGGAAAGAACGCCCTGCCCCGGTTTCTCTTCTTCAAGCGTGAGCGTGTTGACGCCCAGGCGATGGAGCTCGGAAATCAGCTTTTGGTTGTCGGCATTGCTGAAGAATTCGGCTATGCTGCTGGCCACCACCGGGCCGATGTCTTCGATCTGCATCAGTTCTTCCTGGCTGCTTTGACCGATCTGCTCCAGGCTGTTCATGTGCCGGCTCAGCGATTTTGCGGTGGTGATGCCGACGTGGCGTATGCCCAGCGCATTGATGAGCCGGAACAGGGGGCGTTTTTTAGAGGCTTCAATGCCTTCGCGCAGGTTGGCCACGGATTTTTCGCGCCAGCCGTCCAGGTTCAGGATGCGCTCGTAGTCCAGGCGGTAGAGATCCGGGATGCTGCGCAAAAACCCTTCGACATAGAAGCGGCGGATGATGTCTTTGCCCAGCCCTTCGATGTCCATGGCGTTGCGGGACACAAAATGGATGAGGTGTTCCTCGGCCTGGGCCGGGCATTCGGCATTGATGCATCGAATGGCCACCTCGCCTTCGGGCCGGATCAGTTGGCTGTTGCAGGAGGGGCAGTTTTTGGGAAACACAACGGGCACTTCATCGCCCTTGCGGGCTTCGAGCACAACACCGGCGATGTAGGGAATCACGTCCCCGGCCCGCTCGACCTTGAGCAGGTCGCCGATTCGTATGTCTTTTTCATTAATCTGATCCTGGTTGTGCAGCGAGACCGAGCTGATGGTCACCCCGCCCAGGGCCACGGGTTCCAATTTGGCCACCGGGGTAATCGCGCCGGTGCGACCCACCTGAAATTCGACCCGAAGCAAACGGGAACTGGCCTGGCGGGCTTTGAATTTGTAGGCGATAGCCCAGCGCGGGTGATGGGCTGTTGAACCGCAGCGGCGCTGTAAGGCCAGGTCATTGACCTTGACCACCACGCCGTCAATCTCAAAGGGATAGCTGTCGCGGCGCTCTTCCCATTCGCTGATGAAGGCTTGCACGGCGGAAATGCCCCGCAGCACCTTCATGGCGTCTCCGGGCACTTTGAAGCCCAGATCGTCCAGCAGTTCCAGATTGGCGCTGTGGCTTTTTAAATCGCTTTCGCTGCTGGAGAGCAGGTCGCGGCCTTGTTGGTCTACGGCATAGCCGAGGTGAAACACAAAACATTCCAGCCCTCTTTGGGCTACTTCGGCGGGGTCCTTCATGCGCAGGCCTCCGGCGGCGGTGTTGCGCGGATTTTGGAAGCGCTGCTGCCCGCGGGCTTCGCGCTCTTCGTTCATCTTCTCAAAGGTGTTTCGGGCAATGAGCACTTCGCCCCGCACCTCAACCAGGTGCAAACCAAAGCGCTCGAAGCTGGCTTTGAGGGGAATGCTGCGGATGACTTTGACGTTGTTGGTAATTTCTTCGCCGCGCACTCCGTCTCCGCGGGTGGCGCCCCGGATCAGCACGCCTTCTCTGTATTGGAGCGAAATGCTGCTGCCGTCGAACTTGGGCTCAACGCTGTACTCCAGCTCTTCGGCTCCGGTCAGACTTCTGACCCTGCGATCCCATTCAATGAGGTCTTCGGCGCTGTAGGAATTCTCCAGCGAGAGCATGGGCACGGCGTGTTCCACTGCGGGAAGATTTTCGCTCAGGCCCCGGGCCACTCTTTGGGTTGGAGAGTCGGGGCTTTGAAGGGCCGGGTATTGGTTTTCCAGGCTGCGCAGCTCGGCGAAAAGCTTGTCATAGTCCGCATCGGGAACCACCTGCTCGGCATCGATGTAGTAGCGCCGGTCCAGAAAGTCGATGACCGCCCGGAGGCTTTCCACTCTATCGGCGGGCGATTCCGGCCCCTCGTTGCTGAGCAGTTCAGCCAGGCTTTCCAGTATGGCCTGTTGGGGATCCGGCTGGCTCATTTCTTTGCTGGGGCTGAAAGGGCGTCGATGGCCGCGGCGAGTTTATGGTCTTTGTCGGTGACCACATCGCCGGCGTCATGGGTGTTCAGATAGATCTCCACCTTGTTGTAGACGTTGGTCCAGTAGGGGTGGTGGTTTTGTTTCTCGGCCAGCAGGGCCACCCGGGTCATGAAGCTAAAGGCTTCGCTGAAATCCTTGAATTCAAAGCTGCGGTGCAGCTTGTTGTCGTTTTCTTTCCACATAAAAAAATAATATAAAATTTTTCAAAATTCAGGCAGTGGTGGCGGCAGCAGAGGCGGGTGAACCGCAATGGCTGGCGGCCAGCCCCGCGCCTTGCTTAATAATTCCAATCGCCGCGATCCAGTTCCTCTACGCTGTAGCGCAGCAGATCTATAGCGCCGCGGATGTCTGATTTATGGCACATCTCTATCACCGAATGGATGTGTCGGGTTGGAATGCTGACCGCACCGCAGATGGCCGAACGGGTTGACATGCGCTGTATGCCGGCCGTATCGGTTCCCCCTTTGGGCAGTACTTCGGGCTGCCAGGTGATCTGGTGATCTTCGGCAACCTTTTTCATAAAGCGAACCATGCGGTAATCGCAGATGACCGAGGAATCCAACATCTTGATGGCCGCGCCCTTGCCCAGTTTGGTGACCATCTCTTCGGGCCGCGCTCCGGGGGTGTCGAAGGCGATGGTGGTGTCCAGGCCAAAACCGAAGTCCGGGTCTATGCTGTGTGCGCTGACGTGTGCGCCGCGCAGCCCCACTTCCTCCTGAACGGTGAAGACGGCATAGAAGTCGTAGGGGCACTGCTTCATCTCGCGCAGCACTTCGATGAGGATGTAAACCGAAACCCGGTTGTCCAGCGACTTGACGTTGACGCATTCCCCCATTTCGATCAGCCTGCGCTCCCGGCTGACCGGATCGCCGACATGGACCAGTTCCTTCACCCTTTCCACCGGAAGGCCGAGATCAATGAAGAAGTCTTCGAGTTGAAGGGGTTTGTTGCGCTCCTCAGGGCTCATCAGGTGTATGGGTTTGGAGCCCATCACCCCAATGAGATCCTCCCGCCCGTGCACGATGACGCGCTGTGAGGTCAGGGTCTTGGGGTCAAAACCGCCCAGGGGTACAAAGTGCAGAAAACCGTTGTCTTCAATGTGCGAAACCATGAAGCCGATCTCGTCCATATGCGCGGCGGCCATGACCTTCTTTCCACCCGTGCTGCCTTTTTTCAGGGCAATGACATTGCCCATGTTGTCCACCCTGACTTCGTCGCAGAGGGTACTGACTTCGCGAAGTACAATCTCGCGAATGCGCTGTTCAAAACCGGGCACACCGGCCACTTCGCAGATTTCGGCTAGAAGAGAGACATTGACTGACATAGGCTTTAGGTGATTTTTTCAGGTGGAAAGGGCGCTCAGCGCACCACGCCGATCTTGAGCATATTGGTTCGGCTGCGGGCACCGAGCGGCATGGAGCCGGTATTGAGCACAATGTCGCCTTTGAGGACCAGTCCTTTTTCTTTCAGGATTTCCTGAACCTCTGCGATGGTTTTATCCGTGCTCTCAAAGCGGTTGTAGTAGAAGGCTTGCACTCCCCAGACCAGGCTGAGCATCTTGATGAGCTGGTAGCTGTCAGTGAAGATGTAGATGGAGGCGCCAGGGCGCTGGCTGGCCAGCATGAAGGCGGTGTAGCCCGAGCGGGTCATCCCCAGGATAGCGCGCGCATTGACGTGCATGGCGATGTTGGCGGCGTTGTAGCAGATCGCGTCGCTGAGGTAGGTAGGCGATGCCTTGTCGGGTTTGATGTCCCGGTGGTAGATGGCCTGTTCTTTTTCCACCTCGGTGACGATGTCGCGCATGGCTTCCACCACCTTGACGGGATATTGACCCACAGAGGTTTCCGCGCTGAGCATGACCGCATCGGCTCCGTCAAAGACGGCGTTGGCCACATCGGTGGCTTCGGCGCGGGTTGGGCGGAAATGGCTGATCATGCTCTCCATCATCTGCGTGGCAATCACGACCGGTTTGGAGGCGACCATACACTTGCGCGTCAGGGATTTCTGAATCATGGGAATCCGCTCCATGGGCAGTTCAACGCCCAGGTCTCCTCGGGCCACCATGATGCCGTCGCAGGCTTCAATGATGCCGTCTATCTCCTCCAGCGCTTCGGGTCTCTCAATCTTGGCGATGATGCGCACGTCTTTGTTGTGGTAGTTGATGATGCCCCTGAGCTCGCGCAGGTCGTCGGCCTTGCGCACAAAGCTCAGCGCGATCCATTGGATATCGCAGTCCAGCACCCAGCGCAGATTGTGCTTGTCGCTTTCGGTCAGGCTGGGCTCTGAGATGCGGGTGTGGGGCATGTTGACGCCCTTGCGGCTGGACAATTCGCCCCCGTAGATCACTCTTGCCCTGACTCGGGTTCCGTCGATCTTCTCGATGACTTTGAGCTCGAGCTTGCCGTCGTCGATCAACACGTGGTCGCCTTCGGCTACATCGCGCGCAAACTGTTCGTAGGAGATGCTCACCATGTCAATGCTGCACTCGCTGTCTTCTGTGGTCAGGATCAGCTCATGGCCTTCGGGCAGCATGATCTTGCCATTGGGAACCATACCCGTTCGAATCTTTGGCCCCTGGAGGTCGGCCAGAATGCCGGCCGTAGTGCCCAACTCATCGTTGACCGACAGAATCAGATCAATGGTGGCTTTGTGCCTGGCTTCGTCGCCATGGCTGAGATTGAGCCTGAAGATGTTGACACCGGCTCTGATCAGCGCGGCGATCATCTCCCGACTTTCAATGGCCGGACCAACGGTCGCTATAATCTTTGTCCGGTTTGCTGTCAGATTCATGTAAAAAGTAGTTTAGCCGGCTTGCTATGTTTTTCGGCTCAATGGGGAAAGTGGTCTGTACTTCTGGGATGAGTTTGATAGAATCGAGGAGCTGGGGGAACTTATCGGCATACCATGAACCGATGATCAATAACACATAGTCCGCCAGGCGATGCTTTTTGAGCAATATAGAACCGCGATCGCGGTTCGAAATTAGGTAAAACGAGGCTTTGTCCATTTCAATGAGGACTTTATACCGCGGAAATCCACTTTGATCGGCATCCTGCTTGAGGATGCGCCCGGGCAGCAGAGCCAGATCTTCTATCCTTTTCAGGTCCAGATCCAGTGTGCGGTTGAGCTCCCAGGCCATTCGATAGTCTCTCAACGGGCTGACAATTCCGGCTATGAAGTAGTCGGTAGAATGCTCCTCAGCCAGCTTATTCCTGCGCGTTGTAGCCGTCACGGGGGCAAAAATACGCCCTGTAAGGCATCAAGGAGAAGCCTCCCGGTGCCTTGGATGCGGCAATTAACAGGGCTAAGCTCTTGATAATCAAATTCGTAGTATTTTGGACAAGGACAAAGTATGATGGGCAATTCTCAAATCATCGGGAATTGTTTTTCTTTGCCCCATTCATTTTTTAAGCCCTTTTAAACCAATCGCTATGTCCGACATCGCGGAACGCGTAAAGAAAATCATCATTGATAAGCTCGGAGTTGACGAATCTGAAGTCAATCCCGAAGCGAGTTTCACCAATGATCTTGGTGCCGACTCGCTGGACACCGTTGAGCTGATCATGGAATTTGAAAAAGAATTCAATATTTCCATTCCGGATGAGCAGGCGGAGAACATTACCAATGTAGGCGAGGCCATTGCCTACCTGGAAGAGCACGTCAAATAAAGCAGCATTGTTGCGCTGCGAAAGGGCATGGAGTTAAAAAGAGTTGTGGTTACCGGAGCCGGCGCGCTGACCCCGGTGGGAAACACCTGTGCAGCCTTCTGGGAAGCGCTGCTGGCAGGCAAGAGCGGAGCTGCTCCCATTACGCATTTTGATCCGGCCAAATTCCGCACGCGCTTTGCCTGCGAAGTCAAGAACTTTGATGTTCAGGATCACCTGGACCGCAAGGAAGCCCGGCGTATGGACCCCTTTGTCCATTACGCCATGGTGGCTGCCGATGAAGCGGTGAAGGATTCTGGCTTACTGGATGACACCGGCCTGGATAAAGACCGGGTCGGTGTGATCTGGGGGGCGGGCATTGGCGGTCTGCTGACCTTTGAAGAGGAGATTGGGGGTTTTGCCCGTCGCGAAGACGGTGTGCCCAAGTTCAACCCCTTCTTCATTCCCAAGATGATCATCGACATCTCCGCGGGGCATATCTCTATGCGCTACGGGTTTCGCGGGTTGAATTTTTCCACAGTCTCGGCTTGTGCCTCCAGCACCAACGCCATCATCGACGCCTTCAACTACATTCGCCTGGGAAAGACGGATGTGATAATTACAGGTGGTTCTGAGGCGGCAGTGACCGAATCGGGTATAGGGGGTTTTAACTCCATGAAGGCCCTTTCTGAGCGGAACGATTCGCCGGAGACGGCTTCAAGGCCTTTCGACCTTGACCGAGATGGTTTTGTGCTGGGCGAAGGGGCGGGCGCCCTTGTTCTGGAGGAGCGGGAGCGCGCAATAGCCCGCGGTGCCCATATCTATGCAGAGATTGCCGGGGGTGGAATGTCGGCAGATGCCCACCATATGACCGCGCCCCATCCCGAGGGTCTGGGTGCCCGAAATGTCATGTTAGAGGCGTTGCGCGATGCCGGACTGCAAGCCGGTGATATCGACTACATCAATGTGCACGGCACCTCTACTCCGCTCGGCGATGTGGCGGAGACCAAGGCCATTGTGAACGTCTTTGGCCCTTCGGCTTATGACCTGAACATCTCTTCCACCAAGTCTATGACAGGGCATCTTTTGGGTGCCGCGGGTGCCATTGAAGCGCTGGCCTGTGTGATGGCCGTTCGGGAAGACATTGTTCCGCCGACCATCAACCATTTTACCGATGACCCGGAGTTTGACCCGAAACTGAATTTTACCTTTGGCAAGGCGGTCAAACGAGAGGTCAGGGCTGCTCTGAGCAATACCTTCGGATTTGGCGGGCACAACGCCTCTATCATTGTCAAAAAGCATCAGGCTTGATGCTGCGGATTTTCCGTCAACTCTACAATCTTTATTTTGCGGGCAACAAAGACCTGGTCAGGCGCATCTACCGCGTCACTGGTTTGATCCCGCAGAGCGTGCAGCTCTATGTGGTGGCCATGCAGCACAGCTCGGCTTCGGGCAAGCTGACCGAGAACAACGAACGCCTTGAGCTGCTGGGAGATTCGGTCATCGATCTGGTGATTGCCGATCACCTCTTCCAGCATTTCCCCTATAAGCCGGAGGGTTTTTTAACCGAAATGCGGGCCAAGCTGGTCAGCCGGGGTATGCTCAACGACATTGCCATTCGCATGGGCCTCAAAGACCTGATCATCCGCAAGGCCAGCGAGGCGGACTTTCACAAGAGCTCGATCGCGGGCAATGCGCTCGAAGCCCTGGTCGGGGCCATTTACCTGGACCTGGGCTTTGCGGCGGCCCGCAAATTTGTGCTACGGCGCATGGTGCAGCCCTACATTGATCTGGATGACCTGGTGCGCACCACGGTTAATTTCAAGAGCAAGTTGCTGGAATGGTGCCAGAAACGGCAGAAGAAGTTGCACTTCAAACTCCTCAGTGAGCACCGCGAAAAGAACAAGTGGGTTTACACCATGGCCGCCATAGTGGATGGGGAGAAGGTGGGTCGGGGCAGCGAATCGAGCAAGAAACGCGCCGAACAGATGGCCGCAGAGGCCGCGGTCATCTTTCTGAAGATTGACCAGGAAGAAGAGAGCAAATGAGCTCCTCTACTTGCCGGGCTTGACCTGCATGGAGTCCTGCAAGTCCCTGGACACCGCCCGGTAAGGACCGCTGATGATCTCCTGATTTTCCTCCAGACCGCTGCTGACTTCGATGAAGTCATCGTCCTGAGTGCCGGTCTTGACTTCGCGCTGCAGCGCCATGTTGTCCTTGAACAGAAACACCACTTCGCGCATCCGTTGACCGCGTGGAGCAAGGGTATCCTCCCGGGTGGTGACGGCTTGAATGGGCACGGACAGCACTTGTTTGGCAACCCGGGTCTTGATCTCCGCGGTTGCCGACATGCCCGGAAACAGCGCGTGGGTGCTCTTGCTCTCGTTGCTGCTGCCAATCAAATCGCTGTAACTGTCGCGATCCAGAACGATCTGCACTTTGTAGTTGGTCGCCTGTTCCGCGCTGGAGAACTGTCCTGTGCTGGCTGAAGTGGCCACTTGGGTCACCCGCCCGCTAAATCGCCGTCCGAGGTAGGCGTCCACGTCAACCATGGCCGTGTCGCCGGGGCTGATTCTGAGCACATCGCTCTCGCTGACATCCACATGCACTTCCATCAGATCCAGATCCACGACCTTCATCAGAACGGTTCCGGCCATCATGCTGGTACCCAAAACTTTTTCCCCCACCTTGACGCTCAGCCCGCTTACGATGCCAGTGACGGGTGCCCGGAGTTTGGTCCGGCTGAGCTGTTCCTGCATCTGGCGAAGGGTTTGCTCGTTGCTCTCCACCGTGTACCAGGCTCCCTTGACGTTTTCTTCAGCAATGGCTTTCTCGGACTTTGCGCCTTCGTACTGGGCCAGTGCGGCTTCATAGCTGGCGGTGCTTTCCACACCTTCCTCCTTGAGCTTGCGTATGCGCTGAAAGTTGGCTTCTGAATTGGCCAGACTGGCTTCGGCCCGTATCAAACCGGCCTTGGCGCTGGCGTGGGAGGCTTTGGCTCCGCTCAAGGCGGCCTGGGTTCGCTGAACATCGCTCAGAAAGATCTCGGGGTTGATCTCCACCAGCAATTGCCCGGCCTTCACGGAATCCCCGTCTTCAACATACAAAGCCACAATCTCGCCGCTGATCTCCGGACTGATGCTCACTTCGATCTTGGCGTAGAGTTTTCCACTGGCCGTTACCGTTTCGGTGATGTCCCGGGGCTTGACTACGTCGGTATAGACCTCAACCGCCTTTCGATTGCCAAAAGAGAAGCTGAACCCCGACCCAGACGAGGAACCGCCTTTGCCCGTCAGGGTATAGACAGCAAAAGCAATACCCACAACGAGCGCGATGAGAAACAGGTAGAGGAGGACTTTTTTCACAGATAGAATCTTTTTATACGATTTTTTACGCTTTGTTGAGCGCGCAGGTCAACGCAGGGATTTACATGCCAATCTGCCGACCCTGATAGAAGTCCAGAGTTTTGCTGGCCAGGAGAAAATTGTATTTGGCACTGAGCAAATCCGCTTCAGAAGCCAGCAGGAGATTTCGTGCGTTGTTGAGTTCAAAACTCGGCGCCTGTCCGGCATCGAAGCGCTTTTGGGCAAAGTCCAGGGCCAGGCGGCGGGCTTCTACTACCCTCAAGGCGGCCTGATAACTGCTGGCCGCTGCCCGCGCATCGGCAACGGCTTGTTCTATGGTCTGTCGAAGGGCGTTGAGTTCCAGCTCCGTGTTTACTTTTTGTTGATCGGCATTCAGCTCGGCCACGCGGATGTTGTTGCGCACGATGCCATTGTTGAAGATGGGAATGTTGATGCCCACCCCGATGGACTGCCCAAAGTTGTTGTCCAGTTGCTCGGCATAGGGCGGCAGGAAATCGGCTATAGCTTTCTCCGTAAACCAGGAAGTTGAGGCGGAGCCGCTCATGCCAATACTGGGATAGAGTCCGCTGCGAACCACTCGGATATTGTCCAACGCAACTTGTTCGGCCAACAGGTTGCGTTTCATCGAAGGCAATTGGGCGGCGGCTAGCGCCAGGATGTCCTGAGCATTCCAGTCCTCCACCACCAACCAGCGATCCATATCGTCCTGAACGGGAACCTTGACCACAAACTGCACGTCCGGATCGGCCTGCATGACGTTGCGAAGCACGATATAGGCAATGGTCAGGGTGTTTTGGGCTTGAATCTGCCCCAGATCATCGGCGGCTAACTGGGCTTCGAGCTCTCGCAGATTTCCCTCCGGTATGGCGCCGGCATTGGCGAGTTTGCGGGAGTTCTCCAGATTGTCCTGACTGACCTGATACTGGTAGTTGAAGCGGTTCTGATCCTCAATAGCCAGTAAAACACCCAGATAGGCGGAAAGCACTCGCAGCCTGATCATGTCCTCTGCGGCCCTTCGGTCCATCTCCGCCAGGCTGAACTGGTCTTGCGCCATTCGGATGCTGCGGCTGATGCCAAAGCCCTGAAACAGCGGAACCGAACTGGTCATGTTGTAGTTATTGCTCTGCGATTGCGTAGCGTCAATGGTCAGGTTATCGGGATTGGTGAAACGCCCGAAGGCCAAACCATAACCTGCTGAGGCATTGAGATTGGGCAAGCGGTTGAGCCGGTTTTGCTGAACATTAAGCCCGGCCTGCTCCACGCCAATATGACTGGTCCTGAGCTCAAGATTGTTTTGCAGGGCGTAGTCCAGGCACTGTTCGAGACTCCAAACAGGCTGACCTTGCAAGGCCTGGGCAGAAATCAAAGAAAGTAGAGCGAGAAGGCGTAAGGAGCGCAGGATCATAGGATTGCAAAGCTATGGAACATTAAATTGCAGACCGTCAAGGACCAGGAGTAGCTCGGCAGCGAATTGTCGGAGAGATTGGTCTTATCAAGCTAATCTTTCAATTTGGGCTGAAATTAACCATGCTCTTCACAAGGCGGGCAAATCTTTTTGCTCTTTAAGTATTATTTAACAATTTGGCCCATGCCCGAAGGAATGGAGATGGACGATGATGGCCGCTACATGAAAGCCGCCCTGGCTGAAGCTGCTCTGGCTTTCGAGGACGACGAAGTGCCTGTAGGTGCCGTGGTGGTCTACAAAAATCGCATTATCGCCAGAGCCCACAATCAGACTGAACAGCTCAGAGATTCCACCGCTCATGCCGAGATGCTTGCGCTTACGGCGGCTCAGGACAGCATGGGCAGCAAGATACTGGAGGCCTGCACCTTGTACGTCACCCTGGAGCCCTGTGTGATGTGCGCCGGGGCTTGCTGCTGGACCCGCATAGGGCGCATAGTCGCGGCGGCGCCCGATCCCAAAGGCGGATTTCTGCGTTTTGGTCCCCAACTGCTTCACCCCCGCACATCCTACTATTGCGGTCTGGAGAGCGAATCGGCTGCGGGCCTGTTGCGGGAGTACTTTCAACGCAAGCGAAACTGAGCAAGGCTGCAGACTTTTCATAGCGAAACAGGGCTGTGCACAACCCGTGCCCTCTTCTCCTTCGGGCTGTCCAACGTATATTTGAAGCGGGGATGCCCACACCTGAGCTGCTGCAAGCCATTGATTTTGCTGAGCGCTTTGCATATAGAGGCACTCTCCTTCCCCCGAAAGGGGAAATTTTATCAACGTTAAAAATCTTTTTTTATGGCTTTTGAATTAGCCCCTCTTCCCTACGCGTTTGACGCGCTGGAACCCCATATTGATGCCCGCACCATGGAGATTCACCATGGCAAGCACCATGCCGCCTACACTAAAAATCTCAATGCAGCCATCGAAGGCAGCCCTTTGGAAGGCAAGAGCATAGAAGCTATCTTGGGTCAGGCCGGTCAGCACGGTGCGGCCGTTCGCAACAATGGCGGCGGATACTACAACCACAATCTCTTCTGGACCATCCTGAGCCCCAAAGGTGGAAAAGCCCCCAAAGCTGAACTGGCCTCGGCCATTGACTCAACCTTTGGTTCATTTGACGCCTTCAAGGAGGAGTTCGGCAAGGCCGCAGCCACGCGATTTGGCTCGGGTTGGGCCTGGTTGCAGGTCAGCGATGGCAAGTTGGTCATCAGTTCCACCCCAAACCAGGACAATCCCCTCATGGATGTAGCCGAAAAGAAGGGCAAACCCATCCTGGGCCTGGATGTGTGGGAACACGCCTACTATCTGAACTACCAGAACCGCCGCCCCGATTACATTGAAGCCTTCTGGAATGTGGTCAATTGGGATCAGGTGGCCGAGAACTACGACAAGGCCCGCTGAGCGCGATGAGGATGAGCGCGATGATCCCGAGCGCGTTGACGTAAACTACGGGGCAGCCAGTCCAAATTGACTGAGCCGCTCTGCCTGCTTCAGCCCTGCTACCCGGCTCATTCCACCGTAACGGACTTGGCCAGGTTGCGGGGCTGATCTACGTTACAACCTCTCAAAACGGCGATATGGTAGGCCAGCAATTGCAGCGGCACCACGGAGAGCAGAGGAGTCAGCGACTCTTCGGTCTGTGGAATGACGATGGTATAGTCCGCCAGGGTGCGGATGCGCTGATCATCTTCGGCAACAATGGCGATGATGCGTCCTTTGCGGGCCTTGACTTCCTGAATATTGCTCAGGATCTTGTCATAAGCACTGCGATTGGTGGCCAGCACCACCACGGGCATGAACTCGTCAATCAGCGCGATGGGGCCGTGCTTCATCTCCGCAGCCGGATAGCCTTCTGCGTGGATGTAGGAGATCTCCTTGAGTTTGAGCGCGCCTTCGAGGGCGACCGGAAAATTATATCCGCGTCCTAAATATAAGAAGTTTTTCACTTCAGCAAACTCCTCGGCGATCTTGTAGATGTGCGGATCGTTTTTCAGCAGCAGCTCAATCTGGCCCGGAATGCGTTCCAGAGCGTCGAGCACTTCGTGATAGCGGGATTCGGTGATGGAGCCTTTCGCTCTGGCAATAGCGAGAGCCATGAGGGTCAGCACCGTGATCTGGGCGGTGAAGGCTTTGGTGGAAGCAACGCCGATCTCCGGTCCGGCATGGGTATAAGAACCCGCGTCGGTAGCCCGCGCGATCGAAGAGCCCACTACATTGCAGATGCCGTAGATGGTAGCGCCCCGGCTTCTGGCCAGTTCCAGGGCCGCCAGGGTATCGGCGGTTTCACCCGATTGTGAGATCGCGATGACGATGTCCGATTCGTCGAGCACGGGATTGCGGTAGCGAAACTCGGAGGCGTACTCCACCTCAACCGGTATGCGCGCGTAGTCTTCAAACAGGTACTCGGCCACCAGACCGGCGTGCCAGGAGGTCCCGCAAGCCACGATGATGATGCGCCTGGCCCCGCAGAACTTGGCTTCGAATTCTTTGATTCCGCGCAAGTGTATGCTGCGGTCCACACTCCCAATTCGACCCCTCATGGAGTCGGTTATTGAGCGGGGCTGCTCGTAGATCTCCTTGAGCATGAAATGCTCGTAACCGCTCTTTTCAATCGTCTCCAGCTTCATCTGAAGCTCTTCCACATAAGGCGTCACGTCGCGGTTGTCTATAGAGCGAATGCTCATGGCTCCGTTGCGATCGACGATGGCTACTTCACCATCGTTGAGATAGACCACGTTGCGGGTATACTCAATCAGGGGGCTGGCATCCGAAGCCAGAAAGAACTCGCCCTTGCCCAGCCCGATGACCAGGGGGCTGGAATTGCGGGCTGCGTAAAGCCGGTTGGGTTCATCCTGAGAGATGATCACTATAGCATAGGCGCCAATCACTTGCGAGAGCGCGATGGGCAGGGCCTGATCCAGATCCAGACCCTCTTTTTCCTGAATGTCCTCAATCAGGTTGACCAGCACCTCGGTATCGGTCTCGGATTGAAAACGGTGACCCCTTCCCTCCAACTCCGCCCGGAGCGAGGTATAGTTTTCAATGATGCCGTTGTGGATGATGGCCAGATTGCTGCTTGACGACAAATGGGGGTGGGCGTTCACATCATTGGGCAGACCGTGGGTGGCCCAGCGGGTATGGCCTATGGCCATGGTGCCGTGCAGATCTCTGGTAGCCAGAACCTCTTCGAGATCCGCCACCTTTCCGGCTTTCTTGACCACTTGCAGCCCTCCATTGAGCACGGCCACTCCGGCGCTGTCATAACCCCGGTATTCCAGGCGTCTGAGCCCCTTGAGAACCACCGGAAGAGCATCCCGGTATCCGACGTATCCCACTATCCCACACATGCTTACTGAATTTCGGTATATAAAATTTCAAGCCTCATTCGAAGCCTTGGATCCGGGTGATTGATGCCGCCTATAGCGGCGCGTGTGGCATTTCTGAACCAGGGGAAGGGCACCAGGACAAAGCCGTTGTTCTCGGCCTCTCCTTTGAGGATGCGTTGAAACTGCCTGGTCAGATTGATCTCGTAGCCGCTGACCCGCTGTCCGGTTTCGGTGGGAATCATCTCCCGAAAGCCCCCGTAGTGCGTGGATGACTCAAACTGGTCCAAAACCGACCAATAGGTCTCGTCAATTCTGCGGATGAAGATAAACTCATTGTCGCAAAGGCTGTCAGTAGCCAGGACATAACAGCGCGCGGGCGGGCTGAAGACCGAGTCTGAGGCTGAGCCTCCGGTAAGCGCAAAACGCAGAATAGCCCGGTTAATGGCCACATTGCCCAGGTTGGCCAGGTGCGGGATCTCTATGCGCATGGCGTGTCCACCCAAACCGCTGATGTAAACCACACTGTCCTCCGCGCTGCTGCCGCACTCCTGAACCTCAATGCTCCCGCTGTTGTACTGCCTGGTGTAGTGCGAAACGGTTACCGATGAGGCCCCGACCGGGAAAGTGACCACGCTGGTGTCGGTATTGCTGCTGCCTATGGCGCGATAGTAGAGATTCAGGCGGCTGACCACCCCTCGGGGATTGACCCGGAAATAGCCCCGTGAAAAACCCGCCAGGGTATCCGGCACGATAAAAAGACCCGGCAGCCAGTTCTGAAAGGAGGTGTCGTTGGCCAGCTCGGGCTGCCCACTCAGATCAAAGAGCTGCTGCCCAAAACTGATGTCCAGCGGTATGCGCACCTGCGGAGCCTGAACCTGGCCGCCCACCAGCACACTGTCGCCCACCCGGGGAAAGAAAGCGCTCTTGCTGCCAATCCTGAAGGGCTCGGTATCAAAGACATGATCGGCATTGTAGATGGTGCTCGGCTGGGCTTTCTCCGTCATTTTATAGACCGAGATGTTCTGCGCAACGGTCGTGTCACCGTAAAAGCCGGTCAGCGAGAGGCTCAGCACCAGAGAGTCAAAAACATAGAAGGTCGAGCCGGTATCCGGCCTGAAATTCAAGTTGTTGGTCGGCAGTACGAAGGGCGTGTACAGCCCGGCGGTCGAGCGCCCAAAGATCGGGTCATCGTCGCTGCCAATGAGGTTGTCCAGCAGATTGGTGGCATAGGCCGAATCGCCACGTATGGTATAGGTGCTGATGCTGAAGGTATCGGTCAGGGCCGTAATCAGGTCCCCTTCGCCCAATAGATTGCGGCCAATTCCGGTGGGCTCATTACAGGCGCTTAAAAACGCGATCAGCAGGGCCAGCAGGAGCGGCCAGCTTCGAAATGATGGCATCAATTGGGCTGAATGGTTAGTGGATGCCGAAACCTTATTTCATCTTGCTGTTCAGACTTTCGTAAAAAGTCTGATAGGCACTCAGGTAGTCTTCGCCGTTCAGGTAGTTGAGCACGGGCTTTCCGAGCTTGGCCAAACTGCCGTTCATCTCGGCTTCAGCGCCGGAACTGCCGATGATCACCCCGTCTGCGTAGGCCATCGCCCCCTGATTCAGGGATTGATTGTCCAGCTTCTCGAAGATCTTGAGTTCCTTGCTGCTGACGACATCCTTGATGGGAGCTTTGGTCAGAAATTCCTTGGATAACGTCTCCGAGAAGGAATTCTTGTACACCGAATAAACAACTTTGGTGCTGCGGAAAACCGGGTCGCTTTTGTAGGCTGTCTTGAGGTAAAGCGGAACCAGGCTGGTCATCCAACCGTGGCAGTGAATGATGTCCGGCGGCCAGTCCATGCGGCGGATGGTTTCCAGAGCGCCTTTGCAGAAGAAAATCATTCGCTCGGCGTTGTCCTCGTAGAATTCGTCTTTCTGATCGTGGAAAACGGTCTTGCGCTTGAAGAAGTCCTCATTGTCCAGAAAGTAGACCTGCATCCTGGCCCCGGGCACAGAGGCCACCTTGATGATCAGCGGATAGTCATCGCTGTCCATAATAATGTTCATCCCCGAGAGGCGCACCACCTCATGCAGGCGGTGACGGCGTTCGTTAATGCTTCCAAAACGAGGCATTAAAACCCTGATTTCCATTCCGTTATCCTGAATATACTGGGGGAGCTGGCGGGTGATCTCAGCCATCTCTGTGCCCATCAGGTACGGTTTCATTTCCTGAGTCAGGATAAGCACTCGTTTCTTTTCCATGTATGGGGCAATTGTTTAACTTGCGCCCTCCGCAGTGGAGGTGAAGTCAGGCGTACCGACGTGCAAAAATACAAAAAAGAAAGCATAAGCCCACCTTCGGGCCCCTCCCTGCCGCGTCTGAACAACGCTGCCGAACTTTCAGAATTCGTTGAATCACAGCGACTAAAGGGCAAAAAAGTGGGTTTTGTGCCCACGATGGGCGCCCTTCACAAAGGCCATATTAGTCTGGTGGAATGCAGCGCTGCGGAATGCGACTGCACGATTGTCTCCATCTTCGTCAATCCCACCCAGTTCAATCAGGTCGAAGACCTGGTTCACTACCCCCGAACCCTGGAAGCGGACATGGCCATGCTGTCAGACAGCCCCTGTCAGGCGGTCTTTCTGCCCGCGGTTGAAGACATATATCCCTGCGGGACAGCCATGGAGAAGCACTGGGATTTTGCAGGACTGGATGTGCCCCTGGAGGGGCAGTTCAGGCCCGGCCATTTCGACGGGGTGGCTCAGGTGGTCAAGATCTTGCTGGATCAGGTCAGACCGGACATGCTCTTCCTGGGCCAGAAGGACTATCAGCAATTCGCCATCATCCGCAAGATGGTGGAGCTCGAAGGGCTTCCCGTTGAATTGTGCCTCTGCCCGATTGTGCGGGAGCCGGATGGCCTGGCCATGAGTTCCCGCAACATGCGCCTGAGTGAACAGCAACGCTTGGACGCCCTTGCGCTGTCACAAACCTTGTTCAGGGCCAGGGAGCGCATAGAAGCCCTTCGACCCGAAAACCGCCCCAGGCCCGCAGACATTTGCACAGCCCTGGAAGCGGAATTGAAAAGCCAGCCCGCCATTACTTTGGAATACTTTAGTTTCGTCCATCCTTTGACGCTGCAGGCCGTTGAAGACTGGGTTTCCGGATCGGAGATCCTGGTTTGCGTCGCCGCCTGGGCCGGACCTGTGCGCCTGATCGACAACATCATTGCCCGTGTTCCTTAGCGTATAGAGAGCGCTTTGCCAACCTTTTCCTTCCACCTTTCGTACTCTAACATTCCTTGAAAGCATCTCTTCAACGCCTGATCAAGCCGGTCATCTTTCTGGCTTTGGGGGTTTTTATCCTCTGGAAGCTCGTCGATGGCATGAGCGAAGAAGTGCGCATGCAAACGCTGGAGGCCCTTCGCCAGGCCAAGTACGGCTGGGTGCTTCTGGCTGTAGTCTGCGGCGTGCTCAGCCATATGAGCAGAACCCAGCGCTGGCGCATGCTGATTGAACCCCTGGGCCATTACCCCCGCTATGGCGTGACCTTTCTCTGTGTGATGATCAGCTATGTGGCCAATCTGGCCGTTCCGCGTCTGGGCGAAGTGTTGAAGTGCACCTTTCTGAGCCGCTACGAACGCATTCCGGCCGACAAGATCATCGGCACGGTGATTGCTGAGCGCTCTGTGGACGCGGTCTCCCTGCTGGTGGTCACCGTCCTCGCCCTTTCGCTTCAGTACAACAAGTTGCAGGGCTTTTTCAACGAGAGCATTGTAGTGCCCATACGCGAGACCCTGGCTTCTAACCCGCTTCTCGGCCCGGGCCTGATTTTGGGAATGCTGCTTGGTCTGGTTCTGGCCTGGTTCGGCTGGCGCAAACTGCGCAGTTCAGACCGTTTTGAACGCATTCGCGATGTACTGCGAAATGTCGGAGAGGGACTGACCAGTCTGAGGCGGGTCAAGAACATTCCAATGTTTGTGCTGCATTCCATTTTTATCTGGGCTATGTATTACGCCATGGTAGCCGTCGCTTTTCCCGCTTTGACCGAAACGGCTGATCTCGGTTTTTCGGCGGGAATGGCCATTCTGCTCTTTGGCTCAGTGGGGATCATCGTCACTCCGGGCGGTATTGGCGCCTATCAGTTGGTGGTCAGCGAAACCCTGGTCAAGCTCTACGACGTGCCCGAAGGGGGTGCTTTTGCCTTTGCCAACATTGTCTGGGGTGCACAGACCTTGATGATAATTGTCTTTGGGCTTGCATCGCTGGCTATTCTTCCCCTATTTCGTCCACGGGCCCAAACGGCCTGATTCGCAATTGACTATGGACGATTCAACCCCTTCCCCCAAACTCAATCACCTGGATTATTTACAGCGCAAGGTCATGAGCGCCGATCTGGCGCGGCAGGTGGTCTATGGCTGGAAGATGAAGGGCGAGCGAACGGCCTTTACCAATGGCTGCTTTGATCTGCTGCATGTCGGTCATCTGCGCACCCTGGCTTATTGCGTTGATCTGGCGGACAAAGTAGTCGTAGGGCTGAACAGCGATGCGTCGGTCAAGCGTCTAAAAGGCTCTTCAAGACCCCTGGTCAGTCAGCAGCAGCGGGCCCTCATGCTGGCCGGACTGCAATACGTCGATGCGGTAGTCATCTTTGATGAAGACAGCCCGGAAAGCCTGATCCAATTGATCGATCCGGAATTCCTGGTCAAGGGCGGGGATTGGAAAGAAGATCAGATCGCCGGAGGGGCCCATGTGAAGAAGCGCGGGGGAGAAGTGCATGTCGCGCCTTACCTCGAAGGCTTTTCCACTACCGATCTGGCCGGGAAACTGGGGGAGCTTTAAGCCGTATACGTGCTTCATTGGCTCATAGCCAAGCCTGTGATCCAGCGTCCTTGCACTCGCTTTCTGAGGCTATTGCGCTAACTTCACCGCACATAATCGCCTTTCGTTTCGACTCACTTAGATCGTTTTATGCATTTTGACCTGTCCGAAGAACACCTGATGATCCGCAAAGCGGCCAGGGATTTCGCTCAAAACGAATTGAAACCGGGCGTCATTGAGCGCGACTCCGGCATGATTTATCCCACGGAGGAAGTCCGGCGCATGGGCGAGCTGGGTTTTTTGGGCATGATGGTTGATCCGCGCTATGGCGGGGGAGGAATGGATACGGTAAGCTATGTGCTGGTCATGGAAGAGTTGTCCAAGGTGGACAATTCCTGCTCGGTGATTGTCTCGGTGAATAACTCCCTGGTCACCTGGGGATTGGAGGCCTACGGAACGGAGGCGCAAAAAGAAAAGTACCTCGGCAAACTGGCCACAGGTCAGATGCTCGGGGCCTTTTGTCTCTCTGAGCCCGAAGCCGGATCGGATGCGACCCACCAGCGCACCACAGCGGTGGACATGGGCGATCACTATCTGCTCAACGGCACAAAGAACTGGATCACCAGCGGTGGAAAGGCCGGCGTTTACCTGGTCATGGCCCAGACTCATCCCGAAAAAGGCTCCAAGGGCATCAACTGCCTCATTGTCGAAAGGGGAATGCCCGGATTTGATGTGGGCGCCAAAGAGGACAAATTGGGCATTCGCGCATCCGACACCCATACGCTGATGTTCAGCGATGTCAAGGTTCCCAAGGAAAACCGCATCGGCGAAGACGGCTTTGGGTTCAAGTTCGCCATGAAGACGCTTTCCGGCGGTCGAATTGGCATTGCGGCGCAAGCTCTGGGCATTGCCGCCGGTGCATTTGAGTTAGCCACTGCCTATGCTCAGGAACGCAAAGCCTTCGGAGTGGAGATCTCCAGGCACCAGGCCATTCAATTCAAGCTGGCCACTATGGCTACCGAGATTGAGGCAGCCCGTTTGTTGGTTTACAAAGCAGCCTGGCTAAAGGACAATGGTCTGGACTACGACCAGGCCTCTTCCATGGCCAAGGTCTTCGCCTCCGAAGTAGCCATGCGGGCTACCGTTGAGGCGGTGCAGGTGCATGGAGGTTACGGCTACGTCAAAGAGTACCACGTGGAGCGCCTGATGCGGGATGCCAAGATCACCCAGATCTACGAAGGCACCTCAGAGGTCCAGCGCATCGTGATCAGCCGTCAGGTACTGGCCTAAGGGCCCTGATATTGTCCTTGCTATTGGCCTGTTTAGCCCTGCTCCGGCCTGCTCAGGCCGAAAAGGAACTCCCGCAGCCGCAAGTCTCGCTGGCATTGGGGTTGTTGAAGGTAAATCCGCGATTGTCCAGTCCATCGGCGTAGTCCACCTCCATTCCGCTCAGATAAAGCGCGTGGCTCGGATCCATGATGACCTGTATGCCCTCGTAATCGAAATGCTGATCGCCCTGACCGGGTCGTTCAAAGTCCAGGATATAAGAGAGACCCGAACAGCCGCCTCCCTTGACCCCAATGCGAAGGGCCTGACCGGAATCGGCTTCAAAGCTGCTGAGTAGCTTGCGAATTTCAGTAAGTGCTCCCTCGGTAAAGCGAACCGGACAGTTCGCCGGGAGGGTTTGTACCGTGCTCATGTTTCAAATTTACGCCCAAACGAGAACGAGTTGCAAGTTAAAATGGTTCCAAAAAGAGGGCGGCTCTGTTTCCTGTTGGAAACTCCGCCGCCCCAATTGCGTTAAAAATGGTTTTAATTCGTACTTTATTGATTGAATATGGAAAGCAACGCCTTCGTAGAGATCCTGAAATACACCATCCCGGCCCTGGTGGTCTTCGGGGTGACTTACAGCACCTTGCGCATGTACCTCCAAAAAGAGTACCGCATCAAACAGATCGAACTCAAGATGGCTGGAATCAGGGAGGCCCGTCCGGTTCGTTTTCAGGCCTATGAGCGCATTGCTCTTTTATTAGAGCGCATCGCCCTGAACAATATTCTGCACCGGGTTCGCAAAGCGGACATGACGGTGCGCGATTTTCAACTGGCGCTGTTGAGCAATATCCGATCGGAATTTGATCACAACGTCACCCAGCAGGTTTATGTCTCCCTGGAATTGTGGAACACCGTCAAGGCGGCCAAGGAGGAAGTGGTCAGCATCGTCAACCGCGTGGCCTCCGAACTTCCACCCAACGCTCCGGGAATTGAACTGAGTAAAAGAATCTTTGCCCACCTGATTGACAGCGAAAATCGCACCCCAACTCAGCGCGCTTTAGACGCGCTCAAGCGCGAAGTGATGGAACTGTATTGAGCGCCGTATAAACCAACTTTTTGACAAGAATTTTTCAAAAAAATTTTTCACAAAATTTTTTTTTTACAACTCGAAATTAGGCTTGTTCCCGCGATTCTGCTGATTTTGTTCATTACGTGTTGAAAGCCATTGTGTAATGCACAGAAGCAAATCCTGTACCAGAAACACTTGTTCAGAAACGTCCACTTTCTACGGGTTATACACCCTCTGATTGTGGAATTTGTTCTTAGCTTAGTCCTCCGGTTGGCGATGCCGCGGGCGTTCGATTGACCATCTGGTTACACGCGAGTCGGGAGGAAAACACTATATGGGGATTTTCGACTTTTTGGCTCCAGATATTCAGTCACCTACTTTGATCTAAGCGTCAGGTTCTTCTTAACACATAAGGATGGTCTGCTTGTCGCAGAGGGCAGTGCTGAAAAGCTGCCCCCATCGACGAGCAGGTTGTTCGGGACCTGCTATGCTCTGTGATTTCGGGTAAACGCTACGCGGAATACCATATGGTATGTTATTATTAAACCCGAATAATCTCCGGTATTCTGATGAGTAAATCACATGAGAACGTATGGATCAATTGCCTGAAAATCATCAAGGACAACGTCAGCGAGCAAAGCTTTCGGACCTGGTTTGAGCCCATAAAACCGGTATCTATCCACGAGAGCATACTCACCATTCAGGTGCCCAGTCAGTTCTTTTATGAGTGGTTAGAGGAGCACTACGTTAGCCTTCTGCGCAAAACCATCAAGCGCGAGCTGGGCAAGGAAGCCAAGCTGGAGTATCAGATCATCGTAGAAGGCGGTTCGGCCAATGGACGACCCTACACCCTCAAGTATCCAAACTACCACGCTGGCGATTCCAACAACCTGGAGCTCGATCCCCCGATGGTAGTGGGCAACTCCATAAAGAACCCCTTTGTCATCCCCGGGCTGAAGAAGATCAACATTGACTCTCAGCTCAACCCGATCTACAACTTTGACTCCTTTGTCGAAGGGGATTGCAATCGCCTTGCCCGCAGCGCCGGTTATGCCGTAGCCGACAAACCCGGGACAACGGCCTTCAACCCGCTGGTCATCTACGGTGGGGTAGGGCTGGGCAAGACCCACCTCGCGCAGGCCATCGGCAACATGGTCAAACAGAAGTACAAGAGCAAGACCGTCCTCTTTGTCACCAGCGAGAAGTTCACCAATCAATTCATCGATTCGCTGAAGAACAATTCGGTCAACGACTTCATTCATTTCTACCAGATGATTGATGTGCTGATCATTGACGACATCCAGTTCTTTGCCAACAAGCAGAAGACCCAGGACATGTTCTTCCACATCTTCAATCACCTGCACCAGGAGAAGAAGCAGCTCGTGCTGACTTCAGACCGCGCACCCCGCGATTTGGAAGGACTGGAGGAAAGGCTACTGTCCCGATTCAAGTGGGGGCTGGCCGCCGACCTGACTGTGCCCGACTTTGAAACCCGCCTGGCCATCCTGGAACGCAGAATGTACGCCGATGGCATAGAGTTGCCCAGAGAGGTCGTCGAATTTGTGGCCTACAACATCAGCTCCAACGTCCGCGAGCTCGAAGGGGCGCTCGTCTCCCTGCTGGCTCAGTCATCCCTGAACAAGAAGGAAATCGACCTGGACCTGGCCAAGAAGATCATCAAGACGTTCGTCAAGAGCATCAGCCGCGAAGTGTCCATCGACTTCATTCAGAAGACCGTCTGCGAATACTTTGACGTGCCCGTTGAAAAGCTCCGCGAAAAGACCCGCAAGCGCCAGGTGGTTCAGGCTCGTCAGCTCTCCATGTTCCTGGCCAAGCAGTACACCAAGAATTCCCTCAAGGTGATCGGCAAGCACTTCGGCGGACGGGATCACTCCACGGTCATCCACTCCTGTCAGGCGGTTCAGAACCTGATGGATACCGATGGCAAGTTCAAGGAGAACGTCTCAGACATTCAGAAGAAGATCCAGATGAGCATTTCCTAGATCGGAATGCAGCGGCTTGACGGGGCGAAGGGCCTGGGAATCAAAGCCCGGCTCCCGCCTCAGACTCTATGATTCTCTGCCGCTCGGCTACCTTTCGGCTCTTGCGGATGTCCACGGCCACGACCTTGTACTCCGGGCACATGGCCTCGGTATCGTGCACGTCTGAAGTCAGGATATTGATCATCAATTCAGGGAAGTGGAAGGTTGTGCTGAGCACACCCGGATTCACCCCATCGGTAACGTGGGCGCGTATGTCCACCTTTCCCCGGGCAGAGCTGATGCAGACCCAATCCCCGTCGGCGATTCCCTTGCTGGCGGCATCATCGGGGTGTATCCACAACACGTCTTCTCCGTGGATTTGGGCATTGGCCGTTCTGCGGGTCATAGTGCCGCAATTGTAGTGCTCCAGATCCCGGTTCGTGGTCAGAATGTAGGGGAACTGTTTGGCGTTGTCGAGCAACTCCGGACTCTCCTCAAAGCCGTGGAAGAGGATGCGGCCCTTCCCCAGTTTGAATTGCTGGGTGTGCAGGATGCGGGTATCGCTGCCGTCGGGCAGGATAGGCCATTGTTTGCCCTTGTCCCCCAGCGTTTCCCAGGAAGCCCCGGCCATGAAAGGAACGATGCGGGAGATCTCCTCCAGTACCGCCACATGGTCGAAGTCCGCCTGATCATAGCCCATGTGCTGCATCATCTCCACCACGATTTGCGCATCCGTCTTTGTTCCAGCTAAGGGCTCGATGACCTGATGCACCCGCTGAACGCGGCGCTCCCCATTGGTAAAGGTTCCGTTCTTTTCCAAAAAGGAAGTGGCGGGCAATACCACGGTGGCGTGTTTGGTGGTTTCAGTCTGGAAGATCTCCTGAACCACCACCAACTCCATGGCATCCAGAGCTCTTTTGACTTTTAGGGTATTGGGGTCCGTCTGCACCACATCTTCGCCCATGATCCAAAGGGCCTTGAGTTTGCCCTCCAGTGCGGCGTCGTACATCTGGGGAATCTTCAGGCCGATTTCGCGGGAAAGCGAAGCGCCGTAGAAGGCTTCATAGCGGGCGTGCATCTCCGGATCGGTCACGTCCAGATATCCTGCCCCCTGATGCGGTTGAGCGCCCATGTCGGCCAGGCCCTGAACATTGTTCTGGCCCCGAAGCGGATTGACCCCTGCACCGGGCTTGCCGATGTTTCCGGTGATCATCGCCAGATCGGCAATCTGCATGACGGTAAAGGTGCCCTGGCGGTGTTCGGTCACACCAAGTCCGTGGAAACTCATGGCGGCCGAAGCCGAAGCGTAGGTTATGGCAGCGGCGCGCACCTTTTCGCGATCAACCCCGTGTATGCGCTCCAGCTCGTCCATGTCCAGAGCCATCAGAGAAGCTTCGAAAAGTTGATAGCCCTCCGTGCGACTTTCCACAAAACTCTGATCAACCAGACCTTCTTCAATGATGTAGCGGCTCATCATGTTGAGCAGGGCAACATTAGTGCCGGGCCGGAGTTGCAGGTGATGCTGAGCATAGCGTACCAGCTCGGTCTTGCGCGGGTCAATGACAATCAGGGGAACGCCCTTCATCGCCCGCTGTTTGATCTTGGCCCCGGTGACCGGATGAGCTGCTGTTGGATTGGCGCCGATGATCATGATGCAATGGGTGTGCTTGAGGTCTTCTATGCTGTTTGTGGCCGCGCCCGTTCCAAAGGTGCGCTGCATACCCAATGCCGTTGGCGAATGACATACTCTGGCACAGCCGTCGATATTGTTGGTGCCGATGGCGGCTCTGATGAACTTTTGCATCAGGTAATTCTCCTCATTGGTGCAACGGGCAGAGGAGATGCCGGCAATGCTGTCGGCTCCGTGCTGCTCTCTGATGCGCGTTAGTTCCGTCTTTAGATAGTCGAAGGCCTCTTCCCAGCTCACCGCAACCAGTTCTCCGTTCTTTCGCACCAGTGGGCTGCGCAAGCGGTCGGGATGGTGGTAAAAGCTAAAGGCATAGCGGCCTTTCAAACAGGTATGCCCTTGATTGACCGCAGCGTCATAGGGGGCCTGTATGCCCAAAATCTCCCCGCCTGCGGTGGCCACTTCAAGGTTGCAACCCACTCCGCAATAGGTGCAAATGGTGCGTGTTTTTTCTGTGGCCTGAATGGCCTTGCTCTGAAAGACATCGGATATGGCCGAAGTAGGGCAGGCTTGTGCACAGGCGCCACAGCTCACGCAATCCGACTCGGCAAAACTCACATCGGCCCCTTTGATGATGCGGGCATCAAAACCCCTTCCGGTCATGCTGAGCACAAACTGACCCTGCACTTCATCGCAGGCCCGAACACAGCGGGAGCAGTTGATGCATTTGCTCAAATCAGAAGTCATATACGCGTGGCTCAGATCTTTTTGGCGATGCAGGTGATTGACCCCATCGGGATAGCGAACCTCGCGGATGCCCACTTGTGCGGCCACATCCTGCAGCTCGCAATTGCCGTTGACCTCGCAGGTCAGGCAGTCCAGCGGGTGGTCGGTCAGCACCAATTCGACAATGTTCTTGCGCAGCTTGCGCACCGAAGCCGAGTCGGTGAAAATCCAGGAGTTTGGGCTGACCGGCGTGTGGCAGGAAGCCATGGTCTTTCGCGGTCCGTCCTTGCTCAGCGCCACTTCGACACTGCAAACCCGGCAGGCTCCAAAGGGCTCCAGATTGGGCGCATCGCAGAGCGTTGGCACCGGATTGGGTCCCATGTAGCGGCGCAACATGGCCAGGATGGTCTCCCCGCTCTGCACTTCAACCACTTTGCCGTTCAGGTGCGCGAGTGAAACGGCGGGTTTAGCCGCTCTACCGGGCACGTAACTCTCACTGTGGAATGCAGGATGAATGGAACCTGACATGGCTAAAAATTTTATAGAATCTAATTATCTATGATTTGCTTTGCGTGAAGTGGGACTCCAATTCGGTGGGAAAGTGCTGCAGTGCGTTGCGCACCGGAAGTGGCAGGCCTCCGCCGAGTGCGCACAGCGAACCCTTCTCCAACGCGTCCAAAAGGTCAGCGAAGAGTTCGCGATCAATGCGGTAATCGCTCTGAGTTGAAGCCAGGTTCAGCAACTCCTGACCGCGAACCGAACCCAGCCTGCACGGAAAACACTTGCCGCAACTCTCGTGGGCCGTGAATTGAAAAAGGTGTTCCAGATACTGAATCAAGGGGAAGGGCTCCGGGATGCACAGCACAGAACCGTGGCCCAATAGAAATCCGTTCTCTGAAAAAGATTCAAAGTCAACGCTCAATAGCCCGGTATGGCTGACCGGAACCAGTCCGCCGAGCGGGCCGCCTATGTGCATAGCCTTGACCGGATGTCTAAAACCGCCGCCGAGTTCATACAAGACATTGTCCAGCGGGGTGCCCATTTCCACCTCATAGACTCCGGGTTTGTTGAAATGCCCGTCCAGAGAGAGCAGCTTGGTGCCCGTTGACCGACCTCTGCCCAATTCTGAATAGGCCCTTCCCCCGTTTTCCAAAATCCAATGGAGTGAGGCGAGCGTTTCCACATTATTGACTACGGTTGGCAAGCGGAATAGACCTTCTGTTGCGGGAAAGGGTGGGCGGACGCGCACTTCGGGTCTCTGCCCTTCAATAGACGCCAGCAAAGCGGTTTCTTCGCCGCAGATGTAGGCGCCTTGAGCTGCGATGACTTTGATGCGAAACGAAAATCCGCTGTTGCAGATGTTTTCGCCAATCCAGCCGTAAGATTCCAGTTCGCGAACGGCTTCATTGATGATATGAATGGACTCCGGATACTCGCCGCGTATGTACATCACGCCAGTGGATGCCTTGCAAATCCAGCCGGCGGTCATCAGTCCGAACAACACGGCGTGGGGTTGCTGTTCTAAGAGGTAGCGATCGGTATAGGCTCCCGGGTCCCCTTCATCCGCGTTGCAGACGATGAAGCGCTCAGCAGCCTCTGTATTGCGAACGGTCTCCAGCTTGATGTGCATGGGAAAGCCAGCTCCGCCCCGCCCGCGCAATCCTGAAGTTCTGATCTCATTGAGGGCCGTCTCTGCATCAGCGCCACCCAGAAGCGCTTCCCAAAGTGCGTACCAATTTTCCAGCGAGGGCATGGGTGCCGTCAACACCGGAGTTCCGGTTGCGGCCACGCGGTAAGTATCGGATGGGAGCAGGGGAGAGCTCGCTTCTCGCGTTGCCTCTGTACCATTGGCCGCCGCCTGCCCGGCCCCTAAGTTTTCTTTGAGTTGCTCCGGGTTGCAGCCCGAAAAATTCCTGCCTTTATAATGAAAAGCGGCATTCTCGTGGCAACGCCCCAGACAGCACATTGTGCCGATCTTGTCCGCGTCTATGTGTTCGCGAAGCGCCGCTTCCAGTGCGGGTTGGGTGCCCGCCGTCAGGCAGGAAGAGCCGTTGCAGACATACACTTCCTTTCCCTGATTTTCGGGCTTGAGAAAGTCGTAGAACGCGATGCTTCCATGGACGTTTGCCGTGCCCACCAGAAACTCCGCCGCGAGTTGTTGCGCGGATTTTCCCCCCTTCTCCTGCCCGTTTTGACGGGCATCAGGAGCCACGGATCCCAGTTCTTCGAACAGGTTGCGATCCAGACCTTTTCGGTAGGAAAGGGCAGACAAGTTGCGCGACATAGTACGGCTTTTAGCGCATTTTGGGCGGCTATTCCCCTCTAAACTACGGATTTTGCCGCTGATTACCGTACTATCCTGCCTGACCTTTAGACCGGATGCTGGCTTCCAGTTGGGATAGCTTGGTTTCTAACCAGCCCCTGTCGAGGAAAACCGGTTTCTCCAACAACTCTTTACGTATTCGAGCCAACAAGACCACGTCGCGGTTTTGACGCACGCGGACGGCTGCTTTAACCATGCGGATCAGATCAAAGTAACTGATCCGATGACTGTCTGAAATCTCTCTTCTTCGATTGAGAAAGACCCGAAAACTGGAGCATAGGGAATCCAGGGCCTCATCTTCCTTTAACTCATAATAGGTTTTAAGTAGAATCGCTTTGGAATCCAAAGCATAGAAGATATCCTGGTATTCTACCTCCTGTAAATGGCGGAGTACCTTGTCAAACTTGCCCCGGGCAAAAGCTACCTGGGCTGAATTGTAAGAATAGGCCGTGTCTTGGAATTTTGGACTTAAATATCCTTTGTATTCTTCTACAAATTTTTCCACCCAGGCACTTTCACCCAGACGCAGGCCCGCTACCGTTACGTTTTTATACATCCAGGGTGACATGTGACCATCTTCGAAGAACAAGCTTCTTTCCAGCATCTCGCGATACAACTCAAATGCTTCGCGCAGAAAGGATTCGCCACCATCGCGCATCCGCTTGATGCAATAGTTAACCGCATGCACATACAGATCGCGCGCTTCTTCCGGGGGAAAAAGATCTGATTCCCGAGCAATCCTTTTTCGAAACAACTGAAAGTGCTGCTCGTCATCTTCGCGCTTGAGCATGAACCAAACGTGGTAGTATAAACCAATTGCCGGCACAACCGACATCTCCTGACGTCGAATGAAAGAAACCGATTCCTCCATCAAGTCAAAGCGATAGGCGGCACTAACCACCCCAGAGTGGTTCACCTGACTACAGCCGTAGTACATCTTGCCGGCCAAGTAAAAGGCATCCAGTGCGTCAGTGGTCTGCTGCAGGTTGGGTTCTACAGTGCGGATTTTCTGACCTTCCAGAAAGCGAGTTTTCTCTGCATCCAGCAGAAAGCGGTAATAGTGATAGTCAATGTTGCGAAAGGGGTGTTTTTCCAATTGCGTTTCCACCTTTTTCTGGCCAGCTTCAAAGAAGCTGTCCAGGCTGCGTTTGCGGAAAGCGCGGAGCAAAAACAATTCCTCCAATACAGGCTGGTCTTTCAATTCTTCCCGAAGCAGAAATAGCTCAGCATTTCGGAGCAGCTCAGCAGTGAGGTGCCGCAGTTTCAGGTCATCGTAGGGAAGGCCCGGAAATGCCGACCTAAACAGGTGCTCCCGATTGGGATTTTCCTCTTCCGGTACCACTTGCACCAAATAGCGGGCTGCAGCTACCAATTCCGGGCGGGTATTGGCTTTTTCCGCTTCCAATTCCCTGAACCATCGAGTGCGTTCCTTTGTTTGCAGGCAACGGATAACCTGAGCGACTTTCAGTTTGGCCATGATTCCGACATTTTAACCTGTAATTGACGTTCAAATTACTCATTTTCAGTTAATTACATTCCTACATGGTCAAATTTATTGCGACAATTTAGAGAAAATGTGAGGGAATCAGCGTTCATTCCTTCCTAAGGTGGTCGTATCTTGTTGTTGCCAATAGCTTTTCCCATCTACGTTCTCCGATTTAACCTTTCAGGATATGAGTTTTTCACTCAACAGTTTGATTTACAGAGCCTTAGTTTTGGTTCTATTCACTTGGCTAAGTGTGCCAGCCCTGGGCCAGGTAAGCGCAAATCCCGATTTTCTGAATACGGAAATCGGCAGACAAGTTGTTTTTGCGCCGCTGGCCAATGATGTAGGAGCCACCACTTTGGCTCCGGTTTTTGCCCCTTCTCATGGAACAATTACTCCTCTGCCCGGCTTGCAGTTGCGGTACAGGCCGGCAACAGAGTTTTTTGGGTTGGACTCTTTGCGATACCGGGCCTGCAATGCCAGCGGAATCTGTGATGAGGCCAATGTCTATTTCCGTGTTGAGTTTGATGAGGCTAAAATCTTGAATAGGGTCACTTTCCAAAACTTGCTTCTGCCTTTGTACGAGGACGATTTTGGTGATGACGAGTATTTTGATGATTTGGAATCCATCACAGAGATTCTCGCTCCACAAAATGGCATACTGACTATTAATCCCTCAGAGGAAAGTGTGAGCTACATTCCGAACACCGGATTCTTGGGTTTGGATTCTTTTGCTGTTCGTGTTTGCATTGAGGACCAACCGTGTGAGTCTTATCTATTTATGGTTCAAGTCATTGACTCTTGTGCTGCGGATCTGTGCGTTCTCCCAGGCGATACCAACCGAGATGGGGTGGTCAACCAGGACGACCTGATCGGCATCGGTTGGTCTTTCGGACTATCCGGTTTTGCCCGTCCGGGGGCCAGCATAGTGTTTGATGAGCAACCTGCTTCTGACTGGAGAACCGACTTCGGTGGAGCTAACAGCAAGTTCGGCGACACCAATGGCGATGGCGTGGTCAACGCTGCCGATACTATTGCACTGTTGAACAACTATGATCTCGTTGCTGCTCGCAAGCTTTATAATCCGCAAGGGCTGTCGACTTCCCCGGTTCCCGCCACGTTGCAAATTGTTTCCGACACCGCCCTCTATGGCGATACGATCCTGATGCGCATCAGCATAGGAACAATTGCCAAGCCGGGTGTCAACCTCTACGGATTCTCTGCCTCGTTGAGTTACAATTTCCCACTGACCAGCTCGGCGCGAAGTGCGGTGTTCGATTACTCAAACTCCTGGATCGTCACGCCATCAGAAAACCGGTTGACTCTGGGCAGGATAGATACCATTGCCAAGACCATTGATTTTGCCCTGTCGCGCACCGATCGCTTTGGTGTAACTGGTTATGGTGAGATCATTACCATAAAACTTATTACGGAAGATAACATCGGTGGTCGCCCGGGCTTTTATGGCCAACCCATCGAAGTTTCGCTCAATGAAGCCATCTTGCACCATGCGGATCGCCAGCGATTTACTCTTGCCGCCATACAGGAAAGTGCCATGTTGTTTGTTTCTGAACAAACCACCTCAGCTCAATCCGCTTCAGATCGATTTCGCCTCTATCCCAATCCGGTGGCCAGCGGACAATCCTGGATCCTTGAATCCAGCGAGGGCATTGCCAGTATTCAACTTTTTGATATGGCCGGCTTAAGACATGGGTTTACAGATGGCGCCAATGCAACAAGGCTCATGATACCCTCCAATGGCTTGGGTTGCGGCCTCTACCTGCTGGAGATTACCGGGTCGAATGGCCGCCGTATGTATGAGCGGGTGTCGGTGCAGTGATCCATTAGAGATCTTCGCCCAATCAGGAAGCTGAATCTCTCACTTCTACCCAACGCGATTGAACAGAGCGCTCCAAAACAATGGCGGATGCTTTATGCACCACCAGATAGTTTCTTAACAATCCTTTAAAAAGTTCTAATGCTGACAGGTCTATCTGATCTATAGGCAAGTCAAGCACCAACAATCGCTTTCCCGTCAAAAGAATGCGCGCCGCCTGTAGGCGAAACCGTTGCGTTTCGCTCAAATATTGTCCGTTGTCCTTTAGCTTATCGTGTATTTTCAGCCGTTCTTCTTGAGGTAGATCCTCCTGACAAGCCAGCAGCATCTGCTCTGCAGCAGTACGAGCGGATTTATCCCGACTATAACTTATGGCCTCGAGCACTGTTTCACCAACGAGTGGGAATTGAGGAGATAAGAAGGAAACCCTTCTGCGCAAAGCGAAGGCTCCAACTTCTTTCAAGGCCACCTTGCCTAGGGTGGCGCTGCCGAAGGAGGGTTTCGAGTTTCCGCTAAGTAAGCCTAAAACAGCACTCGCTTGTTCTGGCCGAACGGGAACTGCGCAAACTCTTCCTGCCCGCGTGGATAAACTGGGGAGCGTTATCTCCATGCCATGTTCGTTTGTTGTTACCACATCTTCCAGCACTAAAGCTGCGGAAGCTGGCAACTCAACTTTCACTAGCTGGGCATCTGAACCCGACATGATCGTCGCTTCAACGCGGTTGCTTTGGCCAAAAGAATCTGCTTTGTCCATTATGTTTCTGACTTTTTCCAAAGAGTAGAAGCCGGGTTTCCAAACTCCGGCAACCTTAAATGTTCGTCGAATCACACTCCCGCTAAACAAAACCAACAACATCGCAGTCAGATATGCAGCTCCTTGATCAGCATCTACAGCTCCCCCATTGATGTAACCGGAGGGAAAGGCATAACCGGCCATGATTAGAAACAAACATCCATAGACCATTGCCGGAGCCAGGGCATCGTGTATCCCCTTCACCACTTGAAATCGAATGCCCGCCTGCCGCAATCGTTGGCTGCGTTTCTGCATTCTGCTCAACTCTGGTACTTGTCGATTAAACACTTGAATCGTACTCACGGCCAACAGTTTTCTGTTGATGTAGGCCAGCAAAGAAGCTTGCCGATCGTTTTTGATACGAGCGCTTTGGCGCAAGATAGTTCCAGTAAAAGCAAGGAGTATCAAGCAAACAAAACCAAAGAACAACAGGGCAGTCAACAGCGTCAGAGGAAGTAAATGGGAGAGCAGAAATATCAAGCCTGCTATCAATACCAAATCGGCTGCAAAATCCAGGATACCGCGGTTCAGCAGTCGCCTGATGCTTCCCAAATCGCCGCTGAAACGCAAAAGGTATTTACCTTTGCCCGTTTTGGCGTATTCGGATTCTGGAAAGCTGAGTTGGGCACTGAACAGCGATTCCCGCAACTGTGCACTTAGTCCTTCCCCTATCCAACCTTGCGCGGAGCGATGCAGAACTTGAAGGATGTATCGCAGAGCGATCAGTGCTCCGAAGCTCAGAAAGAAAAGCTCGAGAGAACCACCCAATGAGAAGGGAAGTTTACCTAACAAGGCGCTGCGTGCCTGATGCCCATTTCCCGTCAATTCATAGAAGCGTCCGATGCTCAGCGGAATTAGCAAGGTCAAGCCATTGATCAGGCAGCCAAGCAACAGCGCAGCCGCAACCAACCAGAAGTTTGCTTGGAGGTACGAAAGGATTATGCTCCGTTTACGAGGCATGTCTGGCTAATTGAAAAGCGTGATTTTCCACGGACATGGGCACAACCTTTTTCTGCAACAACATCGCAAGAAAATCTGATTGCAGTTGCTCGAGATTGACTACAGGCAGGCTGATTTTCTCAGTGAGTTCTTGAACCATCAGGGGACTAATGGTGATTAAGCCGCTGACAAACATGGGTTGCAGCCCTAGTTTTTCCAGATAGTCCAAACCACCCAGGCCGCTGAGGCTGTCACCGCAAGAGTAAACTATGCCAGCCAGGCAAGAGAGTAACTCCGGATGACGCAATAGGTAGTCTGTTTCGCGCTGTAAGAGTCCATCGGCAATCTCTACAACCAGATAATCGGGGTTAGAGCGCTCGATCTCTAACAGCATAGAGTATAAAAGTGTATCCAATTGTTCAAAAGAAGCCAGGTAGGTACTGGGGAATCCAAAGTCAGAAAAGTCCAATACTGGAAATGCGCCAGCATCTTGACAGAACATTTTATCCTTGGTATATACCGTACCAGTCAGTTTCATGAAGGCCACGTCTAAACCAGCTTTTCTCAGACCTCTACAAGCCATGGCAGCAGTCGTCGTCTTTCCACTGTCCATGCTGGCGCCGATGGATAGAATAATGCGGTTTTGGAAACGCTCAATCACGCTGTTGTCGCCCAGTTGTTTTCGATAGAAAATAGTATTTATAACTTCACCGTCCATATCTGTGCCATAGCCGACTAAACGCAATGTAGTAATCCCATCTTTTTCAATGCGTGCATACGAAGATTTCACTTCGCCCACGGCACCGCCCTTACCCAACATATGGTACAATTCCAAGGGTCCATTCGGCACATATCCTTCAAACTGGTTGGAGGCATAACGGTGACCAAAGACAGCCCAAATCAGGTCGCCGGGAAAGATAAACTCTGTATGCCCGAGTTCGTTCTGAATACTGGTGTGACGGCCCAGCTCAACCACTTCAAACAAGGCAATATCACCGGCTTTTGGGCAGTAGGAGTTGATGATGTTTTTGTTCACATCAGAGGGATGGATGTTGCGGCAAATGATGCTGCGTTTTACAAAGCATTTCATGTTCGTGTGAGGTTAATGTCTAAGAGTTTGTGTAGGATGCCGTATCGCATTGTAGCTATTCGGCCATAGGGTCGGGAATGAGTATCTCCGGTCGTTTGTCTTTAGGAGTTGGCTCGCTTCTGCTTTTTCCTGATTCAAGACGAAGCCTGAATTTTGCGCTGATCCCCACGACGGAGTAGGCGCTAAATCGGTAACGGGTGCGGTCGGCTACCGGATCGTAGTAGTTCAGGTGCCCAAGAGTTTGTTGGCCTAGGTTGAACTCTCTTTGTAGCATATAGAACAGACTTACATTGATCAGTCGATGAGGGCGTGCGGCTAAACCAATGGAGCCGCGAAAGCGATGTAAACCAGATGGAGTTGCACTGTCCAAAAAGGAACCTTCCGGGGTGTAATAGGCAATAGGTTCCCCCCCTATGTAGTAGCCCAGTTCTGCTGAAGCGTAGGGCCGCAACCTCCACGGGGCGTCATCGATATCGTATTCTGCGCGCAGGGAGTAGAGCACCCGTTGACGATAGCGGCTTCGCTCGGGCGTGAACCACTCATAGCGCAAAGTTTGCCGCACTACCAAGTCATCAAAATCCATGCTGTGCTGCACTGCCCCTGCCAAACGGTGCCCAATGCTTCGATCTCTGGACGAACCATTGCTGACCAGAACGTCAGCCCCTCCAAAGAGGCTGATGTTTTTTGTTGGACGGTAACGCACATGAGCTCCGTGTTGCACAAAGGAGATGGCCGGATCTTTCTCTCCGGTCTCTTCGTCACGAGGCTCAGGATTGAATCCGTAGAGTTCATTGATCCGCAATTCCCACTGGCTGTTGATTCTGAAGTTTGCTCCGGTTAAGGCCCAGATGCGCAAGTCTTCCTGAGCCCAAAGGACCTGCGGTGCAAAGCCCATTATGAATAGGATGTATGTAAGTGACTTCATGGCTTAGTTTCTTTGGAAATCAGTGTTGAACCATCACTGCAATTCTTTGTTGACCGAGACCTTCGGGCAGAACAAGCCAATACAGGCCGGAGGGCCAGCTCCGAACGTCCAGGGTAGATTCGCTATCGGTCATGGTCCATACGGCCATCAAACGACCATCTGATCCAAAGACGCTGGCCTGCATTCCGCTCGCCATCGCTGGATGAATGCGGAAGTACAGGATTGAAGAAGCAGGCTGTGGAAAGGCCACAATACGCTCATCGGCTAGTTGCTGCACTTCTCCTGCGTGCATCCAATTGGGGAAAGCCGTTCCATCCGCGCGAGTGCCCGGAGAGAACAACGAAGGAGAGGCTACCGGCACTTCGCTGTGCAATGCCATAGGAGTTGTGCTGCCAGTTACGTCGGGCCAACGCGTGATGCTTTGGTTGTTGTGAGCCCGATCGTCATAAGCATAGCGAATGATCTCAGAGCCATCTGCCCGGTGAACGAGAATGGTGTCACCGATGTTGGTCAAGGCCAGCGTACCAGTGCTGGCAGTTTGTACCAAGGCTTCCCCAAAACTTCCTGTTGGGTATCCACCGCCAAAGACCACGATAGCCTCTCCGCCTGGCAATACCGTCCCGGCTGGAAAAACATGCCGGAGTTGAGAGCGGTCACTCAATCGATAACCTGAAATGTTCAGCGGGGCTGATGATGCATTGACAAATTCCACAAAGGAATCTTCGCCTGCGTTTCGCACACCATCGCGGTTGGCATCTCCTGACGCATCCGAGGGAGGATCTGCCAAGATTTCATTTAGTCGCAGAGGGGAGATAAGATCATTGTCCTGAATGTACATTACGAAACTGTCCAGAGTGGCCTCTGCTGAGTTCCCTCCACTTGCGCCTTCAAGGGCAAACGTGTAGCGCTGAACGCCTTCAGCTTCGGAGTTGTCTGTAACAGGAATGCTGATGTTTTTCACCCCTTGTTCAGAAGGCAAAAACGCAACAGAGGTTTCTGAAAAGCCACCCAGCCCAGCGGACATTCCACTTCTTAAGCGAATCGTGCAGTTTACACCCTGAGATGCAGAAGGTTGAGCCAGTTGCAAACGCAAGGTGTAGGTTCCCTCATCCTCGCTGATTTCGTCCTGCGTCAAGAAGAAGCGCACTAAGGTGTTTGAAGAGGCATTGAAAGGAACTCCATTGAGTTTTGTTCCGGGCGAATAGGCCCTTCCCCCTGAAGCAATTGGGCTGCTGTGCAGCGTAGTCGGCAGTGCTGAGGACCCGTCGGGATTGCGCGTCATAGAGACCTCCTGTCCGGCTTCTGTTCCGTAAATCAGAGATTGGATGTTGCTCCCCGATGCGTTCTGTAGATGGATTTCATCCCCAACCTGCGAGAGGCTCAACAGACCAGTTGAGGCAGTCTGCACGAGCGCGCCACCAAACCAACCTTTTGGATTGCCGCCACCAAACACCACCAGAGCTTGTCCGGGCGCCAACACTGTTCCGGAAGGGAAGACGTGGCGGACAGCAAACCCGTCGCGTATCCGATAGCCGCTCAGGTTGACGGATGAACTGCCCGTATTAAGCAACTCCACAAAGTCATCGTGGTCCGGATCGCGCAGCCCATCCCCATTCGCATCTCCGGCCAACTCATACGGGGGATCAGCCAAGTATTCATTGATGATGACCTGGGCCTGTAGTTTGATGCAAAGCAGAAAGGCGATGCAACAAACTGCTGTCGCGTATATAGAATTAAAATAAGTCATAGAAAAATAGATATGGTTTGTGAGACGGTTTGCTCACCATCATTGAGGATGATGAAGTAGAGACCGGCGCTTAAACTACCCGTTGACCACTCCATCAGATGGCTGCCTGCAGCATCTTGCTGGAGAAGTATTCTACCCGAGACATCCACAAGCATGACCTGCAGCATTGCTGGCACCTCGCCTTGAATCGGAAGCATAATGGTGTTTTGGTGGAACCAGGCCTGCCCCATTGTCCATAGGGTATCTCTTCCTAAACGCACTGTGGGTACCGTAAAGAGGGCCGAAGCCGAGAATGGCGTAGCGTCTCCCGCAGCAGGCGGTAGCACACAGGCACAGCGAACACGCCATGAGTAAGTGCCTCCGGCAATCAGGCTGCTGTACGGCAAAGTGTAAGAGGTTCGCTCCGTACCGATGATGTTGAAGGTTCTGCTTCCACCTGTGGTAGGGCCTACTTTGAGTTGGCAGGCTACAGAAGCTGGAATGGCATTCCATGTCAGTAAGACCGAACTTGGTCCGTTGCTGGAGTTCAATCCTGTTGGTGCAGACGCGGGGCTGCACGCTGTCGTTGCGCCAAAGGCGGAGCCGTCAACCCGTGTTCCTGGCGAGTACAGTTTTGTTGCAAACAAGCTTGTGTGCAGAGCGAAGGGCTGGTTGGGCCCCGTCAAATCAGGACTGCGATTGATGGATTGGTCAGATCCTCCTTCCGGACCGTATTGCTGAATCAGTACGGTGTTGCCAGAGGGGTCTTCCAATCTGATTTCCTCTCCCTCATTTTGAAGACTCAAGCGCCCCTCCGTTGCCACTTGTACCAGAGCACCCCCAAAGCTCCCGGTAGGAGTACCACCGCCAAAGATCACCAATGCCTGGCCGGGGTTCAGCGTGCTACCCGCTGGAAAGACATGGCGCAATCCCGTGGCATCGTGCAGGGTCCAAGCACTCAGGTTGACCGAGCTGCTGCCCGTGTTTACCCATTCCAAAAACTCATCCTGTACTGGGTCGCGGAAACCGTCTCCATTGGCATCACCGCTGATATCACTGGCAGGGTCTGCGTGGATTTCGTTGAGAACAATCGGAGCGGGTAAATCATTATCGTATATGATTAAAATAAATGTATTAGCAGCACCCACAGCAGCACTAAACCCGCCACTGGCATTTTCAAGCGCAAAAATCAAGGTATCGTTTCCTTGTTGCAGGCCATCGTCGCTTAGGGTAATGCTTTGCGAGCGGGGGGCAATGCTACCTGCCGGGAAGTTTAGTGTAGTCAGACTAAAGCCGGCAACTCTTGAAGGATTGCCTTGCACCAGACGAATTTGCACAGAACTAGTATTGCTTAATGAAGCATATAAAATTCCTACTTCCAGGTTTATACTTCCCGAACCTTCTACGGCATTGATGCTTGTTTTAGTAAACTGTAAAGAAGTAGGCAGACCCGTTGGGAAGGGGGTATTGTTCACGCGCGTCCCTGGTGAGAACAAGCGCGAGCCGCTCCCCGGGAGGAGATTATGGCGCACAAATGGAGCGTCAGGACCCGTTAAATCCGGAGCCCTGTTCATGCTCTGGTCTTGACCCCCTAAAAGCGAGTCATAGCTGAATGACAGCAGTGGGTTGCCCAGCGGTGTAAAAAGCGTCAATTGGTCGCCTCCATTGGTCAAGCCCAGACCTCCTTCGCTGGCGGTTTGAATCAATGCCCCACCGAATAGACCAGAAGGCTCACCACCTCCAAAGACCACGATGGCTTGTTGTGGGGCAAGTACAGTTCCGGTTGGAAACACATGCCTGATCTGTGAGGCATCCCCGAACTGGTAGTTGCTCAAGTCCAGGCTCGTCGCACCTGTGTTGACCAATTCCAAAAACTCGTCATCATCGGCATCTCGAAACCCATCTCCATTGGCATCACCGGCCAGAAGTGGTGCCGGATCTGCTAAAATTTCATTCCAAATCAACGCTGAGCTCAGATCATTGTCGTAAAGTTTCCAACGAGCGGGCTCCAAAACAGCACTAGCCGAAGATCCTCCGCTGGCACTCAGCGTAAATTGAATGGTCTCCAGGTCTTCAACCAACGCATCGTTGTTCACAGGGATGACAAGGGTCTGAACCCCGGCGGTATTCGGTGCGAAGAATAGTGAGCCGCTGTTGAAACCCCCCAGGTCAGCAGCATTGGCCGTTCCACCACTGCGGGTTATAAAAACTGTGGTGCTGCTGGTTGAAGAGGGTTGAATCAGCTTGACAGCAACCCGCAGCGATCCGCTGTCCTCCCCTGTAATGCCTACCGGATCCATGAACCTCACCAGTGTAGTGCCCGGAGCATTGTATGCAAAGCCATCGTTTCCTGTACCTGGTGAGAATGGCGCCCCGGAGCTGGGAATAACTGAGCTGTGTAACGCATTGAGCGTGGTAGCTATGAATTCAGGCTGCCTTGTGATAGAGGTGTTTTGGTTGGCCTCAGGCCCGTAGACATAGTTTATCAAGACGCTTCCCGAAGGATCGGTCAATATGACCGCATCGCCAGAATTTCCAAGGCTCAGTGTCCCGGTGCTGGCGGTTTGAACCAGTGCACCGCCAAAAGAGCCGGTCGGATTTCCGCCGCCGAAGACAACAAGTGCCTGGAACGGGGCTAAAATGGTGCCTGATGGTATAACATGGCGCAGGGTAGTGCCATCCCGCAATTGATGATTGGAAAGGTTTATAGAGGTTGAGCCTATATTGACAAACTCCACGAAAGCATCCTCAGACGGATCTCGGACCCCATCGCGGTTAGCGTCTCCTCTAAATCCGGATGGGGGATCAGCAAGTATTTCCTGGAGGACAAGCTGCGCCTGCAAGTTGCTTGCGAGAAAACTAAGCGCAAGGCTGAGGAGCATGTTTTGAAGTAGGGTAGGACGTGGCATGGGTACTTACTTTTGGGAAATGCCCGTATTTACTTTCCGGGATGTTTCCGAATGATGACCCAAAGCTGCCTGTATCGATCGGGCTAAGACGCATGCAAATGTCGGACTTCGTCTAGCCTAAAACCTTTCATGTTATAATATTCACTTAATAAAGTATGTTGATTAACAATTGTTTATCACTTTTATTGCGCAAACATGATTTTTCATTTGTCGGAGAGTTTGATGCTAAAGTGTCTTTTGCATCAGAGGTTTTTTGTGTTTCAGAGCCAATTCCCAGAGCGCCGTATTTTTGCCCCATGGACACGCATCACATCGGAGCGTTTTACCGGTTTACGCCGCTCGCCGATCCGGAAGCTTCCCGCGAGGCCCTGCTTGAATTGGGAAAGCTGCACGGCATATCCGGCACCATCATTGTTTCGGGCGAAGGGCTGAACGGTACGGTGGTGGGTTCTGAATCGGGTTTGCCGGCTTTTCTGGCCGCTTTGGAGCAGTACCTGGGCGTTGGCGAATTGCCGGTGAAGCACTCTGTAGCCGAGCTTCCCCCCTTTCAGAAATTCAAGGTCAAGATCAAGCCCGAGATCGTCACCCTGCGCGCCGGGAATATTGACCCTAATGAGCGCACTGGTCAATATGTTGACCCTGAGGCATGGAACGACCTGATCGCTCAGCCCGATGTGGTGCTGATCGATACGCGCAACGACTTTGAGGTGCAAATGGGGCAGTTCCAGGGGGCATTGAACCCTTCAATAGCCGCCTTTCGCGATTTTCCAGACTATGTGGAACAGCATTTGGACCCTTCCACACACTCAAAAGTGGCTATGTACTGCACCGGAGGTATCCGCTGCGAAAAAGCCTCTGCTTTCTTACTGGAGCGGGGCTTTGAACAGGTCTTTCAACTCGATGGGGGTATCCTGAACTATTTGGAGCGCATACCGGGCGCCCAGAGCACCTGGCAGGGGGAGTGCTTTGTCTTCGACGAGCGCATCGCAGTTGACGCATCTCTTCAGCCGACCAAACAGCAATATCCCCCCAGGCCAGGCAGGGATTGATTAAAGCGAAGAGCTCATCAATATTCCAGGGCTCGCGGCAAGCTCTTGGCTTCCTGAACCCAGGTGCTCACTTCGTTGAGTGTAGGCACTCTGCGAACCAGATTTTTGGCGGCATTGACTCCCTCCATCTTCGCTGTCAGATTCTCCGCATTGCGCTGGGCCAGTTCTGGCACGGTATCTACTCCGGCAGCTTCAAGAAGTTCGGCATACTCTGAACCCACACCTTTGATGCGAAACAGGTCAACCATATTGGCAAACTTCAACACCTGCTTTTCGCTGAATCCGGACTTTTCGGCCAGCTCTTTGCGCTGCTTTGCCGTCTTGCTGTGCTGCAACAAGGCATCGGTGTTCATCACTCCCGCATCTCTGAGTTTTTGACCCAAAACCGGGCCAATGCCCTCTACTTCTTCAATCTTGTAGTTAGCCATCTATTACTTGTATTTTTAATTATACGAAAAAAAATGGTGATTAAGTCCTGACCTCAAGACACGCTGGCCAGTAAGGCCGGATAGCCTCGAAAATAAGTTAAAAAGCTTGGTAAGTGCTATTTAAAGCAAAAAAAACGTATAATATAAAACTATAATTTAGCACATCCATCGCAATGTATGCTGTCGGTCTTGATCAGAATTCTCCCCAAGGGAATGGGGGAATTACATTTCACACAAATCCCAAACTCCAGGGTTCAATCTTCTCCCGTTGTTCTTCGGTGGTCATGTCAGATAAATACCGAGAATCTCCATGCTCTGGATAAAGCAAGAGAGCCATTGGTACCGGGATTCCCCTTAATGGAAAAGACCGCCCTTTCAAGCGGTCCTTCCAGGATAATCGATCAGTCGGGGCGAAAGGATTCGAACCTTCGACCCCCTGGTCCCAAACCAGGTGCGCTACCGGACTGCGCCACACCCCGATCGCGGGCAAAGGTAAGCCCAAAAGACCATTGCCGGTAACAAAAGACCCCGACATAAATGCCGGGGTCCAGGTTGCGGTGAGGGCGGGATTCGAACCCGCGATACCTGTTACGGTATGCCGGTTTAGCAAACCGGTGGTTTCAGCCGCTCACCCACCTCACCAGTGGGTGCATCCGCTTTGACTTCAGCCCTGGGGCTTTGGCTAAACGGGCCGTAAAAGTACAATTTTCCTTACAAGTCAAGGCAAAAAGCACCGAGCTTGAATCAAACCTTTCCAAGAGCTTGTTTTTTTACCTAAAATCTTGGTTTTCAAACAAGTTTGATGCAACTTAGAAAGCTGTCAAGCCAAGGATATGAACTCAAGCGGCACCGGTAAAGAGTTGTTTCAACTCGTCCATTCCATGACCCCGACCGAAAAAAGACATTTTCGGCTGGCCAACCCGGGCAACCGGGGCCGTTCTTCAAAGTCGGAGGAAAAGAAGGACAAGTCCTCAGGAGGCAACAAAAACGACGAAAACCAGTTTATTCTGCTTTTTGATATAGTTGAAAAGCAGGATGAATTGGATGAAGTATTGGCCATGAAGCGGCTGAAGATCGCCGATCGCAACCGCTTTTCGCGCATCAAAAACTACCTCTACAAGGCCCTGCTGGAAAGCCTCGAAGACTACTACCGCGAAAGCAGCGCGGACGCACAGTTCTTCCACCTGATCAATCAGGCTCAGATTCTCATCAATCGCCGGCTCTATCAACCGGCCTCAAGGCTCCTGAACAAGGCCTCTAAACTGGCGGCGGAGAAGGGCAACGGAACCTATGGCCTCATTGTGCTCACCCTGGAGATGGATCGCCTCACCAGGTCAGAGCATCTGGATGGCATGGAACACTCCCTTCGGGCCTACGAAGATCAAAAGTCGGAATTGGTGCAGCGCAGCGCGGATTACCTGGATTTGCACATGATCAAATCCAAGGCCACCTGGCTTTTGCGCCGCGAAGACCCCAAGAAACAGCATTGGCAGGAATGGTTGCAGGAATTGGCGGAGCACCCCTTGCTCAAGGAGCTCAAGTATCCCGAAGACACCGAGTTCACCCTCTATCACTACAATCTCAATGGTCTGATTAACGGATTGTTGGGCAAGCCCGAAGAGGACTACCGCAATCGCTTGGCCTACCTGAACACCTATAAAGACAATGTAAATTTCATCCAGCGCTGGCCCATCAACTACATCATCGCGCTGGGGAATGTCGCCGGCTCTGCGGCCCGAATGGGCAATTTTCAGGAATTGCTCGAATGCACCACGGAGATGCGCCAGTTCATGGATCGGCTAAACATCAAGAACCGCTCCAGTCTGGATCCCATCGTGGAAGTTCGCTCCCACGCTTTGGAATTGGATGCCTATCCGGTGCAGTCCGCCGCCGAACAAAGAAAGCTCAATGAGCAGCTCGAAGAGATCTATCATCGCTGTGAGGGCGACATGGCCGAAATCTGGCAGATCATCGTTCGCCATGGCATAGGCCGTTACCATTTCTGGAACCAATCCTGGGACAAAGCCCTCGAATGGCTTGGACCGGTAGTCCACCAAAGCGATGACAAGCTCTACCCGGAGATGCAGATCAGTTGCCGCCTGATGTACACCTTGTCTCATTTCGAATTGGGGAACGACCGCTTTCTGAGCTCCTACCTGCCCAAACTAAAGCAGTGGCTTCGACAAAACGGGCAGCAGTGGGAGGGTTTGTTGTTTCTCTTTCAACAACTTCGGCAGGCCATACAGCAGCAATCCCGAAGCTTTTCAGCGGAGCAACTCAATGCCCTGGCCGCTCATTTTGCCCGACCTGTTGTCGGACAACAGACTACGGCTGAGGAACAGAACCACAGTCACCTTCTTGAACTGCTGAATCTGGAACATTGGATAGACATCCGGCTTAAGAAAGTGAAGCTGCCCGTATAGCTGACGCGGAACCTGCAAGCTGATGCAGCGCGTAAGTACCGCCCTGTTTCGCCCTGACGTAAATCAGTTTGAGCCCTTTTTATTAATTACAAGTTAAATTTGCGGTGCCCATCATCAGTGCTCAACGTAGTTATGTTTAAGAAATTTATATTGATTGCATTATGTGCAATCACATCGTTAGATCTGTATGCTCAGCGCCAGAGTTCGGGGCAGAATCAAGCCCCTACCGCTCAGGAATCCAACACGGGCAGCGGTATAAAGGGGAGGGTCCTGGACGCCAATGACCGACAGGCGCTCCCCAATGTTGCGGTGCTTTACGGGCAGAGCAAGGGTTTGCTCAGCGATGAACATGGCCGATTCTCCGTGCTCTTGCCGGGCGATTCGGTGTATGAGATTCGATTGCGATACACGGGCTATGAAAGCGCAACCTATAAAGGAACCCTGAGTGCCGGACAGCAACTGGATCTGGGCGACTTGTGGCTCAAGCCCGCGGCCAATCAGCTTTCAGAGATCGTTGTCAGTGCAGGGGCCACTTCATTTTCCAATGCCTACGCCGGTTCCAACACCTATATCTCTCCCAAGCTGCTGCGCGAGATTCAGCCCATGGGCACCGAAGAGATTCTGCGCCAGGTTCCCGGCTTGAACGTCATCGGGGACATGGGCCTGAGCAATCGCCCCAACATCAGCATTCGCGGCTCCTATGGCCGTCGTTCCTACAAAGTTTTGCTCCTGGAAGACGGTTCCTTCATCGCCCCGGCACCCTACATGGGCCCCGGGGCCTACTACAATCCGCCGGCTGACCGCATAGAGGCCATTCGCGTTATAAAAGGTGCGGAAACCCTGCTCTACGGACCCAACAATATGTTTGGGGTGGTCAATTACATCACCCGTCGCCCACCTTCGGAGCCCGAGGTCATGTTCAAACTCAGCGGGGGACAGCGCGCCTACACCACCGCGCAGGCGGGTTATGGCGGAACCTGGAACCAGCTTGGGGCCGATGTTCAGATGCTCTACAAGCGCTTTGACGGATTCATGGACAACAGCGATGTAGAGGTCTTCAACCTGCACACCAAGTTCTACTTTGAGCTCGATGAGCGTCAGAGTTTCTACTTTAAACTGGGCTTCCAGCGCGAGCGCAACAACGCCTCGCTCAGCGCTCAAACCCCCTTCACCTTTGATGCCGATCCGGTGCAAAATCCCTTCGATGCCGATGAATTCACCTCAAGGCGCTACGCGCTGGATGTCCTTCACAAGTACGCCTCTGACGGGGGCTGGAGCCTGACCAGTAAACTCTATGGAGCGGACTTTGCCCGGGACTGGTGGAGGCAGAAAACCACCCTGGTCAGGGCCGATGAATTGCGGGCCTATCTGGGCGAAAGCATCTACCAGGATCGCTACCGCTACATGGACCCGCTGGAGTTTGATGCGGATGACTACGTGCGCGTGGGTCGGCTGATCAACGGGCGGGAAGGCATCACCAACAGCCAGTGGAATTACACCTTTGCCGGCTTTCAGCAACAAGTGGAGAAGAACTGGGAAGCCGGAGCCTGGACGGGCGATTTTCTGGCCGGAGCCCGTGTTCACCGCGAGATATACCTGGACCAATTGCTGTCGAACGACAGTTCGCGCTGGGCGCGCAGTGGTCAGTTGATCACCGATCTGAAGTACGATCTCTGGTCGGCGGCATTTTGGGCCAAGCATCAGTTTCAACGCGGTCGTCTGAACCTCAGTCCCCTGCTGCGTTTTGAGTATGTGGATATGATCCGCGCCGATTTGCTGGCCTCTTCACTGAACCCCGCGCTCAACCCCGATCAGGGTTTTGAACTGAGCAACAGCTATCCGGTTTTGCTGCCCGGTCTGGCCGTTGATGTCCTGCTGAGCAAGGCGTCGCAAAGCCCTTCCACCCAAAATCAAGTCAGCAGTTCAAGCAATGCCAACTCGGATGTGCACGCCTTTGGCAGTCTGTACCGGGGCTTTATAGCGCCCAATGACCAGTTCGCTTTTCTGATTGAACAGGATGGCGTAGTCAGCACCCCCGATCCGGGGGATGAGCTTAACATGAAGCCCGAAATCAGCATGAATCTGGAAGCTGGTTTGCGAGGTACCATTTGGGATGGTATGTTGTCAGGGCAAGTGGTCGGCTTTCACAACCGCATCAACAACTACTATTCAGCGGGAAGGGGGGAGCTGTTTCAGAGCCTGGGTCAGGTGTGGATTCACGGTGCCGAAATCAGCCTGGACTGGGACATCACTCCACTGACCAATCAGGACAAACATCGCTTCAGCCTGAGCTGGAACGCGACTTTCCTGCAATCCAGCATTCGCTCGGGTGTGTTGCGCGACCGCGAGCTGAGCGGCGGCACCCTGCATTCCAGCGCCTCTGCTCAGGAACTGATCGATCGCATCAACGCAGCATCGGGCGTTCTGGCTTATACCCTGGATGCATCGGGTCAGGAAGTCTTGTTGCCCTTGCCCCTGAGCACGGATGATTTGCCTGACATTGAGGTCCTGAGTTTCAACTTTGGCGAAGGGGGGCTGGAGGGCTATGAAGCACCCTACACGCCCCGGGCCAGCTTGCACGCCCGTCTGGCCTATCGGATCGGCTCCTTCAGCGCGGGACTGGAGCATCACTACATCGCTGCGCAGTATGCGGAGTATGCCAATTTTTTGGCCGAATCTTCCGATGGTTCTATCGGCCAATTGCCGGGCTATCACACCTATGACGCTCAGTTCAGCTATCGCCACAAAAGCAGAGGGATGAACTGGGAGTTCTTTCTCATCGGCAAGAATCTGAGCAATGAGATCTATCGGGCCTCCCGCCTCAATCGGGTGGCTTCGGGCATCTTCCCTGGCGGTTTTCGGCAGGTCAACGCGGGAATAGGTCTTGTTTTTTGACATGAGCATGATGGTTTGATTCTACTGTTTGGATTAGTTTACAGCGCTTGTTTAACCTCCATCCACCAACCCGGGCTTATGCGAAGATTTCAACTCAGCGCCTTTTTTCTGGCTGCCATGGCCTTTCCCCTGTATCTTTTGATGACTTCCAGTTCCGGAGGGCGCGCGGGCGCAGCCAATAGCGGCAATACCGGTGCACCGGGAGAAAGCAGCGGTCAGACTTGTGGATCTTGCCATTCCGGCGGAAGTTATTCGCCCATTACGGAACAATTGCTCATCAATAAATTGGGTAGTACAGATGAGGAATTTAGTTATGAGCCCGGGCAGACTTATGAATTGACTTATACGATCAGCGCATCGGGAAATCCTTTGGGTTACGGGTTTCAACTGACCGCCTTGGATGCCTCCAACAATCAGGCGGGCACCTTCAGCGCTCCTGCCGACAATGTGCAGATTGAAACAGCTAGTTTGGTGGGTGGACGCACCTATGTCGAGCACAAAGGCGTGCTGAACAGTCCGATCTTTCGGGTGCAGTGGACGGCTCCTTCAGTCAATTCCGGCATGATAACCTTTTACCATTCGGCCAATGCCGTCAACAAAAACAACGCCACATCAGGCGACAACGGCACCTTGGGCGCCATAACCCAGCTCAACCCTCCGGTTGGGGTCGGTATAGAAAGCCTTTTCAATACAGAACTACTGGTGCATCAAGCGCCTGGCAGTGGCCTGCTCTATCTTCAGGCGGAATGGTTGAGTTCAGAGCGGCCCGCCATATCGGTCTATGAGATTTCGGGTCGAAGGGTTGTGCATCTTCCCGCATACGATGGATCAGATCCCATCGATATCAGCGGCATGGCAGCGGGAACGGGTATTCTGCAAGTTCAGCGCTCCGGCGGCTCGCTGAGCCGGAAGTTTATCCGGTATTGAGCGACGCCAGTGGACCCTGCGCAGCGATGCGCTCATTGATCCACTCCTTGATGCGCTGCATGGCCTTTCGCGATTCAGGCAAAATCCCGGCGGCATGCCAGACGTGCATCATCGAAGGCCAGACCTCCAAATCAGTTTGAACGCCTGCAGCAATGGCTTTTTTGGCGAAGATCCTGGTATCCGGACAGAGAATGTCTGCTGAGCCCACGTGAATCAGCAAGGGACAAAGACCCGCGGGCTTGCCTTCTACAGGCGATATCAAAGGCTCGTCCAGATCGTGACTGCCGGCGTATTGCTCGCCGTAGTGCCTGAGTTCTTCCGACCTAAGCATCGGATCGATGGACTGAATCTCGAAAATCTCCGGATTCTCCATGCGCACATCCATCCAGGGAGAGAGCAGGATGGCGCCGGTGGGAAGGGGGTGATCCTGATCCCGCAATTGGTACAACAGCGCGGCACACAGCCCGCCTCCGGCAGAATCGCCAGCCAGAAAATACCGGGCTTCGGGATCCTCGCGAATGAACTTCAGCCAGACCGCCTGAACGTCGCGCAGGGCTGCGGGAAAGGGGTGACGCGGAGCCTTGCGGTAATTGGGGACAAAGATTTCGGAGCGGCATACCCAGGCCATACGGGAGACCATGGAGCGGTGCGTAGCCGGACTTCCACCCGAATAGCCACCCCCGTGCAGGTACAGGATCTTGCGGTCTGGCAACGCATTTTTGGGCCGGTGGCGCTCACCGGGAACACCGCTGATGACTTCTTTTTTGATCTTAACTCCGGAAGCACTGGGAAAGAAGCGCAGCAGGGTCAGATTGATGGTGGAACGGCCAAAGGCAACACTGCGGTAGGGCCACAGACTCGCCCTCAAGGTCTGCTTGGCGATGCGGCTGGCCAAAGATTCCCTTTGCTCCTTCTCTTTGGCGGCGACTTTTTTCGCTTTCGCTTTTGCTTTGCCGGCCTTCTCTTCTTTATCGTCGCTGTCCCTGGCCATCATTGTGATTATTCGTGAAAGCAGACCTGCATAACATAATCAATGTTACGGTATCATTTCAGTAAAGCGCCATAGAAAAGGCTCTTCTTAACTCCGCGACCAGATCATGGCTCGGCCCCAGAAATTGGAAGATGGCTGCCACCAGGCGGCGGGCTGCTTCGTCCTGGTAGTCTTTGTCTAATTGTACGGATCGGATGAGGTACTCAAGTGCGGCGTGAAGATCCTTTGCTCTTAGCGCCTCAACACCCGCAGCATAGGGCTCCCTTGCCGCAGATTCCGGCCATTGGAGTGCCTGGTCAGTCAGTGCTGCTGCCATAGTTCTCAGGGCGTTTTCCAGATCGCTGAGTCCACCGTGTTCCAGCAGTTCAGAAGCTCTCTGAGGATCGTCAAAGACGAGGGCTCGGGCCAGAGCAATATCCGCTCCGGGGACCTGAGCCTGATGCGCTTTTTCCAACAGGGGAAGGGCATCGCTGTCTTTCCCCAGATCCAGTAGAGACAAACCTTCCTTCAGCGCATCGCGATCTTCAGTGGGCAGATGGTCGTCCATCCACTGCGCCATTTCGCGCATGGAGAGAACACCCGTCAATTCAGCAATAACCGCTCCGCGGTGAATCAGTTTCAAGCTGGGAATGCCCCGGATCTGAAAGCGCTGAGCCAGATCGGGATGCTGATCGGTGTTGACCTTCACCAAGGTCCATTTCCCCTCATTCTGAGCGGCCAGTTTTTCGACAATAGGGCCTAAAACGCGACATGGACCGCACCATGGAGCCCAAAAATCAACCAGAACGGGAATTTGTTCGCTGGCTTTGATCACATCTTGTTCAAAGTCCTGAACTTCAAAAGAATGCATAACTATCGGGCATTGATTTAACCCATAATATTAACGGGAAACGGCCAGTGGAAGTTCCAGCATAGCCCTGGTTTCGGCGATGGTCGCCGGCTCCCGGCCCAGGGTTCGCGCGAGTGCGGCAGCCCTTTCCACCAGTTCTCCATTGCTTTTGGCCATCTCGCCTTCGGGCAGGTAGAAATTGTCCTCCAAACCCACGCGAAAGTTGCCGCCCATGGTCAGGGCAACCGCCGCCAATGCCCATTGCCTGCGACCGATCACAATCACCTGCCAGTGACTGCCCTGGGGCACCTGCCGGCTTTGGTGGATGAGGTTGTCGGTGGTAGCGGGAATGCCTCCCAATACCCCCATGACGAAACTGAACACATAGGGCTTGGGTATGAGCCCCTGATCGATGAAGGGCATGGCGTTGTTGATGTGCCCGGTATCGAAGACCTCCATCTCCGGAATTGATCCGGCTTCGCGCATAGCTTTGAGGAAAAAACTGATCTCGCTGAAAGGGTTGGCAAAGACAAACTCGTGATAGAACTGCTTTTGTTTGGACGAGTAGATGGCGTAGTTCATCGAGCCCATGTTCAAGGCGGCCATCTCCGGCTGCAGGGCCTTGACGTGGTGAATGCGCTCTTCTTTGCTGATGTCGATAGCGCCGGTGCTGTAATTGATGATGGCATCCGGAACCCGCTTGCGCACTTCCTCGTGAATGCGCGCATAGGTTTCTATATCATAGGCCGGCCGCCCATCGTCCTGACGAGCGTGAATGTGCAAGATGCTGGCCCCGGCTTCGACGGCCCTTCGACCTTCTTCAGCAATCTCTTCGGGCGTGTAGGGAATGTAGGGACACTGGCTGCGATTGGCCAGTACGCCGGTCAATGCGGCGGTAATGACAACAGGTTTTTGGGCCATAGAGATGGGGATTCGGGTTGAGGATGAGAAGCTTCCGCAATTTACAAAAGCAAAGGGTTTTAGTTCTGTTTTCCCGAATGTGGACAAGTTGGGTTGTGGCGAAGGTTCTCGCAGCTCAGCCCAACAGGTCGCGGAGTTCCTGCAGCGATTCAATCCTCGAGTGAGCAGCCTTTTGAGGATTCAACCAAAGGGCGCACTGCTGGTAGAGGCCGCGGATCTCATTGGCATCATAGGTCCAGGGCCGGGCCTTGTCGGTTCCGGCTGACTTGCTGAGTTTCTGACCAGTTTCGTTTAGCAGTAAGGGGTGGTGGTAGAAACGCAACTGCCCAAATTGTTCATAGCCCGCTAGGCGGGCCAGGCTGATTTGCACCGCGGTGGAAGGGAGCAAATCTTCCCCTCTTACGATCAAGTCCACCTTACAGTTTAGATCATCGCTCAGGGAGGCTATATGGTAAGCCGGCAAGCCATCCCTTCGGCGAATGACCCAGTCTCCACTGTCTTCGGCCGGTTTTAGCTGCTGCGGACCCAGGAGTGCATCTTCCCACTTTACCGCGTTGAGTCCCTGGGTGTTCAGGCGCCAGGAGAGATTGGGTTCATCCAGCGGCAGATTTCTTTCGCGGCAGGTGCCCGGATAACGTCCGGAAGGATCACTGGCTAAAATCGTAGCTCGCGAGCAGGAACAAGCATAAACCCGCCCGCTTTGGATCAATCTTTCGAGAAAAGTTTCATACTGCTGCCAGCGGGTGTGCTGCGACCATTCCGGTACTTGCTCGGCCTTTTGTGGGCCTTTGTCGGGCCGGAGCTGAAGCTGCTCCAACACCTGAAAAATATTGTCTATGTATTCAGGTTTGATCCTCAATGTATCCAGATCATCAATGCGCAATGCTACTCGGGTTTTGAAGTGCGCGGCCAGAGCCCAGGTCATCATTGCATTCGCCACATTCCCGGGGTGCAGGTACCCACTTGGTGTGGGTGCCCAGCGGGTCCAGTGAACGGGTGGAGAAGTAGGGGGCTGAATCTGTACCATTTTCCACAAATCTGCGTAAACACCGTTAATAAACTTCTATCCTCTGGCGCTATTGCCGGACGTAGTATTGCCGATCATTAAACCATTCATGAAGCTCTATTCTGCTTTAGCGTATCTCCTGTTATTGTTGTCCCTAAGCCTGCTCGTCCATTCCTGTGCAAAAGACAAGTTGACTACTGGTATTGAGATTGAAGGCACGCCCCTCTCGCCCGAAAATCCGATCGGTGTGGATACCAGCACTGGCAACCCCTTTATCTGCGAAGCCTGGCAACTTTTCTACCGGGAAGAAAACGCCTATGGCTACCGAATGAGTTGCGCACCCTATTTCGGCTATGATCGTGTGATCGCCAAGGCTCCTATTCAATTGCACAGCGAAAAAATGCAACCCGGAGTCTTTGCCGGAAAGTTTTACGCACTGCAAGTCCAACGTCCGGTCTTGCTGAGCTACTCCGAAGCAGAAGCCCAGCAATCGCTCATTGCCCAGGCCCTCCTGACCAACTTCCGGGCCGAACAGCGCGGCGGGATCTGGTACTGTACCCTGGACAATTTTGCCGGCAAAACCGAATTGCCCGCCGTCGAATTCCGCATCAGCAACCGCAATGGAGATACCCATGTGTATCGCGCGATGGTGGTCTGGTCAGATGCCGACTTCCTCTACGAAGCCGTAGTTTTCTGGGCGGTTCCCGCCTAAGCTGTCTTGCTGCTCCCCGGCGCGGTAATTGCGCCTTTGCAGCTTGCGTTTTGTTTCTTTCGGGTCGAAGCGCCTTCCCGCTGATTTGCCGATTTATCAGCGGACAATCGCTAATTTTGTACTCCTGTCCGGCTGGACCCCCGTTAAACAAGCCGGACATCGGGGTGTAGCGCAGCCCGGTAGCGCGCCTCGTTCGGGACGAGGAGGCCGGAGGTTCGAATCCTCTCACCCCGACATCACTAGAAAACCGCCAAAGGGCGGTTTTTTTTGTTTTGGGGTACGGAGGGGTGTCTAGGTTACTTGGAGCCCGGAACCCGGCCACCCGAAGGGTGGTGTGCTGGTGATAAGCCCGATCGAGCCCCTTCCTGAACCGAAGGTTCAGGATCACGAGCAGCACAGCCGGACGCGCAAAGCCAAAGGCTTTCGCGCGGAAGGATGGGCTGCGAGGGCCGCAAAGCGAAGCTTTGCGGGGCGAGCGAAGGGCGTAAGTCAAAATCTTTTAAGGAAAGGCGCAAGCCGAAGGCTTGAACGCCGGAGACGGACGAAGGAAAGGAGCCCGCGCAGCGGGCGGGTTTCGGGGGGAAGTTTGTTCAGTGTTAAAGCATGTGCTACCCGAAAGAACGCCCGCCGCCCTTCGGCGGTTTTTAGCCATGTCACCCCCCATCTTGAGGATGCCCGCAGGCTGGCGTAGCCAGCCGCAGGCCAATCCTCTCACCCCGACATTTCAAAAACCCGCCCAACGGCGGGGTGCATCCTTGCCCTCAGGCAAATTCGCCGCCTCCAGTCCGGTACAAACTGGAGCCTGGCTGATATCTTTAACCTTGCCATTTCCTCAACTCCGGTGTTGAGCACACACAAATAAAACCCTTCACTATGTAGTGAGCTACCCAGACAGTTGACTAACTGGTGATTCAGAGCTTTTAGACACTTGAAGACTATGGAAGCACCTCAGATATCCATTCGAACTACCATAAACGCGGACCGCGGGAGAGTGTGGAGTTGTTACACCGAACCGGAGCACATCACTGGTTGGAATTTCGCAAGTCCGGAATGGCATTGCCCTCACGCGAGCAATGACTTGAGGAAAGGTGGAATCTACCTGGCCCGGATGGAGGCTAAAGACGGAAGTTTTGGGTTTGATTTTGACGCCGTTTATGATGAGGTCGTGACAGGCGAGAAGTTGATGTACACCCTGGGGGATGGCAGAAAGGTGACAGTGCTTATGCTTTCCAGTGGCTCACAAACTGATGTAAGTGTGATCTTTGACGCTGAGATGGAAAATTCTGTGGAGTTGCAGCGGGACGGCTGGCAGGCAATCATCAACAATTTTAAAAGATACGTGGAAAATCAATGATTATTTTTCAAGCTGGAGAATAAGGCCTTTCATAGCCCCGACATGAAGCACACTTGTCAACTCTTGCTCTTTCTTTCTCTATGTGGAATGCTGACAGGGTGCAGCGGACAGGCTGGCGAAAGCATGCCTTCGAATTCCCTGAAGGAAGGGGAGCTCATCGGTGGTCCTTTTGAAAACAGCGAGTTTATGTATTATGGAATTTTGAATAAAATTAGTTCTATTGATACAAGTGCCGGTTGGTATGAGGGTGGGGAAAGGGTTTTATTCACGGGTGTAGTGTTTCAACCTGATGGCAGGACTCCAGCCTCAGACGTGCTTTTGTACTATTATCACACAAACAAGGACGGAAGATATATTCATAGAAGCGAGGTAGAACGCAGTATGGAGCCCAACGATTTGGGACAGACTCATGGGTACCTTCGGGGTTGGGTAAAGACTGGTTATGATGGAAAGTATTATATTTATACAACTATTCCAGGGGCGTATCCTACCTGGGATGAGCCGGCGCATATACACATGACCGTCAAGGAAGACAACGATATCAGTGAATATTACATAGATGATATTCTTTTTGAGGATGATCCGTTGCTCACACCAAAGAAGAGACAGAGACTGGAAAACAGATGTGGAAGTGGAATTGTCCGTTTGGTACAGAATGGTGAACTTCTGGTTGGGGAGCGCAACATCACTCTAGGTCTAAACATTCCCGGCTACCCCACGATGCATTCAGACCATTAAGATTTTAGGTAATTTATATTTATACCGCGCGCCAAACTTTGACCAAAAAGGTACAATTTCACGGAAAGGGGAGTCTTTTTATCACTCCAAAGCAATATTTTAATGATTTCACGTTTTATCTCTTTGTTAGCAAATAGTCAGCATCATTTCATAAATCTGATTAGAATTGCAATATTCATTGTTATGGGCTGGATAGGAGGCCTAAAGGCCTTTCCCTATGAAGCGGAGCGCGTGGTTCCCTATGTAGCCAACAGTCCTTTGATGTCCTTCTTTTTCACAAAGGATGCTCCGGAGTACAAATACTATAAGAATGCCGAAGGCGCAACTGATCTGGAGAACATTGAATGGCACAAGAATAATGGTACATATATGTTTGCTTTGGGTCTTGGCTTGATAATTGTAACCATGGGCATAATGACCCTGCTCGGGATTTGGTTTGCCAAGGTTGGGCTTCTCGGAGGTCTTTTTACCTTTGCCATGTCATTAGTTACCTTGTCTTTTATCATAACTACACCAGAGGCATATGTTCAAGATCTTGGAGGTGATTTTCCAACCCCTCACCATGGTTTTCCCTACTTGTCATCCATGGGGCGGGTAGTTGTTAAAGACGTGATCATGATGGCTGGTGGCTTGGTTTGCGCTGCAGATTGTGCGCAGAGAATTTTGCAGAATGGAAGAGAAGTGGGATAGAATTGACCTCTCCACCCTCTGGGATTTCAGCAACCCCGCTCTTAGCGAAGAACGCTTTCGCGCGGCGCTTGCTGGCGCGTCTGAGGATGAAATCCTGCTGCTCCAGACCCAAATTGCTCGAACCTATGGAATCCGCCGCGAATTTGCCAAGGCGCAACAAATCCTATTCGACAATTTGGGGTATGCCCTGCATCTACTCAGTAAGTACGAAGAGGCACTCGAGGAATTCAACAAGGCTTTGACCGAGCAGGAGCAGGGCGGTAATGCTCAAGCCATCCGGGTGGCACATTGGATGATCGCCTGGACCTTGCGTGCGATGGGGCGTTTCAATGAGGCTTTGGAAATCCAATTGCGCCTGAAAAGGGAGTGCGATGATGCGGGTGAGCCGGATCCCCATGTTTTGGAGGAGATTGTATTATTGGAGAATGCAATTAAGACAACGAAAAAATCTTGAGCAAATCAATCCCGCCTCACTGCCTCAGTATCATGTACGCATAAGGCTCCAGTTCTACCTCGGAGTTTAACATATAAGTTTCATCATCGAAAACATCGGTCCAAGTGCTGAATTGATGCTCTGCAGGCACATCAAACATTAGGGTACTGTCTCGCACATTGACCATGATCAATAAATCTTCTCCCGCACCGGACTTTTTCATACACAACACGTCACTATTCGTGTAAAAGGTATTGCTTCCCCTGCGCGAAGTCTCTGATGAGTTGTAAAAACTAATTAAACTTTTATACGAATTAAGCATATCCGGATTGGCGTTCCAATTAATGTTGGAGTTGTAGAAGAAAGGCACAGGGTTTACTGTGCCGACTTCCTGGCTTCCATAGATGAGCGGTACACCTCCGGTAAAGACGGCAGCGACTGAAGCGGCCAGAGCACCCTCTTTGCCATTGAAGAGCACCATGGGCGTTTCGTCCCAGGCGGATTCATCGTGATTGGTGCTGAACCTCACCCATGATTTGCCGGTAGAAATGCTGGAGTATTCATTGTTGTGCGCCTGAATGAGTTTGCTGACCGGTTCTCCTTCAAAGACATTCTTGAGCTGTCCGTAAAACTGCCACCCAAAACTCAGATCAAAGCCGGCCTGGAAGTGATCGGAACGGCTGCCTTCGGCAAAGAGAACCAGTGATCGATTGGGTATCATGCGAAGCGAATCAAAGGCCTGACTCCAGAAGTTGAAGGGCACCCCATCGGCGTAGTCGCAGCGATACCCGTCAATATTGGCTTCGTAGATCCAATAGGTCATCGCGTCTATCATGGCCGCCCGCATCGTGTAGTTGCTGAAGTTCAGGTCGGCCACGTCAAGCCAATTGGTACCGGGAGGGTGAATGATGGTTCCGGAAGAATTTTGCGTGTACCAGGACTTGTTCTCGATCCAGGGATTGTCCCATGCGGTGTGATTGGCGATCCAGTCCATGATCACAGCCATTCCTCTGGCATGAGCTTCATTGGTGAGCCTTCTGAGGTCTTCGAGGTTGCCATACTCTTCTCCGATCGCCTTGTAGTCTTTCACAGAATAGGGCGAATTGACCGAGTTCACCTGCCCAATAGGATGTATGGGCATCAGCCAGATAACATTGACCCCCAGGGATTTTATATGATCCAGCCTATTGATGACTCCGCTCAAATCGCCTCCTGGGCTAAAGGCTCTCAGGTTGACTTCGTACATAACAATATCCTCTATGTCCGGGATATCCTCAAAGGGCGTTCCGTACTGCTGATAGGTTCCGTTTGGATCAGGTGTGTTCGGGCTGTCTTCCTTCTTACAGGAGACAAAAAGCACAATTGCAGAAAAGAAAAAAGTATATAATTTAATCATTTTAAATTGACATGATTTTTTGCCATACCAAGCAGACCTGTTTACTCCTTAAAGATACGCGTTACAACATAGACCCGTCCGGTGCTACCTCAATTTAGAGTAACACGGCGATTGGTAAAACATGTCCATGAAAAATCACTCAAATTGAAACTTTTTAAAAAAGATCCCCCGCTCAGATTGAACTGGCGGGGGACTCTATGATTTTGTGAACGTGCAATCAATCACAGCCGTTTAGAAGGCTATGGCAAATGCTCAGTGTTGAATCGTCAGATGGCGTGATTCTACCTGACCATCGCGAATGATGGTTACAAAGTACATGCCGTCCGTCAGATTCTGGGTCGAAATGCTGTGTTGACCGGCTGCACCTTTCGCTTCCATTTCAAAGTTGGCTTGCAACGCGCCCGTGATGTCCTGAACGCGAATCTGCACTTGTTGTGCACCTTCGGTCCAGCTCACATTCACCTGAGAAGAAGCTGGGTTGGGGAACAAGGACCACGTTTCTATTGCGGGAGCTTCGAGGCGCAAGGTTGGCACAGTGTAGCTTACCGGTGCACTCCATGGCGACTTACTACCGTCAAGGCAGTTGGTGCGTACAGCGAAATGATAGGTATTGCCAGGCGTCAGGTTGTAGAACACTTTTTCAGAACCCGTGCGGATATGGCAAACCTTTGCTCCAGTACCCATTTCGCGGGCACAAATTCTCCAGCCTGCAGCACACTCATCATCATCCCATTCAATTAAAACAGAACGGGGAGTCAACTGAGTCACGGTGATGTTTTCCGGAGCTTCGCAAGGTCCGGGGCAATCGGCAATCTCCAAACAATCTGCAGAAGGGCCGCAGATCATAGCACCATCAAAGCCAGGGCCTCCCTTGGTAACGATGAGCATCATCTCCGACTGTTGGTAGTTACCATCCAGGGTAAAGTAGTAATTGCGGGATTCGCCGTCATCAAATTCCTCGTCAAATTTCAGCCCGATAACTCCGGTTGTTGGGTCGGGCGAGAATCGTATCTCCGGATCACCCCCTCCGGAATTGAGGTGGTTGAGTCCTGGACCCCAGATACCTGCATCCAGAATAGACATGCAATCGAGGTTCAAGCTGAAATTCACGTGGCTGATCGCGGGTCCTGAACCTGATGAGATGGTGTAGTACCAGGTTGACTGGCCGGCTCCCGGATAGTCATAACGCACACATTCCAAGGTGGCCTGGTCGTTGCCAATGGTCACACTGTTGTTGGTGCATACTTCGGCCGCACATTGTGCGCTGGCGCTCCTGGCACCTAACCCCATGCCGAAACTGAGGGTTAAGACAGCAAGCGCGAGTGTTGTTGTTTTCATGTTGGGTTTTTTTGATTATATAAACATAAGATTAGGGGGGTTTTGCATTGCTTTTATGTTCATTCAAAACCAAGGAATAAAATACAAAATGGGTTCGATAAATCGAAGCCTTTTATTAGATTACTTAAATTATTGATGGGTAAACCAACTCCTCAGGCCCTTCGGAGTTCAATCAGCGCAATCTCGGGCCAGATTCCAACCCGGCCCGGAAAGCCAATGAATCCGAAGCCCCGGTTGACATAGAGGTAGCGCAGGCCTTCCTTATATAAGCCTGCCCAGCGCGGGTAAACCCAACTTGAAGGGCTCCATTTAACCCCGGGGATCTCAACACCCATCTGGGCGCCGTGGGTATGACCGCTCATGGTCAGGTGAACCTGGCGCGGGTGGTTCAGGACCTTTTCATCCCAGTGGGTGGGGTCGTGGGACATGAGCAGCACAAAATCCTGACTTTCAACACCTTCTAAGGCTTTGTCCAGGTCGCCATACTGGGGGAAAGGACGGCGGCCCCAATTCTCCACCCCGGCAAGAACCAAGGACTCCCCATTACGCTCCAGGCGAACATGGCGGTTTCGCAACAGATCAAAACCCATATCTGCGTGGTGTTGCACAAGAGCTTCGAAATTGGCTTGCCGTTCCTCCTGACTGTTCCACTTTGGGTACTCGCCATAGTCGTGATTACCCAGCACGGAGAACTTGCCCAAAGGCGCGCTCAGGGCCGAAAAAAAGCCTTTATAGGGTACAATCTCTGTGGCGTAATCATTGACCAGATCTCCGGTAAACAGGAGGAGATCAGGCTGTTGCTCCCCGACCAGTTCCAGTCCCCGCTGAACCGCTTCTGCATCGTCAAAGCTGCCGGAGTGCACATCCGACAACTGCACGATCCTAAACCCGTCAAATGCCGGGGGGAGGTCGGGGAAATGCAAGGTGGTTTTGTGTAATTGATACGCGTACTTCCCTTTGGTGATTCCATAGAGAAAGCTGCTGAAGGGAATGGCCGCCAGAATCAAACCAAGACGGCTCAAAAAGCGCCTTCTGGACAGCATCTCTATCGAACGTTCGCTCTTGCCAACCGCCGCATGGCGCAAAGTGGAAAACAGCCATTGCCCAAGCCTGAACAAGTCCTCCAGCAACAACACAATGGCCAGGGTAAACTTGGTGATCAGAAAGGTGAATGATAGCCCCAGCAGTAAATTGCTGCCGGTACTGGCTCTCATAGGGCGTCCCTGAATGGCAAAATAGACGATCGTTGCCAGCACGATAACAAAGCCCAGAAAAAGCAGGAAGCGCAATGCTTTCCAGGTAGATCGGCTTGAAGCCGGATTCCCGTAAACCGATCTCAGGCTTTTGAAGACATAGAATTCAAGACCCAGCCAGAGTGACAGGGGAATGAGCGCGTACCACATAATTTGCTGTTGCCCTAAAGATAGGCCCGCTGCTCATTACAGCGAACCGCCAAGCCTTACTTCTGCCAACAGGAATATCAAACAGACAACGGGCACGCAGAGTTGCTAGCGGGTAGGACGGCTGTCTTTGACCGTGATGTAGGTGATCTTTAGCGCATTGGCCTTTCTGAGTTCTGTTTTCACATCGCTGAGAATACCCAAATCCGCGTCTTTGTCGCACTTGATGCCAATGATGATGGCGTTCTGAAGCTCTGGACGCATCTTGGCCTTCTCCGTGGCGATGAAATCGATCACTTCTTCAGGCGTGGCCAGGCGATCATTCAACTGCAAACGGGGAGCTGAACCAAATTCCTTCTGATAGGACTCTGCCGGAGCTCCAATATAGATGTAAGAAAGCAAGTCCTTCTTCTCCAGTTTTTCCATCTCGGTGGCCTTGGGAAGCGACTGCTTCACCTTGACTTCGGTCTCCCGCATACGGGTCGCCACCATGAAGAAAAACAAGAGAATGAAGACGATATCCGGCAGCGATGCGGTAGAGATCGCCGGGGTAGCCTTCTTCGAGCGTTTAAAGTGTCCTAGCATAAGCTTGCTTATTTGCCGCCGAGTTTGGTGGGCTCAGCCTCCGACAAACGCGCTGGTATAGCGATTTTGATCTCTTCCCTAATGAGGGAATCCCGGGTTGTAGGGTCCAGATCTACATAGCGCGCAACCCGACCACTGGTCTTCTGCCGCGTCATTTCATTTCTCAGGTCGTTGTAGGCACCCCTCAATTCATTATACACCTGAATGTACATATCATATGAAGTTCCAACATCCCCTTTGAACGAGATAACAGCTTTTTGAGGGCTGTCTGACCATTCCGGATTGCGACCGTTGTTCATGACGAAATCCCTGGCCAGTTTGCGAAGATCTTTGATGTCGGCCAACTCCTCTTCCACCAACAACTGGTTGCGGGAGTTGATCAGCACTTGCAGAGTATTGCGGTCCTGGGACTCAACCGGAGGAGGGGGTACATCGGTCCATGGCGGTAGAGAAACATTGATTCCCTCATCAATGTCTATCTCGGTGGTCACCAGAAAGAACACCAACAGCAGAAACGCAATGTCTGCCATTGTGCTCGCATTGATCTCTGGAAGTTTTCTGGATGCCATTCCGCTTAACCTATTTGAAAATGTCTCTGATCACAGAACCAAACATGGCGGCTACTGTAATGAACAGCAAGACCACAAAGGTGCTCAGGCCGGCCTGTACAATCTTAACCACATTTTCCGATGCCGGAACAGAAGAGTAATTGGTGGAATCAGCCATGGCATAGGAGATCAGGAAGATCGCGGCGAGTACCACGATACCTGCCACAGACTTCATGGCCTTGCGGGGATCGCTGAACATTCCCCAGAGCAAACCGGCAACCATCAGTACAAACACGACGGGAACCAGGTATAAACCGAGGGGAAGTAAAACGTTGCTAAAGAAATCTTGCATACTGAAAAGCGTCTATTGGTGGAAATCAGCTGCGCTTGGCAACATCGTACTTGACCAGCATATCGATGAAGGTCTGAGAAGCGTCTTCCATCTGGTTGACCATGCCGTCAATCTTGGAAACGATGTAGTTGTAGAAAATCTGAAGGATAATGGCCACAATCAGACCAAACACCGTGGTGAGCAGAGCGACCTTGATACCACCGGCAACGATGGAAGCCGAGATAGCGCCAGCCGAAGCGATGCTGTCAAAGGCCTGAACCATACCGATAACCGTACCCATAAATCCGAGCATCGGAGCCAGAGCTATAAAGAGCGAAATCCAGACCAGACCGCGCTCCAACAGACCCATCTGAACGGAGCCATAAGCGCTGAGTGATTTTTCCACCACATCAATGCCCTCGCGAACGCGGGTCAAACCCTGCCAGACAATGCCGGCAACCGGTCCGCGGGTGGCCTTGCAAATCTCCTTGGCCTTCTCCACGTCCTTGGCCTTGAGGGCTTCGTCAACCCCTTCGAGCAACTTGCGCGTGTTCACGTCGGCAAGACTGAGGGAGATGATGCGCTCGATACAGAAAGCCAGACCGAGAATCAAACAAACCAACACAATACCCATGAACTGCCAGGTACCTTCGATGAAGTAGCGCTTGAGCAGGGGCATCCCAAAACTTACTGATTCGTCAGCAGCGGATGCAGCCGGAGCGGCGTCCTGGGCCATAACAGTATCCGGGCTGAAAAACAGAAGACTGAAAAGCACAGATAGTGCGAAAAGCTTCTTGATCATAACAAGGTTTTTTGGGTGTGGTGTTTTTCGGGTTTGATCCTATAGCCAAATGGGCTGTATATCATAAAAATGCGCCACAAGTAACGCAATTTTTTTCATTGTCTACAAGGCTGCGGAGAGAGAGGGATTCGAACCCTCGGTACCCTTTTGGGGCACACCCGCTTTCCAGGCGAGCACCTTCGTCCACTCGGTCATCTCTCCAAAACAACTACAAATTTGAGAAATTGATAGTCTTAAACTACCCATTTACACGGACGTGTAGAGTGTCCAAAGTTCTGCAACTCAAACGAATAAACCAAAGTTATCGTGTATTCCCTTCGTCACACAAGGGTCATGAAGCCCTTTCTTCAAAGCCGAAGAGTTTATTGGCATTGTCGGTGGTCATTTTGGCCATGGCCTCCGGGGTAGTGCCGTACCAACGAGCCAGCACCTCCACAATATGCACCAGATAAGCCGGTTCATTGCGTTTGCCGCGAAATGGAACCGGAGCCAGATAGGGCGAATCGGTCTCCAGGAGCAGAAATGAAGGATCAACACCGGGCAAGACATGGTCCAGGCCTCCGTTTTTGTAGGTAGCCACTCCGCCAATACCCAGATGGAACCCCAGCGCTACAATGCGTTCAGCCTGCCCGGCATCTCCGTTGAAGCAGTGAAAAACCCCCTTTAGACGATCGTCATTGAGCTGTTCGATCAAGCCTATGGTGTCTTCCAGGGCATCGCGGCTGTGTATGGCCACCGGCAGACCAAGGCGCACAGACCATTCCAACTGCCGGAGATAGGCCTCTTTTTGTTGCTTTATATGGGTTTTGTCCCAATAGTAATCCAGTCCGATCTCTCCTACGGCGCAGAATCTGATCGCTTCGGGAGGCTGAAACAGCCACTTCTCTGCAATGGCCAGCTCCTCCTCAAAATCCTCCTTGACATGGCAGGGATGCACCCCCATCATGGGGTAGCACTGCCCGGGATAGCGCTCAATCAGCTCCAGCAAACCGTCGATGGTTGCTCTGTCGACATTGGGCAGGTAAAAGCGCTTTACTCCGGCCTCAGCGGCCCTGGAGAACATCGCATCCCGATCGGAAGAAAATCGCTCGTCGTAGAGATGGGCATGCGTGTCAACCAGAGTCATGACCTGAGCGTTCGGGCGAAGGGCCTGGGCGCTTTTCGCCGGCATCAGGAAGGCTCCGGCACTTCGGCGGGCACCGTCTCAAAGCGGTAGCCCTGGGTCTTGAAATACTCCAAAGCCCGGGGCAGGGCAAAGCGAAGTTTCTCCTCTGCTTTTGGGCTGTCGTGCATCACCACTATAGAGCCGGGGCGGGCATTCTCGGTGATGTTCTTCAAACACTGCTCCTCGTTGATGTCCTCGTCAAAATCACCGCTGATCACATCCCACATTACAATGTGGTACTGCTGTTTCAGCGCTTCGATCTGAGTGATCTTGATTCGGCCATACGGGGGGCGAAAAAGTTTGCCGGGGATAAGCGCCGCAGCCTTTTCTATGTCGGCCAGATATTGATCATCAGGGGTCTTCCAGCCATTCGGATGGCTGTAGCTGTGATTGCCGATGGCATGGCCTTCGCGGGCTATGCGCTCCATGATTTCGGGATGGGCTTCTGCCTTGCTTCCCAAACAAAAAAAGCTGGCCTTTGCACCGACGGCTTTAAGACTGTCCAGCACAAACTCCGTAATGCCCGGACTGGGCCCATCATCAAAAGTCAAATATATTTCTTTTTCCTGACCGGGCAGTTCCCAGGTCATGGCCGAAAAGATCTTTTTGAGGTAGAAAGGGGTTTTGACGAAGTACATAGTCTTTGGGGCGGCTGGTGTAGTAGCGTCCATATGCGGAGGTGTTGGCTTCAAAGTTATCTAAACCCCACTAACTTTAAGCTCCTAAAATGCCTATGTCTGTACGTGTTCGTTTTGCCCCGAGTCCCACCGGCCCCCTGCATATTGGCGGGTTGAGAACCGCCCTGTTCAACTATCTCTTTGCCCGGCATCACGGGGGGCAATTCCTCCTGCGCATAGAAGACACCGATCAAAAGCGTTTTGTCGAAGGGGCGGAGGATTACATCGCCGAATCCCTGTCCTGGTGCGGGCTACTGCCCGATGAAGGACCTCTGAATGGGGGCCCGCATGCGCCCTATCGCCAAAGCGAGCGCAGTGCCATCTATCAGCGCTACGCCCTCCAGCTCATCGAATCCGGACACGCCTACTACGCCTTTGACTCCGAAGAGGAGCTCGAAGAGCGCCGGGTTCAGGCCGAAAAAGCCGGTGAACAGCCCCCTAAATACGATGCCCAGACGCGGATGAGCCTGCAAAACAGCCTGGCACTGGGCGCTGAAGAGTGCAAAAAGCGCCTCGATTCAGGGGCGGAATACGTGGTCAGGCTGGCCGTGCCGCTCTCAGAAATCATTGAATTTGAGGACATTATACGTGGTCAGGTCTCCTTTTCCAGCGATGAACTCGACGATAAGGTCTTGCTCAAAGCCGACGGCTTGCCCACCTATCACCTCGCCAATGTGGTGGATGACCACCTCATGCAGATCACCCATGTTATTCGGGGCGAAGAGTGGCTCAGCTCATGCCCGCTTCACGTCCTGCTCTACCGTTGTTTCGGTTGGGAAAGGCCGGCTTTTGCCCACCTGCCTCTCATTCTGAATCCCAATGGTCAGGGCAAGCTCAGCAAGCGCAGTGCCGACAAGCTCGGATTTCCCGTTTTTCCCATAAACTGGACCGACCCGGGCAGTGGAGATCTCTGGTCGGGATTCCGCGAAAGCGGATTTGAACCCGAAGCCCTGGTCAATTTCCTGGCTCTGCTGGGCTGGAATCCGGGCACAGAGCAGGAGATCTTCAGCCTCCATGAGCTTTGCCAGGCCTTTGGTCTGGACCGGGTTCACAAAAGCGGGGCGCGCTTTGACATCGACAAGGCCCGCTGGTTCAATCAGGAACACCTCAAAGCACAGGACGATACCGTGCTGGCCGCCAAACTGATGCTTATTCTGGAAGAGCGGGGCATATCCTTCGATTCCGGCAAATTGCCCGGTATCGTCCGCTTGCTCAAGGAGCGGGTCCATTTTCTGGCCGATATGCCCGAGCAGGGGCATTACTTTTTTGCCGAACCCAAAAGCTTTGATGAGAAAACCCTCAAAAAAAAGTACAAAAGCGAATTGCGACCGGTCTTTGAACGCCTGATTCAGCATCTGGAAAGCCTTTCCGACTTTGAGCCGGCGAGCATAGAGCAGGCTTTTACCCGGTTTATGGAACAGGAAAATCAAGGCCCCGGCGCCCTGATGCCGGTGCTCCGACTGGCTTTGGCGGGAACCATTCAAGGCCCGCCGGTGTTCGAAATGATGAGCGTTTTGGGTTCTGAAACCACCCAGAAGCGCATAGCTTCCTCCCTCCGGAGATTTGATCAGGCCCAGTAGAGCCTCAAACGCCCTTCGACATGAAATCTAAGAAAACCAAAGATAAAAAAGCACATGTTCACCCTGAACTGGAGGGATTTGAACTTCAAATCAACAGCTTTGGTGAGATGTCGAGCAACTTTACCGTGGAACGCATCAACGATTTTTTAAATAAGAAAGTGGACGACCGCAAGATGCAGGAGGGCGGGTTGCAGGATACTGAAAAACATAAAGAAGATCAGAGCTCAGAGGAAATCAAAAGCCCTGCTCCGCCCAAGTCCTCCAGTAAGCCTGATAAAAATAGTTGAGGCTCAAAAGACTCAAGCGCTTCCTGTTTCAGTAATTTCGCGGGGTGCCACATCATCGTACCCTCCGCATTGGGCTGCTGCTTTTCTTTGCCTGCTATCTCTCCTCTTGCACCCTCAGTCGCCGTCTAACTCTGAATGCACCTGACTTTCAGGATCAATTGCGTTTTGCCCATACCGAAATTCCTCCGGCAGCATCAAATTTTTCCTTTTCGCGCCCTCCGGCAAAGTCTGAAATCGGGCAATCCATTCAGGTGGTTCCCATACCCTTTGGATTGGGAACGGTGGGAATGGAGGAGTACCTGAACAACAGCGCTACTCAGGCCTTTATCATCATAAGAAATGATACGGTATTGTACGAACAATACTTCAGAGAGATAAGCGCAAACCATCCGGTGACCAGTTTTTCCATTGCCAAGACTTTTGTGGGAGCCATGATTAGCATAGCACTTGAGGAGGGTAGCATTCATTCCCTGAAGGATCCCGTTCAGCGCTATGTGAGCGATTTTCCCTTTGAGGATGTAACGCTGGAACATCTGCTCAATCACACTTCAGGCATTCGATATCCGGCGGAGGGATGGCTCTACTATTGCAATCATATTGATCGAATATGTGAGAAAAAGTTTGATAGACGCGCTGAGCCCGGCCAAACTTTTAGATATGAGAATGGGAATACCCAGATGCTGTCTATGGTGCTTGAGGTGGCAACCGGGATAGAACCGGTAGAGTACCTGTCTCAAAAGATCTGGTCCAGAATTGGCACTGAAAACGCCCTTCGATGGAGCACGGATAAAGGTGGAACTCCCAAGGCCTTTTGCTGCCTGAATGCAACGGCCATGGATTTTGCGCGCTTCGGCCGTCTGATGCTGAATCGCGGAAACTGGAACGGGGAACAGATCATTCCAGCCTCCTACTTTGATGTTCCACCGGCTGAAGAGCGCCCGGAGGGAAGTTTTGCCCGCTATTACAATCACATGTGGCTGGAAGGGGAGGACGCAGGCATCTACTTTGCCGCGGGACTGTACGGTCAGTACATCTATGTCTATCCCCCAAAGAACATTCTGATCGTTCGTTTTGCCAAGGAAAACCTCCATTTGCACGCCGTTTGGTCGGAATTCTTCCAGACCATTATCGCGCAACTATAGCGCCGTGTCGGCGTTCTGTTTTTTGCGGAAGCGTTCAATCAGACGCTCCGCAGCGCGGAGAGGGTGAACGCTGCCGTTTTGAACTTCTGTTTCTTCGGCGGCCAGCAAGCGCGCAATTTCAGGGTCATTGTAGAAGTCTTCACTTAGCGCATCGCGAATGGCTTCGTGCAACCATTCGGCAGACTGACTTTGTCGGCGGCGGGCAAACGAGCCATTGGCCTGCATCTGATCGCGGTAGTTCAGCAGAGTTTGACAGAGTTCCTCCATCCCTTCGCCCGTGATGGCTGAACAGCGCAGAACTGGTACGGTCCAGTCTTCAGAGGCGGGAGGAAACAAGTGCAGGGCCTGCTGATAATCCCGTTGGGTGTTCCTGGCCCGCTGCTGGTTGTCTCCGTCGGACTTGTTCACCGCCAGAATATCGGCCATCTCCACGATGCCTCTTTTTATGCCCTGCAACTCATCGCCCGCGCCGGGCAGCAATAGCAGGAGCAGGCAGTCCACCATGCCGTGCACAGCCGTTTCGCTTTGCCCTACGCCCACCGTTTCTATGAGAGTCAGGTCGTATCCCGCCGCTTCAAACAACAGAATATGCTCTCGCGTACGATCCGCTACTCCGCCGAGTGTGCCGCGAGCAGGGGAAGGGCGTATGAATGCCTGGGCATGGGCCGAAAGCTTTTCCATCCGCGTCTTGTCGCCCAAGATGCTGCCCCCGCTGATCTCGCTGGAAGGGTCCACCGCCTGAACGGCTACCCGGTAACCGCGCCCGATGAGGATCAAACCCAATCGCTCGATAAAGCTGCTCTTGCCCACTCCGGGAACCCCGGTGATGCCGATGCGCAAGGTGCTGTTTTGTGTCTTCCCATTCGCCTGCTGCAAACAGGCTTCGATCACCTCTCTGGCCAGTGCGCGGTGCTCGGCATTTTCGCTTTCCACCAGAGTCAGGGCGCGGGCCAAAGCCTGCCTTTCGCCCTGTTGAATGCCCCGGATCAGCTCTTCGGGGTTCAGCGAACCCGCCTGCTTTTCCATGAAGCGGCGGCTGGCCTGGTCTTTGGCGGAACTCAAGCGGCCCGGCTTTTGATCAGCAGATCCAGAATATTGGAGGCGGCCTCGGCGATCACCGTACCCGGGCCAAAGATGCCCACGGCTCCGGCCCGGTAGAGCGCATCGTGATCCTGCTCGGGGATGACCCCGCCGCAGATGACCATGATGTCCGCCCTTCCCAGCTTGCCCAACTCTTCGATCACTTCCGGAACCAGACTCTTGTGTCCTCCTGCAAGGCTGGAGATGCCCACGATGTGCACATCGTTTTCCAGGGCCTGGCGGGCCACTTCTGCGGGCGTCTGAAACAAGGGTCCGATGTCCACATCAAAACCCAGATCGGCGAAACTGGTAGCGATGACCTTTGCCCCCCGGTCGTGACCATCCTGACCGAGTTTGGCCACCAGAATTCGCGGTCGGCGCCCCTCTAAGGCCGCAAAGCGGTCGGAGCGTTCTCTGGCCTCGCGAAACCGGTCGTCCATGGCTATCTCTTTGGCATAAACACCGCTAATGGATCGAATGACGGCCTGATACCGACCAAACACCTTTTCCATAGCCGTAGAAATCTCGCCTAAAGTAGCCCGTTTGCGCGCACAATCCACCGCGAGTTCCAGCAAATTTGCCCCTTCTTTGCGCGCCCCATCTTCCAGCGCCTGCAAACTCAGCTGCACGGCATCTTCGTCGCGCCCTGCCCGAAGCTCATTGAGCCTTTCCACCTGAGAGCGTCTGACTTCTTTGTTGTCAATGGAGAGTATCTCCATCGCCTCATCTTCTCCGGCCTTGTAGGCATTGACCCCAACCAAGATATCCACACCGGCATCTATCCGGGCTTGTTTCCGGGCGGCGGCCTCCTCGATGCGCATCTTTGGCAGACCGGTTTCAATGGCTTTGGCCATGCCGCCCAAGGCTTCAATCTCCTGAATATGCGCCCAGGCTTTTCTCGCCAACTGATCCGTGAGGTACTCTACGTACCAAGACCCCCCCCAGGGGTCCACCACTCTGGTTATGCCCGTCTCCTCCTGGAGGAAAAGTTGGGTATTGCGCGCGATGCGGGCCGAAAAATCGGTGGGAAGGGCTATGGCTTCGTCCAGGGCATTGGTGTGCAGGCTCTGGGTGTGTCCCATGGCCGCAGCGAGAGCTTCAATGGCTGTTCGGCCTACGTTGTTGAAGGGATCCTGTCCGGCCAGACTCCATCCCGAGGTCTGGCAATGAGTGCGCAGGGCCATGGATTTTTCATCCTTCGGGTCAAAGGAGCGAATGATCTTTGCCCAGAGCAGTCGCCCGGCCCGGAGCTTGGCAATCTCCATGAAATGATCCATGCCAATTCCCCAGAAAAAGGAGATTCTCGGGGCGAACTCGTCTATGCCCAGGCCCGCGGCCAGCCCCGAGCGGACGTACTCCAATCCATCGGCCAGGGTATAGGCCAGCTCCAGGTCGGCTGTCGCACCGGCCTCCTGCATGTGGTAGCCCGAAACGCTGATGGAGTTGAACAGGGGCATGCGCTCAGCGGTATATCGGAAGATATCCGCGATGATGCGCATCGAAGGAGCAGGAGGGTAGATGTAGGTGTTGCGCACCATGAACTCCTTGAGGATGTCATTCTGTATGGTACCCCTGAGTTGATCGGGCGAAACGCCCTGTTCTTCAGCCGCTACGATGTAGAAGGCCATGATGGGAATGACCGCTCCGTTCATGGTCATGGACACCGACATCTCCCCCAGGGGAATGCCATCAAACAATACCTTCATGTCCTCGACCGAATCAATGGCTACACCGGCCATGCCCACATCGCCCACAACGCGTTCGTGATCCGAATCGTAGCCCCGGTGCGTGGCCAGGTCAAAGGCCACTGAAAGTCCTTTTTGCCCTGCGGCCAGATTGCGTTTGTAGAAGGCATTCGAAGCTTCGGCTGTGCTGAAACCCGCGTACTGCCGGATGGTCCAGGGCCGGAGGATGTACATAGAGCCATAGGGGCCGCGCAGAAATGGCGCGATACCCGCGGCGAAGTCCAGGTGCTCAGCGCCCTGAAGATGCTCTGGCCCGGGCTGCCCTGGAATGGCGATGCCTTCAGGTGTCTCTGTAGGGCTGGCGGCGAGCTTAGACCGGGATAGTTCCGTTCTGCTCGGGAAACGCAATTGTTGCACGGGAGCTTTCATGATGACTTGCTCGTTGAGGGTTGAACAGGGCTTTCGGCGCTGAGTTCGGCTTCAGCGTCCCAGGGAAGAATGGGCTCAAAAGCCAATGCCGCGTCTTTACGGGTATAGGGCGAAGGGGAGCGGTAACCCGACGCCAGATACTTGCCATCGCCCAGATCCGCTGCCCCGCTTGAGGACGGTTTGAACCTCGTGACACCCACCCAGGAACTGCCCGCTTTCCTGAGGGCATCGGCCTTGCGCTGCCGGGCCTCGGCAATGCGCTGCTGTACCCAGCCGGATTGCAGGGCGGCCGTATAGCCACCCAACTGATCGATTTGCTGAAAGAGGCTCCAGCCCAATTCGCCCAGTTCATCGGTGAGCGATTCGATGTACCAGGATCCGCGGGCGGGGTCCTCCACCCGCAGCAAGTGACTTTCGCGCTCCAGCATGAGCACCAGATTGTCGGAAAGCCTTCGGGCAAATTCGGGGTTCTCCCGGCCCTGCAGGTCAAAGAGCGGAAGGCTGATGGAGTCAGCCCCGCCCAACATTGCCGAGGAAGCTTCGGTGCAGAGCCTGAGCAGATTGTTGTGCGGGTCACTTCGCGAGAGGTTCCAGGAACCGGCCACCGAATTGATCTCCGGATGGGGAAATGGCTTCTGACCGTTCAGCGCCTCACCCAGGACGGTCCAACCCTTGCGCAAGGCCCTTAAGCGCGCGAGCTCAAAGAAGAAGTTCGGGCCTGTGCCCACGCGCAGCAGGAGGCCAGAGGCTATATCCGGTGCCCCGATCCCGCGCTGCATCAATTCGGCAAACAGCTCATTCAGGGCCGCCCAGCACAAGCCCATTTGAGTGGGAATGTCGGCTCCTGCATCGCAAAAAAGAGCATTGTCCAGGTAGAGCGCGCTCTGCCGCCGGGCGGCACCTTGAGCATTGGCCTCATGAAGACCCTGCTCGACGCCTTGTTCAACATGCGCCCGGAAATGCGTCGCCAGCCGGTCCCAGCTCTGTTTAGTCATCGCTGCGGGTTCAGCGCTGCGAGCCCTATAGCCCAGCAGATCGAGCGCGGCCGCTGGAGGGCAATCATCCCCGAAGTCAGTGGCCATCCAGCGCAGACTAAAATCGCTATGAACCGGAAGTTCCAGGCCATTCTTTCTCTGCTCCGTCATGAGTGGTCCGAGCTGTGCAGAAGGCAGATAGACATCAACCCCAGCGGCATCCCTGAACACGGCATCCTGAATAGCCTGGTTCAGTCCCTGCGCATCATGCTTGTACCAGGATAGCCGGTGCATCTTGCGCGAAAGGCGGCCCATACGAGTTAAATCGCTTTGCTCATTGTGCAGCGGATCTGCATTTTGGGGTGCGGGGCTATCAGAGCCGCGGCGGTAGAAGGGCTGAACCAGCGGGGCATGGGCAGCGCCATCAGGGGCGCGCCAGATCATCCTTTCCTCCCAGGAAGCGCCTTTGAGTTCGCGCAGGAGCTGATTCTTCCACGCCTCGTCCGGGATGGGTTCAAATTCGGAAAACGATAGGGGTTCCATAACCGGGTTGTGGGTTCTTTTTTCCGGCAAACATCAGGCAGTTCCGGCGTTGGATGCTCAGCGACAAGCTTGTTTTTGCTCATCGCCTGGCTTGTGTTTGCCCTCCCCTCAACAGGGGCTAAGTTAAGTCAATTCGGGCCCGACGGCTATCTTTGCGCCCTGCAATAGCGCCCGAAAGGCACTGATTCTGCGCATTCACAGAGCTGTTGTACAGCATGACATCGGATTCAATCAGATCTCCAGACCACATTACAGATCACCTTATGGATACCTCCCTTTTGCTCTCAGAACTGCGCGATGGTGTATTGGTGCTCAGCCTCAATCGCCCGCAGCACCTAAACGCGTTGAACAGTGCATTGCTGGCTGAAATCGATCGGCAGATCGGCAGCGCCCATGATGACAAGAACGTCGCCGGTATCATCCTGACCGGAACCGGACCCAAAGCCTTTGCCGCCGGTGCGGATATCTCCGAATTTGCCGATTTCAGCCCTGAACAGGGGGTTGAACTCAGTAAGCGGGGGCATGAAATCTTGAACCGGATCGAATCCGGACCCAAGCCCGTGATTGCGGCGGTCAACGGATTTGCCCTTGGCGGTGGCTGTGAACTGGCCATGGCTTGCCATGTTCGCCTGGCTTCTCAAACGGCGCGTTTCGGTCAGCCCGAAGTCAAGTTGGGCATCGTTCCGGGCTATGGTGGCACCCAGCGCCTGGCGGAACTGGTCGGCAAGGGAAAGGCCTTGGAGCTCCTGCTTACGGGCAGTATGATTTCGGCCGAAGAGGCGCATCGCATTGGGCTGGTCAATGAAGTTGTCAGCCCTGATGCTCTGATGGATCGCGCTCAGGCCATGATGAAGGAGATGATTTCGAAAGGCCCCATGGCTCTGGCCAAATGCATTGCCCTGGTCAATGCGCGTTACCGCACCGGACAGAGCATAGGGGAGGGTTATGCGCTTGAAGCCAAAACCTTTGGCAAATTGATGGGCAGCGCCGACTTCCGCGAAGGCACCCGGGCTTTTTTGGAAAAGCGCGAGGCCAGGTTCACCGGGAGCTGAACCAGAGCTCTTGAACATGCTGCTCAAGCAGAGCGTTCAACCCGCCCCCTTTCGAACCGACAAATACGAAGAATAACCGATCAACACGAAGACGAATCAGGCCATGCAATACCGAATGGAGAAGGATACCCTGGGAACGATCAAGGTACCCGCAGACAAGTACTGGGGCGCGCAAACCCAACGCTCGCTGGAGAATTTCACTATAGGCGGACAGCTTATGCCACGCGAGATCATCATGGCTTTCGCGCTGTTGAAGAAGGCTGCGGCGCAGACCAATGAGGCCCTCGGGGTTCTGGATGCCGGGCGCTCTGCCCTGATTCAGCAGGCGGCCGATGATGTGATGGCCGGCAAGCTCGACGATCAGTTTCCTCTGGTAGTCTGGCAGACGGGCTCCGGTACGCAGAGCAATATGAACGTGAACGAGGTGCTCGCCTATCGCGCCCATGTGTTGAAGGGCGGCGATTTGCAGGACGAGAAGAAGTTCGTGCATCCCAACGACCATGTCAACATGAGTCAGTCATCCAACGATACCTTTCCAACCGCCATGCACATCGCGGCCTATCGCATGATTGCGGAAGTCACCATTCCGGGCATGGAATCGCTGCGGGATACTTTGCAGAACAAGGCAGAGGCTTTCAAAGAGGTGGTTAAGATCGGACGTACCCACCTGATGGATGCCACTCCCCTGACCCTGGGACAGGAGTTCAGCGGCTATGCTGCGCAATTGAATTATGCGCTCAAGGCCATTCGCAATGCCCTTCCACATATATCAGAGTTGGCTTTGGGTGGAACGGCCGTAGGTACGGGCATCAATACGCCGGAAGGATATGCGGATCATGTAGCCGCCCGGATTGCCGCGCTGAGCAAGCTGCCCTTCGTCACCGCGCCCAATAAGTTTGAGTCCCTGGCTGCTCACGATGCGGTGGTGGAGATGTCGGGCGCGCTGAAGACGGCGGCCTGCAGTCTGATGAAGATCGGCAATGATATTCGTCTTTTGGCCTCGGGTCCGCGAAGTGGTATTGGCGAGATCATCATACCGGCCAATGAACCCGGCTCTTCTATCATGCCGGGCAAGGTAAATCCCACACAGGCCGAAGCGCTGACCATGGTTTGTGCTCAGGTTATGGGCAATGATGTGGCCATCAATTTCGGCGGTTCAAACGGGCATTTCGAACTCAATGTCTTCAAGCCGATGATGATCACCAATCTCCTGCATTCCGCGCGTTTGCTCGGGGATGCCTGCGATAGTTTCAACCGGCACTGCGCACTGGGCATAGAGCCCAACCACACGGAGATTCGCGAAAAGGTACAGCGCTCGCTGATGCTGGTTACCGCTTTGAACCCTCATATCGGGTACTACAAGAGCGCGGAGATCGCCAACAAAGCTCACGCGGAGAACAGCACTCTGAAAGAGGCCGCACTGGCCCTGGGTTACTTGAGCGAAGAGGAGTTTGATCTATGGGTGGATCCGGCTAAAATGGTCGGAAAGATCTGAACACTTAACATTTCACTTGGGTGCTTAACAATATTTAACCAGCGCCCCTGTAACATTTAACGCAGTTGATGCGCCTAAGCAGGATGTACGGACAGAGATTTGTCCTTGTACTCTGAACCCCTGTAAAACGCGCAACTATGAAAGCTGTTCATGTGATGTTGATTGTCTTTGTAACTCTGTCGATCATGTCCTGTGCTAAAGAACCGGTACAGCAAGAGCTCATTCTTATGCAAAGACCAGACGGCAATCAGCAGATTGCCGAGTACTTTCCAGACCACTTGAGCATGCTCAGACAAGATGGCTTTTCTCAGAGCAATCAGGAAGAGATGCAACCCGGTGATAGTCTGCAACACAGGCAAGATGGCTATGTTGATCCTCAGACTCCTCAACTGAGCAAAGTGCCCATCTTGCCGTTGAAGTAAGAGTAAAGTACAATAAAGTACTGTATGTAGTATTGGATTGGAGGGAATGTCAACAGGTTGCCTGAGAGGAGCAGGCCGCCTACAAAGAAGGGGCTGCCCGCAGGGGCAGCCCCTTTTGTTAGCAACAATAAGGACAAAGAACTTCTAAGCTCTTGCTTTCTGTTTAACGCTGAATGACCAGTCGCTCATTGAGATTGTTGAAGCGAACCAGGTATAGACCATTAGCCAATGCGCTTCCATCTCTGTCCTGCAGGTTCCAACTCAGTTGGTAGGTACCGGCGTCCTGAGCACCCTGGGCCAGAACAGCAACTTCGCGTCCGCTCATATCCAGAATCTGGATATTGACATCCGTGCTTTCTGTCAGCGTGTAGCTCAGGTTGATCATATCCGCGGCCGGGTTGGGGCCAATATTGATCTGTTGCGCACTGATCTTGCGACCAGCAGCAGGTCCGTTAGGTACTGCGACAGCATGCCCGACACGGCAGGATCCCTTGACAACGTTCCCGGTTCCCGTTCCGGAGCCGCCGCAATCGTTGGTCCAACTGAAGGAGATACCAGAGCCTCCGGTGCGTGAACCGGTATAGGTGAAGAAGCTTGATGCTGAGACACAACCATCGGGCGATGGATTAGTGGCCGTCAAAACGATGGAATTGGTGCCGCGGTTGAAGGTTCCGCTTATGCTCCAATTGACTCCGTCAACATTGACAAAGCCGCCGAAGTTGAACACGTTTCCACCGGCGGGAGTGACGTTCATATTCCAAACGTATCCATACACATCAGTCATGCAATAGGGAGCTGCCTGCGCACTCTTGGGTGCAAAGGCAGTCAGAGCCAGCGTCATGAGAACGGCCAGCATCATCATAGGGTAACTTTTCTTCATGTTCTTAAGGGTTTAGTTGTTTTTAAAACCGTGATCAAAGGACACCATTCTTCAGTCGGGCCAAGCTTGTCAGTGTATCAGTTTGCTCCCTGTTTCCATGGACTCAAAATGGGGATTGACTGAATACTTAGAAGCCTATTGCCCGGTTGAAAAGAGCTGCTAACAGCAAATTAGATACAATACTTCAAAGCCCAAAGAAACTATATGGTATGTTTTTTCTACATGAGGTCGTGGCCTATATCCCGTCTGAAACTAAGACCTTCAAAATCAATATGTTCCAATGCAGTGAATGCCTGTTCAAGGGCGGAAAAAAGTTTGTTATTTTTTCCAGTAACTGCCAGAACACGGCCTCCGCTGGTTCTCAGTTGCCCATTTTCGTCTGTTTTGGTGCCCGCGTGGAAGACCAAAGCGCCTCGCGCCTGCTCTATCCCTGAAATCAGATAGCCGGTCTGATATTCCGCGGGGTAACCGGCAGAGGAAAGAATTACAGTTGCCGCAAATCCCTGCTCATATTCCATCACAACATCATTCAACTGTTGCCCGGGAACCCTCTGAAGCAACCCGAGCAAATCACTCCTGAGCATGGGCAGGACGGCCTGGGTTTCAGGATCGCCCAGACGGCAATTGTACTCTATAACCCAGGGCTCCTGATCAACAATCATCAAACCGAAATAGATAAAGCCCTGATAGCGAAGACCATCTTTTTGCAGGCCCTCCACAGTGGGCCCCACGATCTGCTCTTTGATCCGTTCCATCAGCCCTTCGCTGGCAAAGGGAACGGGGCATATGGCGCCCATGCCGCCGGTATTGGGGCCGCTGTCTCCTTCCCCAATGCGCTTGTAATCTTTGGCATTGGGCAGCAGGACCCAGTTGAGCCCATCGGACAGGGCAAAGACACTCATTTCCCGGCCCTGAAGAAACTCCTCGACCACCACTGTTGAGCTGGCCTCGCCAAACTTCCCCTCCAGCATGGCTCTTAACTCTGCCTTAGCCTCATCGCGTTGATGACAGATGAGCACCCCCTTCCCGGCTGCCAATCCGTCTGCTTTGAGCACCAGCGGCAGGGCGTGCCGGTCCAGATCGCTCATGGCCTGGTCTAATTGTCCGATTTGATACTCTTTGTAGGCCGCAGTAGGGATACTATGCCGCTTCATAAAGAGTTTGGCAAAGGATTTGCTGCCTTCCAGCCTTGCGGCCTCGCGGGAGGGACCGATGACCGGAATCGAAGTGAGCTCTGGTTTTTGGGCGAAGTAGTCCACGATCCCTTCAACCAGTGGAGCTTCAGGCCCGACGATGACCATGTCGATTTCCCTTTCCAGGCAAAAGCGTCCTATGCCATCAAAGTCCAGGATTTCCAGGCTAATGTTTTCTCCTTCCAGGGCTGTTCCCGGATTGCCGGGGGCGATGTACAGCTTTTGGCACAAGGGCGACTGGGCCAGTTTCCAGGCCATCGCGTGTTCTCGTCCGCCGGATCCGAGCAGTAATACTTTCATAGGAATAGGGAAATGGGGCAATGGCCTTTTGCAGGAAGGCGTTGATTTTGGGCCGAAAATAAGACCCTTGTTCAAGCCCGGGCCCTCAGATGCTTCAATTGATGCCTGGAACAGTGTTTTGAAGGCCCTTCCACCCGACCCAACAAGCCTTATTCCTGCGCCTGCCGGCCTGAATAAGGTATTATCTTTACCCCCTCTGTGCCGAGCCCGGACCCATTGTGCCGGTGCACTTTGATACCATGAAGAACCTGTTTACTCAAGCGCTCACGAAGATCTTCGGGGGCAATAAAGCCGATAAGGATATCCGCGAGCTCCAGCCTATGGTGCTTCGCATCAATGAGGAGTTCGCCAAACTCAGCGGGCTTTCGCACGACGCGCTCAGGGCCAAGACGGGCGAGTTTCGCAGTAGGATTGCGGAAGATCTCGGGGAGATAGACCGCAAATCTCAGTCCCTTCGGGAGCAAATCGCCAGCTCGGTGGACATGGATCCCGACCAGAAAGAAGAGATCTACAACCAGATCGATGCTCTGGAGAAGGAAAGGGCCGAGAAAGGAGAGGATGCGCTGCGAAAGATCCTTCCGGAAGCCTTTGCCGTGGTCAAGGAAACCGCCCGCCGCTTCAAAGAGAACAGCGAGATTCCGGTTCAGGCCACCGAACTGGATCGCCGCCTGGCCGTGGGGCGCGATTTTCTGGAGATTCGCGATGATCAGGCCATTTACAAGAACACCTGGACGGCCGGGGGCACAACGGTGGTCTGGGACATGCTGCATTACGATGTGCAGCTCATCGGTGGAATGGTATTGCACAATGGCAAGATTGCGGAGATGGCCACGGGAGAGGGAAAGACCCTGGTGGCGACTCTGCCCGCTTACCTCAACGGTTTGCTGGGCATGGGTGTGCACATTGTCACGGTCAACAACTACCTGGCCAAGCGCGACTCCGAGTGGATGGGTCCCATCATGCACTTTCTGGGCTTGACGGTCGATTGCATTGACAACTATCAGCCGAGCACAGCAGAGCGAAGAGAAGCCTATCTCTGCGACATCACCTATGGCACCAACAACGAGTTTGGCTTTGACTACCTGAGAGACAATATGGTGCGGCATCCCGATGAGATGGTGCAGCGCAAGCATCACTATGGCATGGTGGACGAAGTGGACTCCGTGCTGGTGGATGATGCCCGTACCCCGCTGATCATCTCCGGACCGGTCTCCAAGCAGCGCGATCAGCAGTTTGAAGGCTATAAGCCCAGAGTTCAACGCCTGGTTGATGCGCAGCGCAAAGCCGTTCAGCAATTCCTTGCCGACGCCAAAAAACTCATTGAAAACGGCGATCAGGATCAGGGCGGCATCGCTCTGTTGAGAGCTCATCGCGGCCTTCCCAAGAACAAGGCCCTGATCAAGTACTTGAGCGAAACGGGCATCAAGCAAATCCTGCAGAAGACCGAGAACACCTATATGCAGGACAATTCCCGGCGCATGCCGGAGATTGATCAGGAACTCTTCTTTGTCATTGACGAGAAAAACAATTCCGTTGAACTGGTCGAAAAGGGGATTGATCTGATCACCGCCTCCGGTGAAGATCCCGATTTCTTCCTCCTGCCCGATGTCGGGGCTATGGTGGCCGAGATAGACACTTCGGGCAAGTCCGAAGAGGAGCGTATGGAGGCCAAGGATCACATGCTACAGGACTTCTCCATCAAGTCCGAGCGCCTGCACGCGGTACAACAGTTGCTCAAGGCCTATACCTTGTTCGAACTGGATGTGGAATACGTGGTCATGGACGGCAAGGTCAAGATTGTGGATGAGCAGACCGGCCGTATCATGGAAGGCCGGCGCTACTCAGATGGTTTGCACCAGGCCATAGAGGCCAAGGAGAACGTCAAGGTTCAGGATGCCACCCAGACCTTTGCCACCGTCACGCTGCAGAATTTCTTCCGCATGTATCACAAGCTCTGCGGAATGACGGGTACGGCTGAAACCGAAGCCGGCGAATTGTGGGAGATCTACAAACTGGACGTGGTGGTCATACCCACCAACCGACCCATCACCCGCGATGACCGCGACGATCTGGTTTACCGCACCGTTCGAGAGAAATACAATGCCGTCATTGAAGAGATCGCCATTCAAACCGGTAAGGGCAGACCGGTGCTGGTAGGCACAACTTCGGTGGAGATCTCCGAATTGCTCAGCCGCATGCTGCGCATGAAGGGCATCGCACACAACGTGCTCAACGCCAAGCAACACCAGCGGGAAGCCGAAATCGTCGCCGAGGCGGGCAAACCGGGTGCGGTGACCATCGCCACCAACATGGCTGGCCGGGGAACAGACATCAAGCTGGGTCCGGGGGTCAAGGAGGCCGGTGGTCTGGCCATCGTCGGCACCGAGCGCCACGAATCGCGGCGCATTGACCGGCAGTTGCGCGGCCGCGCCGGCCGTCAGGGAGACCCGGGTTCATCGCAGTTCTACGTCTCTTTGGAAGACAACCTCATGCGCCTGTTCACCTCCGATCGCATCGCGGGGTTGATGGACAAGATGGGCTTCAAGGAAGGGGAGGTGATCCAGCACAGCATGGTGACCAAGTCCATCGAGCGGGCTCAGAAGAAAGTGGAGGAGAACAACTTCGGAATCCGCAAGCACCTGCTGGAGTACGATGACGTGATGAATTCCCAGCGCGAACTGATCTACAAGAAGCGCAGACACGCGGTTTACGGAGAGCGGCTCTCCGTTGATTTGAACAATACCTTCCAGGATCTGGCCGAGGAGATTGTTCGCGAGCAGAAGGAACACGGTGATCTGGAGACCCTTCGCATGGAGGCCATTCGCTTCTTCTCGGTGGACCCGGATATTGAAGAGCAGGAGTTCAGCAAGGAACGCGCGGAACTCCTGGCGGATAAACTCTATCGCAAGTCCAAGGAAGTCTATCACCGTAAGACCCAGCGGCTCACCGAGATGGCCTTCCCCCTGATTCGCGATCTGTACCTCAGCAAGGGCGAGCAGTTGCAGAACGTCATTGTGCCTTTTACCGATGGGCGCAAGACCCTCAATGTTTCGGTCAATCTCAAAGAGGCTTATGAAACGGAGGGAAGGGCCATCATCAAGGCCTTTGAGAAGGGTATTTCGCTGGCCGTGATCGATGAGGCCTGGAAAGATCACCTGCGCCAGATGGACGATCTGCGCCAGGCAGTGCGAAATGCGGTCTACGAGCAGAAAGATCCTTTATTAATATATAAATTTGAAGCCTTTGAGTTGTTCAAGAAGATGCTCAACGAGGTCAATCAGGAAGTCACTTCTTTCATCTATAAAGGCAGCATTCCCATTCAGTCACCGGATCAGGTTCAACAGGCCCGGCCCGAGCGCACCGATCTGAGCAAGGTGCGCACGCAGCACGCGGAGGCCAGACCGGCCATGGCGGGTGCTGGAGCTCCTGCCTATGACGACGGCCGCGCGGCGAAGATGGCTGCGGCTACAGCCGGCCAGGACCAGCCGCGGGTGCAACAGGTTATTCGAACCGACAAGAAAGTGGGCCGCAATGATCCCTGCCCTTGTGGAAGCGGCAAAAAATTCAAGCAGTGCCATGGACTTAATGCCTGATCAGAAGGGCAAGCCCAAGCGCACGAGCCGGGTGAGCCTCAAACGCGACCAGAAGGAACTCGCTTCCAGAATTGAGCACACAGCCCTCAAGCCCGATCTGCTTTTTTCCGAGGTGGAGCAACTTTGCGAAGAGGCCCGGACCTATGGTTTTGCCGGGGTCTGCGTTCCTCCCTTCTTTGTAGAGCGAACGGCAGCACTGCTGGAGGGCAGTGCGGTTCAGGTGGTGACGGTGGCGGGTTTCCCCATGGGTTACCAAACTACTTCCGCCAAAGTGGAAGAGGCCCGCAAGGCCTTTGAGCAGGGCGCTACCGAGTTGGACATGGTGCTGAATCTGGCCGCCTTGAAGAATGGGCGCTGGGCTGCGGTAAAGGACGACATTCAGAGTCTGGCTACCCTGGCCGGCATGAACAGCCGGGTGCTCAAGGTCATCATCGAAAGTGCGCTGCTCACAGAGGAGGAGATCATTCGCATGTGCGAAATGGCCTCCGAAACCGGTGTGCACTTTCTAAAGACCTCTACGGGTTTCAACGGTGCCGGGGCCAGTGTCGAAGCGGTGGCCCTCATGCGGGCGAGGCTGCCCAAAAACATTCGGATCAAGGCTTCGGGAGGCATTCGGGATCGGGCTTTTGCCGAGGCCCTGATTGCGGCAGGTGCAGATCGGTTAGGCACTTCCAGCGGGCCGGCACTGCTCCATCCCCTTTGATGTGCCGATCAGGCAAGATCCTCTAACTTAGCTCTATGCTCCAGTGCAGCTTTTTCCAGCGACCCATTCCCGGACTGATGATGGTCCTTTGTGGGGTTTTGTTGTTGAGCGCTGCCGGAGATGTACATGCTCAGCCGGGCTCATCTCCCGGCGATGTGCGGGTCGTGGCGCCTTCCAGTGTGCAGCGCATGCTGGCTGAGCACCAGCGCATCAACCGCGAAAACGGGGTTATGGCCGGCTTCAGGATACAGATCTACGCCAGCCCCATCATGAGCAAGTGCAAGGATGCGCGAGCCACCTTTCAGCAGAGCTTTCCGGATATCCCCAGCGATGTGGTGCTGGAACAGCCTGATTTTAAGTTGCTGGCCGGGCACTACATCGATCGCTTTGATGCCCACCGCGACTTGCAGCGCATAGTCAGCCAATACCCCGGCGCATTTTTAGTACGCCAACTGGTGGCCATAGCCGATCTTTAAGCCTTCATGGATTCACGACTGATCAACCGCATCCGCACTTTATCTGCGGATCAGGTGCAGAAGAGCATTGCCTGGCGCAGGCATTTGCATCAGCATCCTGAGCTCTCTTTTCAGGAGAGAGAGACCGCCCGCTTTGTGGCTGAGCGGCTCAGCGAGATGGACATTTCCTTCAAGGAGGGCATTGCCGGGACCGGATTACTGGGCCGCATTGAAGGAAAGGACCCCGATTCGGCCTGCATAGCGCTCAGAGCGGACATGGATGCCCTTCCCATCAAAGAGGCCAACTACGACAGCCCTTATCGCTCGCAAAATGAGGGGGTGATGCACGCCTGCGGCCACGACGCTCACACCGCCTCTCTGCTCGGTTGCGCCAGCATACTGCAAGAGCTCCGCGAGGAGTTCAGTGGAAGCATCATGCTCATCTTTCAACCAGGGGAGGAGAAGTTTCCCGGTGGGGCTTCTCTGATGATAGCCGAAGGGGTGTTGGACAATCCCTCTCCGCTCAGCGTACTCGGTCAGCATGTGCATCCTCCCCTGGCTTCGGGCAAGGTGGGGTTCCGCAGCGGGGCTTATATGGCCTCAGCCGATGAGTTGTATTTCACGGTCAGGGGGAAGGGGGGACATGCGGCCTACCCGCATCTGGTTATAGACCCGGTCTTGATGAGCGCCAAGCTCATCAGCAATCTGCAGCGGGTCGTCAGCCGCTTTGCCCGTCCCGATCAGCCCGCCGTGCTCTCCATAGGCCGGGTCATTGCCGATGGGGCCACCAACATCATTCCGGATACCGTGGAGATCGCGGGTACGTTCCGCTCCTTTGATGCCGACTTGCGCCAGCGCTCTCATGAGGAGATTCGCCGCATAGCCAGGGGAACGGCGGAGATGTTCGGCGGACAGATCGACGTGGACATCAAGGTGGGCTACCCGCCCCTGCACAATGATGCAGAGCTCACGGCCCGCATGAGGAAACAGGCCGAAGACTTTCTGGGTGCAGACCATGTGGTGGATCTCGAGATCAGTCTGGGAGCGGAGGATTTCGCCTACTACAGCCAGCAAAGGGCGGCGTGTTTTTACCGTCTGGGCACCGGAAACTTGGATCGGGGCATTACTTCGCCCATCCATACCTCAAGCTTTGATATTGACGAAAACGCGCTGGATACCGGGCAGGGCCTCATGGCCTGGCTGGCGATCCGGGAATTGGAGCAAAGGCGTGGCTGAATCAGATGATCTTCCACAAATTGCTGTGGATCAAGCCATTAGGCAGGCAAGTCCAGCCTTGCGTCTGGGCTTGTTGCACGCGGAGATTCGCGTTGAGGAGCGCCCTGACGAGCTGAACAAGCTCATCAATGAGCAGGCGGCCCACTTGAGACAAAAAGAGACAGTGGACAGCATCAAGCTATGGACGGCGATTGCGCATGCCCGCGAGTGCTACCGCCGCTTAGGCAAGGATCCCAGCCGATATCGACCCTCTGCAGAGGCTTTGCTGCGCCGCATTTTAAGTGGAAAGGAGTTGTACCGGATCAACAACGCCGTGGATGCCTTGAATCTGGTTTCGCTGCAAAGCGGACTCTCCATCGGGGGCTATGATGCCGCGAAGCTGCGCCCGCCCCTGTTGCTGGATCGCGGAAAGGCTAATGAGCCCTATGAAGGCATAGGGCGTGGCGCTTTGAACATCGAGGGTCTTCCGGTGCTCTATGATCAGCTCGGACCCTTTGGCTGCCCAACCAGCGATTCGACCCGAACAGCGGTTTCTGCCCAAACCAGGACATTTTTGTGGGTGATCTTCGATTTTGGAGCACTTGATAGGCCCGGCGACGCTCATATTACGCATGAGCGGCCTATGGAAGGGCCGCCGGACATTCTGCAGCAGGCTCTGGATTCGGGGGCGAGCTTAATGGAGCAATTTGCCCATGCCCGAAAGCTGCGGACGCAAGTTTTTTAAACAGGGATGCACTTGAATTCGTACCTTTGCCCTTCGAATTTCGGACCTACACAGGCACGGCGCCTGAATACAGCCCATGAGCGGATCAAACCATATTCACCCCATCTTTGACCAAATCCTGCAGCGCAGCGATAAGGAAAGTCTGCTCAAGCAGCGCTCCAAGGTCATCTGGATGACCGGATTGTCCGGCTCCGGCAAGAGCACCATCGCCAAAGGGGTGGAAAAAGTCCTTCACGAGCAAGGATTCCTCACGAAACTTCTGGATGGGGATAATGTTCGCAGTGGAATCAACAAAAATCTCAGCTTTTCCGAAGAGGACCGCCTGGAGAACATCCGACGAATCGCTGAAGTGAGCCGCCTTTTTCTGGATGGGGGCATCATCACCATCAATTCCTTCGTCAGCCCAACCTTTGATCTCAGGGCTCTGGCCCGCGAGATTGTCGGCACGGAAGACTTTGTCGAAGTCTATATAAAAGCCTCGTACGAACTTTGTGAACAAAGGGACGTAAAGGGCTTGTATGCCAAGGCAAGAGCCGGTGAAATCAAGCATTTTACGGGTTTAGACGCTCCCTTCGACGAACCGCTCAAGCCCGAAATCGTGGTCGATACAGCCAACCAGAGCCCGGAGGAATCCGTGGCCTATCTGGTGGAACAAATCCTGCCCCTCATCCGCTATTCCGGCTAAACCAACTAAAAAGCCTCTCAAACTCAAGAACAGACTGTCCCAGTTATGGTATCTTATAATTTGTCACACATCCGGGAACTGGAATCCGAATCCATCTTCGTCATGCGCGAGGTCGCGGCGAAATTCCAGAAGCCGGCCTTGCTTTTTTCGGGTGGAAAGGATTCCATCATCATGGTTCACCTGGCCCGAAAGGCCTTCTGGCCCTCCCGCATTCCCTTTCCCCTGGTTCACGTAGATACAGGGCACAACTTTCCGGAGACCATTGCCTATCGCGACAAGCTGGTCAGGGAGACCGGTGCAGAGCTGATTGTCGGAATGGTGCAGGATTCCATTGACCGCGGAACAGCCGTTGAGGAAAAGGGTGCCAATGCCAGCCGCAATGCCCTGCAGACGGTAACTCTTCTGGAGACCATGGAGAAGCACAAGTTCGATGCCGCCATGGGCGGTGCCCGTCGCGATGAGGAAAAAGCCCGCGCCAAGGAGCGCTTCTTTTCGCACCGGGATGAGTTTGGGCAGTGGGATCCAAAGAACCAGCGCCCGGAGTTGTGGAACCTGTTCAATGCGCGTCACCATTTCGGTGAGCATTTCCGGGTATTCCCCATTTCCAACTGGACCGAGATGGATGTTTGGCAGTACATTCTGCTGGAGAACATCCCCATTCCCTCTTTGTATTTCTCGCACCAGCGCGAGGTATTGGAGCGCGATGGAATGTTGCTGGCCAAGACGGATTACATCACCGTTCGCGAAACGGAAAAAGTCTTCACCGAAACGGTTCGCTTCCGCACCATCGGAGACGCAACCTGCACTGGTGCTATTGAATCCGGCGCTTCTACACTGGAGGAAATCATTCAGGAAGTGGCATCAACCCGCGTGACGGAACGCGGAGGACGCGCAGATGATAAGCGCTCTGAAACCTCTATGGAGGACCGCAAGAAACAAGGTTATTTCTAATTCTTACTCAGCAGTTATTATGAGCAGCCAAAACGGCATCCAGGAAGTCGAAGAATTTGACTCAAAAGGATACCTAGACATGGAATTGTTGCGGTTCACCACCGCAGGCAGTGTGGACGACGGCAAAAGCACCTTGATCGGACGACTTTTGTACGACTCCAAATCCATCTTTGAAGATCAGATGGAAGCCATTGAGGCTTCGAGCAAGCGCCGCGGTGACGAAACCGTCAACCTGGCTCTTCTGACCGACGGATTGAAAGCCGAGCGCGAACAGGGCATCACCATTGATGTGGCCTACCGCTACTTTGCCACCCCGCGCCGGAAGTTCATCATTGCAGATACCCCTGGTCATATTCAGTATACCCGCAACATGGTTACTGGGGCTTCAACAGCCAACCTGGCCATCATTCTGGTGGATGCCCGCAACGGTATCGTGGAACAAACCCATCGCCACACCTTCATCGCCTCCCTTTTGCAGATTCCCCACATCGTGGTCTGCATCAACAAGATGGACCTGGTGGAATACAGCGAAGCTGTATATGAGAAGATTGTGGATCAGTTCACCGATTTCAGTGCAAAACTGGATACCAAGGACGTCCGTTTTATTCCCATCTCTGCGCTGAACGGCGACAATGTTGTAGAACGCTCCGAGAAGATGCCCTGGTTTGACGGACCAACCCTGCTCTATACCCTCGAGCACGTCCACATCGGTTCGGACTACAACCATATCGATGCGCGTTTTCCCGTGCAAACCGTCGTAAGGCCCCAGACCAAGGAGTTTCACGATTTCCGCGGCTATGCCGGCCGCATCGCCGGAGGAATCTGGAAAAAAGGCGACAAGGTGGTTCACCTGCCGAGCGGTTTTTCGACCAAAGTGGCCTCTATTGTCGATCTGAACGGTGAAATCGAAGAGGCTTTTGCCCCGATGTCCATCACCTTAACCCTTGAGGATGATATTGATATTTCTCGTGGCGATATGATTGTTCGCGAGAACAACATGCCCCAGGAAGGTCAGGATCTGGAATTGATGGTCTGTTGGATGAGCGAAACCCCGCTCCAGCTCAACGGCAAGTACGGTTTGATTCACACCACCCGGGAAACCCGTTGTGTGATCAAAGACGTGCGCTACAAAGTTGATATCAACAGCCTGCACAAGATGGAAGACCAGAAGGTGCTGGGACTGAATGATATCGGTCGCATCTCTATTCGCACCACCAACCGTCTGTTCTACGACAACTATCGACGCAACCGCAATACCGGTTCACTGATTCTCATCGATGAGGCAACGAACAATACGGTAGGTGCCTGTATGATCATCTAAACAACCATCCAGCTATTGGCTGAATTCAGCAAACGCTAAAGGTTCCCGGCCATCTGGTCGGGAATTTTTTTTTGCCGGATCAGTGAAGACAGCCTACCTGATCAAACTTATGGTTCCGGCTTCTTGTCTGAGTGCTTCTTCCGTGGTGGTTTGATACGTCAGGGTCCAGACATAGACACCCAGCTCCTGTTCAACTCCCATGAAGGTGCCATCCCAACGCAAGTTAGGATCTTCCGAATGCCAGATTTTCTGACCCCAGCGATTATAGATTTCCATATTGAAAATAGGTAGCTCTGGACATGCCATACTCAAGGGAAGACCAAAGACATCATTGATGCCATCGCTGTTGGGACTAAAAGCATTGGGCAGTTTTATGACACAGGGATTTTCGGGCACAACAATAGTAGTGTCATCGGAACAATCGTCAAGGGAGAGAGTAGATGCTAATGCGTACTCCGCCCTTCTGGACTCCCCAATGCTGCTTTCGGAGTTCTTGCTCAACTGGCATGCATTGAACGAGGGGATTCCGCTAACTGCAACCCAGGGACCGGCAGCATTGTCGTTTCGACTGGCCCATTCCAGCGTACACTGAGCACAGGCTGAGTCGGAAACCGAAGCAAGTATTGAATAGAAAACTCCGGGACGGGTGGAAAAGACGCCATAATAGGGAGCCTCCGTTCCTGGGGGAAGCCCGGCTGTGGTATTGGGCAGCTCATCAACGCGGTAAACATGTAGACCATCGTCGTCAGAGAACAACACATCCTGTGCGCTGAAACGTTCATCGTCAGGACCTTCTATGCTCAGGCTTACTCCATCCCAGCTTTCCGGATAGGTATAAACTGAAGCGTCTCCCAGGGCTGCTCCGGAGACTTGCCAGGTCATGGCTCCCACAAAGTTTCCATTGTGGTCATTGCCGGACAGATCAGCTACTGCAGTTCCCGCCCCTTCGTCAAATCGCCAATAAGATTCAAGACCGGGTTCTGTTCCGCTCAGTTTGCGGCACATATTGGCCCGGATCTCCTCCTCTGTACGAGCTGTTCTCCAGATTCGCAATTCGTCAATTTCACCCTCCATGTACACACCCGGGACATAAGACTGCTGGTATCCGACAATCTGCCTGCCGGCGGGATCATGCACCATCGTGGTGCCGCCAGTTCCGTCATAAGAAACCGGAACCTCTATGCCATTGATGTACATTCTGCTGGATAAAGGGCCAACCTGTATGGCGCAGATATGCACCCATTCCCCATATGGAATGGGAACGTCAGAGAAGGACGAGCGGCGATCGGCAGAGCCGGCTCCTGTACCATCACCATAGGCAATATCGACTTGACCGCTGACGGTTATCAATAGCCATGCTCCATAGTACAGGCCTACAGCGTTATGTCCCGAAGACCATATAGGGTGGGGTGTGCCTGGACCAGGAGGAATCTTAACCCACACCTCCATAGTATATGGGAAATTCAAGTCTGTAATGGAAGGCCCGCAATCCAGATAAACAGCACCCGTACCTGATAGACTATTCCCGGACCCCTGGCCCGAAAGAAGACCACTTATGGTTAAAACACATATAAAAAATAATATATGCTTTAATTGCTTAATCTTGTTCATGCCCTGGAACCTTTGGATCACAAGATAAGGTGAAAGCGACAGATCATATAGCCCCAAAAGGTAATTTGATGAAGAAAATTGGGGAAGTTGCATGATGGGTAAGGCCCGGATCAATCAAAGGCCAACCTGATACATACAATATGAAATGTTATGACAACGGAGTATTCAAGAAGAGCATCATTTTGAGATCAAGTTATCGCGCCGAAATCAAAAGTACAACTTGCGTCATACTGTCCGGATGATTAAACCTGAACTATCGAGCTCACCTGATCAATGTAACGGTTCCCGAGAGTTGTTTCAGGGAAGGTGTGGACTCTTGCCGATGTTGAAGCACCCATACATACACTCCAAGCTCCTGATCCTCTCCTCTAAAAGTTCCGTCCCATCGGATGTCGGGATTTGAAGTAGCCCAAACTACTTGACCCCAGCGGTTGTAAATGACCAGATAAAAGTAAGTCAGATCGGGACAAACAATGGCTTTGGGAATTCCAAACTCATCGTTGAGTCCATCTGCATTAGGGCTGAAAGCATTGGGCAGGGCCAGGATGCAGGTGTCTCCGGGTTCTGAAGGAAGGGTATCGTCCGGACAGGGATCGATATCGAGTGAGTACCAATAGGCCATACACTCCTCCGGATCCAGTTCGATTGGGTAGAGCCCGGCTATAGACAGCCAGTTGCCTTCCACAAGTACGGAATCCCCTTCGCAGATGGTGGTAAAAACCGTGTCTTCGGAGAGAATGGGTCCAACATTCAACGAATACCAGATTAAGGTGTCACAACCAGAGATCCCTGCAATGATCCAGGGATAAATACCTGTTGTGCTCAACCAGCTTCCTTCAAAGAACACCGAATCGCCTTCACATAGGTTGTCGTAAATGGTATCTCCAACAAAAAAGGCCGTCAGAACGGAGGTATCTGCCCAGGCGTACTCCGCTCTTCTGGAATCCCCAACGCTGCTTTCATCCGATTTTGTGCGACTGCAACCAGATGCGGATGGAGTACCGGCAAGGGGAAACCAAGGACCGGCGGCATTGTCATTTCTGCTCAACCAGTCTATGGTGCAGAGGCTGCACACAGAATCAGGGAGAATGGCTTGAACCGTATAGGTACTTGAAGAAGCGGTAGCAAACACTCCGTAGTAATGTTCGGGAGTCCCGGGCGGCAGACCGCTGAGATCGTTCGGTGCTTCATCCACTCGATAGAGGTGAATTCCATGGCCAGAAGGAGCAGTGACATCACTCGCGGTGATCTGCTCTGGCCCCGGTCCCTCTAAGGTCAGTGTCTCGCCTAACCAGGAAGCTGGATAGGTATACACTGAGGTATCCCCCAATGGCGCACCGGAGACATTCCAGGTCATAGCTCCGACAAAGGTTCCGTTGTGACCACTGCCAGACAGATCCGCCACGGTGGTACCCGCCCCTTCATCAAAGCGCCAGTAAGATTCAAGACCGGTTTCTGTTCCGCTCAGTTTGCGGCACATATTGGCCCGGATCTCCTCCTCGGTGCGGGCGGTTCTCCAGATGCGCATCTCATCAATCTCGCCATTCATATAGTAACCCGGGACATAGGACTCCTGCCATCCTATGACCTGCCTGCCACTGAAATCATGCACTATCGTGGTGCTTCCGCTTCCGTTGTAGGTAACCGGAACTTGTATGCCATTGATGTAGATTCTACCGGATAGTGGGCCATCCTGAATGGCGCTGACATGCACCCATTCCCCGAAGGGAATGGCAGAGCTGGAGACGCAGGAGCGGCGATCAGTAGAGCCGCCTCCTGTACCATCGCCATAGGCAATGATGATTTGACCGGTGAGGTCAATCAAAAGCCATGCTCCATAGTAGATACCCCCAGCGTTATGACCCGAAGACCAAATAGGGTGGGGGGTAGTCGGACTGGCAGCAATGTTAACCCAGACCTCTGCAGTATATGGGAAATTCAGGTCTGTAATGGAGGGCCCGCAATCCAGATAAACAGCACCAGTACCCGAGAGGCTGTTGCCTGACCCCTGGCCCGAAAGCAGAATGGGGCTGATTAATATATATATTAAAAATAAACAATCCCTAAACAACCTGCCCATCTGCATTTCAGAACATTGAGGACACAAGATACAAAGAAGGTAAACGGTTGCTCTCAATCGAACATGGAATCTTGGAGTAAGGCCTAAATCAACTCAGCACCTGATAAGCCAGAAAGCTGGCTCCATAGGCCAGCCCGGTCATGTAAAAGAACTGGATGATGGGAATGCGCCAGGAATTGGTCTCGCGTTTTACAATAGCCAGGGTGCTCATACACTGCATGGCAAAAAGATAGAAGAGCAAAAGAGAGACCGCCGTTGCCGTGCCATAGACCGGATTGCCGGTTGAAGGGTTCACATCCCTGCGCATTGACTCGACTATACCGGTTTTGTTCTCTCCGTCACCAGCCCCATAGATGGTGGCCATAGTGCCCACAAAGACCTCCCGCGCGGCAAAGGAACTGATCAGCGCAATGCCAATCTTCCAGTCAAAGCCCAGCGGTGCGATTCCCGGTTCGATCAGCTTGCCCATATGCCCGGCCCAACTCACTTCAAGCCTGCGCGCTGAAACGAGCTGACTGTACTCCGCAGAAGAAGGATCCACATCCGGAAACTCCGATGCGATATAGGCCTCAGCATTCTTCACCATTCCCCCGGGACCATAGGAACTCAAGGCCCAGAGTATCATGGAGATGACCAATATGATCTTTCCTGCATCAACGACGAAGATGCTCACCTTCTGCCAGACCGTCATATAGACATTCCTCCAATGCGGAGCGCGGTACGACGGAAGTTCCAGCATCAGATAGGATGGCTCCGTAGACTTGAAAAACTGCTTGATCAGCCAGGCGGTCACCAGTGCAGCGCCCGCTCCCAGCATATAGAGCCCAAACATGAGCAAGCCCTGAGTGTTCAGCCATCCGCCGGCAAGGCTGCCCGCAGGTACCGCAAAGGCAATCAGCAGGGCAAAGACGGGCAGACGGGCAGAACAGGTCATGAAAGGTGTGACAAAGATGGTGGCAAGGCGCTCCTGCCGATTGGTGATGCCCCTGGCGGTCATGACCGCCGGAACCGCGCAGGCCACCCCGGAGATCAGCGCGACAAAACTTCGCCCGTTGAGCCCGAAACGCCGCATCATGTTATCTGCCAGATAAACCGCCCGGGCCATGTAGCCCACCTCTTCCATTAAAGAAACAAGTATAAATAAAATGGCAATTTGAGGAATGAAGATAAGGATGCCTCCAATACCGGGCAGCAAACCGTTGATGAGCAAGTCGCTCAATAGATGATCTCCGAGCCGCACGGAGAGAAACTGTCGGCTCCAGGTCAGGCCCTGATCCATCAGCTCCATAGGCACCCCCGCCCAGCGAAACACCGCCTGAAAGATCATCAACAGCACCCCAAAGAAGATGACGCTGCCAAAGATGGGATGGGTGAGCACCCGATCGATGCGATCGCTGAAGTCGCGCGGGGCCTGATCGCCCTTGCTGAGCGCATTTTGGAGCAATCGCCCGATGAGGTCAAAACGGCTCAATGTTTCGTTGACCTGGGCCTTGAGCGGTTGAAAACCAAAGTTGTTCAAATCCCGCTCCAGCCTGAAAGAGAGATCCGGTTCCACCCAGGGCAGGATGCGGTGGTGGTGGGCGTGCAGGTAAGCCGTGTAGTTCGAATGGCTTTCCAGACTTTGCCCGGCGCGCCGAACCACTTCCACCAGGGACTGATCCGCCTTCCACATGGGCTCGGGACGAGGCGCCACGGCCTGACTCATAGCTTCCAGCACATCCTCCATACCCTCTCCGCTGCGACCGTTGATGCCAAAGACCGGGATGCCCAAATCTCTGGACAGCTTCGGGCAATCCACGCTCATGCCCTCCTTAGCGGCCAGATCCAATTGATTGACGCAGAGCAAAACCGGAATGCCCAAGTCCACAATCTGGCTGAACAGGAGCATATGCCTTTCCAGGTTGGAGGCATCGGCGATATAGAGCACCAGATCGGGGTGCAGAGCATCTCTTCGGTTGAGCAGCACCTGCAAGGTCACAATCTGATCGGGCGAATGGGGGTAGAGACTGTACACCCCCGGCAGGTCAACCAATTGCACGCGCCGTCCGTCTTTCAAACGGAAATGCCCCGTCTTCTTGTCCACCGTGACGCCCGGGAAATTGCCCACCTTCTGCTGCAACCCGGTCAGCAGATTGAAGACGGAGGACTTTCCGGCATTGGGGTTGCCCGCCAGGGCAACGCGCAGGATTGGAGAAGAATCGCTCAATGGGAAGTGGATGGCGTTTCGGGTAGCTGCTCCCTGGTATTGTTGCCAGCCTTTTCTGCATCGCCGGATACAATCACAATGGCTGCAGCCTCGGCTCTTCGCATGGCGATGACCCGCTCGCCGACTTGCACATACATGGGCCCTTGAAACAAACCCTTTCGAACCAGCCGAACCAGGGTGCCCGGTTTGCAGCCCAACTCCAGGAGCATAGCCGCCAGCCTGCTGTCTTCTATCGAAGCGATGCGGGCGCTTTCATTCAGCGCCAGTTCAGAAAGGGTTTTCAAGGTCTGCAATGGCTTGGTCGCACATAGCGGATGCAGGCGCAATCAGGGCGAAGCGCAAAGTAACGCCCTACCCGACCCTTGGGCAATACCACTACATACACAGGAGCATACCCAAAACAGGGTATATCCCTAAATTTGGGGCGAACTCGCGCGGTTTTTACGTGTGTTCACGCCTCAAACCCATCCCATGAAAGAGATCAGTGTTCAGGAATTACAGGCCATGCGCGAAAGGGGAGAAGACTTTCAACTGGTGGATGTACGCGAGCCCGATGAGTATGAAATCGCCAATCTGGGTGCTGAACTGATTCCTATGGCGGAACTGGCCTGGGCTCCGGAGCGTCTGGCCCGCGATCGCAAGGTCATTCTGCACTGCAGGAGCGGGGGCCGAAGTGCCAACATGATCCGTTTGTTAGAGGAGCGCTTTGGTTTGGACAACCTCTACAATCTGAGCGGGGGCATCAGCGCCTGGGCCAGGGAGATCGATCCCGAAATGGCTCAGTACTAAGCTTTTATGTTGAAGACAGGGGTCGGTTTGGGCCTCTGGCAAATGTTAAATCGGCGTTAAATCGCCGGGGAGGATTTGCATTTTCTATTGCAGAAGGATATCTTTGTGATATCAAATTGCACAAAAAATGACAAACGAAAAAACCTTCAGTTCCTACAATGGCTATCTGTTTCTCCTGTTGTGGTTCCTATTGGTCGGAGGAACCGTGGCCTCCATGACCCTGGTGGAATGGCCCTATGTCTTTGGCTTTGGATTGTTTTTATGCGTGTTGATGCTGCCCGGATTCTTCATTGTCAATCCCAATGCCTCCAAAGTGCTGGTCTTGTTTGGCAAATACCAGGGCACCGAAAAAAGGGATGGATTTCACTGGGCCAATCCCTTTCTGGTCAAGCATACGGTGAGTTTGCGGGCCCGCAACATGGACACGGACAAGATCAAGGTCAATGACCGGCTGGGCAACCCCATTATCATCTCCGCTGTGGTGGTCTGGAAGGTTACCGAGACAGCTCACGCCATGTTTGAAGTGGATGATTACGAGCACTATGTAAAAGTGCAGAACGATGCGGCCGTTCGCTCTCTGGCCGGTCATTACAGCTATGATCACGTCAACGACGACGAATCGGACATCACCCTGCGAGCTGGTGGGGAGCAGGTCAACGCAGAGCTGGAGCGCGAGCTCTCGGATCGACTGCTCAAGGCCGGGGTCAGCATCATTGAGGCCCGCATCAATCACCTGGCCTATGCCGAAGAGATCGCAGGGGCCATGCTCCAGCGCCAGCAGGCAACAGCCATCATCGCAGCCCGGCGCATGATCGTTGAAGGTGCCGTGGGTATGGTGGAAATGGCGCTCAAAAAACTCGAATCAGACGGGGTGATCAACCTGGACGCCGAGCGCCAGGCCGCCATGGTGTCCAACCTGCTGGTGGTGCTCTGCTCTGATAAAACGGCTCATCCGGTGGTCAATGCCGGTTCGCTGTACTAAGCAAGATGTATGGCTGAAGAAAAAGCCCGTAAGAAGAATTATGTGCTCCGAATGGATCCAGAACTTTTCAAGGAGCTGGAGAAATGGGCCGCGGACGAGTTTCGCAGCCTCAACGGGCAGATTGAGTACCTTCTTCACCGGGCTTTGAAAGAGCGGGGAAGGACCAAACGCAGAGAACCAGAGTCGTAAAACGGCCAGGGCCAGGGAGTGCCTGTGTGGAGAAAAGTAGCCATGATTTGGGTCATCCCAGGCACATCTGATAGGGATTTATAACGCGTTGAGGCGTAACTTTCGGTCGCCTTAGGGCGGTACGCATATGCATCGCCCCGGCTTGTGTTTTACCCCTTCTCTCTCAAAACAAACTCATGCCTCCTATTCTGATTCTGTTTATCGCGCATTGGTATCTGACCATTTTTATTCATACGTTTTTTCTGCATAGGTACGCCGCTCATCAGCATTGGTCCATGTCTCAGCCGGTTGAGCGCTTCTTTCACTTCCTGAGTTGGGTAGTGACTGGTTCTGCTTACCTGAGCCCCTATGCCTATGGCATCATGCACCGGATTCATCACGCCTATACCGATACAGAGCGCGACCCCCATTCGCCCGTGTATCACGGCAATCTGGCCAACATGATGTGGCAGACCCGTCAAACCTATTTCGGCATATGGAAAGGCACCATTCCGGTTGAAGACAAATACACCGTTGGAGTTCCCCGCTGGAAGGCCTTTGAGCCCTTTGCCCACCACTACGGCACCCGCATTTCCTGGATCATCATCTACATCGCGATCTACGCAATGCTGGTCACCGCCCCCTGGCAGTGGGTTCTGCTGCCCTTCACGATAGTCATGAGCCCATTTCACGGCGCCATCATCAACTGGTTCTCGCACCGCATTGGCTATGTGAACTTCAAGATGAACAACACTTCGACCAACCTGCTGCCGGTTGACCCCTTCTTTTTGGGCGAAGTGTTTCACAACAACCACCACAAAGCGCCAGCCAGACCCAATCTGGGCTTCCGCCGATTTGAGTTTGATCCCCTGTGGCCCATCGTGCTTGGGCTGGAAAAAATCGGGATGATCCGCATCAACCGCGTCAAGACTCCCCCACCTGCGGTGGACGGCCCGGGGTTTAAATCCTACTAAGCGATTGGCGGGATCAACTTAAAGCGCTAACAGCCCGGCCTTTCAATCCCTGACCAGGTTGATGTTCAGCCAGGGCTCCTCGTAGTGGTACTCCGCCATTTGCATGAAATGGGCGAAGCGGGGCAGGAAGACATGCTTGCGCCGGTTGGCCAACTCAATGACCAGCTCGTCGCCGAATTTCTGCAATTTGAAGTCGCTGTTCTGCAGAAAGGGCAGCTTGAGTTTGACGGTATACCCTTCATCGGTCTGCTGATACTCCACCGGACTTTCCTCGTGATAGATCAGGGTGGGATCGTCCTGGGCGTACATAGCCGTGGCGATATGATCCAGCAATTCCAAACCAAACACCTCCTGACCGGCGTGCTCCACCTTCATGATGGGCAGGGGAGAAAAACTCTCGCTGATCTCCTCGAGATAATGCGTCTGGCTGGCTAAATACTTTCCAAAGATGCCCGGATGCTCCATGGGTGGAAGGATGCGGTTGACCACCACCGCATCGACATTGTACCCGTAGAGTTGCAAGTAGGTATAGGCCCTTTTGGCTTCCTGTATGACCATGCGCTCTGGATTGGCCACCAGTCGGATGGAGGTGATGGAAGGGTCAGCGAAGATGTGTTGAATCTCCTCCAGCTTGCCAAAGAGAGCCTCAAGTTCTGCATAGCCTTTGTCCAGAGGTACGCCAGTGGTCTTTCTGACCGCCATTCCCAGGCCCTTGATGGCCATTTTCTGGAAGGGCAGCGCTTTGGTCACCCACCATTTGGTCACCTGGGGCAGGGTGAGCAGGGTCAGGGTTTCGCCGGTAGGCGCAGAGTCAATGATGATCACATCAAAACTCTCTTCGCGGTAGTATTGCTCAATCCACAGAAAGGCGCTGGCCTCTTCCATACCGGGAAGGGCGGACATCTCTTCGGCCACCACATCGCGCACTCCCTGCCAGCGAAAGACCGTCAGCATCAGCTCGCGCATGTTGGCCCAATGCTTCTTCATGCTGTAGTAGACATCCAGTTCCTGTCCAAACAGGTTGGGAGCGATCTCCACGGGCTCAGGTCCGAGCTGAACATCGAGGGCATCGGCCAGGCTGTGCGCGGGATCGGTGGATATGACCAGGGTCTTGTGGCCAAGCTGGGAACAGCGCAGTGCTGTTGCGGCGGCTATCGTGGTCTTTCCAACCCCGCCTTTGCCCGTAAAAAGTATGATTCTCATGCCGGTGTGTGCTCTGAACCCGGCAAAGGTAAGCCCGGACCTATTGGGCGGCAGCCTGCTGTATGGACAGCACTTCGCGCAACAGCAAATCCTGAATGTTGTCTGGCGTGGCGTGGTGGTAGGATCCCCCCGCCCGCGCGGCGAGCTTCTTCAGATTGTCCGCGTGAATCTTCTTTTCCTCTGAGCCAAAGAGGTAAACGCTCAGGTGAATCTTTCTGGCCTTGAAGCGATCTAAAAGCCTGACCAGATCTTCGGTCATATCAAAGCGACCGTCTGTGGCCAGAATGACCCGGTTGTTGCCAGAGGGCAGATAAGCTGCTCCTGCCTGCCTCAGGGCCATGTCAAGTCCCAGGAGGGGATCGGTATTGCCTCTGGAACTCAGCCCGTTGAGCACATCCAGGATGAGTTGCCTTTTGCTGGCCGATACGCTGTTCAGGGCCAGCAGGGCCTGCTGGCTGTAGGTGACTATGGCCACCTGATCTTCGTACCGCAGCAGAGCGCTGAAATGCCTGAACGCTTCCTGAAGCAAGGGCAGCCTGTCCGGCAGGTTCATCGAGGCCGAAACATCCAGAAGGATGACGATGTTGGCATGCGGCTGACCGGCCAGGGTGTCGGTATTGCTGTAAACAGGATTGACTGACCAGTCAGTCAGGTAGTCGTATTCGCGACCTTTGTAGTCCAGCAAAACGGGGGTTCCCTCCCGGAGAGCAAATGCCTTGTTGCCCTGGAAGACACCTATGCTGTCATAGCTATGACGGGTGATGGTGCGACAACCATCGTGCAGATGCCAGGCCTTGCCCAGTCGTGTTCTAACCAGATCGCGACCCGGAAAGTCCAGCCATTCATAGACGGGGGGAAGGATCATGTTTTCGTAGTGGTCAACCAGACCAAGGCGTCTGCGATCCCGAATGCTGAGCATGTCTCCATAAGGTGCGCGGGCCACCATCTGATAGCCGAGCGTATCCGGAGATTGAGCAGGCGGAGCCAGACAGCCGATATCGGTGTATTCCTCTTCGAGCACCCCGCTGATGTTTTCGCGATCGACGTAGACAAAGTGAATGTCGCTCAGCGATTCATCCCTGGAGAGTTTTTCATAGGCCGTGGGATCACCGGTATAGGAAAAGACAAAAACGGTAAGCTGCACCTGACTTCCCGCAGTGGACTCCTGTATGCGCCTGAGCTGGCCGGGGTCTATATCTCCATCGGAAGCCATGAAGATGTGTTTTTCCAGGGAGCGCAGCGGTTCGGACAGGATATTGTAGGACAGCCTCAAGCCTCTGGCTGCATCGGTCTTCAGGGATGGGCGGAGCTGGCGAATGGTGTGAACCACCTCACTGTGATTGGTGGTGGGTCTCAATTCGACCTGAGAGAAACTGTTGAAGGAAACGATGGAGATGTTGTCGTCCTTGCACAGCGAAGCAGCCAGTCTGGAGAACACCATCTTGGCCAGAGGCAGTTCATCCATGCTAGCAGATATATCCATTAGAAACACATATCTTCCATTGATGGGCACCACATCGAGCAGGCGCATGGCCGAATCGGGAACTGGTCGCGAAGCGCTCATCTGCAGGACAAGAGGCGTGCTCAACTCTTTGAAGTGAACGGGCACCCTGACCTGCCAGTCGTCCCGTATGCCGAGGGTTTCGCAGTTGAGGTGAATCTGACCGAACTGACCGGGTTGTATGGTTTCACCCGGAGCAAGCAGGGCCTCGCATCCGCAGGGGGTACTCATCGAGGCTATACTGAGCGCCGATGCCGAGTTGTTGCGAAAGTGGAAGGTGTAGGCGGCTTTCTGTCCCTCCTGCAAACTGCCGAGCCGGGCTTCGGTGTCCACAAATTCCAATTGATCTTCGCTGAAGCCATAGGCTCTTCCCTGCTGGTCGATATAGCCCCACTGATCGTTGATCTTGACCTTGGCGGCGCGCTGAGGATCCAACTCAAGCGGACCGTCGCGAGGCATGGCATCCACAAACATCCACTCCATTCCGCGGCGCACGCTGACCATACCGCCTTCATAGGTGCCGATCTCGTCAAACTCCGGGGGCAGAACGATCACCCCTTCGCGGTTGATCAATCCGAATTTATCCCCGCTCTGCACCCGGGCAATGGATCCGCGGAAACTGCTCAAGCCACTCCATACCGGCTGGCTCAGCACCTGTCCCTGTTGGGTGACAAATCCGTAGTTTTCTCCGCTTCGGGTGATGGCCACGCCGTCTACAAAGCGGTAGATCTCATCGTAGATGGGCGGGATCAGACTTTCGCCGTTTTCCCGGATATAGCCCTGCTTCCCTCCGGATTCCACCTTGGCTATGCCTTCGTAGAAGGGTTGGATGCGGTCGTAAACAATGGGGATCAGTTCGCGTCCCCGAATGTCGATATAGCCCCAGCGTCCGTCGCGGGATACCAGCGCCCTTCCCTGGTCAAAATATTCAAGGTGATCATATTCAAAGGGAATAATGGTTTTGTTGCTCCGGTTGATGAAGCCCCAGAACTCTCCTTTGCGCGCGATGCTCAGGCTGTCAAAGAACACAAAGACTTCATCGTATTGAGGGGGAATGATTTCGCGACCCTGAGCATCCATATGTCCCCAGAGGCCATCGCGGGAAATCATGGCCAGTCCTTCAAAGAACTTGGTGATCTCATCGTATTGAGGAGGGCTGATCAGCTTGCCCTGATCGTTGATCAGTCCGTAGAGATGGTCGCGGCGCGTGACCGCGTAGCCGTCTATGAAGCCGCTGACCTTCTCATAGGCATCTCCGTCAACGGAGTGCCCGGAGCGGTCCAGCAGATACCAACCCGAACTGTCTCTGGCCAGAAAGCGATCCGATCCAAGGCTGCGGATTTTCTCGTAGCGCAGAGGAATGACGGGATGTCCGTCCATACCGATATAGCCCGCGCGCCCGCTCACTCGAACAGCCGCCATTCCCCGGTCAAAGGGCTCCAATGCATCAAACTCAAAATCGGTCTTGAAGTTGGCCTGTTGATCCAGCAAGGCCCATTTGCCCTTGCGATGAGCCTGAAGGTAGCCCGGATAACAGTTTAGGGCGTCTAATATGTGTTCTTTGCCGTCAGCGCTCTTCAGGCGGATACGGGAGCCTTTCCACTCCGCATGAGGGCTGCATGGGGGCGATTGAGCGTGTCCGAGCAGGGGTATTGCCAACAACAATAGTGCGGTGCGAAGCCCGAGCACCGCATCAGAAGGATGCCACCACGACACGCGATTCTGCATAAAATACGCGCAATAGTTCATCCGCTTAATGGTGAAGTACCCTCAACGCCCTACTTCATAGGCGAGAAGAACAACAACTTGGTGCCGTTGATCTCATCGGGGTACATAAGGACCAGCTCATCCGCGGTCAACTTGGTAACGGTGTATTGAACGTGATCCCGGCGGCTGGCATCCGTGAGAACCAATATGTTTCCCTGGCTGCTGTATTTCCAAAAGCCCGATGCCTCTTTGCCTTTCTTGGTCACTGACATGGAGTAGTCAGCATTGAATTGAAACACATCGCGCTCCCCCGTCTTTTGTTCTGTAAGTATGTTTTTTTCCGCATCGGTCATCTTCACCATCTGCCAGCTTCCATGAAGGGCATTGGCGTCTTCGTTGCGGGTCGCACGGCTGTCCTGCGCGAAAAGCAACTCTGTGCTCAGCAGGCTCAAAATGAAGAGCAGAAGAATGGAGGGATTTTTCATGGGGTAAGATGATTTGGCCGAATGGATACGGACTTTGTCCTATAGGGGTGTGTAATGATCTCATGCCGCCATTTTTTGCGGCAAAAGAGGAAGTAAGATAGGAAAATTTTGTGGAATTTCCAGGCAAAACACAGCCCTGGTCTGCTGTGTTGAGGGGCGGTTTTTCCAGCAGAGGAGGCCTGATTATTGGTATCTTAGCCAAAATTTGCGCTATGGAACAGGTCAAAAGCATCCGGGCTGCCCGGGGAACCCAATTGAGCTGTAAAGGCTGGGTTCAGGAGGCCGCCCTTCGCATGCTCTGCAATAATCTGGATCCGGAAGTAGCCGAGCGCCCCGAAGAGCTGATTGTCTATGGGGGAAACGGCAAGGCGGCCCGGGATTGGGCCTCTTTTGAACTGATTCGCAAGGCTCTGATGGACCTGAATGAGGACGAAACCCTGATGGTTCAGTCCGGCAAACCGGTTGGCATCCTGCGCAGCCACGCCGATGCGCCCCGCGTGCTGATCGCCAACAGCAATCTCGTGGGTCGCTGGGCCAATTGGGAGCATTTCAGGGAATTGGAGCAAAAGGGTCTGATGATGTACGGTCAGATGACTGCCGGCTCCTGGATCTACATCGGTTCTCAGGGCATCGTTCAGGGCACTTATGAGACCTACCTCTCGCTAGCCGAGAAGCACTTTGACGGTTCGCTCAAGGGCAAGCTCAATGTCACGGCGGGTCTGGGAGGAATGGGCGGAGCTCAGCCCCTGGCCATCACCATGAACCAGGGTGTCTGTCTGGCAGCGGAGATGGAGGCCTGGAGGGTGAAGAAGCGCCTGGATACCCGATACATCGACCTGATGATGGAGGACATCGATCAGGCCATTGACCGCGCTCTGGAAGCCCGGGAGCGGGCCGAGGCGATCTCCATTGGCGTAGTCTGCAATGTGGTAGACCTGCTGGAAAGGCTCATCGAGCGCAACATCTGCCCCGATACCCTGACCGATCAGACCTCCGCTCACGATGAACTCATCGGTTATTTTCCGGAGGGAATGAGCGTGGAACAGGCCAATTCTCTGCGCAGTTCGGACCCGGCCCAATACACCGCGCTATCCCTGAAAACCATGGCCCGTCACGTGCGGCAGATGCTGGAGCTACAGCGCCGCGGCGCCATCACCTTTGACTACGGCAACAATCTCCGGGGGCAGGCCCTCACGCAGGGAGTAAAAGACGCATTTGATTTTCCGGGCTTTGTGCCCGCCTATATCCGGCCCTTGTTTTGTGAGGGGAAAGGCCCCTTCCGCTGGGTGGCTTTGTCGGGAGACCCCGAGGACATCTACACCACAGACCGCATCCTCTCGGAATTGTTTCCGGAGAATCGCGGCTTGCAGCGCTGGTTGACTATGGCCCGAGAGAAGATTGCCTTTCAGGGCCTGCCCGCGCGCATCTGCTGGCTGGGTCAGGGCGAACGCGAGAAGGCCGGTCTGGCCTTCAATGAAGCGGTTCGCGACGGCAGGCTCAAGGCGCCCATCGTCATCGGACGCGATCATCTGGACACCGGTTCGGTGGCCTCCCCCAATCGCGAAACGGAGGCCATGATGGACGGCTCCGATGCGGTGGCCGACTGGCCCATCCTCAACGCGCTGATCAATACGGCCGGAGGGGCTTCCTGGGTGAGTTTTCACCATGGTGGCGGGGTTGGAATGGGTTATTCCCTGCACGCTGGCATGGTTATTGTTGCCGATGGAACGTCCGCTGCGGAGCGCCGTCTGCGAAGGGTATTGCACAATGACCCGGCCATGGGGGTGATCCGACACGCGGATGCCGGTTACGATATCGCTCTGGATACAGCCCGCCAACACGGGTTGGATCTTCAGGAGCGACTCCGTTAAACGGCCCTAACTTGCGCAAACATTTTGGTTTTCTTCATTTCATTCTCTCATGAAGCAAAGATTCTACGCTCTTCTAAAAGCCCGATTTGTTTCCGGCTCCCAGTTTTCATTTGTGGCCCTCCTGCTCGGATTGAGCATGGTTCTCTACAGCTCATGTGATACCGTCAATGGCCCTGATGAGCGGGATCCCTGGCTCGGAGTCTGGCAATTAACCGATCGTTGCCAATCTGATACGACAATTTACGATGTAACTATCGTTCGCGGCTCCAACCTGAACAACAAAGTTTATATAGAAGGTATTGGATTGTATCGTGCGGGTTTCCGCGTGGAGGCCAACATCACCGGAGAGCGAATGGTGATTCCCATTCAGGCCTTTAAGATTTCCAATGTTCCCGAGGTCTTCTATGAATTCAGCGGCGGCGGCAGTATAAGCAGCTCAGGTGACATCACCATCGACTATACGGTGTTGACCTTGCAGGCAGGTGTCGTCTTTGCCGACGATTTTTGTCTGGCAACGGGTATATAGAGCGGCGGGGAGAAGCTCAGCGGCTGGCCTGCTGTTCTGAGCCGATTTTCTCCAGACGTATGCCCACGTCCTGAATACCCTTCAGGGGATTTTCCCGCATGTCCTGTTCCAGCTCAAAGCGGTAAAGGCCGCTTCGGGGGAAGCGCTGTCCGGCTCCGATCAGATAGCGCTGCAAACACATGCTGCTGTTGCACTCACCCAACCAATATCCGTCGGGCTCTGACAAGGGAATCTCCACCCTGACCTGCAGGGTGTCGCCCAAAGGACCAATGCTGCGCAGATTCAACCAGCAATTGGCGTAGGCATAGGCATCGGTATGGCGGATATTGATGAAAAGATGGTAGGGCGAAACGGTATCGCTGATGTTCAGTTCAAAGCTCCGCGTATCCTCCCAGGCCCACAGAGGACCAACCGATTGGTTCTGCTCGTAGATGCGGTTGGGCTGGCAGGCGGCCAGAAGCATCAACAGCCCTAGCGTTGCGCTACCGGCCCAAAATCGCTGTAGTGGCCGGGCTGGAGAAAGGGCCATGGATTCTCGTTTGATCATGATCCGCCGGGATTGGGTTCTGAGGAGCCCGAGCCGGGAGGCTTGGAGCCGCCGGGTTTGCGCCTTCCCCTTGAGGAGCGGGGGCGATCCGGTCGGGAGTCGGGATTTTGTTCTGAAGATCCCCTGCGGCCTTCGCCCTGACCGGGATCGCGCTGCTGGCCCGCATCCGGACCCCGGTTGTTGCCCCGGTTCTGGCCATCTCTTTGATCCTGGCTGCCCTGGCCGCCCTGGCCGCCCTGGCCGGGTTTCTTGCCCCTTCTGTTGTTGCGTTTTCCCTGGCCTGGGGGTCGCTGCTCATTGCGATCGCCGGAGCGCTGTTCGTTGCGCTGTTCGGCACCTCCTTCCCCGCGCTGTCCGGGTGCTCTTTCCCCCGATCTCTGCTGGCGCTCTGATCGCTTGGCCTGATCGGGCCGGTCTGGCCGGTCACGTCGGTCATTGCGGTCATTGCGGTCCGGTCGGTTCTGTCCTTCCTGTCGGTCTGGCCGATCCGGACGGTCTGGTCGGTCAGTGCGGTCTGGTCGGTCCTGGCGTCTGCCGCCCTGGGCGTCGGAACGCCCTTCGGTTCCGCGATCCCTGCCTTGACCCTGGCCTTGACCCTGACGGCCCGAGCCCCGCTGATCCTTGCCCTTGTTGCCTTTGTTGCGGCGTTTGCGCGCGCTGCGCTCCAGGGTGTTCAGACTCACCTGGGTGTTTTCGACATAGGCCTCTTCAATCGGCTCTGCAGCGGGATCGGTTTGAGCCATACCGCTGAGTGAAGGTGCGAGTTCGCCCTGCTCGTTGAGGGCCTGAATCTCGCGCACCTGATCGGGGCTGAGGGCAAAGGATTCCGTGCTCCCGCTTTCGGGCACCACGTAGTACATCAGCACGCGGAACAGATCGGTCTTTTGCAGAAAGGCCTCTCCTTCTTTAGTCTTGAGTCGCTTGGCCCCTTTGGGAAAGGCCTTCAGCCCTTCGACATAAGTCTCCAATTCGTAGTTGAGACAGCATTTCAGTCGCCCGCATTGCCCGGACAACTTGCTCTGGTTGATGGCCAGATTTTGATAGCGGGCCGCGGAGGTGCTCACCGATTGGAATTCGGTCAGCCAGGTGGAGCAGCAGAGTTCTCTGCCGCAGGAGCCTATACCGCCGATCTTACCCGCTTCCTGCCGGGCCCCGATCTGCCGCATTTCCACCTTGATGCGAAACTCCTGGGCGAAGCGCCGCACCAGTTCCCGAAAGTCTATGCGCTGATCGGAGGTGTAGTAGAAAGTGGCTTTGCGCAAATCGCCCTGAAACTCCACATCGCCGATCTTCATCTCCATGCCGATCTCGCGGACCATCTGCCGGGCGCGTATCATGATGGCCCCTTCGCGGGCGCGGGCTTCGGTGAGGTTCTCCAGATCGCGATCCCGCGCCAGGCGCAATACGCGGGGCACATCCCTTCGCCGGCGCTCGCTGCCTCGGTTCTTGCGCATGCGCAAGCGGACCAGTTCGCCGGAAAGCGAAATCCTGCCCACATCGTAGCCCCCTTCGCTCTCCACCACCACCAGATCTCCGGTCATCACATCGACGCGGGAGGAAACCCGGTAGAAGTCCTTGCGGCTGCCGTGCTTGAAACTCACTTCGACAAAGGGGAAGCGCTGCTCTTCGGGGATGGGGATAGAAGCCAGCCAGTCAAAGGTGTTCAGGCGGTTGCAGCCCCCCGTCATACAGGAGCCATTGCTCTTGCAGCCGGCGGGCTTTTCACCCAAAGTAGCGCTTCCGCAACTGGAACAGGACATAAGTTATGTTATGATTGATGCTTGGATAATGGTGGAGTCTCGCTGTCGCTCTCGCTTTCGATCCGGTGGCGATGTTCCTGAATTCCCCTGGAAAGGCGAATGCTCAGGTTCATCAGCACTAATCGGGTATGCGCATTTCGACTCAGGTAAAAGGCGCTTTTCTCCAGGGCTGCGGCCATCTGTTCCCAGCCTTCAGGAGAGAGTAGCTCGCTGATCTGCCGACCCGGGTGATCTGCGGGCAGGCCTTCGGGTGCCGCGTTCAAGCTGCAGAGATAGGCCGTGCGCACGCATTGCAAACCGTAAGTAAACCAATGTTTTTGTTTCTCCCTGCCCAACTTGTTGAATTCTTCCAGCCAGCGGTAGAGGCTGATGAGCTGCCAGGCGGCCACCATATCCACCCAGTCGCGGAAAGCCCTTTCATCGCTGTCGCTGTCGTCCTGGATGAGCATCAGGGCTTCGCGGTAACTGCCTTCGGAGCGCAGGGCTATGCGGCGGGCTTGCTCCTCCGACAGCTTTCGGTTTTTTTGAAGGGCCTGCGCGATGCTCTCGTCGCTGAATCGGGGAACGCGCACAATCTGGGTGCGGGAGAGTATGGTGGGCAGGATGCGTTCGGCATCTTCGGCCACCAGGATAAACAGGGTTTTTTCCGGTGGCTCTTCGATCAGTTTCAAAAGGCGGTTGCCCTCATTACCCAGGTATTCTGGCAGCCAGAGAATGAGGATCTTGTATCGGTCTTCAAAGGCTTTGAGTTGCAGTCTTCGCTGGATGTCCTGGACCTCTTCGCGGGGAATATTGCCCTGCTTGTTGCCGGTGCCATCGGAGGCGCTATCGTCGAGCTGGTTCATCCAGTCTTCATAGGAGCCGTAGGGCTGGGCTTCCAGAAAGCTCCTCCAGGGGACGATCCAGTCGCTGGCCTTGTGTTTTTGCTGACTTTTGGGCCCGCTGCCTATGCTGACAAAGGGGTAGGAGTAATGGATGTCGGGGTGAATGAACTTGGCCGCTTTTTGGCAGGAAGGGCAAGTCCCGCAGGCATCGTCCGGCTCAGGAGCTTCGCAGTTCAGGAAAGTGGCAAAGGCCTGTGCCAGGGGCAGGGCACCATTTCCCCCGGGACCTAAAAACATCAGGGCATGGGGGAGCCTTCCCTCCGCTTTGCTGCGAATGAGGCCCTGCGCAATGGCGCGTTGTCCAATCAGGTCTTGAAAGCGCATGCTTTTCCGGCATGGCATTCGGCAGTCCCGGGTCGAAGGGCTTTACAGCGCTACATCGAGGGCGGAAAGAACGGCTTCGCTCAGGGGATCTTCAGCGGGGGCAAAGACATGACTGACTTTCCCCTGCTCGTCCACCAGGAATTTTTGAAAATTCCACTGCACAGTACCCTCTCCGGGACGCTGAGCCTCCAGCCAGGCGTATAGCGGGTGGCGGTTTGGGCCGCTGACCCGCATCTTGGCGCTGAGTGGAATTTTCAGCCCGAAGCGAGACTGACAAAACCGGGCAATCTCTTCGTGACTGCCGGGTTCCTGGTTTCCGAAATCGTTAGAAGGACAGCCAATGATGGCGACCTTCTCTGAGAATTGGTCGTGCAACTCCTGAAGTTGCGCGTATTGAGCCGTAAAACCGCACTCGGAGGCTGTATTGACGATCAGGATCTTGCGTCCGCGAAAGGCGTTCAGGTCTATGGTTTGACCCTCAAGCCCCTGCAGTTTGAAGTCGTAGATCGTTTGCTCCCCGGGCATTGTCCAATGCTGATGCGTTTCAAAGATACCTAAGTTCAGGGTTACGAGGAAAGGCGTGATGGCCCAATGAACCGCCTCGCTGCCCAACTGTTGAGTATTTTTGAGCTATCATCATGCCAGCACAGCCCTTTAGCCCCCGAGTTTCGGTCTTTCGCGAAGCGCGTTTCAACGCGGCCCACCGCCTCTACCGGCCCGATTGGAGCCCGGAGCGCAATGAGGCCGTCTTTGGATTGTGCAACAATCCCAACTGGCACGGGCACAATTACAAGCTGATTGTCCGTGTAACGGGCCATATTGATCCGGAAACCGGCTATGTGATGGATCTCAAGGTGCTCAAGGACCTGATAGCCGCCGAGATAACCGATCGCTTTGATCACAAGAACCTGAATCTTGATGTTCCTGACTTTGCGGCGTTGAACCCTACGGCGGAGAACATTGCCGTGGTGATCTATGAGCGTTTGAGGGCTGTTTTGGATTCAGGCTTGGATTTACACATCCGTCTCTATGAAACGGAGCGAAACTTTGTGGAGTATCCGGCGGGCTGATGAAGGGTTGCATCTTTAAAGTATCATATAATTTAATATTATTTTATCCCTGCAAACAATGCCGTTTTCGATGATGGGCTCTGGGTAATGCTTTAGAAAGTACCAAGACCTCTGCCCTGCCAGGATGGTTCCACGGCGAGGTTGGCAATTTCAAGGGTCTGTTCGTCTAATGGACAGAGTACCATGCAGGCAATCAGTTGCTCATCCCGTGTACCTGTGTACAATTCTCCTCGCTTCAGATATGCGCGCATCTGTTCTTTGGAAGGGTCCGCCAGCAGTAGCAGAGGCCAGGGTAGGGCTGTATCCGGGCTTGCGTGGGTGATGGTCATAAGCGATGCAGGCTTGCTTTTCGAACAATTAGAGGGGTACTTCCAAAAACGCTACCAAATTAATATAATTTGTGAACTTTAAATTTATTTATTGTTTCAAGATTTATAAAGTGACAAAGACTCCGGGATTGTTTGAGGAGGAGCACAAACCGGAGCGCATCAGCAAGTTAGGTAATCCATTGGAGCGATTGGAGAAGGCTATCGATTGGTCTGTTTTCCGTCATGTTTTGACGAAGCATTTACACGTTGAAGCTGCAGGCTGGTGTGGAAGGCCTCCCTATGACGATATGATGCTGTTGAAGATCCTGATGTTGCGGGAATACTTCGATCTGAGCGGTGTACAAATGTACCATAGCCTGTTCTATCTTCAAGTATCGCTACATGCAATAAGGAACAGACCACAAAAATGGGGACGTAGGCAACATTGGGAATGGATTTTAGAAGTACCCTTAAACGGTTTGTTTGTTGTTTTAATTTTTTAGTGTATATTCACCTAATCATGGTAACAAACTGAATGCGTTATGCGAAGCAGAAACTTAAACATTCACTATTTACATATATTTAAATTGTGTGTGTGTGTGTGTGTGTTTCCTGTAATACTCAAGGCGCAGAATGATGTGAACCTGTACAAGGATTTTACGGGGGATTCGGCAAGCCTGTTTTCGGATGTGGGCGCTAACTGCAGAGCGGCAAATGATGGGGAGTATCAATGGTATTGGGATGAAAGGCCCGCATCAATA
>JBGSYF010000022.1:0-242718 GCA_041751015.1 Chitinophagales bacterium
GGCTCCGCTTTGCCTTTTGCTGCTGAAGATTCTGTGCAATCAGAAGATACCGCTGCTGTTTATCATACAGAAGAGCCTGATCAAGTAGAATTGCCCTATCAGCCCAGCCGCACCCTCAAACACGATCTTATCCACACAAAGCTGGAAGTGTCGTTTGATATGGAAAAGCACTGGCTGCTGGGTGTGGCAACTTTAGAGCTCACTCCTTATTTTTATCCTCAAAACGAACTGGTGCTTGATGGCAAAGGGTTTGACGTCCATACAGTTTCCCTGGTGCGGGAAAATGAAAAAATGCCCCTCACTTATCAGTATGATGATAAACAATTGACAATAACTTTGGATAAAACCTATCGCAAAGAAGAGCATTTTTTTATAGAAATTGATTACACAGCCAAACCTGACGAACTCCCCCAGGGAGGCAGTGCCGCCATTACTTCCGACAAAGGTTTATATTTTAATGGTACAGATTCTTCTTCTGTTTTTGCTGAAAAGAAACCCATCCAAGTTTGGACGCAGGGCGAAACCGAGGCCAATTCCTGCTGGTTCCCTACCATTGACTCACCCAATGAACGTACCACCCAGGAAATGTTCATTACCGTAGATAACCGCTTTGTTACGCTGTCTAATGGCGTACTGGAATATTCTGAGTTTCAGAACGACAGTACCCGTACCGATTACTGGAAAATGGACCAGCCCCATGCACCCTATCTGTTTATGATGGCCATAGGTGAATATGCTATCGTGGAAGATCAATGGAACGACATCCCGGTCAATTATTATGTGGAGCCTGCTTTTGAGCCGTATGCCAAAGACATTTTTGGAAATACCCCTGAAATGATCAGCCTCTTTTCCAGGCAGTTAGATATTCCCTTCCCCTGGCCCAAATATGCGCAGGTGGTGGTAAGGGATTATGTGTCGGGTGCCATGGAAAATACTACAGCTTCTATTTTTATGGAAGATTTGCAGGTAGATGATCGCGAATTGCTGGATTATAACTGGGATGGAATCATTGCTCACGAACTTTTCCACCAGTGGTTTGGCGATTATGTAACCTGCGAGTCGTGGGCCAACCTGCCATTGAACGAAGCCTTCGCCACCTATGCCGAATATTTATGGACAGAGCATAAGTATGGACCGGAAGAAGCCGGTTATCTGTTGATGCAAGAAGCGGGCAAATACCTGGAAGAAGCACAGCAGAAAGAGGTTGACCTCATCCGCTTTCATTATGCCGACCGGGAAGATATGTTCGATAACCACTCTTACGCCAAAGGAGGGCATATTTTGCACATGCTCCGCAAATATGTAGGCGATGAAGCTTTTTTTACTGCCCTCAACTATTATTTAAAAACCCATGCCTACCAGTCGGTGGAGGTGCATGACTTGCGCCTTGCCTTTGAAAAAATTACCGGGGAAGACCTGAACTGGTTTTTCAACCAATGGTTTCTGGCCTCCGGGCATCCGCAGTTAAGGGTGCAGCACACTTATGAGCAGGATTCCCTGAAACTGGAAGTATGGCAATTGCATGATCAGGACAGTACTCCCATTTACAGGTTGCCCCTGTATGTAGATATTTGGGTGAAAGACCAGCGTGAACGTCATGCAATAAATATCACCGAAAAAAATGAAGTATTTTCTTTTCCTGTAGCTCAGCAGCCTGATGGAGTTTTGTTTGATAGCGAGAACCAGTTACTGGCTGAGGTTATTTATCTGAAGTCTGATCAGGAATTGGCGTATCAGTATTATCACAGCGAGCAATTTGCGCCACGTTTTGAGGCCATCGCCCATTTTTCCGAATACGACAGCCTAGGCGAAAATCTACAGATAATAAAAGATGCCCTCAACGATTCATTCTGGGTAATTCGCCAGTTGGCTGTCAATACTATTGGGGGATTTTCAGAAACGCCGCAACCGGAAGTCATAGAAAAGCTGAAAGTATTGAGTGTAGATGATCCCAAATCGCTGGTGAGGGCCGATGCCATCACTACCCTGGCCACTCTCAGTCCGGGAAATTATAAAGAAATATTTGCGAAAGGGCTGGCTGATTCTTCCTATGCGGTAATAGGAGCCTCTATCATGGCCTATGCCCAAACCGATGCTATTGACAAAACTGAGCTATTCGAACCTTTTACCGGATACGAAAATTTTAATATCGTAATATCACTGTCCGATTATTATGTTGAATCCCAGATTCCTGGAAAATATGATTGGTTTACAAATAAATTGACACAGGTTGATAGCCAAACCCTCTATTATTTGCTCAATTATTTTGGCCGTTACCTTTTATTTCAGGATTTGGATACTCAACGAAAAGGAACAGCTATTATGGCAAAATATGCACAATATTACCCGGCTTACTATGTGCGCCTCACAGCCTACCGCACGCTGGGCTTCTTTTCAGAGTTGCCGGGGGTGGCCCAAAGGCGTATAGAAATCAGGAATGAAGAAAAAGATGAGCGCTTGCAGTTATTTTACCAAACCAATCCTTGAGAAAAGAGAAGGAAAAAAATGATATAAATATCTTTTTACGCAGATGTTTGAATAAATCAAAAAAGCATTTACTTTTGCACTTCCATTTGAAAAACCGGACAATTGCTCAAAGCCTGATTTCTGTTTTTCCAATGCTCGGGGAGATACCAAAGTGGCCAACTGGGGCAGACTGTAAATCTGCTGGCGTACGCCTTCGTAGGTTCGAATCCTGCTCTCCCCACTTGCTGAAGAGCGCAAGAAAAGAGATATTTGCCAAACAATTGCGGGCGTAGCTCAGTTGGTAGAGCGGCAGCCTTCCAAGCTGCAGGTCGCGGGTTCGAGCCTCGTCGCCCGCTCACACTTGGGTTTAAAGCGGATAAGTTCATGTTTCAGAACATAGCTTTAAACTTATCGGCCGATGTAGCTCAGGGGTAGAGCGCTTCCTTGGTAAGGAAGAGGTCTCGGGTTCAAATCCCGACATTGGCTCAGCAACCAGCAACCCATGCAGCCACCGGATTTTCCATTGCATTTTTCACTATTGGATTAACCACACAACAGCTAGATAAAAACACTCGTCATGGCGAAAGACAAATTCGTACGCAATAAACCCCACGTCAATATTGGTACGATCGGACACGTTGACCACGGTAAGACTACATTGACCGCTGCTATTACTTCGGTTCTGTCGACCAAGGGTCTTGCTCAAAAAAAGGATTACGATTCTATTGATGCTGCTCCCGAGGAGAAAGAGCGCGGTATTACCATTAATACAGCTCACGTAGAGTACGAGACCACCAACAGGCACTACGCTCACGTGGATTGCCCCGGTCACGCTGACTATGTGAAGAACATGGTTACCGGTGCTGCCCAGATGGACGGTGCTATTCTGGTGGTTGCTGCAACAGACGGACCCATGCCCCAGACCCGTGAGCACATCCTGCTCGCCCGCCAGGTTGGCGTGCCCCGCATCGTGGTTTACCTCAACAAGGTTGACCTGGTTGATGATCCGGAACTGATCGAGTTGGTGGAGATGGAAGTTCGCGACCTGCTGAGCTTCTATGAGTACGATGGCGACAACATCTCCATCATCAAGGGTTCCGCCCTCAAGGCTCTGGAAGGCGATGCCGCTGGCATGAAGTCCATCGAAGAGCTGATGGATGCTGTGGACAACGACATTCCGGTTCCTCCCCGTCTGACCGAACTCGACTTCCTCATGCCTGTTGAAGACGTGTTCTCGATTACCGGTCGCGGTACCGTGGCCACCGGCCGTATTGAGCGCGGTGTGATCAACAGCTCCGATCCGGTGGACATCATCGGTTTGACCACCGAGAAGAGCTCCTCCGTAGTTACCGGTGTGGAGATGTTCCGCAAGATCCTCGATCGCGGCGAAGCTGGCGACAACGTCGGTCTGCTGCTGCGCGGTATTGACAAAAACGACATCAAGCGCGGGATGGTGATCATCAAGCCCGGCTCGGTGACCCCCCACACAGACTTCAAATGTGAAGTTTACGTCCTCAAGAAAGAGGAAGGTGGCCGTCACACCCCGTTCTTCAACAATTACCGCCCACAGTTTTACTTCCGCACCACGGACGTAACCGGTGAAATCAAGCTGCCCGATGGCGTTGAGATGGTCATGCCCGGTGACAACATCTCCCTGACGGTCAAGCTGATCTACCCGATCGCTATGGAAAAAGGACTCCGTTTTGCCATCCGCGAAGGCGGTCGTACCGTCGGTGCCGGTCAGGTGACGGAAATCCTGAAGTGACGAAATACCGGATTCTGGACGTAGTTTCGCCATCCCGAAGCAAATCCGGAAATCTGAGCGCATCCGCTAACCAAGGCGGTGCGAAAATGAGCGAGAGCGGCGCGATTGCCAGGGATTCGGACTTCAATCCGGCTCTGAGGCAAGCGCGCCGCATCCTCGACTAAACAGGAAAACAAAGACCACCCAGGCATAAACGGGTGTAGCTCAATTGGTAGAGCGGCGGTCTCCAAAACCGCAGGTCGGGAGTTCGAGCCTCTCCACCCGTGCAAAGCAAGATCGAAGGAACCATGACGCAAAAGATCACACAGTACTTCAAAGATTCCTATCAGGAACTGATGTACAAGGTAACCTGGCCCACTATGCCTGAGCTTCAGAGCTCTACAGTGGTCGTTTTCGTGGCTTCTTTAATCATTGCCATGATCATCGCCTTGATGGATCAGCTGACCCGGGTCAGTCTGCAGGGCTTTTACGGGTTGTTTAGCTAAAAGAGCCATGCTCCATGGGTGAAGAGGAACGCAAATGGTATGTACTCCGCGTAATCAGCGGTAAAGAGCGCAAGCTCAAGGAGTACATCGATATGGAAATCAACCGCTCTGGTTGGGACAAGATCATTACCCAGGTCCTGGTTCCGACGGAGAAGGTGTACAAGATCAAAAACGGAAAAAGGGTAATCCAGGAGCGAAATTTCTATCCGGGATACATCATGATCGAAGCCATGCCCAGTGGCTTCACCGGTGAGATGATCTCCACCATCAGAAATCTGAACGGGGTGATTCATTTCCTCGGCAAGGAGACGCCAACCCCTCTTCGAAAGACAGAGGTCAACCGAATCCTTGGCAAGGTAGATGAAACGGCCGAAGAAGGCAGCTCCATGAACGAGCCCTTCATCATCGGCGAAACCGTAAAGATCATAGACGGACCATTTAACGATTTCCTCGGCAACATCGAGGAGATTCAGGAAGAGAAAAAGAAGCTAAAAGTCAACGTGAAGATCTTTGGCCGCAAGACGCCGGTTGAACTCAACTTCATGCAAGTCGAAAAACAGCACTGATCATGGCTAAGGAAGTAGAAGGTTATATCAAGTTGCAGATCAAGGGCGCCGAAGCTAATCCCTCGCCCCCGGTAGGTCCTGCACTTGGCTCTAAGGGCTTGAACATCATGGAGTTCACCAAGCAGTTCAACGCCCGTACTGCAGAGAAGAAGGGTCAGATCCTGCCGGTTCTGATCACTTATTACAAGGACAAGTCCTTTGACTTCCAGGTCAAGACTCCCCCGGCTGCTGTGCTCATTCTTGAAAAAAGCAAGATCAAGAGCGGTTCCCCGGAACCCAACCGCAACAAGGTGGGTTCTATCAGTTGGGATATCTGCCGCGAGATCGCTGAGATCAAGATGGCCGACCTGAATGCCTTTACTGTTGAATCCGGAATGCGCATGGTGGCGGGTACTGCCCGAAGCATGGGCATCAACGTAACGGGTACTCCGCCCTGGGAAAACGCCTGAGATCCCCCGGAAAGAGAATACCATAGCCTTTTCATAGCATTAAACGCCCCTGAGTCGTGAAAGTCTCCAAGAATCGAAAAATCGCAAACGCCAAGGTTGAACCCGAGAAGGCTTACAGCCTGGCCGATGCCTCCACCTTGATCCGCGAAGTGTCCAAGACCAAATTTGACGCTTCGGTGGACATTCATGTTCGCCTGGGTGTTGACCCCCGCAAGGCCGATCAGGCCCTTCGCGGAACGGCCAGCCTACCCCATGGAACGGGTAAGACCAAGCGCGTTTTGGTGTTCTGCAACCCCGATAAGGCCGAAGAAGCCCGCGCAGCCGGGGCTGACCACGTCGGACTGGAGGAGTACATCACCAAGATCTCCGAAGGCTGGACCGATGTTGACGTGGTCATCGCCACGCCCAATGTCATGGCTCAGATTGCCAAGCTCGGACGGATCCTGGGCCCCCGCGGCCTGATGCCCAACCCCAAGGTGGGCACCGTTACCCTTGATGTCGGCAATGCGGTCAGCGAAGTCAAGAAGGGCAAGGTGGCCTTCAAGGTTGACAAGTATGGCATCATTCACAGCTCGGTAGGGCGTGTGTCCTTCAACCAGGATCAAATCCGCGAAAACACCGAGGAATTGCTGCAGACGCTCTCCAGAATGAAGCCATCTTCCGCAAAGGGAACCTACTTCAAGAGCATCTACATGGCCAGCACCATGAGCCCCTCCATTTCCATTGACCCCAAATCGGTACCCGGTATCAATTCCTGATTTGCCTGATGGTCCGCCCAGGTTCGAACCTGATCCGGAGCAACAGAAACAACATCCATCACGATGACGAGAGAAGAGAAAATCGCTGTAGTCGAGTCCCTTAAGGAGAAGTTTTCCAACAGTCAGTACTTCTACCTGGCCGACTCTTCGGAATTGACGGTTGCCGAGGTCAACGATCTGCGCGCCCTTTGCCACGAGCGCGGGGTCAGCCTGACGGTGGTCAAGAATACTCTGGTTCGAAAGGCCTTTGAAGCTATTGGCGATCAGTACGAAGAGCTTTACCCGGTTCTGAATGGCCCTACTTCAGTGATGTTTGCCGAAGTGGGCAACCTGCCTGCCAAGTTGATTCAGGAGTACCGCACGAAGAACGAAAAGCCCCTGCTCAAAGCCGCCTGGATTGACTCGGGTATCTTCATCGGCGACGATCAGCTCGCCGCGCTGGCGGACCTGAAATCCAAAGAGGACCTCATCGGAGAGCTCATCGGCCTGCTGCAAAGCCCTGCCAAGAATGTGGTCAGTGCCCTTCAGAGCGGCGGCGGAAAACTCGCCGGCATCCTCAAAACCCTGTCGGAAAGGCCAGAAGCCTGAGCCCGGCTCAATTCGATCAAACGCACCATTCCGGTGTCAAAATAGACTGTTACGCATAGCTTCCCCTAACAAACAGTTTGAACAACCCGGTCGCTTACAGGTGGCCATTCAATAAAACAACCCATGGCGGATCTGAAAGATTTTGCAGAGAAATTAGTTAACCTGACGGTTAAGGAAGTCACCGAGTTGGCTGCCATCCTCAAGGATGAGTACGGCATCGAGCCCGCTGCTGCTGCTCCGGTTATGATGGCCGGCGGAGGTGGAGGCGGAGAAGCTGCTGCGGCCGCCGAGAAGACCGAATTCGATGTCATCCTGAGCAATGCAGGTGCCGCTAAACTTTCCGTAGTGAAAGTGGTTAAGGAACTCACCGGACTGGGTCTGAAAGAGGCCAAAGAACTGGTTGACGCTGCGCCGAAACCGGTCAAAGAAGGTGTTTCCAAAGAAGAGGCTGAGAGCATCAAAGCCAAGTTGGTTGAAGCAGGCGCAGAAGTAGAGGTTAAGTAACCTCTCGCTTTTCAGCGCTCTTGCAACGACCAAACTGGCACGATCTTGGAAGTCCTTTCTTTTAGACCTCACATACAACAACACTTCGGTAGCCCTGTCCAGTACAGGGCTTTCGGAGTTGGTATGGCTTCCACAGCACCCTTGCTTTTATTCTGTCCCTATTAAACTGACCCAGCGTCCATGGCTAACCCTAATGCCTTAGCGGAGCGAGTAAATTTTGGCAAGATTCGGAATATGGCCGAATCCCCAGACCTTCTGGATATTCAACTCCAGTCGTTTCGCGACTTTTTTCAACTGGACACCACGCCTGAAAACCGCGATCAGGAAGGACTGTACCGGGTCTTTATGGAGAATTTTCCCATCTCCGATACCCGCAACATCTTCGTTCTTGAGTTCCTGGACTATTTCGTGGACCCTCCCCGTTATTCCATGGAGGAGTGTATTGAGCGGGGATTGACCTATTCGGTTCCCCTCAAGGCCAAGTTGAAGCTTTCCTGTAATGACGAGGAGCACGTTGATTTTGAGACCATAGTCCAGGATGTCTTCCTGGGGAATATCCCCTACATGACACCCAAGGGCAGTTTCATTGTTAACGGAGCAGAGCGCGTTGTGGTTACACAGCTCCACCGTTCCCCCGGGGTGTTCTTCGGCCAGAGCCTGCACCCCAACGGCACCAAGATCTATTCCGCGCGGGTTATCCCCTTCAAGGGCGCCTGGATGGAGTTTGCCACGGACATCAACAATGTCATGTACGCCTACATTGACCGGAAGAAGAAGTTTCCGGTCACGACCCTGCTCAGGGCCATTGGCTACGATTCGGACAAGAATATCCTGGAGCTCTTTGGTCTGGCCGAAGAGGTCAGCGCCAGCAAGGCCAGTCTGAAGAAGCATCTCGGTCGCAAGTTGGCGGCGCGCGTACTCAGAAGCTGGATTGAGGACTTTGTGGATGAGGACACCGGTGAGGTCGTCTCCATCGAGCGCAACGAGATCATCCTCGAGCGCGACACCATCCTCAACGAGGTCAATGCAGAAGCCATTCTGGAGACCGAAGTGAAGAGCATCATTCTGCAGAAGGATGAGATGAGCAACGACTATGCCATCATCTACAACACCCTGCAGAAGGATACCTCCAACTCGGAGATCGAAGCCGTTCAGCACATCTACCGCCAGTTGAGGGGATCAGATCCCCCGGACGAAGAAACGGCGCGCGGTATCATTGACAAGCTCTTCTTCTCTGACAAGCGCTATGACCTGGGCGAAGTGGGGCGCTACAAGATCAACAAGAAGCTGGGCCTGACCATACCGGAAGAGGTTCGCGTGTTGACCAAGGAGGATATCATCTACATCGTCCAGTACCTGGTTCAGCTCAGCAACCAGAAGGCGGAGATCGATGACATTGACCACCTGAGCAATCGCCGGGTGCGCACCGTAGGGGAGCAGCTTTACTCCCAGTTTGGGGTCGGTCTGGCCAGGATGGCACGCACCATTCGCGAGCGCATGAACGTGAGGGACAACGAGGTCTTTACCCCGATTGACCTGATCAACGCCCGAACCCTTTCGAGCGTCATCAATTCCTTCTTCGGCACCAGTCAGCTCTCCCAGTTCCTCGACCAGGTCAACCCCCTGGCAGAGGTCACCCACAAACGCAGAATTTCTGCGCTTGGCCCCGGAGGCCTTTCCCGCGAACGCGCCGGCTTTGAGGTCAGGGACGTTCACTACAGCCACTACGGCCGCCTCTGTACGATTGAAACCCCGGAAGGCCCGAACATCGGTTTGATCTCCACGCTTTGCGTGCATGCCAAGATCAACAAGATGGGCTTTATCGAAACGCCTTATCGCGTTGCCAGTGAGGGCAAGGTGGACCAGGAGAATGTCTTCTACCTGACGGCAGAAGAGGAAGACTATCTCCGCATTGCGCAGTCCAATGCTCCGTTGGATGAAAACGGGGTCTTTGTTCGCGACCGGGTCAAGGCCCGCGAGCACGGCGACTTTCCCATTCTGACGCCCGCCGAGGTGCAGTACATGGACGTGGCTCCCAACCAGATCGTCGGGGTCAGCGCATCACTGATTCCCTTCCTGGAACACGATGACGCCAACCGCGCATTGATGGGCTCCAACATGCAGCGCCAGGCCGTTCCTCTGCTCAGACCACAGGCGCCCATTGTGGGAACCGGTCTGGAGCGCAAGGTGGCCTCCGACAGCCGGATGTTGCTCAACGCCGAAGGCGACGGAGTGGTTGAATACGTGGATGCCGATGAGATTCACGTGCGCTATGACCGCGATGCCGACATGGAGACCGTCAGTTTTGACGACAGTCTGACCATTTACAAACTGCAGAAGTTCCAGAAGACCAACCAGAACACCTGCATCAACCTCAAGCCGATTGTCACCAAGGGCGCCAGGGTAGTCAAGGGCCAGATCCTCTGCGAGGGTTATGGTACCGACAACGGCGATCTGGCACTGGGCACCAACCTCCGCGTGGCCTTCATGCCTTGGAAGGGCTACAACTTTGAGGATGCCATCGTGATCTCCGAGCGCGTGGTGCGCGAGGATGTGTTCACCTCTCTGCACATCGAGGAGTTTGAACTCGAAGTGCGGGATACGAAGCTGGGCGAAGAGGAACTGACCCCCGATATCCCCAACGTCGCCGAAGAGGCAACCCGGGATCTGGATGTGGACGGTATCATTCGTGTCGGCGCCACCATCAAGGAAGGCGATATCCTGATCGGCAAGATCACCCCCAAAGGCGAAAGCGATCCCACGCCGGAAGAGAAACTGCTCCGCGCCATCTTCGGCGACAAGGCCGGCGATGTCAAGGACGCATCCCTCAAGGCGCCGCCCTCCATGACCGGTGTGGTCATCGGCACGCGCATGTTCTCCAGAAAGCGCAAGGACAAGGACAGCAAGTCCAAGGAGAAAACTGCTCTGGACAAGCTGGACAAAGATCACCAGAAGGTGCTCGACGAGCTGCGCAAGATCCTGGTGGAAAAGTTGATGATCCTGCTCAAGGACAAGAAGTCTGCGGGCATCAGCAACAAGTTCAAGGAAGAGATTGTGCCCAAGGGCATCAAGTTCACCGCCAAGCTGCTCAGCGAGATCAACTTCGACAACATCAGTCCCTATAACTGGACTTCGGTGGATCGAAGCAATGAACTGGTGCGCGCCCTGCTGCACAACTACGACATCAAAGTCAACGAAGAACTCGGCCGCTACAAGCGCGAGAAGTTCAATGTCTCTGTGGGTGATGAACTCAACAGCGGTGTGCTCAAACTGGCCAAGGTTTACCTGGCCAAGAAGCGCAAACTCAAGGTCGGCGACAAGCTGGCCGGACGCCACGGAAACAAGGGCATCGTCGCGCGTATTGTGCGTCAGGAGGACATGCCTTTCCTGGAAGATGGAACGGCGGTGGACATCGTGCTCAACCCGCTCGGTGTGCCCTCGAGGATGAACCTGGGCCAGATCTATGAAACGGTGCTCGGTTGGGCCGGTGAGAAGCTGGGCCTGAAGTTTGCCACTCCCATCTTTGACGGCGCTACGCTGGATGAGATCGGACAGTATGTTGATCAGGCCGGTCTTCCCGCCTATGGAAGGACTTTCCTGTACGATGGAGAAACCGGTGACCGCTTCAATCAGCCGGCTACCGTGGGCATCATCTACATGCTCAAACTCGCCCACATGGTGGACGACAAGATGCACGCCCGTTCCATCGGTCCCTACAGCCTCATTACCCAGCAGCCGCTGGGTGGTAAGGCGCAGTTCGGTGGTCAGCGTTTTGGAGAGATGGAAGTCTGGGCGCTCGAGGCCTATGGTGCTGCCAACATTCTCCAGGAGCTGCTCACGGTCAAATCCGATGACATCATCGGACGCGCCAAGACCTATGAGGCCATTGTCAAGGGGGATAATCTGCCCGAAGCCAGCATTCCGGAGTCCTTCAACGTGTTGATCCACGAACTCCGCGGCCTTGCCCTCGACCTCAAATTTGACTGATCGGTTTAACCGCCTAAACGGAATATATCCCATGCCTTTTAAAAAGGATCATAAGATCAAATCCGACTTCAACACGGTCACCGTGACCTTGTCGTCTCCTGACATCATTCTGGAGCGCTCCTACGGTGAAGTCCTGAAGCCTGAAACGATCAACTACCGGACTTATAAGCCGGAGCGCGACGGATTGTTTTGCGAGCGCATCTTCGGTCCTGTCAAGGACTACGAGTGCTATTGCGGAAAGTACAAGCGCATTCGCTATAAGGGAATTGTCTGCGACCGTTGTGGTGTAGAGGTTACCGAAAAGAAGGTGCGCCGCGAGCGCATGGGCCACATCAAGCTGGTGGTGCCCGTTGTGCACATCTGGTACTTTAAGTCCCTGCCCAACAAGATCGGTTACCTCCTCGGTCTGAGCTCCAAGAAGCTCGAGTCCATCATCTACTACGAGCGCTATGCCGTGGTGCAACCTGGCCCGACCTCTGAAGGCGTCAACGTCAGTGGTGAGCGAAAAAACCTTTCGCCCATGGATTTGCTGACCGAAGAAGAGTACCTGGACATCCTGGAGAATCTTCCCGCCGGCAACCAGCAACTGGACGACTCGGACCCCAACAAGTTTGTGGCCGACATGGGTGCCGAAGGCATCCGCAAGCTCCTGCAGCGCCTCAACCTGGACGACATGGCTGCCGCGTTGCGCTACCAGGCCAACAACGAGACCTCGCAGCAGCGCAAGGCCGAGGCCCTCAAGCGCCTCAGCGTGGTGGAATCCTTCCGCGACGCCAATCTGCGCCTCGAAAACCGCCCGGAGTGGATGATCATCCAGTACCTGCCGGTGGTTCCGCCAGAACTGCGTCCCCTGGTTCCGTTGGACGGTGGCCGCTTCGCCAGCTCCGACCTCAATGACCTTTACCGAAGGGTCATCATTCGCAACAACCGACTCAAGCGCCTGATTGAAATCCGGGCCCCGGAAGTGATTCTGCGCAACGAGAAGCGCATGTTGCAGGAAGCCGTTGATTCGCTCTTCGACAACTCCCGCAAATCCAATGCGGTCAAGGCCGAAGGGGGGCGCGCGCTCAAGTCACTCAGCGATGTGCTCAAGGGCAAGCAGGGGCGTTTCCGCCAGAACCTGCTCGGAAAGCGCGTGGACTACAGCGGCCGTTCGGTTATTGTGGTCGGTCCTGAACTCAAGCTCCACGAATGCGGTCTGCCCAAGGACATGGCCGCCGAGCTGTTCAAGCCCTTCATTATTCGCAAGCTCATCGAGCGCGGCATCGTCAAGACGGTCAAGTCGGCCAAGAAGCTGGTTGACCGCAAAGAGGCGGTGATCTGGGACATCCTGGAGAACATCCTCAAGGGCCATCCTATATTGCTGAACCGCGCTCCGACCCTGCACCGTTTGTCGATTCAGGCCTTCCAGCCCAAACTCATCGAGGGAAAGGCGATTCAGCTTCACCCCCTGGTTTGTACCGCGTTCAACGCCGACTTTGACGGCGACCAGATGGCCGTGCACGTGCCCCTGAGCCATGCTGCCATTCTGGAAGCCCAGATGCTCATGCTCAGCTCGCACAACATCCTCAACCCCCAGAGTGGTGAGCCGGTGACGGTTCCCTCTCAGGACATGGTTTTGGGCTTGTACTACATCACTAAAGGCCGCAAAGACACCCCGGAGCACCGCGTCAAGGGCGAAGGGCTGACCTTCTACGGCCCCGAGGAAGTGATCATTGCCTACAACGAGGGCCAGGCCGATCTGCACGCATGGATCAAGGTCCGTGTGCCCATTCTGGAGGGTGACGACATCGAAATCAAGCTGCTAGAGACCACCGTTGGACGAGTGCTCTTCAATCAGGTGGTCCCCGATGAACTGGGTTTCATCAACCTGTTGCTGACCAAGAAAGCCATCTCCAAGGTCATCGGCGAGGTGATCAATTCCACAGACGTTCCCCGTACAGCTCAGTTCCTGGACGACATCAAGAACCTCGGTTTCCGCTGGGCCTTCAAGGGCGGTCTGTCCTTCAACCTGGCGGACATCGTCGCGGTGGATCAGAAGAACGAAATGCTCGATTCGGCTCAGGTCGAAGTGGACGAGGTGACCGAATCCTACAACATGGGCTTCATCACCAACAACGAGCGCTACAACCAGGTCATTGACATCTGGACCCGCACCAATTCGCGTCTGACCGAAACCCTGCTCAAATCGCTGGCCGAAGACCACCAGGGCTTCAACTCCATGTTCATGATGCTCGATTCGGGCGCCAGGGGCTCCAAGGAGCAGATTCGCCAGCTCGGCGGTATGCGCGGACTGATGGCAAAACCCAAGAAGTCCAGCGCCGGAGGAGGAGGGGAGATCATTGAAAACCCGATCCTGGCCAACTTCAAGGAAGGCCTTTCGGTGTTGGAATACTTCATCTCTACCCACGGCGCCCGCAAGGGTCTGGCCGACACCGCGCTCAAGACGGCAGATGCCGGTTACCTGACGCGCCGCCTCGTGGACGTGGCCCAGGACGTGGTTATTGCCGAAGAGGATTGCAATACCCTTCGCGGTATTGAGATCTCTGCGCTCAAAGACAACGAAGAGATCATCGAGCCGCTTTCCGACCGCATCATTGGCCGCACCAGTCTGCACGATGTCTATCATCCGCTCAGCGGAGTCAGGATCGTCACGGCAGGTGAACTGATCAGCCGCCGCATCGCGGCTAAAATTGAGGAATCTCCTATAGAATCTGTTGAGATTCGTTCGGTGCTGACCTGTGAGTCGAGGCGCGGTGTCTGTGTGAAGTGCTACGGCACCAACATGGCCAACAACCGCATTGCCCAGCGCGGTGATGCCGTGGGCATCATTGCCGCTCAGTCCATCGGCGAGCCGGGTACCCAGTTGACCCTGCGTACCTTCCACGTGGGTGGAACGGCCTCCAACGTGGCCACAGAGAGCCAGCTCACCGCCCGCTTTGACGGCGTGTTGCAGTTTGACGGCATCCGCACCACGGAGCATATTGATGACAATGGCAAGAAGCAGAATGTGGTCATCGGGCGAACCGGTGAACTGCGTATTGTGGACGCCAATACGGAGATACTACTGACCACCTTCCACATGCCCTATGGCTCGGTACTCCGGGTCAAGGACGGAGAGAAGGTCAAGAAAGGCGATGTGATCTGCACCTGGGATCCGTACAACGCGGTAATTCTTTCCGAGTTGGCCGGTGTCGTGGCCTTTGAGAGCATCATCGAAGGGGTTACCTATCGCGAAGAAGCCGATGAGCAAACCGGCCACAAGGAAAAGGTGATCACGGAGAGCCGCGACAAGAACAAGATTCCCACCATCCGCGTGCTGGACAAGAAGGGCCAGGAGTTGAAGAACTACAACCTGCCCGTGGGTTCGCACATCTTTGTCGAAGAAGGTGATTCGGTTCGAACCGGTCAGGTGCTCGTCAAGATTCCCCGCGTGCTCGGCAAGGTCCGGGACATCACCGGTGGTCTGCCGCGAGTGACGGAGTTGTTCGAAGCCCGTAACCCTTCCAACCCGGCTGTGGTCTCCGAAGTGGACGGCATCGTCAGCTTTGGCCGCATCAAGCGCGGTAACCGCGAGGTGATCGTAGAGAGCAAGGACGGAGATGTTCGCAAGTACATGGTTTCGCTGACCAAGCACATTCTGGTGCAGGAGGGCGACTTTGTCAAAGCGGGCATGCCCCTTTCCGACGGCGCCATTACCCCTGCCGACATTCTGGCCATCAAGGGACCATATGCCGTTCAGGAGTACATCGTCAACGAGATCCAGGAAGTTTACCGCTTGCAGGGTGTGCGCATCAACGACAAGCACATCGAGACCATCGTCCGTCAGATGATGCGCAAGATGATCGTCTCCGATGCCGGTGATACCCGCTTCCTGGAGAAGAGTCCGGTAGACAAATTCGATTTCATCGAAGAGAACGACCAGATCTACGACAAGAAGTACATCACCGACGCCGGTGAGTCCACCAAGTACCTGGCTGGCCAGATTCTCAGTGTCAGGCAATTGCGGGAAGAGAATTCCTTCCTTCGCCGCAACGACAAGAAGGTCATGGAAAGCCGCGACGCCATTCCCTCTACAGCAACACCGCTGCTGCAGGGCATAACCAAGGCCTCTCTGGGAACGGGTTCCTGGATATCGGCGGCCTCCTTCCAGGAGACCACCAAGGTGCTCAGCGCAGCCTCTATCGCCGCGCGCGGGGACAATCTGATCGGTCTGAAGGAGAACGTGATCGTAGGTCACCGCATTCCCGCCGGTACGGGACAGCGCGAGTTCGAAGCCGTTGTGGTCGCCAATCGCGAGGAGTACGAGCGCAGCGTGTCTCAGGATCAGGAGGAAGAAGTGCCCAGCGAAGAGCACGAAGAAGTGAACAGTTGATGGTTTGGGCCCCCGCCTGCTGCCTAGATTGAGATTACTCAGAACAATTCAGCGCCCGAACCCCTACACAGGTTCGGGCGCTTTTTTTCAACATCTTGTCATTGGGGCCCGGCATTTGATGGGGCTGATGCCTTTGCCGTATCTTTACCCTATGGCAGATTCAGCAGAAAACCGGCCCCAGGCGGGCCAGATCAATATCGAACTTTCCGAAGAGGTAGCCGAGGGCACCTATTCCAACCTGGCCATCATCAATCACTCGGCTACCGAGTTTGTCATTGATTTTGTGCGGGTTATGCCCGGGCTTCCCAAGGCAAAGGTCAAGAGTCGCATCCTGCTTACCGCATCCCATGCCAAGCGTCTGCTCCGGGCATTGGGTGAGAACATCGGGCGTTATGAGGCGGTTCACGGGGAGATTCAGGACGGTGAAGGCATAGCCGGCATTCCTATGAACTTTGGAGGTCCTACGGCCAAGGCCTGAAGCCTTTCGCTGAGCCTTTCGATTTATGGAATTGAGCCGCAAGCAGGAAAACACGATGGCGCTGATGATCAGCGCTGTTTGTGTTTTGGCCTATCACATCTTTGGGGCGATGGCCCCCGGATTCTATCAGCATGATGAGGTGGGTCACTACCTCAACATGGTGGAGTTCTGGTATGATCCCAGGAACATCGTAACCATCTGGGCTAAGCCGGGTTTCAAGATCTTCTATGTTCTCCCGGCCCTCCTGGGTGAGTGGGCCGTCACCCTGCTGACCACCATCATGGCGGCCGCATCGGGCTATGTCGCCTACCTGATTGCCAGGGAGTACAAGTTGCGCTTTGCACTCGCGGCCGTGGTGCTCTGCGGATTTCAGCCCTTTTTCTACCAGACTGCCTTTAGAAATTACTCCGAGTTCATGACCGCGCTGGTCATTGGTCTGGGTACCTTGTTCTACGTCAGGGAGAAATACCTCTGGTCGGCGTTTTTCTTCTCCTACAGCTTTGCGCTCCGACAGGAAACCGCACTGATCACCCTGTTGATTGGTATTACCCTGCTCTTTCGCAAGCAATGGATTCCGTTTTTGGTCCTGGGCTGGACTCCTTTGGCGCTCAACCTGGTGGGTTACATCGCCCATGGCGATCCGCTCTGGGTTATAACATCTGTGACCGAAGCCAGCGAGAAATACGACTATCCGCAGATGGGATTTTGGCACTATTGGCACTGGTTCATTCCCATCATGGGGGTGATTCCCACTTTTTTCTTTTTGCTGGGTTATCTGGGCATCCCCTGGAACAAAGAGCGGGCTCTGGAGTACCTCAGGCGCTATGGTGTATTGTATATTGTCTTTAGCGTATATTTTTTCACTTACTGCATCTTTGTCTCCGAGTGGTTTACCCTGGTGAAGATCACCGGCATCATGCGCACCTTGCTGGCGATCTCTCCGCTGGTCGCCGTCTTTGCCGTTTTGGGGCTGGAAAGGGTTTGGGGCGAAAGGCCGCTTCCGCGCTTAGCCGTCTTTGCCGCTCTGGCCCTGATGGGCGCCATCGTGCTGAGCTTCCTTTCGTACAAACACACCATGGATCCCCGCTTTACCGAAGAGGTGGATCCCTACAAATTCCTGGCGCTCTTGGGTATAGCGCTGCTGCTGGTCGGCACTACTTTCTTCAAACTGCCCTCGGCTTATGCCGTCGCACTGGTTGCCCTGATGGCGGTGGGGCATACTCTGATCACGGAGCAGCCCCAGCCCATTTCGCCCGAAGATCAGGCCTGCAAGGAAGCCGCTCAGTACTACCTGGATCAGGGTTTTGACAAAAAGCCCACCTTGATGAACCACGCGCTGTTCTACTACTTTGCCGGAGTGCCCCGGCGCTTCAATGAGCAGTACCAGTTCATCACGGTTCAGAATTTGGAACAGGCCGAGCCGGGCACCATCCTGCTCTACGACACTCACTATGGTGACCGTCAAGAGCCCCGTGGCACCATCACACCACAGATCATCAGCAATCGCCAGGATTTCAGGATGATCCAGAGCTTTCAATCTTCCGATCGCCGCTTCGCCATCCTGATCATGGAAAAACTGCCCGAATAAGATGGGCAGTGCACTGAGCCCTGGCGCTCCCCCCGACACTGGCCTGCGGATCTCCGTGGTCAGCCCGGTTTACCGCGCCGAGCTGCTGGTGGAGATGCTGGTGGAGCGGATCTGCGCCGTCCTGGATCCGCTTGAGCTGAGCTATGAGATCATCCTGGTCGAGGACGGCAGTCCGGATATGTCCTGGCAGAAGATATGTGAAGTCAGCGAGCGATTCCCCCAGGTCAAGGGCATACGACTAGCCCGAAACTTTGGTCAGCACCCCGCCATCCTGGCCGGTCTGGATATGGCCTCCGGGGAGTGGGTGGTGGTCATGGATTGCGATCTGCAGGACCGGCCCGAAGAGATTCCCGGTTTTCTGGAAACGGCAGAGAAGAGCGGTCGGCGCATCGTCTTTGCGCTGCGCAATGTGCGCGAGCACACCTGGCACAAACGCACTGCCTCCAAGTACTTTTACCGCCTGTTGGGCTACCTGACCGGAATGCCCCAGGATCACCGCATCGCCAACTTCGGGCTCTACCACCGGGATGTCATTGAGGCCGTGCGCAATCTTCGGGAGCCCACCTGGTACTTCCCGACCATGGTGCGCTGGGTGGGATTCCCTTCGGTCAGCCAGGCGGTCAAGCACGATAGACGCGCGGCGGGAGAGACCACTTACGACTGGTCGCGACTCTTCCGCCTGGCCATCAATACCATACTGGCCTTCTCTGACAAACCCCTTCGCCTTGCGGTCAAACTGGGCCTGCTTATCAGCACCCTGGCCTTTCTGACCGGTCTGTTCACGTTGTTCAGCGCATTGAGCGGCAAGTTTACCGTTGAGGGCTGGGCCAGTTTGATGATCTCCATCTGGTTTTTGGGCGGCGCGGTGATCTCCGTGCTGGGCATCGTCGGGCTCTATGTTGGAAAGACCTTCGATCAAGCCAAGAAAAGACCTATATATCTTGTAGCTGACCGATTGAGCAACAAGTAATCCATGAGCTACCGCATTCAGTTTAACAAGCCCTTCATTGTGGGCCGTGAGATGGAGTACATCCGCCAGGCCGTTGAGCTCGGCAAGCTGACGGGCGATGGACATTTCACCAAGCTCTGTCACGAATATTTCAAAAAAAGATATAATTTTCACAAATGTCTTTTAACCACCTCCTGCACCGATGCTCTGGAGATGAGCGCATTGCTGGCCAGGATTGAGCCGGGCGACGAGGTGATCATGCCCTCCTATACCTTCGTCAGCACGGCCAATGCCTTTGTGTTGCGGGGAGCTAAGATTGTCTTCGCCGACAGCCGCGCGGATGAGCCCAACATGGATGTTGCGACCCTGGAGGCGCTGATCACACCCAAAACCAGGGCCATCGTGCCGGTGCACTACGCCGGTGTTGCCGTTGACATGGATCCCCTGATGGAACTGGCCCGCGAACACAAATTGATTGTGGTGGAAGATGCCGCTCAGGCCATCGAGAGTTTTTACAAGGGCAGGCCTCTGGGGGGCATAGGCCATCTTGCGGCCTTTTCCTTCCACGAAACCAAGAACATCATTTCGGGCGAAGGGGGGATGTTGGTGGTCAACGAGGCGGCGCATGATTTGCGGGCTGAGATCCTATGGGAAAAGGGGACCAATCGCGCGGCATTTTTTCGGGGCGAAACCGACAAGTACAATTGGGTGGACATCGGATCGTCTTTCCTGCCCTCTGAGTTGACCGCGGCATTTTTATTTGCGCAATTGGAAAAGCTCGAAGAGATTCAGCAGAAGCGCCTGGACATCTGGAAGACCTATGCCGCCTGTCTTGAACCTCTCCAGAGCCAGGGACTGCTGCGCCTGCCGCACATTCCGGAATATGCCAGTAACAATGCACATATGTTTTATGTGGTTACCGAATCGCTCAGCCAGCGCGACGGTCTGATTCAGGCGCTCAAGAGCGCCGGTTTCAGAGCGGTCTTCCACTATCAGGCCCTGCACCAATCCCCGTTTTACACTGCACAACACGATGGTAGAGTACTGCCGAGTTCGCTGAAATACACCGATTGCCTGTTGCGACTGCCTCTCTACTTTGAACTGGAGATCGCGGATGTCCAACAGATATCGGATGTAATAATAAAATATATAAAATAGCATAATTTATTATGCAACATCCTTTCATGCCCTATTTTTGCAGCATGATTTTTCCCCTCTCTCTCTGCACGCTGATCCTGACCGGCATCCTTTCTACGCTCTGTTTTTCTGTTCACGCTGCCCCGGAGGAGCCACAACTGAATGGCTTTGACAAGGCAGGCACTAAAGATTCGGTTTCCAGTACTACGGTCGAGTTTCCCGCTTCCTATAAATTGGCCACAGGCCCGGTCATCGGGCATACCACCTCCAATTCGGTGGCGTTTTGGGCACTGTTCAAGAGGGCCGGTGAGATTCATATAGCGCTGAAGAAGACCGGGGAGCCGGGCACCTTACAGGAAGCCTCCTGGACCCGGGACCAAATGCTCCTGCATGGGCGCTACAGTCTGATCAAGCACCAGTTTGGAGAATTGCAAGCCAGTAGCGCCTATGAGTTGCACGTGAGCATCGATGGCACGGCAGCGGGCATACAGACCTTTAAGACCTTCCCGGACACGGAACTTTTTGACTTTGATTTCCTAACGGGCTCCTGTGCCATGCGCCCACCCCAGGTAGGACGCAGGTTCTTCCCCGGACCCCAGGATGCCATCTATCCGGTCATGCAAGCGGTGGAGACGGATTTCATGTTTTGGCTGGGCGATAATGTTTACTACCTACTGCGGCATATGAATGTGCCCGAAATGATGTACGAGCGCCGCATCAAGAAGGCTCAGGTTCCGGAGATCAAAGAGTTTTTGGCTTCCCGGCCCCACTATGCCATCTGGGATGACCATGACTTTGGACCAAACAACCAGAAGGGGAACTTTCCTCTAAAGGACACCTCGCTATTCATTCACAACTCCTTTTGGGCCAACCCCTATCACGGCCTTCCCGATTTGAAGGGCATCTTTACGCACTTTGACCTGTCGGATGCCCGCTTCATCCTGCTCGACAACCGCTACCATTCCACCCCATATGGCCATGCTAAACCCGCCATGATCGGCCGGGGACAGATGGCCTGGCTCAAAGAGCGACTGTTGGAGTCCACCGCTACCTTTAACTTCATCGCCGTGGGAAGTCAGGCGCTGAATCTTTTAGACAAAGGAGAGAGTTGGGCCAGATATCCGGAAGAGCGCCAGGAGATTCTGGATTTCATCGAAGCCGAACAGATCAAAAACGTCATCTTCCTCACCGGTGATCGGCACCATACCGAGTTGCAAAAAGTTGAAATGAATGATGGATTAATCATATACGATTTTACCTGTTCCCCGCTTACATCAGCCCTGCATAAGAGTGTGCTGACCGGGCATGAAGCCAACAATCCCCAGCGCGTGCCGGGCACCCTGGTTGCCCAACACAACTTTGGAAAGGTCAGTGTGGGCGGTGAAGAGGGCGCCAGAACATGCCTGATCGAAGTCTTTGATGAAAAGGGGGAACCGCTCTGGCAGCATCTGATCCGGGCTCAATGATTGGGAGTTTAAAAGCTTTATGAACAAGAAAAACCCCCATACCAGACCTTTTTCGATGGCCGAGAGATGGAGGAGTTTTCACTACGCCTGGAGGGGTTTGGTTCACGCCTTTCGAATTACACATAATTTTTATATTCATGCAGGGATTGCCACCCTGGTGATTTTACTGGCCTTTTATCTGAACGTATCGAGACTGGAATGGGCGGTGTTGATTTTATGCATAGGCTTGGTATCGGCTGCCGAGGCCCTCAATACCGCAATAGAAGAATTGGTCAATCTTCTCCACCCTCAAAGGGATGACCGCGCCGGTCGAATCAAGGACATGGCTGCGGGAGCGGTGTTGATTTGCGCGGTTTGCGCGGCTTTGGCAGGTCTGCTCATCCTCTTGCCACCTCTGTTGGCGAGCTTGTTTACATGAGCTTAATGTTGAGGACACCATTCTTTAACTCAGGTATGACAAAAACTTAATAATAATCCAAGATGGGGGTAATGGTATGCTTCTAAGTTTGTCCCGCAAGACAAGGCCAGGAGGGCTTTAGTCTTTAGGAAAGGAAAAACTTTTAAAACCAAACACTCTCATCATGAAAAAACTGTTCTCTCTTATGGCGGCCTTCGCCCTTACCCTTGGCGCTTTTGCAGCGACCATTGTGGTAACAGAAGGCGTCATCGAAACCAACACCAACTGGACCAACAACAACATCTACATCCTGGATGGTTTTGTGGCTGTTGGTAATGGTGCAACCCTCACGATTCAACCGGGTACCATCATCATGGGCCGGAAAGCCACCAAAGGTACTTTGGTGATCATGCGCGGCGGTCAGTTGATCGCCGATGGAACCCCCTGCCAGCCGATTGTCTTCACCTCTGAGCAAGCTCCTGGCACCCGTACCTATGGTGACTGGGGCGGTGTGATTGTCCTCGGTAATGCTCCTGTTAACGTACCAGGTGGTACAAACACCATTGAAGGTGGAGTACCCAACAACCTGATTGGAAAGACCTCTGGAAACGTGATCACCGGTGTCAACCAGTACGGCGGTGCACTGCCCAATGACAACAGCGGTATCATCCGCTACGTGCGCATTGAGTTCAGCGGCATTGCCTTTACCCTCGACAACGAGATCAACGGCCTGACCATGGGTGGCGTTGGCCGTGGAACCATCATTGACTATGTTCAGGTTTCCTTCTGCGGTGACGACTCCTTTGAGTGGTTTGGAGGAACCGTTGACAACAAGCACCTCATTGCCTATCGCGGTCTGGATGACGACTGGGATGTCGATTTGGGCTTTAGCGGATACGTACAGTACGCCGTTTCTCTTCGCGATCCGGCTATTGCCGACATCAGCGCCTCTAACGGTTGGGAAAGCGACAACGATGCTGCAGGTTCAACCAATTCACCCCGCACCAGCCCCATCTTTGCCAATGTCACCCACATCGGACCCATTCAGAACCCGGGTGATGTGATCAACAGTCTTTACCAGCGCGGTGGCCACCTGCGTCGCAGCAGCAGAACCAGCATCTACAACAGCATCATCACAGGCTATCCTGTGGGTATTCTGGTGGATGGTTCGGTAACCTCTTCGGACTATGAAGCCAACCAGTTCAACCTGAGAAATAACCTTCTCGCCGGTCACACTACCACCTACAACTGCACGGCATGTACGGGAAGCATCAGCGCCAAGATGGCTGCTGACAACAACATTGATCTGGGAGCCGCAGGTATTGGTCTGTTGGGCCTGATCAACCCCTTCAATTTCAGCAACCCCAACTTCCAGCCAGCACCAGGTTCACTTCCCTTGACCCTGCCGGTCGCTGGCGGTCTGCCCGCCTTCTTTGACCCGGTGAGCTACATCGGCGCATTTGACGGAACCAATGACTGGACCCGCACCTGGGCAGAGTGGAACCCCAACAGCGTTGACTACTTTGCCCTGGGCAAGATCGACTACAATCCAACGGTTAGCGGAGTAACCCTGCCGGCAACATCATGCGCTAATGGCGCTATCGACATCACCCCGGCTGGCGGACGCGGTGCCTACACCTATGCCTGGAGCACCGGTGCCAACACCCAGGACATCAGCGGTCTGGCTCCGGGTACCTACGGTGTAACGGTGAGCAGCAATGGCTGCTCCGTATCGCAGAACTTCAACGTTGCTTCTAGTCTTGCAGCACCTACGGGTCAAAGCAGCACCAACCTATCCAACCGCGTACAGCTCAACTGGGTACCCCAGGCCGGAGCTGTTGCCTGTAACGTTCAGGGTCAGCGCCTGCCTTCAGGTCCCAGCCCAAGCGTGAATGTAACGGGTGCGGTCATCAACACCACCAATGTTCCCTATGCTGCAGCCGGTGCCGGTACCACCTGGACCTGGAGAGTGCGTTGCGCTTGCTCCACCAGCCCCCTGGTCGCCAGTCCTTTCACGGCCTTTGGCGATACCTTCTCGATCCCTACAGCTCGTGAAGGTGAAGTCCTGGCTCTGGAGAACATGGTATTCCCCAATCCTGCCAGCGACATGATCATGCTCAGCTACCAGGCCGGCGAAGAAGGCCAGGTCATCGTGCGCATTGTTGACATGTTGGGTCGCGTTCAGATCAGCGAGCAGCAGGCTGTCTTCGCAGGCGCCAACAACATGGACTTCAATGTTTCCAATCTCAGCAGCGGACAGTACATGGTTGAACTACAGCAAGGAGATAAGATTGAAGTACTGCCTTTGGTGATTGAGTGATGATTGCCAGCGCTTTGGCGCTTTTCACTTTTTGATTTAATGGAAGCGCTCGGATTTATACATCCGGGCGCTTTTCTTTTTTGGTGCTAAGGGCAGTTGTAACGGTATATGAACTTGGTGCAATTCCTTAACATGCCCTTAACATGGCGGTAATCTTTAGTGGTATAATCATTAACACTATCATAATGTGAATTCTATATGGAGTAAAGCTTTCTTTATTTTTTTTGCTGCGCGAATGGGTATTCCATTCCAAGATCAGCGTAAAACTCTTGGTGTGAGAAATCGAATCATTGAAATTGTTTCTCTTTTAGTTGTTCCATTGCTATTCCTATCGCAGGCTTCGGCTCAAAGCGGTACTATAGCCGGCAAGTTAATTGATGAAACTAATGCAGAGCCGCTAATTGGTGCGGCAGTCTATCTGGAGACAGATCCAAGCATCGGTTCGGCAACAGACCTGGACGGACGCTATCGCATCAGTGCCGTTCCCGAAGGCACCCACAATGTAGTGATACGCTATGTCTCCTATCAGACCAAGACCATTACTGATGTTGTGGTCAAGTCCGGTGAACTCACCAATTTGGATGCCACAATGGCCAACTCATCGGAGCTCCTGGGAGAAGTGGTCATCCGGGAAAGCTATACCAGAGAATCTGTAGCGGCCATATACACCATGCAGAAGAAAGCCATCGCTGTGCAGGATGGCATCAGCCGTGATCTCATCGCGCGCAGCCCCGACAACAATACCGGAGAGGTGCTCAAGCGATTGCCGGGTACCACTATTCAGGACAACAAGTTTGCTATTGTGAGAGGCTTGTCCGATCGGTACAACAACGCCATGGTCAATGGATTGCTCCTCCCTTCCACCGAACCGGACCGAAAGGCCTTTGCCTTTGACCTCTATCCATCAGCGCTTCTGGACTACCTGATCATCACCAAGACCGCACAGCCCGATCTGCCCGGTGAGTTTGCCGGTGGCATCATTCAACTGGCGACCCGCGACATTCCCGATGAGAACTTTCTGGAGATCAATCTGGGAACGGGTATGGATACCCGCACCACCTTCCAGCCCTATATCAGCTATCCCGGCGGCGGTACAGACTGGTTGGGTACAGATGATGGATCGCGTTCACTTCCCGCCGACTTTCCCAATGATCCCAATGAGGTCCGCGCATCTACTACGGAGCAACTGGCGGGCTACGCCAGAGGCTTCAACAACAACTGGCAGCTCGATCGCAGCGGAAATGGGCTGCCCAATCGCAATCTGCAGTTAGCCGGAGGTTTGGCTACCGATGTGGGCCACGACAATAGACTGGGGGTGATTGCCGGAGTCACCTATGGAGCCAACAATACCTATCGCCGCGCCCGTGAGTTGAACTACTTTGGGGTGAGCGGGGATACTGCCTTTGCCTATGATGACGATTACTACCAGGAAAACGTCCAGGTCGGTACCATGCTCAACATGGGCTTCAAGCTTAAAAATCGCCACAAGTTCAATTGGAGAAATGACTACTCCATCAACGGTACAGATCGCGTCATCTTCCGGGAGGGCCGCGACTACGTTGGCAATCTGCAGGAACAGCGCTCACTCTATGAGTTCATCAGCCGAAAGGTGCTCAACAGCGCCCTGAGCGGAGACCACGCAATTGGCGACAGCAAAGCCCGCATTGACTGGACGGCAGGATACAACATCATCAATCGTGACCAGCCCGATATGCGCACGGGCCGCTATGTGCTCGACCAGGCCGACAGTACCTACAAACTGATCGCTGCACCGGTGCCAAACTTCAGCAGCAATGGACACTTTTTCAGCGAGTTGCAGGAGAAGACCTATTCAGCCGCGCTGAACATCTCCCTGCCCTTTCAGATCGGCAATCAGTCTCAGAATGTGAAAGTCGGGGGCTATCTGCAAGAAAAGACCCGCGACTTCAACGCCCGCATTCTGGGTTATCGCGTGCCCGTGCTGTTCTACTCCGATCCCGAGTATCAAAACATCGTGGCCTCTCCGCTGGAAGAGATCTTTGTGCCGGAAAACCTGACACCCAACCGCTTTTACATCGACGAGATCACCAATGCCTCTGATCGCTACAGCGGCAACTCCAGCATGCAGGCCGCCTATGTGATGCTGGACAACAAAGTGGGTAACAAGTTGCGCTTGGTCTGGGGTGTTCGAATGGAGCAATTCACCCAGAACATTGAAACGGCCGACAAATCCGCCGGCAATGAAGCCGAACAGCGCATTCAAAATGATACCACCTATCTCGATTTCCTGCCCTCGCTCAACCTCACCTATGCGCTCAGCGATAGAATCAACATCCGCACCTCGGGTTCCAAGACCCTGGCCCGCCCGGAGTTTCGGGAGCGCGCGCTGTTCAACTACTACAATTTCCAAAACTTCACCAATGTTCGCGGTAACTTAGATCTTCTTCCTACGGATATCTACAACGCAGATGTCAGATTTGAGTACTATCCCGGGGGGGGGCAGATCATCTCAGTCACCGGTTTCTACAAATTCTTTGACAACCCAATCTCCTATTTGCGCTTGCCGGGCGAAGGGGGAGGGGGACTCGGCACCGACGAAGCACCCATCAACGAAGATCAGGCCCGCAACATCGGCATCGAGACCGAAGTGCGCAAGAACTTCGACTTCATCGGCGTGGAGCAACTGATCTTCAGCACCAATCTCGCCTACATCAACTCTGTGGCCAAACTCGACACTGGTCTGGTGGCCAATCAGGTCGGGGATGCGGAGCGCGGATTGTTCTATCAAAGCCCCTGGATTGTCAATCTTGGCCTGAGCTGGCTGGACAAAGAAGGCCGCTTCGAGGCCACCGTGTTGTTCAACTCCTACGGCAGTCGCCGGGTGCGATTGGGCAATGCCAACTATCCCGACATCTTCGAGGCCCCGCAAAACAGGCTGGATGCCCAAATAGGCGTGACCATCAGCAAAGGTCTGAGAATGAAGATTACGGGCGAAAATCTTCTTCGCGCCCCCATCATTCAGTACTGGGATTTGGGCAACGGAACCCCATCTGACCCTCAAAACAACGGGCGCTACGACAAGGATCTCGATCCGGTCCTAAGCCGCATAGAGCCCGGTGCGGGCATCTCCGTGAGCCTGTCCTGGCGCATCAACTAATTCCACCTAATTCCGAAAAGTTAACTATCAGCGTTATGAAGTATTCAATTATTCTACTGTTGGCCATACTTTCCATGGCCGGCACCCTCAATGCACAGAGTCCTGTGGTGGAAGTCACTACCGACATCACCACCTTTGCGCTCTGGTCCAGTGACAACGTATACCTGATCAAGGGAACGATCTACGTCTCTGGCATATTAGTCATTCAGCCCGGTACAGTCATCAAGGGTGACAAAGCCACCAAGGGAACCCTGGTCATCACCCGAACCGGGCAGATCAATGCCAACTCCGTAGCGGACGATGCCCCTGCAATTGTATTCACCAGCTCAGCCCCCGAAGGCAGCCGGGCTCCGGGAGACTGGGGCGGCCTGATCATGCTCGGACAGGCTCCCATCAATGCAGCGGGGGGAACTTCCCTGCTCGGTGCGGTCAACAACGCAGCCAATGACGGACAGTTCGGCGGAACCAATGCCGCACACATCAGCGGATCCCTGCAAAAGGTTCGCATTGAGTACGCCGGCGCATCCCTGACCGCCTCAGCCCGGGTCGGCGGACTGACCCTGGCGGGCGTGGGCAGCGGAACCACCATTCGCAATGTACAGGTAACCCAGTGTGCCGCCGACGGTTTTGAGATCCGCGGAGGAACCGTGAATATGAACCAAATCCTTTCGCACCGAAATGCCGATGATGACTTTGACTTGAGTCTTGGCTACAGCGGCCGCGTGCAATTCGCCGTAGGAATGCGCGACAACGACAATGTCAATGGCGTGAATGGTGCCAACGGACTGGTAGCGGTCAATGATGCCGGCGGATCGGGGGCTATACCCCTGACCAGCGCCGTTTTCAGCAACCTCATTCTGGTGGGCCCCAAGGTCAATGCCTCTACCGTGGTCGATTCAGACTTCCAGGATGGAATTCGCCTGAGCGGCAATGCCCGGGTGAGCATCTACAACAGCGTGGTCATGGGCTATCCCAACGGTCTCAACATAGATGGAACGGCTACTCAGACCGCAGCCAGCTCTGGAGGCTTTGATGTGCGCAGGCTCTACATCGCCGGAGCCGACAATGACCTGGTCGCTTCCGGAGGCTGGGACATCGATGCCTATTTCAGCGAGGCAGCCAGGATGAATGAGTTGTTCATCGCCAATGACTCGCTCAAGCTGCAGAACCCCTTCAACCTCGACTTTCCCGATTTTAGGCCTCGGCTGGGATCCCCTTTGATCGGTGCGGCTGATTTCAGCTCACCTGCATTGTCCAGTTTCACGGCGGTCAGCTATATGGGTGCCTTTAGCCGACTGATTGACTGGAGTTTGTGCTGGTCAAACTGGGATCCATCCAATACCTCCTATGACGAAGGAAGTGAGCTTCTGGCATCCCCCATCTTCGTGGATTTTTCCTACCAGGGCCGCCCTGAAGATGACTCCCTGACGGTTGACTTCACCAACATCACCACCGGCGCGGTAAAGTATTTTTGGAGTTTTGGCGATTTCAGCAGCGGCGGTGCAGATACCTCCAGCCTGGAAAACCCTACCTGGACCTATCCTTCTGCCGGATCCTACGAGGTTCGCCTTCTGGCCACAGGTCCCTGCGACAACCAGGACTCTATCTCAGTCAACACCTTCATCGGATTGGGCCTGAGCGATTGGCTCAGTGGAGCCCAACTCACTCTGTTTCCCAACCCGGCGCAGAACTACGTCATGCTTGACCTGGAGCTGCCTCTCGAGGAAGAGTTCAACCTGGTTCTCTATGATCTGACCGGCCGCGTACTGCGCGATTATGGATCTGTGGCCTTTCCCTCCGGTCAATTCCGCTACACGATGAGTCTGGACGGGATTGAGCCCGGCATGTACCTACTGCTGGTCTCCGGGCAAGGGGGCTTCCACGCTGAAAAGCTCCAGATCAACCGATAACAAGGGCGAACCGCCCAGAGTTTTCAAAGGATACGCTGATCCCGGGGGTCATCATCGCAAGGTGGTGGCCCCCACTTTCTTAAGATAGGCTTAACCTAAAGTTATTGGAATGATAACGCAAAGAATACGCTAAACGGCCAGGGTCAGGCCTATCATTGTATTGAGTTTGAGAGGAGATTCAACGAAGAGTTTTAGTCTATTCTGTCGCTAAGTTTATATTCCACGTCCCGTTTTTATTGTTTTGAATCGAACGCCCCCAGCCCGGCCTGCCATGGCCGGGCATTTTTTTGCCCGTCGTCAAAGTCCTGCCCTCTTGGCCACTTTATCTGATGCTCTATCTTTAGGCGTCCGTTTGCGCAACAACAGAACAAGCGGCTTGGCATGAGAATACAAGGTCTTTTACCCGGCGCATTGATTCGCTTCTCCAGCTTCGTCATTGCGTTGTTGCTGAATTCCTGTCAGAATGAGGGTACTCAGGATGAACGAGCGCAGCAAGCGGCTTCCCAGACCCCTTTGTTCCGACTCATCAGCCCGGAGACCAGCGGAGTGCATTTCATCAACCCTCTGCAGGAAAATGCACTGATGAATATCTTCTTGTATGACGCTTATTACAGCGGAGGCGGGGTAGCCATTGGCGATGTCAACGGGGATTACCTGCCCGATCTGTACTTTACAGGAAATCTGGTTCCCAATCGATTGTTCATCAACGAGGGCAATCTCCAGTTCAAAGAAGTCAGTCAGCAGGCAGGAGTCATGGGTTCGAAAGGCTGGACAACAGGTTGCGTGATGGCCGACGTCAACGGCGATGGTTTATTGGACATCTATGTTTGCAAATCAGGTAAACTGCCCGAAGAGCAACGCCGCAATGAGCTGTTCATCAATCGCGGAGATGGAACCTTTACCGAATCAGCGGCGCGCTTTGGCCTGGATGATCCCGGCTACTCCATGCACGCCATCTTCTTTGACTACGACGGCGACAACGACCTGGACTGCTACCTGATCAACTATCCTGTTGAGGCCTTCAATAATTTTTATGTTCAGGAGATGCGCAACAAGCGCGATCCATTTTCCGGAGATAAACTCCTGAGGAATGACGGCGGGCGCTTTGTCGATGTCAGTGAAGAGGCGGGAATCAGCGGTTCCCCCATTGGATTCAGCCAAAGCGCTGCCGTGCACGATTTCAACCAGGATGGCTGGCCAGACATCTTTGTGAGTACTGACTTTACGGAGCATGATTTATATTATATTAATCAGGGAGATGGAACCTTTCGGGAGCTGCTCAGCGATGCCTTTGCGCATACCTCACATTTTAGCATGGGCAATGATGCCCAGGACATCAACCGCGACGGCTGGCCCGATCTGGTGGTGCTGGATATGTTGCCCGAGGATAACTACCGCCAGAAGACCCTTTTGGGCCCACACGGTTACGACAAGTATCAGTTGCAAGTCGAATTTGGCTTTCACCGTCAGCAAATGCGCAACACGCTTCATCTCAACGACGGAGACGGACGTTTTCGGGAAGTCGCCCAACTGGCCGGCATCAGCAATACCGACTGGAGCTGGTCAGCGCTGCTGGCTGATTTCGACAATGATGCCTGGATGGATCTTTACATCACCAACGGATTCAGAAGGGATTACACCAACCTCGATTTTTTAAAGTACGACGTGCCGGCCATGCGGGCGCAGGCTGAGCGGGAGGGCCGGGAGCCCGATTTGGGCGAGATGGTTCGGCAACTTCCTGAAGTTCGCATACCCAACTATTGTTTTCGCAATCTGGGGAATGGCCGTTTTGAAAATACCACACGGGCCTGGGGTCTGGAGATTCCCTCCTTTTCCAATGGCGCAGCTTATGCCGATCTGGACGGCGATGGCGATCTGGATCTGGTGGTCAACAACATTGATGCAAAGGCCTTCATCTTTGAGAACACCAGCCCGGCGGGCACCAACTGGTTGCGAGTTCAACTCAACGGCCCCCCAAGGAATCGCTTTGGCACCGGGGCTCAGGTGAGTCTGATCACCCGCTCCGGACTGCTTCTGGAGCAAATGATGATGCCCAATCGCGGTTTTCTCTCCAGCGTCGAGCCAATTTTGCACTTCGGTCTGGGCGCTGAAGAAATAGATCAGATCTCGGTCAGGTGGCCAGACGGGCGGGTACAGCACATCCCCAATCCGGGCAAAACAAGACGCCGCATCGCGCTCAACTATGATGAAGCTGTTTCGGGGGAATGGCCGCGGCAAATCCCGCCAGCTCTTTTCAAACCCCAGACGGCGCCGGTCTGGCAACATCGGGAGAATGACTTCATAGACTTCAAGACCGAGCCCCTCATCCCGCACTTCTGCTCCACCCAGGGACCGATCCATGCGGCATGGCCGGATGCCTCCGATCAGCAGCCTTCTTTGATCTATATCGGAGGCTCCATGGGCTTTAAGGGTGCGCTGTTTTCCATAGACGAATCGGGGCAGATGAAGCCCATGCAGCAAGAATTGCTCCAGGCCGATGCCGGGAGTGAAGACGGCGGAGCGGTCTGGCTGGATGTCAACCAGGACGGGCACATTGATCTGTACATCAGCTCCGGTACTTATGAATGTCCGGCGGGCGATCAGCGAATGGTGGACCGCCTGTACCTCGCCGATGGCAAAGGGGGCTTCCTACGCGCTCAACAGGATTTGTCCTTTACCGGCCTGAATGTAGGCTCAAGCCCGGCAAGTGCTGACTTTGATCAGGACGGTTATCCCGACCTCTTTGTCGGGGGAAGGGTGGTGCCGGGTGCCTACGGTCAGCGTCCGCAATCCTGGCTGTTGCGCAATGATCAGGGCACCCTGAAGCCGGTGGAATTGCCCGCTCAGCCCAGCGGTCTGGTCACTGCCGCCATCTGGGCCGACCTGAACAACGACGACTGGCCTGATCTGATCGTGGCCGGTGAGTGGATGCCCATTCACATCTACTACAATGATAGGGGAGTTTTGCAAATGCCTCATCTTCTCCCCAACAGCAGCGGATGGTGGTACAGCTTAAAGGCTCTTGATCTGGACGGAGATGGGCAGTTGGACCTGATCGCGGGCAACCGCGGCTGGAATGCGCAAATGCAGGCCAGCCCGGAGAAGCCAGTCAGGATGTATGTAGCTGATTTTGATGGCAACGGCCAGACCGAACCTATCATAACTTATTTTATCGATAGCATAGCTTATCCTATGGCTTCAAGAGATGATCTGTTGGATCAGGTCAACACTCTTAAGAAGCGTTACACCCGCTATTCCTCTTATGGTCATGCCACTTATGAAAGCATCTTTAGTCCTGAAGAGCGCCAATCTGCGCTGGAGTACAAGACTGAGACCTTCTCCAGTGGAGTTTTCCGCAATCGCGGGAAAGGACGATTTGAGTTCCAGGAGTTTCCGGCAGAAGCACAAGTTGCCCCTATCTGGGGTATTGCCCCCAAAGACCTGAATGCTGACGGCTTGCCCGATCTGGTACTTACGGGAAATCTGTTTGACAACCGGGTTCAGGAAGGTTCGTTCAATGCCAGCCGAGGTGTGGTGTTGTTCCAAAACAAGGATGAAAGCTGGACCGCCCTTCGACCTGCAGAAAGCGGATTGTTCCTGCGCGGTGACACCCGCGCCTGCCTATGGATAGGTTCCAGACTTTTGATCCTCAACAACCAAGGCCCCTTGCAAATCTTTCAATATGTCAGGCCTAAATCTTAAGTGGCTTTTGACTGTCTTTGTGTTGAGCTCGGCCGCGTCCTGTAACAACAATACCCGGCAAGCCAGGAGCTCCGGAAATGAGTTTGAGGAATCTCCCAGACGAGACACAAGCGTCAGCGATCAATACATTCAACGGCTGTTTTATGAAAGCCTTGAGCGTTATACCTCGCTGATGGTTGAGGACATCTTTTCACCACCTCTGGCAGCACGCAGTTATGCCTATGCCTACCTGGCGGCCTGGGAAGCCTACTGTCTGGCTCTGGGCAATGGGGGCTCTCTGGCGCTGAAGTTGAACAATTACTCCGGAGCTGGAGAATCGGCTTTTCCCGAAGCCCACCCCGGGCTCTGCGCATTGCTGGCTTTTGAGCGAATGGCTTCAGAGCTGCTCTTCAGTTCGGCTGCTATGGACAGCTCCAACAGCGCTCATGAACGCGATTTGTCAGCAATTCTTGATCATAGGCTCTGGCAACACACGCTTCAGCTCAGCGCTCAGGTTTTGGACTCCGTAAATGCCTATCGACACCGCGATGGCTATGCAGCCAGTCGCTCTCTCCCGCGCTATGGGCTGCGGGCTGAACCCGGGTTCTGGCGGCCTACCGCTCCGGGCTACTTCGATCCAGTTGAGCCCAACTGGAATCGCCTTCAGCCCTTTACCCTGACGAGTGCCCAACAGTTTCAACCCCCGCCCCCCAGTCCGTACAGCTCCGAAAAGTCCTCGGAGTTTTATAGAGATATGCTTGAAGTATATACTTTAACGCGATCTTTGACAGCGGAACAAAGCCTGATCGCCAACTTTTGGGACTGTAATCCCTTTAACCTGAAAGTTCAGGGGCATTTCAACTACAGCGTCAAGAAAATCAGTCCGGGCGCTCACTGGATAGGAATTGGCGCGGGCGTGTGCCGTCAGGAAAAGTTGAGCTTTGAACAAGCGCTGTGGGTGCAAACCGTGTTGTCCCTTACCCTGCACGATGCCTTCATCAGTTGCTGGGATGAGAAGTACCGCAGTGAGTACATTCGGCCGGAAACGGTCATCCATCAACTCCTCGATCAGGATTGGAAACCACTACTGCAGACTCCTCCCTTTCCCGAGTACACCAGCGGCCATAGCGTGGCCTCAAACTCAGCCGCCGTAGTGCTCACCAAGCTCTTTGGTGATCTTGCTTTTACCGACAGCGTTGAAGTTCCCTATGGTCTGCCGGTTCGCTCCTTCAGCTCCTTCGCGGAGGCTGCCCAGGAAGCCTCCATAAGCAGAATGTATGGGGGAATTCATTTCAGGCCGGCGGTGGAACAAGGCATCTGGCAGGGACAGAGTGTCGGTGAACAGGCAGCGGTTGTGCTCGGGCTGGAGAAACTTTCCAACTAAGAGCCCAAATCAATGTTTAAACATTAATTGGCGCTCTTTCTGAGCGCGCCTTTGGGAAGGGGAGTATTCATCCGGTCCATCTGATAGCGCACGTGCTCCCCATCGCTGGCTTTAAGCAAGATGCGGAAATTCTCATACTTGCGCGGAAGGCTTACCTGCACTTTTTCCCCACTGCCTACATGCCTTATCCGGTAATCCGATACGCGCTTATCCAGTCGGATCATGTACCAGTCAAGAGCTACACTATCTTGAGCATTGGCCAGAGTCCATTCCTCATCCTTTTTTATCGCAGCGTGATAGATAGGCTTTTCATAGTGGAAGAGTACTACTGCAGGCTTAAGAATACGCACATTGGGGAAATCGCCAAAACCTTCTTGCTCCACGTTGAGCTCCGCCGGATATCCGTTGAACAGGGAGTCCCGTTGCTGATACTCCAGCAGAGCCGCCGCCAGTTTTTGATCCTTCAACAAGCTGAACTTAAAGGATGTTTTGTTGGACAACATCGAGAAGGACATGATGGTTGTCAGCACCAGCAGCAGGGGAGCGGCCCTTCGGAAATGCCTCATCAGATAGTGATTGAACAGCCAGATCTTGATGCGCAATTGCCTGATGTAGTGGTCGGCCAACAAGGTTTCGCGCCGTTTCTCAATAGATCTTCTCCAGCTTTGCTGCCGGCTCGCCAACACCGTAAAGCCCATGAAAAATGCATTCATACCCGCCATCAATGCCATGGCGTAGTAATGCCTTTCCTGATGGGTCGAAAGGCCGTAGATCACCGCGCTGATCGATATCAGCATCACTACCATGTTGGGAATGTTCAATGGCCAGTTGTTGGCCTCATTCCCGTCTTTTGGGGTGGGATCATAGGGCACTTTCTTTCTTAAGATGGCCATAACAAATCCCATGGTATGGATCCACCAGGTTCCGATCAGCAGAAAGCCCCCGATGACGTGAAAACCCCTTTCGCGCTCTTCCATCAGCCAATGCTGAGAGAAGTGCCGGATCAACAGGGTAGAGTAAAACAAGGGTGCTCCGAGCAGCAGGAATTCGCCTAAATCCATGCGCAACGGCATCACACCGCTGAACAGCGATATCACTGGAAGACTGAAGTTGATCAGGTAGAACAACCCGGCTATATAGAACCAGGGCAAGGTGCCAAAGTGCAGACGCTGTCTCCAATTGAGCTTCCCGAAGATCCTTGGATAGGTGACAAAGAGCAACTCAAAGACCCCTCTGGACCACTTGAGTTGCTGCTTGTAGTAGGCCGAAAGCGTGGAGGGCACCAGACCTCTGGTCAGAATCTTGGGCACATAGACCGATTCCCAACCCTTGGCCTGCAGTAGCATGGCCGTGTGCATGTCCTCCGCCAGACCCGGCGCATGGCCCCCGATAGAATCCAGGGCCGAACGTCTAAAGGTGCAATTGGCCCCGATGGCCTGCACCGTTCCATAGCGCTGCATGCTCATCATCATCGGACCGTAAAACTGGTAGGTTTGCTGCGCGGCTCCCCTGGCAATCAGGCTTTCATGCACATTGCCATAGGCCTGAACGGTTTGCACATAACCCACCTTTTCATCCTTGAAATAGGGCACAATCTCATCCAGAAAGTCCTCGCTGGGTATGTGATCCGGATCCAGAATCAGGCAGATCTCACCCGTAGCCTGGGCCAAAGCATTGTTGATGTTGCCGGCCTTGGCGTTGTGGCGGTTGTCTCGGGTCACGTGCCGTACCCCTAGACGATCGCACAGTTCAATCAAATAGGGATCATTGGCCTCATCGCAGAGCCAGGTCGTGTGCGGATAGCGAATGCGCTGGATAGCCTCCAGCGTATTGCGGATCATGTCATAGGGTTCGCCCGGACAGAAGGTAGTGAGCACATCTACGGTAAACTCCGGGGCTTCTTCGGGCTTCTTGGGAATGCTGATGCCCATGTAGTGATACCACTCATGCCCTATCTTCAGGCAGAAATAGAACAAGGTGGACATCAGCGCCAGATAGAGCAGGGGATGACCGACATGTTCCGGTCTCAGAAGCTGATAGAAGAGGTAGATCATGCTACCCAGGCCCCCGCAAACCATCAGGGACATGCTCAGCCGTTGAAACAGAGTGGGTGACTTCATTCCGTCTTATTGAATGGTATAAAAGGGAATGTTAGCCGTCTCAACAGATCCATTGTCGAGTACGATAGAGGCATAAATCCTGTAGGGACCCACTGAAGTGGGGACCCTGAAAGCCATGGAATTGCGGTTACTGTGTACAATGTATTGGTTCAGCGACTTGGGCTTTTCCACATGGTCCAGCTTGTGGCTGTACCAATCCTCCGGGCGAATGTTCCATTGAACATCTGCCACATCGCAGGTGTCGTCCAAATTCTCCCAGTTCAGCAGGGCTGTATGCCTTCCTTCGGGCTCCAGGAGGATATGATCTTTGGCCGTTTTGCCTTCTATACTCAGGGTGTTCAAAACCGGAATGTCCAGGCTCTCTGCACTGCCCCAGAACTCTGCTATGGCCGAGTACATCGCCGTCTTTCGGCCATTGCGGTCAAAGATGCTGAACCAGGTTGAAGTGGCCTCGCGGTGATTTCCCCAGTAGAAGAAACACGCACCCAGAAAGCGCGGGTCGCCCAGCGGCATTTGCGAGGAATAGCGAAGACGGACTTGCTCAGCTTTTACTCTGGAACTCACTTCAATCGGGGCTTTCCAGGCCGTCGTACTTTCTTCCCAATAGCCATTGGGTCCGGTTTCTGTGATCAGATAAGGCCCGGTCCAAAACCACGCGAATCGATCCAGGCTACTTTCCAGCGTCGCCAGATGCCCAAAGGTATTGAAGCCCACCAGATCAAGCCCAGGGACTCGCAACCTCATCTTAATCAGGACCCTGCGCTCGTAGCTCTCCAGTGAACTGCAGACCGGATGGTTGGGATCGATCTCTTTGATCTCCTTCAACAAACCATTGTAAAAACTATAAAATGATTTGTATCTTGGGTGAATAGGGAAAACCACCTCATTCCCCAGATTCCACATCAACAGGGCCGGGTGATCCTTGTGTTGTTTGACCGTATTGAGAAGGCCTTGATGCAAGGCTGAGCTGAGCTGCCTGTCCTCATAGAAATTGCGCAGATGCTTGCTGCCCGGCATGGGAAGATCGGCAATCACCGCAAGGTCATAGCGAAGGGCAGAGTCAAGAACAGCCCCCAGTTGCAGGGTATCATAGACGCGAATGGTGTTCCCGCCGGCCTCCCGCAGCTCTTTGTAGAAACCCATACCAGCTCCACCGCGAACCACAAAGGGCTGCCCGTTGCGAATCAGCTCAAATTCTCCCTTCTGGCCCTGGACATAGACGGTCCTTTCCTGTGCGGCGGCGTCAACGGAGCTTTGCCTTATGCTTGATTTAGACCATAACAAAATACTTACAGCACTGATAATCAGCACAGTGCCAGTCAGCCGTATTATTTTGCCAGGCTTTTTGTGAGACTCTTTCTCCATCCTTCCCTATTGGACCCAATACTGAAGCAAAGTTTACGAACATAATATCGAAAAGTTTAACACAAGCGTTGCGTAATGATCAACTGTGCCACTGCGGTGGCATTTTGTCCATAAAACTTTGTTCCGTACTTGCGCAACAGCCGCAGATGTGCTGATCAACAGCCTTTCACCGGTCTTTTAAGCCTGTGATGATCTCGGCCAACCCGGCCCGATAGTCGCTGAACTCGGGAAGCTCCTGTTCCATGGTTTGCAACAGAAAGAGTGCTTTTTCGAATAAGATTAGAGCCTCGTCTGGTTGTGCATCCATGAGGAGACCTGCCAGGGTAGCATGCAATTCAAACTCATATGGAAAGAGCTCAATGCCCCATTTGAGCAAGGCAATAGATTGATCCAGATGCTCAGCGCTCATGTAGCGAGAGAGGATTCCGTAGATATCAGAAAGCTCAGGCAGGTAGTCCCAGGTGCCCAGTTTGGCGGCCTGCCGAATCTTTGCCAGTTCTTCGGTCGCATCATCGGGCTCCCGGAGCAGGGTATAGGTTGAATCCACTTCGGCAATATGGTTAAAGCGGCTGGAAAAGGTTCTGAACCAGTAGGAGAGAAGGACCGGCCGGGCCAGCAGTGGAACGGTGTTGTGCGCCGAGTGATCCGCCTCAAAGACCTGAATATGGGCAAAGAGCTCCGGGTGGCGGGCCCTGACGCTTTCAAAGTTTACCCGATGGTATATGTCTTTATCCCGCGCCATTCCACCGATGGAAAGCATCATTCTTTGCTGTTGATCAAGCGGTCTTTGAGCGAGCTGAGCAGCCGCTTCGGCCAATAGATGCATAGGGCTGTGCGCCAATACCGCAGCAAAACGATCCGGATGCTTCAAAAAGGCATACAGCGCAAAGCTGGCCGACATCGAATGACCCTCCAGAATCCAATAGTCACCGGCTCCGTGTTCTGCCAGCAACGGAGGCAGGTCCTCCAACAGCATCTGCAAGAGCGGAGCGGATTCCTGATCCAGCGCACTGACCCCACACTCGGCATTGCGGTCTTTATGGGGAACAATCAGCACAAGTGCCTCGGGGATCTCATAGGAGCGCTGCAAGGCGCGTATATCGCTTGAGGCAGGCTCGATCAGCCAGTCGTGCTGTCCATCGAGCAGGATGATCAAAGGCATCCTGTGCAGGGGGGAACGATAGCGCTGGTTGGGCGGTTTGACCAGATACACTTCGCGCTCCTCATCAAAGGCGGCAGAGTAAAAGCGAAGGGTGTCCGCCTCTGCGGGCCGGGCCTGAATGGAAGGGCTCAAACACAGGACCAGAAGCAAACAAAGAACCCGCTGCGGCTCTTTGCTCCAAAGCAGTTTTGTGTAACTTAGGTAACAGAATGGCTTCATCAATCGCGGTAGTTTTGCTATCAACAAATTAACTCAGCGCTGAATTACGCTCCGAAGCTCTTCGGAACAGCAATCAACTGGCTTTTAAAATCATGAACGTAGAACAAATCTATACCGGTTGTCTGGCTCAGGGAGCCTACTACATCACCTCCAATGGCGAAGCGGCCATCATTGACCCCTTGCGCGAAGTGCAGCCCTATCTGGATCGCCTCGAGCGGGACGGAGTGAAGCTCAAGTACATCTTTGAGACCCATTTCCACGCTGATTTTGTCTCCGGGCACCTCGATCTGAGCAAGAAAACCGGTGCACCTATCGTCTATGGCCCAACCGCACAGGCCGAGTTCGACTTCATCGCTGCCAAGGACGGACAGGAGTTTAAAGTAGGTGATGTGAGCTTCATTGTTCTGCACACTCCCGGTCACACCCTGGAGAGCAGTTCTTTTCTATTGCGTGATGAGAAGGGCGTGGACCACAGCCTGTTCAGTGGGGACACTCTCTTTTTAGGGGATGTCGGCCGTCCCGACCTGGCCCAGAAAGCAGCCAACATGACCAAGGAAGATCTGGCCGGTTTGCTGTACGAAAGCCTGATGAACAAGATCATGCCCTTATCCGATGATATCATCGTTTACCCTGCTCACGGTGCCGGAAGCGCCTGCGGAAAGAACATGATCAAAGAAACCGTGGACACGCTCGGTCGCCAGAAACAAACCAATTACGCCCTCAACCAGCCAGACAAGGCCAGCTTTGTCGCTGCGGTGACCGAGGGCCTGCTTCCTCCTCCCGGTTATTTCGGCATGAATGTGGCCATGAACAAGAAGGGCTATGAGAGCTATGACAAGGTGCTTGATCAGGGCATGACCGCCCTTTCCCCCGAGGCCTTTGAGGCTGTGGCGGAAGCCACCGGAGCCCTGCTGCTCGATACCCGCGACAACAAGAAATTTGCCACGGGCTTTATTCCGCAGTCCATCAACATCGGGCTTGAGGGTGACTTTGCCCCCTGGGTAGGCGCTATGATAGCCGATGTTGCGCAACCCATCCTCTTTGTCGCCGATGAGGGAAAGGAAGAGGAAGTGATCACCCGCCTGAGTCGGGTGGGTTTTGACCATGTGCTCGGTTATCTCGAAGGGGGAATCGGGGCCTGGAAAGATTCAGGACGCGATCTGGACAGCGTAAAACGCATCAAGGCCGAGCAGTTCGCCCGCGATTTCAAGCCCGGCAAGAGCCTGGTTTTGGATGTGCGCAAGGAAAGCGAGTACGCTGCTGAGCACATCGATGAGGCCATGAGCCGCCCCCTGGCTTTTCTCAATGATTGGATCAGGGACCTCAATCCCGATGAGCATTTCTTCATGCATTGTGCCGGCGGTTATCGCAGCATGATTGCAGCCTCCATCTTGCAGGCCCGGGGCTATCGCAATTTTACGGAGGTCGAAGGGGGGTATTCGGACATCAGCAAGACCGAGATCCCCAAGTCGGACTTCATCTGCCAGAGCAAAGTCATGCAGTCCTGATCAAAACACACCATATTGTATTCTATGTTAGAGATCATTCGCCAACCCTGGCCATGGTATGTCGCAGGACCCTTGATCGGTCTTACCGTTCCCATTTTGCTGTTGATCGGCAACAAGTCTTTCGGCATAAGTTCTTCTTTGAGACATATGTGTGCGGCCTGTCTGCCGGCTAAGATTCCATTCTTTCAATACGATTGGAAGAAGGAAGCCTGGAACCTGTTCTTTGTCTTTGGCATATTCCTGGGCGGCATGATCGCCGCTCAGTTCATCGCCGATCCCAATCCGGTTGTGGTGCACCCTCAGCTCAGCACCGAGCTGGCCGGCTATGGCATCAGCAACTACAGCGAATTGGTGCCGGTACAGGTCTTTAGTTGGGCGTCACTGATGACGATTCGGGGCCTGCTGATCCTGGTATTGGGTGGTTTTCTGGTTGGCTTTGGCACCCGCTATGCCGGCGGCTGCACCAGCGGGCATGCCATCATGGGCCTTTCCACCCTTCAATGGCCTTCTCTGATTGCCACCTGTTGTTTTATGATCGGCGGCATACTGATGGCCAATGTCATACTTCCCTTCATCCTAGCTCTGTAATTTTATTTATATGAAATCTACTGTTTCAACTGTGTCCCAGCCCGATGTTCGCAAGGAGGGTGCTATCTGCGTCAACGAGAGTGAACTGGAGCACAAGTGGTATGACAACATCAAATACATGTTGGTTGGAATAGCCTTTGGTATCGTGTTTGTCAAGGGCGAGATCATCAGTTGGTTTCGGATCCAGGAGATGTTTCGTTTTCAATCCTTTCACATGTATGGAGTGATTGGAAGCGCGGTGGTGGTCGGGGCCATCAGCGTGTGGCTGATCAAGCGCTTTCAGGTCCGGTCCTTTGCCGGAGAGCAAATTGTCTTTCAGGACAAGACCTTCAACAAGGGACAGGTTATCGGTGGGCTGCTCTTTGGCTTTGGCTGGGCTATGACGGGAGCCTGTCCCGGCCCGCTTTTTGCCCTGATTGGAACGGGGGCAACGGTAATCTTCATCACTCTGCTCAGTGCCATTGCCGGCACCTGGGTCTATGGCTATTTCCGGGAGAGATTGCCGCATTGAGCGGCTGTGGGCGAAATCTTTGGCGATTGCATGTGTTGTAAAGCGCATGCAGAGATTTGACAATGTAGTTGGGTAGGTGAAGCCTGGCAGGTTCTTTTATTGCGTATATTTACCCGTATTGTAAAATTTTCCACATTGTAATTTATACTCTGGTTGGATTCATTATGACACCAACAGACATTTATGCCTGATCCACCATTTATTAAAAGCTTCTGACGAGTTTACTGTCCCTGACAACAGCACCGTCTCTTTTGGTAGACCGTCCTATTTTAGTTTTGGTGCTTAGTTTCCTTGCATTCTGAGCAGACGTACTCACGGAAGTAAAATATTAGAATAAATTAGAGTACTATATGATATTTGTTTATCAAAATAAATATAATTATGAATAAATTAATAAAGTTTTTGTTGTCAGGTGTTGTCTTGCTATCCTTTACCATGACTAAGGCACAAATCAGGAACGCTCAAACCGAAAGTGCAATGATTTACGGCAATTGTGAAATTTGCGAACGCAGCATTGAAAAAGCTGGCAGCGTAAAGAGAATCGCCTCGGTAGATTGGGATAAGGATACTAAAGAGGCTGTGCTAACTTACGATACGAGTAAAACCAATCGGGATGAAATCTTGAAACGCATCGCATTAGCTGGATACGACAGTGACCAGTTTCTTGCTCCCGATGAGGTGTATTCCCAACTGCCTGAGTGTTGCCAGTACGAGCGGATTAACAAAACAGAAGCGATAAGTACCGAATCTTCGGAGGACCATTCTATGCACAATCACGGTGAATCAACCATTCCACCTACAGAAATGGAGAAGGAAGCAAATCATTTGGAAGCAGTTTTTGGAAACTACTTTGCCCTCAAAGATGCTCTGGTAGAATCTGACGCAGAGCTGGTTGCTGCTGGAGCAAAGGAGTTGCTCCACGCTCTTAATGCCGTGCAAATGAATACACTCTCTGAACAGGAACATAGGGTCTGGATGGAAGTCATGAAGGAGCTGACTGATGACACGAAGCACATTGGGGAGTCCTTTGATGTGGGTCATCAGCGAGATAATTTTAGATCCTTGTCTGATCGTATGTATCAGTTGATAAAGGTTTCAGCTCAGGATACCCCCACCTATTACCAGCATTGCCCAATGGCCAATGATGGTAAGGGTGCCAATTGGTTGAGCAAGGAAGAGGTTATTAGAAATCCCTACTATGGTTCGGCCATGCTTTCCTGCGGGCAGATCATTGAAACTATTGAATAGAATGTTAACATGTAAAATACGAGTTAATGAAGCATGTATATCAAGTAAGTGGAATGACCTGCAATGGTTGTCGCAGTCATGTAGAGGAGGTCTTGTCTAGGGTAAAAGGGGTTTCCCAGGCAGCGGTGGATCTCGAAAAGGCGGAAGTCAGCATTGATTCAGAGCATCACATATCCTTAGCAGTCTTTCAAGAGGCTTTGAAGAAGGATGGGGACATTTATAGCATTCATAGATTGGGTGATCAGCAACCTGTTGCTCAAACTAAAAAGAAGGAGAAGACACAAGGAAAGGGTGAGGGCGTGTTTTATTGCCCAATGAATTGTGAGGGCGATAAGACGTATGAGAAGGAGGGCAGTTGTCCTGTCTGCGGTATGGATTTGGTTGAGCAGAAGAGTCTGTCCGGCAATCCATCAAGCGAATGGACTTGTCCAATGCATCCAGAGATCATTAAGGAGGAGGCAGGAGCTTGTCCGATATGCGGAATGGATTTGGTGCCTTTGAATCCCGATTTGTCATCAGAAGAAAAATCCTATAAAAAGTTATTGACCAAGTTATGGATTGCTTTTGCATTTACCTTGCCTATTTTCCTGATTGCCATGAGCGAAATGCTTCCGAGCAATCCTCTGTACGATGTTATGGAACAAAAGGGCTGGAATTGGGTTCAGCTTGTTTTGTCCATTCCCGTAGTGTTTTACGCTACCTGGATGTTCTTTGAACGCGCCTACAGAAGCATACGAACGTGGAATTTGAACATGTTTACCCTGATAGGTATTGGGGCAGGAGTAGCCTGGTTGTTTAGCTTGTTTGGTATGATATTTCCCGATCTGTTTCCCAGCCAGTTCAAGACAGATTCAGGTGCAGTACACGTCTATTTTGAGGCAGCTACCGTTATCCTGACCCTGGTGCTTCTAGGGCAAGTGTTAGAAGCACGTGCACACGGAAAGACGAATTCAGCGGTAAAGGAGCTCTTGAAACTGGCACCAAACAGGGCCATAAAAATGATTGACGAGAAAGAGGTTGAAGTTGGTATTGATCAGATAGAGTTAGGGGACATTTTAAAGGTTAAACCCGGCGATAAGATTGCTGTGGATGGCGTGATAACTCAAGGCGAGACTACCATTGATGAATCCATGATTACTGGAGAACCTATTCCTGTGAATAAAGCCAGGGGAGATAAAGTAAGCAGTGGCACAATCAACGGAAATCAATCCTTTTTGATGAAGGCCGAAAAGGTAGGAAGCGACACCCTGCTCTCTCAGATCATCCATATGGTGAATGATGCCAGTAGAAGTAGAGCACCTATTCAAAATCTGGCAGACAAGGTTTCAGGATATTTTGTGCCGGTTGTGGTCATTATCTCTTTGATCACCTTTGGTGTGTGGGCAGTTTGGGGTCCTGAACCAGCTTATGTATATGCCATGGTCAATGCCATTGCTGTTTTGATCATTGCCTGTCCCTGTGCTTTGGGTCTAGCAACTCCAATGTCCGTAATGGTAGGCGTTGGCAAAGGCGCTCAGAATGGAGTATTGATTAAGAATGCAGAGGCACTGGAATTAATGAACAAGGTAAACACCTTGATCATAGATAAAACGGGAACCATTACCGAGGGAAAACCAACAGTGGCAAAAATAGGTTCTTTTAACAATGGCTACGATATAAATGAAATTTTAAAGTATATATATTCTGTAAATATAGATAGTGAACATCCCTTGGCGGAGGCAACAGTGAAGTATGCCAAAGAGCAAAACTCAGAAAGCTCAGCATCAGAGAATTTTCGTGCTATTACCGGTAAGGGGGTAGAGTCAAGCATTGATGGAAAGCGTATAGCCCTGGGCAATCCACAGATGATGGAGTATGCAAAAGCTCAGATAACAACAGCAATGCAGGAAGAAGCAGAGGAGTATCAGAAGCAGGGTAAAACAGTTTCGTATTTGTCCATAGATGAAACGGTGCATGGTTACGTTGTCATTGGTGATAGCATCAAGGCGACCAGTGTCAAAGCAATCGCAGAGCTGCAGAAGCGCGGAATTGAAGTGATTATGCTCACCGGTGACAACCACAATACAGCCCAGGCCGTTGCCACTGAATTGAGATTATCTGATTTTAAAGCAAGCATGCTTCCCGAAGACAAATTGAAAGAAGTGGAGAGATTGCAACAAGAGGGGAAGGTTGTGGCCATGGCCGGAGACGGTATAAACGATGCGCCTGCATTGGCTAAGAGCGATGTGGGTATTGCTATGGGAACAGGGACTGATGTTGCCATTGAAAGTGCGATGATCACCCTGGTGAAGGGGGACTTACAGGGGATTGTCAAAGCCCAGCATCTGAGTCATTCAGTCATGAGGAACATCAAGCAGAACCTGTTTTTTGCCTTCATCTACAACACCATGGGTATTCCTATCGCGGCAGGAGTGTTGTTTCCCGTGTTTGGCCTATTGCTTTCACCCATGATAGCTGCACTGGCCATGAGTTTCAGTTCTGTATCTGTTATCGTCAATGCTTTAAGATTGAGAACTATTCAATTGTAAATGATAATATATATAAAAATAAGTAGTATACGTGTAAGCTTGTTGTCGATTGTTATTTTGAGCATGATTTCAGCAAACTTGTTCGCACAAGAAGTTGTGCGATATGATCTATATGTCAGGGACACTATCGTCAATTTTACCGGAAAGGAGAGAAGGGCAATTGCCGTGAATGGTCAAATACCCATGCCAACGCTCACATTTACCGAAGGCGATACGGCAGAGATTCACGTCCATAATCAACTCAAGGAGGGTACTTCCATTCATTGGCACGGTTTGTATCTGCCCAATAAGGAGGATGGTGTTCCATTTTTGACCCAGATGCCCATCGAGCCCAATACAACACATATTTATAGGTTTAAAATTATACAAAATGGAACGCATTGGTATCACAGCCACAGCGGACTTCAGGAGCAAATAGGAATGTATGGCTCAATGATCCTGAAGAAAAGAGAAGGTGATCCTACATTTAGAGAAGGTATAGACGACGTGCCCTCCGTTCCACTCGTGATTAGCGAATGGACGGATTACGATCCCGACAATGTGCATCGAATGTTGCACAATGCTTCGGATTGGTTCGCCATAAAAAAGGGGACCACTCAAAGTTATGGGGAGGCTATCAAAGCAGGACATTTCATAACCAAGTTGACCAATGAGTGGAAGCGGATGTTGGCGATGGATGTCAGTGATGTCTACTATGATGTATTCCTGCTCAATGGAAAATCAGCGAGCCAGCTTTCTCAGTTCAAAGCAGGTGATAGAGTTCGCCTGCAAATTGCCAATGGAGGTGCATCCTCTTATTTTTGGCTGACCTATGCTGGTGGAAAACTAACCGTGGTGGCCAGTGACGGCAATGATGTGGAGCCTGTAGAGGTGGACCGATTAATTATAGGTGTTTCAGAAACTTATGATGTGATTGTCACTATTCCAGCGGAGAATACTTCGTATGAGTTTTTGGCAACACCAGAGGATCGCACCAAATCCTCTTCACTTTATATCGGTGCAGGAATTAAACAACTGACCAGCCCACTACCCAAGTTGAAGTATTTTGAGGGAATGAAGATGATGAACGATATGATGAATATGAATGGCAATATGGATGATATGGGAATGGATATGTCCTTACAGCAAATGGATATGAACACTGTGATGTACCCTGAAGTAACAGGGGATCGTCCGAATGCAAAGAAGGAAAAGGGCTTAGAATCAGAGCATATGGATCATTCCAAGCACGGGTCAAACACCATGGATTTGGTAACGCTTAACTACGCTATGTTGAAGTCCCCTACAAAAACGACATTGCCCAGTGATGCGCCCATCAGAGAGTTTAGGTTTGAGTTAACGGGAAACATGAATCGCTATGTTTGGAGCATGGACAACAGGGTGCTTGCAGAAAGCGATAAGATTCTGATCAAGATGGGGGAGATCGTCAGAATAACCATGTTCAATAATTCTATGATGAGACACCCTATGCATCTACACGGACACGATTTTAGAGTGATCAATGGTCAGGAAGAGTATGCTCCACTGAAGAATGTGTTGGACATCATGCCCATGGAAACCAACATCATAGAGTTTGAGGCTAATTTGGAAGGGGATTGGTTTTTTCATTGCCACATACTCTATCATATGATGGCAGGGATGAATCGTGTTTTTAGCTACGAAGAACAAGAGCCCAATCCACTGTTGCCCAATAAGAAATGGGCTTACAGGAAGCTGCAAAGAGAGAGCAATCAGTTGCACCTGATGGCTCAAAATGACTTCGCCAGCAACGGCAATGACGGAATGCTTATGATTCAGAATGCCCGTTACAGTTTAGGCACGGAATGGCGATTGGGCTATAACGATATGCATGGTTATGAGGTGGAAACACACCTGGGTAGATACATCGGTAAAAATCAATGGATAATGCCCTTCATTGGTTTTGATTGGCGATACAGAAAGCAAGAAGATGGTCCTGAAGAGAATCTTTTTGGGCAGACCAACACCAAAGACAACCGAACCCAGTTCAGCGCAGGTATTGCTTACACCTTGCCCTTGTTGATGGTCCTTCAGGGCGAAGTGTATCACGATGGCAATGTGAGAGTGCAATTGCGAAGAGAGGATATTCCCCTGTCAAAACGATTGAGAGCAGCGTTTATGGTTAATACTGATATGGAATACATGGTTGGATTAAATTATATAGCGGATAAAAATTTTGGATACAGAGTACACTACGACAGTGATATGGGCTTTGGAGCCGGAGTGACGCTCAATTATTAGCGACTTGCCATGCTTGAGTTATCCTTCCTGAGCCTTCCAGGGTTTGAGAATTCTGAGGGAGTTCAGTGTGCAAAGCAGGAAGATGAGCAGACTCATCTTTCCTATACTCTCAAAGCTGTAACCCGCATCGAGCATAAAGCCAAAGAGCAGCGGGCCCAGAGCTGTTGCGAAGATCATGAAGGTAGTGAACAAGCTGCGCACCGAGCCGATGATGCGGGTTCCGTAGAGCTCGGCCAGGGCTCCGCTCTTGATGGTGCCGCCAAAGCCATTCGTGGCGCCAATGCCTCCGATGAAGAGCAGATAGATATAGGGATCATCGCCCAGGATCATGGCCAGAATACCCAATGATCCCGGAAGCAGGTACCATGGAAACATTCTCTTCGCGGTAAAGCGATCGGCTAAAAAGCCCGCCAACAGATTGCTCAAGGCGTTGCCCAGCGCATAGGCCATAAAGCCCGCGCCGATGAAGGCCGGTTCCCAGCCTTTCGCCAGACCAAGTTTAAGCTTGAACAGCAGAAAGCCGGTTCCCAGGGCAGCCGAAGCGATGCTGGCGGGCATCATGACCCAGAATGGCCAACTGGCGATCAGTTGCCAGGGGCGGATCTGCCGCATTTCGCGCTTGTTGAATACCTGGGGCAAAAGCCTGCGCCGGATGCCAAAGCCGGAGGGGGAGAGGAGCATGTACAACAGAATTGGCAGAGAGATGAGCACCAAAGCACTGCTGCCGAGCAGGGCCCCGCGCCAGCCCAGCCAGGCAATCGCGCTCACCACGATGATGGGCAGCACCGCCTCGCCAGCGGAATGACCCAGGTTGGCGATGCTGATGGCCTTTCCCCGCCCTTCGTCAAAGAGTCTGGCCATACTGGTTACCGCGATATGGGCAAACAATCCCTGACCAAAGAGGCGGACTCCATAGAGCGCCAGTCCGAGGAAGAGCAGATTGCGGGCCTGCGAGAACAGCACCAGGGAGCATACCAGACCCAGAATCACTACCCCGCTATAACGGGTCAGGCGACTGCGGTCTATCCTGGCTCCGGCTATGGTGATGGACAGTGCGCTGGCGATAGTGGCCGCCGCATAGATGGAGCTGAAGCCCGCATCACTCAGGGAAAAACTCTCCTGAATGGAAGGCAAGAAAAGCGAGATGACAAAGGTTTGCCCAAAACTGGACAGGAAGGTCATCGAGAAGCCGAAGCCCAGCAGATGGCGTTGGGCTTTGAGGGCAGAAGTGCCCGGGCTATCCATGATTTACATCAAAACAAAACATAAAATATACTAAATCAGTCTATATACAGTCGAATCCTATTCAATTGAAGCCGGGCTTTAAGCCAGTTTCTGACCTTCTCCTGATCTTCTTCGCTCAGGCCCTGGCCCTTGGTATCAATCAGGACGATGTAGAGAATATCTGATTTTTCCGGGTCAGCCTGATCAAACTGTCGGCTTTGAGCATAGGACAACTGGGCAATCTGCGGATAGAGCATCTTGAGCTCTGAGAGGAGTTGCCTTCCCAGGGCAATATCGCGGGCACCCTGTTGAAGAGCCAAATCCTTTCGCTCAAGGGAATCGTTTAAGCGTCTGATCTCATTTTGCAGATTCTCCAGTTCTATGTTGCGCGTAGTCAGCAAGTCAAAGGAAAGTCCTTGCTGGAATTCGATCTGAACATCCGTTAAATCAAAATCATCCGCGCGGTCCTTGAGCAGGACTTTCTGGGTCTCGGTCAGGGTGGAGCCGCCAAAGATCAGTTTGATCGTTCGTTTGTCCGGATTGATCTCGTGATTGAGCAGGTAGTTTCCCTCAAAGATGCTGATGTTCCTGACATAGAGGGTGCTCTTCTCCAGGAAGCGCTCCTTCTGAACCAGCTTGTATCCAAAGAACAAGCTGGGGATGAAGACCAAAGCAATTACAAATGAAATATATCCATTAATTCTCTTTTTTTGTTTCGAGTCTACGATGGTCCTGATGGGAAAATTCAGGATCTGGGAGATCAACATGGCCGAAATGGCAATGAAGACAGCGTTGATTGTAAACAGATAAAGAGCTCCAAAGAAGTAGGCGAACTGGGCCGTTGCCAATCCATATCCCGCGGTGCAGAGCGGCGGCATCAGGGCCGTAGCGATGGCCACACCCGGAATGACATTCCCCTTTTGGCGACTGGCGATGGCCACAATTCCCGCAAAGCCTCCAAACAGCGCAATCAGCACATCGTAGATGCTGGGGCTGGTTCTGGCCAGAAGCTCGGAATGGGCAGAGGAAATTGGAGTGATCGTAAAATACAAGGTGGAGGCTGCAAGACTGGAGAGAACCGCAAAGCCCAGATTCTTGAGCGCATTCTTGAACAGGGGGAAGTTGTAGGTCGCTATGCTGTAGCCGATGCCGTTGATGGGCCCCATGAGGGGTGAGATCAACATCGCTCCGATGATGACCGCAGTGGAATTCATGTTCAGGCCGACCGAAGCCACCAGAATAGCGAAGATCAAGATCCAAAGGTTGGTGCCCTTGAAAATGATGTCCCTAAGAATGGAATCGTGAATTTTTTCGAAGTCATCCACCTCACTTTCCAGGTTGAGATAGTGGATGAGCTTGCGCAGGACCGGGAAACTCTTCATAGGATTTTCGAAGCGATAAAGTTAGGCTTCACACCCCGCAATCCGGTCCTTTCGGGCCTTGTGTAATTCAAGTTACTGACAGGGGCAAGGGCGCTCTCTAACTTTGCTGAAGACAAGCGATTTGCGACCGTGATCAAGTGCGTCGCTGGCCGTTTGTCGCTGGAATTCCTATCCGTGAAACTTATAAAACGCCTCGGAGGCACCTTAATTCTCATGTTCGCATCCATCCTTAACCTGCTCGGTCAGAGCGATGCCGGCGGTCTTGCTCACGCCATAGAGCAGGGCGCATTCCTCGTAGATGTGCGCACTCCGGCCGAATTTGCCCAAGGCCATCCCGCGGGTTCCGTCAACATTCCTCTGGATCAATTGCCCCGAAAGCTGGCGAGTTTTCAGGGAAAGGAGCACATAATAGTCTTTTGCCGCAGCGGAAATCGCAGCGCTCAGGCCAAGGCCATACTCGAGCGCCAGGGCTACAAGAACGTGATCAATGGTGGAACCTGGCAGGCCGTTGATCAGGCCCTTCGCAAGAGAAAAAACTGAAGTTCTTCAGGACAAAAGGGAATAGCTGATCAGCAATTTCCCGTCCTGCTGCCATCGCACCCAGCCTTTGCCAACGCTCTCGAAATTCCTGTCCCAGAGCTCAACGCGCATCCAATCCCCCTGAATCTCCAGGGGCTTGAGAAATTCGTAGGGGATGCTGACCTCTGAAGCGTGATCAAGGGCTTTGATGCGGACCGGCTGTTGTTCGGGCTGAAGCAATTCCACCGAATGAACGCGCAACAGGAAATCGGGCCATAGCTGCAAGCTGCCCGCCTGACGGCTGACGTAGTGGGTTTGACCGGTGGTGCTGTTGACCGTAACCCGCGCGAAATCGCTGCTGACGGAGAGGACGCTGAACAGCAGGATGTCGTAATCCAGTTTCAGGTGTGCGGGCTGCAGCCAGGGTGGGACATAGGTTATCGTATAGTTTCCGTATTCTGTTTTTTCAAATACAATGCTGTCTGTTGGCGCGTGCTCATTCAGGGCCTTTTCCGGGTTGGGTATGCCGTAGAAATACAAAACCGGGTTTAGGGCGAAATGTGGCTCGAAGAAGCCCATGCCCATGGGGGCGCTTTCCTGCTGCTTAGTCGTATTTGAATAAATAATATTATTAAAATATAATTGCGAAGAGAAGCTTAGCGCTGGAAGCAGGTTTAGCGCAGGAAGAAGAGTCTGGAAGATATTAAACAGCATCAATATTTAAAGTTTGATGATGTAGAAGAGTTATAGAAGAGTTTGGGAAGGCGGGTGTGCGCCGCCGTCCACGCACCTTACAAGATTGGAGAAAAATGCTGGAAAGTTGAAGCAGGACCCTGGGTGGGTGTGGAGTTTTGAGGAGGTTTTTGGTCTTAAGTGATTGAAAATCAATAATTTGTGTTCTTTGGGGCCCTGTCCAAAAGGTGTTTTCCTGTTTTTTTCCCTTTGGATTGCGGCTTGCTTAGGACGACATTTGATAGAGCTCAACTCACTTTGTGAAAATATTTAATTTGTTGCTTGGTTTTGGTCTGATGTTTGGTACCGGACTGAAGGCTCAGGTCTGCAACCCCGCCCTTCCCCCGATCAATCTGAACTCCAACTATGTGGCCGGCAGCGGCGTCCTGTTGAGCTGGGATGTTGTTCCGGGCAGCGTGGGTATGCAGGTGAGGGTTGAACTGCCTTCCGGCAGTGTAATCTCCCAGCGCCTGGGCGGGTTTGAGCTGAGTCAGTATCCGGTTCCCGATGCCCTGCTCAGCCCGGGCACTTATACCTGGCGCGTTCAGGCGGCCTGCAGCGCTACCCCACCTACCTTCAACGCCACGCCGATTTCTGCGCCCAACAGCTTTGCGGTGCCGGGCGGAGGTCCGCCGCCTTTCCCCTGTGGAAATCCGGTTACGGATATTGACGGCAACAGCTACAACACGGTGATCATCGGCGACCAGTGCTGGATGCAGGAGAATCTGAAGGTGGAGCGGTATAGGAACGGGGATGCGCTCTTATCTGGCCTAACCGGCAGTGCGTGGACTTCGGCTACAAGTGGCGCATTTGTATCCTACGGCGAATTGCCTTCCAATAAGGATACTTACGGTTTGTTGTACAACTGGTTTGCTGTAGCTGATTCACGAGGTTTGTGTCCGGAAGGTTGGGATGTGCCTCGGGACTCTCAGTGGGTCGAACTGTTTGATTTTTTGGGCGGAATTGCCATTGCCGGAGGTTCTATGAAATCAACAGGTACGCTTTCAGCTGGAACCGGATTGTGGCTTACCCCGAATACAGATGCTACTAATGTAAGTGGTTTTACTGGTCTTCCAGGGGGATATCGATTCTCAAGTGGTGGATTTTTTAGTCAAGCATTAACGGGGTATTGGTGGAGCGCTACCCAGTTTTCAAGCGCAGATGCATTTTTTGCAGCGCTTAATGCGAATAGTGGAAGTGCCGTGCGAGCTTTCAATAATAAGTCAAATGGTTACTCCGTCCGCTGCCTGACTACAGACTTTGTTGAAGCACCCGATCCGCCTGATCCCTGCCCTCCTGTACCTGCTTCCTGCGGAGTGGTGACGGATGTGGATCTGAATTCGTACAACACGGTTCAGATTGGCAGCCAGTGCTGGATGAAGGAGAACTTAGAGACGACGAAGTTTCGCAACGGGGATAACATTCCAATCGTGGGTTTGGCTGCTGCCTGGACGGGCGGTGTCCCTGCTCCCAAGGCTTCGGCTTACGACAACAACATAATGAATAAGTCGCTATACGGTTTGATGTACAACTGGTATGCGGTCAATGACAGCCGTGGTATTTGTCCGACAGGCTGGCATGTGCCTACATCGGTGGAATGGCAGCAGATGACCACCACACTGGGCGGTCTTTCCGAAGCGGGCGGCCGCATGAAGCAGACCGGAACGCTGGGCGAAGGCACAGGTTTGTGGCAAAGCCCGAACGCAGGGGCCAGCAACTGCAGCGGCTTTACCGGTCTTCCCGGTGGTCAACGCCGCTACGATACGGGAGCGTTCATCCGCCTGAACACCTACGGCAACTGGTGGATGGCCGATCGCTTTGACAACGGGCTGATCAATGCTCCTTATGCGAGCTACCTTTCTTATAATCAGGAAAGGGTGCACAACGGCACTTCCGTTGCCGGTCCTGCCGACGAGCGCAACGGGTATTCCGTGCGCTGTGTGAAGGATTGATCTCGACCATAGCAAAAAGATAGTAGCATGAACGCCAAGCTTTGTTTTCTGAGTTTTGGACTCTTTGCCGGAATGGGTTCCTTTTTGGCAGCGCAGACCTGTGACCCTTCGAGTCCCCCGGTCAATTTGCAGTCGGTTTACACGCCTGGTGCAGGGGCTCAACTGAGCTGGGATGCGGTACCGGGCAGTGTAGGCGTTCAGATTCGGGTCAGCCTTCCCTCGGGCTCTGTGGTGAACCAGCGTATCGCGGGCTTTGAGCGCAGCACTTACCTTGTACCGGATGCGGTGCTTGTTCCGGGTACTTATACCTGGCGCGTTCAGGCGGCCTGCAGCACGGTGCCACCTACTTTCAACGCCACGCCGATATCGGCTGCGAACACGTTTGAGGTGCCGGGTGGAGGTCCGCCGCCCTTCCCCTGTGGAGGACCGCTCACGGATATTGACGGCAACAGCTACAACACCGTGATCATTGGCGACCAGTGCTGGATGCAGGAGAATCTGAAGGTGGAGCGGTACAACAATTCCGAGCCCTTGCTCTCTGGCCTGGACAATGCCCAATGGGCCGCAGCGGCGGAAGGGGCTTCTTATCTGTACTCCGGTCTGGCGGTCAATAAGGATATCTATGGTTTGCTCTACAACTGGTATGCGGTCAGCGACAGCCGGGGACTGTGCCCGGCGGGCTGGCAGGTGCCCAGCGATGCGGACTTAACGCAATTGATCAATGAGTTTGGTGGAGAGACGGTGGCTGGAGGGGCGCTGAAGTCAGTTGGCGTTCTGGGTTCGGGTGGTCTGTGGGAGTTCCCGAATGCTGGTGCTACCAACATCAGCGGTTTTACGGCGCATCCGGGTGGTGCCCGCAATGAGCTTGGTGGTGCAAGTTCCATGGGTGAGTTTGGCTATTTCTGGACTTCCACTCAAGGTGTGGGCACGGCCAATGCCGTGTTCAAGCGCCTGGTTTATCTGTTGGATGACGCACAGAGCAGCGAACAGCCCAAAGGAGCGGGTTATTCGGTGCGCTGCATGACCACAGACTTTGTAGCGGCTCCCGATCCCTGCCCTCCTGTACCTGTTTCCTGCGGGGTGGTAACGGATGTGGATCTGAATACCTACAACACCGTGCAAATTGGCAGCCAGTGTTGGATGAAGGAGAACTTACAGAGCAGCAAATTCCGCAATGGGGATAACATTCCAATCGTGGGTTTGGCTGCTGCCTGGACGGGCGGAACTGTGGGGCCAAAAGCTACGGCATATGACAACAATGTAGTCAACAAATCTTTATATGGTTTGATGTACAACTGGTACGCGGTCAATGACAGCCGGGGCCTCTGCCCTGTCGGCTGGCATGTTCCCACATCGGTGGAATGGCAGCAGATGACCACCACCCTGGGCGGTCTTTCCGAAGCGGGCGGCCGCATGAAGCAGACGGGTGTGCTCGGCGAAGGCACGGGTTTGTGGCAGAACCCGAACGCAGGGGCCAGCAACTGCAGCGGCTTTACCGGTCTTCCAGGTGGTCAACGCCGCTACGACACCGGCGAGTTTATCCGTCTGAACACCTATGGCAATTGGTGGATGGCTGATCGCTTTATTACTGGCCTGACCAATGCTCCTTATGCGAGCTACCTTTCTTATAATCAGGAAAGGGTGCACAACGGCACTTCCGTTGCCGGTCCTGCCGACGAGCGCAACGGGTATTCGGTGCGTTGTGTTAAGGATTGATGGGAGAGGGCTTAGACTGATGAAGCGTTTCTTTTATGCATCTTTTTTCTCGTCAAAGCTGACCATCCAGCTCACGCCAAACTTGTCGGTCAACATTCCATAGAGTTCGCTCCAGAATGTCTTGGCAAGAGGCATTGTTACCTGACCGCCCTTAGCCAGACTATTGAACAGTTTTTCCGCTTCTTGTTTGCTTTCCGCTGCGATGGAAATGGAAAAACTGTTTCCCTGAACAAAGGTGGGCGCCCATTCGCCACCGGTGTCGCTACCCATGAGGATGGAGTTTCCCATCGGCAGGCTGACGTGCATGATCTTGTTCTTATCGGCTTCGGGCACGGTATACCCCTCTGACTCGGGCATCTCTCCAAAGCGACCCATGTAGTTGAATTCTCCGCCAATCACGGATTTGTAGAAGTTGAAGGCCTCTTCGCAGTTGCCATTGAAGTTTAGATAGATGTGTATCGTTTCCATTTGGTTTGGGTGGTAGGGGTTTGGGTGTCAATGCACCTCGTACTTTGATTTCAGAAACTTTATAGTTCCTTTAATTAATTTTGTCAGCTCCTTCTGGTCGATGTCAGAAAGCTTTTTCACATAAATACAAGCTTTTCCCATCTTGAACTTGCCTAGATTTTCCAGCAAGTGCCTTTGCTCTTCTCCGCCTGAATAGACATAGAGTGAGATAGCGGCTTTCCGGGGCGAAAAGCCAATCAGGGGCCAGTCTCCCTGTTGACTGCTTCTGTCCGATTTGTAGTGGTAGCTTCCAAATCCGATGATAGAGGGCCCCCACATCTTCGGTTGGTAGCCGGTAACCTTCTCCATTAGTTTCAAGAGTTCAAAACTGTCCTGGCGCTTTTGCTCGGTGTCGGCAAAGGTGTTGATGAAGTCGTGAACATTTGCGTCCGTTACTTTAGTTTTGAGTTCTGCCATGATGGGTCAGTTTTGGGTACATGAATGGCCAAAAGATGTCATTATTACACCGATTTCCGCTGAACAGATTCCATGAAAGTAGAAAAATTGAACAAAATCCTGGTTAGTTACCACACTTTTTCAAAATTTTAACAAAAGTTAAGACGAGTAATTTTCTTGCCGACAAGCCCATAGAGCTGTATAGGATGCCGAGCATAGGTTGAGCCTATAATGGGCTTTCCGGACTCCTTTGATACTAAATTTTAAGTATATTAATATGAAAGATATCGATGATACGCAGCTTCTTATCCAACAATTCGAACCACTGCTCAAGGGTTTGAATTATCATCAACTTTCTGTGTTGAACAGGTTAATCATAGAGCGCATGCGCTTGATTCAAAAGGCGGGAACTCTGGTATCTATGGCTCAGTTTAAAGTCGGGGATCGGGTATCCTGGGATGGTAAGGACGGTAGTGTCAAAACCGGGATCATTTTCCGGATCAATCAGAAAACGGTTTCCATTCGTACCCGGGATGAAGGACATTGGAACGTGTCACCTCAATTATTATATAAACAATTTTAAGCATTTCTAAGGGCAACATCGCTTGTAGCTCTATAGGCTAAAGGGTAAAAACTCGTTGGCACTTAGCTGTTTAAAGTGGGTATGCTGAGTTTAAAATGGGAAAAAAATAGTTCTTCTTGACTCTACTGCCATACCTTTGCGGGCAACGTTCCGGTCTCCAAATCCCGTCAACCTGTCTCTATGACGCCCAAGCCATATCTCCTTATTCTTGCCTCGTTGCTGATCCTGCCTTGCATGCTGCAAAGTCAATCTCAGGTCAGCGGGGTTGAAATAGTCTGGGGACCAGAAGAAAAAGGCAAAGTCCGGGAACCATTGAAGGAAGTTTTCGGAATGATTGAAAATGATTTATATGCCATAAAGAATGTTGGGATGGGTTATTCTCAAGGCAACCTTTACACCAGGTCCAATAAATTTCTGCTGGAGCGCTACGATGCCCGCCTTAACCTGGCAAGCTCAGTACCCCTTGATATGAAAGCCTATGGCTCCTACAGAGGCATGCTCATCCACGGTCAGAAATTGTGGCTGTTCACATCTGAAGGAGTTGCCAGCAGCAAGGACCTGGTCCTTTCAGCGCGGGAAGTTCATCCAAAAACGCTCATTCCTTCTAAAAAAGCGATAGCAATATCTCAGGCTTCCAAAACAAAATGGTACAAAAACATCAATCAAAGTATTTATGGCGTAAACCAACTTTTCAGTTCGCCCTCCAGTAAAGATGTGAGTTTTCTGATGGAGCAGTCCAAATCCGGAGATTATCTGGCCGTTCTATCCACCTGGCCATATGAAGGGGACAAAGAGAATAAAGAAAACAATGAAGCGCTGACCGTTCAGGTTTTTGACCAAAGTATGCAGGCAGTTATGTCACGCGATGTGGTTTTACCCTGGGAAAAATCGCTGTTTGATGTTTTAGAACTGAGAGCTGATGAAAAAGGCAATGCGTACTTGCTCGGTATTCGCTATGAGGGTAAGCGACGGATGAAGCGCGAAGGACAGCCCAATTATGAATACATTCTGCTGAAAATTCCGAATGAACCAGAGGATATCATAGAATATAATATACGATTGAAGGATAGGTTTGTTACCGATATGACCATTGCCGTTGATGATCTTGGTAACATAGCTGCAGCAGGGTTTTACTCGGACAAACCATCGTTTAACATTCAAGGAACTTATTACATGGCAGTTGACGGGCAAAGCAAGGGAGTTATCAAGAGCGCCACCAAAAGTTTTGACATAGATTTCATTACTGAAGCTATGACTGAGCGAGAGGCTGCCAAAACAGAACGCAAGGATCAAGCAGGCAAAGATCTGGAGTTGAAAGATATGGCTTTGCGCAAACTCAGTCCCCTTCTGGGTGGTGGCTGGATATTGGTAGGGGAGCAGTATAAAACTAAAACGACTACAACAAACACTCCCACTTCTACTGGCTCAAACAGAACGGACACCCGTTATCATTATCACTACGACGATATCATCGTGGTGCGCATTTCAAACGAAGGCATTATTGAATGGGCCCATAAAATTCCAAAGCGTCAACATACAGTAGATGATCATGGCTTTTACTCCTCATTTATTCAAAGCGAATTTGACGATAAGCTCTATTTCGTCTTTAATGACAATGCCAAGAATCTAAAAGGCGACGACAACGGAAAATACAATGTATTCAGAGGGGGCAAGGGCAGTGTTACCATGATGGTGGAAATTGATGCGCGGGGAAACATGAAAAGAGATGTGCTGTTTAGCTTCGATGAAGCCGAGGTGACTATCCGTCCCAGAGTCAGCAGTCAGATCGATCCCAAAACTACCATACTCGGAGGTCAGCGAGGCAAATCCCACCGTTTGATGAAGATTGGCTTTTAGGGAAACTTCCTGAAGGACTTCTTAAATTTGGAAGCCAAAACTTATTGCGGGGTATTTGAATTAATATAGTTTATATATGTATTATTATTTATGCTGATTGTCCGATGGAAAACGCAACTCAGATAGCCGATCGCTTCAAAGAAGTTTTTCTCAACGCTGTATCCGGCCACGTTTTACTTTTGGTAGAAGAAGTTCGAGCAATTGGGCAGTGATGGCCCGGATCACAGCGTGCTCAAGGTGCGCTTGCAGCGCGTGGAAGTTCTGGAGAAGGAGAACATGAAGCTCAAGGAACTGGCTGCCCCTCAATCCACCACCATTTGCCCAGCCGAGCTCCTCAGCCTGACCCCTTTTTTCCCGGTGCCTGAGCAAGCCGGGCAGGGTTTGTGAATGGTCGTGGTGGTCGTTACTTCCCGATCCGGTTCCACCGTGGTGGTGGTTCGCTCATATTCGCCATCGCGCCACAGGAAAACCCGTTCCGAGCGCGTAGTGGTCTGCCCCTCGACAACCGTGGTCTTCGATTCTGATCCCAGTTGAAATCCATAACCATAGCATACCTGACAATCCACAAAGGATCGAATGCTTTGGTCCTTACCAAAATCTTCGGCATAAAACAGGTATTCCTGACCATCAACAAAAGTGGAAAAGAAGTTAACTCCCTTTTTCTTATCGTACCCCATGTTCAGGTTGTCGAGTGAAGGGGGAAAGGTTGTCGTTTGGTCATTGTAGCCAAACTTCCCATTGACTTTATAGACAAATCCATTGGTCTCAGGCACATGGGTCACATTTTTGACCCCTGCTGGGAGCCAAACCTCTTTGTAGTCCCCCACGTTTGTGATTTGATAGATCTTACCATTTCTATACCCAAGAATATCTCGGGAAGGAAACAACACTGTTCCCAGAGAATCATAGCCAATCACTGGTTTACCAGGGTAGCTAAAGTTTTCGCCTACCAGCGAATACCATTTGGCATCTTCTCGTTTCACATATAGACGATTCGAATTGCAGGTCATGTCGCTGATCTTCTCCGTTTTTAGTATAAATTTTTTATCTCTTGCTGAAAAGATCGTATAGTGATCACCGCGCTCTTTGCGGAAAAAGTAAACATATTCATCGATACCGCAACTGGTGGCCAAATTATAGTCGGCATAAACTGGTTCCAGCACAATTCTTTCTCCAACTCTTAACCCGTAACGGTCGTTCTTTTTGATGATTCTAACATCGTACTTATCAGCATATGCTATTTCAAAATCGGCGGCTATTTTCTGACCTTCTTCCATTTTCATGGATTTGCCTTTCTCTGTGAAAAACAAGGTTTCGTCTTCAATATGGTATGCCTCAATCTCGAAATTTTGGTTGATCAAGCTGCTACCGGGCGTTACGCTGGCCAGATACATCTTGCCCGTCTTGTGCAGGATCAGGAAATCGTTCGAGATCTTCCGGTCCTTGTAGCCACTTAGTTTGATCATGGTCCGCAAATGGGTGATGCTGTCGTACTCCACCGGAAGTTTGACGTTGTAGGCTTCATCGACAATTCCATATAGGTTGCCGGTTCTTATCTTGAAGAACGGCTTGGTGTCGATATTGATCAGTTCAAGGTCGTCGCAGGAAAAAGCGGGGTTGCCTGGCTTGAAATCCTTCCTGCTGTAGTCATTTAATGCCACTCGATCCCCTTGCCAGACCGCTCCGTAATACCAGGTCTTCCACTCGTCCCCATAGGTATTGTACAACCTGGCTTTTAGAGTGATAAACTTAGTCTTGTCGTAGAGAAAATCCGTTCCGAAAATGGGGGTCTTGCTCAGAAAGAAAGGCTTGTCATTATCATCCATATCCAGGTTATCCATAGCCTCGTATAGCGCGTATTTCCCATTCTTTTTTACAAAATACGCCTGAAAATACATGTGTTGAATATGCTCATATTCATTGGGTAAAAGTTCTATAGGTTTTTTACCCCCCACAAAAAGTAAACCGTACCCGTCCCTGGTTTTGGTAATGACCGTATGCCAGGAATCATAAGGTTTAATAAGCGTATCGTATATCGATTTAGTAATATTAGACCCTTCCGCCTCCAAATAGTATTTCTTGTTTCCCGGGTCGAGCTTGACGGTTTGCCCGTTAACGTTTAGCACAGCAAGGCCAGACAGACAGATGCCGATGAACCAGCGCAAAGTGTCCATGCAGGGTGATATTTTGGAGCAAGGTAGTCCATTTTTGGGGATGGGGAAAGGCCTGTTTTAGTGCTTTAAGCGGAAGCATTTACGCTGAATATACCTCTGTCTCTTCCCGTTGAACTCGGTTTCTCAAATGGACGCCATACCGCACACTATGGCGGACTGAATCGTTTATATGTTGGGTGTGTCGGTTTCCTGCAAGATGCGAAGTGAATCTTGGTACACCCAAACGCGGCGGTAGTGACCACCGGTTACCTCTTCTAAGATGCCCTTGGATTCCAAAGTTCGTATCGTTGCTGTAGCGGCTGGGTGAGTGAGTTGGAGGACTTGTTCCGCTTCTGCCACTGTTACTACAGGGTTGCGTTGCAGGTGGTCGTGCAGGCGAAGGGTACTGGCGGAAACGCCGGCCAGTCGCGTTCGGTCGTTGTTGAATAGCTGAAGCAACTGGCGGGCGCTGCGGTTTGCATTTCCAGCGATTTCTACTACCCCTTCCAAAAAGTAGCGCAGCCATCCTTCCCAATCGCCGTGCATGCGAACGTTTTGGAGATGCTCATAATAGAGGTTACGGTTTCGCCGAAAGTGTAGGGAGAGGTAAAGCATAGGCTGTGCCAACACGCCTTCTGCGCAGAGCAGCAATGTGATCAGCAGACGTCCGAGCCTGCCGTTGCCATCCAGGAAGGGGTGCAGCGTTTCAAATTGCACATGAATGAGGGCTGCCTTGATCAGGGTAGGGGTGGTAACCGGATCATTGTGGATAAATCGTTCCCACGCAGCAAGGCGCGCCGGCAGTTCATGGTGAGGTGGTGGTACAAATGCAGCATTGCCTGGTCTTGATCCACCGATCCAGTTTTGGCTTTGGCGAAATTCGCCGGGTTGATGCCGCGCTCCCCTTCCCCCGCTTAAAAGGCGGGCATGGATTTCCCGGACAAGTCGCAAACAAATGGGCATGCCGCCGCGCCAGGCATCTAAGCCATACTCAAGTGCCTGGACATAGCGCGATACCTCCAAGACATCCTCGCGTAAGGCAACGGGTGTATCGTTGACTTCGTGCCGTAACAAGTCCGATAGCGAAGATTGTGTTCCTTCAATCTGCGAGGACAAGACCGCTTCCTTGCGAACATATGTATATAGAAAGAGGTGAGGATCAGGCAATTGGCTGGAAAGGCCATCCAGACGGCCAAGTTCCAAATAAGCCTTATGCAATAGTTGCTGCAACCCTTCGTCCAGCTCAAGCGGAGGTTCTGGTGGTAGGTCGAAGGGCACAAATGCCCTTACGGCTTCTCCGGAGGTAGAAGTAGTTTGGTAAAGGCCAGTTGGTCCGCGGCGCATCAGTGCAATGAAAGTTTTCTGGCCTAAACTTACAATCTTTTGAACTTATGAAAGCGGACTAACATTTTGACCAAAGAATGAAAGTTTTTAACCAATTTCTTTCATTTAGGGTGATAAAGTGTAAGTGGTCTTTCAATCCTGGGTGTAGAATGAAAGTTTTGGCGGAAAACTTTCATTTTATTGAACCCATTGACTAGAATACCTCCGCTGGTTCTACTTGTTAGCAGTTTGCGCTCTGTGTTCCTTGAATCGCAATTTCTACTCCTGTCAATTGTCAACTTCACTCCTGGTATTGATTTTTAATGTCCAGGTAACAGCCTTTAATCGTTTTTGAATCATTTCTAAAGTTTCCAAAACTTCTTCCTCTCTAGGCAGTTCTCCATAGACCAAATTTTTGAAACTGCCATTATAGGTGGCTTTCATCTTCTCCCAAACATTTACTAAGTCCTTAAAAATAAGGGCTTCATTAGGATGATGAATTAGCCACATATTACTATTCTTAAAACTCACTACATCATCATTGGCTACCTTTAACAACATTTCATCAAAAGCTGCCGAATGAAAGAATTCCGAAAAAAGCTCTTGCTTTAGTAGTTGATGTAAATCATAGGTGTGCCTTACCTTCTTGTTCAAACAATCTATTGGGACTTCACCATAAGAAAAACGAACCAAACTCATTATTTTATCACATATTGTTCTTGTTGGTTCCAGTACTAATAAGTCAAAGGAAAGAAGGCCGTTTTCATTTGCAATATCACTGTAAACTGAACGGCTTGTCTGAATAGGGTTTTGTTTTCGTGCAACTTCATTTAATATTCCATTTTTCGGTGGTGGAATTTGCTTTCCCTGCACCTGCAATTTTATACTTGGTAATTGGGTTCAATGACTTGAATAGTGGTTCGACAGATTTACCTTTTTGCGATTGCTCTAACAATGCGCCTAACAAAGCCCTTGTAGCAGGTGGGTATTTTAGTGCTAAGCGAACCAGCGTTTTAATTTCTTTATCGGTGTAGTTTTTGATGATAGCTAAAAATCGCTTACACGAAGATTCCACACTGGCATCGGGTATTTTTTTTATGTAGCGAACGGCATCCAACAACTGCAGCAAAGGAATGTTCTCTTTAGTAATGATGTTCTTTTGCTTCACAAAAGCTATCGTATAACATTCTCTTTTGAAATTGGGGCGAATCTGATTCTTTCCAATTTGGATGGTATTGCTTACTTGTGTGGTTAAACCCAATTGGTTGTAAATGCTGAAACCTGTGAGATAGCCAGTGATTTTTCCGTTATCTTCCAACAGATCTTTTACCACTTGTGCCTGGTTGGGTTGAAGGCTGCCAAAGGGCGTATTCTCGGGCTTGTAATATCTTCCCTTAGATAGCTTGGCAATCTTTCCTGATGCCACCATTCGGTTCAGGGCTTTTATCGCTGCTTCTTTTTGATTCACCTCTGTGGTCAAGTCAGCATATGTGAATACATAGCCCTTGGGCAGCCTGTCTATAGTAAATGCAATGTACTTAGCTATTTTAATCACTTATATTGCCGTACAAAGATAGTTAGTATGTCCAGTTTATTAGTATAAAAACTGGACATTTTGAGGTTTAATAAGCCTTACGAGTTACCCGCAGAATCCTCAAAAATCCACAAACTAAAGTACTCCTCCCACCCCCTTGAACTTCTCCACCAAAGCCGCAATTTTTTGAAAGACACTCCTTTTCTTGGTCAGGTACTGCGGGTTGAGCGGGCTCATTTTGGGGAGAACATCGTTTAGCTCCGTGCCGCTGTCGCTGGCGTACTCTCGCTTCAGAGAAGCTGAAATGTACCGTTTCGCAGCATTTTCGTTGAGCAACTCGTCTGTAATCAGCTCGGATACCTCGCGCTTTTGCTCGGCCTGGGCAAAGGAGAAAAACGAGTCGATAATGGCCGCTTTATCGTGAATATTGTCCAGATCGGTCTGGTTGATGAAGTCAACCAGGAGCGATTCCTTGGCACGATTGCCGATACTGGAACGGATCATGCGGCGAACATCTTCAACCAGGTCGGCCTTGTTCTTGCGGTTCTTGTTGTTCTCAAAGAGAAGCTCCAGAATATAGTCCAGATTGATCTCCTGTGACTTGAGCAGATCAATTTCAAAAACCACATCGCTCCAGTCAATCGTAGACTGAACATTCGCCTCTCCCTCGTTCTGTCGGCGCAACCAGTCGCGGATGTCGTTGTAGGCCGACCGGTAGTCTTGGGCTTGCCGGATGGGGATAACCGGGGTTTCCAGCATGGCTACAAACTGCTCATCCGTAACATAGTGCTTCTCTTTAAAGGCCTCTACAACTGCAGGATCAGCCGTATCTAAGGTCTGCAGCACCTGAAGGCTGGCGAACTCGTCGTAATTCTGAAGGATGTTCTCCACGCGCAAGTATTCCCCGAAGAGTCGGGAGAATTCCTTTTTATCTTTCTCTGTCTCAATTTCTTCCGGGTGAGGGAAGCGCTCTTTTAGTTCCTGGATCACTTCCAGATAGCCGCGTCTTGCCTGACCAGTGACCAAATCGGTAAAGCCCTCCATATACTCTTTGTAGCTCTTCTCCAGTACTACGTTCCTGGTATTCTTATCGCCAAAGAGCGTAATGGCATCAATAGTGGCTTGTTCCAGATTTCGGAAGGTGACAATGTTTCCGAAGGTCTTGGTAGCATCGTAGATGCGGTTGGTGCGTGAATAAGCCTGAATCAACCCGTGGTACCGCAGGTTCTTATCAACGAAAAGTGTATTCAGCATGGGCGCGTCGAAACCGGTGAGGAACATCCCCACAATAATTAGCAAATCGACTTCCTGTTTCTTTACGCGATCTGCCAAATCGCGGTAGTAGTTCTCAAATGCTGTGCTCTCCGTACTGAAATTGGTCTTGAATAGGGCATTGTAATCGCCAATGGCAGCATCCAAAAACTCCCTTGACGTTCGGTCCATCGCGGAAGGCTCAAAAGTCTCATCCAGGATCTCTCCGATAGCCCCTTGATCCTCATTGGCAGCGAAGGAGAAGATGGTGGCCACACGCAACTTCTTTTCGCTCTCTTCCTGCAGCTCCCGGATAGCTTGATAATAGCTTTTTGCCGCCTCCACACTATTGACCGCAAACATGGCATTGAACCCTCTGCCCGATACGCCAAAACGGTGTGTTTTCTGGCGAAAATTGTTCAGAACATATTGCGAGATTTCACGGATACGCTGAGGGTGCAACAAGGCCTGTCGGGTCTCGGCCGCAGTCAGTATCTTCTCATCCAGTTCATTCTCCACTTTCTTAAACTGTGGTCGAACATCGTTGTAGTCCACTTTGAACTTGAGGACTTTTTCATCCCGGATAGCATCGGTGATGATGTATGAATGCAATTCATGACCAAATACGGAAGCAGTGGTTTCCGCTCCCAAGGCATTCTGCGGAAAGATGGGCGTGCCCGTAAATCCAAACTGACAGAATTTCTTGAACTTCCTCTTGATATTTTTCTGTGCTTCGCCGAACTGAGACCGGTGACATTCATCGAAAATGAACACCACTTGTTTCTGGTAAATGTCCAGATTGGCCTCAGCCTTCAGCAAATTGTTTAGTTTCTGAATGGTCGTCACGATGATCTTGTTGTCATCTGTATCGATGTTCCGCTTCAGCGCTGCGGTGTCTCTTGATCCATTCACGCTGTCTGGCGAAAACTTCCGGTACTCGCGCATCGTTTGCACATCCAAATCCTTGCGATCCACGACAAAGAAAACCTTCTCAATGTACTCCAGTTCGGTAGCCAGCCGAGCCGCCTTGAAACTGGTCAGGGTTTTACCGGAGCCGGTGGTGTGCCAGATGTAGCCACCTCCCAGGGTACTGGACCAGTGTTTGGCCTGCTGGGTGCTGTTGATTTTCCAGAGAATGCGCTCCGTCGCAGCAATCTGATAGGGCCGCATGACCAGCAAGGTGTCGCTGGTATCAAACACCGAGTAACGCAGAAGAATTTCAAGCAGCGTATTCTTTTGCAGGAAAGTTGCGGTAAAGTCTTTGATGTCTTTGATCAGCGCATTGTCAGCCTTTGCCCAATGCATGGTAAAATCGAAACTGTTCTTGTCCCGTTTGGTGGTGTTTGCGAAGTATCGCGTGTCGGAGCCGTTGGAGATGACGAATAACTGCAGGTACTTGTAAAGCGAATTGGCTGAATTGAAACTCTCTTTGCTGTAGCGATGCACCTGATTGAATGCTTCCCGGATAGCAATACCCCGCTTCTTGAGTTCAATCTGCACCAACGGCAGGCCGTTAACCAAGATGGTAACGTCGTAGCGGTTGGCGTGTGACCCAGCTTGTTCAAACTGATTGATGACCTGTAGCTTGTTGCGAGCCAGTCTTTTTTTGTCGAAGAGGTAGATGTTCTGAATTCGACCATCGTCAAAAACAAAATCGCAAATGTAATTATCGTGTACCTTTCGCGTCTTGTCCACAACGCCGTCACTGGGGTTGTCGAGATAACTTTCCACGAACCGCGCCCACTCCCCTTCGGAAAAGTTCACGTCATTGAGCGCCTGAAGCTGAGTGCGGATGTTTGCAAGCATCGCAGCCAGGCTCTTGATGTCTTGCAAGAATCCATAGCCTTGGTTGCGCAAATCATGGATGAGCTCCCTCTCCAGGTCGGATTCTGTCTGGTAGCGGTTTTCAGCCACCCTCCATTCGCGGGCGTACTTGTCCAATACAATGAAGGTGCCGGACTCTGCAATGGACTTATATTCCGTCATGGTTGTGCCTCATCTTTTGGGAAGGTCAGTAGCAAATCGCGGTAGTACTCGTACTGCTTCTTGCGTAGCTCAATTTCGCGGGGGAGACCTTCGGTGAGGGAGGTAGTGAGGGTGTCAAATTTGTCGAGGATGGCGACGATGCGAGCTTGGTGGTTTGCTGAGGGTATTGGAATGACAACTTTACTTAGGCCCCTAGAATTTATAGAAGAAATCTTTCCGGAGGAAATATACTTCCTAAGTTGATCATGAAAAAACTTGGTGCGGGAATAATAAGCGACATACTTTGGATTCAAACCACTTCTAAATGAAAAGCACGCATCGTGAAATACAACCGCACTAGTACCTAACCATGCAGTTCCCATACCTATATCCTCAATGGTTTCTCCAGCCGCAACAAAGATCACATCATTAGGATTCGCAACGCGTAATTTTGTAGCAAGATTTTCATCAACAAATGATTTGGTTTGTGTTGCCCAAGTTTTATAGTAGGTGTACATTTCACCATAATGTATGCACGGAAAACCTTCATACTTCATATCAGCCTTAACAAATCTTTTGCCCCTTGTAAACTCTCCAATTTCTCCAAAAGTCTTCCAATCCACTTCGTCCTCCTCAAAAGTTAGCAGTTTATCGCGGTAGTAGGTAAATTGCTTTTTCCGGGCAGTAAGCTCGGCAGTAAGCTCGGCAGTAAGCTCGGTAAAGGTGTCTAGAATACGGACTATTTCGGCTTGGATTTCAAGAGGTGGTATGGGGATAAGCTTCTTTGCATAGTTGCTAATCCATTGCCGTTTGTGATCGTTTTCTGTCAATTCCATTGGCAAGGTATTAAGCCAGTAGTATATGTATTTTAATATAACATTATTGTTATTTGAGGAAGCAATCATCTTCATCGCGGAAGACTTGACTTTAAAATCAAAATCAACCCACTTGTTAGCCGATGTAAAATCATCAAATATTATAACAGGACTTGTAGAAGCCATATAAACTCCTTCTCTTTCATTTGTATAGCCCAATATAAAAGTTTTGCCCGCTGTTAAAACAGGAATAGGATTTTTATCGTCGTATGCGTTGGACTTTACGAGGTATTTGGTAGGCTGCTCATAAACTGTAACCTCACCTAAGGGCTTCAATTCAACAGTTTTTCCACCGAGCATGTTCTCTATAAGGTTAGATGCATTCATGATTCAATCTCCGAAACAATAGTATCAATATGAATCCTCAGCCGGTCTATCTTCTCAACAGTGGCCTTGATCTCTTCATTCAGCACCGCAATATCCACCTTCTCGCTGTTGTCCCTGGCTTCCACATAGGAGCTTACCGAAAGGTTGAAGTTGTTCGCTGCGATGTCCTTGTGATCAACGGATTTGGCCACGTGTGAAACATCCTTCTTTTGGTCAAAGAGTTCCATGATGTGCTCAATATGGGCTTCATTGAGCTCATTGTTATTGGTCTCCTTTTTGAAGAAGTCGGGGCCGCTGGCGTTAATGAACTGGGTTTTGGTGTTGGTCTTGTGCTTCGAAAGCACCAGGATGTTTACCGCAATAGTGGTGCCGAAGAACAGGTTGGGTGCCAGCGCGATAACCGTTTCCACGACATTGGTATCAATCAGGTACTGTCGGATTTTCTGTTCCGCGCCACCGCGGTAGAAAATACCGGGGAAGCACACGATGGCGGCCCGTCCTTTGCCTGAAAGGTAGCTGAGGGCGTGCAGCACAAAGGCAAAGTCAGCTTTTGACTTTGGGGCGAGCACACCGGCAGGGGCGAATCGCTCATCGTTGATCAGGGTAGGATCATCGCTTCCAATCCAGTTGACGGAATAGGGCGGGTTAGAGACGATGGCATCGAAGGGCTTTTGATCCTTGAAATGGGGTTCCAGCAACGTGTTGCCCAACGCCAAATCAAACTTGTCATAGTTGATGTTGTGCAGGAACATGTTCATCCGGGCCAGGTTGTAGGTGGTATGGTTGATCTCCTGCCCGTAGAAGCCATCTTCAATGATGTGGTTATCAAAGTGCTTCTTCGCCTGCAGAAGCAAAGAGCCGGAACCCGCCGCGGGGTCATAAATTTTATTGACCGATGCCTGCTTGTGCATGGCCAATTGGGCTATCAGCTTGGAGACATGTTGCGGGGTAAAAAACTCGCCACCGGACTTGCCGGCATTTGCTGCATAGTTGGAAATGAGGAATTCGTAGGCATCGCCGAAAAGGTCAATCTGGTTTTCCTCAAAGCGGCCAAAATTGAGTCCTGCAACGCCCTTGAGCACGGCAGCAAGGCGGCTGTTCTTATCCTTAACGGTGTTTCCCAAGCGGTTCGAAGTAGTGTCGAAGTCGGCAAACAGACCTTTGATATCGTGTTCTGACGGATAGCCATTGGCTGAACTTTCAATGGCAGTAAAGATGGCCTTGAGGTCCGTATTGAGATTCTCGTTGTTGTTGGCTTTTTCAACTATGTTTTCGAAGAGCTGGCCGGGGTAAATGAAATAGCCCTTGGTTTTGACGGCATCGTCTTTGAGCTGCGGGGTAATGACGGAATCGGACAGCTTGGCATAGTTGATCGATGCATCTCCGGCTTCGATATAGGCTTTGAAGTTCTCGCTGATGAAGCGGTAAAAGAGTGCTCCGAGCACAAACTGCTTGAAATCCCAGCCGTCAACTGACCCCCGCACGTCGTTGGCGATTTTCCAGATTTGGGATTGGAGTTCGGCTCGCTGTTGAATGCTTGACATTGGTGTGTTCTACTTGAGAATTAGGCTCTTCTTGTCTGTTAATCGCTTGGGTTAAATGTACTCATGGATGTGCCAATTTCCAATGGGTGAGTAGGTTGGGGTTCTGGCGGTATTGGCGTTGTAACCATGAGATGGCTCCATGCCTGGACAGGCCCATTTCCTATTTGACCCACTTGAGCAGGCGAAGTTTGAAGTGTTTGCACACGTCATGCATGATGCCATCCCAGAAAATATGGTAGTAATTCAGAACTCCCCGAACTATTGGTTTGAGGGTCTGGGCTACTTCCTCCAGCGGCTTGCACCTCTTGTGGATGTTCAGCTTTCGGATTTTTCAAAGATGCGCTTCTTCGATTGGGTGCTCACGAACGTGCCCACCATAGCCATTCCTCTGTCCTGGATCATGCGGTAACAGGGCTTTATTGTAAAGCCCAGAAAGTCGTACTTCCTCGGGTAGCGCTCGGTGGCCCTTCCCGTCAGATTGACAATCTTTGTCTTGGTGGGGTGCAGTTTGAGCTTGCAGGTGCGCATGCGTTGCTCGATGCTCCGCAGTACGAACTTGGCCTGCTTCTCGGTCTTGCAGTGCACCACCTCATCATCGGCATAGCGTTCGAAAGGCTTCTCGGGGTGAGAGGATTGCCCTCCGGCCCGGCTTACGCCGAGCCTACGGGCATCCTCAAAGTGGGGGGGGCATTGCTAAAAACCGCCCAAGGGCGGTGGGCGTTCTTTTGGGAAGCGGAAGATTTCACGCTAGAAATACATTCGCCTCCCCCGGAACCCGCCCGCTTCGCAGGCTCTTTTCCTTCGTCCGTCTTCGGCGTTCAAGCCTTCGGCTTGCGCCTCCGCCGGCCAAAGGAAAACGCCACCCTGACGGGTGGCCGGGTTCCTGGTATTGGGCAGGTTACCACCGAAACCTCTTCCCCCAAAAAAAAACCGCCCTCAGGCGGTTTTTTTCAAGTCGGGGTGAGAGGATTCGAACCTCCGGCCTCGCGCCCCCCAGACGCGCGCTCTAACCGGGCTGAGCTACACCCCGAAGCGGTGGACAATGCACAAGGGCAGGGGGGATGCCTTTGTTTTGGGCGGCTAAAATAACACCAATTCCGCTTTATTTGTTAAACAACCTGCGGGCGCCGGTGCCGGTCCAGGCGGTGGCCAGGCCGACGAGGATGAACCCGATGCCGGCATAGATGTTGCGCTCCGCTTCCCAGACGAGCAAGATGATTCCCGGGATGATCAGGACAATACCCAGAATAGTCAGCAGCTTGGCGCTGCCGGTGGATATGCGGTAATCCTCCTCGTGCTCTCGGTTGTGGGCAACTTTGGATGTAGGTTTGCGAAAATCTTCCGCCACAGGACCCAATTTTTGCGCAAAGATAACACGGAAGAAATGTGGAGGGCACTTGCGGCTCAAAGCATCCCCGATTGCCCATGAGTTTTTTGTATCCCGGCTTTTTGTGGGCCCTGAGCGCCCTGGCCATCCCGGTCATTATACACCTGTTCTATTTCAGGCGTTACCAGAAGGTTTATTTCAGCAATGTTCGCTTTTTGAGCGAAGTGCGGGAGGAGACCGCCACCCGGAACAGGCTGAAACACCGGCTGATCCTGCTCAGCCGATTGCTGGCTCTGGCCGCGTTGGTGCTGGCTTTCGCGCAGCCTTATTTGCCCGGGGAAGAGAGCGGGGTGCAGCAGGTCAGCCGTCAGGTGAGCGTCTTTGTGGATAACTCTTTTAGCATGGATGCCTTGGGCGAAGATCGTTCGCTCTTTGAGCAGGCCAAGGATCGGGCCCGCCAGATTGTCGGCGGATATGGACCGGATGATCGCTTTCAACTCCTGAGCGGAGAACTCAGCGGAAGCCAGCAGCGGCTCCTGGATCGGGATGCTTTTCTGGCGGAGTTGGATAAGATTGAGCTCAGTGCGCGCTCACCGGGGCTCGATCAGGTGCACGAAAGGCAGCGCGACGCGCTTTCCAGGGCTCCCGAGAACGCCGGGGTGGCTTGGATTCTCTCCGATTTTCAGAAGAGCATCGCGGATTTTGAGCCCGACACGGCTTTGCAGATCAATCTCCTGCCCCTGCCGGGTGCGCGGCAGCAGAACATCGGTATCGATTCGGTTTGGTTCGAAGAGCCTGTGCTGGTGCGCGGGCAGAGAACTTCGCTGCTGGTTCGCGTGAAAAATTTTGGCGACCGGGATGCGGAGAAAACCACGCTCAGGCTGTTTTTGGGCACGGAAGTCAAGGCGCTGGGTCAGGTGGACATCCCCGCAGGTCAGGCCATCACCGACACCCTTTCCTTCGGCATTCCCGAGAGCGAATGGGTCAGCGGACATGTCCAAATCAACGATTACCCCATCAATTTTGACGATACCTGGTATTTCAGTTTTCCGGTTCTCTCGGAGGTGCCCGTGCTGGTGCTGGGCGGCGCTCAGGGCAATCCCTTTCTCAGAACCCTCTTTGGGTCGCGGACTCTCTTTCGACTCGATGAGCAAAGAGTGGACAATCTGGACTATGCCAGCCTGAACAGCTATCGACTCGTGGTGCTGGATGGCCTGAACAGCTTGTCTAGCGGACTGGCCGCTTCCTTGAGCGAATACCTGCTCGAAGGGGGTTCGGTGCTGGTCTTCCCGGGCCCGGAGGCGGACCGCAACAGCTACAATCAATGGCTGTCCCGCGCGGGCGCCACGCTGGGCGAACGAACTTTGCAATTGCGCGAGGTCGGCTCGCTGAACACCCAGAACCCCTTGTTCCGCGACGTGTTTGCGCGCGTTCCGGAGAACCTCGCCCTGCCCAGCGCGCAGTTGAGCTACCGCCTGCCCGCTTCGGCCATGAGTCGCCAGGACAACCTGATGCGTTTCAAGGACGGGGACGCTTTTCTGGGCCGTTATCCACTGGGGAAGGGCTGGATCTATCTCTGCGCCAGCCCGCTGAGCCGCGAGGCCAGCGACCTGCCCGTGCAGGGCGCCCTTTTCGCACCGCTTTTGTTCCGAATGGCCCTGAGCGGCGCGGCAGACAGGGCTCTGGCGCACACGATTGGCCGCGACGAATGGATCGATGCGGGTTCGGTTCAGGAGTCCTCTTTCAGCAATCCCGATCAGCAATTGCGGGTTCGCTTTGAGGAGCAAATGGAGTTTTTGCCGCGCACAGAGCGAAGGGGCAATCGGCTCCGGCTCCAGGTGGGTGCTCAGGCCACCCAGGCCGGGCACTATCAGGTTCTGATGCCCGATGCCAGTCTGGGTGCGGTGTTCTCCATGAACTTTGACCGCCGCGAATCCCGCATGGACTTCCTCAGCAACTCAGAAGTCGAAGAGCATTACCCGGCCGGAAGTGTCCGCGTCATGAGCGCCGATGCGCCAAGACTGGCGGCGGATCTGAGCCGCATCAGCCAGGGCCGGCAGCTCTGGAAGGCCTGTCTTATCTTAGCCCTGGCTTTCCTGGGGATAGAGATTTTGCTGGTCCGCTTCCTGTAATTCCGCAGCCTGAACAGCGGGCCGCAGCCCTTCGAACTGCTTACCTGAACATGAACCTGCTCGTCCGCTCAGCCCTGATTGTCGATGCCTCTTCGCCCTATCACGGGCAGACCCTGGATTTGCTGATTGCCGAGGGGCGCATAGAACGCATCGGTTCCAATCTGGAGGGCTCCGGAGCAGAGATCTTAGAGGGCGAAGGGCTTTGCGTCTCGCCCGGCTGGTTCGATGCATTTGCCCATTTCTGCGACCCGGGGGAAGAGCACCGCGAAGACCTCCAGAGCGGCGCGCGCGCTGCGGCGGCGGGAGGCTTTACGGCAGTGGCCCTGCTGCCCAACACCGATCCGGTACTGCACAGCAAATCCGAGCTGGAATACATTCGCTCCCGCTCCAAGGATCTGCCCATCCATATCTTTCCCTATGCTGCCATCAGCCGCTATGCCAAGGGAACGGACATCGCCGAGCTCTACGACATGCGCGAAGCCGGTGCGCTGGCTTTTACCGATGGTCTGCAGCCCCTGCAGCACGCTGGTTTGATGATGCACGCCCTTCGCTATGTACAGCCTTTCAACGGCCTGATCATCAATCTGCCCCTGAACATGGACATGGCCGGTAAGGCCGGCATTCACGAAGGACTGATGGCCACCCGGCTCGGTTTGCCGGGCATTCCGGGCATGGCCGAAGCCCTGATGGTGCAGCGCGATCTGCAACTGCTCGAGTACACGGGCGGGCGACTGCACTTTGCCCTGATCAGCTCTCATCGCTCTGTGGACATGATCCGGCAGGCCAAGGAAAAGGGCCTTGAGGTCAGCGCGGGCGTTGCGGCTTATCAACTGCTCTTCAACGACTCTTCGCTGGCCGATTTTGACACGGGCTTTAAGGTCATGCCGCCCCTTCGCGACGCGCGCGATCAGGAGGCTCTGATCAACGGCCTTCTGGACGGCACTATAGACGTGGTTTGCTCCAATCACCTTCCCCAGCACGAAGACGACAAGCGCGTGGAGTTTGAGTACGCCGCTTTCGGCATCAATGCTCTCGAGACCACGTTCAGCGCCTTGTGCACTGCCATGAAGGGAAAGGCGGGTCTGGAGCAATTCGTGCAGTGGTTGTGCACCGCCCCCCGCACCTTGCTGGAGCTGCCCATTCCGCAAATTGATGAGGGAAAGGTGGCGGAGTTGAGCTTTTTCCGGGGAACGGGCACCTGGACGCACCGCGCCGATGAGCTGCAGTCCAAGGCCCGCAACAATCCCATGCTGGGCATGCCTTTAGAGGGAAGTGTGCTCGGCGTTTATGCCCGCGGGCGCTATCAGCCAAGAGCCGTTCCCAGCGCCGTATGAATCAGCCTGCTCATCTCCCGTCTTCCGCGCCGGTAGCCCTGCCGGCCGCTCTGCTGGCTCTCGGGGGCCTGGCTGTGGCGCTGTCTTTGGTCGGGGAAAACACGCCCGTTGAGCAGCGTTTCTGGGCCTTTTTGGTTCCTCCTGTGATCGCGCTGGCGGCCTCAGCCCTTCATTTGCGAAGGGCCTACAACGCAGTGCCCGGCCCGCTTTCCTTGCGCAGATTGTTCAAGAGCCTGGCGTTCATCTGCTTGTTGTGCGGCTTTGCCGCGGGCATCTTTGTGGTGGTCTGGTACCGCTGGATCTACCCCGAAGTGCTGGAGAGCCGCATGGCTGAAGCTGCGAGCCAGATGGCGGAAGACGGCTTTTCCCCCGGCGACATTGACGAGTATCTTCACAAGACCCGCGTGGTGCTCTATGGGCCTTTGGGCATGTTTTTAGGGGGAATTCTATTCTCCATCAGCGCCCTTCTGCCGGCAAGTCTGCTCTTGCTGTTCAGCCGGCGTTGAACATGTCAAGCTTGTGGAGCCGATCTACCCTCCTTCGACATACCCTCATTGCCCCGCGCCTGCCGAGCCGCACACGCTTGAAAAAAGCCGTTAATTTGTGGGCCGCATCGGCGTATGGATCTTGCCGGAAAGGCCACTGTGCGCTGCACCGCCTTTCGCCCTAAGCCAAGCCTCGTATGGATCTCAGCCTGGTCATTCCCGCCTACAACGAACACGAAAGCCTGCCCGAATTGCTGAGCTGGATTGACAGGGTTTGTCAGGCCGAAAAGCTGCGCTATGAAGTGCTGATCATCGATGACGGTTCCGACGACGGCACCTGGGCGGTCATCCGCAAGCTCAGCGAGCAGCACAGACAATTGCGCGGCATACGTTTTCGGCGCAACTATGGAAAGTCGGCGGCGCTCAACCAGGGCTTTCAGGAGTCCCGCGGGCAGGTGGTCATCACCATGGATGCGGACCTGCAGGACAGCCCGGACGAGATCCCGGAGCTGGTTCGCCTGATCCGCGAAGAGGGCTATGATCTGGTTTCGGGCTGGAAGCAAAAGCGCTACGATCCGCTCAGCAAAACCATTCCCAGCAAGTTTTACAATGCCGTGACCAGTTGGCTGACCGGCATCAAACTGCACGATTTCAATTGCGGACTCAAGGCCTATCGCAGTGAGGTCGTTAAGGCCATAGAAGTCTATGGCGAAATGCACCGCCAAATCCCCCTGATCGCCAAGTCGGCCGGCTTCAAGAGGATAGGCGAGAAGGTGGTGCAGCACCGCGCCCGGCAGTACGGCTACACCAAATTCGGCCTGGAGCGCTTTGTCAACGGCTTTCTGGACCTGTTTTCCGCCTTGTTTGTGCAGCGCTTTGGCAAGCGCCCCATGCACTTGTTCGGCACCTTGGGCACCCTGTCCTTCCTGGCCGGAGCCATCATCACCACCTGGGTTCTGCTCGACAAAGTCATCCGCCAGAGCCAGGGCCTCAAGTTCCGCGACACCACCGACAACCCCTGGTTCTACCTTGCCCTGGTCGCCGTCATCGTCGGGGTCCAGCTCTTCGTCGCGGGCTTTGTCGCCGAACTGGTCTCCCGCAACGGCTCTGACCGCAACCAGTATGATGTTGCGGAAAGAACTGGCTTTGAAGGGGATTTGCTGGCCTGAACCGCGATGCATCCGCAATCTTTTTACCGGAAGATGTAAGATTTCAAGTTGTTGTCCTGGGTTTGGGCGAGATACTTCCCCGCGGCTGGTCGGGTTTTTAAGCATACTTTTTTCTAGACTTTGGCTAATTGTACAAATTACACTAACTTCATGTTGGTTAAGATGGGCTTAACATTGCGTTAACAAACAACTTATCGCATAAACACATCATCTAATTGACGTGATTATCAAAAGACAATTACACGCGATTGCATTATTGTTGGCATTAGCTTCAACTTCGGGCCTCTTTGCTCAGCAGAATGTGTTTAGTCGAGATGGCATATCGGCAAATTGGTGGGATGGTGCCAACCCCTGGTATTATCAGACTTATAACAACAATGAAAATCGCCCAGACATTTGGCCTGTTCCCACGCGCAACAACGTCTTCATAGGCCACAACAGCAACACCACCATGTCGGTTAACGGAGCATTTTTCCAGCTCCGGACCCTGACTATCCAAGGCGCTGCCACATCGGCGAGAACCTACAACGCTGTATCCGGTGGTGGCATCAGTCTGAGTGTCGGCCTCCGCAACGAGTCTACGGCTTCTCAAACCTTCAACGTTCCCATCGGAGTTGATGGCTCCAGCGTTGCTTTTGAAACGGTTAGCGGCAACCTCAACTTCACCAATAACTTTTTCCTCAACGCCAACACTGCCGTCTTTGACGGAGGCAATAACACCTTCGTTTCCGGTCATATCCAGGGCTCTGGTGGCTCCGTGACCAAGAATGGAAGCGGTTTGTTGATTTTCGCCAACAGCAGCAACAATTATACCGGCAGCACCACCATCAACGCCGGTACGCTGCGCATCGGAAACGACGGTGGAAACGGCGTGTTGCCCACAGCCGTGACGAACAATGGAACCCTGCAGTTCAGACGATCCAACGATTACACCTACGGACAGGTGATCTCTGGCACAGGACAAGTTGTCAAAGGCTCGGGCGGTGTTTTGACCTTGTCTGGCAACAACACCTACTCTGGAGCCACCACCATAGATGCCGGAACGCTGCGCATGACCCATGCTAATGCCCTGGGCAGTACGGCTGCTGGCACCACTGTAGTCAGTGGGGCCTCCTTTGAATTGTCCGGAGGCCTTAACGTAGGCAGCGAGCTCCTCGTCCTCTACGGAGAGGGCGTGAGCACCATCGGCGCCCTGCGCAACATCGCCGGTAACAATTCCTGGTCGGGTCAGGTTAGCATTGGCAGCGATACAAGATTGTTTACGGAGACTTCTACCGCCCTGGATTTAAGCGGAGTGATCAGCAGCGGTGGCACTTATGTGCTGACCAAGACCGGCACCGGCACCCTGACCATCTCGGGCAGCAGTCCCAACACGGCCAATGGAACCTTAGTGCTTAGCGCAGGTACTCTCAACCTGAGTAAGTCTGCAGACACCCGCGCCGTTGACAACGTCACGGTCAACAGCGGCGCTACTCTTAACACCAACGCAGCTAACCAGTGGGGCACCGGCACCCCCGGGCTGCTCACCGCAAACGGCACGGTAAATTTCAACAACCACAACCAGACAATAGCGCTTGCCGGTACAACAGGAAGCATTGCACTGGGCTCTGCGAACATGACTATAAACAACCTGTTTACCGACAGCTACAGCGGCACCATCAGCGGAACGGGTAGCGTGGTCAAAACGGGTATTGGTACACAGACTCTGGCCGGGACGCAGAGTTACACGGGGTCCACTACAGCTACGGGAGGAACGCTGTTTATCGGAACGAGCCTGGCTTCGACAACCCTGGTGGTGAACGGTGGTCGTTTGGAGAGTACCGCCAGCAACGTTATCAACGACGCAGCAACTTTAACAGTTAGTTCGGGTACGCTTGATCTGCTTACGGATGCCATAGGAAATCTTACGGTAAGCGGAACGGGGATGGTGGAGCTCAATGCCTCCCATACCTTGACCGTATCTGCACTGAGTGCCACAGCCGACAATCGCTTTTCTGCAGCAAGCGGCTCTACGTTGGCATTGGCTTCCGGCACCCATTCCATACAGACCGAAACGCTGCACAATCTAACGCTGCTCCCTGGGGCAACGCTGACGGTTGAGGAAGGCAAAACCCTAACGATCAACGGAACGCTGAATTTACAAGGCGGAACTCTTGTGCTGGCTCCGGGAGCCATTCCCGCGACATTGGTATACGGTCCAAGCTCCGAGTTGTACTACAACACGGGCACTTCAGTCAGCCCCACCTTGGAATGGACCTCAACCCTTTCGCCAAACAGCATCCGCATTGGGGCATCGACCACGGTAACCCTGAACAGCAGTGATCTGGACTGCACCAGCTTAACGATTGAGAGCGGCGGAACCCTGGATTTGGACGATCATAGCTTAGAGCTGCGCTCCTCCGGCACCCTGACCAACAACGGCACCTTTACTGCTGGCGCGGGAACCATAGTGTTCAAGGGCGGCAACACCGTGGCGGGTTCTTCCACGACCCAGTTTTACAACGCCGATCTTGATGGGGGAGGAACCAATTTTGGGAGCAACAGTCAGTTGTCGAACCACCTGAGGATCTTGGCCGGAGCTTTCGTGCAGACCAACCGGCCCGTGTATGGTGCATCAGCTACGCTCATATATGAAACGGGAGCTAACTACGATATCTTCAGCACCAACCGGGAGTGGGAATTGGTCAGCACCACCAACAACCCACCCAATGTGGAGATTCGCAGCAGCAGTGTGGTGGTGGACAATACCGCAGGCACGGGACTTCGCGCGGGCAACTTGTTCCTGACCAATACCGGATCGCTGACCCTTAACCCGCCAACTACAACTCAGCCTTCCTTCAACTTACTTTTACTCAATGGCGATCTGATTACTTCGGGCAGCAGCTCACTGACGGTCAACAACGGAGATGGCATTCATCTCAAACCCACTGCTAATGGGGCATATGATGTTCGCGTAAATGGTTCTGTTTTGATTGGCAGCAGCTCAACAGTCACGCTCAATGATGATGTGGTCGATGACATATATGTGCGCGAAGATTTCACCATTAACGGTAGCTTCCTGCCCAGCGGTCGCGCCGTGTATTTCAACGGAACAGCGCTGCAAACCTTAATTGACAGCGGTTCTACGATGTTCAACTATGTCAGGGTGCAGAACACCAGTGGTCTGGACACCGCTTTGCTGGTATTGACTGACTGGTCAGTCGAGAATCAGTTGGAAGTGGCCAGTGGCATCGTCACCACAGCTTCAGGTCATACGCTGTTCCTGGAGCCCGATGCCCTGCTGTCTTTTGCCAACATCAACACCGGATACCTCAACGGCCGTACGGAACAGACCAAGGTGCTCAGCGGTACCGATACCATTGCCATAGCCTATGGCCTGCGGATCAACTCCAATGGCAATAACCTGGGAAGCACCACGGTGCTCACTATCAGCGGGCCCGATGGCATTGTCAATCCCGAAGGCCCGACCTTCGCTGAGGGCATCGCCAAGCGCTGGGACATCGGGCCAACAACTCAACCGAGCACGGATGTAGAGCTCGAGTTCTTCTGGTCTACGGCCCACCAGAACGGCAAGTCAACCGACGATTTGTTCTGCTGGCGTTTGCCCAATGCCGCAACTGAATGGGAGGTCCTCAACATCACGGCCTACGATCTGGCCGATGGCAATCCTGTGCAGACTGTGTCCGGATTTTCGGGCTTCACCTTCTCGGACGGAAGCAATCCTCTTCCGGTGGAATTGGTCACGTTCGAAGGCCAGGCGGCTAACGGTCAGGTGGTGCTGAGCTGGACCACAGCTACGGAGATCAACAGCGCTTCGTTTACGGTGGAGCGCAGCCGGGATGCGATGGGGTTCAACGCCATCGGCACGTTGGCGGCTGCTGGAGTCTCTACGCGTATGCGGGAGTACTCGCTCATTGATCAGCAACCCTTCCCCGGTATGAATTATTACCGCCTGCGCCAGACGGATCTGGACGGCAGCGAAGCGTTCAGCAAGGTGATTTCGGTGCATTTTGCGCAGGCCGGACCCGATGCGGTCTTCCCGGTGCCAACACAGGATTACTTGCAGGTCACCTGGACGCTCCTTCAGGATGGCCAGGTGTGGCTCAGTCTGACCGACCTGGCGGGTCGGGTGCTGCTCCGGCAGCAGGAGAATGCCATGGCGGGAATCAACCGTTTTGCGCTGAATCTGGCGGAGCTGCCCAGCGGAATTTACCAGCTTGAGCTCCGCGACGCGCAGGGCCAGCGAATGGGCGGTGCTCCGGTGATAAGGCAGTAACAGACTCGCACACGGTGGCCAGTGTAAGGTCTCGCGTCAGCAGTCAATGCCCTGGCGCAACGGCTGCAGGCCCCGCGGCAGTGGCTCGATACAGGTGAAGTGTCCACAATTTGGCACGGTGTTTGGCTATGCTTGAGGGTATCAAAAACCCTTGACCATGAAAGCCTTATTCAACCCCGGTTTTGCGATGCTCCTGTTGATGGCGGTGTTTTCAGCCTCTTGCATCTATGTTCAGGACAACGGTCCGGTGCCTATTGTGCAGAGTGCCGATCTGGAAGTTCGGGTCAATACCCCTTCCGGTTTTGTGGTCATCGGTGCCGAAGTGCTGCTCTACCAGAGTTATCAGGATGCCCTGAACGCCCGTTACCCTATTGCCAGGGGCTGGACCGATGGTTATGGAGTGGTTTACTTCCACGAACTCCCTGCCGGATATCCTTACTATGTGCGCGCCCAGGGTTCGAGATCCTTCAGTCTGGGATCGGTGTTCATAGAGCATCAGGGTCTTTGGGTCATTCTCATGGAATTGATCTGATAACCGGCTTTCCCTCAGCCAAGGGCAGGTCATTGCCCCGCCCTTCCCCCGACATAAAACAGCCCGCTTCAGCGTGAACTCCCTTGGTCTTCAAGCGTTTATTTAGCGCCTGAACTGTACTTTTGCGCCAGTTCAAAGTTTTTAGTTCTTATGAGTTGGCTGACTACATTCCTGACCTCCAGCATAGGTCGAAAATCCATAGTGGCCCTGACCGGCTTGTTTCTCTGCACCTTTCTGGTGGTGCATATGATCGGAAATCTTCAACTGATCTGGGGCAGCAGGGATGCCTTCAATGAATACACGCATATGATGACCCACAACAAGGTCATCAAGCTGTTGTCCTATGCCACCTATGCCAGCATTCTCTTGCACGCGGTCATGGCCATCTGGGTCAACCGCACCAATGCCGCCGCCAGATCCACGGCCTATGCCGTTTCGGGATCCAGTTCCAACAGTTCCTGGGCCAGCCGCAACATGGTTTTCCTGGGCGTAGTACTGCTGGTTTACATCATTGTGCATCTGGGCAATTTTTGGTTTGTGCTCAAGTTTGGTCAGGTGGAGGTTTACAATACGGCCAACTACAATGGGTTAAAAGACATGTACACCGTGGTCATGACAGCCTTCCAGAAGGAATGGCTGGTCTTGCTTTATGTTGCCGGAATGGCGGCTTTGGCCTTCCATCTGGTGCACGGATTTCAAAGCGGATTTCAGACCATAGGAGCCAACCATCCCAAATACAATCTGTTGATTAAGCAGGTGGGCATAGCCGTGTTTGGCATCCTGATTCCCCTTGGATTTGCGGCCATTCCGGTGGCAGTGTATTTCCTGAAATAGCACACTTGTTTATTGCTCTTCAACCATAGACTGATGTACTCCGACCAACTCAACGCCCGCATTCCCGAAGGTCCTCTGGCAGAGAAATGGACCCGTTACCGCTCTGTGCTTCCCCTGGTCAGCCCAAACAACAAGCGCAGGCTGGACATCATAGTCATTGGAACGGGTTTGGCGGGGGCAGCGGCGGCGTCTTCTTTGGGTGAGCTGGGTTACAACGTCAAGGCTTTCTGTTTTCAGGACAGTCCGCGCCGCGCGCACTCTATCGCTGCTCAGGGGGGCATCAATGCCGCCAAGAACTACCAGAACGACGGTGATTCGGTCTACCGGCTTTTCTACGACACCATCAAGGGAGGGGACTACCGCTCCCGCGAGGCCAATGTCTACCGTCTGGCCGAAGTCAGCACCTCCATCATAGACCAGTGCGTGGCCCAGGGAGTGCCCTTCGCCCGCGAGTATGGCGGCCTGCTGGCCAACCGCTCTTTCGGCGGGGTGCAGGTGTCGCGGACTTTTTACGCCAGAGGCCAGACAGGTCAGCAGCTTTTGCTGGGCGCCTATCAATCCCTGAGCAAGGAGATTGCCCACGGCAGGGTCAAAATGTACAACCGGCACGAGATGCTGGATGTGGTCATCATAGATGGAAAGGCCAGGGGTATCATTGCCCGCGACCTGGTCACCGGCAAGCTGGAGCGCCACAGTGCCCATGCGGTGGTCATCGCTTCGGGAGGCTATGGCAATGTCTTTTTTCTGTCCACCAACGCCATGGGCAGCAATGTGACCGCTTCCTGGAAGGCCTATAAAAAGGGCGCTTTCATGGCCAATCCATGCTTTACCCAGATTCACCCTACCTGCATTCCGGTCAAGGGCGCACATCAGAGCAAACTGACTTTGATGAGCGAAAGTCTTCGCAACGATGGCAGGGTTTGGGTGCCCAAGACCCAGGAGGACGCAAAGAAGATCGCCTCTGGCCAGCTCAAGCCCGTCGATCTGCCGGATGATCGCCGCGACTATTTCCTGGAGCGCATGTACCCCTCCTTTGGCAACCTGGTGCCTCGCGATGTGGCTTCGCGAGCCGCCAAGATGGTATGCGATGATGGAAGGGGGGTGAACGAAAGCGGTCAGGCCGTCTTCCTGGACTTTAGGGACTCAATTCTGCGCCTGGGTGAGCCCGTGATCAGGGAGCGCTATGGAAACCTTTTCGACATGTACGAAAAGATTACGGCCCAGAACCCCTACAAAACCCCGATGATGATCTACCCTGCCGTGCACTATACCATGGGCGGCACCTGGGTGGATTACAATCTTATGACCACCATTCCGGGGCTCTTCGCCCTGGGCGAATGCAATTTCTCGGATCACGGTGCCAACCGACTTGGGGCTTCTGCGCTGATGCAGGGGCTCGCTGATGGCTATTTCGTCATTCCCTACACCATTGGCACTTTCCTTAGCAAGGAGATTCTCACCCCGCGCATTGATACCAACCGGCTGGAGTTTGAGCAGGCCGAGCGCGAAGTGCGGCACACCCTGAGCCGCTTTTTGGGCATGAAGGGCAGTCAGACTGTTGATACCCTGCATCGCAAGCTCGGACAGATCATGTGGGACTATTGCGGCATGGCCCGCAATGCCGAAGGTCTGCAAAAGGCCCTGGACATGATTGCCGATGTGCGCCATCAATTCTGGACTGATCTCTATGTTCCGGGCAGCGCTGAAGAATTCAATCCGGAGCTCGAAAAGGCTATGCGCGTCGCCGACTTTATCGAGTTGGGCGATCTGATGATCCGCGATGCCTACAATCGCAATGAATCCTGCGGCGGGCATTTCAGAGAGGAATACAGCTCTGGAGGAGAGGCCCTTCGCGATGATGAGAATTACACCTATGTGGCCGCATGGGAGTACAAAGGAGAGGGTCAGACGCCGGCCCTGCACAAGGAGGAGTTGATCTATGAGAACATTGAACTCAAAACCCGCTCCTACGTTTGATTACTGATGCAGAGCTCTTCGCCAGCTTTCGTTAACTGGTGTCCGGGGCCCTGCAAAAAGCCTATTGATGATGAAGCTCACGTTGAAAGTCTGGAGACAAAAGAACGCTCAGGCAGCCGGAAAATTCGAGACCTATCAATTGGACAAGGTCAGTCCGGACAGCTCCTTTCTGGAGATGATGGACCTGCTCAACGATCAGTTGCTCAACCAAAAGCAGGAGCCGGTGGCCTTTGATCACGATTGTCGAGAGGGAATCTGCGGAACCTGCAGTCTTTACATCAACGGACACCCCCACGGCCCGGATCAAACAACGACCTGTCAGTTGCATATGCGCAGCTTCCACGACGGGCAGACCATCACGATTGAACCCTGGAGGGCCAGGGCTTTTCCCGTCATCCGGGACCTCGCCGTGGATCGCTCGGCCTTTGATCGCATCATTCAGGCGGGGGGATACATCTCGGTGAGCACCGGACAGGCCCAGGATGCCAATGCCATTCCCATTCCCAAGATCCAGGCCGATGAGGCTATGGACGCCGCCGCCTGCATTGCCTGCGGAGCCTGTGTGGCCGCCTGCAAGAACGCTTCGGCCATGCTCTTTGTCGGGGCCAAGGTCAGCCATTTGGGTCTCTTGCCCCAGGGTAGGCCAGAGGCCGCGCTGCGGGTTGAAGCCATGGTGGCTCAGATGGACAAGGAGGGTTTTGGGGCCTGCACCAATACAGGGGCCTGTTCAGCGGAGTGCCCTAAGGAGATTCCCCAGTCGGTCATCGCCATGCTCAACCGCGAGTATTTGCTGGCCAGCGTGGCCTCGCGTCAGTAGAGCAACTGATTTTCGAGTTGGGAACTTGCGTGCCGGGTTCTGGCCTGTACCACAAGCGCCATCTTTTGCGTTTTAGAGCGTACTGCGCGCCCATCTTGACCGCTGTACCCGTCTTCTTTCGTATGTTTAGGCTTGCTGCGGGTATGAATCTCTCCACCTCATTCAACAGGCTGCCCTCCTTGTGGCCCAGGTTCGCCGGAATCCTGTTCCAGCGCCCCTTCGCCCTGCTTTTTGGGCTCCTGCTTTACAGCGCTGCGGCCCAGGCCACGCACAACCGGGCCGGTGAGATTTGCTACCGTTATATAAGTGGCACTACTTATGAATTTACGGTCATTACCTACACCTTTCCGGCCTCTCCGGCTGACCGCGATTCGCTGACGGTGGTCTTTGATTCCCGCGACCCCCTGGGCACGACCAAGCGAATCGGCCGATCTCTTCAGACCATTCTGGTGCCCGGATTGATCAAGCGCAACGAGTACACCACCACCTATACCTTTCCCGGCCCGGACATCTATGTGATTTATATGGAAGATCCCAATAGGGTAGAGGGGGTGTGCAACATTGACGGTTCGGTCAACGTGCAGTTTTATCTCGAAGACACCCTGAATCTGGTCAATCCGGTGCTGTTTGGTTTCAACAGCAGCCCCATGTTGCTCTATCCGCCTATTGACTATGCCCAGGTTGGCGAGATCTTCATTCACAACCCCAACGCTTTTGACCCCGACGGGGACAGCCTGCACTACAGCCTCATTCCGCCCAAACAGGCTCCTGGAATTGATGTGCCAGGATACGCCTATCCCCATGTCTTTGACGCCTGCGGTTCAAGCCTGGAGATCAATCCGAGAACCGGTGAACTGATCTGGGATGTGCCCTGCCAGGAGTGTATTTACAATGTTGCTATACTTATACGAGAATTTCGCGGGGGTCAGTGGCTGGGCTCCAAGATCCGGGATCTGCAAATCTTTGTCGAGAACACCAGCAATCAACCTCCGGAGATTAGTAATATAGAAGATACTTGTATTGTAGCGGGCGAATTGCTGACCCGGCTCGTCACGGCAACAGATCCGAATGGAGATGACATCACCCTTTCGGCCACCGGTGGGCCTTTCGCTGTTCCCAGTAGTCCGGCGGTCTTTGACGAGATCAGCGGCAGTGGATTTGCCTCTCAGGTGTTTAGCTGGCAGACCAATTGCACGCATGTGCGGCGCAATTTCTATCAGGTGGTTTTCAGAGCGAGCGATGATTTCTCTCTGGGTCCCTTGTCCATTCCCCTGACCGATCTGGAGAGCTGGCTGATCACGGTGGTGGCCCCTCCGCCCACTGGCCTGACCGCGACACCGATCGGCAATCGGGTGGAATTGAACTGGGACAGCCTGTACACCTGTTTTGATGTGCCCAATTTCAGGGGTTTCTCCATCTGGCGTAAGCTAGGCTGTGATTCGACCTTTGATTTTGAGAGTTGCCAGCGCGGTCTGGAGGGAACCGAGTATGTACAGATTGGATTTGAACCTACAGTGCATAGTTTTACCGACTTTGAGGTGACCAGGGGACCGGTTTACTCCTATCGGGTCGTGGCTGAATTTGCCGAGTCTCCGCCCGGCAGCCCGGCTGTCTTCAATCAGGTGGGAAGCAGGCCTTCGGATGCCGCCTGCGTTGAGCTTCGGCGAGATTTGCCGGTCATGACCCATGCCAGCGTCGAGGTCACCGATGTGCTCAACGGCGAGGTCTTTGTGGCCTGGGTTCCTCCTCTGGCTGAGGATCTGGATACCCTGGCCAATCCGGGGCCCTATCGCTTTGAGTTGATACGCAGTCCGGGTTTTGTGATCAGCGATCCCGAGGTGATCCTGGATTTTGGCTCTGAGAATTTCTCAGATTTCGGCGACACCAGTTATCTGGACATGGGCGTCAATACTGTAGATGGCCCTCTGGTTTACGATGTGCGTTTCTACGCCAGCGATGTATTGGGCAATGAAGTCTTTATCGGAGAGGCGGCTTCGGCTTCCACGGTTTTTCTCAGCATAGGATTTGCCGACGATGCCCTGAATCTGAGCTGGGATTTCCAGGTTCCCTGGTTCAATTGGCTGTATGAGATCTACCGCGAAGAGCCCACCGGATCCGGAAACTTCGTTTTCCTGGACAGCACGGAGGAGAGGTTTTACACCGATATCAATCTTCAAAACGGAGAGGAGTATTGTTACTACATCCGTGCCCTGGGCACTTATGGTTCCCCGCTTCTGCCCGACAGTCTGATCAATCTGAGTCAGCGGGTTTGCGCTATACCGCAGGACACTGTAGCTCCATGTCCTCCCGATTTGACGGTGCAGAACATCTGTTCCAGACCCGGTCAGCTTTTCGATCCGGACAACCTGAGCAACGATCTGAACTGGAACAATCCCAACTTCAGTTGTGCGGATGATGTGCTGTTTTACACCATCTATTTCGCAGCTTCCGGGCAGGACTTTGTGGTGTTAGCAACCAACGACAATGCACTGGACACGGTCTTTATCCACGACAATCTGCAGACGCTGACCGGCTGCTATGCGGTCACAGCAACCGACTCGGTGGGCAATGAGAGCCAGTTCAGCAACATCGTTTGCGTGGAGAACTGCCCGCGCTATGAGCTGCCCAATGTATTCACGCCCAATGGTGACGGGGCGAATGACCTGTTTACGCCCTTCCTGCCTTTCCGCTTCATTGAGAGCATTGACATCAAGATATTCAACCGCTGGGGCAATCTGGTTTACGAAACCAACGACCCTTCCATCAATTGGGATGGCACCCATATGAGTTCAGGCGAACCGCTGAGCGAAGGGGTTTACTACTATACCTGCGTGGTGGTAGAGATCCTCGAAGACGGCAGTCAGGCCAGACCCCAACCCCTGGAAGGATTCATTCACCTGATCCGCGGCACAACCCGTTGAGATTGAGCACCTATGTTCACCGGAATCATTGAATCTCTGGGCGAATTGGTTCGCGCCGAAACCGACCAGCAGAACCTGCACCTGACCGTTCGCTCCGATCTGGCCAGCCATCTGAAGATCGATCAAAGCCTTTCCCACAACGGCGTTTGCCTCACCGTAGTTAAAGTTGAGGGCGACTCCCATACCGTCACCGCCGTTCACGAGACCCTTCAACGCTCCGCAATCGGCAAGCTCGAACCCGGCGATGTCATCAACCTGGAGCGCGCCATGCAGTTTGGCGCTAGACTCGATGGCCACCTCGTCCAGGGCCACGTTGACAGCACCGCAGTAGTCACCGAAGTCCACGAACAAGGCGGAAGCTGGGAGTTCCGCTTCCACTATCGCCCCGATGGCATCAACGTCCTGGTCCCCAAAGGCTCCATCTGCGTGGACGGTGTCAGCCTCACCCTTATCGAAGCCGGCCCTTCCGACTTCAGCGTGGCCATCATTCCCTACACCTATGCGCACACCCGCTTCAAGACCTACAACCCAGGCGATTCAGTCAACATCGAGTTTGACCTGATTGGCAAGTACGTCCAAAGATTGGTGCAGGGGTATCGGGGGGATTGAGGGGCAATAGCTCAGTGGCGTATGGCATAAAAACTGACTTTATCATAGTAAAATAAAATGGATTTAAAAGACATACAGAAATACATTGACCGCGCGATGAACGAGCAGAACAATCGGTCAATCCCTGAATTCGAAGGATACTCCCCGAATGATATGCACCATATATTGCATTTCACTTTCGAGAAAGACAGTCCGATTCAATTGCAAAGACTATCTGAATCTGATTACCAAAAGATTCCAATTCTTAGCCAGATTAGGTATTTAACAGACTTGCTTGAAAAAAATGGAGAGATAAAACTAACAAACAAGGGATTTTTGCCAACCAAGATTGTTTCAGATATTTATGATCAAGGATTTATAAAGGCGGAGCATATTGAAAATGGGATTTCAAAACTGTACAAAGAGACCGATTCATTGGCTATCAACTTAACAAGGATTCTGATTGAACTTAGTGGATTGGTAAAAAAGAGAAACGGCAAATTAAGTTTAACAAAAAACTCAAAAAAAATTCTTGAAGATAACTACGAGTTTTTACGGCTGATGTTCTTGACTTTTACCTCAAAATTCAATTGGTCTTATTATGATAGATATAGTGAAAACCTTATAGGACAACTTGGATATGGATTTTCATTGATTCTATTATCAAAATATGGACAGGAAAGTAGACTAGATTCTTTTTACGCTGAGAAGTATTTTAAAGCATTTCCACAATTATTGGATTCAGTTAAGCCAGTATACGGTACACTGGAAATGTATTCATCAAATTGTTATTCAGTTCGAACATTTGACAGGTTTTTGAATTTTTTTGGATTGGTCAATATAAACGAGCAAAATAAAGGATATGAATCGAAAAAGTACATAGAAAAGACCTATTTATATGATAAATTAATAAAATGTACTCCACACAATATGTAATATGGCAAGCCTCGGATTTTAGTGGATACTATCTCAGGAAGTGTGTCGGCAGCCTCGCGTATGCTTCGTTAGCGTAATCATACACCGTAATCGTTAACTACCAATACATCACAATCTCCGTTTTGCTATCATGCTTCTTAGAGAATCAATCGTTTAGTTACTCATTTTCAAGCACTTTAGCTAGGACTGAACCGTGAAAAAGTCTATTATTTACCGCATATTTGCGGTAAATGTTCTTAGTTAATACCGCATTGAGATTTGGATCATGTTAAAGTACATATACGAACACACGAACTGGACAGATTTTACCTGGCAGGACAAAGCCATAAATGTCATATTTGGTCAGGTCCGGCTCATTCAAGGGAAGATCATTGGGCAAATGAATGCTCTTGGCTTTTCTGCAAAAGAAGAAGCTACCCTGACCGCTTTGACATTGGATGTAGTAAAATCATCTGAGATCGAAGGTGAGTTGCTCAGTTATGACCAGGTTCGTTCATCTATTGCGCGGCGTTTGGGTTTTAATACTGCCGGACTTGTGCCCAGCAGTCGCCACATTGAAGGTGTAGTAGAAATGATGCTGGATGCCACCCAAGGGTATGCATTGCCTTTGACTAAAGAACGTTTGTTTGGTTGGCATGCCGCTCTTTTCCCAACCGGATTCAGTGGACCTTACAAAGTTGAGGTGGGGAGATACCGAACCGGCGAGATGCAGGTGGTTTCGGGCGCATTGGGCAAAGAGAAAGTGCATTACAAAGCTATTGGACCCATGCTGGTAGATAAGGAAATGGACAGGTTTTTGGATTGGTTCAACACCGAGAACCACATTGATCCTGTCTTAAAAGCTGCAATAGCTCACTTTTGGTTTATCATCATTCACCCATTTGACGACGGTAATGGGAGAATTGGAAGGGCCTTGACGGATATGTTGCTGGCGCGTGCTGAAGGGAGCGGAGAGCGCTTTTATAGTATGTCGGGACAAATTTTAATTGAACGCAAGCGGTACTATGAAACATTACAAAGGGTACAACATTATGCTTATGACATAACCGAATGGATTGATTGGTTCTTGCATTGCCTTAAAAAAGCTATGCTGGCCACAGAGGATACCACTCAAAGAATATTGCGCATAGCGGAGTTTTGGAAATTGCACGAAAACACCCCCATCAACGAGCGTCAGCGATTAGTACTCAATAAACTTTTGGACCACTTTGAAGGAAAGCTACAGACGTCAAAATGGGCTAAACTGACCAAAACATCCACCGACACTGCTTTGAGAGATATTAAAGACTTGATAGAAAAGGGCATATTACAACAGACAGAAGCAGGGGGGCGCAGTGCAAACTATGAGCTAGTAGACTTTAAACTGGAATAGTCCCCTCTGCAAACAAGCTCAGCGCGCCAGATACATCTTGCCAAATCCACTTTCGAACCAGCGATCGGCTTTGGTGTCGTAGTGGTCCATGCGCTGATTGTTCAGGCGGGCAACGACGCGGTAGAGGTAGAGACCATTGCCTACGGCGTCGCCAAACTGGTCGGTGCCATCCCAGGTGTACTCGGTTTTGTTGAGCCCGATGCGAATCACGCCGAGCTCGCTGCGCTGAATCTCGCGGATGATGCGGCCGCTGACGGTCATGATCTGGATCTTGAAATACTCCGGTAACTCTGAGCCCGTCAGGGTAAAGACAAAGTGGGTGCGGGTCGTGAAGGGATTCGGATAGTTGAGCACATTGGAAATCATGGGTTTGTTGATCACCTCAAAACTCACGCGGTAGTCCAGTTCGCCGGCTTTGTTTTCGCTGGCGTCCTTTCCGCTGACTACAAGGCTGTAGAGGCCGTCCTGCTCCAGTTCGGGGCGCAGTTCTACTTCGGCGCGGTTGCCTGAGCTCAGACTGCCGCTCTGGGCCGGAATGAAGCGAAGGATGGGGTTGTTGTAATGAATGCGCTGGGTCTGCCCGTCTGGATAGACCAGCGTCAGGCTAATATGAGTGGTGTCATCTAGGGCCAAAATTGGGTTGTCGTCGCTGAGTCGAATGAGGATATCCGGCTTGGCCGAGACCAGATCGCCGTCCATGATGGCTGCCCCGTCAAAAGTCACGTCCAGCCAGGGGTTGACTTTGTCGGCTTCCACAAAGATGGGGATCAGCCCGACGTTGTTGAAGCGGTATTGTTCGGGTTGGTCATCGTCCGGATTGACGTCTACGACGATGAAGTTGCGCCCCGCCGGATAGTCCCGGGTGTCAAACTGAATCTTGTGAATCTGTCGCTCTCCGTTGCGCAGAGAATCGCGGCGTTCATAGGGAATGGGGTATCGCACATTGTTCTGATCCAGCAACTCAAAGTTGACCAGGAGGCTGTCCATGTCCCAGATGCTGATGTTGTCCGAAGCAATCTCCAATTCCAGGGATTGGCCCTGAACCAGGGTATCCAGATTGAGCACAAAATGCCCGTTGGGATTCAGGGCAGCTTCGGGCACCGGTTGGTAGATCACTCTCCAGTAGCCAAGCTGTGTTGGCGTGCGCAATGAATCATCGCGCGCATTCATCTGCAGCCGTATGTGGGGCCACATCTCTGCATTGATCCAGCTCAGTATGGTATCGCCCTTCACGGAGGGGGCCAGAACACTTTCAACGCCTCCGGCACCCACTCCGATGATGCTCACACTCTGCTCATCCACATCAATGGGATCGGCGCTTTGGCTGTTCCACAGCAACTGCCCCCAACTCGAAGCCTGTCCAATTGGCGGAGTGCTGTACAGCCCTTCGACCCAGAAACCGGGAATGTTGAAGCTGGCCGTGATCAGCTCGGTACTGGTGGCTCCAAAGACTTCCTCAGCGTCTTCCGGGAAACCCTTTCGCCCGAAAAAGCAATAGGGCGGGCGGTAGGAGAGGGTATCAAAACCCGTGATGGCCGAGGCGCCGTAGTATTGAAAGGCATCGATCAGGCTCAGACTGTCTGTGCCCCAGAGGTATTTCTCGCTGCTTAGCACCGCGTAGTTGGGTTCAACCGTAGTGGTGTAGGCCCCAACATAGAAACCATGTGGAATGGTATCCATCAGCAGTCGGAACAACGCTTCGCGTTCCGCGGGCAGGTTGGTTCGATACTGAATGAAGCCCTGACTGGGTTCGGAAGAGCAGTAGTAGTCGCCGTAGGGGCCTACAGCGCCTCCGGTATTGTAGGAATTCCAGGCGATGCCGTTGGCCGGATTGAACACAAAGACCACAAAGCCTTCATTGGCGCAGGAGCCAAAGGCCTGTTGGTTGTTGTCTAAGTAGGAGACCACCTGGTACCAGAACACGCCGCCGGTTTGAAAATCGAGAACCCGCACATCATTGACAAAGCGAAACACGCGGTCGGGGTCAAGGCGAATGTTGGAATAGCGGTTGAGCTGGTATTGGTAATAGTGACTCTGGTTCCAACCCGGTGAATAATCAGGTATATAAATAAAACTGTGTTGTCTCCAGTTCAGATTGTTGCCGTAGATCGAGTCCAGACTGACGCGCCAGTAGTACACGCTTGAATCCATCCAGAGAACCGGGGGATTGAGCCATTGCAGGACTCCACCGCTCTCCGTGATGCGATGCTCCTGTTTGAGCGGGCTGTTGTACAGAATGCTGGTGTCAATCTGCATGATGTACTGCCGTTCCGGCGCAAACACGTCGGATGTAGAGGCTTTCAGCGCATCAACAGGCCCATTGACGATAGCAAAGTCGTAGGGCCAGATCGGGATAGCATCGTCGGAGATTACCAGCAGGGGCAGGCCCAGAATATTGTTCATCTCATCCAGCTCTTCCACCTCATTCTGAGCGTCCACGCGGATCTCGAGCTGGTTGAGACCCGCTCCCTTGATGGCATTGGTAGCCAGGCGGAACACCACGGTGTCCTTGTAAACACTGGCCTTGACGCGCTGAATGAACTCCTGACTGCTGCCGTCGGCGAAGGTGCGGCGCAGGGTGACAAAGTAAGCGGTGTCTCGCGCAAGGCCTAGGTTGAAGACCTGAATGGCCACGTCAAAGCTGTCGCTGGCCAGGGTCACCCGTTCGGGCAGGAAATTGACATAAGGCGCCTCAATGGCGTAGTCCGGTTTGCGGTGATTGTTGAGGGTTATGCTCGGGTCACCATGCATGGTGGTATGTTCCATGGCCAGACGGGTAACCCCTCCGGCGCTGCCTTCCAATTCAGCTATACTCTGGCGAATGGCTCCGGCAAAAGGCAAGGCGTAGTCTTCATCGGCCATGCGCCGGTAGAGCACCCGGGCAAAGGCGTGCAATCCCGTGGCAAAGGAAAAGGTGGATGCGGCGATGAAGGCAATGGTTCCCTTGTCGGGGGCCAGCACATAGATCTCGCTCAGGCTGGTAGCGCTCTGATGCATCTCGCCGGTGACGCAACCATTGCTGAACAAGACCGGGAATTTTCCCTCCAGAGGAAACTCGTTGGGATCGCCAATGTTGTAGTCAAAGGTGTTGATGGAACTGTGGCCGAAAAAAGTCATCAGCGAAACCCCGGCGTTGAGCAGGGAATCAATTCGCTCTTTGGGCGGCGAGGTTATGGGGTCGGTGCTGGTCTTGTAAAAAGGATAGACCTTTCCCCCGTACTGAACATCTTCGATGTCCTCGCTGTAGCCCTCCAGATAGCTGCGGAAGGTGCTCTGCTCAAAGGCGCTGATGCCGCCTCCGAAATGCAGGATGTTCTTCATCCAGAACTTGTTGGATACCGTCTGCAAATTGCTCTGCTGACGGGCGTCAAACTCCAGCATCTTTTCATAGTAGATGCGCACATGGTCGCCGTTGCGCGCTGCAAGTCTGCCGATGTTGAGCACCGGGGCAATCTTGCCCCGCTTAGCGGCCAGAAGCAAGTCCGAGCCCGGTTCGCCCCAGGTGGGAATATAGGTCAGGTTGTAACTGGCGCTGCTGTTGCGGTAGTCGTTGTAGCGCCGACCGTGCCCGATCAGAAACAGGTTTTCCGCCCCAGGGCTGAACTGTTCGGCAATGAAATGCGAGAACTGCCGTATGGCCATGGGGTGCTTGCGTATGCCATAGCCAAATTGATCGTATACTTCATTAATATCTACAATGATGGCCTTGTGACCCCCGCCGGCCGTGGAGGAGCGGTGCATGCGGTAGCGCTCCACCCAATCCACCGAATCGGCATCGCGGCGCACAAAGGGATGGGTGAGGATAACAAAGTTGCCCTGATTGGCCTCCAGACTGAAATCGGTGAAGCTCACCGGGGCAAAACTCAGATAGCTGCGAATGGCGCTGCTGGCCGCGCTGTTCATGTACAATTCGGCTCCTGTTGCGTCGTAGGGCAGACGAAAAAAAACAGAGTCTGTTGAGCGGATGCCGATGATGCGCTTGTGGTTGCTCAGATCGTAGAGTATAGGATCAAGACTGCTGGTGCTGAAGCTCTTGATGCCGATTACCCGGTCTGCGGCCACCTGGTCATTGACCCTAAAACGCGCTCTTATGCTGCCGCTGAAGCGGGGCTGTCGGGCGTAGTCGCAGCGGATCAGGGAGAAGCGCTGCCGGTCGTTGAGCCCGGTGCCCGCAGCCGTCACGACTACGCTGTTCGAAGCGCTCATTGCAGGCGCATCAAATTCATAGCGCCTGACAGAATAGCCCCCATAGATCTCATCGGCGATGCTGCTGCCGTTGACGGTCAGGATGGTTCGGTGAACATCGCTGCCCGTGGCCACCAGCACGATCTTCATCTTTGCCTGAGAGAGCAAAGGGGTGTAGATCTCCGGAGTGCTCAGGGTGCGGGTTGCCGTGGTCTTGTTGAAGGGCGCTTCGGTGAAGCCCTCTCCATCGGTGTACTGACTGGAGTACACGGTGGAGATATCCCCGCCACGGTTAAACTGCGAGAAAACTTTATATACGTTTTTTGCACTGAATGAAATCCAGGCATCGGCCGGCGGAGCCCCGGTCAAATCATTGCTCAGGTTCTCCAGGCGGCGATTGCTCAGGCTGTTGTTCCAGGTCAGAAAGTAGGCCGCCGAATCGTTGAACAGGCTGAATTCCTGATGCAGCATCAGCGAGGCGGAAGCGTAGCAGAGGCTGTCAAAGCTGCCGTCGTTGCCCGCACCAAAGAATTCGATGAAGTCGCCGTTGTTGAACGCACCATCACTTTCGCCCTGAATGAAGATGTACTGCTCCCGGCCCTGGTGGAAAAGTTGAATGTTGCGGGGATCCAGGCTGCCCAGATCATGCCCGGCCTGGCCGAGCACATCGGCCATCTGCGCGCTGTCAATCCTGACCAGGCCCTCATCCTTGACGTAGAGCTTGAACCAGGCTTGATCATGCCGTATCCATTCGTTTCCGTAAATCTGAGCGGAAAGCGACAAGTCTGCAAGGCTCCATAAGATGATCAGGAGTAGGGTGTGCCTCATCAGCCTTCACGTTGGCGGGTACTGCCCGTATTGCGCTTGTTGATGTCCAGAATCAGGGAGAAGATGTTGGAGTACAACAATTGCTCCCTGTTTCCCAGATTGGTATAGGCGTAGTCGAGTTGGACGCCTTTGATGCGAATGCCCAAACCCATGTTGGGCTGCACGATGTAGGCCTGCTCCAGGTTCTCATCCGAGGTGGCCTTTTGGATGTTTCCGACACCGGCCCGAAGGAAGATGAACTTGGAGTAGTTCAGTTCCAGGCCCATGTGGGGATCGGCCGAGACCGGAGCTGCAGAGATCAGGGTGTTTCTTCGCCCGTCGGTGGTCAGGTCGATGTTGACTTCGCCCAGCAAACCAAACTTTTCAGAGATGTCCCAGTCGTAGCCGACCGCCAGAATGATGCGGGGAGCCGTGATCTCGTAGCTGCTCTCCGGAACCACATTGCCCGTGTTGAGCAGCACCTGCTTTTCCTCCTCATTGAAGGAGAAGGACCAGGCGTTGAAGGTGGTGGTAATGTCCCGGCCCATCAGGCCGAAACGCCAGTTCTTTCGGGCGTATTGAAGACCCAGGTCGAGCCCAAAGCCCCAAGCATTGGCAAAGCTTCCGGCATTGCGGTAAATGATCTTGGCCGATCCGCCGACCCGAAGCCCTTCGACCTTCAATTGCTGGGCATAGCTGAGCAAAAAGGCGTAGTCAGCCACCGAAAAGCTGGTGATGTTGTCGTAGTTGATGCTGCCGTCCGGCTCAAAGAGAAAGAGGGTATTGGGGATGTCGTCCACCCCGAAGCGGATCATAGTGATGCCCAGATGCCTGTCGGCTCCTTTAACGGGAATGGCCACCGCGCCATAGTCATACTTGGCAATGCCGGCAAAGTATTCGGCGTGCATCAGGCCCACCTGTACATCGCTGGAGATACCGGCCAGTCCCGCGGGATTCCAGTAGCCGGAGGTGATGTCCCCAATACTGGCCACGGTGGCTCCGGACATAGCCAGAGATCGGGCCCCAATTCCGATGGACAAAAACTCATTGCTGTACTTGCGCACCTGGGCATCAGCGCTCAGGCTTAGCGTGCAGATCAGTAAAAAAGTCAGGACTCGGGTGTAACTCATTGGCGCAGCTCGTCAAAGATGGTCAGTGGGTCGGCTTCCAGCAGGGCTTCGGTGCGCTCTATGGTGTCCAGCAGTCGGGGCTCATCCTCGGCCGCAATGACCGATTGGCCGACCTTTTGATTGAGCACATTCAACGCGTAGATCATCATCTCATTGCCCGGATAGCGATACAGAAAGCGGTCTTTGCAAAAGTAACGGACCCGCTGATAGACCGCCCTCGGTCGCTGAACGATCTTGTTGTGTTGAAAATAATTGACCAGTATGGGCTCTTCAACCTGCTCCAGGGTGTCGTAGAAGCTTTCCATGACCTCCGGGTTGCGCTTGATCAGCACCCTGTCCAGCATCAACTCTAGTAAAACGTGGGCAAAGACGGGTATGCGGGAGGGTATGCTGACATAGGTGTATTCCAGCATCCAGTTTTTGATCTGCTCACAATGGTTGTGGAAAAAATCAGAGGTGTGAAAGGCCCCGTCCACTTCCAAATGTCGCAGAATGCCTTTGTTGAGATGGTCGGAGAACTCGTCCTGGGCGCTCGTGAGGGCTTCGGGTACAAAGCGAATCTTCCGGGGTTCCAGCTCTCTGACCAGGTCGGGCAGGATCAGCCCCAATACAAAGTATGGGCGCTCATCGGGATGCTCGCAATAATAGTGACTGAGGTAGTTCACGATAGAATGACATAAATCTACTCCCTTTAAGCCTTGTTTGGGGTCTTGAGTGCAGGACTACAAACACAAAAGGAAAGTAAGCGAACAAAAGCAATTCGGATATGACCGAAGAGCATGAAAGAGAACCGGAAACGGATATCGGCAAAGGTACATACGTTTCAGGCGGGCAAGAGGTTCGCCTGCAAGGCTATATTTGCGCACTTAGAGCCTGATTTATGCCCGAATTCAAGACTTTGGTTGAAGAGCTCCGCTGGCGGGGCCTGATTCACGACATCATGCCGAGAACCGAAGAGGAGCTGGAAGCTGGTCCCATGACCGCCTATATCGGATTTGATCCCACGGCCGATTCCCTGCATGTGGGGAGTTTTGTGCCCATCATGATGCTCAGCCACCTTCAGCGCCGGGGCCACAAAGTGCTGGCCATCATCGGCGGAGCGACCGGCATGATCGGTGACCCTTCCGGCAAATCCGATGAGCGCAATCTGCTGGATGAAGACAGCCTTCGACACAACGAGCGGGCTGTCGGCGCTCAACTCGGCCGTTTCTTGGAGTTTGAGGGACCCATGGGCGCAGAGGTGCTGAACAACTACGACTGGTTCAAGGACATGGGCTATCTGACCTTCATCCGGGACATCGGTAAACATATTTCCATCAATTATATGATGGCGAAAGATTCAGTCAAAAAGCGCTTGGAAACGGGCATTTCCTTCACGGAGTTCACCTATCAACTCGCTCAGGGCTACGATTATCTTCATCTGTACGAAAGTCGGGGCTGCCGTTTGCAGGCCGGGGGCTCCGATCAGTGGGGCAACATTACCACGGGAACGGAGCTGATCAGGCGCAAGCTGGGCGGTGAAGCCTTCGCCCTGACCTTTCCCCTGATCACCAAGGCCGATGGCAAGAAGTTCGGCAAGACGGAGCAGGGCAATGTCTGGCTCGACCGAAGGCGCACTTCGCCCTACCAATTCTACCAGTACTGGCTAAACACCCCTGATGAGGACGCCTTGCGCTACTTGCGCATCTTCACTTTTTTGAGCCGCGAGGAGATTGAGGCTATAGAAGAGGAGCACGCCGCGGCTCCGGAGCGCCGTCTGGCGCAGAGCCGTCTGGCCGAAGATATGACCCTGAGGGTGCACAGCCAGGAGGATCTGGAGATGGCCCGCTCAGCGAGCCGAATGTTGTTCGGTCAGAGCACTGCTGAAGAGCTGGCCAAGCTGGATGAGCAAACCTTTGAAGATCTGTTCGAAGGGGTGCCGCGCTTCGCCCTGGAGGCTGCCCGCCTGGCGGGAGATGGCATACCCCTGGTAGATTTGCTCGCCGATCTGGAGCTTCTGCCTTCGCGGGCTGAGATCCGCAGAGCTTTGAAGGAAAATTCCCTGGCGCTCAACAAGACCAAGGATCTGAACGAAGAGCGCATGGTCAGCTCAGCCGATCTGCTCAACGGGCGCTACCTGCTCTTCCAACGGGGCAAGAAGCAGTACTATCTGGTGGTGGCCAATTGAATGCCTGGCAGTTTTAGGGAAGAATCAGTCTTTGCACATCCAGTACCATTCCTTCAGTATTGAGCACCTGCAGGAAATACAGCCCCGATTCCCTTCCCTTGCGCTGCAAAAGAAACTGGCCGGAGGCACTCGGCTCCAGCTCTTCCAACACCTGACCCGTTGAATTCAGCCAGCGCAGCATCAGGGGCTCGGCGCTCAAATGCGTAAAGCTGGCCATGCCATCGCCGATCAAGGGGTTGGACGGGAGCAGCAAGACTCCCGGGACGAATGACCGGTAGGGCAGGCTGATCCATTCCGAAACCACCGTTCCATTGCTGGCATAGATGCGATACCAATAGCGATGTGCTCCGGGTTGGTGCTCGCTGTCGGTATAGTCGTAGGGCGAATCGCTGTTATCGCTGCCACAGATGCCAAAAACGGTGCTCAGGGTCTGAAAATTCAGGCTGTCCTGGCTGCGCTGAACCTGCATGTCAATGCAACTGAGGCCTTTGGGGATGAACCAGTTCAACTGAACATCCGCTCCTACCTGCTGAGCGCGAAAGCCCTGGATGATGGGGCTTTGAGCACTCAAGCCTGGATTTGCACTCATCAAGAGGGGCAATAAGATCCATATCAATCGGCTGCCTATCACCTTTTCTCAACAAATAGTTCTGGTGGTTTGGTTCCCGCTGAGTGTACTACTTTTTATCAAGGCAAAGTTTTATTATAGCTCTCAAATAGTTGGGTAGCCGCCCATGAGCTGCCCGGGCATTGCCAGGCTGCCCAAGAATCATTATAATTATGAAAAATATTATATTTATTTTATGTACTATGATTGGCCTGGGTCTTTTTGTCTTTGGGCTGATTATGGCCATTATCTTCTCGATCGCTGAGGATGCCAGAGAAATGAACCCTGTTTTTCTACATACGACTCAAAGTATTGCCGCAGTATTGGCTACCAATTTAGGCGCAGTTCTTGGATTTGCGGTTATGGACCCGCAATCGGCCTTCAGGGTGGCGGCACAATGGAACCCAATGCGGTGGTTTGGTAAGTTGAGCACTGCCCACATTCAGATGTTGGCGACTATAATCTATTTGTTGGGTATGCTGTCGGCTTTTATCGTCTGGGTCATTCTGGGTTTCAATGAAGAGCCGGCTGAGATCGTGCCCCTGATTCCCGCCCTGGGAAGCTCATTGCTCGGGGTAATTGTCGGTTCCATGGTCGTAGTACTCGGTAAGCCCGAATAGGGCAGAAGCTTGCGGCATTGCGCTTAGCTTTACCCCCATGGATATTATCCTGGTATTCATTGTACTCTTATTGGCTATAGTGCTCTTTGTATGGGGCAGGTTTCGCCATGATATCGTTGCCATCATGGCCTTGCTGGCCATGGTTTTTATGGGTTTGGTGCCCGCAGAGGAGGCTTTTGCAGGATTCGGGCATCCGGCGGTGATCACGGTTGCCGTTGTTCTGGTGATCGGAAAGGCCCTGGAGCACTCCGGTTTGATCGATCTTCTGGGTAAATGGGTGAGCAGGGTAGGACAGAACCTGACTTTGCAGGTGGCCACCCTGTGTTTCCTGGTTGCCCTGGCCTCGGCCTTCATGAACAATGTGGGTGCGCTGGCAATCCTGATGCCCGTAGCGCTGAGCATAGCTAAGAAGAACAAGACGGCTCCCAGCAATCTGCTCATGCCTATTGCCTTTGCCTCCTTGCTCGGGGGCATGATCACCCTGATTGGAACACCGCCCAACATCATCATCGCCTCGCTCAGGGCCAGCGAAGTAGGGGAGCCCTTCGGCATGTTTGACTTCTCAGCCGTCGGGATAGCGCTGTCCGTGGTGGGTATTTTGTTCATCTCCCTGGTGGGCTGGCGTCTGCTCCCTTCCAGAATGGGTCAAAGGTCGCTCTCGGATTCCTTTAGAATCAAGGATTACATCACAGAGTTGAGGGTGTCTAAACAGTCCAAGGCTATAGGTTACAGCATTATTGAATTGATGCAACGCCTGAAATTGGATGTTCAGATTCTGGGTATCGTCCGAAACAACCGCCGCATGCACGCTCCGGACAGCGCGGAGCAAATCATGGAAGAGGATATCCTGATTCTGGAAAGCGATACAGAATCCCTAAGACGCTTTGTTGACGAGACCCGCACCGATCTGGTCGGGGATGAGAAGCTGACTACGACGGCTGCCGGTTCCCAGGACATCGTCATCACAGAGGCTATTGTTATGCAGGACTCCCTGTTGATCGGACAGAGTACTTCGGGATTGAGTCTGCGCAGAAAGTACGGCATCAATCTTCTGGCCGTCTCCAGAAAGTCAAAGAAAATTTATAATAGACTTGATCATATTATGTTTCAGCCCGGTGATGTCATCATGATTCAGGGCTATGCGCAGACCTTAAGTGAAACGGTCATTACCATAGGCTGTATTCCGCTGGCTCAGCGCAGTCTCAAGATCGGTTTTGAGAAACGCATCCTCATGACCCTTTCTATTTTTCTGACGTCTATTGCCCTGGTCATAGCGGGCATCTTGCCCGTGCACATTTCCTTCACACTGGCAGCGGTCGGAGTAGTGATCAGCGGAGTTCTTCCGCTCAAGGAGCTTTATCAAAGCATAGACTGGCCGGTGATTGTGCTGTTGGGTGCCATGTTGCCCGTGGGACACGCGCTGGAGACTTCGGGAGGTGCCGATTTGATTGCTCAGCAGATTCTCAGTCTATCCGGTGTTATGCCCGTTTGGTTCATCATGAGCTTGCTTATGGCCATCACCATGTTGCTTTCCGGAGTGATCAACAACGCCGCAACTGTCGTTTTGATGGCGCCAATTGGCATCGGACTGGGCCATGGCATGAACGCCTCCATAGATCCCTTTCTCATGGTCATTGCCATCGGTGCCTCGGCTTCCTTCCTGACCCCCATTGGCCACCAGTCCAATACCCTGGTTATGGGTCCGGGCGGGTACCACTTTGGTGATTATTTCCGCATGGGTCTTCCGATGAGCATCATCACCATCGCTGTGGCGGTGCCCATGATCCTCTACATCTGGCCTTTGTAGTTCGAAGGGCGTTCGCAAGACTTTCGAACTGCAGAGCGAACATCATCTCAGTGATCGTTGAGCGGGAGGCCCTTTTGCTGCCATTCCTTCCAGTTGATGTACTCCGGAGCTACGCGATGCACGTCCATGGTGATGCAGTCCTGGACCGGGCAGACCAACTGACAGAGGTTGCACCCGACGCATTCTTCGTCAATGATGGTATAGGTGTTATAGGGATCTCCGCGCTCGATCCGGATGGACTGATGTGAAGTGTCTTCGCAGGCGATGTAGCACAAACCACAATGGATGCACTTGTCCTGATGGATATGCGCAATATGGTGGTAATTGATGTCCAGATCTTCCCAGTGGGTGATGTGCTCAACGGATTTGCCGATGAAGTCGCTGCATCTCTGGTAGCCTTTCTCGTCCATCCAATTGTTCAGGCCTTCGCAGAGGTCTTCAATGATGCGAAATCCGTGGGTCATGGCGGCGGTGCAGACTTGCACGGTCGTGCTGCCCAGCAACATGAACTCGGCTGCGTCGCGCCAGGTGCTGATTCCCCCGATTCCGGAGATGGGAACCTTGCCCGTTATGGGATCCTGAGCTATGGTGCACAGCATCTTGAGGGCAATCGGTTTGACGGCAGGGCCGCAGTAGCCCCCGTAAACACTTTTGCCCGCCACATAGGGATTGGGCACCAGGGTATCCAGATCAACCCCCGTAACACTCTGTATGGTATTGATCAGGCTTAGGGCATTGCTCCCCCCTTCCACACAGGCGCGTCCGGTCGGAACGACCGAATGAACATTGGGCGTGAGTTTGGTGATCACGGGAATGCTGGCTTTCTCCATCACCCATTCCACCACCATTTTAGCGATCTCGGGATCCTGACCCACCGCCGCGCCCATGCCGCGCTCGGTCATGCCGTGGGGACAGCCGAAGTTCAGTTCAAAACCCATGGCCCCCGCATCTTCGCACTGCCGGATCAGCTCATGCCAGGACTCTCGGTTGTTGTCGGCCATCAGCGAGACGATCATGGCCCGATCCGGGTAGGCTTTGACCACTTCCGTGATCTCGCGAAGGTTGATGTGCAGCGGGCGGTCGCTGATCAGCTCAATGTTGTTGAAACCCATCATGCGTTTGCCGCCGTAGTTCACCGAACTGTAGCGCGAGGATACATTCTTGACCTGTGCGCCCAGAGTTTTCCAAACCACCCCGCCCCAGCCGGCTTCATAGGCTCTGAGCACATTGATCTTCTTGTCCGTCGGCGGGGCGCTGGCCAGCCAAAACGGGTTGGGTGATTTTATGCCCAGGAAACTGCTGCTCAGATCGGCCATAATGCGTTGCTTTTTATTGAGGGCTTGTTCTTTATGATAGGTACTCAAGGATGGCTGCTGCTCCGTCTTTGCCCGCCTGAACGGCATCCACCACCTCCTTGCCTCCATTCACGCAATCCCCACCGGCAAAGATGCCGGGCAGGGAACTGGAGGCCTTCTCGTCAACGGCTATCTTTCCCGCTTGTTGATGGAGTTGCAGGCTCGTGAGCAGCTCTTCAAAAGGCACCTGACCGGCGGCCTTGATCACCATGTCCACGTCCAGGCTGATGCTCTTGCCGGTTTTCTGTGGGCTGCGGCGGCCGCTGGCATCTTCCAGGCCCAGTTCCATGACATCGCAAATCAGTTGAATGGCCCTGCCGCCCTTCCCCACAATCTCACGGGGGGAGGCCAGCCAGATGATCTGACAGCCATCCAGTTTGGCGATGTTCAGTTCGTGCTCCGTGCAGGGCATCTCCTGTTGGGTGCGGCGATAGACCAGCGTTACTTCGGAAGCGCCCAGGCGTTTGGCCTGGGTAGCGGCATCTATGGCCGTCATGCCCATGCCAATGACGGCTACCTTGTCGCCGACGCTCACGTTTTCAAAGCCCTGAGAGCGCAGATCATAGATGAAGTTGATGGCGTCCACCACCCCCTCCAGATCTTCACCGGGTATGTTCAGTCTTCTGGCCAGGCCCAGGCCGAAGGCCAGGTAAACGGCATCGTAGTCGCGCTGCAGATCGCTGAGTTGCAGGGTTTTTCCCAGTTCCTTGTTGTAGTGAATCTCTATGCCGCCTATGCTGATGATGTAGTTGACTTCCTCTTCGCAGAATTCGGGAGTGACCTTGTAGGCCGCAATCCCATAGGTCATCAGACCGCCGCCCTTGGGTTCTTTCTCAAAGATGTCCACATCAATGCCTTCCCGGCTCAGGCTGTGCGCACAACTCAAACCGGCCGGTCCCGCGCCCACGACCGCAACTTTCTTTCCAATAGAGGGCTTGCGCTCAAAGAGCTGCCAGTTTTGTTCCATCGCTTTTTCGGTGGAATAGCGCTGCAACCTGGCAATGTCAATAGGCGCTTCGTGCATCAGGTTGAACACGCAGGCCCCTTCGCACAATTTCTCCACCGGACACACGCGGCTGCATCCCGCACCCATGATGTTGGCCGAGAGTATAGTATGCGCAGAACCTTTTATATTTTCTGTTGCAATTTGTTTGATGAACTTGGGCACATTGATCGAAGTGGGGCAGGACTTGGTGCAGGGCGCATCGTAGCAGAACAGACAGCGGTTGGCTTCAACAAGCGCGGCATCTGCGGTTTCGAAGGGCGGGTGAATGTCGGCAAAGTTTTGCGCGTACTCCTCCGGCTTCAGACGATTGGATTGTAGGGTCATAGCTTGTATTATAACATTACAATTTCATCGTAAATCTCCGGTCTGCGATCGCGGTAGAATTGCCATTTGCTGCGCACTTCGGTGATCAGATCCAGATCAAATTCACTGACGAGCAACTCGTCTTTGTCCTCAGAGGCGCAGGCGATGATCTGTCCGAGAGGATTGACAAAGTAAGAAGTCCCGTAGAAGTGTCCAAGATTCCAGGGCTTCTCTATGCCCACGCGGTTGCTGCAGCCCATGAAGTAGGCGTTGGCAACGGCATGTGCGGGCTGCTCTATCTTCCACAGATACTGGGATTGTCCAACGGTGGTGGCTGATGGGTTGTAAACGATCTCCGCTCCGTTGAGCCCAAGACAGCGGGCTCCTTCCGGAAAATGCCGGTCATAGCAAATGTACACGCCCACCTTGGCATACTGGGTTTCGAACACCGGGTAGCCCAGATTGCCGGGCTTGAAGAAGAATTTCTCCCAGAAGCCTCCTGTTTGGGGTATGTGCGTCTTGCGGTACTTGCCCAGATAGCTTCCGTCTGCATCAATCACGGCAGCGGTATTGTAATAGACCCCCGCTTGTTCCATCTCATAGACGGGTACGATCATGACCATCTTGTACTTCTTTGCGTAGGCCTGCATGCGCTCGGTGGTCGGTCCTGGCACGGGCTCTGCTGATGCGTACCAGGCACTGTCCTGACCGGGACAGAAATAGGGGGTATTGAAGATTTCCTGCAGGCAGAGAATCTGGACTCCTTGTTTCCCGGCATCGTCTATATAGGGTAGGTGTTTCTGCAACATGGCCTCCTTGATCTCATCGATGCTGCCTTCGCCTTCGGTCTTGGCCAGGCTCATTTGGATGAGAGCGGATTTTATGATTCTGGACATTGGATTTGGTGATTTATATTTTAATTAATTATAATTTATTATCAATTTTGTTGCGCCGCACGAAGCGACCGTAGCCCTTGCCGACCTTGCAGTCATTGTTCTCTATGGCCACCTGACCGCGCAGCAGGACGGTCTTTACCTTGCCCTGAACTTCCCAGCTCTCATAGCCGCTGTAGTCGACATTCATGTGGTGAGTCCTGGCGGAGATGCGGTGTCTTTCATGCGGATCCATCAGGATCAGATCGGCGTCACTGCCCACGGCAAGGGTGCCTTTCTTTGGAAACATACCAAAGATTTTGGCGGCATTGGTGCTGCTCACTTCCACAAACTTGTTCAGACTGATGCGGCCCTTGTTCACTCCTTCGCTGAACAACAATTCCATGCGGTGCTCTATGGCCGGATGCCCGTTGGGAATCTTGGAAAAGTCATCCTTGCCCAAGAGCTTTTGCTCCCACTTGAAGGGGCAGTGATCTGTGGCCAGCACCTGAACCAGCCCCTGATTGATGCCCGCCCAGAGCGCGGCCTGATCCTTCTTTTGTCTAAGGGGCGGGCTCATCACCCATTTGGCCCCTTCAAAGTTTTGCTCGTAGAGCGAAGCATCCAACAGCAGGTACTGGATGCAGGTTTCGACAAAGATGTTCTGGTTGCGGCGCGTGGCGTTGCGCGCTGCATTCAGCGCTCCTTCACAAGTCAGGTGCACGATGTATCCGGGGCAGCCGGTGTAGTGCGCCAGATCGATGAATCGCGCACTGGCCTCTGCCTCCGTGACTTCGGGTTGGCTGAGATAGTGGTATAAGGGCGCCAGTTTGCCCTCTGCGCGGTGTTTGGCTGTCAGGTAGTCAATCATATCGCCGTTGGTGGCGTGCACATTGACCATTCCACCGTGTTTTTTAACCTCCTCCATCAGCCCGACCATCTGATTGTCATCGATCATCAAGGCGCCTTTATAGGCCATGAAGGTCTTAAAGGAGCTGATGCCCTCTTCCTCGATGAAATGCCTGATTTCCTTTTTGGTCTCCTCGTTGAAGTCCGTCACCGCCATGTGAAAGCTGTAGTCGCCCACAGCGTTGTTGTCGCTGCGGCTCTTCCAGTCTTTCAAGGCATCCTGAAGACTCTTGCCCTGAGTTTGCAGAACAAAATCGATCACAGTAGTGGTTCCACCAAACAGGGCTGCACGGGTGCCCGTTTCGTAGCTGTCGCTGCTGTAGGTGCCCATGAAGGGCATGTCCAGATGCACATGGGGATCAATACCGCCCGGCATGACCAGCATACCGGCCGCATCAATAGTGCGATCCGCCTTCATTTGCAGATGCTGACCAATGGTATGAATTGATTCCCCTTCAATAAAAATATCTGCAATATAATCATCCGCTGAGGTGATGACTCTGCCGTCTTTGATCAGGATGCTCATGGCCTACTCGCTTTTGTTTTTCATCAGGAATGCATATGCCAGACCGCTGATGGCGAAACCGACAAACCATGCGTAGTGGTACAGATCGGTTATCCACTCTGGAAATAATTCGGGACTCACCCATTTGACCGTCAGCAGAAAGCCCGGTACATTGGGCAAAATGCCCATCAACAGGGCGGCAATGGCCAGCGTGTTAAAGCCCTTTGTAAAGCTATAAAGACCCCGGGCCTGGTACAAATCGTTGAGGATCAACTCCCGCTTGCGCACAAAATAGTAATCGGCGATGAGAATGCCGCCGATCGGTCCCAGCAAACTGGAGTAGCCCACCAGCCAGGTGAAGATGTAACCGCTGGGATCGGCGATGAGCTTCCAGGGAAAGATGAGAATGCCGATGATGCCGGTGATGTAACCGCCTATTCTGAAATTGATCTTGGAGGGCCAGACGTGGGCAAAGTCATTGGCCGGACTGACAATGTTGGCGGCGATGTTGGTGGCCAGGGTGGAGATGGCCACCGCCAGCATGGCTGCGCTGACCAGCAATTTGTTTTCAAACTTTCCCGCCAGAATCACCGGGTCCCAGATGGTGGTACCAAAGACGATGGTTGTGGCCGAAGTGACGACCACGCCCACAAAGGCAAAGAGGGTCATGGAAGGGGGGAGGCCGAGAATCTGCCCCCTGATCTGGGCCTTTTGAGAGACGGCATAGCGGGTAAAGTCGGGGATGTTCAACGACAGCGTAGCCCAATACCCGACCATTCCGGTCAGTGCCGGAAAAAAGAAGGCGAAGAATTCCGCGTTGTTGCCAAAGCGCGAAGGGGTAGCCAGGATTGGCCCCAGACCTTTAGCCGCCACTATCGCCCAGGCCAGGAGCGCAAGAGCGGCAAGCGGCAGAAAGATCGCCTTGAAGACGAGCAGTTTCCGGATGCTGTCCACGCCCAGATAGACCACCAGCATATTCAGCAGCCAAAAGAGCAGAAAGCAGATGGCAGGGCCGGTTTGCAGAGACCAGGACTCGGGAAAGATCTGCGGCAGGGTCTCCAGGGCCGGTATCCACAATCGCATCATCTGATAGATCGAAAAGCCGCCGATCCAGGTCTGGATTCCGAACCAGCCACAAGCTACAATGGCCCGGAGCAGGGCCGGTATGTTCGCGCCTCGGGTGCCGAAGCTGGCCCGGGCAAAGACGGGAAAGGGTATGCCATACTTCGCCCCGGCATGACCGTTCAGGATCATGGGAATGAGTACAATGGAGTTTCCCAGAAAGATGGTGAGAATGGCCTGCCACCAGTTCATACCCCCTTCGATCAGCGAACTGGACAACATATAGGTGGGGATGCACAGGCTCATCCCAATCCAAAGTGCTGTGTAGTTCCAGGTTGTCCAACTGCGGCTGGCCGCCGGAACCGGCGCCAGATCCTGATTGTACAGTGCCGGGTCGCTGCTGATCAGATCTTCACTCATGCACTAGACTGAACACTCGTTTAGGCAGTTACCGCAGCATCCGCTATGCGAAGGGCTTCACTGATGATGGCCAGGCCTTCGTCCACCTGTTCTTTGGTGATGCAGAGGGGAGGGGCGATGAAGACATAGGACCATCGGACAAAGGTGTACAAGCCCAACTCCCTGAGCTTGGCGGCGACCTGATTCATAACGGCCATCTCAGCGGGCTTGGCGTTGAAGGGGGCCATAGGCTCTTTGCTCTTGCGGTTCCTGACCAGCTCAAGACAGCCGAGCAATCCGGTGTTTCTCCAGTCGCCTATGCTGGGATGGGTCTTCCTGAGCTCTTCAATCCGGCTGTTGAGGTACAAACCCATGGCGGCTGCATTTTCAATCAGGCCTTCGTCTTCGTAGATCTTTATAGTCTCCAGCGCCGCCGCGCAGGCCACGGGATGGGCGGAATAGGTCAGTCCTATGGGCATAACCGCATCGTCAAATTTGGCCGCGATGCGATCCGAAACCATCAGACACCCAAAGGGGAGGTAGCCACAGGTGAGGCCCTTCGCCATACAAATCATATCGGGTACGATATCGTGGTGCTCAAAGCCAAACCACTTACCCGTGCGGCCAAAGCCGCTCATCACCTCGTCTATGATCAACAGTATGCCGTGCTGATCGCAGAGCTTTCTGACCTCTTTCAGATAGCCCTCCGGGTACTTCAGGCAACCCGACGAACCACTTTCGCCTTCCAGCATAACTGCTGCTATGTTGCCCGGTCCTTCGTAGGCTATGATGCGCTCAAGGCTCGCGACGGCTTCTTTTAGATGGCTCTCTGCTCCAAACTCCCATCGGTAGGCTATGGGCAGATCAAAGTGAACAAAGTTGGGGGCTTGCTGGCTGTCCACCGGCAGTTTCCTGGGATCTCCGCTGGCGCTCATGGCCCCGTTGCTTGAACCGTGATAGCTCTGATAGCGACTCAGAATCTTGTGCCGACCGGTGCAGAGCCGGGCCAGTTTTATCGCGTTTTCCACGGAAGTTGCACCGCAGAGGGTGAAGAAGGCTTTGTTGAGATCGCCGGGGCAGATCTGAGCCAGTTTCTTGCCCAATTCGCCCCTCACAGCGGTCACGCAATTGGGTGTTACATAGGCCACCTGCTGCATCTGCCGCACAACGGCATCGGTGATGCGCTGATTTCCGTGCCCGATGTTGACGTTCATCAGACCGCTGGAGAAGTCCAGGATGCGGCCCCCATCATAGTCGTAGAGATAGACCCCTTCGCCCCGTTCAATGGCCAGTGGAGCAATGCCTTTCTGTTTGCTCCACGAAAACAGGGTATAGTCCAGGTTGTCCTGGACAATCTGCTGGGTCTGGGAAGTTGTACTCGTTTTCATAGAGGAATTCATGCGTTGTGATTAACTCATCCAGTTGACCCCCGCTTCGGGGTTCCACTTGATGGTGCTCTTTTTGATTTGAGTCCAAAACTCGATGGAGCTTTTGCCGGTGATGTCGCCGACGCCAAATTTGCTCTCGTTCCAGCCGCCGAAGCTGAAGGGTTCTCGCGGAACGGGTACGCCCACGTTGACCCCGATCATGCCTGCGCTGGAGCGTTCGATGATGTAGCGGGCCATGCCCCCATTTTGGGTGAATACACTGGCCGCATTTCCATAGGGGTTGGCGTTTTCTATGCTCAGGGCTTCATCAACGGTCTTGGTGCGCATGATGGAGATCACGGGGCCGAAGATCTCCTCCCGGGCTACGCTCATGTCCGGAGTGACAAAATCAATCACGGTGGGCCCGACATAGGTGCCCCCTTCCTTGCCCTTGACCTGCGCATTTCTTCCGTCCACCAGAATTTTAGCCCCATCTTTTTCGGCCTGAGTGATGTATTGCTCAATGCGCTCCTTGGACTGCTGGTTGATCACCGCCCCCAGATTGACTCCGGGCACAATCTTTCGGGCCTCCGCACAGATTTTCTCGATGATGGCATCTACATTGCCCACACCGATCATGGCAGAGGCGGCCATACAGCGCTGACCGGCACAACCGGACATCGAAGCGGCCACGTTTTGCGCCGTCATATCCGGAATGGCGTCCGGCAGTACCATCAGGTGATTTTTAGCGCCTCCCAGTGCAAGACAACGTTTGTAATGTTGTGTTGCTCTTTGATAGACAATCTTAGCCACCTTGGTGGAACCGACAAAGGAGATCGCCTGAATGTCCGGGTGATCGCAGATGGCCTCTACCACGTCTACATCGCCATGGACGATATTGAGTACCCCGTCCGGAAGGCCGGCTTCTTTGAGCAATTCCGCGAGTCTTCCGCTGCTTAAAGGCACTTTTTCCGAAGGCTTGAGGATCATGCAGTTGCCCAGCGCAATGGCATTGGGTATGGTCCAGTTGGGCACCATGGAGGGGAAGTTGAAGGGCACAATAGAGGCCACAACCCCAAGGGGAACATGCTCTGTCCTGCATTCCACTCCGCGGCTTACTTCCAGTACTTCTCCGGTCACCAATTGCGGCAGTGAAGTGGCGAATTCGGTCAGCTCTATGCTTTTTTCAATTTCCGCGACCGACTCTGCATAGGTCTTGCCGTTTTCTTCGGTGCACAGTTCCGCCAACTCCTTCAGGTGTTTTTCTAACAAATACTTATATTTAAAAAAGACCTGAACACGTTCCTTGATGGGTTTCCTGCTCCATGCTGGAAAGGCGGCTTTTGCGGCTTTCACCGCGGCATCTAAATCTGCCGATGTGGACATAGACACTTCAGACAGCACATTCCCGTCCAATGGAGAGATGACCTGCAGCGTTTTTGTACCGGAAGAGTCATACCATTGCCCGTTGATAAAGTTTTTTACGGAGGAATATTTCATATACGAATAATATTGCTAGTTATGGTCCTGGCCAATGCATTTCTATCCGGATTTGGATAAAAGAGCCAAAGTTTGTGCTGTTAAGATACTGACATTTAGACGCTGGCAAAACGACCCTGAATTATCGCTTTAGATTGTTGATAACCAGTCATTTAAAGACAGGTAGACCATGACTTTCATCCGGCGAAATTCCCCTTGTGCATCAGGGGCTTCGCTTCAGATCTCTCATTTTCACTTCTGCGGTGGCTTACAGGGATCGAAACCATCCAATTCTTTCGCGCTCTGCTGACAAAATGTGAGAATTATGTAATTATAGTTTGATGGCATATAACGCGACAGTACAGAGTAAGCAGCACCTTTGTTGTGTATTGCACGGAGTCGTTGTTGATCAAAATAATCAAGATTCTCTAAGCAATCGCAATACCATGTCCAAAAAAAGCATCGAGCAACGCAACAAGGATCGCAAACAGTCTGATCGAAAAAAGTCGAGTGAAAAGACCTATCCCAGTAGCTTATTGCCTCCCGCTGAATCGCCAAACAAGATTCAGGGTTATGAAAAGACTGAAGAGGAAATGGCGGAAGATCACAAACAGAGAATCATAGAAACGCTTATCAAGGAAAGGATGCGGGGCGTCAAGAAAACCAAAGCCCGATACGCCAACAGAGATATTGCCTGGGACGCTAGATCAACCGGTTTTCTGGAACCATTATACAAATTTCCCTTTATGAGATGATTCCTCCATAAAGAGTTCAAGATCTCCCTTTTGACCCTCAGAGTGAAGAAGATCAGAAAAGCAGCGCTTGGTAGGGCATTACTGCGGTGGAGAAAGCGTAGGGAACATACTATGGCTCACTTCATTTACTACCTGCCTGTTTTTCAAGTTTCACGTCATCTTCATTTTGAAAACCATGGGCCAGTCCAATCAAAAGGACTGGCCTCTGGTCTTTTAAGAGAATCAATAGTGTTCACACAAAAAAAAACCTTACAGCACATTATGAAAGACTTCAAGTATTACATCGCAACAGCACTGACTGTGCTGGTCATCTCATCCTGTTCCAGATCCATTAGCTTCCCGGTATCCAGTGTTGCCCCTGCTGCCGAGATTGTAGCTAAGAAGAGTAAGGATAAGAATGACAATGTGGTTATCGACATAACAGCAAAGAATTTGGCCAGTCCGGAGCGTTTAGATCCTCCTCGCAGTGTATACAATGTTTGGATTGTTACCGAAAGCGACGGAACCAAGAATGTAGGGCAATTGATGAACAAGAACGCTCAAACCGCTACACTGAGGGTAATGACGCCGTTTGAGGTCAGGGAGATCATCATAACCGCAGAGGACCGGGGCGATCATTCTTTCCCTTCGGGCTTTGAAATTTCACGCACTTCTTTCAATCCCTAAGTTGAGCTGGACTGTGAATCATGCAATTAAGCCATCTTTTAGTGAAATGGTTTATGCTGAGCTTGGGTGCATCTTTATATCAGATTAAAGAAGGTCAGGCAATCACTTGCGATCATGAAAACACCAAAGCCATCATCCTCTGAGCCCTTCACCATCTCCGGTGACTGGAGTAAGCAAAGCAGGATGCTGAAAGAAAAGTTTGCACAATTGACCGATGAGGATTTAGCCTTTCAACCTGGCAAGGAAGAAGAGTTGCTTGCACGACTGGTAGAAAGACTGAATAAAGGTCCTCAGGAGGTTACTAACATCATCAACAAAGGCAATAGCGCCCGATAGCATATTATTGACTATCTGAGCCTGTACATAGTAAGGTGAGTTCTTTTTGATTATAGTGTATATATAAGGTGATTAAGTGGGCGGGCGCATATTGTCCCGCCCATTTTTTTTGCCTGAATGCACATAAAATCAAAAGCCTTATCCCTGCCTTTGAGCGATTCCGGACGATCCCACAACCCAAAGAGGATTTGTGGCCCACCCTGTCAACTTGATGATTCATTGGAGCGTATAGGATAGCTCTCAAGGGTCTCAAAGTCATCGGATTTGCACGACTGATCTTACTTTGCATTTGAATCTTTCTCGTAATCAGCGGTTTGTGACGATTTGAAAGGATTCTCTAAACTGGTTTGAAGAACATTGGAAAATTCTTTACTTTGAGTAGAAGTTGAGAGCGTTTTGTGTATATTGAAATGTATTGTATAATAAAAATATGAGAGTTTACATCAAATATATGGTCAGCCTTCGCTGTATTTTACTGGTCAAGGAGGAATTGAATAGATTCAAAATCCCGTTTGTCGATGTCAAACTGGGCTATATTGATGTTAATGAGGAGCCTTCTGTCGAGCAATTGGCAATGCTTGACGAATCTCTTCGCAAATCCGGTTTGGAAGTTCTCGAGGACAAGAAGATGATCCTGATTGAGCGCATCAAGAATTTGATCGTGGATATGGTCCACTACTCCGATGAATTGCCCAGGGAGAAGTACTCGGAATACATCAGCAATAAGTTGGAGTATGATTATACCTATTTATCAAATTTGTTTACGGAAGTAAAGGGGATTACAATCCAGCAATTTATCATCATGCACAAAGTTGAGCGCATCAAAGAACTATTGCTCTACGACGAGCTCAACATCACGGAGATCGCCTACAAGCTGAACTACAGCAGTGTTGCTCACCTCTCCAATCAGTTCAAAAAATTTACCGGTTTAACACCCTCTTACTTCAAAAAAATGGCCGTTCAGAGAAAGCAAAGTTTAGAGAGCATTTAAATTCCTGGCTCTACATTACTACCGCTTAGCTTGTGAAATGTTCTTCTTACCAGAAGCCATTCATCTGGAGCGGAGCAAATCCTGTATCGCTTTGGCCTTAACCTGAATCTCCTTCCATTCTTCTTCCGGTTTTGAATCCCAGGTGATGGCTCCCCCCGCCGGCCAGCTCGCTTGAAGACTTTTCTGGTTGTAGATCAGGCTGCGGATGATCACGTTCAGATCAAAGTCTCCGCTGGGGCTGATGTAGCCCATACAGCCCGAATAGGGTCCGCGACGGCTCCATTCATATTGCTCAATCAACTCGAGGGCCATGAGCTTGGGCGCACCGGTCATCGATCCCATGGGAAAGCAGGCTTTGAGGGCATGACTAAAGCCGGAACCGGGTTGCAGATGACCTTCCACTGTGCTGATCAGATGATGAAGGGTGTCAAAGCTGTGTAAGCCACAGAGCTCGGTCACGACTACAGAGCCGGGCAGACAGCAACGGGCCAGATCGTTGCGCACCAAATCCACGATCATGATGTTCTCCGCGCGGTCTTTTTCGGACTGAAGCAAAGCCTGTTTGAGCGCTGCATCCGAGTCGGCATCCGAACCCCGCGCGGCTGTTCCTTTGATGGGCTGCGAAAGTATGCTCTGTCCTCTTCGGGCTAGAAATCGCTCCGGACTGGCGCAGATGATGTGCTCCTGATCACATTTCAGCCAGGCAGAAAAGGGGGCCCGGGTTCGCTGGTTCAGTGCGCGGTAGAATTGAAGTGGGTTGAGTTGTACCCGTTCGGCAAAGAAGGAAACGCAGAGATTGACCTCATACACATCGCCTTCTCGTATGTGAGATCTTATGCTTTCAACAGCCCGGGAATAGCTTTCTTCATCGGTGTCGCATTGGGTGGCCGGATAGTGGGCAGCCGTGGAAACGTCGCTTACCCTAATCCCAGATTCCGCCTTTTCCCAAATTGAATCATCTCCGCTTACCTGCTTTATCTGACCATTCTGGCAGAGAAACACAAACTCCGGCTCAAACCAACAGGCATCGGCAAAATCGCAGCGGGAGGGAAGGGCGGAATGCAATCTCCCCAGGCGCTGTTCCGGTAGGCAAATGCTGTTCTTGGCATCATAGCCCAGAAAGCCGAATAACCAACGCCCCTCTGCAGAGCCCAGAGATTGAATTCCCTCCAGAGCCTCTGCATCCGAAAAGCGGATGACCTGACGGGCTCCCAGGGCGAGCAACCAGTCGTACTGGCGTTCCGGCGCCCCGTTGCTGTTCAACAAGCAGGCATAGGAGAAGCCTTCCGCGCACAGCAGCAGAGCATCAAGACTCAGATCGACAGGGGTTTTCACGCGATCACCGTGAGGTCGGCAGCCGGGCGGCGGATCAATTGTTCCCGCTCTGGTCCGGAGGAAACCATCATAACCGGAACCTCCAGCTCCTGCTCCAGAAAGCCCAGAAACTTCAGGAGTTTAGCGGGCAGTTCATCATAGCGCTCAATGCCTTCGAGCGAGCAATTCCAGCCCTCAAACACGCGGTAAACCGGTTCGGGTTTTTCGGCGTTCAGGTCGAAGGGCATCCGTGTCGTTTGCTGTCCGGCCAACTTGTAAGCCGTGCAAACCTTGATCTCGTCAAAGTTGTTGAGCACATCCACCTTGGTGATCACCAGTCGGGTCACCCCGTTGAGCAGGATGCTGTACTTGAGGGCAGGCAGGTCTATCCAGCCGCAGCGCCTCGGACGGCCGGTGGTCGCGCCGAACTCTCCGCCTTCTTTGCGCAGCCTTTCCCCCGTCTCATTGTCTTCTTCGGTTGGAAAGGGCCCCGAGCCCACGCGGGTGCAGTAGGCTTTGCTGATGCCGATCACCTCGCCGATATGGCGCGGCGCCAGCCCGAGTCCGGTGCAAACGCCCGCAGAGACGGTATTGGATGAGGTGACAAAGGGATAGGTTCCAAAGTCAATGTCGAGCATGGATCCCTGAGCGCCCTCGGCGAGAATGCGCTTGCCCGCCCGGAGTGCCTCGTTGATGAAGTATTCGCCGTCCACAAAGTTGAGAGAGCGGAGGCGGTCCAGGCTCTGGAACCAGGCCTTTTCCAGCGGTTCCAGTTCGAAGGTGTAATCGTACAGACCCAGGAGGTGCAAGTGCTTTTGCTTCAACTCTTCGTAGCGGCTCTCAAAGTCCGGCCGTTCCAGGTCTCCGACCCTCAGTCCATTGCGGCCGGTCTTGTCCATATACGTAGGACCAATGCCCTTGAGGGTTGAACCGATGCGGCCCAGACCCTTGTGCTGTTCAGAAGCGGCGTCCAGAATCTTGTGGGTGGGAAGGATCAAATGAGCTTTCCGCGAAATGTAGAGGTTGCGACCGATGTTGAGCCCGGCCTGTTCCAGTTTCTGAATCTCCTGCTCCAGAGTGAGCGGATCCACGACCACCCCATTGCCGATCAGATTCTGCGTGCGGGGGAAAAAGATACCAGACGGAATGGTATGCAAAACGTACTTCTGACCACCTTCCAGAATCAGGGTATGTCCGGCATTTGGACCACCCTGAAATCGCGCGACCACTTCGTAGTCGGCAGCCAGATAGTCAACAACTTTTCCTTTGCCTTCGTCCCCCCATTGGAGGCCGAGCAGGACATCTGCGGTCATAGGTGAATCGGTTAGGTTCGGCGTTAGGAAGAGGATTGCTCCCGTTCAAAATGAGCAAGGGCTGTTTTGCGATCAGGGGCAATTCGAAAGAAGGAGTGAAGTTTGGTGGTGATCATCAATTGTTGCAGCAGGGGATTGAGCGAACACAAAACCGCTTCGCCGTCCTGCTTGCGCACCCGGGTGAGCACGGTGAGCAGAAAACTCAAACCAGAGCTGTTGATGAAATCCAATTCTTCGAGATCGACAATGATGTGAACAAAGCCCATCGCTATCTCCTCGCCAATATCCTCCAACAGGGTAATGGTCTGGTGTTCGCCCAGCAGTCGGCCCTTGAGCGACAAAATAAGAACGTCGTCTGATTTGTGGAGTTGATGTTCCATCAAAAGTAAGAATTTACCCGGCGGTGGAGGTGGTGCTGTCTTTAATGCTGGCCTTTATGTTGGAAAAGCCCTGTCCTGTTTGCTTTCAAAGATACGGTTACCCGCACGGCAGAGGACAGCAAGAGGACTTTCCGTCATTCGGACACTTTGCTTAAATTACGGGTAAACAGCCAACATGTTGCCTGATCGCTGTTCAAGCCGGTTCAGGCGGCATCAATTCGCTCAACGCTGATCAGCCCTTCCACCGACTTGAGCTCCTCAATCAGTTCGCGGAGCTGATCGGTGCTCAGGACGGCCAAGCGGATCCGGCCTTCAAAAACCCCTTCTTTGGCCTCAACATGGAGGGACTGCATATTGATCTTGTGCTTGCCGGAGATGATAGAGGTTATGGCCTGAATCAGCCCCATTCCATCCAGACCCCTGATGGCTATAAAGATGGGAATGGCCTGCTCCTTGCTTCGGGTCCAGCGCGTTTTGACAATGCGGTACCCGTACTTGCTCATCATGTTGACCGCATTGGGGCAATTGGTCCGGTGAACCTTGACCACACCTTCAACAGTAACAAAACCAAAGACTTCATCCCCGATGATGGGACCGCAACACTGGGCGAACTCGTACTTCAAAGGGCCTTCAAAGTCTTCAAAGACCAGCACCTCCTCATTCTGGCGTTTCTTGTGCTCATCCGTCCGTGAGGGCAGGTGCAGGCGCTGTTCCAGTTTGCTGGCCGGCGGCTCGCTCAGGTGTCCGTTATCGAGTTGAAAGTGCTTGAGATCCGGCATCTTGATCTGTTTGCCGGCGATCTCCGCAAACAAATCCATGGCCGTATGCTGATGGTAGTGCTTGATCAGGAAATTGATGTTCTGCTCATCGTAGTGGGCTCCGAGTTGCTTGAACTTGCGTTTGAGCATCTCCTTGCCCTCTTCGGCCAGATTTCGCTTGTCCACCTTCAGAGCGGCCTTGGTCGCAGCTCTGGCCTTAGAGGTGACCAGAAAGCTCAGCCAGTCTTCACTGGGCTTTTGCTTCTTGGAGCTGATGACCTCCACCTGATCCCCATTGCTCAATCGGTGCGAAATGGGGACCAGCTTGTGGTTGACTTTAGCCCCAATACAATGAGAGCCGATGTCGGTGTGAATGGAAAAGGCGAAGTCCAGGGCCGTGGCGTCCGAGCGAAGAATCTTCAGATCTCCCTTGGGCGTGAACACATAGATTTCATTGGTGTACAGGTTCATCTGGAACTCGTCCAGGAAATCCAGGGCATTGGAGGAGGGATTTTTCAACAATTCCCGGATATCCCTCAGCCAGCGGTCGATGGCCTGATCCTGGGTGCCTTCTTTGTACTTCCAATGGGCCGCGAAGCCCTTTTCGGCTATTTCATCCATCCGCTCCGTTCTGATCTGCACTTCAACCCATTTGCCTTTAGGTCCCATCACAGTGGTGTGCAGACTCTCATATCCATTGGATTTTGGGCTGGAGATCCAGTCTCTTAGTCGATCGGGATTGGGCTGATAGAAATCGGTGACAATGGAGTAAACCTTCCAACAAATAGATTTTTCATTTTTATAGGAATTGTCTATAATAATTCGAATGGCGAAGATGTCATAGACCTCCTCAAAGCTCACGCCCTTGCTCTTCATCTTGGTCCAGATCGAGGAGATCGACTTGGACCTGCCGAGCACGGTTGCCTGGATGTTTTCCTTCTCCAGCATGGCGCTGATCGGCTTGGTGAACTCGTTGATGTAGCGGCTTCGCTCGCGCCGCGAGTCGGCCAGTTTACGAGTGATTTCCTCGTAGGCATCCTTGTCGCGAAACTTCATGGCCAGGTCTTCCAGCTCGGACTTGATGGCGTAGAAGCCCAGGCGATGGGCCAGAGGAGCGTAGAGAAACTGGGTCTCCGAAGCGATCTTGAGCTGCTTGTCGCGGGGCATGGAATCCATGGTCCGCATGTTGTGCAGGCGGTCGGCGATCTTGATGAGGATCACCCGGATATCATCGGCCAGGGAGAGCAGAAGCTTTCTAAAGGTCTCAACCTGAACGGTGCTGGTCAGATCGAAAACCGCATTGACCTTGGTCAGTCCATCGACAATTCGCGCGGTTTTCTTGCCGAATTCCCGCTCGATGTCCTGCAGGGTGATTTCGGTGTCCTCTACCACATCGTGCAGCAGGGCGCAGATGCCGGCCGTAACGCCAAGGCCCATCTCGTTCACGCAGATTTGCGCAACTTCAATCGGATGCAGGATATAGGGTTCGCCCGATTTACGCCGCATCTGGGCATGGGCTTCGACAGACATATCGAAGGCCGTGCGGATCAGCACCTTCTCGGATTTGTTCAGAGCCGGCTTGAAGGAGCGAAGGAGATTGCGGTATTGCCGCGCAATAACCTTGGCTTCTTCCTGGCTGTAGTATTTAGATGTGGTTGTGCTCAAGGCTGAAAATCAATTGTTTATGCACATTTTGTTGGAATTTTCTCCAAAACCATTCCAAATACCTTTACAAATTAAGCACAAGGGTTCAGCTTGCGGCATTGCCCTTGAGTGATTCCTTCCAAAATGGCTAATTTTGCCGGATTGTGCGGGTTTTTGTCAGTTCGAAAGGCAGCCGGTTCAAGCTACCTCGGTGCATCCTGAATTCAAAGAATGAAGTTAGGGCGAAGGGAGCTGGAACGGGAGCGCTTAACGCACTGTAAATAGCGGCATAATTCGCGGATGTGGCGTAATGGTAGCCGCGCCAGATTTAGGATCTGGTGGCCTTCGGCCGTGGGGGTTCGAGTCCCTTCATCCGCACCAGGTTTTATCGATTAACCAACACCGAAACATTCTTTGTGAACATTCAGGAGGAAAAGACCAGCGAATTGCTGGCCACCGTGCGCATTCAGATAGCCCGCGAAGACTACGCGGAGAAGCTAGAGAACTCGCTCAAGGATCTGGGTAAGAAAGTTCAGATCAAGGGCTTCAGGCCGGGCAAGGTGCCCAAGACTATGGTGCGCAAGTTTTACGGCAATGAGGTACTCGCCAGGGAACTGGACAGCATCATCAATGAGCAGCTCAATTCTTTCATCAAGGAAAAGCAATTGCGCATACTCGGCCAGCCCCTTCCCAAGGAAGATCAGCAGGTCAGGATTGACATCAACGATACGGGTGACTATGAGTTTGCCTACGAACTAGGCTTGAGCCCCGAGTTTGAGATCAGCGCTCTGAACGAGAACACCCGGCTGGAACGGAAGCGCATTGAGCCGGATCAATCGGCTATTGATGACGAGTGGAATCGAGTCCTTAAGCAGGAAGGCCAACTTAAGGAGGTCAGTTCGGTAGAGGCGGGAGACTTGCTCTACATGAAGCTGGTTGAGCTGGATGAACAAGATCAGATCAAGCCCGATGGCATCTACAAGGATGTCGTTCTGGAACAGGATAAGATCAAAAATGAAGCCCTCGCATCTCAATGCATTGGCATGTCACCCGGTCAGACTATGATTTTTGAGAATTTTCCCGAGGACCTCGGACGCGATCGGGAGAGTGTGCTGCGCTATATGTTTGGCATCAGAGAAAACATGGATCAGGTCGGCAATCGTTTTCGGGCCGAGTTGACAGGCATCAAACGCAATGTACCGGCTGAATTCAGTCAGGCACTTCTGGACAAGGTCTTTGGTGAGGGCAGGGCCAGTTCTGAAGAGGAAGCCCGCAAGTTGATCAGCGAGGAGATCGCCAGGGCCTACAACATGCGAACTGATCGCGAGTTTAACGATACGCTCTCCGATCACTTGTTGGAGCACACGTCTATTCCCCTGCCCGAAGAATTCCTCAGACGCTGGCTTCAGAGCCAACAGGAAGAGAACGAGGTAATCGGCGATTTTGAGTTTTTCCTGCGTAACCTGAAGTGGTCGTTAATTTACAACAAAGTGGCCCGGGACAACGAGCTGAACGTCAGTCAGGATGATATCCATCAGGCTGTGCTCAACGATATTCGCCGTCATTATGGCGCCGCTTTTGAACAATTGGAAGAAGAGGATCTCAACGACCTGGTACAGCGGCTTGCATCGGACAAGGAGTATGTTAAGAAGGTACATACCACGATAATGGACGCGCGGGTTTTTGAGGTTCTGCGACAGAAAATTACCATTGTTGATCAACCCCTTAGTATGGGAGAGTATCAAAGAGCTCTGATGGAAGGTCGGTCCTGAGTACGGACCTTTTGTCGTCAATCTTTCGTAAACCAGATCTACCCCTTAACCAACGATAACGCATAAAGTCCATATGAGTCAATCCAACGAGTTTTTTCGCTATGCCACCCGTCACCTGGGTTTCTCCACCATGCACCTGGAGAAGTATGCACAGACCAGCATGATCGGTGGCGGCATGGCCACCAGCGCTATGACTCCCTACATCATCGAGGAGAGACAACTCAATGTGCAGGCTCTCGACGTGTTTAGCAGATTGATGATGGATCGCATCATCTTTTTGGGTCTTCCCATTGACGACTATGTGGCCAATGTTATTCAGGCGCAATTGCTTTTCCTGGAATCTGTAGATGCCAAGCGGGATGTGCAGATCTACATCAACAGCCCAGGCGGTGTGGTTTACTCCGGGCTGGGTATTTACGACACCATGCAGTATATTGGTCCTGATGTGGCCACCATCTGTACCGGTATCGCCGCTTCTATGGCAGCCGTCCTGCTCTGTGCAGGTACCAAAGGCAAGCGGAGCGGCTTGCCCCACAGCCGTGTGATGATCCACCAACCCCTTGGTGGAGCTCAGGGCCAGGCCTCCGACATGGAAATCACCCTCAAAGAGGTTTTGAAGCTGAAGGAAGAGCTCTACAAGATCATTGCCAAGCATTCCGGACAACCCTACAAGCGTATCGAAAAGGATTCAGACCGGGATTACTGGATGCGCGCAGAAGAAGCCAAGGAATACGGCATGATCGATGAGGTGCTGGAACGCAGCAAACGCGAATGATTTGCGTAGAAAGCAGCATGAAATCACCTCTCAACCATAAAATCAGCTTTAAATCCGGCGATGTAAAGCCGGAATGAAACTCCATCTATGAAGCGGAAGCCCACTTCCAAATGCTCATTTTGCGGTCGGGATAAAGACGAAACGCTGATTCTCATTGCGGGAATTGACGGGCATATTTGTGAAAGCTGTGTCGCTCAGGCTCAGCAAATCGTTGAAGAAGAGCTCAATCAAACCGAGCCCACGGTTAAATTCACGATGCCACAGGCCTTGAAACCGGCCAGCATCAAGGAGTTCCTGGACCAGTACGTGATCGGACAGGATGAAGCCAAGCGCATCATCTCGGTGGCGGTTTACAACCACTACAAGCGCCTCAACCAAAAGAAGGCCGATGATGTGGAGATCGAAAAGTCCAACATCATCATGGTGGGTGAAACTGGTACAGGAAAGACCCTCATCGCCAAGACCATTGCCCGCTTCCTGAACGTTCCCTTTGCCATAGTAGATGCCACGGTGTTCACTGAGGCTGGCTATGTGGGCGAAGATGTGGAGAGCATCCTCACCCGTCTTCTTCAGGTCTGCAATTACGATATACCCGCTGCGGAGAAGGGCATTGTCTACATTGACGAGATCGATAAGATCGCGCGCAAGAGCGACAATCCCTCGATCACCAGAGATGTCTCTGGCGAAGGGGTGCAGCAGGCATTGCTCAAGATGTTGGAGGGAACCGAAGTCTTTGTTCCGCCCCAGGGCGGTCGCAAGCATCCGGAACAGAAGATGATCAAGGTCAATACGCAGAACATCCTGTTCATCTGCGGCGGTGCCTTTGCCGGCATTGAAAAGATCATAGGCCGAAGAACCCGTCAGCAACAGCCCATAGGCTTTCGATCGGGTGAGGACAAGGATGCCATCGTCGATGAAGATATGCTGCGCTATGTGAGCCCAATGGATCTGCGGAGCTTTGGTCTTATTCCCGAATTGATTGGCCGCATGCCCGTGCTGAGCTATCTCGAGCCCCTGGATGAAGACGCTCTTCGGGCCATTCTCACGCAACCTAAAAATGCGTTGATCAAGCAGTACAAAAAGCTGTTCGAACTCGAGGATATCACCCTGGAATACGATGATGAAGTAATCGACTTTTTGGTGCAGAAAGCCATGGAATTCCAACTCGGTGCCCGGGGCCTGCGATCCATTTGCGAAGCGGTTATGGTGGATGCCATGTTTGAGTTGCCTTCACAGCCCGATGTCAAGGTCTTTCGTCTGACCAGGGACTACGTCGAAGACAAGCTCAACAAGGAGAAAATCGCCAAGTTAAAGGTGGTTGCCTGAACCTGCATTTGTGACATCATTTTGCAGGGTTCTCTTACTTGTTTAAGGTCAGCGTAAGTATACGCCTAACTGAAAATGCCGAAGGGCGCTCCCAACAAGAGCGCCCTTCGACTTAATGTTACGAACCAATAAACTCACGAACAATAACAACATGCAAGTTGCCGCTCCAGCGCTTGACCCAAATGGCATGGTGCTCTTCAGATCAACCGGCGGCGGTTATGACTTAAAGTTCATCCATGTCAATGATGACAATGTTGCTGAAACCAAGAGCCAGAAGTATAGAGTAGAGTACGCGATCCATATAAGGTAGAATTTAGTGGCAGTTAAGCAATCAATGACTGTAGGCAAGGTATTCGATAAATCAGGGGCTGGGGTTTCACGTTTACGGCTATCGTGACGCATTTTTTTCTTTATGGCATATCTAAACTTGTCTATGAAGCCTTGGCAGGCCTGCATTTAGGCCTTGAAACTTTCATGTAATAGCACCGTATTAAGTGACCAGTTGGGGTGCACTTAGTCAAAAAAGCTCAAAATGCCTGAACTGCCTGTAAACAGGGCATTATCAGGAAAAAGGACATTTTATAGGGTATTGCATAAACTGCATACACAGAGTATCTTTGTGACAGGTTTTTTGACACAAGAGGGCAGGGGAGGTATTTTGATTTTCGTTCATCTGGCTGATAACCAATTACTTAGACCGGTTAGACATGAAGAATTTAATAGAGATCAGCAAAATTGTGACCAAAAAGAGGGTCAGCAAGATTGAGATCTTTGATAAAAGCCTGCTCAACAAAAAGGACAGCAAGTTCAACGAGTTCTACGATGGACTGGTCTCCGAGAAGTTCAGCAACGACGACGAGGCTGCCCAGTTCCTCTATGAAACCACGCCCTTAGACGACAAGTACAGGCAGCTCAAAAGTCGCTTCAGCAAGCGTCTGCTCAATACCCTGTTTTTTCTGGATGCCAATGACCCGTCCTTTTCGGGATATCACCGGGCTCACTATACCTGCAACAAGAATTGGGCTCTGGTCCGAATCCTTCTGGGCAACGGCGCCCGCCATTCGGCCATCAAGATGACGCGCAAGATTCTCAATGTCGCTCAGGAGCACCGCTTCAGCGACATGGTCCTGAGTTGCTCGCGCATCCTGATGAATCACGCCAGCCTGGAAGGCAATGAGCGGGAGTACGAGGAATTCAGCGAGATTGCCAATCAGGCACAATCCAATCTGCTTGCAGAGATGCGCGCCGAGGAATTGTATCAGCGACTCACCATTCGCTATGCCAATTCTGTTGCGGTAAAAGTGGAGCTAGCCGAAACCGCCGATGAGTATCTGACCGAAGTTCAGGCCCTCTCCGAGAAGCACGATTCCTACCAATTGCATTGGTACCTCTATCAGATCTCCATTCTCTCCCGCCAGATAAGAGGCGACTTTGCCGGTACGGTTCAGGTTTGCGAAAAGGCGGAGAAATACCTGGCCGACAACCCGCCCTTCAACCAGCAGAAAAATCTCGCCCACATTGCCTTGATCAAGCTCAACTGCTATGTGCAATTGCGCGACTACGAACAAGGCAAGGAGAATGCTGAGCGCTGCCTGCAACTCTTTGAGGAAGGCAAGAACGCGTGGTTTGTATTTCTGGAATACTACTTCCTGCTGGCCATGCACACGGAGAATTACATCAACGCAGCAGGTATATATTTTAAGGTGGTGAATCATGCGCGCTTCCCCTATACCTCCGAGAACCGGCAGGAAAAGTGGCGCATCTTCGAAGCCTATCTCAACTACATCTTTGAGACTGAAGGGCTGGATCGCAGCTTGTTGCAGAACAACAAGAAGCGCAAGTTCCGCCTGATGCGTTTCCTCAATGAGGTGCCAAACTTCAGCAAGGACAAGAAGGGCTTCAACGTTTCCATCCTCATCATTCAGGTACTTTACCTGCTCGAGAAAGGCGATTACGATTCCATCATCAATCGCTCAGAAGCCCTCAATGTGTATTGCAGCCGCTACCTGAGAAAGGACGAGAGCTTCAGAAGTTCCTGCTTCATCAAGATGCTCCTGGTCATGGAGAAGGAAGACTTCAAGTACGACCGCAGCAAGCAAATGGCCTCCAAGTTCTACCGCAAGATGGTCGAATACGCGGAGCAGGAAGGCAATGAAGTTCAGGATTGGGAGGTCATTCCCTACGAGACCCTGTGGCAGAAAGTGCTCAATCGCCTCAAGGCCGGAGCACCCAGCAATACCGAGCAGGGCAGCGTTACCCGCATCATCTAAAGCCGAATTCGGGCGAAGGGGAGTTGCGGAACGCGCCGGCCTCTTTACTTCTTCCAGAGCATTTCCAACTGACCCAGCAGGTGTTCCTGCTCGGCGCTCAGCCCCATCTTGCGCAAGTTGCTGCAAAGGCGCTCTCCGTCGGTGCGGAGCTTCTTGAGCACTCCGTTGTCGGCCTGCCCTCTGAAGAAACTGATGTCCTGAATGGTTCCCACCAGGACCAGGCTGCCACTCTTGCTGCTCATCTGGATCTTGCCACGATTGAGCACGGCCTTGACGCTTCCATCCCCCTGTTGCAGACGGAATTCCATCTCGAAAGGAGCCCCTTTTTCCATGCTTTTATTGAACTCCTGGCGCACCTGATCGATCTCTTCGGGCACCACCCGGCTCAGATAATCGCTCAGGCTCGGTTCGAACTTCTTCTCCTGATAGCCCAGTAAGCGATACACTTCTTCAGACCAGCGCATCTTGCTGGTGATGATATCGAGCTCCCAGTTACCAATACCGGCCATTTCCTGAGCTTCAATCAATCGGCGCTCGCTCTCCTTGAGGGTGCGGGCGTATTCCTCAATGCGCTTGGTCAGCGAATGGCGCTCGATAGCATAGCTGATGGTTCTGCTCAGCAGGTTAGCATCGAACTTGCCCTTGACGATGAAGTCCTGAGCACCGGCCTTGACAGAATTCAAGGCCAGTTTCTCGTCTTCCAATCCGGTCATGACGATGATGGTGTACTCGGGAAACTCCTCGATCATGGTCTTGACCGTGCTGAATCCCTGGCTGTCCGGAAGGGTTAGATCCAACAGGATGACATCGTAGTCCGCATCCTCTTCAAGACATTCCAGACCCTTCTGCAGTTCTTCTGCCCGGGTGATCTGACAGTTGAGCAGAGTGCTTTCCTTAAGGAAAATTTCTACCAGCCTCGCGTCAGCCGGATTGTCTTCTATGAGCAGGACGCGCGTAGTGCGCACTGCTGCTTCAGCATCGGTCATTAACATCAATGGGTATTGGGGGGAAGCTGAACAATACTAAACCAAAACTCTTCGATCTGCCTCACTACTGTCATGAACTCATCCAGATCAACCGGCTTGGTAATGAAGCAGTTGGCGTGGAGTTTATAGACCTTGACAATGTCCTGTTCGGCATCCGAAGTGGTAAGAATTACAACGGGAATGTGTTTGAGCCCCTCGTCTTCCTTGATTTCGGCCAATACTTCACGACCGTCTTTCTTTGGCAGGTTCAGATCGAGCAAGATCAAATCCGGACGCGGCTTGTCGGCATACTCCCTCTCCTGGCGCAGATAAGCAATGGCTTCTACGCCATCCTTAACCACGTTGAGATTGCTGGGTAGGCCGCCCTCTTTGAGAGCTTCCTGGGTCAGACGAATATCGCCGGGATTGTCCTCTACCAGCAATATCTGTACCAGCCCATTGCGTTTGGTCCTCATATTACTTGCCCTGAAAGTTAAGCCCCAGTCCTGAATGGGGCTTCGACAAACGTATCATTTTTAATGCTGATGGGCAAGGGCCCTTAACAACCCGGATGTGGAGAACCTTGTTTGCGTGGGTATTCGTGTTTTGGGTCAAGTTTCGCCTTGTGTCCGTTATATTTTGGGAGATTATCCAGACAACCCGATAATAAGGGATGCCATCCGCTTGTCAAAGTGGGATCACCGAAATGAAGACCCTTCGACAAATCAACCGCAAAGTTATCCTGATGGGCGGCTTTGCCGTGGGCAAGACTTCGCTGACAAATCGCCTGGTTCATCAGCGATTCTCCAATGAGTACGAAGCGACCAAGGGTGTCCATACAGAGAAGTACAGTATTCAACTGGCTGAACAGGGCTATGTTGTGCAATTGAGCTTGTGGGATATGGCGAACATCTTTCCGAATGAGCTCCTGCCGGAATCCTACTTGCAGGCCACCCAGGGTATGATCTGGGTCTTTGATCTGAGCCGGCCGGGAAGCTGGATCGGGCTGGAGCACCAGATGGAAGAGTACCGGCAGCGCTTGCCGGGAATTCCGGTTCTTCTGGCCGGCAACAAGCTGGATCTGGTTCAGGAGGAAAGGGTGCGGGCCGCTCTAAAGGAGGCTGGAATTCAACCCGACATGCTTTGCAGCGCCAAAAGCGGAGCTGGCGTGGAGACCTTGTTTAGGGAGATGGCCATGCTCTGCATCCAGTAACCCGCCCTGTACCAGGGCGTTTAGCATGAAACTTCCATGAGTTCCGGGCAAAAAAAAAAGGCGGGATAAACCCGCCTCCCGGTTAAATATGCTATACAGTCATATCATAACCTCCACCTCAAAATCTTTACATCGCCAGTGTTTCTCAAGACTTGTTGCCTTGAATGCTGGCGCTTTTCTTCAATCCCAACCCTTTCAGGGTATAGTTGAAGCAGAAAACAAGCCTTCTCGCCTCTGCTTAACACTGCTAAAATAGCGAAATCAGCGAGAATCCAAAATTTTTTGACGTTTTTTTTCGAAAAATTAGTTTTCAAATCTTCCTGACCGGGCTCATTCTGAAGGGAGCTGCATTCCGGCAGGTGCAGGCAACAAAAGACCGGACTCCAAAGGAATCCGGTCTTATTAAACTGCTTGTTAACTAGCTCAGCTCAGAGATAGGACTTCAGATCGTCCTTGGCCTGGCGCTTCAGGTTGCGCAGGGCGCGATCTCTGCGCTTGCGCACGCTTTCGCTGCTGATCCCCAGTTTCTTGCCGATATCGGCCAGAGTCTTGGGATAGTTGTCTTTCAAGCCATAGAAAAGGCTGAGAATGTAGGCATCCTTTTGATCGATTTGCGAAAGGGCGAAGTCGATCTCCTGGGTAAGGCTCAGATCCAGCATCTGCAATTCCGGATCCGGGCTGCTTTCGTCCACCATCACTTCCAGCATGCTGCGGGCATCATCATCGGCGTTGATGGCCGAATCAATGCTCAGCTCCTTCTGGGTGTACTGCATTAATTGCTTGACATCGCGAACATCCATGTTGAGGATCTCAGCGATCTCCTCCGGGCTGGCGGTGCGCTCCTGATGCTGCTCGATGGACATAGCCGCTTCGGCAATCGATCGGGTGTCGCGGGTTTTGTTGGCGGGAACCCTGATTCGACGGCTCTTTTCAGAGATGGCCTTCAGGATGCTCTGGCGAATCCACCACACGGCATAGGAGATGAATTTAAAGCCCCGGGTCGCATCAAAGCGCTTGGCGGCAGTGATCAATCCAATGTTGCCTTCGTTGATCAGGTCTTCCAGTGGAATACCGGTGTGCTGGTACTGCTTGGCTACACTAATCACGAAACGGAGGTTTCCATTGATCAGGCGCCGCAAAGCTTCATTATCACCCTCTTTGATGAGGCGGGACAACTCCACTTCTTCCTGGGGAGTCACCATTGGTTCGCGGGATACGTCCTTGAGGTATATCTCCATGGACTTACCGGCGCGGTTGGTGATCTGTTTGGTAATCTTAAGATTTCTCATGCTGAATGACGGTTCGGGTGTGGGAGGTTCAAAGAAGGCAGAGCAATTAAAGAGGTTTACCAGCTTTTAATCGGCTGCACTAAAAAGCTAAATGGGGAAAAATTTAGGGGAGGGAAAAGCAAAGATTTTTTTGCTGATGTGGAGAATATTGATTTTTGTAAATTTTTCGCTCAACTGCTTTCAGAGCATCTGCAAGCGTGAAGAGCCGTAAAATAGTAACCTTTCAATGCGCTATTTAGTTCAAATGTTGTGTAAAATGTAAACTTTTAACGCTATTTAACAATTTGAGCAGCAATCACCCGTAAGCTGACTTGATGCAATTGCAACACAATTCCCTGAGTATCAAGCCCGATAATCAAACGAGCGTTTGGTAACAGGTATTGTGAGAGAGTCTGACCTAATTTTTAGACATCCTGAAGAAAAGTCCTTTTCAGTCTTACCTTAACCGGCAATTCGAAAAGAAATCGGAACAACCATGAAAACCTATAAGGTTATCCGGGCCGTCAGCCACAGTCGGCTCGAAATTGACATCAATAACTATGCCGGAAGAGGCTGGATTGCCCTGTCCCTGAGCATATCCAATGAAGGGGGTGGTGAAATGTTCTATGCCCTGTTGGAAAAGGAGGCTACCGGGCAAGGATCGGAGAGCCATCAAGCACAACAGACCGACTGAGTACAGTCCGGCAGCTTTTCGCATTTTGCAATAAACGATTGCAGTCTGCAGAAAAGTCCAGGACTCAGCGCAACCCCTTATGCCCGGATTCCCAAAATGGTTCAGGCACCTTCCCCTGCTGGCTGAAGTATCAGCCTATGGTCCATTGCTGTTTCGCGCCGATGCCATCGCGGGTCTGACCGTGGGGATAGTCCTCATTCCCCAGGCCATGGCCTATGCCATGCTGGCTGGAATGCCACCCATTTACGGGCTCTACACCGCGGTTTTTCCCCTGTTGATTTACGCTGTGATAGGCGGAGTGCGTTCCATGTCGCTCGGACCGGCAGCGCTCTTATCCCTGCTCATCTTTGCCGGTGTCTCCGACATGGCCCAGCCGGGCAGCGAGTCCTATGTGCGATGGGTCATCGCTCTGGCCTTTGCCGTAGGTCTGCTGCAGTTTTTGCTCGGCATCTTTCGATTGGGCTTTTTGGTCAACTTTCTCTCCATGCCCGTCATCAGCGGATTCACTTCCGCATCGGCGATTCTGATCATGTTCAGCCAGATTCCGGGTTTGTTGGGCATGAGTCCCGAGGTCCACGGCACGCCCAAAACCCTCCTGAGTCTCTTGCCGCAAATGGCTCATTTGAGCCACGGCCTGACCATATTGATCAGTCTGAGCAGCTTGAGCATCCTTCTCCTTTTTCGTCGCTTTCTGCCCAAATGGCCGGGGGCCCTCTTTGTGCTGGTTCTCGGCATTGTGCTGACCCGTTCGCTGGGCCTGGAAGAGCAGGGATTGCGCATTTTGGGCGAGATACCCCGCGGTCTGCCCAGCCCGTCCTGGCCCAGTCTGAACTGGGTTCAGGGCAGACCTCTCCTGCCCAGTCTGCTCAGCCTTTCGCTGATGAGTTTTGTCATCTCTGTGGCCGTGGCCAGATCCCTTCCCACCGAGCGAAGTGGGGTGGTCTTTCGTCCCGATCGGGAATTGATGGTACACGGCCTGTGCAATCTCGGGGGCTCGATCTTTCAGTGTTTCCCCGTGGCGGGAAGCTTTGCACGCACGGCACTGAACTACCACAGCGGAGCCCAGACTGGCTGGGCATCGGTCATCGCCGCTTCCCTGGTGTTGTTAACGGTCCTGTTATTCACTCATTTCTTCGCGAGCTTGCCTATGGCCGTGCTCAACGCCATCATTGTGCTGGCGGTCTATGAACTGTTTCAGTGGAAGGTTGTGCTCCGTCTCTTCCGCACCGACAAACTCGATTTGCTGATGTTGCTGGCCACCTTCCTGAGCACATTGCTGCTCGGTATGGAGACCGGTATTGTCACGGGAATTGTCCTGTCGCTTTCCTCGGTTTTGTACACCACATCCAGACCGCACTACGCCATTCTCGGCCGCATGCCCGGTTCGACCGTCTTCAAGAACATCGATCGCTATTCCGAAGCCGAGGAAGAAGAGGGGATCATGATCTTCAGGCCCGATGCCCGGCTCTTCTTCGGCAATCAGGAATACCTGCGCGAAGCCATAGAGCGCGAATTGGCCCTTCGACCTGAAACCGAACTGATCATAGTAGATGGTACGGCCATTAGTACCGTGGATTCCACTGCGGTGGATTTGATAAGAACCCTTCAGCGCGATTTGCTTCGCGAAGGGGTGAGCCTGCGCTTTCTGGGCCTGATCGGCGAAGTGAGGGACACCCTGGAAGCCAACGGCCTGCAGATGGTCATAGGTTCAAATCATATTTATACAAGAATCAATGATCTAATTGAACGCTTTCGAGAGGAAACGGATGGGAGACCTGCACCGCGCAAGATTGCGGTGAAAAGCCATCGACAGCGGGAAAGCTGATCATATAGCGCTGCAATTTCTATTTTAGCCCGATGGAAGTTCTTTCCGTCTTTCCGCCGCAATCCTGGGGTGTTTCCGGGTTCGAAATTCTCTCTGCCCTGATCAGCGCCTTTATGGCGATTCTTTTCCTGCAATCCGGACTGGACAAGGTCTTTGACTATCAGGGCAATCTGAGCTGGCTCAAGGAGCACTTTTCCAAGTCAATTCTGGCGGGCAGTGTCCCGGTGATGCTGCCGTTGATTACTCTTATGGAGTGCGCGGCGGGTTTGCTCAGCGCCGCGGGAACGATTCAACTTTTATACAGCAAGGACGAGCACCTGGCCTGGCTGGGATTGTTTTTTTCCGCTCTTTCCCTGCTCATGCTTTTCTTTGGGCAGCGCATAGCCAAAGACTACGCCGGTGCTGCTGTGCTGGTGCCCTATTTCATTCTGGCCTGCTTTGGTTTGCTCTTGCTCTCCTGATCATTACCCGCACACCCATTTCTAAAGTCAAGCTCCGATGCCAAACAACGCCTATGTCTTTGACGCCGTCCGAACTCCCCGAGGCAAGGGTAAAAAGGATGGTTCGCTCTACGAGGTTCAACCCATAGATCTGCTCAAGACCTTGTTTATCGCGCTGGCCAGGCGCAACAAGCTCGATACCTCTCAGGTGGATGATGTGGTTCTGGGTTGCGTGACACCGGTCATGGAACAGGGCGGCAACATCGCCAGAACGGCGGCGCTTTATGCGGGTTGGGATCTGGACGTACCGGGCATGCAGATCAACCGTTTTTGCGCTTCTGGCCTCGAAACCGTGAACATTGCCGCGGCGAAAGTCCGTTCCGGATGGGAGCATCTGGTGGTGGCCGGGGGCGTGGAGTCCATGTCCCGACTGCCTATGGGTGCCGACGGCGGGGCGATGTATGCCGACCCCAGTGTCAACAACGCCCTGGGTTTTGTTCCCCAGGGAATTGGGGCGGATCTGATCGCCACCATGGAAGGCTTTAGCCGCCGCGATGTGGATGAGTTTGGTGCACAATCCCAGCAAAGAGCCGCTAAGGCCGCTGAGCAGGGACGCTTCCGCAGTCTGCAAAGCGTGCGCGATATCAACGGAATGACTGTTTTGGACCGGGACGAAACCATTCGACCCGATACCACAGCGGATTCTCTCGGCACTCTGAACCCGGCCTTCACCATCATGGGGCAGATGGCGGGTTTTGACTCCGTGGCCATGATGCGCTATCCCACCGTTGAGCGCATAGACCACGTGCACACCGCCGGTAACTCCTCGGGCATCGTGGATGGGGCAGCTCTGGTATTGCTCGGTTCAAAGGCCAAGGGCGAAGAGCTGGGGCTCAAGCCCCGCGCCGTCATCCGCTCTGCCGCACTGGTGGGTACCGAGCCCACCATCATGCTCACCGGTCCGGCACCGGCCAGTCGCAAAGCCCTCAAGATCGCAGGAATGAGCGTAAAAGATATTGATCTTTTTGAGGTTAATGAAGCCTTTGCCGCTGTTGTGCTCAAGTTCATGAAGGACATGGACATCAGCGATACCGATAAAATCAACGTCAATGGCGGGGCCATCGCGATGGGCCATCCCCTGGGAGCTACCGGTGCAGTCTTGCTCGGTACTTTGATCGATGAATTGGAGCGCCGCGATCTGCAAACCGGACTGGTCACCTTGTGCGTGGGTGGTGGTATGGGAATAGCAACGGTGGTGGAAAGGGTGTGAGAACATAAATTTTTATCAAATATCTATGCAATCCAGCAGTAAGACAGCGGAGCACTTCCGTTTTGATATTGGTTCGGACCAGATTGCCCTGATCACCATGGACATGGCGGGGCGCTCGGCCAACGTGATCAACAAGGAGTTTGGCGAAGCGCTCAGCGATGCTCTGGCGCGAATCAACGAAGCCAGGAGCAAGGGCATCATCGGGGTGATTCTCGCTTCGGCCAAAAAGACCTTTTTGGCCGGAGGTGATCTGGAGCACATCTACAGCATGACGGATCCCGCCGATGCCTTTCATTTGGGCGAGCAGCTCAAGGCGGGTCTTCGCGCGCTGGAAACCTGCGGACTGCCCGTAGTCGCGGCCATCAACGGCGCTGCTCTGGGGGGGGGGCTCGAACTGGCGCTGGCCTGTCACCGCCGCATCGCTCTGGACGACCGCTCTGTAAAGCTGGGCTTTCCCGAAGTGACTCTGGGTCTGTTGCCCGGTGGTGGCGGGGTAACCCGCCTGGTGCGCATGCTCGGTCTGGAAGCCTCAGCGCCCTATTTGATGCAGGGCAAGCAATTGCCCGCCGCTGCCGCCCTCAAGGCCGGATTGATCGACGAGCTGGCTCCCGATGCCGATGCTCTGATCAAACAGGCCAAGGCCTGGATTCTGAGCAAACCGGATCCGACTCAGCCCTGGGATCGAAAGGGTTATCGCATTCCCGGCGGAGACCCGCGCAGTCCCGCCGTGTTGCAGCGCATACCGGCCATGCCTGCCCTGCTGGCCAAAGAGTCCTTCAATCTCTACCCTGCACCCAAGGCCATCATGGCCACCGCTGTAGAGGGAGCGACCGTAGATTTTGAGACGGCTTCGCGGATCGAGTCGCGCTACTTCGCCCATCTGGCCACCGGAACGGTGGCCAAGAACATGATTCACACCTTCTGGTTTCAGCTCAACGACATTAACAAGGGACAGAGCAGACCGTCGGGCATTCCCAAGCAGCAAACCACCAAAGTGGGTGTGCTGGGTGCCGGCATGATGGGACACGGCATCGCCTATGAAAGCGCGCGCGCGGGCATGCAGGTGGTGCTCAAAGACGCCGATTTGGAAGGGGCTCAGAAAGGGGTAGAGCGCATCAAAGCCATATTGGACAAGCTCGTCTCCCGCGGGCGATCCACGGCTGAAAAGCGCCAGGAGATCCTGGATCGCATTCTGCCTACGGGAAATGCCGCCGATCTGGCCGCTTGTGATCTGATCATTGAAGCGGTCTTTGAAGACCGGGAATTGAAGGCCAAAGTCACCGCAGAAGCCGAAGCTGTCCTGGACGCCAAGGCCGTTTTTGCCTCCAACACCAGCACGCTTCCCATCACCGGACTGGCGGAGCGTTCGGGCCGCCCTTCGCAATTCATAGGGCTGCACTTTTTCTCTCCGGTGGACAAGATGAAGCTGGTGGAGATCATCCGTGGCAAGGAAACGGATGATCAAACCCTGGCCAAGGCCTTTGATTATGTTCTGGCCATTGGCAAGACGCCGATAGTGGTCAATGACAGTCGCGGCTTTTACACCTCCCGCGTCTTTTCCACCTATACCAATGAGGGTTTGGCTTTGCTGGGCGAAGGGCAGCATCCCCGCGCCATAGAGATGGCCGGACGCATGGCGGGCATGCCCGTCGGCCCATTGGCGCTGATGGACGAAGTGAGCCTGAAGCTGGCCTACGACATCAGCAAACAGACGATAGCGGACGGAGATACCGCCTCCCTTCGCATTGAGAACCATCCGGGCTTTGCCGTGCTCAAGACGATGGTGGAGAAGCACGAACGCAAGGGTCGCGCTTATGGGGGGGGATTTTATGAGTACCCCAAGGGCGATGAGAAATTCTTGTGGCCTGAACTTCAGAAGATCTTCAGCCCCAGAGAAGCCCTGAGCCAGCAGGAGATGATCGACCGAATCTTGTTTGCCCAGGCTCTGGAGACGGTGCGCTGTCTGGACGAAGGGGTGTTGACCAATTCAGCCGACGCCAATATCGGTTCCATCTTTGGCTGGGGATTTGCGCCCTGGAGCGGGGGGACCCTGCAGTTCATCAATCAGTACGGTCCCGCGGAATTCCTGTCCAGAGCCCGCCAACTGGCCCGCGACTACGGGGATCGCTTCAACCCTCCGGCTTCACTGGCCCGCCTGGTGGAGGAAGGGGCAACGTATTAGTCTCAAAAATATGAACTTAGAGGAGATAGATGCTCTTTGCCGGGATGTGCGTGGCTTCGTGGATGCTGAGTTGATTCCGCTTGAAAAGTCACTTGGCTCGGCGCATGCTTCCTCCGCGCTGGAGCCGCAGTTGTCAAAGCTGCGTGCGACCGTTAAAAGCCGGGGCTGGTGGTTGCCTCAAGGTCCCTCTGAACTCGGGGGAATGGGTTTGGGGCTCGAAGCCTTCGGCCGGATCAGTGAGCAGTTGGGCCGAAGTCCGTTCGGACATTATGTGTTCAATTGCCAGGCACCGGATGCGGGCAATATGGAGATCCTCGCCGATCACGCCAGCCCGGAGCAGAAAAAGCAGTTTCTCGATCCCTTGTTGAGCGGAGTGATCCGCAGTTGCTTCGCCATGACCGAGCCGGAGCACGCCGGTTCCAATCCCCTGATCATGTCCACGCAGGCCCGGCTTGAGGGCGAAGAATGGGTGCTCAATGGGCATAAGTGGTTCGCCACCGCTGCCGATGGTGCAGCCTTTGCCATAGTCATGGCCATCACCGATCCGGATGCCCATCCCTACGCGCGGGCCAGCATGTTTTTGCTGCCCACGGACAGCGCGGGTTACGAGCGGGTGCGCAACATCTCCGTCATGGGCGATGAAGGCAGTGGATACTTCAGCCATGCCGAACTTCGCTTCAACGACTGCCGCATGCCCGCATCGGCCTTGCTGGGCGCGCGGGGAGCCGGTTTCGCCATTGCACAGGAGCGTTTGGGTCCGGGGCGCATTCACCATTGCATGCGCTGGTTGGGCATCGCATCAAGGGCCTTCGACATGATGTGTGAGCGGGCTGTTTCACGGGACTTGCTGCCCGGCAAGCCCCTGGGAAGCCGACAGAGCGTCTTGAACTGGATTGCAGAGAGCCGCGCGGAAATGGATGCCGCCCGATTGTTGGTTTTGGATGTCGCGCGGCAGATTGAGCAGCAGGGCAACCACGCCGCCCGTCACCGGGTTTCGATGATCAAGTTTCATGTGGCCGGGATCTTGCAGCAGGTGCTCGACCGGGCCATTCAGGTTCATGGAGCGCTCGGCATGAGCGACGATACTCCGCTGGCGATGTGGTACCGGCACGAGCGCGCGGCCCGCATCTACGACGGCCCGGACGAGGTGCACAAGGAGCGCCTGGGCAAGGCCATCCTCAAGAGCTACGCACAGAAGGAGGGTGCTAAAGCGTGAGCTCTTCCCCCGAAGAAAAAGACTGGACTGACCGCTCTGCCGCGGTGCGCGAAGGGGAGGAGCTCAAGCTCAGTGCCCTGCGGCAATGGCTGGATGAGCACATGCCCGGTGGCTGCACGGAGAATCTCGAGCTGGAACAGTTCAAAAAAGGTTATTCTAATCTTACTTATCTGTTGAAGGCCGGCGATCAGGCCTGGGTCTTGCGCAGGCCGCCTTTCGGCTCAGCGGTGAAGAGCGCGCACGACATGGGGCGGGAGTTCAGGGTCTTGTCCGCGCTTCAGCCCGTCTATTCGAGGGCGCCCAAGCCTCTGCTCTACTGTGATGATGAGCGGGTTATCGGGGCGCCTTTTTACGTGATGCAAAAGGTGGAAGGGGTTATTCTCCGTCCCCGAATGCCCGAGGCTATGCACCCGGCTCCCCAGCAAATGGCGGCTATAGCCGATTCGCTGATTCATAGTCTGGTGGAGCTGCATGAGGTGGATGTGGAGGCTGCCGGTCTGCGGGATTTTGGCAAAGCGGAGGGCTATGTCAAACGACAGGTAGAGGGCTGGATGAGGCGATACGAGGCGGCAAAAACCGCCGAATTGCCCGATATGGACCGGGCTGGGCGATGGCTCGTTGCCCATATGCCCTCAGAGAGCGGAGTCAGTCTGATCCACAACGATTTCAAGTACGACAATCTGGTGCTGGATCCCCGGGACTGGACACGGATTATCGCCGTGCTGGATTGGGAGATGGCCACGGTGGGCGATCCGCTGATGGATCTGGGCACTTCGCTGGCTTATTGGGTCCACCCCGGCGACCCGCCGGTCATGCAGCAGATGGCCCTGAGTCCAACGGTGCTGCCCGGCAATCCATCAAGGGCGGAAGTGGTGCAGCGCTACGCCCAGCTCAGCGGTCGCGATCCGGGCAATGGCTTATTTTATTATGTTTTTGGATTATATAAAATTGCTGTGATTGTTCAGCAGATCTTCGCGCGTTACCAGCGGGGTCTGACCCGCGACGAGCGATTTGCCAGCCTGGGCTTTGTGGTTCAGAGCTGCGCGGCATCGGCGGCCCAGGCCCTGGACAAGGGCCGGATCGATGATCTATGGGCGTGATGGGGGCTGGATTAGGTACCGTTGATGGCTTGCGACTTTCGGAATAGCCTTATTGTCAGCCCGGTATGATAGAGTTTTGAACAAAAGCAATTATTTTTCACAGCGTCTTGCGGAGCTCAGTCCGTGTTATAAGCACCAAGCCCTTTCTCATCAGCGTGAACAATAAGGATCTTTATCTCCCCACCCTCCAGCAGGGGATGAAACGCTACTTTGGCGCACTGGAGCCCGAGGTATCCGATGCCCTGCTCCGGGAGCTGGAATGGGTGGAGCTGATGTCGGGTGAGCAGCTCATAGGGGCGGGTGAGGCCGCCGATGGCATGTATCTTCTGCTCTCCGGGCGCTTGTCGGTCTTTCTGCCCAAGGAAGGGGGGCGCGAAGAACTGGTGGGCTCCGTCTTCAAGGGCGAAACAGTGGGGGAGATGGCCCTTCTGACCGATGCAGAGCGCAGCGCAACGGTGAAAGCCAGCCGGGATTCAATACTGGTCAAGATCAAAAAGGAAGATTTTGTAAAAATATATAATAAGTATCCAAGTATATTGAGCGGATTTTCCAAGCTCATCATCTCCCGGCTCCAACATGCGAATCAGCGTCAGGTGCTTCGTCTGAAGCCCAATGCTGCACTGCTTCCCCTTCATCCCATAGCTGATTACGCCACCTTGGTTTCGCAGATTTCAGAAGCTGTGGGATCGCTGGAGCAAAACTTCGTGATCAGCGAGCAGTCTTTGGCCGATGCCTTGCACATTGGTATGGAACAGTTGGAGTCGGCTGATGCGCAGTCTCCAATACAGCAGTATCTGGCCGAGCTGGACAATCGGGATGCGTATTTGCTCTTTCAGGCTCAACCGGTATTGAGCGCGTGGACCCAACGCTGTATTCGCCAGGCCGATGTGATCTATCTGCTGGCGGAAGCCGATCATGCTGAGCCTCGTCAGGATTTGCTGGATTATCTGAAGGAGCGCAAGGAGCGCCATCCGGAAGTGCAGGTGCATCTGGTCCTGATCCATCCACACGAGCAGCGCTTTCCGCAGCACACACAAAAGTGGCTGGAGCGGGTTGAGCCCATGCGCTGCTACCACCTGCGCCGCGAGCACCACAGGGATATCATGCGCCTGGCCCGCTTCATCACGGGTAAGACCATAGGCATAGCCTGCGGTGGTGGCGGGGCCAAGGGCCTTGCTCATATCGGTGTGTTCAAGGCTTTCTTTGAGCTCGGTATAGAGGTGGATTTAATCGGTGGAACCAGTATAGGATCCATTCTTGGGGCTACAAAAGCCATGGACTGGACCCTTGAAGAGTTGATGGCAGCCTGCCGCAAGACCTTTATCGAAGGGAGCATTGCCAACGACTATCATTTTCCCTTTTTCTCTTTGTTGAAGGGTCGCAAGAAGGAAAAAGTATTGCAGGAGCTCTTCGATTATCAGATTGAGGATATGTGGTATCCTTTTTTATGTGTTTCCTGCGACCTTTCCACCAATGAAATGCTGGTGCACGAAAGGGGCAGTTTGTGGCAGGCCATCGCGGCCAGCTCGGCACTGCCGGGCGTCTTTCCGCCCCTGATCGTGGATGGACATTTTCTGGTGGACGGGGCTCTGATCAACAACCTTCCCGGCGATTTGCTTCGGGCTCGGGACTGCGATTTTTTGATCAGCGTCGATGTCAGTACCACGCAGGAAATCTTTACCAACCAGAGCGCCTTTCCCCCGAACAGCCTGGTCTTTAGAGACCGTTTACTGGGCCGGCGCAAACGAGCCACCAAGTTTCCCAGTCTGTTTCAGATCTTCATGCGCTCCAGCTACCTGGCCAGCACAACCCATGCTCAGCAGATCAGCGCGCAATCGGATATATGCCTAAAACCCCCGGTCAAGCGAATTGGTTTGATGGGCTGGGACAAGATGGAGCAAGCAGTGGAGGCCGGCTATCAACATACCATAAAGTATTTTGAAAGCCAGCCTCAACATCTACAGTTGCTCAAGCTCAGACAGGGCAGAAGTGCTTAGTAGCGCTTTCTGCCAGCCGGATACGGACTCAGGGCATCACGCTGAAGGGAGTGGTCTGCCGCTGCTCGTCTGAGTTCAATTCAAGCCAGTACAAACCAGCCGGCCAATTCCCGGTGTGTATGGGCCATTGTTGTGCTATGGGAATGCTGCCAGTGACCATGATTTGTCCATTGCTGTTGCGCACCGAATAGGTTCCCTCGTGCTCCCATCCCTTGACCATCAGGCTTTCGCGGGCAGGATTCGGGCTGATCTGCAAGGAATGCTGAGCTATGCTTTCCCGGGGCGAAGGGGTGCTGAAGGGCACCCACGCTGACCAGGGCGACGAAGAACTGGCGCAGATGCTGCGCACTCGCCATTCATAGTTGCGGCTGGGGGTCAGCCCGGTTTTGGAGAAAAAGGGAGCGCTGCGGGTGAAGCTCCTGATCGAAGCAGCACCGGCTCTGCGCGCCTGAATCTGATACTCTTCTGCCTCGGGAACCGCCATCCAGGAAAGGGCCACAGCGCTTGATGTTACGCTGTCTGTGCTCAGACCAGTTGGTACCGGGCATGGGTTGGAAATGATGTCCAGCAGGTACACGGCTCCCGCGCGGGTGGCTCCGGTATTGTCGAAGTAGGCGCCAACGGCCAATTCTGGCCAACCATCTCCATTAGTGTCCTCCAAGAAGGCCAATCCTTTGCCCATGCGCATTCCCGGCACATGTCCACTGATGTTTAGATCAGAAGTAATGCTGATCTTGGAGGTTTTTGCCACGGTTCCGTCCGGATTCAGACTCAGAATCCAGACAGCTCCGGCATCTGTTCCTCCGTCGTCATCGGCAAATGCACCCACGGCCAGTTCCCATGTGCCATCTCCATCTATATCGCCCATTGAGGCAAGAGATGAGCCAAAGAAGTCATTGTTATCCAGAACACCGCTAAAGCCCCCTTCGCCCTGAGTGATCTTGACGTGATTCAACACGGTACCGTCCGGTTGGAGGAAGAGGATATAAACAGCGCCTTGCGCACTGCCGTCGGTCCAGGCGCCCACGGCAATATCGCGTATACCGTCACCATTCAGATCGCCCAGGGTTTCGACCGAATAGCCAAAACCGTCCAGGGCTTGCAGATCCCCGGTAAAGCTTCCTATGCCTTCGGTAATTTGTCGTTTCTGAATCGGACGCCCGGTGCTGTCCATCAACAGGATGAAGACAGAGCCTCCGCTGAAAGCACCGTCGGAGTTGGAATAGGCACCCACCAGCAGATCGTCGGTACCATTTCCATCCAAATCACCCATATTGCTTATGGCCCGCCCAAATCGGTCGAAGGTATTGATGTTTGGTCCGATCACCGGATCCGTGCTATTGACCAATTGCAATCCAGCCAGACTTCCATCAGCTTGTAGAAAGACGGTTTGTATGGCACCGGCAAAGGTGTTCAAATCGGGAAGACCCACAACTATATCGGGAATCCCATCGCCATTCACATCGCCAGCTTCGCACATCCCAACCCCATTTCCGCCACCTGGAAAACTAAAGCTTCCAATACCGCCGCTGCCATCGGGGAAGAATATCCAATATCCACCGGGGCCTCCATTGGGCTCGGTACCTACCGCGATCTCCGATATGCCATCTCCATTCAGATCGCCGATAGCCGCTATATCACCCCCAAACCTGGTATTGCTTTCTACTCCAGTGATTGGAAAGCCGGGTGTTCCCAGAGCCCATTTTCGAGTGCTGATGCTGAAGGGCGGTTCGTTTGGCGTGTTGAAATGCTGAAGGGGGGACGGTGGTAAAAGTCCTCCTTCACTGCACCGGGCTTGTAGGTACCAGGAGTAGGCCGTGCCCGGAGCTAATCCACTGATTTCGGTGCTGAGCCCTTCGACATTGACAAAGCTGAAGGAAGGGTCATCAGCGGCTTTGAAATAGACCCGGTAAAAGTCCGTAAAAAGGCCACCTTCCCAGGAGAGGAGCACCTGGGTCGGGCCGATGAGTTCAGTGGAAATATGGTTTCTGATGCTGCAAACCCCGGTCATGTCTCCGGCCAGCAATGGGTTAGAAGGACTATTTTCTATGGCGAAGTCCTCAACAAATGCCTCATAGGCTCCGGATATCCTGATGCGCATCCATCCATAGCGAATGGTATCGGATTGATTGAGCCTAATACCTAAGAAATGTTCTCCTACAGCAGACCAGCCGCCAAGGCAACCCGGGCTGTAATTGACTAGCCGGGCCGTATTGTAGGTCCAGGACTGCATTTCGTCTATGCTTTCGCCAAATTCCAGGTCTTTGGCTACTATGCCCCCGCTGAAGAAGCAGGGTTGATAGAAGCCGGCTACGGCATTGTCTCCCAAAGGCTCTACATCTACCCAGCCGCTGCTGGAGACTGCGCTGATGCGCAGGTCGGGCACTCCGTCAGCATCGATGTCAATATCCACCGAGGAATTGGCTATGAGCAAATCCGGATCGACATCGGTATAGCTGACCTGTGCCTTTACAGTTGGTGCCATCAGGACGGCAGCCGTGGCCATAGCGCCATAGGCGCTCAAATCCATCCATCCTTTGTTGGGCTGGGGGCCGGGATGGGTGCCACGCGAGCCGGGATGGTTGGGCAGGTGGCCGGGTTGGGTTGCTGCAATCAGGACCGAAGCCCTGCCCCGTGTTTTCTCACGGCCTTGCGAACTTGGAAAGTGTGACATGGTAGTAGGATTTAACAATTCATTAGAACTGCAACCCTACAAAAATACCATACTGTTTTGTATTATTTAATTGCTTGACAAAATTTATTTTTGTTTAGGTATGGGGTCTCAGTTTAACAGGAATTTAATAGAAACAGGATTTCAACCTTTGACTTTCTTTGGAGTAGTCGATCTTCTTGAAGCTGGAGCTGAAGCAGGCTGGGCAAGATCATTTTCCTTCAATAATGTATATATAATTTCTAGTTCGTTCATTCTTTTAGCCACAGGCAGCCTTTGGTTGATCATTACATATTTATCTCTTTTCTCTATCCATTTGTTTGAATTTTTAAGTATCCCATGAAAAGCTTTTAGAGAATTTTTGTAGATTTTTATTTTGTTTGAATTGTCAATATTTAAACTCTCCAGCCATTCTTTGAAAGCGGAAACTTTTGGTGAAGGGATAGCCAGAATGATCTGTGTCAATCCAGGTGCTGAAGCGCAGTTGATATACTGTCTTCCACCTTTAGTTTCCACTTCGAGCGGAGCGACTATTTTTTTCCAGGACTTTGTAAGTCCGCGATCATTTTTCCTTATTTTTTTGATGTAATCATAGGGATCAAAAGTCTTTGTGAGGATCTGAACAACATCGCTGATGACAAAGTACCATTGTTGCTTTTCTTCATTCCACATGGTTCTTACTTTCTTGCACTTTGCCGTTCTTCTTTTACTCATGACCGTATGATTGAAAATTGTATAGTAATTTATACCAATGTTTTGATCGGTATTCCTCAGAAAAGGCTGATGGCTTTCCTGTTCATCCGTCTAAGTTGTTAAAATTTATGAAAAGTAGCGCTAAACCCTTTGACTGCGCAGTGATCGGACCCCGGGTATGTGAGGTAATATAGCCTGGAGAGGCTGCCTTTCGAAATCAAGCAAAAAAAACCCTGGTTATCCAGCGATAACCAGGGTTTGGGTAGCCCGTAGGGGAATCGAACCCCTGTTACAGGAATGAAAATCCTGCGTCCTAACCCCTAGACGAACGGGCCAACTATAAAGAACAAAGCCATTGTTTCCAATGGGGCCTCAAAAATAAGCAGGTTCGCGAAACCAAAAAACTTTTTGGGCTCAATTGGGCAAAAAAATGCCGGGAGCCATGATCTGCCCAACCAGCGCACATATTCGACCCTGAACCCGTCGCATTGCTTATCTTTGCGCCCACAAACCAAGCCTATTATTATGAGTAAACTGCGCGTAGCCATCAACGGCTTTGGCCGTATCGGCCGAATCACCATGCGGAACCTTATTGGAAGGCCGGAGATTGAGGTTGTGGCCATCAATGACCTGACCGACAACAAGACCCTGGCTCACCTCTTTAAGTACGATTCCATCCACGGGGTGTTTGACGGAGATGTGAGCTCAGATGATGCATCCATCACCATCAACGGGAACAAGATGAAGGCCTTTGCCATCCGCAATCCGGAGGAACTGCCCTGGGCAGAACTGAAGATTGATGCAGTGGTAGAGAGCACCGGCCTGTTCACCGACCGCGAAAAGGCGGGTAAGCACCTCAAAGCGGGAGCCAAAAGGGTGGTTATCTCCGCACCGGCCAAAGGCAGCGACATACGCTCGGTGGTCCTGGGCATCAACGACAACCTGATTGAGGCCAGCGACGATATCCTGAGCAATGCCTCCTGCACCACCAATTGTGTGGCGCCTATGGTCAAAGTACTCCACGAGAGCTTTGGCATCGAGAGCGCATTTCTGGTGACCATACACGCTTATACCTCTGATCAGAATCTGCACGATGCCCCGCACCGCGACCTTCGCCGCGCACGTGCAGCAGCCATGAACATCGTTCCCACCTCTACCGGAGCGGCCAGTGCCGTCACCAAGATCTTTCCGGAACTGAGTGGAAAGATAGGAGGCTCAGCACTCCGTGTTCCGGTGCCGAATGGTTCCATCACCGACCTGACAGCGGTTTTGAGCAAGGATGTCGATGTAGCCGCCATCAATGCAGCCTTCAAAAAAGCGGCTTCGGGTCCATTGAAGGGCGTTATGCAATTCTGCGAGGATCCCATTGTGTCTATTGACATTGTGGGCAACCCCCATTCCTGCATCTTTGACACTGAACTCACTGCTGTGATTGGCCGCACGGTTAAAGTCGTGGGCTGGTACGACAACGAGTTTGGCTATTCTGCCCGTCTGGCTGACCTGCTGGTCAAGCTCAGCAAGCTGTAATACATAACACAGGTTATGTTATCTTTTAAGGACTACGACTTCAGCGGAAAACGGGTATTGATCCGCGTGGACTACAATGTTCCCCTCGACGATCAATTTACCGTGACGGATGATTCCCGCATTCGCGCAACGCTACCCACACTGAACACCGTGCTCAAGGGCGGGGGTTCGGTGGTGCTTATGTCTCATCTCGGAAGGCCCAAGGGCGGTCCGGAGGATCGCTTTAGCCTGGGGCATATACGATCTACCTTGAGTCAATTGCTCGGGGGAAAGGAGGTGCTCTTCGCATCAGACTGCATTTCAAAGGAGGCCTTTGAACGCTCTGCATCCCTGCAGGCCGGTCAGATCCTCCTGCTGGAAAACCTCCGCTTTTACAAAGAGGAGGAAAAGGGAGATCCCGAATTTGCCGCCAAACTGGCTCGCCACGGCGATGTTTACATCAACGATGCCTTTGGAACGGCACACCGTGCTCACGCTTCCACGGCAATCATTGCCCAAAACTTTGAAGAAGAGGCAAGGGGTTTTGGCCTGGTCATGGGCAGCGAGATCGAGAACGCCGACCGCGTTTTAGATAGAGCTGAGAAGCCCTTTGTCGCCATCCTGGGCGGCGCCAAAGTGAGTGGGAAGATCATGATCATTGAACGGCTTTTAGACCGGGCGGACATCATCCTTATTGGAGGGGGTATGAGCTATACCTTCGCCAAGGCGGCAGGTGGTACAGTGGGCAGTTCCCTGGTGGAAGACGATCGCCTGGAAACAGCCAGCCGTATGGTTGAACTGGCCAAAGAACGAGGGGTGGAGCTGATTCTGCCCAGCGACTCGGTGATCGCCGACCGCTTTGCCGCAGATGCCAACACCAAAACAGCCGAAAGCGGGGTCATTCCCGATGGCTGGATGGGTCTGGACATCGGGGAGCAAAGCATTGCCACCTTTCGCTCTGCAATACTGCGCTCCCGCACTATCTTGTGGAATGGCCCTATGGGGGTCTTCGAGATGCCCGCTTTTCAGCGCGGTACCGTGGCTATAGCTGAGGCGGTTGTGGAGGCTACATCCAAAGGCGCATTCAGCCTGGTGGGCGGAGGGGACTCCGTGGCGGCGGTCAATCAGTTTGGTTTTGCCGACAAGGTGAGCTATGTCAGCACGGGTGGAGGGGCCATGCTCGAATACTTCGAGGGCCGTGAACTTCCCGGAATTGCGGCCATTGCTCCCCGTCAGGCCTGAGTAAACAAGGAGAGAATTCTTGAACCGCATCCTTCGGGCTGCGGTTTTTTTGTGCCCATCGCCCAGCGATCCCACTTTATCCCACCTGCCGGCACAAAGAGCTCAGTTTAAGCCTCAAACACCGCTTTTATAGCCTTTAGGTCTGAGGACCTCCTTTGCACTTTCTTCTCTTCAGTGATTTTAAGAGATTGATTCCATATTAAATATTGAGTGATTACTTTTACAATTTGCTGTTATTCAATAACTTGTTTTTTTAATTAATGTAATTTACCAAATTACTTATCAGAAAATTGTGGATAAATTTTTAGGTGGGAGAAAATGGTAAAAAATGGGAAGTAGTGGGAATTATACGCTACTTTAGCCCCAAGCTATGGTCCAATGCGCTTTGTTGGCGCGGATAAAGACCACAGCGGGGCGCCATATGTCCTTTTTAGTAGGCGAGTACAAAGTCAGGCTGGACGACAAGGGTCGGGTGAAGTTGCCGGTGGAGGTGAAGCGAAAGCTGTTCGCCATGGGCCTTGTCAATCCCGATCAGTTTGTGGTTAAGGATGGCTTTGATGGTTGCCTGGATCTCTTTCCCCAGGCCACCTGGGAAAAGGCGGCTCAGAGGGTACAGGAGCGATTTGACATGTTTAATCCAGAGCACAGGGTCTTTCTGAGAAGTTTCCTGGATCAGCCCCGGGAGTTGTCACTGGATGCTGCCGACAGACTTTTGCTTCCGTCCAACCTGCTCAGCTCTGCCGGCATAGGTCAGGAGCTGATCATACTCGGGCAAATGGACCGCTTTGAGCTCTGGGAGGAAGAGCAACTGCTCAAGATTCGACAGATCAAGAAAGATGAACAAGCGTTCAATGCGCTTGCCTCTAAAGTGATGGGTAGCCCAGGTGCGTCATGAACCCGGATGCCTATCACCAACCTGTTCTTTTACATGAGGCTATAGAGGCCCTTGCCATCGAGGCCGGGGGTACTTATGTGGATGCCACTTATGGAGGGGGAGGACACAGCCGGGCCATCCTGCAAGCCCTGGGTTCAGAAGGCCGTTTGATCGGCTTTGATCAGGATCCGGATGCCCGGGCGCAATTGACGGACGATCCGCGCTTCACGTGGATTCCCGAAAACTTTCGCCATCTGCATCGATTTCTCCGCCTGCACGAAGCCCTGCCGGTTCAGGGAATACTAGCAGACCTTGGAGTTTCCTCCCACCAACTGGATACGGCCGAGCGGGGCTTTTCGACCCGCTTCGATGCGCCACTGGATATGCGCATGGACACCCGAAGTGGGGTTTCGGCGGCTCAGTGGCTGGCGGAGATCGGGGAAGCTGAACTGCTGGAGGTGCTGAGTGCTTATGGCGAAATCCGGAATTCCCGGCGGCTGTCAAGCGCTTTGCTGGAGGCCAACCACAAGGCACCCATACGGAGCACGGCAGATCTGGTTCGAGCGGCTGAACCCCACATCATCGGTCCGCGCAACAAGTATCTGGCCCAGCTCTTTCAAGCCATTCGCATCGCGATCAACGATGAGATCGGCGCTTTGCAGGACTTTTTGGTGCAGAGCGAAAGCTGCCTGAGCCCGGGCGGGCGATTGGTGCTGATCACTTACCACTCGCTCGAAGACAGACCGGTCAAGCAGTTTCTGCTCCACGGGCGATTCGACCGCGAACCGGAAAAGGACTTCTACGGCAATCCAATAAGAAGCATGAGCCCCGTGGGAAGAAAACCCATCACGCCTACTGAAGAAGAGATCAAACGAAACCCGAGGGCCCGTAGTGCCAAGTTGCGGGTCGCCGTCAAGACCACTCCGACAAGCTAAGCTGAACCAAACCGCAAAAGTCTCTGAACACACTACCGATCAAAACTAAGCCGATCAAAGGATAGCCCATTTAAGTCTGTAAAATATTATTCTCCAAGTTATGGCCACCAGAGATACCCAGGACAAAAGCAGCGAAAAGCGACAGCGCATTCAGCAATTGCTGGGCCTGTTGGATTTGCGGGAATGGATGCAGTACGACCGCTTTGTCCTGCGCATGCCCTTTCTGGTGTTTTGTACCTTTCTAGCTATTTTTTATATTTGGAATCGTCATACGTTTGAGCGCAAAGTTCGCGAGCTCGACCGGGTCAGCAGAGAACTCACGGAGATGCGCTGGTACTATGATACGGCCAAGGATGAACTGGCGCGAAGCAGCCGGCAGAGCCGGGTGGCAGACCGGGTAGCCGCGCGGGGCATTGTAGAATTGACAGAGCCACCCATGATCATTCGCGAGAAAAAGAACAAGAACCGATGAGCGACGCCATCAAGCCAGTCATATTGTTGCGCTTGCAGTTGGTTTTCCTGATCATGGTAATGATTGGGGCTGCCATCATCTTTCGCGGCGCAAGAATCTACTATCTGGAAGGAGAGGCTTACCGGGCCAAGGCCGATAGCACCTATGTGCACTACCGCACCATTCAGGCAACCCGAGGCAATATCTATGGGGTTGATGGTAGTCTGCTGGCGGCTTCATTTCCCTATTTCCGGGTAGCCATTGACCCAACATCTTCGGATGCTGTCGTCTTCAATGCCAATGTGGATTCACTGTCCATCTATCTGTCCCGATTCACCGGCAAGCAGAGCGCTTCAGAGTACCGGAGGCAATTGATTCAGGCCAGGACGGCCAACAGGCAGTACATCAGACTGCACAACAAGGTCTCCTATCCCGAACTCCAGGAGATGAAGACCTGGCCACTTTTCCGAAAGGGGAAGATCAAGGGAGGTTTCATCATCGAGCCCTACAATCAGCGCGAAAAACCCTATGGAGTTTTGGCTCACCGTACCATTGGATATGTTACGGACGATTTCTCTGTGGGAATCGAAGGGCGATACAATGAAATGCTCTCCGGTGTGGATGGACAACAACTCGTCAGACGCATTGCCGGCGGATATCACCTGCCGCTGAACGACAGGAATGAGATTGAGCCGGTTCACGGCAGAGACATCGTCACCACCCTGGACATTGCCATTCAGGACGTGGCTGAGAATGCCTTACAAGCTTCGCTGATCCGACACGATGCCGAGTACGGCAGCGCCGTGGTCATGGAAGTGGCAACCGGGGCCATTGTTGCCATGGCCAATCTGAGCCGAGTATCCGAAGGTCAGTACTTTGAGAAGTTCAACTATGCCATAGGCGATAGAACGGAGCCCGGTTCCACCTTCAAACTGGCCTCGGTGCTGGCCCTGCTCGATGACGGTCACTGCGATTTGAACACCATGGTGGATCTGGAGCGCGGTCGCTATGCCTATCACGGCTCACCCATGGTGGACTCTGAAGGGCGCCACGAATTGAATGAAGTGGACCTGCGCCGCGCATTCTGGCGCTCTTCTAACGTGGGCATCAGCAAACTGGTGCACCGGCACTACCGCAACAAGCCCGCGGACTTTGTCAGCCGACTCAAGAGTTTTCACTTGCACGAGGCCAGTGGTATTGAGATCAAGGGCGAAGAGCCGCCCATCATGCCCCTGAATCCACAGGACAGAAACCAGTGGTCGGGCACCACACTGCCCTGGATGTCTATCGGCTATGAGCTCCAGCTCAGCCCGCTGCAAACCCTGGTTTTCTACAACAGTGTGGCCAATGGGGGCAAGATGATGAAGCCCTACCTGGTCAAAGAGATCCGGCAGCACGGCAAGGTGATGGAGCGCTTTGAACCGGTGGTGGTGGACAACCGCATCGCTTCGCCCCAGGCCATTGCCATGGCTCAGGACCTGCTGCGCATGGTGGTGGATTCGGGGACAGCCCGGCGCATTCGCAGTCCGCACTACAGCGCTGCGGGCAAGACCGGAACCTCTCTGATCAACAACGAGCGCATTCGCTACTACGAAAAGATCTATCAGGCCTCCTTTGCGGGATACTTTCCGGCTGAGCATCCGCGCTACTCCTGCATCGTCGTCATCAGCGCACCCCGCCGCAACGGCTATTACGGATCCGATGTGGCCGGTCCGGTGTTCAAGGCCATCGCCGACCGACTGTTTGCCTCTCATCTGGGCGGGCATGAGGCCATCAATAGCCAGGAGGAAGATCGAGTGCCACCGGCGGCCAAGGGCTATCAACCCGATCTGCGTGAAGTCTATCAGCGCATGGACTGGTCGGTGGAATGGCCGCTCAGCAGCGAGTGGACTGCCTTGGAATGCATCAACAGCGGCAGCCTTCCCGGCACGCTCGCTCAAGCTATTGAACTCGAAGACAGCGAACTGCCCGATGTGCGGGGCATGGGCCTTCGCGATGCTCTGTTCCTGCTGGAGAACAAAGGCTGGCAGGTCAGTTTCTCCGGTTTGGGCAAGGTCAAGGCCGTTCGCCGCGAAAACAATGGCCATCTGCATTTGAGTCTGGGATAAAACAACACAAAAGAAAATATGCCAAAAACCCTTTCCGAACTGCTCTACGGCGTTGCACTGCGCGAAACGGCCGGCTCCATGAGTCGCCCGGTCATGCGCATCTCAGCGGACTCCAGGCAGGAAGGACCGGGTGGCTTGTTTGTAGCGATAGCGGGCACCCGCAGCGATGGGCATCAATTCATTCCCCAGGCCATCGCCGGAGGAGCAGACGTGATTGTCTGCGAGCGCATTCCGGAGAAGCATCAACATAATATTACTTATGTTGTGGTGGAGGATTCCCGCGAAGCCTTGGGTTTGATCGCGGCCAGTTTCTACGATCACCCCTCTCACAAACTCAAGCTGATCGGCGTGACCGGAACCAATGGCAAGACTTCGGTGGTCACGCTGCTCTACCGCTTGTTCAGAGGTCTGGGCTATCCCTGCGGCCTCCTTTCGACCGTAGAGAATCGCATTGATGAGAAACTCGTTCCCGCTACGCATACCACGCCTGATCCGGTAGCCCTTCAGGCGCTGTTGGCGCGAATGGTGGAGCAGGGTTGCAGCCATGCCTTCATGGAGGTCAGTTCACATGCCATAGATCAGCGCCGCATTGCCGGCTGTGAGTTTGCCCTGGCCGTCTTCACCAACATCAGTCATGATCACCTGGACTATCACGGTGATATGAAGACCTATATACAAGCCAAGAAGCGCTTCTTCGACAATCTGCCCCTGACGGCTCAGGCCCTCATCAATGCCGATGACAAACGCGGAGCAGTGATGGTGCAGAACACCCGCGCCCGCGTTCGCTCCTACAGCCTGCGCGGTGCGGGAGACTACAACGCCCGCATTCTGGAGAGCGGTTTCAGCGGTCTGCATTTGTTGGTGGATGGCAGCGAGTTGCACAGCCTGTTGATTGGAGAATTCAATGCCTACAATGTTTTGTCGGTCTATGCTTCAGCCCTGTTGATGGGGGAGAAGCGCGATGAAGTACTGCGGGAGATCAGCCGGCTGCGTTCGGCCGAGGGGCGATTTGACTACCTGATCAGCCCCGTTGACCGACTGGTGGGCATCATTGATTACGCGCATACACCCGATGCCCTGGAGAAAGTTCTGACCACCATTCGCAGCATCTGCTCCGGAAATGAGAAGCTCATTTCCATCGTGGGTTGCGGCGGGGACAGGGATCGCAGCAAGCGCCCGCTGATGGCCAAAATCGCCGCCCAGTTGTCCGATCTGCTCATTCTCAGCTCAGACAATCCGCGCACTGAAGAGCCCCAGGCCATCCTGGACGAGATGATGCAGGGCGTAGAACTGCCCTATCAGGCCCGGACCCTGAGTCAGGTGGACCGCCGCGAAGCCATTCGAACCGCTGTGATGATGGCCGCTCCGGGCGACATCATTCTGGTGGCCGGCAAGGGGCATGAAAAGTATCAGGAGATCATGGGTGTTCGCCATCCATTTGACGATAGGGCTATTCTGCTGGAATGCTTTCAAACACAGAAACGCTGATGTTATACGCGCTGTTTGAATATCTCGATAGAACCACCGCAATTCCCGGCGCGGGTCTGTTTGCGTTCTTGAGCTTTCGGGCTGCTGTGGCCATCATTCTGTCCCTGGTCATCAGCATTGTTTTCGGTGGAAGAATCGTCCGTTTTCTGCGGCGGCAGCAGGTGGGGGAAACGGTCAGGGATCTCGGCCTGGAGGGTCAGATGAGCAAGCAGGGCACGCCTACCATGGGTGGACTGATGATCCTGGGCGCCGTGATGATTCCGGTTTTACTGGTTGCTGACCTGAGCAATGTTTACATACAATTGATGATCCTGGTTACCCTTTGGATGGGTGCCATCGGTTTTCTGGACGATTACATCAAAGTCTTTCGCAAGAACAAGGAAGGTCTGGCGGGGCGCTTCAAGCTCCTCGGTCAGGTCGGGCTGGGACTGATCATCGGAATGGTGATCCTGCTGCACCCTGAGGTTCAGGTCAGGGAGCACGATACCTGGTATCACTATCAGATGGAAGAAGGATTGCCCATAGGCAAGCCCGTTCTGGTGACCCGGGCCGATTCCATACTCAGCGCGGAAGGCGTGGTGCTGGACAATGGACTCTGGCGCACCCACGACACCCGCCGCACCAAGACCACCTTTCCCTTTTTGAAAAACAACGACTTCAACTACGAATTCCTGGTTTCTTTCCTGCCCGCCGATTGGAGACCCTGGGTCTTTCCACCGGTTTTCATCGCCATCATGGTGCTGATCATAGCGGCAGTGTCCAACGGGGCCAACATTACCGACGGCCTGGACGGACTGGCCACTGGCACCTCGGCCATCATCGTCTTTACCCTGCTGGTCTTTGCTTATGTGAGCGGCAATACCATACTGGCGGAGTACCTCAACATCATGTACATCCCCGATTCGGGCGAATTGGTGGTTTTTTCCGCAGCCTTTGTGGGCGCATGCATAGGTTTTCTCTGGTGGAACGCCTTTCCCGCCCAGGTTTTCATGGGAGATACCGGCAGTCTGGCCATTGGCGGCATCATCGCTACCCTGGCCATCGCTGTGCGCAAGGAACTGCTCATACCGGTGCTCTGCGGCATCTTCCTGATTGAGAATCTCTCGGTGATGCTTCAGGTTTCCTGGTTTCGCTATACGCGCAATCGCTATGGCGAAGGGCGGCGGATCTTCCGCATGGCCCCTCTGCACCACCACTATCAAAAGCTCGGCATGCCGGAGAACAAGATCGTGACCCGCTTTTGGATCATCGGTATTCTGCTGGCCGCCCTGACCGTCATAACCCTCAAAGTTCGCTGATGCCCGGCAGAGTGCTCATACTTGGTGCGAAGGAAAGCGGAACAGGCGCTGCCCTCCTGGCTCAGGCCAGGGGATGGGAGGTCCTGGTTTCCGACGCCTCCACTTCGCCGGCACCGCACCGCGAACAATTGCTCCGCGCTGGAATTGAACTGGAGGAAGGCAGCCATCAGCGCGCCGCTGCCTTTGAGCCCGAGCTGATCGTCAAGAGCCCGGGAATTCCCGATACCGTTCCGGTCATCCGGCAATTGACCCAGCAGGGTAGCCGCCTGATTTCGGAGATTGAATTTGCCGCATCCTACTCCCAGGCCACCATCATTGGCATCACCGGCAGCAACGGCAAGACCACCACCACGGCACTGACCGGTCATATTCTGCAAAAAGCCGGATTGGATGTTCTGGTTGCGGGAAACATCGGCAACAGTTTCTCCGCTGCCGTTGCGGAACGCGATCCGGCTTATGCTGTTCTGGAGATCTCCAGCTTTCAGTTGGACAATGTGCAGGATTTCAGACCGCACATCGCCGTTCTGCTCAACATCACGCCCGATCATCTGGATCGCTACAGCAACAGCATGGATCTCTATGCCGCATCCAAGCTGCGCATCGCTGCCCATCAGCAGCCCTCAGACTATTTTATCTACTGCAGCGATGATCCCGTCAGCCGGGAGAAAGTTGCAGCAGCCGATATCAAATCACATACCATGACATATGGTATGGAAAAATCCAGTGCTCAACACGCCTGGATAGAAGAACAACAACTCATTGTAAACAACGGCCTAAACCCCTTCTCTATGTCCATCTACGAACTCGGTCTCCAGGGCAAGCACAACTTGTACAACTCTATGGCGGCCTCCATTGCAGCCTCTGTGCTCGACATCCGCAAGGATGTCATTCGCGAGGGTCTGATGGACTTTCGCACCCTTGAACACCGCCTGGAGCGCGTGGGCAAAGTCAATGGGGTAGAGTACATCAACGATTCCAAGGCCACCAATGTCAACTCCGTCTGGTACGCACTGGAGAGCATGGATAAGCCCGTCATCTGGATTGCCGGAGGTGTGGACAAGGGAAACGACTACAGCTTACTGAACGAAATGGTTCGCCAGAAAGTAAAGGCGGTCATCTGTCTGGGTCTGGACAACCGGAAATTGCACGAAGCTTTTTCCAGGCAGGTTGACCTGATGGTCAATACCCGCAGCATGGTGGAAGCGGTTCGCATGGCCAACCACCTTTCCAACTCGGGCGACGTGGTGCTGCTCAGCCCGGCCTGCGCCAGCTTTGACCTGTTCAGCAACTACGAAGACCGGGGACATCAATTCAAGGCTGCTGTTAAAGGACTGTAATCTACACCCAGTGAGAAGCCTACTGACCAAACTACCCGGCGACAAGTACCTCTGGATCATCGTATTCATCCTGTCGATATACTCTGTTCTGGCGGTGTACAGCAGCACAGGTACCCTGGCCTACAAGGCCCAGGCGGGCAATACGGAGTACTATCTGCTCAAGCATTCCATGCTCCTGATCCTCGGTCTGGGTCTGATGTACCTGGCCAGTCTGGCCAACTACAAGATCTATTCCCGCATTGCTCAATTGGCCATGTGGATCTCCATACCGCTCTTGGTTTACACGCTTTTCTGGGGCTCAACCGTGAATGATGCAGCGCGCTGGATCACCTTGCCGGGTATACAACTGAGCTTTCAAACCTCGGATCTGGCCAAGCTGGCTCTGATCATGTACACCGCCCGTGTACTCTATCGCCGCCAGCATCTGGTGCAGGAGTTCAAACAGGGTTTTGTGCCGGTGGTTCTGCCCATACTGGTGGTCTGCGGGCTGATCGCACCCGCGGACCTCAGCTCGGCCTGCATCCTCTTTCTGACTTGCCTCTTGCTTTTATTCATAGGTCGAATGGGGATGAAGTATATAGCCGGGCTCATGGGCTCCGGATTGCTGGTCGCTGCGGTGCTGGGCATGTTTCTTTTTCTGATGCCCGAGGATAAGCTCGGAGGCCGCATGGGAACCTGGAAAGTCCGAATTGAGAGTTTCAGCAATCCCGCGCAGGAAGAGCCCTTTCAAGTGGAGCAGGCCAAGATTGCCATTGCTCAGGGGGGCTTGCTGGGTGCAGGTCCGGGTAACAGTGCACAGCGCAACTTCCTTCCCAGCGCCTTCTCCGACTACATCTTCGCCATCATTCTCGAAGAGTACGGCTTGATCTTCGGCGCCGCCCTGGTGGTGTTTTTGTACCTGGCTTTTCTGTACCGATGTATGCGCATCGTCACCAAAACGCCCAATGCTTTTGGGGCCTTGCTGGCCATTGGGTTGGGCCTGAGCCTGACCATACAAGCCTTTGTCAATATGGCCGTAGCGGTGGATCTGCTTCCGGTCACCGGACTGACCCTTCCGCTGATCAGCATGGGCGGGACTTCGCTGTTGTTTACCAGTGTGGCTATCGGAATCATCCTTTCCGTTAGCCGCGATCTGGGCATGGATGCACGCACTCAGTATCAGGCCGAAGCCGAAGAACTACAGGATGATTTGCTCACGGAAGAAAACCAGCCCGCCTGAACATGAGCCAGTCTTCATCATCAAAACCTCCATCAGCTCCGGCTGCTTCTGGCCGAAGAGTCATCATCAGCGGTGGGGGAACGGGGGGGCATGTCTTTCCAGCCATTGCCATCGCCAATGAATTGCGGCGTCGGGAACCCGGAATTGACCTGCTCTTTGTCGGGGCGAAAGGGCGCATGGAGATGGAGAAGGTACCCGAAGCCGGTTATCGGATCGAAGGGCTTACCGTCGCTGGATTCCAGCGAAGATTGACGTATAAGAACCTCAGTTTTCCCTTCAAACTCGGTTCAAGCCTGTACCGCGCCTGGAGTCTTGTTCGCAATTTCAAACCTCACGTTGCCGTGGGAACTGGGGGTTATGCCAGCGGTCCGGTTCTGCGGGTGGCCCAGCGGTTGGGTGTCCCCAGTGTCTTGCAGGAGCAGAACTCCTTTCCCGGAGTGACCAATCGCCTCCTGGGCAGACAGGCCAATGTGATCTGTGTGGCCTTTGAGGGCATGGAGCGCTGGTTTGATCCCGGAAAGCTGGTGCTGACCGGCAATCCCATTCGCGAGAGCATCGCCAAAAGTACCATGACGCGCGGGGAAGGGCTCGCGGAATTTGGCCTGAATCCAGCACTTCCTGTCTTGTTCATCACCGGCGGGAGTCTGGGAGCGCGGGTCATCAACGAGGCCATTGCCCAGGGTTTGCCAAAGCTCCTCGACGCCGGACTTCAAATCATCTGGCAGACCGGAGCCTCCTATCACAGCCAATACGTCAAGTACTCCTCGGATCGGGTTCTGGTGCTGGATTTCGTCCGCCATATGGAGGCCGCATATGCCGCCAGCGACCTGATTGTCTCCCGCGCCGGAGGAACCATCTCCGAACTCTGCATCGTCGGCAAGCCCTGTATTCTGTTGCCTTCGCCCAATGTGGCTGAAGATCATCAGACCAAGAATGTGGAGGCGCTGGTCGAAAAGGATGCCGCGGTTTTAGTCAGGGACCGGGATGCCGCTGAGCAACTCCTTCCCGCTATACTCGATTTGCTGGGCGATGAGCGCAGGCGGGAGGACATCAGCCGCCGCATCCGCCAACTGGCGCGGCCCGATGCCACCCGGCACATCGCCGATGAGATCTTCAAACTGCTCGACGCGCGCGAGCCTGTAAACAAGCCCGGGCGGGCTGCCCCATGATTCGCCTTGAAACCATAGAGCGCCTTTACTTCATGGGCATTGGCGGCATTGGCATGAGTGCATTGGCGCGCTATTTTAAGCAACAGGGCAAGGAAGTATCCGGTTACGACCGGACCGCATCGGCCCTGACCGCTGAACTGGAATCGGAGGGCATGGAGATTCACTACAGCCCCCGGGCCGATTGGTTTGATCAGCAGTCCGCTGACGGCAGTCTGCTCGTGGTGTACACGCCCGCCATTCCACCCGATTTTGAAGAACTCCATCGGGTTAAATCCTTGGGACTGCCCTTGTGCAAGCGGGCGGAACTGCTGGGTTTACTGACTCAGAATTGCTTTACCATCGCCGTTGCGGGCTCGCACGGAAAGACCACGGTCTCTTCGCTGATTGCGCATATACTACACAGCAGTTCGAAGGGCTGCACGGCTTTTCTCGGAGGTATAGCCAGCAATTACCAGAGCAACTATGTGGCGGGCAATCCGGAACTGCTGGTGGTGGAGGCCGACGAATACGACCGCTCTTTTCTGCAACTGGAGCCCGACATTGCCGTGATCACCGCGGTGGACAGCGATCATCTGGACATCTATGGCAGCCGTGAAGAGTTGGCCTCCGCCTTTCAGGAATTCGTGGGGCGCATCAGTCCGCTGGGTCATTTGGTGGCCCGCTGGGGCCTGGAGGTGCACGAGTACTTCTCGGGACGCAGTTACAGTTATGATTTAAGTGAGACCAATGCCGATCGCCATGTGCGCGATCTGCAAAGCGATGAACTGGGAAGTCGTTTCGTGCTCAATCGGGGAAGCCGGGAGTTCCAGCTCAACTGGCCGGGTCTGCACAATGTGGAAAATGCGCTCGCGGCCATCAGTGTGGCCGAGCTCCTGAATGTACCTGAAGACGAGATTGCGGCTGCGCTGAGCACGTTTAAGGGGATCCGCCGCCGGTTTGAGTACCGCCACCGTTCGCCACAGCATATTCTACTAGACGATTACGCCCACCATCCCGAAGAGATCCGGCGATTGCTGGAATCGGCGCGGCGCATTCACGGCAGGCGAAGACTCAGTCTCCTGTTCCAGCCGCATTTGTTCACCCGCACCCGCGATCTGGGAGAGGATTTTGCGGAGGCACTCAGCCGGGCCGATCAAATATATTTGTTGCCCATCTACCCGGCCCGCGAAGAGCCCATAGAAGGCGTGAACAGCGAGTGGCTGGCCGATCTGATCAGAGCGCGTCCGGAGCGAAGACCGGTTAGCCTGATCGAGCGTTCTGAATTGCTGGAGCGCATGCAAAAGGACAAGCCGTCCCTGTTGCTGACGGTGGGGGCAGGGGATATAGACCGCCTGGTTCAACCCCTCGAAGATTTGTTTCAATCCTGGGATCTAAATAGCTCATTATCATGAAGTTTTCATTCTCAAATTTGAACCCATTCAAGGGCGCTTCAAGCCCTTCCCTTGATCTTTCCCGACAGGCCAAACGCGCATTGCGATGGGTGCCCATCAGCGCGCTCAGCCTTGGATTTGTCGCGCTGATGATCAGTGCGGTGCAGGGTGAGAAGTCCCGTTACTGCACGGGTTTGCAAATCTCCATGGATGGAACTCAGGATCTGTTTTTCATCGATCCGGAGATGATTCGCCATCACCTGGGTACCATGGCTGCCGATACCTTTTTGGGCAGAGCCTTGCCGGAGATTGATTTGTCGGGCATAGAAGAGGGGCTGGAAAAGCTTCCCCATGTCGCTAAAGCCGATGCCTGGATCGGCAATGCGGGCACCTTGTGCATCAATTTGGAGCAGCGTCAGCCCATGCTTCGAGTTATACACAACCAAGGTGTTAGCTATTACATCGATATACATGGAGAAAAGATGCCATCGACTCGTACATTCACAGCCAGAGTTCCCGTTCTAAGTGGGTGGGATGGTGGAGATCAGGAAAGCCTTGCTGAAATTGTGATTCTGGCTGACAAGATTCGCCGGGATCCCTTCCTTTCGGCATTGGTGGAACAGATTCACCGAAGTGATATCGGCGAATACGAATTGGTTCCAAAGGTCGGTGATCACATCATCCGTTTCGGAGAACTAAGAGAAGTTGATGAAAAATTTGAAAAGCTTAAAACCATGTATAGCGAAGGGCTGAACTACACGGGTTGGGATCGCTACCAGTTTATTGATCTGCGCTACCAGGATCTGGTTTACGCCACTAAAAAGCAGTAAATAAATTATATTAATTTTTGTGTGGAAAGACCTTCCATTTTCACCCAAAACGCAAAGCAGCATATGAGTCAGAGCACGGGATCAACTTTTCCAAACGAGGACAGCATGAGTCAACACGAACGCGTTGTTGTAGGGCTCGACATCGGCACCACCAAGATCTGTGCCATCATCGCCAGGATGAGCAACAACGGAAAGATACAGGTGCTTGGCCTGGGCAAGGCCGCATCCATCGGGGTCATGCGGGGTGTAGTAACCAACATTGACAAGACCGTTACCGCGATCAAGGAGGCCATAGAGCAAGCAGAAACCATGGCCAATCATCGCGTTACGGAGGTCTATGCGGGCATAGCCGGCCAGCACATCAAGAGCATGCAACACCGCGGATTGTTCCGCCGAAGCAATATCGATGATGAGATCAGCCGCCTGGATGTCCGGCATCTGACCGATGACATGCACAAACTCGCTCTTCCGGCGGGCGATCGCATCATCCACGTCCTGCCCCAGGAATTCATCGTTGATCAGGAGCCGGGCATCAAAGACCCCGTGGGAATGTGCGGTACTACGCTCGAAGCCCATTTCCACATCATCACGGGTGAGATCATGGCGGCCCGCAACATCCAGAAGTGCATTGAGAAATCCGATATGCGGATGAGAGACCTCATTCTGGAGCCCCTGGCATCCGCCGATGCTGTTCTCAGTGAAGAAGAGAAGGAAGCCGGTGTTGTGCTGGTGGATATCGGCGGCGGTACCACGGACATCGCCATCTTCCAGGACGGCATCATTCGCCATACAGCGGTTATTCCTTTGGGCGGCAACATCATCACGCAGGATGTCAAGGAGGGCTGCATGATCATGCAGAACCAGGCCGAGATGCTCAAGGTCAAATTCGGCTCAGCCATGCCTTCCACGGTGAACGATCTGATCGTGACCATACCGGGACTCAAAGGACGCCCGCCAAAGGAGATCTCTACCTTGAATCTGGGTCGGATCATCAGGGCGCGCGTTGAGGACATCCTGGACAATGTCTACTACGAAATTCACTCCTCCGGATATGAGAAAAAACTCATTGCCGGTATCGTCCTGACCGGGGGAGGTTCCAATCTCAACCATCTGGTTCAGCTCACCGAGCTGCACACGGGCCTGAGCGCCCGCATAGGACTGCCCAATGAACACCTGCTCATCAACGGCAAAGAGCCGGTGCTGTCAGAGATCGGGCACCCCATGTACGCCACCTCTATCGGTCTGGTCATGAAGGGCTTCGAACACGAGCCGGCAAGCTTCCAGAGCAGGGCCGAACCGATAGCCGTTGGAGAGGAAAAGGATGCTCCAAAGAGACCTGGAGGCATAAGTCTGCGAATCCGCGACTACTGGCAACGCTCTTTGGGCTGGTGGCTGGAAGACGTAGACAGCACCCAGGAATTCTCCGAGCGCTGATCCGACGCCCTTCCCCCAATTCAACTTTTCAACAGGAAATCAACTCCGTTAGACCCGCAAAACCCTCAACCATGTTTTTCGACCTTCCTCAGGAACAATCATCAATTATCAAAGTGATTGGCATAGGTGGCGGTGGATGTAATGCCGTTAATCATATGTTTCGTCAGGGCATTAAAGACGTCAATTTCATCATCTGCAATACCGATGCGCAGGCGCTGGAGACCAGTCCTGTTCCAAACCGCATTCAACTTGGCCCCGAACTGACCCGTGGACGAGGTGCCGGCGCCGTGCCCGATAAAGGTCAGGCTGCCACGATTGAGTCGGTGCGGGAGATCAAGGAATTGCTGGAGCGCAACACGGAGATGGTCTTTATCACGGCCGGAATGGGCGGTGGAACCGGTACCGGTGGGGCTCCTGTTGTAGCCAAGATTGCACGCGAAATGGGCATTCTCACGGTGGGTATTGTAACCCTGCCCTTTTCATGGGAAGGTCCCAAACGGGTTCAACAGGCCAAGAAGGGCATCTCCGAATTGCAACAGCATGTCGACTCCATCATCGTGATTGTCAATGACAAGATTCGCGAGGTGTTTGGCGACCTGCCTTTCTCCGCGGCCTTCTCCAAGGCAGATGACGTGCTGGCCACGGCCGCCCGGGGCATCGCCGAAATCATCACCCGGCCCGGTTATGTGAACGTGGACTTTGAAGACGTAAAAACGGTGCTCACCGGCAGCGGTGTCGCCATCATGGGCATAGGACAGGCCAGCGGCGAAAATCGCGCGATTGACGCGGTGGAGATTGCTCTTTCCAGCCCTCTGCTCAACGATTCGGACATCAGCGGAGCCCGCGAAGTTCTGCTCAACATCACCTCCGGCCGCCGCGAGGTGCGTATGGATGAGATCAGCGAGATCAACGAATACGTGCAGGAAGCCGCCGGTGCTGATTCCAACATCATCTGGGGTAACTGTATAGACGAAAATCTGGAAGATGACCTCATTGTCACGGTGATTGCCACGGGTTTTGATCAGGAGGAAAAGCGGGTGGCTCTGGTCGCTGATCCTCCCAGTCGCAAAGTGGTTTCCCTTCAGGAGAACAACCCGGCAAAAGCAGAGCCGCAAAAGAGCGCCGAACCCGATTCGATTGAACCCTATGTGCGCCTGTCCGGCAGCCCGGAGGGCAAGCGCATCGAACCTTTTTCCACCCAGTCTCTGAACTCGGGCGCAAATCACAGCGGCCAGCAGAAGCACTCAGACCCGGAGAGTGAAGTCTTGCCATTTGCCTACTCCCTGGATGATGATATGGCTCAGGAGCCCGAGCGCCCGAGTCGTCCTGCAGCATCGCATGTGGATCACGAGACCATCGGTTCTCATCGCCGGTTTACGCCCATAGAGGACACTCAAAGCGAAACTGAGGCCGTTGACCCGGCGCAGATCAGCCTTCCCTTTCACGAGGAGCAGCCTGTAACTCTCCCTTCTTCTCAAGCCCGTGGAAACCATATTCAAACCCCTGTGGGCGAGGAGGAGCTGGATTGGACCGAAGAGATGGAAGAGGAACTCCTGATTAACGACCTGGACGATGACATCATCTTCGGCGAAGACGAAGACGCGGACATGGAAGGTCCGCAGAATCCCAACGAGATTTCCTGGACCCTGAACAAGAGCACGGACAAGCCATCAAAGCCTGTTTCGGAGATTCAGAACCCGGCTAATGTCCCGCCTTCCATTCCGGTTTCCAAAGACAACATCAGTGTTCGCCCGGCTCAGCAAGCTCCAGTGGCAAAGGCCGGCAGCCCGGAAAAGGAGTCTCTCCGCACGGCGGCGATTAAACCGGGATTGAATGTCGGAAAGACGGTTTACCCCGACGGGGAGTGGGCAAAGCCACCGATGGTCGCCGGCAAGCCGATCGTCTCCGATGCGTCCTCTTCTCTGCCTCCCATCGTTCCTGGCCGGCCAGTGGACGACAACGCAAAACCCATTCCTCCGGCCGGCACCTCTGCTGACTCGGATGCCGCCTTTCCAAGCAGACCCGCTCCACGGGATCATCAGGTACCGCGCAATCCCGCACAGCAAGGCATCATCCGTTCAGTTCCTCCGAGCGCTGCTCAGCCACCCCGCATCGGTCAACCCGGTCAGGACGGCCCGGACCAGCAGCGCATCAATGAAGATCGCAAGCAGCGTTTGCGCAACATGAGCTTTCGACCAACAGGACGACTGAGCACGGATGAGTACGAGAGCATGCCGGCTTACATGCGCCGTCAGACCCAGCTCAATGACATTCCCCATTCCTCCGAGCAAAAGATCTCAGAGATGCAGATCGGACACGGAGAGAACATGATTACGCACAAGCCAAACGGATATATTCACAATCCTATTGACTGATTTTTCGGTTCGAAGGGCATGGTGGCCGCACAGCCTGGAGCTGACATAAACCGCACTTTTGAACGGATCAGTAGATAAACACAACAGATTTCCACAAGGGCCTTCCGATACGGGAGGCCTTTTTTTTTAATGCGCAGCCCTTCGAACTATCTTCGCAGCCATGATGGTTCAGCCCGCTTACCCCGACTTCAGAGAGAAGATTGCTTTTTGCTTCAAGCGTCAGCCTTTTATGGCCCATATTGGCGCGAAGCTCAGACGGGTAGAGCCGGGTTTTTGTGAGATCGAATTGCCTTTCCGCCCGGAATTGGGTCAGCAACACGATTTTCTTCACGCCGGTGTTGTGGCCACGCTGATTGACAATGCAGCGGGTTTCGCGGCTCTTTCCCTCTTTGCCGAAAACGAAGAAGTGCTCAGCGTGGAATTTAAACTCAATCTGCTCAGACCGGTCAGGGCCGCCCGGGTATTCAGCCGTGGAAAGGTGATCCAAAGCGGGCAGCGGCTCAGCATCTGCCAGTCTGAGGTCTGGGAGCAGGATGCCATGGGCAGCGAGCAATTATGCGCTACCGGAACGGTTACCCTGATGCGCATGAGTGAGGCTTAGATTCGCGATCATCAAGCCCAGCAACGATGCATTATTAGCCCGGGGCTCTTGACCAGACTATAGCTTTGGCCTTACCTTTGCCTCCAGTTTCAAGCCACCCTAGCTCAGTTGGTAGAGCAGCTCATTCGTAATGAGCAGGTCATCGGTTCGAGTCCGATGGGTGGCTCCAACGCTGGAGATTCTCTGTTGCTTTCCAGGTGGGTACTCAGGGTACTCATAGGTGTATGACCTCTCCATAAGCCGCCGCGGCCGCTTCCATGATAGCTTCCGACATGGTCGGGTGGGGGTGTACTGACTTGATGATCTCGTGCCCGGTGGTCTCCAGTTTGCGGGCTACCACCACTTCGGCAATCATCTCGGTCACATTGGCTCCGATCATGTGAGCGCCCAGCCATTCCCCGTATTTGGCATCAAAGATGACCTTGACAAAGCCCTCCTTGGCACCGGCGGCACTGGCCTTTCCGGACGCGGTAAAGGGAAACTTGCCCACCTTGATCTCATGGCCGGCCTCCTTGGCCTGGGCCTCGGTCATGCCCACACTGGCAATCTCGGGGCTGCAATAGGTACAGCCCGGGAGGTTGCCGTAATCGAGGGGCTCGACGTGCTGGCCGGCGATCTTCTCCACACAGATGATGCCCTCGGCAGAGGCCACGTGAGCCAGAGCGGGACCCTTGACCACATCGCCAATTGCGTAGTAACCCTCCACGGAGCAGCGGTAGAAATCATCCACCTCGATCTTGCCTTTTTCGTGCTTGATGCCCACTTCCTCCAGCCCGATGTTTTCGATATTGGAGCTGACGCCTACGGCGCTGAGCACCACATCGCAGTTCAGCTCTTCCGTGCCTTTCTTGGTCTTGACCTGCACCTTACAAGCCTTGCCGGAGCTGTCCACCTTTTCCACGGAGGCATCCGTCATGATGTTGATGCCGGCCTTCTTGAAGCTCTTGGCCAGTTCGCGGCTGACGTCCTCATCTTCTACGGGAACCAGGCGGGGCATATACTCTACAATGGTTACTTCGGTGCCTATAGAATTGTAGAAATAAGCGAATTCTACGCCGATGGCTCCGGCGCCGACCACCACCATGCTCTTGGGCTGTTTGGGCAACACCATGGCTTCGCGGTAGCCGATGATCTTCTTGCCATCCTGGGGAAGGTTGGGCAATTCGCGCGAGCGTCCTCCGGTGGCGATGATGATGTGCGAGGCTTCGTGAACCGCCTTCTTTCCATCGGCATCACTGACCTCTATTTTCTTGCCGGGAAGCAGCTTTCCGTAGCCCATCAGCACTTCGATCTTGTTCTTGCGCATCAGGAATTGAACCCCCTTGCTCATGCCGTCAGCGACCCCACGGCTGCGCTTGATCATGCCTTCAAAGTCGGGCTTTGAACTGCCTACCGTGATTCCGTAGTCGGAAGCGTGTTGGATGTAGTCAAAGACGTTGGCGCTTTTGAGCAGGGCCTTGGTGGGGATACAGCCCCAGTTGAGGCATACTCCTCCCAGGCTTTCCTTTTCAACAATAGCGGTTTTGAGACCGAGTTGTGCGGCGCGAATGGCTGCGACGTAGCCGCCGGGTCCGCTGCCTAAAACAATGAGATCGAAGGCCATATAATCAGTTTGGCGTTTCGGGTGGTTAAAAGAGGTGAGCTGGAATGCCTCGGCTAAAGCTTTGCCTTAGAGCAGGGTCTTTGACCTCTGTTCGAGGCCCTTTCCAAACACCGTGAATTCGGCGCAAAGGTAAGCTAATCGGCCTTAAGCCCCATCGCCGCTTGCGGAGAAGCTCCAGGGAAACAGTTTTCCACATCCGGAGATTGGACCCCGGGAAAAAACCAGCCCGCCTCCGGGACAGACTAATCTCGCCCCACAAACTGTTTTTCTATGAAGACTATACCTACCCTGAAATCCTGGCCAATTTGTTGGCTGATCACTGTGTTTTGCGCTTTGGGGCAAACGGAAATTCAAGCACAGGGCAGCCCGCCGACAGGCTGGTACCTGCACTACAATCAAGAGCGCTGCGGCCCTTTGCAGACTTTTCGCCAGCAGGTACAGTACGCTGCTGCGGAGGATGCATTGAGCAAATCCCGCAAGCGCTGGCTTCCTCTACTGGTCGAAAGGGTTTTTCCCCTGGCCCAGCACCCCTACCTGGCCAATGCCTACCGGCTTTCGGCCGGGCTGTCCCCCGCAGAACTTCTGTGGGCCCTGGATACCTGCGTTGATTTCTTTGAACCGGAGCCCCTGGACATCGCCTGCAGTATGCCCAATGATCCGGCACTGAGCGAGCTGGGTGATTTTTATCAATACGAGATACCTTTCTTACGGCTTCCGGAGGCCTGGGAGAAGATCAACAACACCAGCGTTATGAGCATCGGTGTGGTCGATACCTGGGTGGACACCACCCACGAGGACCTGGCCGGTCAGTTCTTCCATGTGGCCGTCGATCCCAGTGGGGTCAATCACGGCACGGCCGTGGCGGGTCTTGCCGGCGCGGCAACTTCCAATGCGCTGGGCATTGCATCCGCTGGCTATGGCACCCGGCTCTACGCCATCTGGGATGGCAATGTAGACTACTCGGCCTTGCAATTGGCCAGGGCAGGGGCTAAAATCATCGTCATTCCCTGGATTAATCGATGTCACCACAGCCCGATTCAGCGTGCACTGTACGATGAGATCCGCGATTTGGGAACATTGGCCATAGCATCAGCGGGCAATGGAATCAGCACCTGGTACTGCGACGATCCACACGATCCGGTCTATCCCGCTTCTCTGGCCAGTGTTTTGTCCATCAGTTCGGTTGGGCACCGCTATGAGCGCGGATACGTCGATTCTATAGTAGGGGAGGCCTGGAACTGGAAGGATGTGCACAATCTCTTTCCACTCAGGGAGATACCCGTAGTGCACTCCCACAACGACAGCGTTGATCTGGTGGCGCCTGGACATGGACTTTTGAGCACCCTGCCCGGTAACGCTTATGCCGATGCCTGGGGAACCTCTTTCAGCGCTCCGATGGTTGCGGGTGTTGCCGCTTTGGTCTGGTCAGTCAATCCCTGCATGAAGCCCGGGGAGGTATCGGAGATCCTCAAGGCCAGCGCCTATCGCGTTGATACCCTGCCGGAGAATCTGCCCTATCTGGGCAAGTTGGGACACGGACGAGTTGACGCCCGTGCGGCGGTGGATATGGCGCTTGGTCAGGAACATTGGGTATTGAGTTCCGGTGCCGATGAAGAGTGGAGCGATTACCGCCGTGTGGGCACCCGGCTTGTGCTGGAAGCCGGAGCCAGGCTCCGGGTCAGGGGAAGGGTTTACTTTGGCGAAGGGGCTGAACTGGTCATGCAGCGGGGTTCCCGGCTGGTCTTGGACGGTGGAGAATTGATCGGCTCCTGTGAAAAGGGATGGAAAGGTATTCGGGTTTTGGGCAATCCAATTCTGGATCCGCCTTCTCTGGCGATGCTGAATTCTGGCACTTATCCCAATCTTCCCCACCATCACGCTGTGCTCGAGCTTCGCAACGATGCGCTCATCAGCGGAGCGGATACGGCTATATTGTCCATTCAAGGTGGAATCGCGCGGGTCTTAAAGGGGCGTTTCATAGACAATACCATATCATATGGTGTTGTTGATTACCCCTTTGAGCAGCGCAGTTTTGTGCACAATGCCCAATTTAGCTGGCAGGATCGCTTGCCTGACTTGCCGGCATCTCAGGTTTACTTGCGGAATGTGCGCAATGTCAAATTTGAAGGCTGCATCTGGAGCTGTTCTGAAGTCAGAGCCGGACTAAGGGCGATAGAGGCCCGCGATGCGGGATTCACGCTCAGTGCAGGAGTTTGTGAAGGTACCGCGTGCTGGCCTCCACCAAATGGGATGATAGAGGGTTTTGATTTGGGGGTAGAGGTCTGGTCATCCAGTGGGTTTACACCTTCGCCCGTACTGCTGGAGCATACTTCCTTCAAGAGCTGCCGCAGGGCTATCCTGCTCAGGGGACTGGATGCTGCTCAGCTCCGCGATCTGGATGTTCAGGTCCCCATGTCTTTGGGGCTTGAGTTTCCAGATGCCAGCTATGGCATCCATCTGGAGGGATGCCGCAACAGTCGTCTGGAGCGAGTTCGTGTTGCTGGGCAAGGCGGATACTCCCTGGGATTGTTGAGCTATGCCTCTGAAGGTTATCCAACGGAGATCCGTTCGAGCACGTTTGAAAATCTCTATGCGGGTGTCTCTGTGATTGGCAACAACGGAGACGATCGCGCCGGTTTGCAACTGCGCTGCAACCGATTCGGTGGCAATCAAACGGATGTGTGGATGGTGCCCGGTTCTGTTCCCCCATCGATTGCTTCTTATCAGGGGGATTGTACGGGAACGCCAGCAGCGAATCGATTCAGCCACACCGCGCTGAGCAGCACTCCGGCATGGATCATGGACCCGAGTTCAGCAACGGTGTGGTATGCGCACCACAACGCTCCGGTGTTCATTCCCTCCACTACGGACTATACACTGCTCCGGCTGGTGGATTGCATCAGGACCTATGCTGCGGGTGACTGCCCACCAGAACTGAGTCTCCCACTCTCCATGGCTGCGGACAGCAGCCGCTATCTGATCAACCTCAGCGCTCAATTGGAGGCAACTATTGACAATGGTAGCACGGAGGATTTGCTGCGTCTGATCAATGCTCCTGGAGTAGGTTCTGGCGTACTGCAATTTGTGCTTTCTGAGGCCAATCCCTACATGACCGATACCGTATTGCTGGCTCTGATAGCGCGATATCCCGATGTGAATCCCATATTCTTTCGCTATGTGCTGGAAACCAACTCACCTCTGACGGAACCCGTCTTGCAGGCAGCTCTGGCAGTATTGCCCAGCGGAACCCATGCAGATCTACTGGAGCTCCAGACTTTGGATCCTAGTCCACGAGAGCGGCTCAAGGCATGGGTTATGAACATCAGAAGCCGGCAGGCCGCCTGGCAGAACAAGCTGGATCAACACGCCTGGGAGATGCAGGCCTGGGACTCGCTGTTACTTTGGTCGGAGCTCGATACTGATCGCCATTTCTCCTTGTTGATCGAACAGGAGCGCTGGGCTGACTTACAGAACTACATCAACTCAGGGGCGGGTTTAAACACTCCGCGCCTCAGCATCGCCAATAGTTGGCTCAGCCTCGGCCTGAGCGGCAGATCGATTGATGAGATCAGCCCTGCAGAGCGCTCAGCGCTACAGGCTATGACTTTCCAGGAGGGAAGACTGGGTATAGCTGCTCGCAACATGCTGCGCGCGGTAGACGGGAGAGCCTGGAATGAGCCCCTTCCTTCCTCGCCATTCTTGCGTCATGTGGACCTGGCTCAGGATGCGATTGAAGAGCTGTCTGTCTTGGAACAGGCTTCCCTGATCTATCCCAACCCATTCAGAGAGGTGATCTACATCCGTTCAGCCGATGCAGCAGGTGGAAGCTACCAGCTTTCGGATTTGCGCGGTGTGGTGATGCAGAGCGGAGATCTGGGCAGCAATGGGCTGATTCAAACGAAAGACCTCTCCGCAGGAGTGTATCTGCTCACCCTGAACATGAGCAATGGAGAACAGCATTACGAAAGGGTGATCAGCTTACCCTGATCAAAACGACAGGATCACTGACGCAAGTCGATGATCTCTGCCGAAGGATAGTCCTTGGGGTCTATCCTGAAGTAATCATCACTCAGGCCTGTGTTGGCCTTGAACTTCTCAACCTGGAAGGTGTAGTGGATTCCGTTCTTCTCCTGAACCACGGCGCGAACCAGGCTCTGATCGCTTGCGTTGACAAAGAGGCGCACTTTGTGAAACTCCAGGTCTTTGTTGCGGGGGCTCAGCTCCAGCACCTGGAGTTTTTTCCCTTCCTCGCTGAGGGGTTCAACGGCGACGGCAAAGTAATCGGACTCCGGAAGCCTGAACAATTCAGAAGGACTTTTGAAGTCCTCGCTGTCGGGATCGTAGTCTGTGATTTGGATCTCGTTGACCTCCTCCAGATAAACCCAGATGCTCTGGTTGTCGCTGATGACGAGCTGATCGTCCAGGGCAATTCTGAACTTATCGCCTTTTACGGCCATGATAGCTTTCTTGTTCTCGCGCTGATCGCTTTCCAGATCGTGGAATTCGATGTTTAGCTCAACCTCCATGGTAGTGAAGGCGGAGTAGTGGGTGTTGATGCGGCGCAGCAGACTCAAGGCCTCGGGATCGCTCTGTTGGGCATGGAGAGCGATGGGAGCGGCAAGCAGAAGCACAACAAGGAGGTTGGCAGCGGCCATATGAAAGGATTTCAACATAAAAGATCGATTAAAGGGAGTCACAAAGCTAGCACCACAACTGTGGGCTGTGGTAGCAATCTAAACCGTTGACTCCAATAATCGTTCCAATTCCGCCGGATCCCGTATCAGAACCTCCCTGGCCTTGCTGCCAAGGTTGGGTCCGACGATTCCGGCAGCCTCCAGTTGATCCATCAGGCGACCGGCCCGGTTGTAGCCCAGTCGCATCTTGCGCTGAATGAGTGAGGTGGAGCCCTGCTGGTGCTGAACCACCAGGCGGGCGGCTTCCGGGAACATAGCATCGCGCTCGCCTTCGAAGTCTTCACCGGCCATGATGTCTTTTTCATCCAGGTACTCGGGAAGATAGAAAGGCTCTGCCGGCGCTTTTTGCCGTCCGATGAACTCGGCGACCTTTTCCACTTCAGGGGTATCCACGAAGGGGCATTGCAGGCGGATGATATCACTGCCGATGGACAACAACATGTCCCCTCTACCCACCAGTTGATCGGCACCGCCCGTGTCGAGGATGGTGCGGGAGTCCACCTTGGCGGTGACCTTGAAGGCGATGCGGGCGGGGAAGTTGGCTTTGATCAAACCGGTGATGATGTTGACCGAGGGGCGCTGCGTGGCAATCACCAGATGTATGCCAACGGCTCGTGCCAACTGAGCCAGTCTGGCTAGGGGCGCTTCAACTTCCTTACCAGCGGTCATGATCAGATCGGCAAACTCATCAACAATCAGCACAATGAAGGGCAGGAAGCGATGGCCGTTCTGGGGGTTGAGCCGCCGCTTGAGGAATTTTTGATTGTACTCGGTTATGTTCCTCGTCTGGGCTTTCTTGAGCAGATCGTAGCGACCGTCCATCTCTATGCAGAGGGCATTGAGAGTATTGACAACTTTTCGCGTATCGGTGATGATGGGCTCTTCTTCACCGGGCAGCTTAGCCAGGAAGTGGTTCTCGATTTGTTGAAAAAGGGAGAGTTCCACCTTCTTGGGATCGACCAGAACAAACTTGAGCTCAGAGGGATGCTTTTTGTAGAGCAGGCTGATGAGGATGGCATTGATGCCCACGGACTTGCCCTGACCGGTAGCGCCTGCCAGCAAGAGGTGGGGCATGCGGGCCAGATCGGCTACATAGTTTTCGCCCGAAATGGTCTTGCCCAAACAGATGGGTAAATCCATCTTGCTGTTCAGGAATTTCTCAGAACCCAACTGCGTCTTGATGCCGACTATGGTCTTGTCAACATTGGGTACTTCGATACCGATGGTACCCTTGCCGGGGATAGGAGCAATGATACGTATTCCCAGTGCGGCCAGATTCAGCGCGATATCATCCTCGAGATTCTTAATCTTGGATATGCGAACACCTTTGGCCGGAACAATTTCGTAGAGGGTAACAGTAGGTCCAACAGTAGCTTTGATGCGGGAGATCGAAATGCCGTAATTGTTCAGCGTTTCGATGATTTGGTCCTTGTTCCGTTCGAGCTCCTGGGTGTTGATCCTGACGTCGCTCGAGCCGTAGTCATCGAGCAGTTCGAGCGTGGGGTACTGATAGTCCGGCAGTTCCAGTGTTGGATCGTAATGCGATTCCAGACTTCCCCGCTCGGCGAGGGTTCGCTCCAAAACGGGCTCGGCGATATCCAGCTCGGGCCCTGTGATTTGGAAGGTTTCTTCTTCGGCATCTTCGAAATCCGTTTCTGCACTCAGCTCCTCGTCCTCTTCATCTGATTCAGAATCTTCTTCGGATTCTTCTTCAAACTCAGCATCGACTTCTTCTTCGTTATCGAAATCCAGCGATGATTCATCGTCATCACTTTCTTCCTGTAAATCTACAGGACTTGCACCAAAAACCTCGAGTTTGAGTTCGCTATTTTCCACATCTTCTTCACGCTCCGCTTCTGCAGCAGAATTGTATGTAGGTCGCATCCGTTTTAAATCCCAAGCTGGTTCTTCCGTGCCACCCGCTGTGGCCAGCGCATCGTCTTCTTTTTTTCTAAATGGAAAAAGTGCACCGAGTCTTTGCAGTGGAATATTCCATTCCATGTTGAGGAAAAAAACAGAGAATGCCACCAGACTGAAGAACAGCAACAAAGCAGTTCCTATGCTTCCAACGGCTCCATCAAGCCAGAGAACGGAGTAGCGCCCAAGCCCTCCGCCGGCAAGGTCGTAGCGGCCTTGAAAGAGGTAGGCCAGTGCAGCAGACAACCAAAGAATGCCCATCATGCTGTACCCATACATCCGACTCAGGTTGAAGTGCGCTTTGCGATGAAGCAGATTGATACCGGTCGCGCCGGCGCACAGCACCAGCAAGAATGCACTGAGTCCAAAACGCATATAGATCATCTGATGCCCTACCCAGGCGCCCAGACGTCCGAGGGCATTATCAGCAATCAGATCCCGGTCGAAAACCATACCCAGTCCCCGCCCGTGCACTTTGTCGTAATCGGTGGTAAACGTGAAGAAGTAAGAACTCATTGCCACAAGTAGATAGACGCTAAGCAACAGCAGCATAAGGCCACTGATCTTTCCAATCCTCGGATCGGTCCACAAGCGGCGAAAGTTCCAGCTATTGCTGTCCGCCTTTTGATTTTTGCGTTTTTTCCCGGCCATAAAACTGATTGCCGACTTATCCGTGTGCCAACTCATCAACCCTGCGGCGTATAAACGGCAGGGTCTGCTGCAAAATGTTGAATCCGTAAAGGTATTTTTTTCTTTCGCGCGGCGCTCTTGTCTTATTAACAGCTCAATTTGTGGATTTAGTATTTCTCTGGACAAGGCATAATTTTAGGCACTTCAGTTCAGAACCCTCCTAAATCAAGCCAATATGCCCAAGGGAATTTTCTACGTCCCTGAGCCGGTCAACGAACCGGTTCTCAACTATGAGCCCGGAAGCTCAGCCCGTCAGGAATTGCGCGCCGCTTTGAAGCAGGCCAAATCAAAGACCGCCAATATCCCCATGTTCATCGGGGGAAAGGAAGTGCGCACTACTAAGCGGGTTGACATCCACCCACCTCACGAGCTTGGCCACACGCTGGGTTCCTTCAGCCAGGGCGATGCCAGTCATGTCAAAAAGGCCATCGAAGCGGCAGGCAAAGCCAAAGCCGACTGGGAAGCCATGCCCTGGGAACACCGCGCTTCCATCTTTTTGAAAGCCGCCGATTTGCTCTGCGGCCCTTACCGGCAAACGATGAATGCCGCCACCATGCTCGCGCAATCCAAGAACGCTTATCAATCGGAGATTGATGCCGTCTGCGAACTGGCGGATTTCTGGCGTTACAATGTGCGCTTCATGACCGATATCTACGCCGAACAACCAGAGTCCTCTCCAGGGGTTTGGAATCGCATGGAGTACCGACCACTGGAAGGTTTTGTTCTGGCCGTTACGCCCTTCAACTTCACTTCCATAGCCGGCAACCTGCCCAGCGCACCGGCCATGCTCGGCAATACGGTGGTCTGGAAACCCGCCAACTCGCAGATCTATTCCGCCTGGACCATCATGAACATCCTTCGCCAGGCCGGTCTGCCCGACGGTGTGATCAACCTGGTCTATGCCTCAGGCCCCGAAGTGGGAAAGGTCTGTTTCTCCCATCCCGACTTTGCCGGTATTCACTTCACCGGTTCCACCGGAGTGTTTCAGCACATGTGGAAAAGTATCGGAGAAAACATTCAGAGTTATAAAGGCTATCCCCGCATTGTCGGTGAAACGGGTGGAAAGGACTTTGTCTGGGCCCACCCTTCCGCCGACGCCAGAACCGTCGCTACCGCCCTGAGCCGGGGCGCCTTTGAATTTCAGGGACAAAAGTGCTCCGCTGCATCGAGGGCCTACATTCCCTCCAACCTCTGGAAATCTGTTGAACAATACCTGCTCGAAGACCTGGCCACTTTCCGCATGGGCAGCCCGGAAGACTTTGGCAATTTCATCAATGCCGTCATTGATCAGAAAGCCTATGAATCCATCACCGGCTACATCAGCAAGGCCAAGCGCGACAAACAGGACATCCTGGCCGGGGGAAATTTTTCCCGCAAAGAGGGCTTTTTCATCGAGCCCACGGTCATTCGCGCCAAAGACCCGCGTTACCGGACCATGTGCGAAGAGATCTTCGGCCCGGTGCTGAGCATCTACGTTTACCCCGAAAAGGACTGGAGCAAGTCACTGGATTTGGTGAACAGCTCATCCCCTTACGCACTGACCGGGGCGGTGTTTTCCCAGGATCGCCAGATCATCGCCGAGGCCAGCAATCGCCTGCGCCACGCTGCGGGAAATTTCTACATCAACGACAAACCCACCGGGGCAGTTGTTGCGCAACAGCCTTTCGGCGGTGCAAGAGCATCGGGTACCAACGACAAAGCGGGTTCTGTCCTCAATCTCTACCGCTGGGTAAGCGCGAGGGCCATCAAGGAAAACTTCCTGCCGCCGACCGATTACCGCTATCCCTTCCTGGCTCCGGATGACGGAGAGTAAGCCAGAACAGAGAGAAAACCCAGCACTTCGCGGCCGCACAGGCAAAGCCCACTCTCCACAAAGGCCTGTCCATAACCTCCGCGTTGCAGCGCCGGGATAACGGTTAATTTTGGCGAATGCCGGGTTACTGCACCATGCTGTTCGGCCTTGCCCTGTCCGCGCTGTCGAATGGGGGCGATGCTGCGTCCGAAAGGCTGCAGAGTCCCATGATGCTCAACGATCCCCCGATTGCCGTATCCGACACCTTTGACGTGATGGAAGGAACGAGTGCAGAACTCGATGTGCTGGCCAATGACAGCGATCCGGATGGAGACCCACTGGACGTATTCATCCTCATTCCACCCGTTCACGGCACGGCAACGGCACCCGACCTGGACTTAGTTTACTACACTCCGGATCCCGCTTATGTTGGCCCGGACAGTTTTCGCTACCGCATCTGCGACAACGGACTGCCGGTGCTCTGCGCCGATGCCTGGGTCTACCTCAATGTGCTGTCCGCCAATCTGCCGCCCATAGCCCGCGCCGATACAGCGGTAACTGTCAGCAACTTCGCCATCCTGGTGGATGTCCTGGCCAATGATGAGGACCCCGAAGGGCAGCCCTTCAGCTCCATGACCATTGTCAACCCTCCTGCCCAGGGGCGCACTTCGCTGAATTTCCAAAGGGGGATCACTTATACCCCTCATGAAGACTACGCGGGCATAGACAGCTTTCGCTATCGGGTTTGCGATGCCGGCAGTCCCGCTCTCTGCGCCATGGCCCGGGTGCATCTTCGCATTGATCCCATGCAGCTCCCCGATTCCTTCTCGCCGAATGGAGACGGCATGAACGACACCTGGATCATTGACGGCGTGTTGAGTTATCCGGCCAACAGCCTGGAGATCTTCGATCGACGCGGCGCCCGCGTTTTTTATACGGAAGGCTATTCCAATGAGTGGGATGGTCGCTTCCAGAGCGATCAGCGCGAACTTCCTGAGGATGTTTATTTCTACCGATTCCGCCTGCTCGATCTGAACGCCGATTTCAGCGGATCCATCGTGTTGCGAAGATGAGCGGCCCTTCGACCATAAAAGGGCTGTTTGTGGCGGGCATGCTCGCCTGTGCTGTGCTGAAACCCTCCGGTCATCTGCACGCCCAATACCTTCCGGTATGGAACAGTTGGCAGGATCACGGGTTGAGCTATAACCCGGCCTATGCAGGCAGTCACGATGCGGTGAGCCTGAGTGCATTCTACCGCATGCAATGGGCCGATCTGCCATCCGGACCCCAGACGATATCCCTGGCCATCCACAGCCCTTTGCGCAACCAAAACCTCGCCCTGGGCGCAGAGTTGTTCAGCGATGAGATTGGCCCCTTGAGACGACATGCGCTGCAATCACATTTCGCCTGGCGCAGGCCTGCGGGCAAAGGCTACTGGTCACTCGGACTCAATGGCGGCGCGCATCTCGAAGAAGCCGCCTTCGCCAATCTCGACGCCGCCCTCGAAGGCGATCCCGCTTTCATGCCCGGCCTGGAAGACCGCTGGGGCTGGAACGCAGGCAGCGGAGCCATGTACTACAACCACTGGTTCATGGCCTCCGGCAGCGCCATGGATCTGGCCAATGACCCTCAATTTTTCGCGGCCAGCAATGCTCTGATCCGCATCGCTCAAAGCTTTGGCATACGCCCCGGAGCTATGCTGCGCTACCCCCAAAGCGGCGAGTATCAATACGACGCCAACGTTCATCTGTTGTTTGCCGATGCCTTTTGGCTGGGCGGGGGCTACCGCAGCAATGGAGATCTGCTCTTTCAGGCGCTATGGCAGCAGCGCTTTCCCACCGCTCTGGGCTTTGCCGAGTACTGCATCGGCTACAGCTTTCAATATCCCGATGCCAAGCTGCGTTCCAGCCTTGGACCCAGCCATGAAATCCTGCTCAGCTACCGCTTTAACCGCGACAAAACCCGTGAATTCGGGCCCCGCTTCTTCTGATGGCCTTTATTCAGCATACCCCACAAGCCATAAGCCAGGTCAAGCGCACCGCGTTTGAGGCCTTTCTTGTTACGGGGGAAGGGCGGGTATGGGAACTAGCCGGTTGTTCTTTCCCGACTAAGACAGCCAGCTCAACAAAACTCAGTGGCCAAGTAAAGCTGGTGTTGTGCGCACTGTTGCTCTTTATTGCATCGAGCAATGCGCTGCACGCGCAAAAACAGGACCGCGACCTGCTCAGAGCTGAAAAACTCTACCGCATGGAGCAGTACGATGCGGCCATTGCGCACTACGAAAAGGCGCTGCAGCGGGAGTACGACGCCGGTGTCAGCGCCCGATTGGGGGACTGTTTCCGCAGAAGAGGAGAGTACATTCAGGCCGAACACTGGTACGGCCAGGCCGTTATGGCCGATGCTTTGGCGCCCGAATACTTCCGGCAATACGCTCAAGTACTCCGGGCCAATGGCAAGAGTGAACAGAGCCTGGAGTGGTTTGAGCGCTACGACCGCTACGCGGGTAACAAAGGCAAACACCTGCCCGGCTTTCAATTGGAGCGCGATCAGGAATCGTTGGCATCGCAGTATCGTGTGGCCCTGTTGGGCATCAATACGGCTTATTCTGAGATTGCCCCGGCGCTGTATGACCAACAATTGATCTTTGCCTCTGACCGGCCCGGAACAGGAAGCCGCGGCCGCTCCAGCCGAACCGGTTCCCCCTATTACGACTTGTTCATCAGTCCATTGAGTGAACGAGGCGTTCCCGGGAAGGCCTCCAGAATACGAGGACCCATCAACTCCGCGTGGAACGACGCTGGATTCAGCTACGATGCCATCAGCGGGGAGATCTGGTTCACCCGAACCAGTTCCAACGGAGGCAAGCGCATCCGCGACGGGCAGGGCATCGTGCACTCCACACTTTACACGGCCACCTGGAAAGGCGATCGGCTCAGTCGCATCAAGCGCTTCCGGGAGTTGCCCCGCAACATCAGCGCCGTTCATCCCAGCCTGACTCCGGACGGCTCCCGACTCTACTTTGCCGCACAGCTTCCGGGGGGCTATGGGGGCTTTGACATCTGGTACATGCATCGCCTCGATCGGGGAGATGGTTGGGAATGGTCCGAGCCCATCAATGCTGGCTACGGCATCAATACGGCGGGCAATGAACTCTTTCCCTTCGCCGCCGGTTCGCGCCGTCTGTATTTCTCCTCCGACGGGCATCCCGGGCTTGGTGGTCTGGACATCTACCGCGTTGATTTCAGCGCCAACTCCTGGGAGCTTCCACAACACTTGCCAGCGCCCATCAATTCGCCACGAGATGATTTTGGATTGATAGTTTTCAACAATCAGGGTTTTTTCAGCAGCAACCGAATCGGGGGAATGGGTGCAGACGATCTTTACGCCTTTGAGCGGGTCAACGTGCGCGTTGACGTCTATGTCGTCAATGCCCAAAGCGGGCAACCCATTGCCGGAGCGAATGTAGAGCTGATCACCGATGGACAGAGCAATCAACAAAAAGTCACCGATGCCCGGGGAATGGCCTGGTTTGAGATCCCTCCGGGCTTACCCTACTACATCGCCATCAACAAATCCGGGTTCCACCCGGAGCTGTTTACCGAAACGGGCAACAACGAACAGTACAATATTGCATTGTATGTTCCTGAAAGTACTTCACCGACTCAGGAGTCTGGCAAAGCTCCGGACCACCAGCCGCAAAGCCCAGCCGCAATGCCCTCCGGGCCGGACAAAGCAAGCCAAAGCCCCCAGTCTCAGGAGCAAACTATACCCACTGGCAAGAGCGAAAAGGGTGACAGGCGCGCAGAGCCCAGCTCCCTCCCAGTCTCAACTACCGATGAACCAATGCATTCAGCAGAGGAAACCGCTTTTCGCATTCGCATCGGAATCTATCGCAAACCCAATCTCGAGGAGCTCGATAAACTCAACATCATCGCACCTTTGTTTTTCGAAGAGCGCAGCAACAATACCCGAGCCTACTTCATCGGGCCATTCTCTGACGCAGGCCAGGCCAGTCAGGCTCTTGTCCGCGTCAAGTCCATGAAGTACACCGATGCCTTTGTAGAGGAGTATCCGCGCTGAGCAGCCTTTCATCGATATGCGTCATTTGCCCATGCCCTTCAGCATAGCCGTCTTTCTGACGCTTGTGGTGTTCCTGATGGCTTTGCTGGCGGGTGTCGAGCCGGCTACTGCGCAGACCTCCAGGATCGGCAACTTGTTGATGAGTTGGGAACAGGGCATATGGAATCGGGGCGGCATGGTCTTTACGATGCAGATGTTGTTGATTCTGGTCCTGGGTCATGCCCTCGCCCTCAGCCGGCCCATCGACCGTATCCTTACTTCCCTTCTTCGCTTCTGCCACAACACGGCCAGCAGTGCGGCCCTGGTTGCCTTGGTTGCGATTACGGCCTCTTTGTTCAACTGGGGCCTGGGCTTGATTCTGGGTGCGGTCTTTGCGCGAAAGGCCGCTGAAAACGCATGGAGCAAACAGTATCCCTTTAACTTTCCGCTCATCGGAGCCGCCGCCTATGTGGGCAGTATGGTCTGGCACGGAGGCTTGTCCGCTTCGGCGCCTTTGAGTGTAAACGGCAGCGATCACAATCTGATTGAGCTCTGCGGGGTCATTCCGCTTTCCCAGACGCTGGGATCCGGCATGAATCTGCTCAACACGGCTGCATGTCTGCTCTTGCTGCCCCTGTTTTTCTATGCCCTGGGTCGAAGGAGACCGCATTCCGCAGCGGGCTCTCAGGCTCTGGCACAGTTGGGGAAAGGCCGCGCTAAATCCGCTGCAGTGCGCAGCCCTTCAGGGGATGTCACAACAGCCAGACATTCTTCCGAGCCCCCTTCCCCCGAATCAAAACCCAACCGCATAGACCACAGCCGCATGCTTGCGCTGTTGTTTGGAGCGCTCTTGCTGCTCAGTTGCGCCCTGCGTTTTGCCCACAGCGATGGCAGAGCGGAGCTGCGCTTTCTGACCCTTGATTTCATCAATCTGGCTTTGCTGGGAATAGGTTTGATCATGCACGGAAGCATGCACAGCTATGTCAGGGCGGTTGAAAAAGCCATGCCCGGAGCTGCGGGGATAGCCGTGCAGTTCCCGCTCTACTTTGGCATCATGGGCATCATGCAGGACTACGCCCTGGTTGAATGGCTGGCTCAGGGATTTGTGCACATCTCCACCTCGAACAGCTTTCCGGTGATGGCAATGCTGAGTGCCAGTCTGGTCAATCTGATGGTTCCCAGTGGGGGAGGGCAGTGGCAGGTGCAGGGACCGATACTGCTGGAGGCGGGTCGGCAGTTGGATATTCCCGCCTGGAAAACGGTGATGTCGCTGGCCTACGGAGATCAGCTCAGCAATATGATGCAGCCTTTTTGGGCCCTTCCACTGCTGGGCATTACCGGTCTGCAGGCGCGCGATGTTCTTCCCTATACGCTGTCTGCCATGATGCTGGGTATGCTGATTTTCAGTACTTCTTTGTTGTTGGGATAGACTTCCCGGAACAGTGCAGCCAACGGAGAGCAGGCGCCGGCACAGGAGAAGCGCGAAATGCATAGTTTTAGCGCCTGTTGAGGCGCAGTCTTTGGACTTGCAAGATGTCGTATACTTATGCAAAACAATGAAGAGCAGCGGGTCGAAAGGCCACTGATTCTGGTCACGAATGACGATGGGGCCACCGCTCCGGGCATACTCGCCCTGGCTCAGGCCATGCTTCCCCTTGGCGAAGTCATCGTGGTAGCACCGGACAAACCCCAGAGTGGAATGGGTCACGCCATCACCATCAATGCGCCCATATTTGTCCATCCGGTGCGCGACCACGATCCCATCAAGGCTTACGCCTGTTCCGGAACTCCGGTTGATTGTGTGAAGCTGGCCCGCGATGTCGTCTTGAACCGCAGACCTGATCTCTGTGTGTCGGGCATCAATCACGGGTCCAACTCTTCGATCAATGTCATCTACTCCGGTACTATGTCGGCTGCGATGGAAGCGGCCATTGAGGGCATTCCGGCCATCGGATTTTCCCTGCTCGACTACAGCCACAACGCCGACTTCAGCTCAGCGGCCATCTTCGCACAGCGCATAGCCCGGCAGGTGTTGGAAGAGGGCATGCCCAAAGGGGTTCTGCTCAATGTGAATATTCCAGCCCGGCCGATGGAGCAGATTCAGGGCATCAGGCTCTGCCGGCAGGCCAATGCCAAATGGGTAGAAGAGTTTATGGAACGCACCGATCCTAGGGGCCGGAAGTACTACTGGCTCACCGGTCGTTTTGAAAACTCCGATCAGGGTCACGATGCCGACGAAACTGCCCTCAAAGAAGGCTATGTCAGCGTTGTTCCGGTGGGCTTCGATTTCACGGCTTACTCGGCCATGTCGCATTTCGAAAAACATTATGATTTTCAGCACCTGAGCAACGCACAGGCTTCAGGTAATTCCAATGACGATGTTGCAGCGAGATAGTCTTTGGGTGGGCATCATGGCTGCGCTGATCTTTCCGGCGGCCTTCTGGTTTGGTCTCCAGGCACTCAGTGAGCGTTCGCTGGGACTGAGCCTTTTCGGCATTCAGTTTTCGGGATTCTCCGAATCCTTTATCGCCACCATGGCGGTATGCTCCAATTTCCTTCCCTTCTTTGTCTATATGCGTTCGCGCAAAGACAACGCCATGCGCGGTGTTGGATTGGTTACCATGCTCCTGGCCATTGCCGTTGCCGTACGCTACTTTCTCACGGATTGAAGCCCAGCCGGGAATTCGGCAGAACTAGAAGTTTGATTCCAGCTCTATGCGCTACTACCTGCTGGCCGGTGAAGCATCCGGCGATATGCACGGGGCCAATCTGATCAAGGCCCTGGCCGCCCGGGATCCCGAGGCAGAGTTTCGCGCCTGGGGTGGCGATCGGATGGAAGCCGAGGGCGCTGTACTGGTGCGCCATATCCGGGAACTCGCCTTTATGGGTTTTTGGGAAGTGCTGGTCAATCTGCGCGCAATCATGAGTCTTCTCAAGCAGGCCCGCAGCGACCTTCAGCGCTGGCAGCCCGACGTGCTCATCCTTATTGACTATCCGGGCTTCAATCTGCGTCTCGCCGCCTTTGCCAAATCAGTGGGCATTAGAGTAGTGTGGTACATCAGTCCTCAGGTTTGGGCCTGGAAGGCCGGGCGGGTGAATGAACTCAAAAGGGTGGTTGACGAACTCTACGCCATTCTGCCGTTTGAGCCGGAGTTCTACGCCCGCTATGGCATGAAGATTCACTATGTCGGTCATCCCTTGCTGGACGAAATTGCCCTGCGTCCAGCCGTGCCCGGATCGCGGACTAATGCGCACGAGGAAGACCATATCGCGCTTCTGCCCGGAAGCAGAGCGCAGGAGATCCGCCGCATCCTTCCGATCATGCTCGACGTTGCACGGGCCCTTCCCAGGGAAAATTTTGCCCTGGCCGGCTTAAAACACCTCGGCGCAGAGCACTATGAATCTTATGTTCTTCCCCCCAATGTTCGATTGCATATTGATAAAACATATGATATTCTTAATAGTTCAAAAGCCGCTTTGGTCACTTCCGGAACCGCCACCCTGGAGAGCGCATTGCTCGGTGCACCCCAGGTAGTTGTCTACCGCGGCAATCGCCTATCCTACCTCTTAGCGCGTAAACTTGTTAAGATTAAGTATATTTCTTTAGTAAATTTAATACTCGATCAGGCACTTTTGGTCGAATTGATTCAGGATCAGGCCAAGCCTCAGAACATCATTAAAGCCCTCGAGCCTTTGCTGCTGGAGGGACCCCGGCGGAGGGAAGTTCTGGATGCTTATGTCCGATTGAGGGAAGTGCTCGGCGGCCCCGGCGCATCCGATCGGGTAGCGCGGGGAATAGTGCAGGGCCTCCAAACCAGCCAGAGCCCACAGAACTGAGCCAGAGCTAACAGAGCTGAGCCAGAGCCAAAAGACTTGAGATTCAGCTCTTGCAGCTTTGCTTTTTTCAAAAGCAGACGTACATTTGCTGTCCGGTTTTAAAGAGCTTGAAAAGCCCATTGAAGCCGCAGTCCGGGGGATTAGCTCAGTTGGCTAGAGCGCTTGCATGGCATGCAAGAGGTCATCGGTTCGAATCCGATATTCTCCACATAAGGGTGCAAAAACAGACCATTAAAGCGCTGAATTGCACGCAGAACCAGCTCCATATCAGCTTCTTGTGAGGGTTGGGAGCAAACCAAGGTTTTATTCCAGGATTTAAAGGCAGGGCCGGACCATAACAGTCCGGCCCTCTTTTGGGCCAAATTGAGGCTCAAAGCCCTTCGAACTATGTATTTTTGGACAATTAGCCACTCCTCAACCCCTTTTTTACTCGTTATGAGCGTCTCAAGGTCCCTTCGAATCCATCGCATTTCACGACTTATCTTCTTGATCATCATTGGGCTATGCTCCCCGCTTGCTTCCGCCCATGCACAGAGCTGGAACACCGTGCATACCCCGCCCGAAACCCTTGAGCAGCAGCGATATATCTTTCCCAGCAATTACGCCACGTTCTCTATGGAGGCGGGTTTGAAAGAGAATCTTAGCGCGCTGGCCCTCAACTCTAGTGAGGCAACTTCGCGCAACAACCTTTTTGTGCTGCAGATTCCGATGCCGGATGGCAGCTTCCAGAGATTTGAAGTCTGGAGCGATCCCATTCTGCACCCCGATTTGGCAGAGCGATACCCCCAGATCATGACCTTTGCCGGTCGCAGTTTGGACCAAAAGGGTTCAAGTCTGCGCATGGACCTGACCCCCCAGGGATTTCACGCGCAAATCCTCAGCCCCGGGGGAAGCATCTACATCGACCCTTATGCCCAGGGGCAAACAGAGTACTACATCAGTTACCACCGTCAGGACTACCGGCCTCACCCATTCAAACAGATGGAGCCATGTAGTTTCCGCGCCGCGGATCATGATCAGGACTCGGATCGGAGCAGCCGCGATGCAACCATGGACGACATGGGCGCAGCGCTGCAGAATACCAGCCCGACCATGCGCAGCAGTGGAACCCGGAGCAGGATCTATCGCATGGCTTTGGCCTGCACCGGAGAGTACAGCATCTTTCACGGGGGCACCGTGGTCGGAGCCCTCAGCGCCATGACCACCACCATGAACCGCGTCAACGGCATCTACGAGCGCGATTTCGGTGTGCGTATGGAGCTGATCGCCAACAACGATGAGCTCGTCTTCCTGGATCCAGCTACGGACCCCTATACCAACAACAGCGGTTTTGCCATGTTGGGCCAGAATCAATCGACAATCAACTCCATCATCGGTGCAGCGAACTATGATATCGGGCATGTGTTCAGCACCGGCGGTGGTGGTGTAGCCAGTTTCGGTACCGTTTGCAGCGACGCCGACAAAGCCCGCGGAGTTACCGGAGCTTTTGCACCCATAGGAGATCCCTTTGATGTGGACTATGTCGCTCATGAAATCGGTCACCAATTCCGCGGTGAACACAGTTGGAATTATTGCGGAGCATTCACTTCAGGTGGAATAGGCAGCACAGACTTTGAGCCAGGTGGCGGCAGCACCATCATGGGCTATGCCGGCATCTGCGGCAGCGACGACTACGCCTTTAACTCCGATGACTATTTCCATGGCGCCAACCTGGTTCAGATGTTCAATTTCATCAACACAGGTGGAGGGGGCATTTGTCCGATGATCAACTTAAGCGGCAACACCGCGCCGGAAATCCTGAGTATCTCTCCCAACACTACCATCCCGGTTTCCACTCCATTTGAACTGAGCGCAGTAGCCTACGACGCACAGGATGATGTGATGAGCTATTGCTGGGAGCAAATGGATGGTCTGACCAACGTTAGCCTCAACGTCGAACCAACGGGTACTTTCGGCTCTCCGCTCTTTCGCAGTTTCCCGCCTGATGTATCCCCAACCCGGTACTTCCCCAGCATGAATCTGCTGGTCACTAACAGCAGCAGTCGGGTGGAATGGCTTCCTGACTATTCCAGAAACATGCGCTTTCAACTCACCATACGCGACAATCACCCGGGCTCGGGAGGCGCTGTGTGGCAGGAGGTCTTAGTGAGCGTCGACAGCAGCGGTGGTCCCTTCTTCATCACCGAGCCTCAGGGGACGGGCATCGTTTGGGAGGCGCGCAATTGGTATCCGGTAAGCTGGGAGCCCGGCAATACCCGCCTTCCTCCCTTTGATTGCGAGTCGGTTCATGTCTTGCTGAGCGATGATGGCGGTTATACCTATCCCATTGTTCTGAACGATTCAGTAACAAACGATGGTCTAACCTATGTTTATGTCCCTCAGATGACCGGAAACAATTTTCGCGTCCGCGTTGGTTGCAACGAAAACATATTCTTTAATATCAACGATGCTAACATTAGCATAGAAGACAACAATCTTCCCAGCGGACTCAATGAATCCGCTCACGCCGCCATTCGCGTTTACCCCAACCCCAGTACAGGTATAGTCTGGCTGGATTTGGATCCCGCCTCAACAAGTCAGAGCCTTGAACTGCGCCTGATCGATATAACCGGGCGCGCGCTGATGCAACAATCCCTTCCTCAGCTCAGCAGTTCAGGGCGCATCTCCCTTGACCTGAGCAACTATTCAAAGGGAATATATTTGTTGGAATGGCGAAATGATCAGAACCGAAGCGGCACCCAAAAGCTGATACTGGAGTAGATTTGCCCCATGGAAACTGCAAGCAGCCACACTGGCACCTTTCTCGACCAGAACAGACAGCGCTTTGTCGATGAGCTCACGGAGCTATTGCGCATTCCCTCGGTGAGCGCAGACCCTGCCTGTAAAGGCGATGTGCGCAAAGCCGCCGAATGGCTCAAAGCCCATTTCGAGCGCATCGGTGCTGATGAGGTTCGCATCATGGAAACCCCCGGCCATCCACTGGTGTATGCCGAAAAACTCAGCGATCCCTCCTTGCCGACGGTACTGATCTACGGCCACTACGATGTGCAGCCTCCCGATCCCCTGGAGTTGTGGAACTCGCCCCCTTTCGAACCGGTTATTGCCGATGGAAAGATCTATGCCCGGGGCGCCTGTGACGACAAGGGACAGATGTTCATGCACCTCAAAGCCCTGGAGTGCATGCTCCAAAGCGGCCCCCTTCCGGTCAATCTCAAATTCATGATTGAGGGCGAAGAGGAGGTCGGCTCCGAACATCTGGGTGAGTTTCTGAAGACCTACAAAGACAAACTGGCCGCCGATGTGGTGTTGGTTTCGGACACTTCCATGTTGTCCAATGAGCAGCCCAGCATCACCACCGGACTGCGCGGTTTGAGCTATGTCGAAGTAGAGCTGCGGGGTCCCAACCGCGACCTGCATTCCGGAGTCTACGGCGGTGCCGTGGCCAATCCCATCAATGCGCTCTGCCGCATGATCGGGCAGTTGATCGATGAGAAAGGACGCATCACCATTCCCGGTTTTTACGATGATGTCCTGCCGGTGTCTAAGCAGGAGCGCGATCAAATGGGCAGAGCCCCCTTCGACCTAAAAGCCTATCAGCAGCACCTGGACATCGACGCGGTGAGCGGTGAGGAAGGCTACAGTGTTCTGGAGCGAACCAGCATACGCCCTACACTTGATGTGAACGGAATTTGGGGCGGCTATATCGGCGAGGGCGCCAAGACCATATTGCCTTCCAAAGCCCAGGCCAAGATCAGCATGCGACTGGTGCCCAATCAGCACCCCGACCGCATCACCAAACTCTTCAGCGATCATTTCAAGAAACTCGCCCCGGCGGGAACCAGAGTCAGCGTCACACCCCATCACGGCGGACTGCCCGCACTCACCCCCATTGATCACCCCGCCTATCACGCTGCGGCCAAAGCGATGGAGCAGAGTTTCGGCATTGCACCCATTCCCCTTCGCAGCGGAGGTTCCATTCCTATTGTTGCACTGTTTGAAGAAACCCTGGGCCTCAAGACCATTCTGTTCGGTTTTGGCCTGGATTCGGATGCCATACACTCGCCCAATGAACACTTTGGCTTGTTCAACTTCTTCAAGGGCATAGAAACTTTGCAGCTCTTTCACGAGCAATTACCCCTTGAGATGGCCAGGGCATCTGCTTCGGCGAAGTAAGTGGCAGCTATTCAACGCTGACCCAGCCCTCAATGCGCTGTTCTACGCTCCTGAACAGCCGGGAATGCTGGGCAATGTCCATGCGGTAGTAACCCGAATCCATGTTCAGGTACAGCGTTTTATAGGACCGATACATAACATTTTCTGTGGTATCGTAGAGTTCAACCCAGCCCAAACCAGAGTCTCTCTTCAGCATGCGGGCTTCGCGCAGTCCCGGGCCCTGCACCGTGCTGCGGTAGCTCATCTTCCAGGCATCACCTATCTGCACACTGTCCACTTTGAATCGTCCGCGAAGAATGGGATTGGCCAGATCGTAATTCCTGAAAAGGGCGAGCTCTGCCATCCAGTCAGGGGATTCAAGATGCACACTGTCGCGCTGATCGTCGCTCAACATGCTCTTTTGCAAGGCGGCATTCCTGGAGTTCAATTGCAGACAATAGGCCGTACTGAGGCCCTGCAGGTCAACATAGGTTATGTTATCTCCGCTGGAACGGGCACCGCGGCAACCCCAAAGAGTACCGAAGACCAAGGCTAAGAACAAAACGTTCAAAAGGCGCGGCATGCGGCATTGAAGCACAAAGTTTGCGCCAGCCGGGGCGGATGACGAAACTGGCTTGCGGCCCAGGCAGAGGATCTGATTGTTCTCGACGTTCATATCAATACTTCGCCGCTCATCTCGGCGGGGATGGGAATATTCATCAGGGTCAGCAGGGTAGGGGCCAGATCGGCCAGCTTGCCGGGGCGCAAGGTGGCGTCTTTGTTCTGCGGATCTATCAACCAGATGGGTACCGGATTGGTGGTATGCGCCGTATTAGGTGTGTTATCCTGATTGCGCATCTTGTCGGCATTGCCGTGATCGGCCGTCACGATGATGGCATAGCCTCCCGCCAGAGCGGCCTCAACCACATCGCTGAGACATGCATCGACCGTTTCAACGGCCTTGATCGCGGCTTCCATGGAGCCCGTATGCCCCACCATGTCGGCATTGGCAAAGTTGAGCACCACAAAATCCGCACTTCCCGCCCGCAGCTCCGGCAGCAGGGCATCGCGCACTTCCCTTGCACTCATCTCGGGCTGCATGTCGTAGGTGGGGACCTTGGGCGAGGGAATCATGATCCGCCGCTCGCCCTGGAACTCCGTCTCCCTTCCACCCGAGAAAAAGAAGGTAACGTGTGGATACTTTTCGGTCTCGGCAATGCGGATCTGGGTCTTACCGGCTTTCTCCAACACCTCACCCAAAGTCATGTCCAGATTGTCATTGTCAAAGATCACCTCCACTCCTCCGTAGCGATGTTCGTATTCGGTCATGGTGACGTAGTGCAGGTCAATGGCCTGCATGTCCTCTTCGGGAAAGTTTTCCTGAGTCAGGGCCCGGGTGATCTGGCGGCAGCGGTCGGTGCGAAAATTGAAGCAGATCACCACATCGCCGGGATCAATGATTCCGATAGGCTGAGCATTCGCATCGGTGATCACAATCGGCTCGATGAACTCATCCGTTACCCCGGCATCATAGCTGGCCTCAATGGCCTGGCGCCAATCGATGAAGGCCTGCCCTCTGCCGCGCAGCAACAGGTCATAGGCCTTGCGAATGCGGGGCCAGCGCTGATCGCGATCCATGGCGAAATAGCGCCCTATGATCGAAGCCAGACGGCCGCCGCATTGATTCAGATGATTTTGCAAATCGATCAGGTAGTCCAGGCCCCCGTGGGGATCGGTATCCCGCCCGTCTGTAAAAGCGTGAACAAATACTTTGTTGGGATCAAGTCCTTCAACCGCCGCCTGATCGAGGAGCGCTTTGAGATGATTGATGTGGGAGTGAACCCCGCCATCGGAGACCAGGCCGATGAAGTGCAGCTTATGACCCTTTTTAGCCTGATCAAAGGCGCGCTTCAAAGTGGAGTTGGTGGCCAGTTCCCCATCGCGCACCGCGTTGTGGATGCGGAGCAGTTCCTGATAAACCACTCTTCCCGCCCCGATGTTCAGGTGCCCGACCTCTGAATTGCCCATCTGCCCTTCCGGAAGTCCCACAAACTCGCCGTCGGTGCGCAATTCAGCATGTGGCCATTTGAGGTAGAGGCTGTCGGTAAAGGGAGTCTGGGCCTTGATTATAGCAGAAACCGTCGGATCTGCCCCATTTCCCCAGCCGTCCAGGATGACCAGAAGGGCTTTGCGGGAGCCGTTTTGGCCGTGGTGATCATCTTTGCTCATGCGCGCGAATATACACTCAGAGGCCCGCCTTTGACGGGCGAAAGGCTGTGCTGCAAGGAGCGAGTTATGAAACAGGCCATTTTGCGCTACAACATCAGGCTATGAAGCGCTCTTGCCTTTGCCGTTGGTAATGCGTAGATTGTCTTGGTTAATGACCCGGATATGGCTAAACCATTAGTTTGGCACGCTTTATGCTCCTTGCCGGGTGAAATCATCCGTCTAACGGAAAGATCATGAAAAACACAAATTTCAGCAAAGCACTGCAGCGTTTTGGCCTTCTCGCCATAAGCCTTTTGGTGTTCAGCACATTCAGCCAGGCACAAACTGCCGAGTTGGGTCAGATTGCCGCAGCCATCAAGGCCGGCAACGCCAAAGCTTTGTCGGCACACTTTGATAACACGTTGGAAATCACCATCTTAACTCAGGAGGGCAGCTACAGCAATTCCCAGGCTGAAGGGGTGATCAAGAACTTCTTCAGCAAGAACGTCCCCTCTGACTTTCAGATCATACACAAGGGCGATTCAGGCGGAAACTCCAAGTATGCGATCGGCAAATTGCAAACCGCCAACGGAACCTTTCGCACCTATATCTACGTCAAGCAAAAGGGTTCGCAAATGCTCATTCAGCAATTGCGATTCGAGCGGGAATAAATCCCGGCGGGTTCAGCTACCCTAAGCCTTTCTTACACAAGTCCCAAAAGGTCTCGCCTTGCGTACTTTTGCAGCCTTATGACCATGGCTGACCAAGCGCTGATGCGCGCCCTTATGCAAGCCTCTATTGATGCTGCCTTGCTCGAAGACTTTGGCTCCGGGCAGGCTGCCGGAGATCACAGCAGTCTTGCCGCAGTCCCCGCGAATCTTCGCGGTAAAGCCCGGCTTCTGGTCAAACAGGAGGGCGTGCTGGCGGGAATGGAAGTAGCCTCTGCGGTGTTCAATGCCCTTGATCCGGACTTGCACATGGAAGCCCTGCTGCACGATGGGGATCGGATCAGCCCCGGACAGGAGGCCTTTTATGTTTCCGGTCAAAGCCGTTCCATCTTGGGCGCTGAGCGTTTGGCGCTCAACTACATGCAGCGCATGAGCGGAATCGCCACCCTCACCCGGCTCTATGTGGATGCCATCAGCCACACCGCCTGCCGCATTCTGGATACCCGCAAAACCACTCCAGGTTTGCGTTGGATGGAGAAATGGGCTGTGCGCATTGGAGGTGGCAATAATCACCGTATGGGATTGTTTGATATGATTATGATCAAGGACAATCATGTCGATTTCTGCGGCGGTATTGCTCAGGCCATCGATACGGTAGAGCGCTATCAGAAAAGCAAAGACCTGAACCTGCCGTTGGAGATCGAGACGCGCAATTTGCGAGAACTCGATCAGGTTTTGCAACGCGGGGGAGTGCAGCGCATCATGCTGGACAATTTTTCTTTAGAGCAATTGCGAGAGGCCGTGCAGCGCATTGATGGGCGCTTTGAAAGCGAGGCTTCAGGCGGTGTGCAATTAGACACTGTGGTGCCGATTGCCGAAACCGGAGTAAATTATATCTCCGTGGGCGCCTTGACCCACTCCGCCCTATCCCTGGATCTTTCTCTGAAGGCCATGCCGTTGTAAAACGGTCTGTAATGTCGGGTGGAAGGTCCGATGTCTTCGGCCCAAATCCGCGAACTGAACAAAGCACGATGGCCCTTCGACCCGATGAAGACCTGGCACTGAAAGCCGATAAACCCGCGGAAACGGTTCAGGTTCCCGACAGCGCAGCTTCACCTGGCTTGAAAAAACGCATACGTTTTATCATCAATCCTGTGGCGGGAACCCGGCGCAAGCACCGCATTCCCGATAAGATTGAAAAACACCTGGATCAATATAGGTACGAATACGACATCATATATACCCAGGGAAGGGGTCATGCCACTGAACTGGCGGCTCAGGCGGCGCAGGAGGGCATAGATGTGGTTGCCATAGCCGGAGGAGATGGCTCGGTCAACGAAGCGGCTACCGGTCTGCTGGACAGCTCAACGGCACTGGCCATTCTACCTCTAGGTTCCGGAAATGGCCTGGCCAGGCATCTGGGTTATTCGCCCTGGGTGGCCTCTACACTGCAAGTCATCAACGCCTGTCATGTGGTGGATCTGGACATCGGTTTGATCAATGAGAAGTATTTCTTCAGCCTGATTGGGATCGGCTTTGATGCCTACGTAGCCAAGCTTTTCAACCGCGAGAAAACCAGAGGTCTGAGCACTTACGCGCTCGCTTCCCTCATGGGCCTGAGCCGATTCAAGCCCTTTGAATACGAGCTGGACAGTCCGGCCAAAAAAATCAGCGGCAAAGCTTTTATGATCAATGTCTGCAACGCCAATCAGTACGGCTATAACTTTAGAATCGCGCCCCAGGCATCGGTCCATGACGGTCAGTTTGACGTGGTGCTCACCCGCGAGTTTCCGCTGCACAAAGCTCCCCGTCTCCTGTATGATTTAAGCACCGAGAACCACCTGAAAAGCCCCTTTGTGCATAAGTTTGAAGCGTCTACTCTGCGCATCGAAACCGCGGAGCGCATGTATCTTCAGATCGACGGAGAAACCCAGCACAAGGCCCGGGAATTTGAGCTTCAACTTCAAAGTGGCCGGCTCAAGGCATTGGTCAATCCGGTGACACACATCTGATCAGCATCATGGCAAAGAAATCCTCCAGGATCATCAAGGGCTTCAGCGGATTGGTTTACTCCACCAACCCGGATTTCAAACCCGAGCCCGAAGAGCCCGCTGTACCCTCCAATTTGGAACCTTCGCGTCAGCGCCTGATCGTTCGCATAGACCGCCGCCAGCGCAAGGGCAAAGAAGTCACGCTGGTCGAAGGGTTTATCGGCCCGGAGCAGGATCTGGAAGCCCTGGGCAAGATGCTCAAAACGCGTTGTGGCGCAGGAGGCAGCGTCAAGGAAGGGCAAATTCTCATCCAGGGCGATGTGCGGGATAAGGTCGTTCTTCTTCTGGAGCAGAGTGGCTACAGCGTGAAACGGGGTAACTGAGTCCGGGGTCTTTACAAAGCCTTTGCGCGGCTAGGCTACCCTTCGACCCGCCTTGCCTCAGCCGCCCTGTCTTGCCTCAGCGATTGAAGGAGGCGTCCAGAAAGCGCGTCATCTCCGCCCAGGATAGACTGTCTGCAGCAGCCTGATAAGCGAGAGGCAAACTGAATTTCTCGCCCATAGCCGTGGCGGAAGGATTGGTGAAAGCGTGCAGCGCCCCCGGGTAATTCACAAACTGATAGTCCACCCCGGCGGCATCCATCTCGGCCATAAAGGCTTCCTGCTCTGCAACGGGTACCAGGGGATCGGCCTCCCCGTTGAGCACGAGCAAACGGGCCTTGGTCTGTCCCGGACGGGCGGTTTCTATGGCCATCAAACTCCCGTGAAAACTCACCACGGCATCCAGAGGCAGGCCCTGTCGCGCCATGTTCAGCACAACCCCTCCACCAAAACAATAGCCAATCGCCCCCAGGTTATCCGGTTGGGTCGGCGCCTCGTTCATCAGGGTTTCCATGGCCGCGATGAAGCGCAGCTTAGCCCCTTCTGGATCCTGCATCAGGGCGCCGGAAAACTCCATGGCTTTCTCCGGGTGACTGGCCTGAGCCCCATCGCCAAACATATCCACGGCCAGCGCGGTGTAGCCCAGTCTGGCCAGTTTGCGGGCGGATTCGCGGGCGTGTTCATTGTGCCCCCACCATTCGTGGACCACCAAAACTCCGGGGCGCAAATCCGCGCTGCTGCTGTCGTAAACCAGATAACCCTGCATGGTCACGCTGTCGCCCTGGTAGCTGATCTCGCGCTCCATCAAGGCGGGTTGGGGATCGCTTTGTTCAGAGGATTCCGCCGCGTTTTGAGAGCAGGAACTGAACATTAAGGCAAGGGCAAAAAGAGGCAAACTCAGGGCTGGAAGGCTTTTCATAGGGCTATGAAGATTTTCAGATTTGCGAAGTGTAGATGCTCTGCAAAGATGCAACACTGCGTCTTATTGGCGCAAAGGCGCTGTTCCCGCTGTACTTTTACACGGTGCTTCTGCAAGAGCTCAATCATTTCTTAGACCGGCCCGGGGTCTTGCTGGACGTTCGTTCTCCGGGGGAATTTCAGCGCGGCCATGTGCCGGGCGCGCAGTCTTTTCCGCTGTTTGACGATGAAGAGCGGGCTCGTATCGGTACCCTTTACAAGTTGAAGGGCAGAGAAGCGGCCGTGCTGGAGGGTCTGCAAGTGGTTTCGGGTCGAATGGTGGATATGGTCTTGCAGGCGCGCGAGTTGAGCCAGGGCGCTCCGCTTAAAATGTATTGTTGGAGGGGTGGAATGCGATCGGGTTCTCTGGCCTGGTTGCTCCGAACAGCGGGAATGGAGGTGCATACCCTTGAGGGCGGTTACAAGACCTTTCGAACCCATGCAACAAGTATTTACCATACCATAAAGCATGGTATTGTTCTACTCGGACCAACGGGAAGTGGAAAGACTGCCGCACTCCGAGCTATGGTGGAATTTGGCGAGCAGGTACTCGATCTGGAAGGATTGGCTTCGCATCGCGGATCGGCTTTTGGGGCCATCGGCCTGCCTGAGCAACCGGAAACCCAGCAATTTCAGAATGACTTATTTGAAGTTCTGCGGCATTTCGACCTGAATAAACGCGTTTGGGTGGAAGGGGAGAGCAAGTCAATTGGGCGTTGTTACCTGCCCGATGAACTCTGGGCCCTTATGCGGTGCGCGGTGGTGCTCGAGATTGATCTGCCGCTGGAGAACAGGGTTCAGCGATTGGTGGACGAGTATGGCGCTTATGATGTCGAGGAGCTCCGCCAGGCCATACTCAAGCTGCGCAAGCGACTCGGTGGTTTGTGCACGAAACAATGTCTGGAGAGTCTGGAAGCCGGAGCCTTGCACGATGTGGTGCGAGAACTTTTGCGCTATTACGATGAGGCCTATGCCCAGAGTCGGACGCAATTTGAGGCTTCATTGGCTGATCCACTGGTGTTGAAGGGAGTCGATGAGGCTTCTTTTGCAACTCAAATAATAGAATACTATAATACTTTATGCAAAGATCAGAGAGTTCCCCTAACCGCTCATCCGCGGTAGAGAGCGTAAAGCTGACCGCCTACAGTCACGGAGCCGGCTGCGGCTGCAAGATTGCCCCCGATGTGCTGAGTCGCATCATTGCCCAGGCTGGTGCTGCAATGCCCGATAATCGTTTGTTGGTGGGCAACGATAAGCGGGACGATGCGGCGGTGTATGCGCTAGACGAGGAGCGTGTGATCATCTCGACTACCGATTTTTTCATGCCCATCGTGGACGATCCGGAGGATTTTGGAGCGATAGCCTCCGTAAATGCCATCAGCGACATCTATGCTATGGGCGGCACTCCGATGATGGCCATAGCCATCCTGGGCTGGCCGATTGACAAGCTCTCGCCGGAGATCGCCGGGCAGGTGTTGAAGGGTGCTCGCCAGGCTTGTTCCCGAGCGGGCATTCCGCTGGCCGGCGGGCATTCCATCGACGCTCCGGAGCCGATCTTCGGCCTGGCGGTGACCGGATCCGCGCTTCGCACCCAGGTCAAGGCCAATTCCACGGCGGCAGAAGGATGTTTGTTGTTTCTGACCAAGCCTCTGGGCATTGGTATCCTGACCACCGCTCAGAAGAGGGGGGTTTTAACTTCTGCCGATCTGGCTGAGGTCCTTCGCCTTATGTTGACTTTGAACGATGCGGGGGTAGCTTTTGGGGCTTTGAGCGCCGTTCGAGCCATGACCGATGTAACCGGCTTTGGTTTGCTCGGGCACCTGGTAGAGATGTGCGAAGGCAGCGGGCTCAGCGCCCGGATTCAATACGACAAAGTGCCCCGGATACAAGGCTTGGAGCGCTACCTGACGCTCGGCACCAGCCCGGGCGGTACTGCCCGCAATTTCAAGGCCTACGGTCATGGGGTAGGGGTGCTGAGCGATGAGCAGCGCGCGCTGTTGTGCGACCCCCAGACCTCGGGAGGCTTGCTCGTGGCCGTAGAGCCTTCGGGTGTGGAAGGGTTTCTGGACACAGCCAGGAGTCATGGTCTGGAGTTGGAGAGTTTCGGGGCTTTTATGCCGCGGGGAGAGCGCTTGATTGAGGTGGAGTAGAACTGGGCTTTGGGTATCTGATCCTTTAGTACATTTCTTTAGGTGATTTGTGGAATTCACCATATTTTGAGACATTAATTTAATGGCGATGCTCCACAAAAGTCCTCTTCTTCTGCTTTTTGGCTTGATGAGCATCGGCTCTTTCGCACAGGTCTGCGATCCCTCAGTGACCCCCTCCGGGCTGGTATCGACCTACACCCCTGGCACAGGCGCCTTGCTGCAATGGAATGCGGTTCCGGGCAGCATTGGCGTGCAGATCAAGGCAACTTCGCCTTCGGGAGGCAATGTTACCCGGCGTATCATTGGGTTCGAAAGGGGGCAGTTTCTGGTTCCGGACGCCTTGCTAAGCCCGGGCACTTATACCTGGCAGGTACAGGCAGCTTGCAGCACAATTCCACCGTATAGTGTAACACCTGTTTCTGTAGCGGATGCCTTTACCGTAGGCGGTAGTGTTAGTTGTCCGGCCGCTGTTTCGGACATAGATGGAAATGTGTACAACACCGTTGAGATCAATGGGCAGTGCTGGATGCAGGAGAATCTGAAAGTGGAGCGCTATCGCAATGGCGATGCCATAGCTACAGGATTGAGCAACAGCGACTGGACCACAGCCAATAGCGGCGCTTTTGCTGTTTATGACGATCATGCCCCAAACAAGGCCAGCTATGGCTTGCTGTACAATTTTTACGCCGTAGCCGATGCGCGTGGTCTTTGCCCAATCGGTTGGCATGTGCCTACGGATTCGCAGTATGTTCAACTCACGCTTTATCTCGGCGGCACAGCCACTGCGGGTGGGGAAATGAAATCCACAGGCACAATGCTGGCAGGAACCGGCCTTTGGGAAGAACCCAATTTAGGAGCGACCAACAACAGCGGCTTTTCCGGATTGCCAAATGGTTTCCGCAGTTTCTTTGGCGACTATACAGAGAAGGGTACACAGGCTCTTTGGTGGACCATCACGGAGTTCAATTCTACCTCAGCATGGAACCGAAGGTTGAATGTTTATACCACGAGCGCCAACCGCTTTACCGCGAATAAGCAGAACGGATTTGCTGTTCGTTGTTTGAAGGAGTGATGACTTCGTACCTGTTATCTTCCAAGGAATTTTAGTATAATTTTATTATGTATAGGTGATCCCGGTCATCTCCCCCGGTGATATGGGCCAAACACTTGCAGGGTATACTAACCGTATCGTAGATTGAAGATGATCTTGTGGGACTTGAGATCCCAGAGTTAGTTACTCCATCATCCATAAAAGTTTTAAGAAGATGAAAATAAATTTTATGAATTTTATGGTCACTTTTGTTTTGTTAGGAAGTGGCTTTTTCGCAAGCGCTCAGGTTTGCGACCCGAGTGTGGCCCCAACAGGGCTGACAACAACTTACACGCCTGGAGCTGGTGTTTTACTACAGTGGGATGCCATTCCGGGAAGTGTAGGGGCTCAGTTTAAAGTGGTTTTGCCTTCTGGAGCAAGCTTCAGCCGGCAGATTATGGGCTTCGAACCAGGCCAGTTCGCCGTACCTGATGTCGTGCTAAGCCCCGGCGACTATACCTGGCGGGTTCGCGCTGCGTGCAGTGAGACCATGCCGTATGATCTGACGCCGGTTTCGGAGAGCCATAGCTTTACCATTGGAGGTGGAAGCTACTGCCCGGCCACGGTGACGGACATTGACGGCAATGTGTACAACACGATACAGATTGGCAGCCAATGTTGGATGCAAGAGAACTTGAAGGTGGAGCGCTACCGGAATGGGGAGTCAATCCCGACAGGCTTGAGCAACAGCGCCTGGAGTAACACCTATACTACCACCGATGGCGCTTTTGCGGTTTACAACAATGAGGCATCCAACAAGGACACCTACGGGTTGCTCTACAATTGGTATGCAGTTGATGACACTCGGGGTATATGCCCAACTGGCTGGCACGTGCCCACGGCTGGGGAATGGACGGATCTGACGGATCATCTGGGGGGCGAAAGCGTTGCTGGCGGCCACATGAAGACTACAGGCACCTTAAGTGCCGGTACAGGTCTGTGGCAGGCACCAAACACGGGTGCAACTAACAGCAGCGGATTTTCCGGGCTTCCGGGCGGCATCCGCAACAACCTTGGTAACTTCACCTTCCAAGGGACCAGCGGTGACTGGTGGAGCTCGAGAGAGGTCTCGGCCGGCAGTGCCGTGCTTCGGAGGTTGGTCTACGCCGGCGGCAATGCGATCCGCAGCCTCAACCCTAAGCAAAACGGTTTCTCAGTCCGTTGTCTTCGGGATTAAGGACTATATAATCTTTTGTTGACTTTTTGGCGCGGCGCAGGCAGGGTCTTTTTTTGTCCGTGCAGCATGATCAAGATCATCAAAACGGGCTTGCTCGCAGGTTAAATAGGGGAAGATCCGGGAGTAAATTAGCCATAATCATCAGATGATACTTATTCAATCATCACACCATGAAAAAGTCTACTTTTCCCTTGTTTGTGCTTGGCTTATTGAGCTATAGTTTACAAGCCCAGGTTTGTGATCCCAGCGTCGCGCCCACAGGGCTGACCTCCACCTACACGCCCGGTTCCGGGGCCTTGCTGGAATGGGATGCTGTACCGGGGAGTGTGGGGGTGCAATTACGGGTTGATATGCCATCGGGTTCAATTTTTACTCGCAGAATTGTGGGCCCGGAGCCGGACCAATATGCGGTACCTGAAGCTTGGCTAAGCCCTGGCATTTATACCTGGCGAATTCGGGTGTCTTGTAGTACGACAATACCGTATGATCTGTCGCCAATTTCAGCGACCGACAGTTTTACGGTGGGCGTTTACTGTCCCACCACAGTGCCGGACATTGACGGCAATGTGTACAACACGGTACTGATCGGCAGCCAGTGTTGGATGAAGGAAAACCTCAAGGTGGAGCATTACCGGAACGGGGCTGCAATCCCAACGGGCACCGGCCACAGCGGGGAAACCGGAGCTTATGCCGTTTACGATAAGGCTACCTACGGGTTGCTGTACAACTGGTATGCAACAGTTGACCCGCGGGGTTTATGCCCTGTTGGGTGGCATATTCCCACGGATACAGAGTGGACCGAGTTGACGGACTTTCTAGGTGGTGTAAGTGTTTCGGGCGGTCAAATGAAGTCCACGGGTACCATCGAAACAGGTACAGGTCTTTGGCATGAGCCTAATACGGATGCAACCAACAGCAGCGGTTTTTCTGGTCTTCCGGGCGGGCGTCGCGGCTCTTCTGGTGTACTCGGTGAACAAAGTTCCTACGGTTTCTGGTGGAGCACGAGTGAGTACTCAGCTATCTCCGCCAAAATTCGTAGTTTGAAATTTAACACCGGCGCTATCCTCCAGCTCAATTACCTGAATACAAGTGGTTTGTCAGTTCGTTGTCTTCAGAATTAAAGCCTATTGAATTTTCGTCTCTTTGACCTTTGGGCGCGGCGCAAGCCGCGCCTTTTTTTACTCCAAACTTAGGCAGGTTTCGAATCAGAGTGCAGTTTCGCAGTTGTATAACGCATTGTAAAAAACAGTTAAGGGCAAAGGAATGCATGTTGAAGTTTTTGTCTGATCTTGTTCATGTATTCATACCAATAAATGAGTTTGACATGAAAAAAAAAGCCCTTGCCTTTTTGTGCCTGAGCACGGTAGGCGCAAGCTTAACCGCTCAAGTTTGCGACCCTTCTCTGGCGCCAGCCGGGCTCACTTCGACCTATACTCCGGGCACTGGAGCCTTGCTGGAATGGAATGCCGTGCCGGGCAGTGTGGGGGTGCAGTTGAGGGTTGATTTGCCTTCAGGGTCTATGCTGGTTAAACGCATTGGGAGTTTTGAATTGGATCAATTTTTCATTCCAGGGGGTTCCCTGAGTGAGGGCACCTATACCTGGAGGGTGCAGGCTGCCTGCAGCCCGGTAACGCCCTTTAATGTGACGCCGATTTCGGCGAGCAGCAGCTTTACCGTTGGTAGCGGAAGTTCCTGCCCGGCTACGGTAACCGACATTGACGGCAATGTTTACAACACGGTGGAGATTGACAGCCAGTGTTGGATGGCGGAAAACCTGAAGGTGGAGCGTTACCGCGACGGCAGCAACATCCCGACGGGTTTGAGTGATGCTGCCTGGGCAGCCACCACCAGCGGTGCCTTTGCCGTTTACAACAATGTGGCAGATAACAAGGTTACGTATGGCCTGTTGTACAACTGGTTTGCTGCGCTTGACTCCAGAGCGTTGTGCCCGACGGGCTGGCATGTTCCCACGGATGGGGAGTGGACCCAAATGATTACGGTGCTGGATCCCAGCGCATGCGGGAGCTGCACTGGATCCAGCCATAGTTTCACTGCCGGCGGCACGATGAAGACCACAGGCACGTTAGGTGCCGGCACGGGCTTATGGGAAGCCCCGAACACACTAGCCACCAACAGCAGCGGATTTTCCGGGCTTCCGAGTGGGCTCCGCAACGACTTTGGTTTCTTCAACTTCCAACAGTACACCGGTTACTGGTGGACCACGACCGCGTTCTCGTCAAGCCGTGCCTGGGGTCGGGTTTTGTCGTACGACTCCGGCTTCGCTTTCCGCTCCAACTACGATAAGAAGTATGGATTGTCGGTTCGTTGTCTTCGGGATTAAATGACTCTTTGACTCTTCATCCCTTTGACCCTTGTGCGCAGCATAAGCCGCGCCTTTTTTGTTCTAGCACCTCCACTGTCCTCCGACGGTTGAGCGCCCGAGCGGCTTCTGAAGTACTGGCCTGCATTGGCCGGATTTCGCCATACCCTCTAAACTCCAACAGCGCGACTGCTTTCCGCGCAGCCACCAGAGTATCTCTCATAGCTCGAGCCCGCGCTTCTTAAAGCTGTTGGTTGTCTGTCTCTGCACCGACGTTGTCGGTGTGGCCGCTGATCAGGATGCGTCGTGGAAGCTGGTCCTGAAGTAGGTTGAAAAGCCGTTGCAACTCGTGGCGGGAGCGGTCATCGAGCAGGGCGGAACCGCTGGGGTAGTAGACGTCACGCAGGACGGTTTCACTACCGCTGCTGATGGCACCCCGGGCTAAGTTGAGGAGGAATGATTCAGCGACCCTTCCCCCGGGGAGGGAGAAGTGCTCGGAGTGGAAGAGTTAGCCCTTTCGCCGGACGGCTAGAGGTTTGCCGCTGGTGGTGTCGCGGACGCGGGCCTTGACGTAGGTGACGGGGCGCGCGCGCAGGTGTTCGGGCAGGTCGAAGCTGTAGATGTCGAGCAGGCGGTGGTTGTCGGGGGCGGTGGTATTTACATTAAATTGTATGTATATTACATTGAAAAATATTTTTAGGGGAAATGTTTGAATGTTTGAGAATTTTTTGGACCTTGAGACTCATCTAATCAGTAAGTTGACTTGACATGAGACAGCTAAACTTTGGTTTTTTGTTTTTGATTCTGTTAAGTGGAAGCTTAGCCGCGCAAGTTTGCGACCCTACAATAGCTCCAACCGGGCTCACTTCGACCTACACCTCCGGCAGCGGTGCCTTGCTGGAATGGAATACGGTTCCGGGTAGCATAGGCGTCCAGATTAAGGCAACGTCACCTTCGGGCAGCAATGTTACGCGCCGGATTATTGGGTTCGAAAGGGATCAATTCCTGGTGCCGGATGCGTTGTTGACCTCCGGCACCTACACTTGGCAAGTCCAGGCAGCTTGCAGCACGGTTCCGCCTTATAGCGTCACGCCCATATCGGGCACTGATGCCTTTACAGTAGGCGGCGGGAGCTCCTGTCCTGCTACGGTAACGGACTTTGATGGCAATGTTTACAATACGGTGGAGATTGGCAGCCAGTGCTGGATGGCGGAGAACCTGAAGGTGGAGCGCTACCGCGTTGGTATTGGCATACCTACGGGCTCTGACGCTTGGGGTGGCCTGACCCTCCTCGGTGCTTTTGGGGTTTACGACAACTTAGCCGCTAACAAAGACATCTATGGCCTCTTGTATGACTGGATCGCGGTAAATCATATCTGGGGCCTATGCCCGATGGGATGGCATGTACCCACAGATGCCGAGTGGACGCAGATGATCACGGTTCTTGATCCGAGCACCTGCGGAAGCTGTACAGGGTTCAGTCACAGCTCAACTGCTGGTGGTCAAATGAAGACTACAGGTACGCTTAGCGCCGGCACGGGTCTTTGGCAAAGCCCGAACTCGGGAGCGACGAACAGCAGCGGTTTTTCCGGGCTTCCGGGCGGCTTTTACACCGGCTTCTTTGGTACCTTCCATGATCAAGGGACCTACGGTGAATAGTGGACCTCGACTGCGTCCTCTTTCGGCTCTGCCTGGATTCGGGGTCTGACCTACAACCTCGCCAATGTAAGCCGCGACAACAACGATCGGCAATTCGGTTACTCAGTGCGTTGTATTAAGGATTAAGGACTCTTTGACTCTTCAACCTTATGGCGCTGCGCTAGCCGCGCCTTTTTTATTCCCTTCACAGGAGAGGAGATAGCCAAACCAGCCAATGTGAATTGCGTCAAAAATCAAGAAGCTCTCCGGCTTTCAACATACAAACCCCTTCGCCCCGACGGATCCAGACCTCGCCATTGTCATGAGGGTTTCGTATACCCACCTCAGTAAACTCTAGCTTTTGCAACCGCAAGAGGTACTCGGCCAATTCGCCCTGACTGACATACCATATGTTATCTTGTTGTGAGATTTGTGCGCAGAATTCACGAATGTTTTCCCAGCGCGCTGGGTCTTTAAGTTCCCAGGCATGACCCCAGATATAGAGAAGACTTAGCTTTGGATCTTGGTAGGACTTATAAGTTTCGGCAAAGGGAAGGCATTGGCTGTCGTGAATGGTGGGGTGCCAGAGCAGCAGATCTTTGGGCAGCCCGAACTTCCGGGTATCATTGACGGTGCGGGCGCTGCTCAGTCCAATACTGCCGACCAGCTTAGCGATGTGGGCATTAGAGTTGCCAAAAGGGTAGGCCAGACTGCTGATGGATCGGCCTGTCATTTGGGTTAAAGTGGCAACGTCTGATTGAACCTCTTCCAGGATTTCCGAATCGGGGATCTTTTTGAAGTCTTTGTGAAACGTGCCATGAGCGGCGATTTCATGGCGGGCGTAAACCCGCAACAAGGAATCTACAGAGATATACTGCTGATAAACCGAATCTCCTTCCGGCGTCGGCCAGGCGCGGGTCTGGCCCAGATAGCCCGAATTCAAGTTGAAGGTCCCCACAATGCCGTATTGGTCAAACATACGAGCCAGCCGGATGTCTTCGATAGGCCCGTCGTCATAGCTCATGACCAGGGCCTTGGTTTTGCCGCAAGGATAAGTAAAACTATGTTCGGGCGAAGGGCCACAAGAACTCAAGCCAAGTGTTGCCGCGAGCAGCAGAGCCATTCGAACTACGAAACAACATGACCTGGAAGGAGCCCCAGGCAGCCACGCGCGCTTTCTCATCCCACCTTAGCCATGAGCACACGGGTGATGCGCGGAAAGTGCCGGCCCAGATAAGCCAGAATCTTTCCGTGGCCGGTAAAGACAAAAACGGCCTGCCGCCGGGCAAGCGCGCGCACCATGACGCGGGCGGCTTTGTCGGTGGGCCACATGAGTTTGGCGGGTCTGGGATCGGGCAATGCAGGGTCGAAAACACCGGCGTTGTCCACGCGAGTGATGTTGCTGGCCACGAAGCCGGGGTGCATGGTGGTGCAGGTCACGCCGCTGCCGCGAAGTTCTAGTTGCAAGGTTTCTCCGATGGAATGCACGGCCGATTTGGAGGCGCCATACGCACCGGTCTTTGGGCCGGGTAAAAAGGCCGCAACGCTGCCGACCAATCCAATTCGCCCTTTGGTGGCGCGCAAATGGGGAAGGGCGTAGCGCACGGTTAACGCCAGCCCGGTGACGTTGCCGGCCAGCTGACGCTGCCAGTCGGCAGCAGACAATTCCTCGATCCGGCCAATCACCCCAAACCCGGCATTGGCCACAGCTACGTCCAGCCGGCCAAAATGCGCGACCACATCCCGGACGCAAGCTTCAATGCTCTGCTCTTGCAGGATATCACAGGGAAAGGCCTTCGCCTGCCCGCCCGCCGCAGCAATCTCAGCAGCAACGGCCTCGAGCTCCGCCTGACGCCGGGAGGACAGCGCAATCAACGCACCCTGCCGGGCAAACTCCAGCGCCATTTCGCGCCCGATACCGGAGGAGGCCCCGGTGATCCACACCACGTTATTTTTGAATTTCACGAATATTGAGTTTTTAGAACAAGAGCGTTCTAAGGTAAGGGTTCTCGGGCAGTAGAGAAGCTTGCTGACTGGCCCGAATCAGAGAAGGCCACGAAAGGGCTTTTATTCGGCCCGGCTTCCCCGTATTTTCGTGGGAATATCCTCTACCTCATGCGAATTCTTGTGCTTTGTTGCCTTCTGCTTGGAGTTTCAGCAACGCTGAAGGCTCAGTTTGTGCTCCTGCAAAAGCCTTCGGAGGCGGTGATCCAGAGCGCGCCGGAATGGGCACAACTCATGTACAGCGATCAGCCGATTGTGGCGGAAGTGGACGCGGCTTACAAGGAGTTTTTTCGCCAACGGGCATTTGAAAAGTCCTACCACACCCAGTACTACAAGCGTTGGCGGCGGCAGGCAGGGGTCGCGATGGGGGAAGGCGGCCGGGTGGATACGGCCCGCCTGGCGGAGTTCTTTCGCGGCTTTCCCGGTGGAAGGGCGCCGGAGCCCTCCCCGGCGACTCAGCGCGGTGGCAGCCTTTGGTCGGTCATGGGTCCTACTCAGACCTATAACTGGGAAGGGCAGAAGCGCAACGACCAGACCAATGTGTACAGCCTCACGCAGTGCGCCGCTGACCTGAGTGTACTCTACGCCGGTACAGAGCCCGGCGAAATCTACAAGAGCATAGACGGGGGCATGAGCTGGTTCTCCGTCACCCGCAATTACTTCTTCAATGGGGTGGAGGCCATTTGCGTTGATCCTACCGATGCGGATGTCGTTTACGCCTCCAATGGCTGGAATCTGATGAAAAGCGCAGACGGCGGTGAGACTTGGGATGCCGTACTCACCCAAACCTCACTCTGGGTCAAGGAAATTCTGGTGCTTCCCTCCAATCCGGATGTGGTCCTGCTTGCGGCCAATACCGGATTGTATCGCAGTGCAGATGCCGGAAACAATTGGACGCAGATCAGCAGCAACAAGGCCTGGGACATCAAAGCCAAGCCGGGATCAGACAGCACGGTTTTCGCTCTGCAGAGCAATGCGGTATTGCGCCGCTCCGAATTCTGGATCTCGCAGGATCAGGGCGCTACCTGGACACTGAGCGACAACGGCTGGTACAGCAGCACTGACCCGGCGCGTTCTGACATAGGCTCTCGTTTGGCCGTCACACCCGCCGACCCCAACCGGGTCTATGCCTACCTGATCGGGGAGGCCAAGGCGGGCGATCTGGGCTTCATTGGCGTTTACCGCAGCGATGACGGGGGCGAAAGCTGGACCCTTCCCAATGGGCCGCCGGGTGGTCCTTACAGCCCTTCGCACCCAAACTTAGCCATCGGCTGGCCGGGCTGGGATTACCATCAGGGCTTTTACAATTGCGCGATCGCCGCTTCGCCCGATAACCCCGACAAGATCCTCATCGGAGGCCTGAATTGCTGGAAGAGCGACGATGGCGGGGCCAGCTTTAGCCCTGTGGCGGGCTACATAGGCGGTTACCTGCCCATGCACGTGGACATGCAGGATTTTAGAGTTACCCCGGCCGGCACCTGGATCACCAACGACGGTGGCATCACCTTTAGCTCCGATTTCTACGCCTCCGATTTTGAGATTCGGATGGAAGGGCTGCACGGCTCCGACTACTGGGGCTTTGGGGTGGGTTGGAACGAAGATGTGCACGTGGGCGGGCTCTACCACAACGGCAATCTGGCCTGGCACGAAAACTACGGCGATGGCAGTCACCTGCAGCTCGGCGGGGCCGAACCCCCATCGGGTTATGTCAACCCCGGAAAGAACCGCCAGGTCTATTCCTCCGAGTTGGGCACCGTCACCATGCCCGAGTTTCTGGGCCAGCCGATTTTTTACGCCGCCTTGGGCATTTCGCCCAATGAGAGCTACTTCACGGCCAGCAGCAGCGAGATGGAATTTGACCCGTCTTGCTACAACACGCTTTGGTTAGGCCGTGAGCAAAAGCTGTGGCGCTCTGAAGACGGCGGAACATCTTTTAATCTAATATACACTTTTCCTGGCAGCACAAATGCACAGGTTCGCTATTTCGAAATAGCGCGCAGCAACCCACAAGTGATCTACCTGAGCCAGGCACCGGCTACCGGAGCCGGAACCGGCAGGCTCTGGAAGAGCCCGAATGGGGGAGTGGATTTTGGGGAACTGGCCCTTCCGGGCAGCGGGGGCGGGCGGGATCGCATCCTTTTGCAGGTAGATCCCGAGGACGAGCTGCGCGTCTATCTGGCCTTTCCGGGTGCCGCCCCCAGTGCCAAAGTCTTTCGCTCGGATGATGGCGGTTTCAACTGGACCAACATCAGCGGCTCGGTTTTCGCCACGCATGAGATCCGGTCCATACTGCTGAGCGGGGCCAGCGGGGGAGGCTTGTATGCATCAACCGACAAGGGGGTTTTCTTCCGAAGCGATGCGATGAGCGATTGGGAAGAATACAGTGCGGGCCTTCCCGCCTATGCCAACAGCAATATCCTCAAGCCCTTTTACCGCGACGGAGAACTGCGCCTGGCCACCTATGGCAAGGGCGTCTGGAAAGCGCCCTTGCGCCTTTCGCCCCAATACCCTATAGCCAAAGCCATGGTGGACAAGATGAAGGCGGTGTGCAGCATTGATACCTTTTTCTTTGAAGACTATTCCATCCTGGAGCACGACGGGGCTTCCTGGCAATGGACCTTTGAGGGCGGCAGCCCCGAAACCAGCACATTGCGCAATCCGGCTGTTGTTTTTTCGGGCGAAGGGGGACATTGGGCAACGCTGGAGGTGAGCGATCCCAATGGCCTGAGCAGTCGCGACAGCATCCTCATTCAGATCAGCGGAGTGGAGCCCAGCGATATTGCCCAGGACTTTGAAGGGGTTTTTCCGCCCGAATTCTGGACCACCCAGGGGCTGAACAGCGGGGCCGGCATCTGGAATCGCAGCAACCGCGCCGGGGGATTTGGCAGCAGTGAAAACAGCGCGACAGCCGACAACTTCAATATTGATTTACAAGGCGGCTACGGCGATCTGCGGGCCTACGTCAATATCCAGCCCAACGCGACGGAGCTGAGCTTTGATGTGGCCTACACGCCTTATGGCGGGCAATACTCCGATACCCTCGAAGTGCTTTTATCCAGCGACTGTGGTCAGAGTTTTGTGCTGCTCTACCGCAAGGGCGGAATGGATTTGTCCACAGCGCCTCCTTTTCAGGCCGATGTCTTTGTGCCGCTGAGCGAGGAGTGGCGCACCGAGACGCTGGACATGAGCGCATGGGCGGGCACAGAGGATGCCATGCTGGTGTTCCGCAATCGCGGTCACTGGGGGCAGATGCTCTATCTGGACAACGTCAACCTGGATGGATTTCCGGTGGGTATGCAAGACCCGCTTGATGGCCAGGAGCAAGCAGCACAGCGGGCTGAAATCTATCCCAATCCACTGCCCAGGGGTGGAAGTTTACAGCTCATCGCCGCACAGGACGAGCCTTTTACCCTTCATCTCTACAACCTAAAGGGGGTAAGCGCTGGGGTTTATTCCATGCGCTCGGGCGAAAGGCTTGTTTTACCCATTCAACAGGGCGGAGCCTATGCTTACCGCCTGGAGAGCCCGAGCTTTTTCAAGACCGGAATTCTGGTGTTGGAGTAGGTGCTCCCGGTAGTGTATCCCGAATTTTGTCATTTTTTGGTCAGCGTGGGAACTTGTGGCTCAACACCTTTGTTGTGAATCCATCGCCGGCGCAAGATTGATTAAAGCGTTAATAAACTATGAAATATAATATATTATTAATTTTATTTTGTAGTTTACTTCTCTTTGCGGCTTGCATAGGTGATGATGTGCTGGATGATGCCGTAGATCCGGTCTTGCGCATCAGCAATCCCATTGATTCGCTGGAACTGGGGAGCAGCTATGCTTTAATGTATAACTACTTCAACAATGTCGGACAGCCAGAGATCGTGGACGCAGTCTGGTCCAGTTCAGCGCCGGACATCATTTCCATCAATGATCAGGGCCTTGCTGAAGGGCTTCAGTTGGGTTCTGCACAAATCGAACTGAACTACACTCCGGCCACCGGCCCGCCCATCAGCACTTCGCTTAGCATTGGGGTTGGTGAAAATACCGTGCTGAGCTCCGGATCGCGAAGTGGAAGCATCGTCAGCAGTAGTTCCTACCTCTTACAAGGTGATTTTGAGCTGCTGGAAGTGCCGGGCAATGCTCTTCAATTGCGCTTCGCGGAGAACTATGCCGCGTCAACCGCCTTGCCAGGTCTTTATGTTTATCTGACCAATAATCCGGAGACCAATGTCGGTGCACTGGAGATCGGGCGGGTGACGGTGTTTTCGGGTGCGCACGACTACTCCATAGCGGATGTGGGAATCAATGAATACGGATATGTTCTTTTCTATTGCAAACCGTTCAATGTCAAAGTCGGCGATGGCAAGATCAATGAGTAAGATTCGCGGCGCTATGGTGGTGTTGTTTCTAATGAGCGGCACACCTGATCTCCTGGCCGGCGGTCCCTGGACCCAGCCTCAGGGCAAGGGCTATTTCAAGCTCTCGGAGTACTGGATCGTCTATGACCGCCATTTCACCGATGTCGGACTCACCGACCCCAATACCACCACGGGTATCTTCAACACCGTTCTCTATGGAGAGTTTGGCCTGACCGATCGCTGGACAGCCATTGTGAACTTCCCCTTTCTGAGCCGGAACTACATGAACAATGTCGTCTCCGGAACCACGGGAGAGATCCTGGTTCCCGGAGAGGCCATCAATACCATCGGCGATACCGACATCGGTGTCAAGTACGGCCTCAACAAGCCCGGTAGTGCCTGGCCCATGGCCCTGTCCCTGACCCTGGGCCTGCCTCTGGGCAATCCCTCGGCCGGTGCTCTGGAGAATCTGCAGACCGGAGACGGAGAGTTCAATCAAATCCTGCAGTTTGATGTAGGGCGTTCTTTCCGATTAGGCCAAAAGGTCAATGCCTACGCCGCTGCGCATGCTGCCTTCAACCACAGGACCAACGGCTATTCCGAAGAGATCAGGATGGGCCTGGAAGCGGGAGCTAACTTGATGAAGAGCAATCTCTGGCTGATCCTGCGACTGGCCAATTGGGAATCGCTCAAAAATGGGAGCACGGCGGAGAGCATCACCAGCACCAGCATCTTCGCCAACAATACCGAGTTTACCAGCTTTACCTTGGAGGCCGCCTATTACGTTTACCGCGGTTGGGGATTATCCGCCGCCTTTGGCGGGGCTTTTCGGGGCGAAATAGTGGCCGCCGCCCCTTCCTATCAGGTAGGTGTCTTCTGGGACATGAACCGTTAGGTAGATTGTGCCAATCCCTACTCCTTTGATTCTGGAACTTACGCACTAAGTTTCCACAACGGGCTTCGCGCATCAATTTTTCATCGCCCGCAAAGCCCATTCCCCGAGCAGAGGGTTCTAACTTAGAAGCCCGCTTGAAAACTGTCTGGCGGGCTGTTGCCATGCCTGAATTCGTCCATCTCCACGTTCATACCCAGTACTCTCTGCTCGACGGAGCTTCCTCCATTCCAGCCATGCTGGATAAAGCGCTCGCCGATGGCCAGAAGGCCTGCGCCATTTCGGACCACGGCAATATGTTCGGGGTTTTTGAATTTGTTCAGGAGGCCAAAAAACGCAGCCTCATTCCGGTGGTGGGCTGTGAGTTCTACCTGGTTGAGGATCGGCACCGCAAGACTTTCACCCGCCAGGAGCGCGACCAGCGCTACCACCAGTTGTTGCTCGCCAAAAATCCGGCGGGTTACAAGAACTTGAGCAAACTCTGTTCCCTCGGCTTTATCGAAGGGCTTTACTCCAAGTGGCCCCGCATTGACAAGGAATTGCTGATGCGCTACCACGAAGGGTTGATCGCTACCTCCTGTTGCATCGGAGCCGAAATTCCCCAGGCCATCATACACAAGGGCGAGGAGGAAGCGGAGAAGGTCTTCAAGTGGTACCTTGACCTGTTTGGAGAGGATTTCTATGTGGAATTGCAGCGGCATTTCATCGCCGACATCGACGGTACCGGCGTGAGTCAGGAGATGGTCAATCAGGTGTTGTTGCGTTTTGCCCGCAAGTATGGCGTCAAGATCATCTGCACCAACGATTCGCACTACATCGACAAGAAAGACGCCTCGCCGCACGATGTGCTGCTCTGTGTCAACACCGCCGAACTGCAGGCCACACCCATTGGAGACGGACCGGGTAAGCGCTTTGGCTTTCCCAATGACGAGTTCTTCTTCAAGACTCAGGCCGAGATGTCCGAACTCTTCAGCGACATCCCCGAAGCCCTGGATTTTACGGCTGAGCTGGCTTCCAAGGTGGAGCCGCCCCAACTCAGCAGGGATATTCTCCTGCCCAACTTTACCCTGCCACAGGGTTTTGCCAGCGAAGACGACTATCTCAGGCATCTCGCCTTTGAGGGTGCCAAGCGCAAATATGGCGCACTAACTCAGGACATTGTCGAGCGGCTGGATTACGAACTGGCCGTCGTTCGCGATATGGGTTTTGCCGGTTACTTTCTGATTGTTCAGGACTTCATTGCGGCGGCCAAAGAGCTGGGAGTGCGCGTGGGCCCGGGTAGGGGTTCGGCCGCTGGCTCCTGTGTGGCCTATTGCACCGACATCACCAATATTGACCCTATCGGCTACAACCTGCTCTTTGAGCGCTTTCTCAACCCGGAGCGGGTCAGCATGCCGGATATCGACATCGACTTTGACGATGCCGGTCGGCAGAAGGTCATTGACTACGTGATCAAGAAGTACGGCAAGAATCAGGTGGCCCAGATCATCACTTATGGTACGATGGCTGCGCGCAGCGCCATCCGCGATGTGGGCAGGGTGCTGAATTTGCCGCTGGGCGAAGTGGATCGCATCGCCAAGCTGGTTCCTTCAACGCCTGGCATGACCCTCAAAGCCGCGCTGGACAGCACCCCGGATCTCAAGAAGATCGCAGATGGACAGGACGTTGCCGCCCAAACCCTTCGAACCGCCCAGGCCCTGGAGGGCTCGGTGCGCCACACCGGACTGCACGCCGCAGGGGTCATCATCGCCCCGAGCGACCTGATGGAGTACATACCGGTCTGCACCGCCAAGGATGCCGAGCTCTGGGTCACGCAGTTTGAGGGCAAGTATGTGGAATCGGCCGGTATGCTCAAGATGGACTTTCTGGGTTTGCGTACCCTGAGTATCATTGACGAAGCCTGTCGCAACATTCAGAAGCGCCACGGGCGGCTCATCGATCCGGAGACCCTTCCACTAGATGATGAAAAAACTTATAATCTTTTTCAGGATGCTAAAACGATAGGCATCTTTCAGTTTGAATCGCCGGGCATGCAGAAATACTTGCGCGAACTCAAACCGACCAATATTGAGGATCTCATTGCGATGAACGCGCTCTACCGTCCCGGGCCCATGGAGTTCATCCCCCTGTTCATCGACCGCAAGCACGGACGCAAAGTTGTGGAGTACCCACATCCACTTCTCGAGGACCTGCTCAAGCCGACCTATGGCATCATGGTCTATCAGGAACAGATCATGCAGACGGCTCAGATCATCGGGGGCTTTAGTCTGGGCGCCGCCGACAACCTGCGGCGGGCCATGGGCAAGAAGAAGATGGAGGAGATGGAGAAGCAGAAGCGCGTCTTTGTCTCCGGTGCCAAGGAGCGGGGTATCGATGAAAAACAGGCGTCAAACATATATGACATCATGAAGGAGTTTGCGAAGTACGGGTTCAACCGTTCGCACTCCGCGGCTTATTCCGTTTTGGCTTATCAAACCGCCTACCTCAAGGCGCACTACCCCGCCGAGTACATGGCCGCTGTGCTGACCAACAATAAAAGCGATATCAAGCAGATCAATTTCTTCTTGCGCGAGTGCCGAAGCCTGGGCGTGGAATTGCTCAGTCCCGATCTGAACGAAAGCGATCTGAACTTCACGGTCAACAAGGCCGGGGCCATCCGCTTTGCCCTTTCCGCCGTCAAAGGTGTGGGTTCCGGGGCGGTGGAAGCGCTGCTGGAACAGCGGCAGAGTGGGGGAGCGTACAAGAGCCTCTTCGACCTGACCAGGCGCTCCAATCTGCGCACGATGAACAAAAAGTGCCTCGAAGCCCTGGCTGATGCGGGGGCTTTTGACAGCTTTGGCCTGCATAGAGCCCAGTATTTTCAGGCCCAGGGCGATGGCCCAAATTTGCTGGAAAACGCCATCAAACACGGCAATGCCTACCAGCAGAGCGTGGCGGCCAACCAAAACAGCCTCTTTGGCGATCTGAGCGATTCTATGGACACCGTAGATCCCGCAGTGCCCGAAGTACCCGCCTGGAACCCCGGCTATCAGCTCATGCGCGAAAAGGAGGTGACGGGCATCTACCTGTCTGGCCACCCTCTGGATGACTATGCGATGGAGCTGGAGACCTTTGCCACCTGTCCGCTTTCGGAGGCCTCCAGGCCGCGACAGGGCAATATGAGCCTGGGCGGTATGATCAGCAAGGTGCAACACCGCACCACCAAGGCGGGCAAGCCTTTCGGCTCCTTTAGTCTGGAGGATTTTTCGGGCGAAATGGAGTTGTGGCTCTTCGGCGAGGACTATCTCAAGTTCAAGCATTTTCTGGATACCGAGGGAACTCCGGTGTTTCTGACCGGCCGTTACCAGCCCCGCTTCAAGAGCGATGAGAGTCTCGAGTTCAAGGTGCTGCAGATGATGCTTTTAGACAGTGTGCGCGAGCAGAAGGCCAAAAGAATCACGGTTCACCTGGAGCTTTCCGGGCTTACCCGGGAGTTGCTGTCCGGCTTAGAAGAGGTTTGCAGCGCCTTTCCGGGCTCACATGCCCTGACCCTGAGGGTTCAGGATGATCAGGATCGCTATGCGGTTGATCTGGCCTCCCGAAAGTTCAAGGTGGAGATTTCAACTCCCTTGGTCAGGCGCCTTCGGGAGGAGCTGAAACTGGAGTATTCACTGACCTGATCCTCCGGGCCGGAGAGGGGAACTTTAGCGGTACTTTTGCCGTTGGTTGATTTGAATTGATTACAAAAAAAATAGTGAGATAATGGCAATGGAATTTACAGATGCCAACTTTCAGACCGATGTTTTGGAAGCTGACAAGGTGGCTATGATTGATTTTTGGGCGGAATGGTGCGGTCCCTGCCGCGTTGTCGGTCCAATTGTCGACGAGCTGGCCAAGGAATACGGTACGGTGGCCAATATCGGCAAGGTCAATGTGGACAACAACCCCGAGATTACTCAGCGTTACCGCATCATGAACATTCCCACGATACTTTTCGTCAAGAATGGCGAAGTGGTGGATAAGCAGGTGGGAGCCGCCCCAAAGGCCGTTCTTGAGCAGAAACTCAAGTCACATCTCTGATGGATGGCCTTTAGGACCTAGCTGCGCAACGTATGGCGGATATTGAAAATCTGTTGACCCTCCGCGACTACCGCGAGATTGAGAACCTGGAACTCATCGCGAGGCAAGTCGTGGAGGGTTTTATCATCGGTTTGCACAAGAGCCCTTTTCACGGGTTTTCGGTGGAGTTTGCCGAGCATCAGCTCTACAATCCGGGGCAACCTATGCGCCATGTAGACTGGAAGGTTTACGCGCGCACCGACCGGCTTTACACCAAGCGCTTTGAGGAGGAAACCAACCTGCGCTGCCATCTGGTTCTGGATGCTTCTTCGAGTATGTTCTTCCCGGAAGGGGACGTGTTGCGCAAGCGGGGCGGCGTGAACAAGGCCCGCTATTCCGCAGTGGGCGCAGCAGCGCTCATGCACCTGATGCGCAAGCAGCGCGATGCCGTAGGCCTTTCGATCTTTGATGAGGAATTGACGGTGCATACCCGCGCCCGTTCCAATGCCACCCATCAGCGACTCCTGCAGTCGCATATCATTCGCATGCTGGAGGAAGGGCGGCAGGGCAGACCAACACGGGCTGCTCACTGTCTGCACCAGATCGCCGAGAGCATACACCGCCGCTCTCTGGTGGTGATTTTCAGCGATATGTTTGACGATATGGAGCGAACTGAAGAGTTGTTCAGTGCATTGCAACACCTTCGACATGCCAAGCACGAAGTGATGTTGTTTCACGTAGTGGACAAGGCAATGGAACTGGATTTTGCCTTTGACAACCGGCCTTATCTGTTCATTGATCTGGAAAGTGGGCAGGAGGTGAAACTTCGTTCCAATGATGTGAAGAGCCGCTATGTTTCCCGCATGCAGGAGTATCGAAAGGCCCTGGAGCTCAAGTGCGGTCAGTTTAAGATTGATTATATTCAAGCCGATGCAGAACAGAGTTTCAGGCAGGTTCTGCTGCCCTATCTGGTCAAGCGAATGCGTATGTCCTGAGCGGCAATTCTGAGCGGCCGCCTAATGCCACAACATAAGTTATGTTATTGCACTTTAAGGAACTTGGGCAGGGTCCGGCGCTGATTATCCTTCACGGACTTTTCGGTTCTCTGGACAACTGGCTCACGCTGGGCCGTCGATTTGCGGAACATCGCTCGGTCTATCTGATCGATCAGCGCAATCACGGTCGCTCGGCCCACAGCGACCAGATGAATTACGCTTTGATGGCGGAAGATTTGAAGGAATTTATGAGCGGGCACGGGATTCGGCAGGCAGCGGTTTTGGGGCATAGCATGGGTGGAAAGACCGCCATGCGCTTTGCCCTGGATCACCCCGATATGTGCCAGGCCTTGATGGTGGCCGACATGGCTCCCAAGCGCTATGATGCAGGGCATGATGCCATCTTTGAGGCATTGTGCAGCCTGGATTTGAGCGAGGTGGAAAGCAGGCAGCAGGCCGAAGAGATGCTGGGACAGATGATCAGCGATCCGGATGTGCGCCTGTTTTTGCTCAAGAACCTGAGCCGGGAGAAAGATGGCGGCTTTCGCTGGAAGATGAATCTGCCCGTAATTCGCGAACACTACAGCGAAATTCTGGACTCAGTTCAATCCGATTTTCCCTATGATGGACCCACAGTGTTCATTCGGGGCGGGCGATCGGGTTATGTGCAGGACAGCGATTGGACCGATATTGAGGCCCTTTTCCCCCGAGCTAAACTGGAGAGTGTGAAGGGTGCAGGGCACTGGTTACACGCCGAGCAACCCGATGCTTTTTACGACACGGTCAATCGTTTTTTGGAGGAAGAGGATTTGTGATCTTCCTTGTGTCTGCTGTTGTTATCGTTCTGAATGTCAGGTTGACTCTTGGTGTGGTGATGCGCTTGCTCGGTGGAAGCCGGTGCAGCCAATGGGTCTGAGTGGTATCTTTCATAAGCAGCAGACTGCCGTGCCTGAGCGTCATCTCGACTTTTTCACCGCTTTTCTTGTGTTTGAAAGCAAATTTTCGCTCTGCTCCAAAGCTCAGTGAAGCGATGGCCCCGTCTTTCTTCAGATCCTTCTCTCCATCGCTGTGCCAGGCCATGCCCTCCTCTCCACTGTGGTATAGATTCAATAAACACGAATTGAACGTTTCCCCTGTTACTTTCTCTACCGCGGCTTTTAACTCCAACAATTCTTTGGTCCAGGGCAAGGCGTGTTTGGTCGTGTTCGAGTAGGTGTACGCAAACGGCCTTTCGCCATACCAGGCGATCTTTCGTTTGGTAATGATTTTCTTGCCGAAGATTACGGCTTCATCGTGCTTCCATTCGATGGTGTTCAACAGGACTTGCAGGTAGATATTCGCCTTTGATGGTTCGAATAGAGTACCAAAATATAAAACAGTTCCATCTCTGGGCAGCCAGTTTTTGGTTTTGTCGATGATGTCTTCAAATAATTCCACTATATCAATGGCTGAGTTTCTCTAAACATCTGCGTCTTTGGTCTGTGCGTGTTCCCAGCCGATGATGGCTGTCTTTCTGGTGCTGCCCCACATATAGCCCCCAAAACTACCGCTGCTTTGAATGACCCGATGGCAGGGAATGAGAAAGGCAACCGGATTGCTGCCTATGGCAGTACCCACGGCTCTGCTGGCCCCGGGATTTCCGATTTGTTCAGCTATTCTTCCGTAGGTGGAGAGTTGCCCCATGGGAATCTTCAGCAGACTTTCCCAGACTTTGAGTTGAAAGTCAGTTCCTTTCAAATGCAGCTTGATCTCGGTCAAGTCGCTCCAGTCGCGTTGGAATATGGACAGTGCTTTGTCTTGAATCAAGTCGGCATGTCGTTGCACGATAGCGTTGGGAAATCTCGCTTTCAACTCGAGTATGGCCTTGCTTTCTTCTTCGTAGAAAGCCATATGGCAAATGCCCCTTGTCGTAGAGGCGATCAGGATCATTCCAAAGGGACTTTCGGCAGTATGGTAGTTGATGAGTAGATTTTTGCCGCCGTTTTTATACTCTGCCGGTGTCATTCCCTCAATCTGTACAAACAGGTCGTGCAGACGACCGGTGCCTGAAAGCCCTGTTTCCAGAGCGGTGGCAGACAATGAGCTCTGCTGTTCCTTAAGCATTTTTTTGGCGTGATCCAAGCTAATGAATTGCAGGAATCTCTTGGGTGTTGTTCCCGCCCATTCGCTGAACAAACGCTGAAAATGAAAAGCACTCAGATGAACTTTTTGCGCCAACTCCTCAAGATTGGGCTGCTCCTTAAAGTTGCCCCTGATATGCTCGATGGCCTCCTCAATCCGATGGTAGTTCAGTTGTTGTTGTGCGTTCATCATCTGCCGATTAACAGGTATAAAATTCCGGAATTCAGAGCGGGTAGAAAATCCGAAACTTGCTGAGTTTGAGCCTCTGTTTACCCGTTATCCGAGTTTATTGACCATCTTAATCATGGTCTGAAAGGCAACATTGGGTCGACTGGTCTGGTTGACCGTGCCGCAGAGGTAAACATCCTTTTGAGGAACATAAAAGGCTATGGAACCCACTGAACCACAATGTCCTATGAATTCAGGAACCGCTCTGAAAGGTGAGAGGAACCGCGGGATGTAGAACTTCTGAATACCGATCCCATATTTAAATGGAAAGAAGATGTTGTTCCATTTTTTCAAGCCCTCCAGCCATGGTGGAAGCAGATGCTTGCCTTCAAAGAAAGCTCTGATGAACTTCATCTGATCGGAAGCTGTACTCACGACATCGTGGTGTGTGGAATTGACATATTTTGAAATCGAAATCGTGTTTTGCTTGTGATAAACAGGGGCATACTCTGCTTTTGATTCTGAAGAGAGAACAAAGGTTTGATTCATACCGAGTTCCCGAAAGACATCAGTATACAATTCTTCTATGCTTTTAAAGGTAATTAATTCTAATATTTTGTCCAGCAGTCTGAAGTTTGTTTCTGAGTAACTGGCCTTGCCCTTTGCCCCGGGTTTGAACTTTGCTTTCATCTTTTTAACCTCTTCGATGACCTTGTCGAATGGCCAGGATTGATCCGTTCCAGAGAGTATCAGGTCCATGTTCTTCCTGCCATCGGCTCCTTTATCGATCAGATAGCATGGCAGGCCTGAAGTGTGGGAAAGTAGATGCCTGATGGTCAATTCGCTGGAGTAGTCCTGGCCATCCCGGACCACAAGGCCCTGGATAAGTTGTAGCGGTAAGAAATTCGAGATTGGGTCACTGAGTTGAATTGTCCCGTCTTGACAGAGTCTCAGTACAAGGAATGAAGTGATCAGCTTGTTTATACTGGCGATGTAGTAGGTGCTTTCCGGGGAAAGGTTGCCCGATGCTGAGCACAGACTCAATGTCTTGTCGGAGGATTCAATATGAAAAATTGATCCGTGTATGTTTCTGTTTTTTGTTGTAGATGCGACAATTTGATCCAGGGATTGTTGATTTAGCAAGCTGAGCATTTTACTTAAGTGGTGTTAGCCGGTATTTTTCAATCCGCCAGAGATGGCGTTGGTGATCATCAGAAGTCTTTTCAAAAGATGATCTGCACTTTCCGGATTACTCTCTTTCAGCGTTCTCCATTCTTTCATGCTGAGTATTTGAAGCATGTGAAGGGGGTGTAAGACAGGTTCTCTTCGTTTAGAATTGTCATAAACGCTTATTCGTCTTTGCTCTGCAGGTTCATCAAAGAGCATAGCTATCTGCCTCTGGCTCTCCTCCAGTTCGTGCAGTATCAGATCAAACATTTCATTGCGAACCATTTCATCCTCTACCAAATCTGCATACGATCGCATGATCTCTCTATTCGTATTGAGCAGATTGGTTTCAATATGAATGAGTGTGTAGCGGAGGAATGGCCAACTGTTTGCGCTGGCTTTTATCTCACTGTAGTAAGTAGGATGTTTTTCTCTCATTTCACGCAGAGCAAAGCCGGCACCATACCATGCCGTTAGATTAAAACGGGATTGACTCCAGCTAAACACCCAGGGGATGGCTCTGAGGTCTGACAAGGTTCGTTGCCCGGTTCTTCTGGCTGGCCGCGAACCGATTTTACTCTGTTCAAGCACATCTATGGGTGTAGCCTGACCATAGAAGTGCATAAAGCTGGGGTGATGAATCAGACCTTGAAAGTGATCCAAGGAAAGTTGGGCCAGGTGATCCAGGGCTTGGTGTGGAACTGGCAGTTTCTGTCGCGGATACAACCAGGAACTCGATTGCAGGGCCAATCCCGACAGCAGCATCTCTAAATTGTAAGTGGCATTCAGGACATTGGCAAATTGTTGAGCAATTGTTTCGCCCTGAATGGTCAGTTTAATTTCTCCGTGCACTGAGGCAGGAGGCATACTATCCAGGAACCGGTGGTATTTACCTCCACCTCGGCTGATTGTGCCGCCCACGCCGTGAAAGAAGCGAAGCCGTACTTTGTGTTTGGCCGCAACTTCCGAAAGGGATTTTTCCGCCTGGTGAATGTTCCAGCGACTGGCCAGTATGCCTCCATCCTTGTTGCTATCGCTGTATCCCAGCATAACTTCCTGAATGAAGTTGCCGTCTTTGATCGAGGCCTTTTTAAGCGGATGATTGAGCAGGTCGTCCAGGATGGCAGGGGCGTTCTTTAGATCATTGATGGTTTCAAAGAGTGGAACTATTTGCAAGAGATCATAGGGAATACCTGTCTCGCGCAGAAAAAGGTAGGGTACCAGTAAATCACTTAGGCTGCGGGTCATACTGACAATGAGCGTTCCAATCCCATCTGTGCCATACAAATCGATATGGGTTTTTATGGTGCGATAGCAACTAATCACTTGTTCTGCTTCACTACCCATGCTGACCCCTTGCGCCAAAAAAGGACGATGAGTTTGAAGCTCCTTGGAAAGAAATGCCAATCTTTTGTCTTCCGGCCATTCAGTAAACAAATTATCCGGAATGGAGGCTGCTTGAAGCAATTGCTGCACAGCCTTATCGTGGAAGGAGCTGTTTTGGCGGATATCCAGTTTAGCCAGATGAAAGCCAAAGCACTGCACCATTCGCTCCAGGGGAAAGAGCAGGTCGGAGACCAGGCGACGACTTCCGATATCCAAAAGACTTCTGCGCAGGGTTTCTAAATCGGCCAAAAGTTGTGAAGGGAATTGATAGCTGTTATTCAGGTGAGGCCCACTTTTGGTGTTTTTGACCTTTACAATTAGAAGGTTTACATATTGGCGCCATGGCTCTAAGGGGTTTCTTTGAACAGCCTCATGCCCAGGGATACCTGCTTGTTGTTGAAGTTCCTCAATGTTCTGAAGCAGAAACTGAGGAACGGGATTGTTGATTTTTGAAAAGCTAATATGAGCAGCCAGTTCCCGAAGCTTACTGACCAGCAGATCAAGTGCTGCTTCGCGATGTGTTTTTAGAGTGCTATCGGTCAGTTCTGACGTGACATAGGGATGTCCATCCCGATCTCCGCCTACCCAACTGCCAAAAGTGATTTGAGGAAAGGCATTTGGATGGAAAAGCGATTCAGGATTATAGCCAGATGATTGCCATGCCCCTTTTAATCTTTGGTCTGAAAGATGCAGCGCCTTTGGAAAGACGTTTTTGAGATAGAACACTATGTTGTCCCGCTCAGTGGCAACCTGTGGTTTTTCAAGAAAGACTTCACCTGTCCGCCACCATCGCTCCAGCAGTGCTTTCAGGTTTTCTTCTATGGTTTCCAGTTCCCACCTGGAGAGGTTACCCTGCTCTCTTCTGACGAGTTGCAGGTATACCTCCCTGTGCAGATTGAGTATGGAAACTCGCTTTGCTTCCGTTGGGTGTGCAGTGAGCACTGGCATTAACTTTAGTTGTGGCAGGAGTTTGGCAATATCCGCTTCTGCTAATCCAGCTTTTTGGAGGCGCTGAAAAGTCTCTGTCCACGAGCCACGTATAGATGATGGTCCGTTTTCGTCTTCCAGTTTTCGCCTGAACCGGACTGCTGCATTTTCTTCAACCAAATTCATAAGCTGAAACAGCATGCTACACGCTTGTATGTACTTCTCATTTAAAGTACTACTCGACAGTTGTGGAATACCAGTCGAGGTTATATCTGATGCTGTAAGAAGATTGGCTACATCCAGTTCATTTAATTCAATGAGTACATCGCGAAAGCAGGTAGTAAGATATTCAAGGTCATGTTTAATCTTAAGAAGGCCTTGTTTCTCGATCTCTGTCTGCATAGAGTTTCTTTGCTTCAAAATTAAAGATCCCTCAGCTTATTCAGGTGTTGCTACCTGTTAGTTTTGTAAGACTTTGAGCAGATTCAGCAACAAAAGAGATCATTTTGGAGTCAAATTTGTATAGAAACTATTTCGGCGCTGCCTCACATTCAGCATTAACTCCCCAATCGAACAGAACGAAATTCCAAGAGCTCCCTGCATTGAAATAGTTATAATAAATTAAATAAAATAAAATTATGAAATATTTAAATTCGAGCATAGCTGTTACCGTTGCTTTTGTAATGGCTAGCCTACTGATGGCCTGTGACACCAATCAAAGAGAGACACAAGATGGTTATGGCAATGGACGGAACGACGGTGACAACAGGACAAACACCAGTGTAGTAGAAGCACATCCTGAGTACACTCAATTCCGCAAGGATGCACTCGAAACCATCGAAGAGAACAAGAAGAAGATTTCTGACTTGAGAACCAGATTGAACAAGACAGGTGGTGATGCTCCATTGGACAATATGAGAGCAAACCGAATTGAAAATCTCGAAGAGCGAAACACAGAACTTCGGGCTCGTTTACTCGGCTATGAAGATGCACCCTCCGACTGGGATAAGTTTAAGCGAGAGTTCAATAGCGATATGCAAAGTTTCGAAGAGGCTTTCAAAGATCTTGGACGAGAGAACACGAATTGATGCGCTCATAAGCAAGTTGTTGTTTTCTTAAGCATCCTGTTCCACGACAGAAATTATGTGCAAATTTTTCTGTAAGGGAACTTTATGTGTACCTTCTGTTGTTATGGTATCGTAACGTGAGTTTACTATACTACATTGATAGTCATTCACGTTAAAATATTGCTATAGGGATGGTGTTCAATATTTTCACATTCCTCACTAAAAAATTAAAATATGAGCAATATCCTGTATCTCGTAGCTGTTGTTCTTGTAGTCATCTGGGCCCTTGGGTTCTTTGCCTACAGTGCCGGCAGCATCATCCATCTACTCCTTGTCATTGCAGTAATCGCTGTACTGTTTAGGGTTATCAGAGGTGGAAGAATTATCTAACTTTTCAAAACAAACAAAATATCATGGACAATAACAAGAATTCAGCTCAAGTAGTAGGCGCTATGCTTATAGGCATAGTGGTTGGCGCAGTTGCCGGTATACTCATGGCCCCTGAAAAGGGTACCAAGACACGCAGAAAGATCATGCAAAGTGCTCAGGACGCTACCGATAGCATCAAGCATTCCATTCAGGATCAGTTCAACGCGCTTCGCAGCGAGGCTGAAGAGCTGTCGGGTACGGCCAAGGCCAAAGCAGACGAAATGAGCCAAAGTGTTCGGCAGAAAGCCGAATCGATGCGCAATTCAAGTTGATGAGAAAGTTGAAATCGAGATTCAGCGCTGAGCATGTTCTCATCAATGATTGAATATACACTCGATTCACAAAGCCCTTCAGTGCAGACCAGCTTCCAGAGTCATTGAACTCTGGAAGTTGGTTATGAAGGATTTCGATCACTGTAGCATACACAGGGTATATTGCCGTGTGTAATAGTTATTAAAAATAATGTCATGCCTGATCAAGTAAGCACACGGGACATCACAGATGTATTAAAGCGCTACATCAATACCAATATCGAACTAACCAAGTTAGAACTTATAGAGCGCGGTTCCGTAATGGGCTCCGTTTTGGTTTCTGGTTTTTTTCTGGCGATGATAAGCTTGATCTTTGTTATGCTTCTCAGTATCGGCTTGAGCTATTTGATTGGAGAAATGTTGGGTAGCACTTTTCAAGGTTTTGCCATTGTCTCGGGATTTTATCTTTTGCTGGGAGTTGTCCTATTAATGGTTAGAAAGAGCAGCGTTGAAAAGACGGTCAGGGATAAGATGATCAGTGAATTGATTGAGCAGGTCTAATGAGGACAGCATCTCTTATTCAAAGCGGGCCTATATCGTCCAGATCATTTTATTTCAGGTATAAAATTTGAACCCATGACTCAGCAACAAATAACAAAGACAGAAGAGCTACTTAAAAAATTAGCAGAGCTCCGTGCAGCCAAGACCGCTCAGGAGGATGAGATCAAAGAAGTTTACGAAGAGATCAAGAGTTCTCTCAACCCCGTGACTTTCATCAAAAACTCTTTGCGCACACTGCGTGAAGACCAGCAGGTGCGCTCAGACCTGAGCAGCGTAAGTTTAAATATGGGCTTTAGGCTGGCTGTTAGCCGAATCCTGGGTAAGAACCGCAGCATTCAGGTTTACATGGCGGCCATCGTGATTGAGCGCTTTGCTTTGCCGTTGATTAAGGAAAACTGGCCCATGATTCAAGCCTTGAGCAACAGGATATTCAAGTCAAAAGAGGAGGAAGAAGTTAATCACAACGGTACTCAAGCAGCAGAGTACATCAGCGAGGGAAATCGCAGCCACGTGACGCGACTGGAACAAGGACTCCCGGTGGATAGTGCTAAGGACAACGGAATGAACAGATAGGACTAAGCGCTCAGTTCGCTTCCGTCTGCATCTCGCTTTCCTGAAACTGCAGCCGCAATAGATTGGCAAATATTCCCCCCGGATTGACAGCCAATTCTTCAAAAGAGCCGGTCTCTGCAATGCGCCCCTCAGTTAACACATGGATGCGATCTACATGGCGAATGGTGCTCAGACGATGGGCGATGATCAGCGTAGTGCGATTGCTCATCAGCACTTCCAGGGCGTCCTGAACCTGCCGTTCTGATTCAGCGTCCAGGCTGGAGGTGGCTTCATCCAGGATGAGAATGGCGGGATCCTTCAAGATCGCGCGGGCAATGGCAATGCGCTGTCGCTGTCCTCCGCTCAGTTTGATACCCCTCTCCCCAACCAGTGTATCCATTTTTTCGGGAAAGCCGGAGATGAAAGACCAGGCATTGGCCTTGCGGGCCGCCTGTTCAATCTCCTCATCGCTGGCCTGTGGTTTGCCGTAGGCGATGTTTTCGCGAATACTTCCCCCGAAGAGAATGACTTCCTGAGGCACCACGGCGATGTGGCTGCGAATCTCCCGTTTGCTGAACTCAGCAGCCGGGATTTGATCATACAGCATTTCGCCCTGTTGAAGATCATAGAAACCCAGAATGAGCTGAGCCACTGTGCTTTTGCCCGCGCCGGATGGGCCGGCCAGAGCCACCTTTTCCCCCGGAGCGATGTGAAGGCTGAAATCCTTGAGCACGCTGATGTCCGGTCGGGTAGGGTAGGCGAATTGCACATGGTTGAGACTGACCTCACCCTTGAGGACCTTCTTGCCGGCTGGCTCATCGATGTTCAGCTCGGGCTCTTCGCCCAGCATATCAAAGATTCGGTCGGAGGCCCCAACCGATTTGAGCAGTCCGCCGTAGACCTCTACCATTCCGCTGATGGAACCACCGATGAAGGCGGTGTAGATGATAAAGGAAACCAAGTCACCGGCGGGCATCTGCCCATCGGCGATCAGGGTGCTGCCATACCACATGATCAGACCAAGCCCGCCCAGAAAAGCCAGAATGATGAAGCTGACAAAGAGTCCGCGGAATCTCGCGGCCTGCATGGCCAGTGATACCACTTTGGTCTGAAAGGAAGCGTAGCGCCGACTTTCGAGCTGTTCGTTGGTAAAGCTCTTGACGGTTTGGATGTTCTGAAGAGTTTCTTCCACCACCACATTGCTCTCGGCCAGCATGTCCTGTCGCTGACGCGCGAGACTGCGGATGTAGCGCCCAAAATACATGGCGCTGATAGCAGCTACGGGAATGATGAGCAACATCAGGCCGGTGAGCTGGGGAGATTTGATGAACAGGGCCGTGACTCCAAGGACAATCGTGGCAATCTGTCGGAAGAATTCGGCCAAAATGGTAGAGACCAGATCCTGTAGCTCAGTGACGTCGTTGGTGATGCGGCTGGTCAATTCGCCAACCCTGCGCTTTTCGTAGAAGGAAAAGGGCAGTTCTAGCATGCGGTTGTACAGCCCTTTGCGGATGTCGGCCAAAGTGTACTCACTCACGCGGGCAAAGGTGTATATACGAACAAAGCTCAATCCGGCCTGCAGCAATAAAATGATCACAAAGAGCCTGCCAAGGGTTCCCAGATCGCCGGGAATGAGTGGGTCCTCTCCCGTGGCTACATTGATCAGATCCCCGGCCAGTTGCGGAACAACCAGGATGGTCAGGGTGCTCAAAACCAGAGTAACCATGCCCAGCACAAACCACATTCGATGCGGACGCATGTACTTCCATACCCTGGCAATAGCCGCCAGACTGTCCCGGTCAAGCCGCTTCTTGAGCGGCTCTTCCTGCCCATCCGGATACTTCCTGCTTGTGCTCATAAAGACAAAGGTACGGCCTCAGGCAGCGCTTGTCGCCTGCTGAATGCGGGTGAAAAACTCAGATGGCCGCGAGGTATCTATCAATGAATTCACGGACACAGGAATGACCTCCGGGTCTTTCCAACACGGTTGTGACCAGGGCTCGAATAGAGGGGTGAGCATCGCAGGGACAAGCACTTAAACCCACGCGCCCCAGGCACTCAGCATCATTGATGTCGTCGCCTATAAAGGCGATCTGCTCCCATTCCAATCCCAGCTCCTGCCGCCAGGCGTCGAGCATGGGCAACTTGGGGGCCTCACCGACATAGCAGCGAGTCACACCGAGCATTTCAGCCCGCCGCTGAACCATGTGTTTGCCCAAGCCGTGGCTGAGAAAGGCTACGGGAAAACCGCTTTTGCACAAGCGCTTGATGGCCATTCCATCCTTGGTGTCAAAGCGCTTGAATTCATCCCCGGATTCAGAGATGTACATACCCCCATCGGTGAGGGTGCCGTCCACGTCCAAAACCAGAAACTTGATCTTATTGTTCATGAGCGAGAAACATCAGTTCAATTCATATTAGATACCATGTTGTATGGTATGTCAGCCTCTGGCCATCTCTGACTGCCTTAATTTTACACCATCTGATATCCCACTGCGGAGGCTACCGCTTGCAGACTGCTCTGCATAGCGCTGAACTGTTCAAAATTCAGTTGCTGGGCGGCATCGGAGAGGGCCTGGTCCGGATCGGGGTGGGTTTCGATGAGCAAGCCATCAATGCCCATGGCTACGCAGGCTCTGGCCAGATCCGCTACCCCATAGCGATAGCCCATCGCATGGCTGGGGTCCAGAATGATGGGCAGATTGGTGTACTCTTTCAGCCATGCGACTCCGCACAGATCCAGGGTAAAGCGGGTTTTGGTTTCAAAGGTGCGAATTCCCCTTTCGCACAGCACCACCTGTTCATTACCGGCAGACAGCACGAACTCGGCGGCCTGCACAAACTCCTGCAGGGTGCTGCCAAAGCCGCGCTTGATCAGCACCGGCTTGTTCGCCTGACCACAGCGGCGCAAGATTCCCTGGTCATACATGGCTTTAGCGCCTATTTGAATCACATCGGCATGCTCGATGATCTCGTCAATGTGTGTAGCATCGCGGGCTTCGGTGACAATGGCAAAACCGTGGCGCTCCCGCAGTTCGGCCAGCATCCTGAGACCTTGCAGGCCCAGACCCTGAAAACTGTAGGGCGAAGTTCGCGGCTTGTAGCAACCGGCTCTCAACGCCCGAACCCCTCGTTCTTTCAAAAACGCGGCCACCTGCTCCATCTGATCCGCTGACTCGATGGAACAGGGACCGGCTATCATCAGGCAATTGCGCGAATCCCCCCCAATGAGCGTACCGGCTATCTGCACCTTGCGCTTTTGGGGCATGTACTGACGGGCGGAGAGTTGGCGGTCATCGCTGAAGACAAAGGTTTCTTCGATGTAGGACTCCAGACCTTCCGCCTGTCCGTTCAAAGCCCGCAGGGCCGAAGGGGTGATGAGCACATGGCGCTCTTCAGTGCTGAACACTGCGGCTTGCAGCTTTTGGCTGAACTCGCGGAGTTGAAGCTCCGGAATATCCTTTTTGAGGTGGACGATCATGATTCGCCTTTGATGAGGTTGTTGAATTGCAAAGCTCCGGTGATGCGGTCTTCGGCATCCAGAACAGGCAGATAGCCGATTACACCGGGATGCGATTTGATCCTTTGGAGCAGCGTGGCCAGGCTGTCCTCTTCCCGGGCAAAAAGCGGGCTTGGATTGATAACATCGACCATGCTCACCCGGTTCAGATCATGGCGATGCCTGAGCAGTCCGCGCCGCACTTCGGCATTGCTGACCAGGCCGGCCAGTTTGTGCTCATCGGTTTCCAAGAGGGCAAAGCCCATGGAGAAGTCTTCTATGCACTGCAGCACTGCGTCAAAGCGCTGTTCGCGCAAGGGCAGGAGGGGAATCTCGTCCCTTTCCATCATAAAATCCCGGACGCAAAAACGGCCCTGCTCCGCACCCATGGCCGTGTGTCCGGAGTGCATGAGGCGAATCATCTGTGCGCCCAGCGGCTTTTCCTCCTCTGACTGCGAGAGCAAAAAGGAGCCGGAGACGGCTGCGTACACTCCCATGTTGCGCAGGATGAAGGAAACCTCTTCGTCCACACCCCCGTCAACATGGATGCGCAGGCCGGGATAGCGCTTCTTGAACAAGCGTATCCGGCGAAAATTGCTGCGATCAAACTGCCCTCCGCTGCGGCCGGGTATGGTAGCCATGAAAAGGGCAAATCGCAATTGTTTCTGCAGGGAATCAAAAATTTCAATGGGCGTACCCGATTGAACGGCCAGGCCAAAGCGGGAGCGCAGGTCTTCAGGCACTTCCAGAGCCTGCTGCAGATTTTCCTGTTGTACCGCCACTAATTCCACCCCACACTCCCGGATCATGGGCAGGAAGGGCATAGGGTCGGGGGTGATCAGATGCAGATCAATAGGGGTCCGGCTCCACTGCCTCATCTGCCGGATGTCGTCAAAGACGCTCTGATCATCGTTGCAGTCCACATGGATGTAATCCACGCGATGGGCGTCAAGGGCCCTAACGGTTTGTTCCAGACCCGGACCCTGCTGCTGGAAGTTGCGGGAGTATATAGAGGCGGAAATCTTCATGCACCGAACATAGGCGCTGACCCGCGGGGCGGGGGCGCTGCAAAGTTAAGCCTTTGTTTCCTGCCGGATTCCGGGTGAAGCGCTAGCTGTCGCTTGGTTGGCCCAGCTCAAAAGGGCCTTAGCCGCCGGCTCACTACATCGCTTGTTCACTTAGACTGATATGTCAGAAAAACATCATATTATGCTGATTATCAAGAATTTATTTTCAAAATTGCTTTGAACTGAAAGAAGCGGTTCTTAACTTAATGGAACCATGATCGTCCTCTTTAGCGTCATAATTGCCTTTATCATGAACGTCGCGTTCATGATCATGGAATACCGCCAGGCCATATGGCGGGAAGGGCGTTTTTGGGTATCCCTTCTGGGTTTGGGCATGGTCACCGGAACCCTGATCGCGGGAATGTAAAGGGCTCAGTTGCTGAGCTTGCCTGAACCGGTCAGACAGACTTGGTTTACAGTCCCCGCCTTTTCCTTATTTTTCCGCTGTGATTCGGCAGCATCTGCTTCAACTCAAGCCTTTTCCGAGGGGCTTTCACCTGATTACCTCTGCGGTGATCAAGGCCATTCCCGAGTGGCCTGACCGCGGTCTGTTGCACGTGTTCATCATGCACACTTCCGCAGGTCTTACCATCAATGAGAATGCGGACCCGGCGGTGCTCACCGATTACGAGTACAGCTTCAACCGCCTGGTTCCCGAGAATGATCCCGGCCTGACGCATACCCAGGAGGGGTCGGATGATATGCCGGCTCACATCAAGGCCACCCTGGTGGGAACTTCGGTGAGTTGCCCCATCATGGATCGAAAACTTCATCTGGGTACCTGGCAGGGCATCTACCTCTGCGAATTCCGCAATCACGCCCCGGGCCGCCATCTGGTGCTCAGCGTCTGGAGCTGAAATGCTTTTTTATGAGTAAAAACTGTATATTATTTATTTTAATTTGGATAAGTGCGACCTCTGCCTTGGTGGCCCAGGAAATACAGCGACTTCCCGGATCGGATGAGGCGATTACCGGTCCTTCGGCTTTGGGCACTTTTGAAGTGCGGCCCGATTCCGGTTCAAAAGGTCGGTTCCAACTTAGCTATGAAGAGTTGGATATGGACTTTGTCATCATCAACGAGCTTGAGGGTCGCATCTGGACCGCATCTCGACCTGACGGAAGTTTTAGAGCCCGTTACGGCCTGGCTCCAGGCGGCTTGCTCAAGCTGCTCAACGGTCAGGACGAGCGAATTGCCTTGGGCACAACAAGCAGTTCCGGGATCGGTTCTGCTAGCGCAGAGCAGGGAGCCGCACAATACCGGCCCGATGACCCTTCACAAACCTGGTTGCTGGATTTTGAAACCATGCGCATTCAGCAGAAGGGGAGAAAGGGAGTGACGGATGTTGCCGCTATGCCCATGTGCGCCATCCAATACGCCTCCTTGGTCCAGACTAGTTTGAACAGCGGCCCCAGTCCCTTGTTTGGCATGAGCTTGCTGAAGAACGACTGGCCTGAACCCTTTAACCTGATTGGCCAGCCCGCCTATGAGGAGAGGGCAGCTCGCTGGTGGGCTCAGATCAAAATGAGCGAAGCCCGCAAACAGGAAGGGGAGATGGCATCGGGCAACTTCGCCCTGGTATCTCCTGATCTGGGTCTTTCACTGGCCGCAAGCTCGGGTTGGATAGCCCTCGTTTCTGCAGCCTTTAGCCCGGAAGAGGGTTTTGTATATCAGGGCCTGTTGCCCTATGGATTGTCGTTGAACGAAAGCCTGGAGCTCAGCCAAAAGGCCCTTCCCACGTATTGGCAACTGCTTGAAGAACAGGGAACTGAAGGCAGCTCCGTGAATAGTATATACACCACGATCTTAGTGCCCGGTCTTGCCCTGATTCTGACGCAGAGCGCGGACCCTGTGCTCGCAGATCGCCGCCTGATCGGGTTGACCGCCGTCTATCAACCCTATATGCAGGGTGTTGAACCGCCCCGGATGTTGCCTCCGGTGGCTCCGGAAGAGGAAGCGGCCTATGCATTGCGCACACTGTTTTGGAATGCTCAATTGGATTGGGCGCTCATGTCTTCCACTGAAGGGGGACTGAGCAAGTTAATCCCCGCTGGCTTTCGCGGGCTGGAGGCCAGTGCAGAAACGGCCTCGCTTATGACGGGTCGAATGGCCTTTCGAGCCGAAAACTGCCCCGGTTCAGAAAGCCCGGTTCAGGCACTTTGCGCGGAGGCACTGGCCAGGCGTATACAGGAAGGTTTGCCGGAGGACTATGTGCTGCTTCGGCGCTATGAAGACGCCAAAGGCACCAAGCTCAGTGATGCCCGCCACAGGGATTTGCAGTCCGCCCGTTGGGTCATCGCTCATCAGGAGGATCAGAATTTGGACCCAGCGAGTTACCGCCACCCCCAGATCCGCTTTGGATTGAACAAAAAACCCGCTTCAGATAAGGGGCAGGGAACACCGGGGCAGGCTGGTTTTGAGCGCTCCTTTGTTTTGGAATTGGAGATCTATCCAGCTCAGGAGCGGTTTTAGCTTTTCTTGCTCCGGGCTACAAAAAAAGCCGCGAGACGGATCTCGCGGCTGAGGAGTATGAATAAAGTTTGGAATCAGGGTTAGGGATCGCGCCGGGAATCAGGGAATCTGCCGGGGCGAACCTAGGAGACTCCTCAGGCCTTCACCTTAGCCACAACGGCTTTAAAGGCTTCGGGCTGATTGGCGGCCAGATCGGCCAGAGCCTTGCGGCTCAATTGCACCTTGTGCTTATTGAGTTGGTTGATCAACTGCGAATAGCTGATGCCCTCCAGGCGCGCAGCGGCGTTGATGCGGGCAATCCAAAGAGTGCGGTACTCGCGCTTCTTGTTCTTGCGGTGTACGTAGGCATAGGCCATGCCTTTGTCCACCGCGTTTTTGGCGACGGTCCAGACATTCTTTCTGCGGCCAAAATAGCCCTTGGCCTGCTTGAGGATTTTTTTGCGGCGATGGCGGGAGGCTACCGCATTGACTGATCTGGGCATATTCTACTGGAATTGCTATCGTTAGGACTAAAAGGCCGGGCTCAGGCGACGCCGAGCATACGCTTGACATTGGCCTCATCGCTGGGGTGAACCAGCCCGGAATGCCTCAGCCTCAGCTTGCGCTTGGTTGACTTCTTGGTCAGAATGTGGCGCTTGAACGCGTGATTGCGTTTCACTTTACCTGTTCCGGTAAGGCGAAAACGCTTTTTAGCGCTCGAGTTGGTTTTCATCTTGGGCATAGCTTGCCTTTTTTGGGATGGCAAAGATAGGAAATCGTGAGCAATGCGGAAAGCCGCAGCCAGGAAATGATCAAAAACGGGAAAATTTTCCGCTTCAGGCTTTCAGCTCCTCTTCATCTTCATCGGCCGTTTCCTCTGCAAAGTCTTGATCCTCAAGGTCTTCAGCTTCGTTCAGCACCGTGTCGTCCAGGCCCGTGTCCTCCTCATCATCCTCATCGTCATCTCCTTCTAATTCCGCCTCGGGAATAGGTGCGAGATCCTTGAGGCTGACCTTGGGTTTGGGCTTGGCGGCTCCATCACCTACCTTCTTGACTTTGTTGACCTTTTTAGGGCTCAAAAACAGGAACATGCGGCGGCCTTCCAACTGGGGCATTTGTTCCGGAACCCCATAGTCTTCAAGGCGTTCAGCAAAGCGGAGCAGGATGATCTGCCCTCTGTCCTTGAAGACGATGTTTCGACCCTTGAACTGCACGTAGGTTTTGACCTTGGAGCCCTCCTTGAGAAACTTTTCGGCGTGCTTGGCCTTGAATTCAAAGTCGTGGTCGTCGGTATTGGGGGTAAAGCGAATCTCTTTAACCACCGTCTTGACCTGTCGGGCTTTGAGCTCTTTTTCCTTCTTCTTCTTCTCGTAGAGAAACTTGTTGAAATCCACGATGGTGCAAACCGGTGGGTCTGCATTGGGCGAAATTTCCACTAGATCCAAGCCGAGTTCATTGGCCTTGCGCTGGGCGTCTCGTATATCGTAAACGCCTGGTTCTCCGTGTTCACCCACCAGTCGGATGGTGTTGTGCCGGATCAGCCGGTTGACTTTATAAAGAAATTTGGGGTTTGGCTTTCTCTGTATGCCTTTCCGTTTTTTTTGCAAGGACAGTTGTGCTTTAGTGAATTAAAGACCCTGGATAAGTTCGGCTTCCAGGCGCTCGGTAAAGTTATTCCAACTCAGGCTGCCAAGGTCTCCCTGGCCTTGACGGCGCACGGATAGTTCTTTGGACTGAGCTTCTTTTTCGCCCACAATGAGCATATACGGCACTTTGAGCAATTCGCTGTCGCGAATTTTTTTGCCGATTTTTTCGTTGCGTTCGTCTGCAAAGGAACGAAATCCGCGCTGTTTGAGGAATTCGCTTACCTCAAGCGCATATTCGTTGAACTTGTCGGAGATGGGCAGAACGGCCACCTGATCAGGAGCCAACCAGAGGGGGAACTTGCCGGCAAGGTGTTCAATGAGCACCCCGATGAAGCGTTCAAAGGAGCCAAAAGGGGCCCGGTGGATCATAACCGGGCGGTGTTTTTGGTTGTCCGCGCCGATGTATTCCAGCTCAAAACGCTCCGGCAAGTTATAGTCTACCTGTATGGTTCCCAATTGCCATTTGCGCTTCAGGGCATCCTGCACCATGAAGTCCAGCTTGGGCCCGTAGAAAGCGGCTTCGCCCTCCACTACCGTGGTGACCAGGTTCATTTCATCGGCAGCTTCCTGAATTTCCTGCTCGGCGCGCTCCCAATTGGCCGGATCCCCGATGTACTTATCGGGTGTCAGCGGATCGCGGATAGAGACCTGAGCCGTGTAGTTCTCAAAACCCAGTTTGTTCAAGACCATCAGGGTCAGTTCAATGACATCCTTGAACTCCGCCTTGACCTGTTCCTTGGTGCAGAAAATGTGGGCATCGTCCTGGGTAAAGCCGCGCACCCTGGTAAGACCGTGCAGCTCACCGCTCTGCTCATAGCGGTAGACCGTACCGAACTCCGCAATGCGCACCGGCAGTTCTTTGTAGGAAACCGGACGGTGTTTGAAGATCTCGCAGTGGTGAGGACAGTTCATGGGCTTGAGCAGGAACTCTTCGTCCTCTCTGGGGGTGTGTATGGGCTGAAAGGAGTCAGCCCCGTACTTCTCATAATGACCGGAGGTCATGTAGAGTTCCTTCTTGCCGATATGCGGCGTGATCACCGGGGTGTATCCGCGCTTCAATTGCTCCTTCTTGAGGAAGTCTTCGAGCAATCCCCGCACAATCGTGCCCTTGGGCAGCCAAAGCGGCAGCCCCGCACCGACCTTCTGGCTGAACGTAAACAGCCCCAGTTCCTGACCCAGTTTGCGGTGATCGCGTTTGCGCGCTTCCTCCAGCAAGGCCAGGTGCTCGTCGAGCTGAGCCTGTTTGGGGAAACTCACTCCGTAGATCCGCGTGAGTTGTTTTCTCTTCTCATCCCCCCGCCAGTAAGCCCCGGCAATGCTGAGCAACTTGACCGCCTTGATGGCTCCGGTATCGGGAATATGCGGGCCTTTGCACAAGTCGGTAAAAGCCCCCTGTTCATAGAAAGTAATCTCCCCGTCGGGCAACTCAGCGATCAATTCCAACTTGTACTCGTCCCCTTTGGCCTTGAAATAGTCCAGGGCCTCGGCCTTGCTAACCTCGCGGCGCGTATAGGCATTCTTCGCTTTGGCCAGCTCTTTCATCTTGACCTCGATAGCCAGAAGCTCTTCTTCCTTAAGCACCTTTTCGCCCAGGTCAACATCGTAGTAAAAGCCCCCGTCAATGGGCGGGCCAATGCCAAACTTAACCCCGGGATACAAGGCTTCCAGCGCCTCGGCCAGCAAGTGAGCCGAGGAATGCCAAAATGTGGTTTGCCCTCCCGGATCGCTCCAGGTCAGCAACTTCAATCGCGCATCAGCTCCAATGGGTCGAAAGGCGTCGCGAACTTCACCATTCACCTCGGCGGCAAGCACATTGCGCGCAAGCCCCTCCGAAATCGAACGCGCCACATCCATAGGAGTGGATTCAGGTGCGAGTTCCCGCACTGACCCGTCGGGTAAGGTAACTTTTATCATGGCTTGCTTGAGTTCCCGGATCGGGCCCAGGAATTATTCGGAAAAAAATTATAAAACAAAATCCAAATTGAAATTTATTTTATAATAATTATTTTAATAAAGTTCGCACAGAATCCGCCAGATGTCGCGCATTGGGAAACTCGCGATTCAGGTTGATGGTTTGTTCCAGGTAGCTGAGCGCTTCTTCGCGCCGGTTCAACGCGATGGCGCAATACGCCTTTCCCATGTAGCCCCTCGGCTCCACCGGCTCGACTTTGGTCACCAGATCGAAAAGGCGCAGTGCCTTTTCTAGGGAATCGGCGCCGTACCAAATGGTGGCCAGGCCGTAGAGGGCCGCACCGTGCTGGGGATTGAGCACCACAAGCTCCTCATAGAATTCGGCGGCTTCCGCGAGTTCACCCCGATCCTGGTAGTACTTGGCCAGAGCGTAGCGGGCGGCGTAACTGCTGTCGTTCAGGCTGAGCGCATTGCGCAGATAGCGCAAACCCAGATCGTCTCCCGAATGGAGCATCATCGTGCCCAATTCCAAATGGGCCCGCTCCATATCCGGATTCAGTTCAATCGCCGTCTGATAGCTGGAGACGGACTGGCTGGTATCACCCAGAAAACGATAGTTGCGGCCTTTGAGGTAGTATGCTCTGGCATTGTATTCGTTTAAACGAAGTATTTGGTTGAGCGCTCCAACCGACAACTGATACTGGCGCAGAATCAAGGCCAGTTCGGCTAAAATCCAGAGCACCTTTTCATCCGGCGGATTGTACTTACTGTATCGGCTCAGGACATTGAGACTTGGCCGGGTCTCGTTCATCGCAAAGTACTGCTCAGCCAGAGCCAGAGCAAAGTCTGACTGACTGGAATCCATGCTGTAGGCCTTCTGCAGATCCGCCAGTGCGGCTTTGTTGTTGAACTCTCTGTACTTGAGTCCGCGCAGCCAATAGAGTCGGGCATTGCCCGGTTCGGCCATGATACGCCCGCTGAGTTGTGCGATTTCAGGGTCCTCTGAGCTCATGTCCATGGGCTGGGCTTGTTCCTCCCCGCCCGATTGACATGCGCTGATCACTGCGATGAGCAGCATCAGCAACAAGGCTCCTGCAGCGCCCCGCAGGACACCCAATCCAGAAAATCCGATGGTCTCAAATCGCCTCATAAGCGTGGCAAAGTTCGCTAAAATCAGCGTTCGGGAACATTAGCCCTCAGACTTGTATTTTCGCGTGGAAAACTTTTTGCTTAGAATCACCTTCTTTCCTCTCATCTCCAATCATGTTTTCAAACGCTTCCAGGGTTCATCTCTTTTTAACTCGCCATCTGCTGTTCACATGCTCTGTAATGATGCTCATGCTGTCTTCCTGCGGGCAGGAGCCGGGGGATCGATCGAGCGAGGCACAAGGCCAGGAGAGCCCCTATGACCCCGCAACGGACAGCCTTCGCCTTCCACAGGAGAAATACCTGCGAAATGTGCGGCAACTCAGCTTTGGCGGCGACAACGCCGAAGCTTACTGGGCCTATGGTCAAGACGCCGTGGTTTGGCAGTACAGCAACGCTCAAGAGGGTCCCATGTGCGATCAGATTTACTGGAGCCCCCTCGATGTCCGCAATCCTCTGCCTTTAACCTACAACCCCGTCAGTCTGGGGAAAGGCCGCACCACTTGCGCCTACTTTTTAAGTGAAGACCAGCGCATCATCTTCGCTTCAACTCAAAGCGGATCGATGGATTGCCCGCCGGAGCCCGATCGGAGCATGGGCTATGTATGGCCTATTTATCCCGACTTTGAGCTCTACATCGCCGACCGGGACGGGGAAAATCTGCTGCGCCTGACCGACAACCAGGCTTATGATGCGGAGGCCACCCTTTCGCCCAAAGGCGACAAGATTGTCTTTACCAGCAACCGCAACGGAGATCTGGATTTGTTCACCATGAACCCGGACGGCAGCGATGTGCAGCAGATCACCCATGAATTGGGCTATGACGGCGGGGCCTTTTTCTCCCCCGATGGAAGCCGCCTGATCTTTAGGGCTTCGCGGCCGCAAACGCCCGAGGCCATCGCCGAGTACAAGGCTTTATTGGCAGAAAACCTGGTCAAACCCACGGAGATGGAGCTGTTTAGCTGCAAGGTGGACGGGTCGGATCTGCGGCAGATCACCCGTCTGGGCGGCGCCAATTGGGCGCCTTACTACCTGCCCGACGGAAAGCGGATTCTCTTTTGCTCCAACCACAAGAGCGGGCGCTATCCCTTCAATCTTTTCCTGATCAACGAAGACGGGAGCGGCCTGGAGCAGGTGACTTTTGACGAAGCCTTTGATTCTTTCCCCATGTTCAGCCCGGATGGGCGCTATCTGCTGTTTTCCAGCAACCGCAACAACGGCGGCGGTCGGGACACCAATGTCTTTCTGGCCGAATGGGTGGAGGAGCCCTGATCAGATCTCTCTGAGCGCTCATAAGCCCTTCGACATACATCAAAGCGTCTTTCAATTTTGAAAATTGATAGATAATCTCTATGGTTTTTTCAATGCCATAGTCAAACAGGCAGTGTAATTTTGACCTGAAGGGTGCTGTGCGCCTGTTTCATGCCTTTGGCCAGCCCGGCCAAGCGGCGGGCACAGATCCCTTGTTCCCTTTTAAAGCTTCGTCCTATGCCGCATTACCAGCGCGTTGGTCAGGTGCCTCGCAAGCGCCATGTTCAGTTTCGCCAGCCCAATGGCAAGCTCTATCACGAGGAGTTGTTCAGCACTGAGGGCTTTGACACCAATTACTCCCTGCTCTACCACGTTCACCCGCCGACCAAGATCCGCCAGGTTGGAGAACCTTACTCTGTGGCACCGGAGATTGCCGAAAACAAGCAACTCAAACACCGGAGTCTCAAGGGTTTTGAGGTGGCGCCTGCGGATGATTATCTGCAAAGCCGGGTGCCCCTGCTGGTCAACAGCGATTGTCACATCAGCGTAGCCGCTCCGAAGTTGAGCATGACGGAGTACTTCTACAAGAACACCGATGCCGATGAGATGATCTTCATACACGAAGGCTCGGGCCGTCTGAAGAGCATGTATGGCGAAGTGCCTTTCGAATATGGCGACTATCTGGTGGTTCCGCGGGGTACGCTCTACCAATTGGAATTTGACAACGCGAATAATCGCCTGTTGATCGTGGAGAGCTTCAGCCCGCTGACCTTTCCCAAGCGCTACCTGAACAGCAACGGTCAATTGCAGGAACACGCCCCTTTCTACGAGCGGGACATCAAGACCCCCAACTCGCTGGAGACCCACAATGAAAAGGGCGAGTTTCGATTCCTGATCAAAAAACAGGGCCTTATCTATCCCTACGAGTACGCCAACCACCCCTTTGACCTGGTGGGCTGGGATGGCTATCACTACCCCTGGGCCATGTCCATCCACGACTTTGAGCCCATCACGGGGCGCATACACCAGCCCCCGCCGGTGCACCAGACCTTCGCCGCCAAAGGCTTTGTGGTCTGCTCCTTTGTGCCCCGCCTCTTTGACTATCACCCGTTGGCCATTCCCGCGCCTTACAACCACAGCAATATTGACTCAGACGAGGTTCTCTATTACGTAGACGGCGATTTCATGAGCCGTAAGCATGTCGAAAGGGGGATGTTCACCCTTCACCCGGGTGGGATACCGCACGGACCTCATCCAGGCACCTACGAGGGTTCGGTAGGCAAGACCGAAACCCGTGAGCTGGCGGTGATGGTGGACACTTTTCGGCCTCTACAGATCACCAAACAGGCCCTCGAGATTGAGGACCCCGAATACTATCAAAGTTGGCTGGAAGAAGAAGATCTGCCCGCTCCTCATCCAGCCCATTCATAAAACAAGCACCTAGCTCATGGAAACCCAAACCCTGAAAAACCAGGCCGCCACGCAGGACTTTCTGCCGCTGAACGGCACGGATCACGTCGAGTTTTACTGCGGCAATGCCAAGCAGAGCGCCTACTACTACCAAATGGCCTGGGGCTATAAGCTGGTGGCCTATGCCGGCCTCGAAACCGGGTTGAAAGACCGGGCGAGCTATGTCTTGCAACAAGGCAAGATCCGCCTGGTTCTGACCAGCAGCTTCGATCCGAATTCGGACATCTCCCGACATGTCGCCAAACACGGAGACGGGGTCAAGGTGCTGGCCCTGTGGGTGGACGATGCCCGCAAGGCCTGGAAGGAAACCACGACCAGAGGGGCCAAAAGCATCATGGAGCCCACTGAGATGAAGGATGAGCACGGGACCGTCGTGGTATCGGCCATTCAGACCTACGGGGAGACCATCCACAAATTTGTGCAGCGCAGTGAGTACAAAGGGGCTTTCATGCCCGGTTACAAACCCGCCGAAAGCGGACTTGATGTTAAGGGCATAGGTCTGGAGTACATCGACCACTGCGTGGGCAATGTCGAACTGGGCCAGATGAACGAATGGGTCAAGTTCTACGAAGATGTCATGGGTTTTAAACTCCTGATCACCTTTGACGACCAGGACATCAGCACCGAGTACACCGCTCTGATGAGCAAGGTGGTCAGCAATGGCAACGGCTATGTGAAATTCCCGATTAACGAACCGGCAGACGGCAAGCGCAAGAGCCAGATCGAGGAGTACATCGAGTTCTACCGCGGAGCCGGCGTTCAGCACATCGCCGTGGCCACCAGCGATATCCTGAGCACGGTCAGCGAACTGCGCCGCCGCGGCGTGGAGTTCCTCTATGTTCCCGACACCTACTACGACGACCTGCTGGATCGGGTAGGCAGCATTGAAGAGGATCTCGAACCCCTCAAGGCCAACAATATCCTGGTTGACCGCGACGATGAGGGCTACCTGCTCCAAATCTTCACCCGACCGGTTCAGGATCGCCCGACCGTGTTCTACGAGATCATCCAACGCAAAGGCGCCAAGAGCTTCGGCAAGGGCAACTTCAAGGCCCTGTTTGAGGCCATCGAGCGCGAACAGGAGCGCAGGGGCACCTTGTAAGCCCTTTCGCTTTTACTGCCCTCTTGGGTGGAAGCGCTCCAGGGTTTCGCGCAGGTATTTGCGATCCAGGTGAGTGTAGATCTCCGTGGTGGTGATGGACTCATGCCCGAGCATCTCCTGCACCGCGCGAAGGTCGGCACCCCCTTCCACCAAATGGGTGGCAAAGGAATGCCTGAAAGTATGCGGGGAGATCTTCTTGCGAATGCCCGCTTTCTGTGCCAGTTCCTGGACGATCTGAAAGATCCGGACCCGACTGATCTGGCGCCCACGGGCGTTCAGGAAGATGAAGTCTTCATGCCCGCTGGCAATGGGGATATGAACCCGCACTTGATTGAGGTATTCGCTGATGCAGCGGCTGGCTGCCCCGCCCATGGGAACCAGGCGCTCTTTGTCGCCCTTACCGGTAATGCGCACAAAGCCCAGGTCCAGATAGCACTGCGAAACCCTCAGACCGGTCAATTCACTCACTCGCAAGCCGCAGCCATACAAGGTCTCCAGGATGGCGCGATTGCGGCTGCCTTCGGGGGCGCTCAGATCTATGGCTCCGAACATCCGTTCGATATCGGCCAGGCTCAGGGTGTCGGGGAGCTTCCGGGGTAAACGGGGTCCGTCTATGAGCGTGGTGGGATCTTCGCTGATCAGGTCTTCCAGCAACAGGTAGCGGTAAAAGGTTCGAATGGCGCTGATCAACCGAGCCTGAGAGCGGGCGCTGATGCCCGAATTGCCCAATTCGGCCAGAAACTCCTCTAAATGACCTCTCTCCAGGTTCAGTGGGCCCAAATCTTTGGGTTGAACAAAGGCGATGAGCTTGTCCAGATCGCCCAGATAGGCGCTCAGGGTATGTGGTGAAAGCGAGCGCTCAAGCCGCATCCAGGTGCGAAATCCGCTTCGGGCTAGGGACCAATCCATAAAGGTTTCGGTTTATATCTCTATCAAGTCGCATGCGAAACTGGTGCGCAACAGCAGCCCAAAAGGGCTTTATGAATCCTAAAACACCCTGAAAAAAGCTGCCATCATCAGACTAAAGCCCTGCGCTAAAATTCAGTACTTTGTGGCAGAGCCTTCTATGCACTTATCCACCTCTTCAGCGCTGTTGTTTTGGCTCCAGATGCTTTTGGTCAGCCCCTTGGCTCTTCAAGCTCAAATTAACGGGGTGATCAACCGCTACACACCCGTCATCAGCGCTGATTTTTGCAACAATCTTGTGGTCATTGAAGATCCTACGGGTTTTTCAGTGGGGGATCGCGTGATGCTCATACAGATGCAGGGAGCGGTGCTGGACAGCACAGACAGCCCTTCTTATGGCGACATCAGCGATTTTGGCCAGAGCGGAAAGTATGAGTTTCTCAACATCGCCGAGATCAACATCAACATCCTGATCTTTGAGCAGGCCATGGTCAACCGCTATGATGGCCCGGGTTTGCAGATGATCCGGGTTCCGGTTTACAACAATGTAACGGTCGAAGGGGGGGCGCTCAGCGCCCAGCCCTGGGATGGGCTTACCGGGGGTGTGCTGGCTTTTGAAGTGACCGGCACCCTGACCCTGAACGACGACATTGACGTGAGCGGGCTGGGATTTCGCGGAGGCTTGAACGAGGCTGATCCCGAGTGTTCCCCCGGAGTGGAGGGCTATGAGGGCTACCGCTGCGCCGATCGCTGCGGTGGGCGCAAGGGAGAGGGCATTGGCCGCATTAGCGCAGAGCCCTATGGACGAGGACGTCCGGCCAATGGGGGCGGAGGTGGCAATGATCACCTCAGCGGTGGAGGTGGGGGAGCCAATTTTGCTCTGGGCGGAGTTGGGGGCCGTCAGGCCAATATTGCCCCCGGTGATTGCCGGGGGGAGTTTCCCGGTCTTGGGGGACGCACATTGTTTTACAGCAATTCCGTCAATCGCGCCTTTATGGGCGGCGGCGGTGGCGCCGGTGACGGGGCCGGCCCGGATGCGAGCTCTGGTGGCCATGGCGGGGGGATCATCTTCATGAAGTGCGGAGAACTGATCGGGAATGGTCAGAGCATCCGCAGCAATGGTGCAGCGCCCTTGCTGGAGGCAGGGGCCGGGGGGGGCGGGGGAGGCGGTGCCGGTGGCACTTTATTGCTGGAAGTGGATACCTATACCGGACCTGTGACCGTGCAGCTCCGGGGGGGAGAAGGCGGGAACGTCAACAACGGCAATGATCCGGAGCTCTGTGCGGGCCCGGGGGGTGGGGGAAGCGGAGGCGCATTTTGGGTCAGCGGAGCGGACTTACCACTTCCGGTGGCCTTCAACCTGGCCGGTGGTATTGCGGGTACTACTGTTAATCCCGGGGCGCCTGCAGAGTGCGGAGCCAATGGGGCCGGACCCGGCTCTGCCGGTGATCACCTGACCGGATTGCAATTGGTGGCTTCTGATCTGCTCTTTGAACCGCTCGAAGCGGTCTTAAGCCAGGACACCTTTGTCTGCAGCGGTGATTCCGTGTTCATCGGTGTGCTCAGCGCGAGCGGCACAGGTGAATTGAGCTATCTGTGGAATACCGGGGATACAACGGCTATGTTCTATGCGGGACCCCTGCAGAGCAGTGCGGTTTTCAGCGTGAACATCTTCGACGAGCGGGGATGTTCCATTGTTCGCGACATCAAAGTGGAGAACGGAAGAGGCGTTGCGGTCAGCGCCAATCCAACGGGTCTGCTTGCGCCCGGACAGAGCGTATTGTTGCAGGCCACCGACGACCCTTTGTGGATATCCTATACCTGGTCACCCGACTCCTTTCTGAGTACAAACAATGGACAGGTGGTGATGGCCACCCCCTTTCGCAGCATCACGTATTGTGTCAGCGCCCTGGATACGCTGGGCTGCCTTTCCAAAGACTGCGTTGACATTCAGGTAGATGTTCTGGTCAATATGCCCAATGCCTTTACCCCCAACAACGATGGACTCAACGATCTGTTTCGCATTCCGGAAGCCGTTCCCTGCGATGAAGTATTGCTGTTTCAGATTCACAACCGATGGGGCGAAAAGGTCTTTGACTCCCCCCTTCGTGAGATAGGCTGGGATGGAACCTACCGCGGGGTGATGCAGGAGGCAGGGGTCTATGTTTACCGCATAGAGTTGAATTGCGAAGGGGATTTTCGCAAGACACTAAAGGGTACGCTCACCCTGTTACACTGACAAGGCCCGCACCTGCTATACCGCAGGACTCAGCTTGGGTTTTTTTCCGTTTCGTAGAAAGTTACTTGTCCATTAGATATATCATGCATGCCGCCAATGATTCCAATTTCTCCTTTTTCTATCAATTCTTTTAAAATTGGACTGCCGTTCATTATTCCCTGCACTGTTCTTTTCACGTTTATCGTTGAAACCTTTTCTACAAAGTCTGCATTGCTCGAACTGCGGTTTTCTCGTTCTGTCTTTTCATCGTTTACAGCAGGTTGAATCTTTTTCAACAAGGCAGTCAGGTTACCCATTTCAACATGGTCGCAAGCACCTTTTACTGCGCCGCATTTAGTGTGGCCAAGCACAACAATGATTTTTGAACCGGCCACTTTGCAGGCAAATTCCATACTGCCCAAAATATCTTCGTTGATGATATTTCCTGCAATTCGCACACTAAAGATATCCCCTAAGCCCTGATCAAAGATGAGTTCAGCCGATGTACGGCTGTCAATACAACTCAGGATTACGGCAAAGGGAAACTGCCCATCAGCCGTATAACCAGCTTGTTCAAGCAAGTTTCTGTTGGCCTTCAGATTGTTCATAAATCTATCATTGCCTTCTTTTAAAATTTGAAGGGCTTTTTTGGGCGTCAAACTCGCCTGTGTTTCCTTTGTATGTACTCTCATTATTATTGGTCTTTATCTTTTTTGAAGTAAATGCAATTGGAAACTGCTTAGTCCTAAACTGTGGACTCAACGCAATCTTGATTGCCATCAAATAGAGCGTTGACGATCTTTAGAATAGCTATTTTACTGTTCGCTAAAATAGTAAAACTATTACGAAGGCTGGACAGTCTTCGGGTTTTTTTGACCGCCAAAGTGTTTTGAGGCACTTCGCCACTTACCGTGGGTAAGCCGAGTTGAAGTCCGCCGAGATGAAAGCAGATCTTGCTGATGATTTTGCCGATATTGGCTGATAACCAACATAGCGATGCAACACTCTTTATCGGTGAACAACCAACCAGATCAAAGCGAACTTCGCGAGTGTACTACGGTTGCTTTTACCCTAAAGCTGCTGCAAGTAGTTCTGTAGATTGGCCAGGTGCGCTTTCCCTGTGCGCCAGATATCAGGTTCAACGCCCACACACCGGCCCGGTGCTCTTTGCTGCCCTGGGTGCGCAGCAGAGTTACAGCAAAAGAAGAGCGGCTGTGCCTTTGTCGTTTCATGTCATCCATTCAAATATACCCAAAATCAGTCCTGTCTGTTTGCGGCAGCCGGTGTTTTTGGGTGGAGTATGGCGTTTTTTTACCCGGCAGGTCTGAGTAATCCCGCGATAGATGTGCCCCTACCGACCGATCACCACCCGCTGCCGCGCAACGCGCTGCGCGCCATGTTGCACCAGTACCGTGTACATGCCTGGCGAAAGGTCTGCGACCCGAAGCAACACCCGCCCTTCGCTCTGGGCTGCCTGGCCCTGAAGAGCCACCCGGCCATCCATGCCGATGAGTTGATAGGTGCTGACTTCTGAGGCCTGTTTTGGGTCTATGCGCCACAACAGATGCATTTGGTCCCAGGCCGGGTTGGGATAGACTTGCAGGTTGTCATCCAGGCTGAGCTGTACAGGCGGCAGACCGATGCCGATCCCCAAGGTGTCGCAACCCGGAATCAAACAACCCAGGCTGTCTAGCTTTAACAGCCAGGCCCTGGCCTGTCCGTTGATGCGGATGTTCCTTCCACAAGCCAGATAACCGCCATCGGCTGTTTGAATAACATCATACAACTCGCTGTTGTAGTCGTAGTTGGCCGGGGCGTAGTACTCCCGGTACCAATTGCGGTTGCCACTGCTGTCCACGCTGATGATGTGCGCGCGGATGGCGTTGACCGTGTCCTGGCGGGGGTGGTTGAACCAGCCGACGCTGACGAGATCAGAACGCGAGGTTTCTATCAAACTAGTAAAATGATAAAACTCAAAATATTCAATAAAATGTCTCCATATGAATTCTCCACCATAACTAATCCTACCCAAAAAGTAAGGGTCTCTTGAACTGACATCTACTATTGTAGTGTCATAGCAACCTCTTATATTAATATACTCTCCAATTCCATTAGAAACTATCCCCGCACAATACTCTCCTGGGCCCGTGTGCGTCACTTCAGACAAGACATTCAGCGCTGTGTCCAGCGTCATAATGACCAGGTTCCACTTGCCATCCACAAAGTAATCGTTGCGTGCAGGTGCGGTGATCAGTCTTCCACCCGGAAGAGTATCAATAGATATAGCTATCTCAAAAACATTCTCCCCAATGGTCGTATCCCACAGCACATTGCCCGCTGTGTCTATCTGCACAAACCATAAATCCTGACTCTCTACAAAGGAAGGGCGACTAAACCCAGCGGCATATATGTATTGATTACGCCAACAAGTCAGACTACCAAGCCATTCCTGCGGTTGATGGTCCAGGTAAATCTCTCGCTGAATCCCCAGCGTGTCGTCAATGGCCAGAATCAAGCCTGCGGAGGGGCCTAGGCCGGGGGTTAACCCCATGCAGGCTACATACCAATATTCACCGCACTTAACAGGCTTGCCTAAACGTCAGTCTGTCTATCTACCCCTTCGCTATATCCTCTCCTGCACCCTGTGATCTTGCAGCAGCCATTATTCTTCCCCGCTCAAAAATCCAAATTATCTCCAACACAACGGTTGTGAACTGATCAATAAGGCGTTGATG
>JBGSYF010000023.1:0-35997 GCA_041751015.1 Chitinophagales bacterium
ACGCGGATACACCAACTGGCTCAATTACTACGAACAACTGAAATTGCATTAATGAACCGCCGTATACGAGACCCGTACGTACGGTGGTGTGAGAGGCGTTCCCCGTCATCGGAAGGTGGCGGGGCCGCCTACTCGATTATATGGCGTTTTATTCTATTTTTTTATCGTAGCTCTTAAAAAATTCACGTAGTCAGTCAGTGTCTTACCGATTTTTAGCTTATTAATTTTTTCCCTGTCTGCACCCAACCAGTTTTCTCTATCGACAACCGCCACTGTCATATAAGTCCCGGATCCAAATCTGTTGGGACGCCTAATGTGTCTGAAGTCCAATTCTCTGGCATTGTTAAGGATTAAACTGTGAAGTTTGCTTCTTATGTCTGCTCTAGTTACATCTTCTGGCATTTCCACATGGGCAGGGTCAGTGGAAATTTTGAAACACAGATTGCCTTGTTCTATTTGCAAAAAAACAGGGAAGGCACCCCAACAGTCCCAATTTAAAATTGCGTTCCAAAATCCACCACTCGGATTACTAACATAGTGCCAATTTACAATATCAATTTCCTTTTCTAAAAACTGAAAGAAACCTTGCCAGTCATTTCCTTTCCAGTCTTCAATTAGTTTAGTTTCATATTCTTCATTTAATTCTTCAAGTCTAGTTAAACGATTATAAAAGTCAATAAAAATATTGTTCGAATTGTCTTTGTATTGCTTCAGTAGGTTGATAAACTCAAGTCTCCCAAAAATCTCAAAACCCTCTGGTTGAATATGGCTCAAACTACTCAGGCTTTCATTGCCTGTTTTAAGGTAAATACAAATGGGGATTTGATAATTTTCTTTAACACACCAATTTTCAGCATCGACTTTATATCGCGCTAATTGATTGGAGTGGTATGATGAGTTAGTCTTGTCTTCTATCACTATTAGATACTTATCATTCACTTTTGCCCAAACATCAATTCCTTGCCATTGTCGACCAGCCTCAACATTTTTTATTGGTTCTTTAAAGTTCGAAATTTGCTTACTGATTAACTGAGTTACAAAAGCCTTACCACACTCACTGATATTGGGGTCTTCAAGCAGATACTTGTCGTCAGCAAACTGTAAAAGCCAAGTAATAAAAGCATCTTGACTCAGTTCTTTAGTAGCGATATCAAAAATATTTGGTCTCATTAATTTTTAGTTCTTTGGATAAAGGTGTTTGATTAAAATGCCATATAACACCCTAATACCCGCACTTATTTGAATTGGATATTTCGTTTATATAGCCCATATAAAACAACTAGTTTCGTTTAGCAAAAGTCATGTTAGTTATTTATACATTGAGGCATCTCTATAGTGGTTGCAGACTATGGAATAGTTCAGTATCCATATTGTCTCATTTGGAAGTTGCTCCAAAGGAAATTTGCACAACTCCCTTATGATTGCATAAGCCATTCCACTATCAAGGCATTCAAAATACAAAATATTTCCTATTGCAATAGTCAAGTGAACAATATGCGCAACATAATATAGTATCGGTCTTCACAAGCCGCAATTCGCTTGACTCTACTTTCTATTCGCCTAGCAGCATTCCCCCATCAGCTACCCGCAACCCACTACCACCTTCTACCTCCACTCTACCTCACCCACAAAAAAAACCGGAGCAGTCTCGCAACTGCCCCGGCTCTTTCAAATTTCTAGTAAACTCTCCCCCGCTTTACCGGGCAATGATCAATTCAAAGGTCTGACGGTCCTCGGCCTGGCGGATCTCGAGGAGGTACATGCCGGCGTCGAGGTGGCTGACGTCGATGAGTTCGGTGCTGGGTCCTTCGGTGGTGGGGAGGAGGCGGCTGTGGAGGACACGGCCGCTGACGTCTATGAGGGAGAGTTGGCTGGGGACTCCGCTGCCCGTATAGGTGAGTTGCACCTGATCGGTAGCGGGATTGGGTTGTAAGGTGCTGAGGCTCAGGCTGGTTTGGCGCAGGCCGGGCCAGGTGAACACCGTCAGGCTGGATTCAGGGCTGAGGATGCCGCTGCCGCAGTCGGCCTGGACTTTCCATTCATAGGAGAAGCCGGGGCGGAGTTTGTTTTCGGGGACCAGGCGGCTGGTGTTGGGTTCGAAGACTACGGGCAGGCTCTTGAAAGCTCCGGAGCTTCCGGCGCGGCGGCCAGAGACGGTATAGGCGGCAGCCCCTTCGGCGGCCATGGATGCCCAGCTCAGCAATACACCATTAGAAAGGATGGTGGAGTTCATGCCGCTGGGGGCATTGGCGCAGGGTGCGGACACCGCGGCGGAGTCAACAGCCCTGAATTTGTCGAAGCCCGCTTCCACCAGATGGCCGATGGTCAGGTCGGAGGTTTCGACGATGAGGCGCATGTTGTTGCTGGGCGTGATGAAGTCGCTGACGCGAATGTTGCTGTACACCCAGCCGGTGCGCACAATGCCGCTGCCGCCGATGTTCTCGACGGGCACGGTTACACTGCCATTGCTGAGTCGGATGACCAGTTGGTCATCGGGTGTGCCGCTTCCACCATCATTGAAGAACCAGCGGGCATAGCTCACGTAGGGATCGGTGTAGCCGGACAGATCGAAAACGGGGGAGGTCAGGATGACCGTTCCGTTGTCCACATCATCGTTGCCCGCTCCGCCGCCTCCATTGCCGGTGACGTAGCATCGGGAACCCTGATCGTCGGAGTCCACGTCGGGGTTGCAGACAAAGCCGCTAAAAGTAGTGCCGATGGGGATGTCGCGTACCCACATTCCCGTTGAAGCGGTGCCAGTGGCCGTCCAGCCGAAGTTGAACTCGAAGTCGTCGCCGTATCCTGCAGTCATGAAGGAATTCTTGTTACCTCCGTCCACAACCGAGGCGGCATCCACCAGGGGCTCATGTCCCCATTTGCCCAGATAGATCAGGTAGAAGCCTCCATCGATCAGACCGCTCAGGCTGTAGCTGCCCGACGCGTTGGTGGTGGTGCTAAAGCTTCCGCCGGGGCCGTCATAACGCACCTGCACGCCCGAAAGCGCGGCGCCGGTGTTCAGATCGTTGACCTGACCATTAAAACTCACGGTGGGCGAAGAGACTCCGCTCACGGCCGCGAATGCATTGACGCGTCCAAAGCCGAAGCTGTTGTCAAAGCCGGGGCTGCCCATGTCAGTCGCGGTAGAGCTAATGGTAGTTCGAACCGATGAGGAAGTAGCTGCAGGGTCCACAGCCAAAACCAGGGCGGCTACCCCGGCAACAGCGGGACAGGCAGCACTGGTTCCACCAAAAGAAGTCGTATAATTTCCTGAGGAATATCCAGCCCCGCCCATGCGGTCAATGGTGCGAACACCAGCACCGCTTTGCCCGGGAGCGGGATTGGAGGGAGCCACCACATCCAGAGCCGTGCCCTGATTGGAGTAGTTGGAACGGGCGCCCAGGTTGGTCACCGCGCCTACGGCGATCACATTGGAAAGGTAGGCGGGATAGTCCACGCAGGAACCATAGGAGTTGCCCGCAGCAAAGACCACCACACAACCCAGTCCGCCGCGACCGTTGTTGGCCGCATCGTTGATGGCATTGGTGAGCGTAGAGTAGTTCAGCGAGCAGGATCCGGGATAGCCCCAGGAATTGGAGATCACGGCCGCTCCGCTGTTTTTAGCATAGGTCAGGGCATCCGCCAGGTCCTGGGTGCTTTCACCGCCGACGAAGATGTTGACCGGAACAATCTGCACCTCGGGGGCCACACCTTTGACCCCAATCGTATTGTGCGAAGCGGCGATGATACCCGCGCAGGCCTGACCATGAGCGCCTCCGCTGACAGGCAGACCGGTTCCGCCCGTGGCGGGGGTAAATCCGCTGAGCACGCGGCTCACGCCACCGGCTGTGCGCATGTCTTCATGGGCTTCCACGCCATCGTCAATCACCGCCACAATCATCGAAGGATTGCCGGTAGTGATGGCCCAGGCCTGAGGGGCATTGATGTCAATGTCCACCAGACTGGTAAAACCGTCAATGACCTGGCCGGTATTGTTCATCTGGAATTGCTGCGGATACAGCGGGTCAGACATATGTTGAATGGGCGAATAGAAGTCGGGGTGAGCCCAACGGGTTCCACCGCGCTCAAACATGGCATTGGCCAGAAGCAGCGCGTCGAAAGGCTGCTCGACATCCAGCACAGCGGTTTCGTACCGATAGCGCGAAAAACGGGCGTTGAATTGCTCGAACAAATCGGCATAGGCCGAAAAATCCATGCCGGGCTGCAACTGCAGCACCACTTCATGGGTCAGCCACATGCGCGTTCCCTCGGTGTTCTTGAAGCCAAATTCGGCACTGCGTAAAGCGGAGTTCTGAAGTCCGGCAAATGCGGCAAAGTCGGCGGCGGAACCGCTCCAGCCTTCGCCCAGAAACAAGATGGCGCGGTGGTGGAAGGGGTGAATGTCAACCGACTGAATACTGAACTGACCAGTCAGTTGGTTTAGTCCTGAAGGCATGAAACCCGGCTGGAAATGCAGAGCGATAGCAGTGCGGTCCTCGGCGAGCTCAAAGGTCTTGTCGTCAGACCAGTAATAGGCCTCGCGGGCCATGCCCGTGAAACTGAGGCATACCATAAGTAGGCCCAGCAAAAAGCGGGGAAAAGTTCGGTTCATTAGGAAAGGAGTGTTAGAAAGAGTGAAAGGGTGAGGTTAGGAGGGATGATGTGGGTAAAACCCCTTACCGGGATTCCGGTACAATTGATAAATATCGGGAAAACCTTTGATGATTGTATTCGCTAAAGGCTTCAAAATCAACGGATACTAAAAAATTTCCTCGTGTTGTGGCCATCGGCCCCGATCAGGAGCATCCAATGCCCGGCGCTGAGCCCACGGGTGTCGATCTCCAAGCGCCGCGACTGCCCGGCTTGCAGGTTTTCGGTCCAGTTTCGCTGGATCCTTCCGTCTGCAGGGGCTAAAATCGCTATGCTCACGCGCAAGTCCTGAGCGCTCAGCAAATCCACGTAAATCCGCTCTTTTGCGGGGTTGGGAAAGGGTTCAGATACCTCGAAAGGCGCGCCAGCGTTGAGCGATAGCGGTTCGCTGTACACGGGCTGATTGCGCGAGCCGCGCTCCCAATGCCCGCTGCCGTGGCGCAGCACCCAGCCTCCCCCGAACTCCAGTTCAGCAGAAGGCTCCAGAATGGGAGCATACCAGATTTCAGCTAGCAAACTATCGGGATAGACACTAACAATACCAAAGCCGTGTTTGGTCAGTTCCAGGTGGAGCAGGTGGGGGTTCAGATCCTTGCTGATCCGGATCATTTCGCCAATCAGAAAACTGTTCAGGCCCATTTCATCGGCGTTTCCGCGGCTGATGCTGCTGGCCAGAAACTCCGCGGCCACCGAGCCTTCTCCGCTCAGTGGATCATAACTCAGAGAGTCCTGGGGATCCAGCGGAAGGTCGGAAACCACCGTGATGTGCATATCGCCGGAGAGAAGGAGGACAGAACCGGGTTGATGCTCTTCAATCGCGCTGAGCATGCGGGCCCGGCTCTGGGAATACCCATCCCAGCTCCCCGAATCCAGCACCACGCCCGAGCCTAAGCCCAATCCGTCAGGCAATCCGAGCAGTGACCAGTTGGTCACCATCTTCTGATTGCCGATGATCTGCCAGCGCGCCGTTGAGTATTGCAACTCCCCTTCGAACCATTCAAACTGCTCGTTGCCCAGAAAGCTCAACTCGCCACCTGCCAGGAGATCCTGATCGCGGTACATCTGAATATCCAGCATATACAGATCAATAAGATTTCCCATGGTATGGCGACGGTACAATTGTCGCGGGTTGCCGCTCTGCGGCTCAGCCAGCGGAACCCATTCCCGAAAAGCCTGAACCGATTGATCCAGCGCCGCAACACTGCTTCGGTCCAGATCATGATTGTCCCAAAGCGCAATCAGCGGATGGGCGGCCCGCATGGCGCGCAAATCGGGGTCCAGCAGGTAGTAAGCATGCCTTTCCCGCCATTCCTGAAGGTTCTCGGGCACTTGTGGAAAGGGGTCAGGAACTCTGACCTGCTCATCAGGGTCAACAAAATCGTATAAGTAATCTCCCAGGTGAATGACCGCCTGTAAATCGCTGCGCTCCGCTATTCGCCCATAGGCATTGAAGAAACCGGAGTACACCGAGCTGCACGACATCACGGCAAGTCGAAGGGCCTTGCTCTCTTCGGGAAAAGTGCGGGTGGCGCCCGGAGCAGAGAAATTCCCCACCGGATCGCTGAAGCGATAGTAGTAGCGCTGCCCGGGATCGAGATCTTCCACCAGTACCTGAACGCAGTGGTCGCTTTCCTCCAGAGCATTCACCGACCCGCTCTGCAGGGGCTCGCTGAAGTCTTCGGACTCGCTGATTTCCCAAACAACCGCAACAACGGGTTCGGAACTGCTGACTCTGGTCCAGAGTATGACACTATGGGTGGAAGGGTCACCTGAGGCAACCCCGTGCAGAAAAGGGGCGTGGGCAGTGTCGGCGTAGAGGTTAGGGGGAAGGGTGGTTTGGGCTAATAAAGAGGAGAGGGGTAACCCTAAAGCCGCGCCGAGTAGAGCAAGGGAAAGCGAAACAGATCGTGGGAACTTCACCCGATCAAGATACGGATTTCTCCGTCCTGAGCGAAGGGCTCGCGTGTCCTGAATCTGAATGATCATTATAATGATAATACTTGCGCATCCAATAGACGATCATCAGAAAGACCAGACCATATTCAAAGATCAGCGCGGTAACACTGTGGTTGAAATCGAAGTAGCGGGCAGGAGCGTGCTTCATCAAAAAAGTCAGCCCGACCAGGCGGATGAAATTGATGGCCTGAACGCCGATCATACCCAGGGGGATGAACCAGAGTTTGTGCTTCCAAGGGCCTTGAAACACGGCAATGAAGAAACCAAAGATCAGGGTGGCTGGAATGGCCAGGCAATGCTCCTCAATCATGATGCCCGGTGTACTGAGCAGGTAAATCGCCTTGTAGTAGTGATAGGTCACCTCGTAGCCCAAAGCTTCAAAGAACTTGTTGCCCAATGTGGCCACTTTGTGCGAATACACATCGGTCCAGCCCTTCCACCAGGCCAGCAACACCGGGGTGTTATTGACCGTAAGTTGAAAGACCTTCCAAAGGCCGTAGAGCAGCACAATCTTCAGGGCGAACTCCACCCAGGGGCGGTCCTCCTCGCGCACTCCAATACGGCTCAGCAAACTATCCATACAATTTTACATGGTATTGTTAAAAAAAGGCGCAGACAACGATTGCCGTTATCTGCGCCTCCAAAGATTTCAGACGCGTTTGGCCTGTGGAAGTCAAGGGGTATTCTCACCCTCATCCTGCTGCTTGCGACGCCTGGCATCGCGAAGCTTTTTAGCGCCATAGGCCAGACCTGCCGCGACCAGAAAACCGGCACCGCCGTCAACCGGCGCACCGCCGGGGGGCGGAGGCGGAAGAATCTGGGCCTGGAGGGCGAAAGCCGCAAAGCACAGCGCTATTAAGAGAGAGAACTTTAAGATTTGATTCATGGCGAAGCGAAAGGGTAACGTTGCTTTTGATTAGGTTGTTGTGCATCACTGCTGCAGGATCAGCGTCTGGGTTTGCAGGCCCCTGGCTGATTCGTGGATTAAGATGTAGGCTCCGGCAGCAGGTGCTTCCAACATGCAGGGCGACTGCATGCATCGCTGGCTGGAGACCGAGCGACCAAGGACATCACTGAGGCGAACCACATGGCCCAGTTGCTCATCCGAAAGCTGAACATAGACCTGTAGTCCCTGGGTCCAACTGATCAGTTGAGCCTGATCGGGACCATTTAATCCCGAACCCACGCGGGCCATGACTTCAATTGACTGAACGCTCATATCGGCGCAGCCGTCTGCACTCCATACTTCCTGCATGACGCTGTACTCGCCAGCTTCCGCAAAAGTATGCGTCGGTTCTGCGACCCCGCTGAGTATGGTACCATCGCCAAAGTCGTAGCGGTACTCGGCAGCGCCTTCGCTCAGGTTGATCCAAAGCACTTCCTCACCAGCATAGATCTCCGCAGAGGCCGCTTCAAAACCCGCGCTTGCGCTCAGGAGTCGTCCAATGTTGAGGTTTTCTTCGACCTCATAGCTGCCGCTGCTGAGGAACAAGTCGTAAGCACCGGCCTGCAACTCATTGAAATTCAGGCTTGAACCCGCGGGAATACCCGCGTCCAGAACAAGTCCTTCGGAATCTACCAGGCGGTAGTTGTCCCAGCTAAAGCCGCCGATGGCTGCGGGCAGAGTTACTTCCAGCGAACCATTGATGCCTTCGCAATTGGCCGAAGCCGTGCTCAGCTCAACGCCGGGAATAAAGTGCAGTACAAAGCGCTCCGGTACATCCGTGGCATCCATGTTAAAGGTGTACGCGGGGTCGGTCGTCAGGTTGTGGAAAGCTCCGGTTTCCAGATCCTCGAGCAGAATCACCGCAGTAGCGGGGAAGCCGTCCAGGGTGTTGACCGAGATGGTGAAGCTTCCGCTTTGACCCGGCTTGAGTGCAAGTGGAATGGCGCGTGGTCCTTCAGCCAGTGGCCTGCGACCATTGATGCCCGTCATTTCCCCATCGCTCAGGGTGTACAAAGTGGGTTGACCGCTGCGGCTGTAACGCTTGCGTCCGTCGTCGTTCATGGCATCAAAGCCCTCCGTTGCGGACGGCGAGAAATAGACCTTGGTCTTGTCCATGAAGCCATTCCCGGCCACATCAAGCACCAGCAATTGCTCGTACCAAGAGCTCATGCGATAAAAGGTGCCTGGATCTTCGGTCCTATCGGCATCGCCGAGTGTGAAGGAATGCGTGCCCGAGGGAACGCGAACCTGGAAGCCCTGCATGGACTCGATTCTAAATCCGGTACCGGAATTCTCCACATCAAAGGAACCGGCATAGGAGCCTGAGGTTTGGAAGAAATGCGCTCCAACTTCAAAGCCGGAAGGTGCATTCCAATCAATGGGTGAGGGGAAGGGGTTTCCAACCATTTGCCAGCCATCGCCGTCACCGCCTGAATTGGTCAGACCGGTGTAGCTGATGGTTCCTTTGGTAGCAGTGCCATCAATGTCAATCACGCTGCCCCCATTGGCATAGGCGGCAAATCCCTGACCCGAAGTCATTGGGGTAGCGCCCGATACCACAAACCAGCCGTCCTGCTCGCAACCGGGCACGATAGTTCCGGCAGCACTCTCTTGCCAGCGGAATACTGAACCATAAGGAGAAGTAGCTTCAATTTCGTCTGGATCACAAGAGGGGAGAGGCACAATTTGCCCGCTTCCCGAAGGAGAAAGTTCAGAGAGCGAAGAGCCTACCGTGGCTCCGGCAACCGGCGCAGACAGGAAGTGATAGCCAATCCCTGCCGGACCGGGCATGTAACGCTCCATCACCATGGTGCCAATCACATTGCCCGCAGCTTCCCAGTTGTTCAGCCAGGCCGTGCGTGTGGCGTTGGAAAGGAAGCGCAAAGAGCCACCGGCAGCCACATTGAAGTTGCTGGTCGTGGTCATTCCCTGAGCGATGTTCAACGTGGCACCCGCCGTTAGCGTGATGGTGCCTCCGGACTTATCTACAATAACAAAGTCTATGGTCGTGTTTCCGTTGACCGTTTGGACATTGCCCTGGTCAAAGAACACCGCGCGCTCATTGCTGTTGAAGGTGCCGTTGTTCGTGAAGTTGCCACGGACGAAGAGGTCAATGCCCAATGTAGGGCTTAGGGTAACAGTTCCGTTATTGAGGAAGTTGCCGAATACCCCGATATCATTCGCTGTACCATCCACAACAAACGCTGAACCAGCATCAACGGTCAGGTTGTTGCGGCACTCGAATATGAAATCATTGTCAAAGGTCAGCGTGGTGTTTCCGGTAATCAGCACATTGTATGGTCGTTGTGTGCCTAACCCGAAGGTGCCTTCCCATTCAATGTTGCTGAAATAGTTGCCTCCGGTTTGGTAAACCAGCGTAGAGGCCGATCCGTATAAAGGCCGATTGGTGGCCGTTCCGCCTCCGGAAAGGATTCTAAACTCATTGCTCACCCCAGCCGCGCCGCCAAAGTTGACGAGGCCTGCAGTAGAAGTAGCGTTGTAGAAGGTCGTAGAACCACCGCTAACCGTGGCACTGCCTTGAAAAGCAATCGTGCTAGTACCGGCGTTCAGGGTGCCGTTGTTGACTACAGTACCGGCACCTAAGATGTTCAAAGTATGCGTGCCAAGATTGACTACACCTCCCCCGTTGATGATGAGATTTCTTGTGCTCAGGCCGCTGACATCAAAGGTCAGGGTGGTAGTACCTCCAACGCGTACGGTATCCGCTGGGTTGCTGAGAGGCCAAAGTTGACCTGGATTTACGGTTCCACCTGCATTGTAGAATAGTTCTGAAGAAGCGCCATAAGAAATAGTAGCGGTAGGAACAGCAAGAGGCAGTAAAGCGAAGACGCCACCGTTAAAGTTCATGGTGCCATTGACCAGCATGGTGCCTCCGGCGCTCACATTGAGGGTGGCACCAGGCTGCAGGTTCAAGGTTCCGTTAACCGTGAGAGAGCTTACGTTTAGTGTAGCTCCGGACTGAAGGGTAAGCGTACCATTGACCACTACGGTTGCTGAACTCAGTGCCGAACTCAGGTTCAGAGTTCCGGCGGTAACCGTGGTGGTGCCGGTATAGCTCAGGGTGCCGGAAAGGGTTTGTATGCCAGTTCCGTCTTTGATCAAGCCGCCTGTTCCAGTGATGTTGCCGCTGTAGGCATCCGTTCCGGTATTGAAGATGGTCAGTGTGCCAGATCCCAGATTGGTCGCGCCATTGCCAACAATGGCCACGCGCTGGTTGTGATTGTTCAGGTTAAAGGTGCCATTGTTGGTCAGCAGAGGCGGAGTGCCCGTACCAAATTGATTAGCTGCACTCGCGCTCAATGTGGTTCCGGCATTCAGTACCACATTGTCCAGGGCTTTTACTCCGGCACTCTTGTTCAGAGTCAGGGTGCCTGCTGTGACCGTCGTTGTGCCGGTGTAGGTATTGGCCGCTGTTCCGCCAATAGTAAAGTTGCCCGAACCGTTCTTGCTGATGTTTTGATTGCCAGAAATCACCCCGGTGATGCTTCCGTTGGAACCAGCACCGGCTTCAATGCCCAAAACACGGTTGACTGCGAAGGTTCCCGCAAGGATAGGGGTTCTGCTGTCTGCAATCCTCAATGTGCGCGCACCGGCAGCAGAGGAGGGATTGATGGTGATGGGGTTGTTCCAGGTGCTGTTGCTGTTCACTTCAAGTGTGGCGGGAAAGTCAACCGTTCCATTTCCCACAAAGACCGAACTTGAGGCATTCAGTGTGCCAGACACAGAAAGAGTACCTCTGTTGATTTCGGTATTGCCGGAATAGGTATTTGCAGCACCAAGGAATACGGTTTGAGCTCCCCAGTACATCACCCTGTTGCCACCGCTGATCACATTGCTAATCGTCAGATTCCCGCTAACGGCATTGATCTCCATGCCTCCGGAAAAGGAAGAGGAAAAGGGAAAATTGATGATGTGATTAGCGGAGGACAGATTTTCAATCTTGGGAACGGCTGCTCCGAAATCAAAGAAGTTGTTTACCGTACTACCACCGATGTTGCGGGCTGCGGTGGCGCCGGCATCAAAGAAGATACAGAATCGGTTGGTGGCCGCCGCATTGTTGGTCATGGTGGTTTGGACATTGTTGTCAAAGCTGAGGATGTCCGCACCCAATGGCACGCCTTCCATACCACTCCACCAGTTAGGGCCGTGATTCCAATTGCCACTTGTGGCCTCAGAGCGCCAGAAATAGATAGTCTGAGCATCCAGCTCCACAGGTAACAAGGCAAACAGAAAAGGTAGCAGGAGTAGTTTTAGGGTCAATCTGGCTGTCATGGTGTGCATTTTTTGGTCATCATGCCTGATCAAGTCATCAATGTTTCACGTCTTTGAAGAGATTAAGCGCTTTCAAGCCCTTACGCAAGAAAGGGACAAAATCTACGTAACGTCTTAAAAATCAATGATTTATTGATTTCTTTAATTTTAACTTAATCCCCTCATAAGTGTCGAATTTACACTTTGAAAGGACTAACAAGTTTAAGGATTTCAAAGCGCACCAGGAAATTTTAGGGGGCATTTCAATAGATAAATTAAAGCATCAGCCGTAATGTTCGGATAACGTCCACTTAACAGTTGAGAACCTAAGCTTACTTTTGATCCGGACAAGTTGAGGGATAGCCTTTTTCCAAGCCTTTACAGATTGAAAAAGCGGGAATAGCTCAGTTGGTAGAGCATCAGCTTCCCAAGCTGAGGGTCGCGAGTTCGAGTCTCGTTTCCCGCTCTGAAAAGCAATAAAAAGCAGCAGACTAAGGACAAAATGGCCCGCCCGGGCCATTTTTTGTGTCCCTCAACGGTGCCATCCACTTCTTTTTTAGTCTTGTCCCTGCTAACTTGTTGGCTCAGAGCACCTCAACCCATTCCACATGAGAAAAATTTATACTTTAATTTTATCTGCAATCATAGCCTTGCCTCTTACCATGAGTGCGCAGAGTTTTTGCAACCCCGCCGGCAATCTGGTGATCATCAGCAATTACGACGGCGGCCCGCTCAACATCAATGTAGACATGGACATCCCCAACCTCAAGATTGGACTGTCCAGCTATGAGCCGATGGTGGTTACCATCAGCGGGCCCTATGCCGCCAATGTCACCGAAATCTGGTATGCGGGTTACAACAGCAATTCCAACAACAACCATTGCGCCATCATACCCACTACTTCCATCAGTGCAGATGCGGGCACTTCAGTGACCATTGAGACCTATCCGCCGGTCACGCTTTTCGACCCGGCCGGTGAACCCTTTATGATATATTCATATGAGTGTTCTGAAACGCCTTACAGCGGCAATACCCCGGCACAACTGGTCAATTACTTCAGCACAAACATGGGGGGGGTGCTGCTCTGGCACCAATCTCAGTACGCTTGCTATGGAAGTCTGAACATCTCCGGGGGCGGAAACTGCTGCCTGGGCGCCTGTCTGATTCCGATTGATGCGGGACAGGATTTGACCATATGCTCCGGGGACAGCGTTGCTCTGAGTGCGGTTGGTGCGAGCACCTATAGCTGGAGCCCAACTGAATTCCTGAGCGATCCTTTGGCGGATAGTCCCATGGCCTTTCCCCTGGAGACCACCACTTATGTGGTTGTTGGCACCGATGCCGGTGGTTGCTCCGGCGTGGATACGGTGATGGTCAATGTGCTGCCCAGCCCTCCTGACCCTATTATCACCCTCCTGCCCGGTGACACCATGCGCTGCGATCCGGAGGCTGATTTCTATTTCTGGTTCATCAACGGGGTGCTTCAGCCCGCTACCGGTCGCTACATCTGGGCCACCATGCCCGGCGAGTATTCGGTGAGCATCATCGTTGAAAGCTGCGCCTCCTCCTCGGAGCCGCTCGATTTTACGCCTTCTCCTCCGCCGCCCTCAGGCCTTTTTGTTTCGGGCGAAGGGCCTGTGCTGGTTTTCCCCAACCCGGTAAGCGAACGTTTACAGGTTCAATGGTCTACGAGCTTTTCGCCCTCTGCTCAATGGCAGTTGACGGACATCACGGGCAGGATTCTGCTCAGCGCACCGGTCAGAGGCGATTTCTCATTGGACATGAGCGGCTTCAGCGAAGGCCTGTATCACCTGCGCCTGCAAAGCGAAACGCATAGCTGGATGCAGCCAGTGGTGGTGGCCCGTTGATCACAAAGACTCTTAGCCTTAACTGGCCCAAGCCCTTTCTTAACCGGAAGGGCTTTTTTTTGCCCTTATTGCATTGTGATTTATTTATTATGTTTTACAAAGCCCTTTGGGAGTCCTTTTTATTTTCATCAATCATTATTCTAATATGCACATTGATAGCATAGTACACATTTATTTTAAAAACATAATAATTATTTGGTGTAATATTTTGTTTGCATGAATGCTCGATTTTGTTCTTTCCGGGGGCTGATATCGGGTCAATCTTTGCCTCGTTGAACATCGCATTTGACCCCGTCAAACCGAATGGATCAACACAACACAAACAACAAACGGATACACTTACTTAAAACCTGAACCGATGAAATTTTCCAACTTTTTTACCAAAGCTACGCTGCTCGTAGCGCTGCTGATGAGTGGAATGCTGAGCCAGGCTCAGACCTTCAACCACTCCACTGATTTGTTTGATCGCGATGAAGCCAGAAGCATTCAGTATGACCCCACTGATGGAGGCTTTGTCACCGCTGGTCACCACACAATTGCCGGTTCCCCATTTTTAAGCCTGGCCAATCTGGTCAAGTACGACGCCGCCGGAACGACAGTCTGGGCACACTGGTATGACTTTGGCGGCTTAAACCCTATGTCCAGAGTCAACGCGGTCGAAAAGACCAACGACTTGGGCTATATCCTGGCCGGAAAGGCCTTCAATCCAGTCAACGGAATGGAGCAGGCCTTCTTGCTCAAGACCGATCCTATGGGCAATTGGATGTGGTCGCAATTCTATGATTTTCTGGGCGCGGACAGCGAAGCCTTCTCTGTTGAAGAAGTGCTTACTCCTTTTATAGGACCTACCTACATCTGTACCGGAAGCTTCAAGAATGTCAATACTGGAAGGCTGGATATATTGATTATTCTCACGGATTTATTTGGGAACATCATCTCCAGCAGTGAGTTTGACACCGGTATGGACGACGAAGGCCTTTCCGTCAAGCGGGCTCAACCCATACCTGGCGGGGCTGATTTTGTGGTCAGTGGCTGGACTACCCGCGGCGTAACCGCCGGCAAGAACGTCTTTGTCTGCGGTCTGGATTTCGGCCTGAACATGCTTTGGAGCCGCATCTACGGAGGAAATGGCGATGAAGAAGGCCGCGCAATAGAAGTATCTCCAAGTGGTGATATTCTGGTAGGCGGCTATTCCAACAGCTTCAGCAACGGCAATCTGGATGTAATGCTGAGCTTGCACGATCCCTTCGGCAACCCCATTTGGGAGAACATCTACGGCGCCAAGCGCAATGAAGAAGCCCATTCCGTAGAGTTCATCAGCGATGGCACCATTGCCATGACGGGCTGGACGGATCAACTCTCCGCAGCGGGTAACAAGGATGCCTTCATTGCCAAGGTGGACATGGGCGGCTTGCTGTTGTTCTCCCGCGCCTATGGAGGATCAGATGACGATATCGGATATTCCATCAAGGAATTCGTTTCATCTACGGGTGTGGCCGGTGGTTTGATCATGGGCGGCGTTTATGGAGAGGTTCCAATGACTGCTGTGGATGATCGCGACATCTATACGGTGCGCACCACGCCGGGTGGAGTTGCCCCTTGTTTCCGCAACCCCAAATTCCGCCAATTGCCCATCGTTCCCGTCAGCTCAAACGTAGTTCTGCCGCACTCCTCTACTGCTCAGAACATTCCTACACCTGCTGTTGACCCCTTCGTTGCCTTCACCCAGATCAACCGCTGCTGCACCTGTGCGGATATGATGGTGAGCTTTTTCTACAGCCCGACCTTCTTCTGCTCCGGCACTCCGGTCAGCTTTGTGAATAATAGTTCATGCGTCAACAACTTCCGCTGGCTGGTTGACGGCGTGGTGGTCAGCAACGCCACGGACCTGATCTACACCTTCGCAGCGCCCGGTGTTTACACCGTTACCCTACAAGGTCAGAATGCCGGTTGCCCGGCGATCAGCTTCAGCCAGACCATTGTCGTATCCTGCGGTCCCGCTCCGCGATTGGGTCTCGAAGAGGAACTTCCCCTTGGCAACATTCAACTGATGCCCAACCCGGCCACGGAATTCTTCAATCTCGAAGCTCAGTTGAGCTCAAGCCAGGAGGCCGAAGCATGGGTTCGCATCAGCGACATCACCGGACGCGTGGTCTTTGATCAGCAGTACACGGTTGCCGGCGATCAGCTCCAGGCCCGCATCAACACCGCCGACTGGACCGAAGGCATCTACCTGGTGCAGGTCACCAGCGGTCAGCAACAGGATACGCAACGCCTGATGATCACACGTTGAAACGGTCTGAAACTCCCGTTGCACTGAGCGGGATGTTAAGCTCTCCCTGTTTCGTAGGTTCCGGTCGGCCGCAAGGTCGGCCGGACCTTTTTGTTAGATCTTCAGCTTGCTTCTCTTCGGATTCTTTCTCTGCCGCTTGTCTTCGGTTTTCTCCAGCAGCCATTGCAGGGCCGAGACCTCTCGCATGGCCTCCATACGGGCCTGCAACTTGTCCAGTTTTTCGGAAGGGCCGGGGGGAAGGCTGCTGAGTTTCTTCAGGAAGCGAATCAGGTTCAGGTTGATGGTCTTGTGGTAGCTGGAGAGCACTTTGTTGCGGCGCAGAAAGACGTTGAAACTCTCAAAGAGCGAGTACAGCGCGTCCAGCTCATCGGTTTCATAGTACACTTTCATCAATAAAACTTTTGAATCCAAATGGTAGAACACATCGTCGTAGTCCACTTCGCGCAGCAACTCCAAAACCTGATCGTACTGACCTACGGTGTAATAATAAACAGATAAATTATAAGTAAAAGCATTATTTTTTAGAGCCTCCGGCAGGCGGTCCTTGTACTTTCTGATGAAGCGGCGCACCCAGGCGTATTCGCCTACACGCAAGCCCACCGTCACCATGTTCTTGTAGTTCGAAGGGCTTAGCTGCCCCTGATCAAACAGCACTTCGCGTTCCAGTGCCTCCTGGTACAAGCCCAGCAACTCACTCAGGTAATGCGGCTGGCCGCGGTTGGCCTGGCGGATACAGAAATTAATGGCATGTATATAAACTTCATAACGCTCTTCAGCGCTGAGCAACAACACGCTTTGCTCCATCCACTGCCGCAGTTCGCGGTAGGCCGGTTCGGGGTTGGAATCGCGGAGCATGCGCAACACGGAACTGTAGAGCGCCACGGCGGGCTGTCGCGCATAATCGGCGTGATTCAGCAGCCCTTCCATTTGATCCAGCATCGCGATGTCCTCATCCACCTGAAGAATGTGCTTGAGGTTGAGGATTTCACAGGACAAGCGCAGCCGGCTGGCCAGATAGTAGGTGTCCAGAGCACTCAGCGCATCCACCGGGGCCAGTTTCTGGGAGCGAAAGTCCTGTCGGGCATTGAAGCGGTGTTGCGTCAGTTCCAGGGTATAGCGCTCAAAATGGTGGGCGGCATCCCGCTGCCTTTCGCTCTCAAGCCGTTTGCGGCTGCGGCCCAGAACATAGCGAAGGTGTTTGTCCTGGCGGCGGCGTTCCATCTCCTCCATCAGCAAACGATCCATCAGGTTTTCGTTGTTCGAAAGACTTTCCTGCTGTAAAAACCCCTCTACTTTCTTGAGCAGTTGCGAGCTTAGGGTGCGGAATGCCAGATCGTTGTACGGCCGCTTTGGATGGATTTTAGCCCAGACTTTGCGCCGGTCCGGCTCGCGGTCACCGGTGTAGAAGAAGTCCTTCTGCAACACTTCGTAAAAGCGATTGAGCTCTGCTGAAGGATGGAAATAGGGCGAGTGGAGGTAGTCCTCAAAGTTTTGCGATTCCCGCCCGCTCAAGGTGAGCAACAATTGTAGAAGTTTGCTGCCTTTCACAGTTTATACTTTACATTATTCAACTCACAAAGTACAGTGAATTGCTTATTTTTTTGCTGTTGAACACTGACTTTCAATAATTTAAGTTGCAATCAGGGGTAATCTGACGAATATCACGCTCACAGAAACGTGCATTTGTACCTTTTTTGCCCGACTCAATGCCCCACTTTTACTCCGTAGAAATTCCCAATCTGCTCAAGAAGCCTGTTCTGGCTTTTGAGCAAACAGCAGAATTTCTATCTTAACGAACAGGAGACTATGAAACAATTCCCTTTACCCAGCCTTATCCTCTGCCTGTCTATGCTGGCCTGGGCAGGGCAATCACGCGCCCAGACCGGCAACACGGTATGCAATCCGCTGCTCTTGGGCATGCTCAATCCCGCCGACCCGACCGAGTTCATGGACAACAACCTCCTCTCGGGATCAGAGCCGGACATCTGGCCGGACTGCGGAGGGGGAAACAACACCCGCTACTACGGATTCCGTCTGCCACCGGGCTTTACCAATGTGCTGATCGAATTGATTCCGGAAGGCCCTCGTGTCTTTGAGCTGGCCCTACTGGATTCAACGGCCTGCTTCATGCCGGGACCGGCGCGATTCATCGCCGGTACGGATGCCTGCGGTCTTCCCGGACAGGCCATCAGCATTCCCGATGCCGGAGTCTGCCTGAGCAAGTCGGGCCGCTTCTTCCTAAAGGTCAGCGGGCAAACGGGTCAGTACACTTTGCGTTTCACGGCTCTGGCCCCTACGTGCAGCGATGGTTGTGAGAACGGATCGGAAACCGGGGTGGACAGCCTGACCCAGCCGGATGTCACGGTATCGTCTCTGGACTCTACCATGTGCAGCGGTGATTTTGTCCTCCTGCAGCTCGACGATCCGGGGGCCTATACCAGCATAGTCTGGAACAATGGAGTCGTGGGTCCCATGCTGGGCATTAACAAGCCCGGTCTGTACTCGGTTACCGTGAGCAATGCCGATGGTTGTATCGCAACTACGGAGTTGTTGATCAAGTACCGCGCGGATTGCATCTGGCCCGGAGATGTGGACCGCAACTTGCGGGTTCAGGCCCGCGATATCCTGCCCATAGGCCTGGGCTTTGGAAAGACAGGCCCTGCCCGGAGCACGGTCCCCTTTCCCCCGACAGATTTTGAAGGACAGAGCGGCCCGGACTGGGCTCAAAGTCTTCTGGGTGTTTACGATGGGCTTAATTACAAATATTTAGATGCTGACGGCAATGGCATCATTGACGAGATGGACGTTCAGACCGTTCGCATGAATTACGGCCACGAAGTTCCCTCTTCATTGGTTGACGGCGGCTCGGAGAGATGGGGCGAATGGACGCGGGCCAGCTCCAGCGATCCGCCCTTGTTCATCGTCTTTGATCAGGACAGCGTAGAGGCGGGTGATACCCTGCGGGGAACCGTATATTCCGGAACATCGCTTATGCCTTTGAGCGATCTGTACGGTTACAGTTTCAAGTTCATGGTACCTACCACCTTCATTGAGCCCGGCTACATCGACATGGATTTCAGCGGGAGCTGGCTGGATGATGACGGAGAAGTAACTAATTTTTACCAATACGTTTATTCGCAAGGTTTTGTGGATCTGGGCTTTACGCGCACCGATCAGACGGGGCGCAGCGGGCATGGGGCACTGTTCAGTTTCGGGGTCATTGTCGTGGACAATCTGGACGGGGTTCGCGTGAGCAAGACGCGCAATCTGCCCTTTAGTTTTCAGCAGGTTCTGGCCCTGAACCCCCTGGCGGACAGCGTGGGGCTCAACCCCATTCCCGATACCGTCACAGCCACTCAGTACTGCGATTCAAGAGGTCTGAGCTCGGCCACGGAGTTCATCGACGCCATTCGCGTCAACTCCAAAACGGTCAACAGCGGCAATAATGGAGGCTACCGCCGATTGGTGGTCAACGCCCAGCACCTCAAGGCCAATACCACCTATACCCTGACTTTCAGGCCGGGCTTTGTCGGTCCCGCGGTCAGCCAGCACTGGCGCGTCTGGCTGGACATCAACGGGGACGGTGACTTTGACGATCCGGGGGAGTTGATGGTCAACAACATCAGTTCCGGCATCTTCCAAAGGCCCATGCATGTGCCCGACACGGCAACCCTGGGCTGGACTCACATGCGGGTGCAGATGAAGCGCTTTGACGGCACGGCGCCGGAGGCCTGCGAGGATTTCGCCTTTGGCGAGGTAGAGGACTACTTTGTCGAGATCAGGGCCGAGGGATCCCGCGAGGCGCAGGAGGATCAGGTGCTTCGGGTATGGCCCAATCCGGCTTCAGCGCGTGTGATGCTGGCCCCTCCCGCCGATGCCGGAGCTCTGGTGGAATTGCGGCTGATCAGCTTGCAGGGGCGGGTCATTCGCCTGCCTCTTTCCGAAGGGCAATACGGACCTCTGAGCCTGGATCTGGGTGCTTTCGAGCGCGGGGCCTGGGTGGTTCAGCTTCTGGGCGAAGGGGGCTTGTACAGCGGGCGGGTTGTTCTGGTACCTTAGGGCTGTTCTACATTTCCCCGCGTGATTTGCAAGGCTTAACTTGGCGGATTCAAGCCCGCTGATGAAAACCCAAAGCCTTTCGACCCGTTTTTGCCTGCTCTGTGCAGGTCTGCTGCTGATCTTTTTTTCCTGCAAGAAGGACGATGAGCCGGCACCTGACTATAGGCCAATTGTGGCCGTGCACGGTTTGCTCGGCTCCGGGGATACCTGGGCCCCGCATTTCAAGGCCTTTGAGGCCCGTGGTTATGCTTCAGACCGGCTCTTTGCTTTTGACTACAACAGCCTGGGTGATGATGGCATTACACTCAGCCGCCTGGATGCCTTCATTGATGCGGTGTTGAGTGAGACTGGCTACGATCAGGTGGATCTGATGGGGCATTCCAAAGGGGGGGGGTTGGGCTACAGCTATCTCGCCGAGCCTGCGCAGGCCGCAAAAGTGGCTCACTATGCCCATATCGGCAGCTTCAGAACCGATTCGGCCGCAGGGCCAAATTCCGATGTTCCAACATTGAATATCTGGTCACCCGACGATCTGGTCATCAGCGACAAGGGTGATATCCCGGGCGCGGTCAATCTGTCCATACCCGGTGCTGACCACTATCAAATTGCTACGGATCCCCTGGGTTTTGAGGGCTTGTGGAAGCATTTCAACCAGACTGATCAGGTTCCCGCAGCCCTTTCCGGCCCGCCGCAGACTCCGGAGATTGGAGGAAAGGCGCTGACCTTTGGTGAGAACACGCCCATAGCTGGCGGACTTGTCGAGATCTGGGGCATAGACGATCAGGCTCAGCGCATCTCTGGAAGTCCAAACTACAATCTTGTTGCTGATCCCGATGGAATCTGGGGTCCGGTGGCGGCGCCGAATGCGCCTTATCTGGAATTTGTGATCCGGCCGGCTTCGGGTACTGGCCGAGCTATCCACTACTTCCGCGCCAATGCCACGCAGAATGATCGCTGGGTTTACCTGCGCACCATTCCCCCACCTTTGACGGTGGCGGGCTTGTTGCTCAGCGCCCTGCCAAAGGACGATGAGCAATCGGTCATCGCGGTGTTCTCTTCCAGCCAGGCGGTTTTAGCCGGGCGGGATGAACTGGACATCGACGGCTTTGATCTGGCCACTCCGCTCTTCGCTTCGGCTTCCCAGACCACCATTGCCTTCTTCTTGTATGACGACGGGGATCAGAGCAGTTCGGGCGAGCTCAATCCCCTTTTTGCCTCCTTTCCCTTTCTGAACGGTGCAGATTTGTTTTTCCCCACGGCTACACCGGCAACCATTGAAGTGACCTTCAACGGCAAGCGTCTTCCCCTGCGCAATCTGCGCTCCGACAGCGACGGCCCGATCGTGGCGGTCTTTGAATAATTATTCAAATAAGTTTTTAAACAATTTGATAGCGGTGACTGCCTTTTGAGCCCCTTTTACCGCGGCGACTGGCTCTTCAGCCCCTGCCGATAGCGTTCGGCCTGGCGCAAGCCCTTGGCCTCCAGGCGCTTCTTGAGCGGTTTCATCAGCACCGGAAACATACTGGACAATTTGGCCAGCCAGCCGCGGTGGGCGGGTATGATCAGCTCCGCCGGCCTTTTGTGCATGGACTTCAAGATGGCTTCTCCGACCCGCCCGGCCTCCATCGCACCGGGTCCTGAGAAACTGATGGAGGCTTCTTCGTAGTTCAATTGCAGATCCAGCATGGGCGTGTTGACCAGATCGGGGCAGACGCAGGTCACCGCAATGCCGAACTCGCTCAATTCCTGATTGGCCACCAGCGAGTAGGCGCGCACCCCGAACTTGGAGGCGGAATACGCCCCAATTCCCGGCACCGGAGCGATGCCGGCCATGCTGCTCACATTGATGATATGGCCCGCAATGCCGTTGCGCTTCATGCGGGTCGCCGCCATGCTGGTGCTGTACATCACGCTTTTCAAGTTCACATCAATGTGCTTGTCCACGAGGCGGGGACCGGAGGCAATCACTCGTGCGGGCGTGATGACGGCGGCGTTGTTGATCAATACATGAATCGGGCCGAAATGCTCTTCGCACTGCTCCAGACAGCGCTCCCAGTCTTCTGAACGGCTGACATCTGCGTGCAGGAGTAAGAGGCGATCAGCCCCGGCCAGAGGCAGCAACTCCCTTTGCATGGCCTCGAGTTGCACATCCATCGCCGAGAGTCTCCAACCGCGCTGCAACAGCGCCTTGGCCAGGTAGAGTCCAATGCCCGAAGCCGCGCCGCTCAGCAGCACATGAGCGCCTGGCTCCGTGGAGTTTCTCTGTTCAGCAGACATGAGTTGGGCGTTTATCGTATGACCTGGAAGACATCACTGCGGCGGGCATCCTGATCTTCAAGAGTCATCCAGTAAACCCCGGTTGCCCATCCCAGGGTGGGGATTACGCTGTTGTTTTGCCCGGCATGCTGGGCGATTTCCTGCTCAAAAACCAGATGGCTCAGGGCGTTGAACACCCTCAAAATGGCGTTTCCCGAGGAGTTTGCCGTCCAGTTCACCTGAATGTAGTGGGTTGCCGGGTTGGGCAGGAGTTGCAAACTCTGCAGCTCTGAAGGGTTGTGTTTGCGCTGTGCGCTGTCGGTGGTAAAGTAGTGGCTCCTGATGTCCTGGCGCAGGATCAGATCGGCAGGTCGCGCTTCGCAAAGACTGTAAACACTCACTTCATAGGTCGAAGCGGAGTCCAGCCCGAGCAAGCTCAGGCTGTTGGTCGGGCTGTAACGGGTATGGGGGAGCTCCGTGCCCTTTCGATAGATGATCTGATAACCGCGATCGGCTTGTGCATTGGGCAGCCAGTTCAATTGCGCGGAATGACTGCGCACATCGCTGATTTTCACCCCGCGCGGCGGATAACATCCGGCTGTGCAGAGCGTCAACGGATAGGACCACTCGCTGAGCGCCTGGCTCGTCATATTGGTATCGCAAAGGCTGCGCACCTGAATGGTATACTCCCGATCGCTCAGCAGACCTTCGAGTAAAAAAGTGTTCTCCGTGCTTGTAGCGTAGAGGTAAGCGCTGTCCTGCTGCCCGCGCAGCCTCCAGCGGATCTGGTAACCCTCTGCTCCGTAAACCGTATTCCAGTGAATCACAGCCTGATCGCCGATTTGCTCGGCTACCACCAGACGCCGGGTTGCCTGACAGGGACCGCCGGCAAAATCCTCTTCGCTCAGCACAACCGTGCGGCTGAATTCGGCTTCGCACAGATTCTGCTCATCATTGCCATAGAAGACCTTTCCGCTTATGGTATAGCTGCCTGGTTCGGTATAGACATGTGTCTCCGGATGAGCGAGCGTTGAGCTGCTTCCATCGCCGAAAGTCCAGGAATAGCTCCGAATCTTTTCGACATAAGTAAACATAACATTTTCTATGTTTACGGCATTGCCCGCGACAGTGCTGGTAAAGCTGATCTCGGGCACCTTGTCGGGATTGGCGATGATGGTGAAGAAGTCCTGAGCCAGGACCACATCGCTGAGCATGTCCACCAATTCTACAAAGACCAGGGTGTTTTTGTCGGCCTCATAGGAGGCGCTGTTGAACAACTGACTGACCCTAAATTGAAAAACATTCGTATAAAATTTTTCTTCGGGTTTGCGGCTGGTGTAGTAGCGGACGGTGGTTCCGGGAGGGAGGGCCGTGAGCGCTTCGCCCTGTGCGGAACTCAGGCTGTAGCAAAGGCTGAGGGTGTCTTCAAGGCGCAAGGCGCAGGGGAGGGTTTCGTGCACCATCTGAATGCGCGGAGTGCTTTGGTAGAACAATGCGCTGTCGGCTATCCATTGGCTCAGGTAGTCTTTGACGCTTTTATAGCGAAAGTCATTGGCCAGGTTGGTCCACTCGTTTTTGTCGTTTTCCCGTCTTTCGCCCAACAGATAGAGTTCTTCCTGAAAGACCGCCTTAGAGGTATCGCACCAATCGCTTGCGGGAGAGCCAAGGCCCCAGTGGCGGATGTAGTGAAATTTCTCATCCCGCACCGAATTCTGCACAAAACAGCGGGTGCGGCCGTTGATCTTGCGGAGCGAAGTCAATGCCGGCCGGTTGATCATCAACCCCGGATTCTGCATGAAGGGTACCAGACTGACCCCGTCCAGGTAGGGCTGCCCATCGGGGAATTTCGGATGGCTAACGCCGGCCATGTCCAGCAATGTCGGGAAGATATCCAAGGTGCTGACCGGGCTGAGAACATTGCCGCCCATGGCCATTTCCGGATGCCGGATAATCAGGGGAATGCGGTTGTCGGTTTCCCAGAGGCCAAACTTGTGCCAGTGCTTCTTTTCACCCAGCGCATAACCGTGATCGCTGAAGACGATGACGATGGTGTTCTCGTCCATGCCCAGGCTGTCCAGGGTGTGGAGGACCCGGCCTATCTGCCGGTCCACGTACTCCACTGCGGCGAGATACGCGATAACGGAATTGGCGCGTTTGGCTTCGGAGAGAATGATATAGCGCTCCTCATCGCTGAGCGCAGAGTCAACGATGGGCGTGTCGCTGAGCAATTGAGGCCAGAGTACAAAATTTTCGTGTTGGCTGCCTTCGCCGGCCAGATCCTGCCCAAAAGGAGGGAGGGCATCAAAATCAGCCCACATGGGAATGGGTTGGGGAGGCATCAGCACACCGTTTGGGGGCCAGAGGCCTGGAGGATCGTTATAGGGTTTGTTGAAGGGAAGGTCGTAGAAGTCATTGGGCCTGAGGTAGTCCGGCATGAAATAGCTTTCGGGCAGGATCAGGGGCTTGTGCGGCAGAAAGATACCCAGAGTCAGAAACAGAGACTGCCCGCAAAACACGCTCGGATTGCTGTGGTATTCCTGCAACAGACGGATGGCCGTGTCGGTGGCCAGATGGTCAAACAGGTAGGGCTCCAACGTGTCGTTCAGCGGGGCCCAGTTAAAGCCGGGCACCCCTTCATCTTCAAACTCGGTTAGATGGCGATCGGGCGCTATAACGATAAAGTCGTTCCAGCTTTTCTCGCGAAGACAGGGATCGGTCTGAAGGGTGTCATAGTCGTCGTCAAAGCCTTCGTTCTTCCACCCAAAATAGACCTTGTTGATGCCCACCGTGTAGTAGCCAGAATCCCGAAGCACTTCCGGCAGGGTATAGACCACCGTGTCGCGGGCCAGGGTCTTGAAATTGTCTCTGAAAACCGGTTCCACGCCGGCATTGTCATACACTCCGGTATAGTGCGGGTCTTTGCCGGCCATGAAGCTGGTGCGGGAGGGACAGGAGCGGGGAGTGGTGCAATAGGCCGATTGAAAAGCCACGCCTGTTCGGGCGAGTTGGTTGAGGTATGGAGTCTGAGATTGGGGATGCCCGTCGAGCAGGTACTCCTGATAGTCGTTGAGATCATCGATGATGATCATGACGATATTGGGCTTGCTGGCGCTTTGTCCGGAAGCTTCCGATGAACCGCTGCAGAACACCAGGGTGCACAACAGGAACAAGAAATATTCAGCGGCAGGGCAGAACCAAGAGCCATGCCGGCGCTTTGAGAGCATCAATTGAGCATCATTAACGTTCCGGAAGGAAATGGGATGTGCCGCCAAGATAAAGACCTGCATCAAACTCTTGTTACACGGATACTAATTAGCAAGCCGCTCTTCAATCCCCAAAAGGACATGGTTCAGCACCTTAAAGTGCTGCCTTTCCCGCCCTTGACCTGATCCGGAAACTGGTCGCTCCACCTGGCTGGCCGAGGCGCTTTTACAGCCCGCGTTCATCCCATTTCATGCATAGCAAAATAAAAATTTAAGTTTTTTTGTAATTGACTGATAAACAAGTGTTTAAAGGGGTGTTTTGAGAATGTGGATAAGCCATTTTTGCGAATAGATAGCCTGTTTTTTCGTAACTTCGCTACGTTATGCCCGGCGGTAGCCCGGGCCAAAAAACGCAGCAATTTTGAGCGCAGAAAACACCAAACCGGCAGGCACCTCGGCCATGACCGAAAACCATTCCCCCGTCAACGGCAGAACCAACGGCGACCCGGCTGAATACACGGCAGAGAACATTCAGGTACTGGAAGGCCTGGAGGCGGTACGTAAGCGTCCGGCCATGTACATCGGGGACATCTCCGTCAAAGGTCTTCACCACCTGGTCTATGAGGTGGTGGACAACTCTATTGACGAGGCACTGGGCGGTTACTGCGACACGATAGAGGTCACCATACACCAGGACAACTCCATCTCTGTCAAGGACAATGGGCGCGGTATTCCCACAGAGATTCACAAGAAAGAAGGCCGTTCCGCGCTGGAAGTGGTTATGACCGTTCTGCACGCAGGGGGAAAGTTTGACAAGGACTCCTACAAGGTCTCCGGCGGTTTGCACGGCGTGGGGGTCAGTTGTGTTAACGCGCTGTCCACCACCTTGCGAGCCGAGATTCACCGCAACGGAAAGGTCTGGGTGCAGGAGTACGAGCGCGGCGTTCCCCAGGGCGATGTTCGCCATGTGGGAGAGACCGATCGCACGGGAACCATCATTCGCTTTCTGCCCGACAACACAATTTTTACCGAAAGCGTGTACAATGCCGACACGCTGGCTGCCCGCATGCGCGAGCTCGCCTACCTGAACCGCGGCATTCGCATCACGCTCACCGATGAGCGCGACAAAGACGAAAATGGAGAGTTCATAAGGGATGAATTCTTCTCCAAAGGCGGTCTGGTCGAATTTGTGCAGTTCCTCGACTCTACGCGGGAGCCATTGATTGAAGTGCCCATCTACACCGAAGGGGAACGCGATGGGGTGATCGTGGAGATGGCCCTGCAGTACAACACGGGCTACAACGAGAACATCCACTCTTACGTCAACAACATCAATACCATTGAAGGGGGAACCCACGTTGCCGGTTTCCGCCGGGCTATGACCCGCACCTTCAAGGCCTATGCCGACAAAACAGGGGCGCTGGAGAAAAACAAGATCTCCGTTACCGGTGACGACTTCCGCGAAGGCCTGACCGCGCTGATCTCCGTCAAAGTGCCCGAGCCCCAGTTCGAGGGCCAGACCAAGACCAAACTCGGCAACTCCGAAGTGAGCGGTATCGTCGATACCATCACGGGTGAAGCGCTGACTCACTATCTGGAGGAAAACCCCCGCATGGCCCGCATCATCGTCGAGAAGGTGGTGCTGGCGGCCAAGGCCCGCATTGCGGCGCGCAAAGCCCGCGAGCAGGTGCAGCGCAAGAACGTGTTGAGCGGAGCCGGATTGCCGGGCAAGCTCGCCGACTGCTCTTCTAAAGACCCCGGAGAATCCGAAGTATTCCTCGTTGAGGGTGACTCCGCCGGCGGCACGGCCAAGCAGGGCCGGGACCGAACCTTTCAGGCCATCCTTCCTTTGCGGGGCAAGATTCTCAACGTCGAAAAGGCGATGGAGCACCGCATCTTCGACAATGAGGAGATCAAAAACATGTACACCGCACTGGGCGTGGTTCCGCTCGAAGACAAGAGCCTGGACATCGAGAAACTGCGCTACCACAAGATCATCATCATGTGTGATGCCGACGTGGACGGCAGTCACATCACCACACTGATCCTGACCTTCTTCTACCGCAAATTGCTGCGACTGGTCGAGATGGGCTATATCTACATCGCCACGCCGCCGCTTTATCTGGTGCGTAAGGGCAAGCAGAGCCGCTATTGCTGGAACGAAGAGGAGCGCAAGAAAGCGGTTGAGGATTTCGGGGCCGGCAAAGAGGACAGCGTGCACATCCAGCGCTACAAGGGCCTGGGTGAGATGAACGCCGAGCAGCTTTGGGAAACCACCATGGACCCTTCCAACCGCAAGTTGCGCCGCGTGACCATTGACAGCGCTGTTGAAGCCGACCGCATCTTCTCCACCCTGATGGGCGATGAAGTGCCCCCGCGTCGGGAGTTCATCGAGAAGCACGCCAAGTACGCCAAACTAGACGTTTAACCCGGTTCGAAGGGCGGCATTGCGCCCTGCACACTTGCTGATCCAAGCCCATCATCTGCCCTTTTTCAGGGCATGTCGAGGTTGCGCATGAAATGCAAGTGGTCTGAGTCAGCCTCATAGGCGCACAGATAACCCATGCTGGGGCTGCGCTGCGGGTAAACACAACCCGAGTCCAGATTGAGTGCAGCCAAGTTGTCGGAATGGGCTTTTTCAATGGCCCAGCGTTCCAGCGGACTGTGCCCGTGTATGACCCGCTTTTCGGGTAGGCGCTGAGCCATCAGCGCTGCGTCAAACCAATCACGGATCCAGAGCATGGTTTCGGGTTCTTCCCGGAGCGGATCTTCAGCACTTAGATTCAAGCCGGCGTGAACAGCGATCAAATCCCCTTCGACATAAATTATGGGAAGCTCTGCCAGCCAGCTTTTATAGGGCTCATGCAGCTCATCGGGAACCCGATCAGTCTTAAACCCAAAGCTGGCCAGGGTTTCCGCGCCCCCGTTGCGCAACCAGTGACTCATGGAATGCAAGCTCCTCCGCTCAAAGGCCTTGACCATCATGTCCTCGTGGTTCCCGGCCAGGGCTACAACCTTCACAGGACCTGTATCCTGCAAATCCATGACCAGATCAATCACCCCTTTGCTGTTCGGGCCGCGATCGATGTAGTCTCCCAGAAAGATCAGCGTATCACCCCGCGCAGGACCGATGCGCTGCAGCAAGGCCTCCAGGGTTTGGGCGCAGCCGTGTACATCACCAATGAAAAAACGAGCCATAGGCGGCGGGAAAGCGTTGTTCTCAAAGGTTGAACAACAACATCATCCGAATGTCAACCGGATAGAAATACTGTGAAAATCCAGAATTGAGACTGATGGGATAGAGCACCTGAATCTGCATCATAGAGCGGTAGGACTGCTGGATCTCCCGGTTGTTTTTCCGGCTCGTACTCGCACCCATAGGGATGGCATAACCGCCCCCGATCAGGGCACTGGGAAAGAGGAAGTTGGTTTGCGCATCCTCCCCTGTAATGTAGCGGGCGCGAAGATTTTCATACTCCGCATGGGCAAAAAGCCCTCCAAAGATATCGTGTTGCACAAAGGCCCTTCCCCCGTATACATGGGCTTTATATTCAAAAAAAATGCGTTGATCGTTGACGTAGCGATAGGTTCCGCCAATGCCAAACCTCAACATAGGCGTGATAAAATAGGCGATCGTCGGCGAAGCTTCAACAAAGAGCACCGTTCCAAAGGAAGCGCCGAAGCCTCCCCCGACAAGCACTCTGTCCAGGCTCCAAAAGGGATCGGCATCACCCGGACCGCTGTAACTCACCGGATCATCCGTCCTTTCCCTGACCCTTATCCCTGGATTCTGCTGAGGCAGATCGCTGTCCTCTCGCAAATCGCTGTCCTGGCTGCGGGTCTGCGCGCTTGCCGTACCCGCACCAGCGCCTGACAAGAGTACAAGGAATAAAAGCAGAAGGGATTTTTGCATAACAGCGAAACTACACTCAGGCAGCGAAAATCGCTGCAATGATGGAAAACTCAAACGCTCTTCGGGCCGCTTTTAGTTTGGCCAAAAGAAGATTTGGCGGGCCAATCTCTTTCTGTAATCGTTCTCTGCGGGCGGCGCAAACTCAGTTCTGGTGTTCCTGACGGCGAATCAGGTTTAGGGCACCTCCGGCCTTGAACCACTCAATCTGAGAGGCGTTGAAGGTGTGATTGACCGCAAAGCGATCCTGTCGTCCGTCGCTGTGGTGAAGAACCATGCTCAGTGCTTTTCCGGAGGTAAAACTCTCCAGTCCGAGAATATCAATCCGGTCGTCCTCTTCAATCTTGTCGTAGTCCGCGGGATTGTCAAAGGTGAGCGCCAGCATGCCCTGCTTCTTGAGGTTGGTCTCGTGGATACGGGCAAAAGAGCGCACCAACACGGCGCGGGCGCCAAGATGACGGGGCTCCATGGCGGCGTGCTCTCTGGATGAACCTTCGCCGTAGTTCTCATCACCGACAATGATGGAGCCTATGCCCCGGGCTTTGTAAGCTCGGGCCGTAGCCGGAACCTCTCCGTACTCCCCGCTGATCTGATTCTTGACGTGATTGGTGCGTTCGTTGAAGAAATTCAGCGCCCCGATCAACAGGTTGTTGGAGATGTTGTCCAGATGGCCGCGGTACTTGAGCCAGGGTCCGGCCATGGAGATATGGTCCGTGGTGCACTTGCCCTTGGCCTTGATCAGCAGACGCAAGTCCTTCAGATCATGCCCTTCCCATGCGGGGAAAGGCTCCAGCAACTGCAGGCGATTGCTGTCGGGATCTACATTGACCTGAACCTTGGAGCCATCGGCGACCGGCTCCTGAAAGCCCCGGTCTTCATAGGCAAATCCATTGGGCGGAAGCTCCAGTCCGCTGGGCGGATCCAGCCTCACGGCTTCTCCGCTTTCGTTGATCAGCGTATCGGTCAGGGGATTGAACGTGATGTCGCCGGCAATGGCCATGGCCGTTACGATCTCCGGCGAGGCCACAAATGCGTGCGTGTTGGGGTTGCCGTCGTTCCGCTTGGCGAAATTCCGGTTGAAAGAAGTGATGATGGTGTTCTTGCGCTTGGGGTCATCGCTGTGGCGGGCCCATTGCCCGATGCAGGGACCGCATGCATTGGCCAGAACCACTCCACCCATTGCCTCAAATGCCTGGAGTTGCCCATCGCGGGCCACCGTATAGCGCACCGTTTCTGAGCCCGGGGTGATGGTAAACTCGCTCTTGACCTTCAATTTTTTGTCCACCGCCTGCCGCGCCAGTGATGCGGCGCGATCCAGATCTTCATAGCTGGAATTGGTGCAGGATCCGATCAGGCCCACTTCGATGTCTTTGGGCCAGTTGTTGATTTTGGCGGCTTCTTTCAAACGGGAGATGGGCCAGGCCAGATCCGGAGTAAAGGGCCCGTTGACATGGGGCTCCAGGGTGCTCAGATCAATGTCGATCACCTGGTCAAAGTACTTTTCCGGGTTGTCGTAAACCTCCTGATCACCGTTGAGGTGATCGGCGATTCCATCGGCCAGCGCGGCAACATCGGCCCGGTCGGTGGCTTTGAGGTAGCGGCTCATCGCCGGTCCGTAGCCAAAGACGGAGGTGGTAGCTCCAATCTCAGCGCCCATGTTGCAGATGGTGCCCTTGCCGGTGCAGGAGATGCTCTGGGCCCCTTCGCCAAAGTATTCAACAATAGCGCCCGTTCCCCCTTTGACCGTCAGAATGCCGGCCACTTTGAGAATGACATCTTTGGCCGCAGTCCAGCCGCTCATCTTGCCGCTCAGTCTGACCCCTATCAACTTGGGCATCTTCAACTCCCAGGCCATACCGGCCATCACGTCCACCGCATCAGCACCGCCCACGCCAATGGCCACCATGCCCAGACCGCCGGCGTTGACCGTATGCGAATCGGTGCCAATCATCAGACCGCCCGGGAAAGCGTAGTTCTCCAGAACAACCTGATGTATGATGCCCGCTCCCGGTTTCCAGAAACCGATGCCATATTTGTTGGAGACCGAAGCCAGAAAATCAAAGACTTCGCTGTTGTTGCTGATTGAATCGGCCAGATCCTCTACCGCCCCGTGCTGGGCCAGAATCAGGTGATCGCAATGCACCGTAGAGGGAACGGCCACCTTGGCCTTTCCCGCCTGCATGAACTGCAAAAGCGCCATCTGAGCCGTGGCATCCTGCATGGCCACCCGGTCGGGAGCGAAGTCCACATAGTCGGCACCGCGTTTGAGTTCGCCTACGGGATCACCCGCATAAAGATGGCTGTAGAGAATTTTTTCAGTCAGCGTCAGTGGACGCTTGAGGATCTCTCTCGCTTTTTCGATCCGGCCGGGCATACGCTGGTATAGCTCGCGGATCATGTCAAAATCAAATGCCATCTTTTAGGTAGCTTTAATGGGTGATATTTCGGCTGCAAAGGTAATAAATCCAGCAGGCAAAATCAGCGTAATTTCGCTGAAATTCGCTCGGCTTCCCTGATAATCACCGAATTCCGCTTCAGAAATCCTGCCTGCTCATGACCCTGCGGGACAATCTCTCCCTTTCGCTGCGATCCATCGGAACCAACCGGCTCCGCACCATCCTGACCATGCTCATCATGGGCATAGGCATTTCGGCCCTGGTGGGCATCCAGACCTCACTCAGCGGTCTGGAGCAATTCCTCAACAGCGACTTTGCCAGCATGGGCTCCAATTCCTTTACCATCCGGGGAACGGGTTCAGGGGTGGAGTCCGAGAGTGGCACGCGCCGAAAAGCGCCCAGCGCCATCACCTATCAGCAAGCCCTGGCCTTTCAGGAAAAATATAAGTATCCGGCCATTGTATCGGTATCGGTGGCTGCGCGAAATTCCTCAGCCACCATCAAGTACCAGTCTAAAAAGACCAACCCCAACGTCAGCGTGATGGGCGTGGATGCGGCTTACAAGGAGGTCTCCGGGTATGAACTGGGCCGCGGCCGTTTCTTCTCCGTGCAGGAATTGCAGCGCAACTCTATGGTCGTGGTCATCGGCGATGCGGTCGCCAAGCGGCTCTTCGGCGAGACTCAGCAGCCCCTGGACCAGTTCGTCAATGTGGACGGCTTGCGCTTCCGGGTCATCGGCGTTTTGCAGTCCAAAGGGGCCAGCATTGTGGCTTCTGATGATCTGGTTCTGGTTCCCCTGACCACGGCCCGGGCCTACCTGATTCGCGAACAGGCCCGGCACGCCATCACCGTCAAAGTTTCCCAACCCACCGAACTCGAAGCGGCTATCGGAGAGGCCACGGGTATGTTCCGCCAGGTTCGGGGTCTGCGCGTCCGCGACCAGGACGACTTTCAAATCTCCCGCAGCGACAGTCTGGCTACCATGCTGGTGGATATGCTGGGCAAGATCGGCATCGGGGGAACGGCCATCGGACTTTTCACCATACTCGGAGCCGCCATTGCACTGATGAACATCCTGCTGGTTTCGGTCAACGAGCGCACCCGGGAGATCGGGGTCAACATGGCCATCGGCGCACCGCGAAACTCCATCCTGATGCAATTCCTCTCCGAGAGCGTATTGATCTGCCTGATCGGCGGAACCCTGGGCGTCATCATGGGCATTCTGATCGGCAATCAGGTGGCCATCGGACTGGGCTCGGCTTTCTTCATCCCCTGGTTGTGGATTTTCATCGGGCTGAGCATCTGTATTGTAGTTGGCTTGGCCGCCGGAATCTATCCGGCGCTCAAGGCTTCTCGCTTAGACCCTATCGAAGCCCTCCGAACCACCTGAACCCGAGCAGCTCCAAAGACAAAACCCGCCTTTTTTGGCTGGATTGCTGCTTTAAAAACAAAACCCGCCTTTTTGGGGCGGGCTTGCTGCTTTAAAAACAAAACCCGCCTTTTTGAGGCGGGCTTGCTGCTTTTTTTTGGTCGAATGTTCACTCCTTGATCACCTCAAACTCCACGTCCACAGAGACTTCGCGGTGCAGCGAAATCTTGGCGTGATAGGTGCCCAGGGTGCGAATATCATCCGGAACGACAATCTGCTTGCGATCGATGTCAACACCCAATTGCTTCTTGATGGCGTCGGCCATCTGAATATTGGTGATGCTGCCGAAGATCTTGTCGGATTCGCCGGTCTTGGCGCCGATCTTGATCGACTTTCCATCAAACTGGCTGACAATATCCTTCAGAGAGGCCATTAGCTTCTCGCGGCGGCGGGTGCCTTGCTTGGCTTCCTCCGAGGCAATCTTGCGGTTGCTGGAGTTTGCAACAACGGCCAGACCCTGGGGGATCAAAAAGTTGCGACCATATCCGTCGCGGACTTTTACCTCCTCATGGGCATTGCCCAGATTGTCAACATCCTTTCTCAGTATCACTTGCATGGCTGCGGAATTCTCGCGGGTATTGCTGAATATTCAATTCCAGTCCGGTGATCAGATAAGCACCGGGGCGGAATACTTACTTCATCAGGTCAGTTACATAGGGCAACAGACCAACCTGGCGTGCTCTTTTGACCGCCTGACCAACTTTGCGCTGGTATTTGAGGGAATTGCCGGTAATGCGGCGGGGAAGAAGCTTGCCCTGCTCGTTCAGAAAACGCATCAGGAAGTCGGGATCTTTGTAATCCACGTACTTAATGCCGTACTTCTTGAAGCGGCAGAATTTTTTGTCCCGGCGCCCGATCTTGGGGGCGGTCAAAAAACGGATGTTCTTGTTGTTCGCGGCCATTCCGATCAGGCTTCTTTGGTTTCAGGGGCAGACATCTCAGCGACCAATGCCGCTTTTTTCTTGCCAATTTCGCCTTTGCGGCGTTTCTCGTTGTAGTCAACTGCGTATTTATCCAAACGCGTAATCATCTGACGCATAATCACATCGTCGCGCTTGAACTGGATTTCCATGGCATCCACCAGGGTACCTGGGGCCAGAAACTCCATCAGGTGGTAGATACCGTTGGTCTTCTTCTGAATGGGGTAGGCGAGCTGTCGCATTCCCCAGGCCTCTTCGTGGACCATTGATCCTCCGGCATCCGTCACCATAGACCGGTATTTGGCCGTGGTGTTGCGCACTTCCTCATCCGAAAGGACCGGGTTGAGGATCATGATCAGCTCGTAGTTATTCATAAAGGCTGGCAAAAATTGGGATGGCAAAGATAGAGAAATCCGGGATTCTCCCCAAAAAAATCCACGCTTTGCAGAAAATATAAAGCTAAGCCCTTTCAGGCAGCCCTCCAGACCTAATTTGGCGCTCCATTCAGGGGTTAGGACAAGTCCCCTTATCTTTAGCCTTCCATGAGCGATTTCATCGTTTCTGCCCGAAAATACCGCCCCTTGCGTTTTGGGGATGTTGTCGGGCAATCCCACATCACGACTACGCTCCGCAATGCCATCAAAACAGGGCAACTCGCCCACAGTTTTCTGTTTTGCGGTCCCAGAGGGGTCGGAAAGACCACTTGCGCCCGAATTCTGGCCCAGAGCATCAATTGTGAGCAGCCGGTAGAGGGGGTAGAGCCCTGTGGGCAGTGCGGCCCCTGCCGTTCCTTCCGAGAGAGCAGTTCCTTCAACATCTACGAAATTGACGCGGCCTCCAATAACTCGGTGGAGGACATCCGCGCCCTGACCGATCAGGTCCGCTTCCCCCCACAGGCAGGCCGCTACAAAGTCTACATCATCGACGAGGTGCACATGCTCAGTCAGGCGGCCTTCAACGCCTTTCTAAAGACCCTGGAAGAGCCACCCAGCTACGCCATCTTCATACTGGCCACCACGGAGAAGCACAAGATCATTCCCACCATCCTCTCCCGCTGCCAGATCTTCGATTTCAACCGCATTCAGGTCGCAGACATCGCCGCGCATCTGCAGGAGATCAGTCAGGCCGAAGGGGTTCCTGCCGATCCCCAGGGCCTCCACATCATCGCCCAAAAGGCCGACGGAGGCATGCGCGATGCCCTGTCCATGTTCGATCGCATTGTCGCTTTCAGCGGGGGGCAAATGGGCCTGCAGCAGGTATTGGACAACCTCCACATCCTGGATTATGACGTCTATTTCGGCCTTACCGAATCCTTTCTCTGCGAGGATTTGCCGGCCGTTTTGCACTGCTTTCAAACCGTGCTGGAGCAGGGTTTTGAGGGCGATGTCTTTCTCAGCGGTCTGGCTGAGCATCTGCGCAGTTTGCTGGTGGCCAAGGATCCGGCAACACACAATCTTCTGGAGAGCAGCGCCACACTGCGCGATCGCTACATCGCACAGGCAGCCGCGGTTCCGGCCGCCTACCTGGTCAGCGCCATGGCCCTGCTCAACCAGGCCGACATCCATTTCAAACAGAGCCGCAACAAGCGCCTGCACGTTGAAACGGCCCTCATACGCCTGTGCTTCCTCAATCGCGCTTTAGACTACGGTTCGAAGGGGAGTCACAGCCCTGTTGCCAGCGCCGCAAGTTCAGGGCCAAAAAAAAAAGATAGCCAGGGAGAAGCTCCTGAGCTAAACCCTCAGCCTGCGCGGGAAGAACCCAGGCCGGCACCGGTGGCCGCCCCAGTTCGATCCGAAGCGCCTGCGCCCGCTCCTGCGCCTGCCCATGCACCCGCACCTGTGC
>JBGSYF010000024.1:0-170884 GCA_041751015.1 Chitinophagales bacterium
GTGGCTAAGTTCATCAACCGGTACAACAAGCGAAACCACCGTGGAATCAATCGAAGAAAGCCTGAGGACATCTACATGAAAGCCGCCTAAACAAACTTAAGACCAGCAACTGTTGGTCGGAAGAATGGGGAGTACTACAAAATGCCATTCAGGTTACAGCCGGCATCAATATTATCAAATAACACCTATCATTTTAATCCATGCGTCAGGTGTAAGGCGCGCGCACAACACGTACAACAAAAAGAAACGGGAGCTTCATCAGCTCCCGTTTCTTTTTGGCACATTCAAACATTCCCGACCCTGTTGCATTCATAGCTGAATCTATGCTGATTTGAAAATTCAAATCACGAAGAGAAGCATGACCTGGCGAACAGTTGTTTTCTACTATGATTGAATGTGCACTTCATTCCCGCTCTGGCAGGCATAAAGCACTGCCACCTCTATTGAATAACCACTTTCTTAGTATAACTCTTTCCATTTCTGGTCAATGCCAGAAAGTAAATCCCCTTAGGTTCTGAGCTGAGATTCAGCGGTAGATCATAGGTGCCCGGATCTCCGGCAAGGCGATCCGTGTGGATCAGCTTGCCCTGCTGATCAAAGACCTGGACTATGACTGGACCCGCCTCTTCCAATTCAAAATGCAGGACAAACTGTCCTTCGTTGGGATTGGGACTGAAATAGACATTCGCCGGGCTCCAATCATTCTTGAGGCTGATCTTGGGATCGGCCTGCTGATTCAAAATGGCGAGTTCCTCTTTGCTGAGCTGATCCATCGTGATGAAAACGGCTACCCTTCGAACTACACGGGAGGGCATGGCATCAAAGATCTCCGACGAACCATTGGGCACATCCTCGGAGAAAAAGATGCTGATATCTTCCAGCTCCCGGAGCCTCTCCAAATCCTGAGAAAGTTCTTCCGGAAAGTTCGAACCGGGGCGCAGCATCTCTAAACGAATAGCCTCATCAAGCTGTCCAAGGGCCCCTTGCAAACCCTCGCGAAGAGAGATGGAACCTCGCGGAAGATTGCCTTTCAATTCCCCCGATGCCTCCATAGGCGAACCCTCCCTGAGAAACTTAACGCTGATCGGCTGACCTATTTGCAGAGAAGATAGGTACTCTCTTAGACCCTCATAATCGCGAACTTTGACGTCATTGATGTCTGTGATGATGTCTCCTTCCTGCAGGGCCAAAGCTTCTGCAGTGCTGCCCTGAATGACGCCTACAATACCGACACCCTCTTCTGTCTGTTGTCCGAGTTGAACACCGAGAAAGGGTCTCTGAGTCCACTTGGCCACGTTGTCGGGATCGGCGTAAAAGCGCAGCAATTCGGGATTTATATCACCGTCCTTCCACTGGAAATTAAAATTCTGTCCAGCATTCTGCCAAACCATTTCCTTGAGTGCTGAGCGCGCTGCAGGTGTGGCCTTTATCGACAGCTCTTCAGCGTCCCGAAAGACCTGCAAGTCGATCTCTGTCTCCGGGGCGAGCTGCTTGAGGGCGGTGCGCAACTCATGCCCTTCCTCAAAACGATCGCCATTGATGCCCAGGATCAGATCGCCCTTCATCAAACCGGCCTTTTCAGCGGCTGTACCAGGCAAGACAGAACTTATCCGCGCAGCCCAGCCGTGTTCGCTCTCGGTATGGTCGTAGTAAACACCCAGATAGGCGCGCTGCTCAAATGGTGTGCTTTTGTACACCGCCATCTGTTCCTGCATGTCGCGCAGAGATCTTTGCAACTCCTGTAAGTCAGGTACCAGATCGCGAAACTCCATGCGCAGTTCCCGAAGACCATCCTCCATGCCGTTCCAGCGATTGATGATGATCTCCATGTCCTGATGCTTTTCGTGCATCTCTTCCAACTGATCCAGGCCGATATGGCCTAAATCAAACTCTTGCAGAATGGAGGCGGGGTCTATCCCCGGGCTGAAGATAAATGTGGTGTCGAGTTGCTTTTGCTCCCCATCTTCGTCATGATTGACGATGATGCGAACTCTTGACCCTTGAGTAGTCTTCTCGTCTGTTTCGATCTTTTCGCTGGCCTGTTGGGCGAAAAGCTGCAAGGGCAGCAAAGCGGCGAGCAAAAGCCAAAGTCCCGATGACGTGTTGTGTGCTTTCATGGCAAAGAAGAATTAAAACGCGACCAGATCCTGCAAAAAGCCCATCATAAAAGGCGTGGCAGTAATCATCCCCGATTGAGCGTCGCAAACCAAATCTACGCGAGGCCATGCTTCCCGGTATGATCAGGCCTGTTAAATGTTCGAAATTGTCCTGTTAAACTCTGTTAAGGAACTGGATTGGGCGCCCTGCTCAACGCTGTGTCTCTCGGTTTTGCGTTCGCGGTAGAAAGTACAAACAAGTAAATATCAAGGACTTAGCACGGCCTTCGAACGCTGCGCAACTTCGTTTGTTAGCTTTACAAGGTCCGTCCGTCCCCAGGCTATAGCCTGCGGCATTGGTGCCTTCAACCCCGAAAAGGCACGCGGACAAAGTTTTGGCATAACCATGGCATACAACAGTCTTCGCCCGGCACTACTGGACCTGGAAAGCAGGGGCATGCTTCGCCGCATTTCCACCGAAGTTGACCCCCATCTGGAGATGGCCGCAATTCAGCGCCGGGTCTATCAGTCCGGAGGACCAGCGCTGTGGTTTGAGCGGGTGAAAGGCAGTCCCTTTCCTGCGGCATCCAACATCTACGGCAGCATGGATCGCTGCCATTTTCTCTTTCGCGACAGCTTAAAGGCGGTAAAGCGGCTGGTTGCCCTGAAGAGCGACCCGGCCGCGGCCTTGCGCATGCCCCTTCAAGTACCCGGAATCCTGCTCCATGCCCTCGGCGCCCTTCCCCGAAAGATGCGCTCAGGTCCTATTTGTGCTGCGAATTGCCGGATTGAAGATCTGCCCGCCATTCTCTGCTCGCCCATGGACGGTGGCCCCTTTGTCACCCTGCCCCAGGTCTATACCGAAGACCCCGACAAGCCCGGCCCCATGAAGGCCAATTTGGGCATGTACCGCATTCAGCTCTCGGGCAACGATTATGTGCTCAATGAGGAGATTGGGCTGCACTACCAGATTCACCGCGGCATAGGCGTTCACCAGAGCCGTTGGCAGGAAAAGGGTCAGCCATTGAGGGTCAGCATCTTTGTCGGTGGCCCGCCCGCGCACGCTCTGGCCGCGGTCATGCCCCTGCCCGAAGGTTTGAGTGAGCTCACCTTTGCCGGAGTTTTGGGCAATCGCCGTTGGCGCTATACGGTTCGAAATGGGTACACGCTCTCTGCGGATGCGGATTTTGTCATCACCGGCACGGTAGAACCCGGGGCATTGAAACCCGAAGGCCCTTTTGGGGATCACCTGGGCTATTACAGCCTGGTGCATGATTTTCCCCTGATGAAGGTCGAAAGGGTTTGGCACCGCCGCGATGCCATTTGGCCTTTTACCGTGGTCGGCAGGCCGCCCCAGGAGGATTCGGCCTTTGGAGAGTTGATTCACGAGATGACCGGTCAGGCGGTTCGCGATGAGTTGCCAGGAGTGGATGGGGTACACGCGGTGGATGCGGCAGGCGTGCACCCGCTCTTACTGGCCATAGGCAGCGAGCGCTATGTTCCCTTCAACAAGCAAGCCCAGCCCCTGGAGATGCTGACCCAGGCCAACCATATTCTGGGAACGGGTCAATTGTCCCTGGCCAAATACCTGATCATGGCCTGCCGAGATGACCGCCCCCCTAAGCTCAGTGATGAGGGGGCCTTTCTTCAACACGTGCTGGCCCGGCTGGATTTTGAGCGCGATCTGCACTTCCAGACCCGCACTTCCATGGATACTCTGGACTACAGCGGAGATGGAATGAACAGCGGATCCAAGCTGCTCATGGCCGCCCTCGGCCCGGAGCGACGCCGACTTTCGAACCGCTTACCGCAACATTTGCCGGATGCTGAGCTGTCCCGGCAATGGAGTCTGGTTATGCCGGGGGTGCTGTCCTGCAGTGGCAAACCCTTTACTCAATACGACGAAGCGCACAGAGATATAGAGCGTTGGGCCCAGGCGCTGGAAGGGGTAGATTTGTCCGGCATTGGCCTGATTGTGCTCTGCGACGATGCCGCCTTTACGGCCGCCTCTCTGCCCAATTTCCTCTGGGTTACCTTTACGCGCAGCAATCCATCGCACGATGTGCACGGAGTTGGGGCCACAATGATCCATAAACATTGGGGCTGCCGGGGCCCTCTGATCATCGATGCGCGCATCAAGCCCTTCCACGCTCCGGTGGTAGAAGATGATCCCGAGATTGAAAAACGGGTCGATGCCCTGGGTGCTCCGGGGAGAGCTTTACACGGCATTATTTAATATCCTCATCGCTCGTTTTGGGGATACTCGTATTTTGATGGCCGGGCTTAAAAATTTTCAATGGCCTCAATTCCCAACGACATGAAGTTTTTGCGCACACCTGAGGAGCGGTTCAGCCGTCTGAGTGACTTTGACTATCAAACCCATTATGTGCAGATTGGCGATGGGCGCATGCACTTTATCGATGAGGGGAAAGGGGAAGTGGTGCTCTGCCTGCACGGGGAACCCTCCTGGTCTTACCTGTATCGAAAGTTCATTCCGGTTCTCAAGCCCCAAGCCCGCGTCATCTGTCCTGATCTCTTTGGTTTTGGACGCTCTGATAAGCCCGCTAAGCTGGAGGATTACAGCTATGAGTTTCACTTTGAATCCCTGAAGAGTTTCCTGGATCAACTTGGTTTGCGCGACATCACCCTGGTGGTGCAGGACTGGGGCGGTTTGCTCGGATTAGGCTTACTCGGCGAAGATCCCGGGCGATTCATCCGGGTGGTTATCATGAACACGACCCTGCCGGTTGGAAAGCATGCCATGAATGCCGCGTTCAGAACCTGGAGGGCTTTTGCCAAAAGCAGTCCCATCTTTCCAATCGCCAAGATCATACGCTCGGGATGTGCCCGGCCTGTGTCAAAAGAAGCTATGGAAGCTTATGATGCTCCCTTTCCCGACCGCCACTACAAGGCCGGCGCCAGAGCTTTCCCGCTCCTGGTGCCTACCAAGGCAGATGATCCCGGGGTGGAGCGCATGAAGAAAGCCAGAGAAGCGCTTTCGCAATGGACTAAGCCGGCTTTGGTCATGTTCTCTGATAAGGATCCCATCATGCGAGGGGCAGACCGTTGGTTCAACGAAAACATACCATCCCGCAAAGGAAAGAGCACGCTGAGCATCTCCAATGCCGGTCATTTTCTGCAGGAGGATGCCGGTGAGGAGATTGCCGCCCATATTGCTGCATTCATGCGCGAGAAATAAAGTTGAAAGTGGTTATATGAAATTGTGCGCTTTTATGTTTGGCGGGAACGGCAGTAGCCATCATAACAAGTTTACATACCATATTGTATGGCATGTTTATAGCGGGGCAACTTTATTGGTGGGTAAGTCGGGATCTCTGCTGGGTGTTCTTCTGGTATTGAGCATTGCCGCAGCAGCCCAGAATACGGTGACGGAAAACAGTACGGCAAAAAAAAGCGCTGATGTGCGGGAGGCACGCAAGAGAAGCGTCCCGGCTATGCGTGCAGAGCAGGCTCCGGTCATCGACGGGGTGCTGGATGATGATTGCTGGATCAATGCGCCGATAGCGGAGGGCTTTACCACCACCGCCCCCCAACCCGATAAACCCTCCAGGCTCCTGACCCAGATCAGGATCCTCTACGATGATGATGCGTTGTACATCGGGGCTCATATGCACGATCCGCACCCGGATAGCATACAGGTAACCCTTTCGCGCCGGGATGAAAAAAGCAATGCGGACTGGATGGGGGTGTTGATCTGCCCATATATGGATGGCACCAATGCGCTGGGCTTCTCGGTGACGGCTGCTGGTGTTCAGATTGACGACAAATGGACGGGCTTCAACACTGATGTGCTCTGGGATGCGGTCTGGGAGTCGGCGGTGAGCATAGATGAGAAGGGTTGGTATGCCGAGCTGGCTATACCCTATGGCGCCCTTCGCTTTAAAAGTGCCGATGTTCAGGACTGGGGCATCAATATCTTCCGCCATCTGAGGCGCTATCGTGAAGACAGTTGGTGGAGTCCGGTGGATGTAGCCGAGGAGGGCTTTATCCAACAGGTTGGAACCCTTGAGGGACTGGAGAACATCCACGCCCCATTGCGCATCTCTCTGACGCCCTATGTCTCGAGCTTTGTAGAGTTGCGCAGCGATCCGCAAAACAACATCACCGAAGCCGTTTGGGATCTCAATGGGGGCATGGATCTCAAGTACGGAATCAACGATGGTTTTACCCTGGACATGACCCTGATTCCCGACTTCAATCAGGTGCGCTTTGACAACGAGGTGCTCAATCTCAGTCCTTTTGAGGTGCGTTTCAATGAGAACAGAGCTTTTTTTACGGAGGGAACCGAGCTGTTCAACAAAAAAGAGGAATTGTTTTACAGCCGTCGCGTCGGTGGGCGACCTCTGGGTTTCTTTGAGGTGGGCCAACAATTGCAGGAGGGCGAAGAGATCATCAGCAATCCCGTAGAAAGCAGGCTCTTCAATGCCTTCAAAGTCAGCGGAAGAACGGATGCCGGGCTGGGCATTGGCTTGTTCAACGCCATTACCGGTCAAACTGAAGCGCTGATTCGCAATCAGGAAGGCGAAGAGCGAAGTGTGCTGACTTCCCCCCTGAGCAATTACCAGGTCTTTGTGCTGGATCAAAATCTCGGGCGTGACAACAGCTTTGTCTCTCTGATCAACACCAATGTCTGGAGAGCCGGTTCCTGGAGAGATGCTCAGGTGAGCAGCCTGGTGGTTCAGCTTCGCGATCGTTCAGAGCGCTATCAATTGCGCACAGAAGGCGCCCTGAGCCAATTGTTTGACGATGGTTGGAACAGACCGGAACTGGGTCATACGGCAGGGGCCAGGCTGGACAAAGTGAGTGGGCAGAGCCGCTTTGTTTTAGGCTACTATGAAGAGAGCGATACCTACAATCCCAACGACATGGGTTTTTTGCTGGCCAACAACGAGCGGGTTTGGTATGGGGTGTACAGGTACGATGTATTCAAGCCCTTTTGGAAGATCAATCAGTTGTACAATTCGGTTGAGTACTATTATCAGCGCATCTATCTACCCAATGCCTTTGCGAGCACGGGTATCACTTTGGACATGACACAGGTGTGGAGTAATTTTTTATACACGGGTTTTTGGGCCTATACCGAACCCATCACCACTTACGACTATTTTGAACCCCGCAGCCCGGGCCGCTATCTGGAGTATCCGATAAACCGCTCCGGCGGAGCTTGGTTTTCGACCGATTACCGCAAGAAGCTCGCCCTGGATATGCGAGGTGGTTACCGCTGGTTTGATATGGAAGATCGCCGGGAAATCAATTACCGCATTTCTCCGCGCTGGAGAGTGAACGACAAGGTCTTGCTGATTCTTACCTACAGCCGCACTGAATTGCCCAGCGATCTGGGCTGGGTCAATTCGCTCAGCGATGGGTCCATCATCATGGGCAAGCGAGATCTTCTCATTTCCGAAACCGGATTTCAGGGCAATTACATATTCAACAATAATATGTTTTTAAGTGTGATTGTCAGGCATTACTGGTCGGCAGCAGAGTACCTCAATTACTACGAGCTGGGAGAAGACGGCAAGATTTACCCCACGGACTACGATGGTATAAGAGCAGATAACGAGGAATCGGCACACAACGTGAACTTCAATGCCTTCACCGTAGATGCCGCTTTTACCTGGCGCTACGCCCCGGGCTCAGACCTTATTCTGGTTTGGAAGGAAGGCATCTTCAATTCAACCAACGTTCCGCAAAGCAATTACCTGAACAATATCGAGCGCACCTTTCAATCACCTCAGAGCAACAATGTTTCCTTGCGTCTGGTCTATTACCTCGACTATGTATTGATCCGCAAATGGTGGCGGAACTCCGCGGAGGCCCGCGCCACCCGCAACAGTGCTGCGGAGAGTTTTCATCCCCAGACCATGCGCTCGATCAACCGGGCTTTTGATCCTGCTTCTTCCGGTTTCTCTCATCCATCACATAGGCGAGCAGCAATCCCACTCCACCCGTGAGAAAGATCATGGCGGGAAAGGCGATGTCTTCCCGCATCCCGGCGGTGTAAAGGGCTTCAGCCAGGAGGATGCCCGCGCCAATGCCCATGGCCAACAGGCCGAGTCGCAGGGTGAGGCTGATGCCCTCCCCGTTTCGCGAAGCAAAGATGGAAGCGTCGCTGCCCCGCTCAATCAGCGCCATGCGCTCCTTGTTGCGAGTGCTCAGAAACAGGTAGGCAATAAAGGATAAAGAGCCAAAAACGCTCAGGACAGACACAACGGGAATCATTTCAGCACTCATGTTTTGGGTGTTTTTAGTGGGTTATGAGGCTTAGACACACTGTTTCCACCTGAGGTTACCAAAAAACGATCGTAAGCTTAACTTTTTGTTCGCACGGCTTCCGTTCTCTTGCGTTCTTCTTTTTTACATTCGACAAAGGCATTTTTTCTTCTGGCGGTAACCTCCTCTTGATATGAAGCGTCAAAGCGCCGAATGATGGATGTGGATCTGGATGACATTCGCCGAATCCGACAAAAAGATGCGGATGGGTACGCCCGATTGCTGAACAGGCATCGCTCGGGGGTCTTTCATTTGGCCCTTCGACTTACGGCTGATCATCATCTGGCCGAAGAGGTTGCTCAGGATGCTTTTGTCAAAGCCTTTAACAGCCTGAAGGACTTTAGAGGAGAATCGCGCTTCAGCACATGGCTCTATCGCATTACCTGGACCACTGCATTGAGCTGCCTGAGGCGGGAAAAGCGCTCCCGCGCCCACGTTCACTATCAGGATCAGGAGGGCTGGGAGATGGCTGCCGAAGATCCGGATGCCCTTGCGCAAATGCTGAGCAGGGATCGGGGCAAACAACTGGAAAAAGCCATGTTGCAACTCAGCGAAAGCGAGCGCTTAGCCCTTTCGCTGTTTTACCTCAAGGAACATTCGCTGGCGGAGATCGCCGAGATCACCGAAGAGTCAGCCGGCACCGTGAAAGTGCGCATCTTTCGGGCGCGAAAACGGCTCGCCGAAATCATCAAAAAACAATGGCCTGAAGAATGGGAAATGAACCAAATCAAGGCTTGAGTCCGGATCAGATCTGGACCTGGATAGACGAGGGAAGGGCGGCAGAGGAACTCGCCCGCATGATGAGCAAAGCCGACAGCCCGGCAGCCGACATTGCCCTGGTGCGCGAACTGATGCAGATCAACGATGCGTTTTCCAAGGGTACAGAGATGAAACCCTCTACCGATTTTGATGCGGCGGTGATGGCCCGGGTTCCGGCCTGGCAAGCCCTTGCAAGGGAAAAAACCGAAGCGGCCAAAATGCCCTTGACTGCGTTTCACAAGTCTCCCTTTCCGGCCTGGGTGGGCGGGCTGTACACAGCGCTCTTTTCCGGACTGGTTCTGGTTCTTGTGCTGGTTGCTGTAAAGTCAGGGGCAGAAGGCAGCGGGACTGAAACTGCGGGCAGTTCTGCGCTCCAGCAGTACGGAGCCCAGTGGAGCGATGCCCTGATTCATCTGACCTTGAACACGCTGGAGGCGATGCCCTTGCAGTGGTTATTGCCCTTGCTGCCCGCGCTTCTGATCTTTGCTCTGCTCGACCGGGGTCTGGCGCGCTGGAAAAGGAGCTTTTGAAGCTTGTTCAGGCTGTGTATCCACCATCAGCCGTATAAACCCCTCCGGTGCAGTACGACGAAGCTCCGGATGCCAGAAAAACCGCCAGTCCAGCTACCTCTTCGGGGCTGCCGATGCGGGGCATGGGCAACTTCTCAGTGATGTACTTGAGCATGGCATCATTGGACCACAACGCCTGGCTGAACTTGGTTTTGATCAATCCGGGGCAGATGGCATTGGCCCGGATTCCGGCGCTTCCCCATTCCTTGGCCATGACCTTGGTCAGGGATATCAAGGCTGCCTTGCTGACGCTGTAAACCCCCAGCATGTGCTCGGGGCTGATGCCCCCGATGGAAGCGATGTTGATGATGGAACCGCCTCCGCGTACAACCATAGAGGGTTGAACCCGTTTGGCCAGTTCGAAGGGCCCCTTAACATTGACCTGTATGATCTTGTCGAAGGCCCCGGAATCGGTGGCCAGTAATGGGCCGAAGACCGGATTTACCGCGGCATTGTTCACCAGGATGTCCACGCCTCCGAACTCCTCCAGCGTTTGTGCAAGCAGGGCCTCTATCTGCGCTGAATCGCCCATATGAGCCGCGATGCCCCGGGCTTCAATGCCATAAGCGCCCAGCTCCACAGCAACCTCGTCCACGGATTCCTGGTTGCGGCTGGAGACGACTACACGGGCTCCGTGTGCACCCAGGGCATGGGCAATGGCCTTTCCAATGCCCTTGCTGGCACCGGTGATGATGGCTACTTTGTCGGTCAGGTCGAATAAATTGGCATCGGACATTGACCGAAAATAGCTATTCTCACGCAAGAAAAACCCGCCCGGCAGGCAATCCCTCTCTCTGCGCATGAACACTCGATTTTACAGCCGACAGACCCTCCGATTTCTTTTAGACGAGGTGCATGATTTTGATCGCCTGCTCCGTCTGCCCCGCTATGCGATGCACGATCGCGGCAGTCTGGACATGATGCTGGACGCCACCGATAAGCTGGCCACCGAAGCTCTGCTCCCTCTACTTCGCGAAATGGATCGCGTAGAACCGCAATGGGTCGAAGGGCGCATACGCGTCAACCCGGCCATGCGAAAACTTTTGGCTCAGTTTGGCGAAGGGGGCTGGATCTCGGCCATGGCTCCCCTGGAAGACGGCGGTATGCAGGTGCCCGTCACGATGAGCAATATCTTCTTGTTCGTGTTTGGCGCGGCCAATTACAGTGCTGCTGCCTTTCCCTATCTATCTGCCGGAGCGGCCAATCTGATCATCAGCTTTGGCAGTGCGGAACAACGCGCCCGCCTCCTGCCGGAGATGTTCAGCGGACGTTGGCAGGGCACCATGGCCCTGACTGAGCCGGATGCTGGCTCATCGCTCTCCGATTTGAAAACCACCGCCTTTCCACATAAAGATGGCTCCTACCGCATTCAGGGGCAGAAGATCTACATCTCCGCCGGCGATCACGACGCGGTGGACAACGTGGTTCACCTCATGCTGGCCCGCATAGAGGGCGCTCCCGCGGGCATCAAAGGCATCTCGCTCTTTGCCGTTCAGCGCGAACGATTTGAAAACGGCAATTGGGTCTCCAACGATCTGCAATGCGCCGGAGTGTACCACAAGATGGGCTACAAAGGCGCTCCTATTGCCCACCTGATCATGGGAGAGAAGGGCGATTGCCAAGCCGAATTGCTCGGAGAGCCAAACCAGGGCCTGCGCTACATGTTTCAGATGATGAACGAAGCGCGGCTCGCCGTTGGGCTCAACGCCATGTCCATCGCTTCGGCTGCTTACTATGCCAGCCGGCAATACTGTGCGGAGCGTCGGCAGGGAAGGCCATTGAGCGCGAAAGACCCTCTCTCGGAGCCCGTGTTGATTGAACAACACGCCGATGTGCGTCGGATGTTGCTCTTTCAAAAAAGCATAGTGGAAGGTTGTTTGTCCCTGCTCATGCAGTGCGGCATCTGGGCCGACATGGAAAGAGATGGCAGCTCAGCGGAGGCCGCGCAGGCTTCTCGTCTCTTGGATCTGCTGACGCCGGTGGCCAAATCCTATCCGGCTGAAATGGGCATACAGAGCGTAAGCGCAGGACTGCAATGTCTTGGCGGCGCGGGCTATTGCGCGGACTATATCCTGGAACAATTCTATCGCGAGGCCCGCATTCACCCCATTCACGAGGGCACCACGGGCATACACGGCATGGACTTGCTGGGCCGCAAGGTGGCCCGCGACCAGGGTGCCGCACTGGCCGAGCTCCTGGTGCTGATGGAAAAAGATGCCCGGCTCGCCGAACAGCATGATGACCTGAAAAAACCCGCCCAAGCCCTTCGACATACAGCAAAGAAACTCGGGGAATGCACACAGAAACTGGCGGTGCTGGCCATCTCGGAAGGACCAGAGGCCTTTCTAGCCGATGCTACCTTGTACCTGGAAGCCCTGGGCATTCTAAGCGTGGCCTGGCAATGGTTGCGCATGGGAACGGCAGCAGCGGGTAAGAGAGAAGACTTCTACCGGGGCAAAGTAGCCACTATGCACTACTTTTTTGAATACGAACTACCCAAGTGTGAAGGGCTGTTTATCCGGCTGAACAGTTCCAATAGGGTCAGTCTTCAAACCGATCCGGCCTGGTTGGATTGAGTCAGCCGGGCCAGGTAATGACCTTCCTGACCCTCAAAGATCATCTCGCAATCAAAGCCGGATTGAACGGCTTGTTCCTTCAGGATGTCAAATCCGATGAACAACCATCCAAAGGCCTCGCAGGAAGCTCTTCCGTACTTCATGCGATAGATGCACTCTCCGTAGTAGTTCTTACTCAGGTCTATGTATTGCCCTCCGGGTTGATCGGTAAACAGACCCAGCAAGTCCGAGGAGTCTGCGAGAAACTGTCCACCGGGATTTAGCCATGTGCTGACTTTGGCCAGCAAGTCAGAAATACCCCACAAATCCGCGGCCAGGCCGAGTCCATTCATCAGGGACAACACCGTGTCATATCCGCCCTGATCAAAACTCTGCCAATCGCCTTGAATCGGTTCGCGCAGCCCTCTGGCCTCCATGGTTCGAATGGCGCCGGGAGAATGATCGAGTGACGTTACCACCAAACCGCGCTTCTGCAGGACCAGGCTGTGAGAACCCGCGCCCGCACCGAGCTCCAGCACCCTTCCCCGGCATTGATCCAGAGCAAAGCGCTCCAGTTCCGGCATCTCTTCAAACTCGCGGAACAGATAAGAGCTGGGCAGATAGTCATAGCCTTCCACATCAGACCAGGTGAGCACACGGGCGTCGTGAACTCCGTTGAGATAGGCCAATAAGGCCTGCCCAAGCGGATCCCTTTTCCACTGAGGGTAATCTTTAGTGTGCTGCCCCAAGCCTGACTGCTGTGCCTCGGTTACCAGGGACCAAGTTAATGAGCATTTCTGCCTTGGCAAGATTGGTTTTATCTTCATCTCAGGCTCAACAAAATTTTACACCATGCTCCCCATCTCTTCCTCAGGTTCTCCGGAAAAAAAACTCAGCGTGCTGATCATTCTACTTCTGCACGGCTTTTTTATGAATCATACTCTTGCGCAGTGCGAAGGGCGGCGCTACCTCGATCCGGAGTTTGTGGGAAGCAGAACCCACAGTAACATAACCTATGGTACGGCCCCGGCGCTTGCCGGTCTGTGCAACCTTGAATGGTGGACTTATTCGCAGTCTCTGAAACTGGATGTCTATCAACCCCAGGGAGATACACTGGCGCAAAGACCCGCGATTGTCTATGCACACGGGGGAGCCTTTGCTATAGGAGATAAAAGAATGGCTCCTGTTGAAGACTACTGCTACGAGATGGCCAGTCGCGGATATGTCGTTTTCTCGATTGACTACCGAAAGTGCTTTGATGCGCTCAGTTTTTCCAGCCCGGTCAGAGCGGTTTACCGCGCTGTGCAGGATATGAATGCCGCCATTCGATATGTCAAGGAATTTGCACCGATCTATGGCGTGGATACCAATCTGATCTTTGCCGGGGGCAACAGCGCCGGTGGTTTTATGGCCCTTCACGCAGCTTATGCCGATGAAGATGAGCGCGCGGCCTCCCTTCCAGCCACCTACAACTATCCCAATCTGGGCTGTGTGAGTTGCAGCGGAAACAGCTATGCGCACAGCGGCAAAGCTGCGGCGGTACTCAACCTCTGGGGCGCCCTTCTGGACACGGCCTGGATAGAACCCGGTGATGCGCCTTTGTTCTCTGTACACGGCGGTGCTGATCTGATCGTGTATCCCGGATATTGGCCGCCATTCTCCTGGTTGCTCTTTCCGGCCGTCTACGGGTCTTTGCCCATCAATGAACGGGCCGACCGGCTCGGGATTCCATCGGACTTGTGGTATCTGCCGCTCGAAGGTCACGAACCCTGGTTGCTGTCTGTGCTCTCTGCCTACTACTTTGATTTCATCGTGGAAAAGTCCTCGGAGTTTCTGCACCGCGAGATGCTCAAGCCCCGGACACCGCCCATCAGCGGGCCACTGCCGGGCTGCGCGTTGCAAGTTCAGGAATACTTTCTCGATCCCAGCCCAGGTTCGCAGTATTGCTGGAGTGTTGTGGGTGGAACCCTGCTCAGCAGCAACGGCGCCTCGGCCAGCATTGCCTGGGGCGATGGGAGCAGCGGCTGGATAGAGGTCCGGGAGACTAACCGCCTGGGTGCCCTGGGCGATCCGGTTTCTCTGGCCGTAGCGCTGTCCGGAGATTGCTGCCCGCTGCCTGAGGGACTTGATGAAGAGGTGCTCAGCCCGACGAGTGCGCGCCTGAGTTGGGAGAGCGTGGATGCTGCACTAGGTTATGAGATCGAAGGAGGCCTGGCCTCAGGAGCTACGCGCCTGTTGACTCAAAGCTCCAATGAGCGCCTGCTGAATGTCTTGAAAGGCGGTAAACATTACCGCTGGCGGGTGCGCAGCCTCTGCGGTGAAAGCGAATCGGATTTCAGCGATTTCCGTTTTTTCAGCACGCCTTTGAGTCGGCAAGGCGAGGGCCTGGCTTCTGCGATTGAACTGAACCTGCAACTCTACCCCAATCCCAACAGCGGAAGTTTTAGTCTGTACGCTGATCGGGGATGGCCAGAGGCCGCAGAGAGCATTGACATCTTTGATGCTCAGGGCCGACTGCTGCACACACAAACGCTGCAGACGCATGAGCTCCAACAGCAGATTGATCTGAGTTCGAAGAACCTGGCTGCGGGACTCTACGAAGTGCGCATCAGCGGCAACACCCAAAGTCTGCAACAGCGATTTCAGATCGCTGGAAACTGAATCAAGCGTACATGCCCTCAATCAAGGTCTCATAGCGATCGTTGATCACGCGGCGCTTGGGCTTCATGGTCGGGGTCAACTCACCGGTTTCCGGTGACCATTCCCGGCTGAGCAAGGTGAATTTCTTGATCTGCTCCACTTTGCTGAAATGCTCGTTGTAGCGATCAACCTCTCTCTGGAATTCTTCTATTACATCGGGGTGCTTCAACATCTCCTCTCTGTCCCTGATGGCCAGACCGCGCTGTTTGAGCCAGTCCTCTAAAGCGGCAAAAGAGGGAACGATCAGTGCGGAGACAAAGCGGCGGTCGTTGCCGATCACAGCCATCTGCTCAATGAGGTAACTCTCCTTGAACTTGTTCTCCATGGCCTGAGGCGCCACGTACTTTCCGCCGGAAGTCTTGAACAACTCCTTGATGCGGTCGGTGATCTTGAGGAATTTTCCGTCCACCCATTCGCCCTTATCTCCGGTGTGAAACCAGCCATCCGCATCAATCACTTCGGCGGTTGCCTGCGGGAGATTGTAGTAACCCATCATGATGTTGGGACCCCGCGCCAGGATCTCGCCTGTTTCCTCGTCAATTTTGACCTCCACACCAGGTATGGGTAAGCCCACCGTGCCGATCTGGCGATTCTCGAGTTCCACCCGGTTGCAGGTGATGACCGGAGAGGTTTCGGTCAGACCATAACCCTCCAGCACATCGATGCCGGCACCGGTGAACAAGGTGGCCAGTCGCGGTTGAATAGCAGCTGCACCGGTGACGATCACCTGAACCTCACCACCCAGGGCCGCCTTCCATTTAGAGAAGATGAGCTTGCGGGCAATGGCCAGTTGAAGGTTGTAAATCGGTCCTTGTGAACGGTGAAGTTCAAAACGCGACGCCACTTCTATAGCCCAGAAAAAAAGCTTGCGCTTGGAGCCCGTCAGCGCCATGCCTGTAGCCATGATGCGCTCATAGACTTTCTCGAGCAAGCGGGGTACGGTTGAGAAAAACTGGGGTTTGACCTCGCGCAGATTTTCGCCAACGGTCTCCACACTTTCGGCATAGTAGATGGAGGTGCCTCTGGATAAATGGATATTGCTGATGGTTCGTTCAAAGCTGTGACAGAGGGGCAGGAAACTCAGTGCGCGGTCTATCTCATAACCGGACACGAGTTCCGAAACCGATTCGACATTGCTGATCAGATTTCTGTGGCTGAGCATGACCCCCTTGGGGTTGCCCGTGGTGCCGGAAGTGTAGATGATGGTAGCCAGATCGGTATCCTTGACCGCATCCATACGGTCAAAGATCATGCGGCGCTCATGTTCTTCTACCGGGCTGAGCAAATCGTCCAGCGAGCTCAAACCGGGGAGGGGGTCTATAGCAAAGACTTCTTTGAGCGAAGGCACCTCAGACCGAATCTCGGAAATGCGATCAAAAACGGAGGGGTGCTGCCGGCCGTTCACATGATCCTGCCCATAGATAAAGGCGTACTTGACTTCGGCGTCCTGGAAGATATAGCTGTACTCCCGCGCGCTGATGGTGGGATACACAGGCACATTGATCACCCCAATCTGCATCATGCCGATGTCCAGGAAATTCCATTCCGGGCGGTTGTTGGCGATCAGCGCCACCTTGTCTCCGGGCTCAAGGCCCAGGTTGAGCAGAAACTTGCTGACCTGTCCGGCTATCCTGATGACATCATCGGTGGAATATTTCTTCCACTCTCCATTGACCTTGCAGGCCAGGGAGTCCTGCTTGGGGCGGGTTTCCCGCTGGTGATAGATGAGATCAAAAACCCTTGAGTAAGCCATAAGATAACTTATTGTATTGTTTTACGGTTCGAAAGGCCTTTCCGCCTACAGTCAGCGAATCAGTTTTGAGATGGCGCGGAACTCATCGCTGCCGGCATAGTCCAGCCACTGGAAAAGCACCATTTCGGTGCTGGCAATGAAGGCTCCTGACTGGCGGAGGCGCTCCAGAGCCAGTCGGTGATTCTCGGGACTCCGCGAAGACACGGCATCGGCTACTATGTGCACTTCCCGACCGCCAGCCAGCGCATCCAGCGCGGTCTTGAGCACGCAGATATGCGCCTCCACCCCACAGAGCACCAGTTGATGCCCCTCGGGAATGCGCTTGAGGATGTCCTCATCTAAAAGGCAACTGAAGCACATCTTCTCCATCACTGGCAAGCCGTTGAGCTGCACTTCGGCACAGGTATGGCCCAGGCCCTTTGGATACTGCTCGGTGACCAGGGTATGCACCCCCAGGGTGGCTGCGCCGCTGATCATGCGGTTGACGTTGGCAAAGACCCGCTCCGATTCGTGAATGACCGGCATCAAACGCTCCTGAACGTCTATGATCATCAAGGTGGAATGGCTTGCTCTCAACAAGCCGGGATTTCTGCGGGTTGAAGCACCGGGATTGCTCATACTCATAAGTAGCTGTTATCGTATAACTCGTGTCGAAAATTACAAATCGGGTCCAAAGCGCTGAAGAGTTTTTACATGCTGATGGAGCCTTTCCGGAAATCGCTCTTGGCCAGGATAGCGTTGATCAAAAATGGAACGCCCTTGCGCACGGATTCCTGAGCCTCTGTAACGGCCTGCTTGAACTGCTCCAGATTCTCCACCCGGCGACCGGCGCCCCCATAGCCTGTGGCTACCTGATCATAGGCGCTATGCGCGAGCATAACCGCCACATCATCCTGCAGAATCTCGATCTGATCCCGGGCGATCTGGGCCCAGCAGGCGTCGTTTCCAATCAGACCTATGACCGGCACGCCATGACGGGCAAAGCTGTCAAACTCCGCCAGACTGTACGCGCTGGATCCGTCGCCCCAGATGATCCAGACCTCTGAACCCGGCCTGCACAGTCCCGCTCCGAGCGCAAAGCCACCTCCGACGCCCAAGGTGCCAAAGGCTCCGGGATCCAGCCAGCTCAAGGGGCTTCTGGCGTGCAGGGTATAGGCACCCGTGCCCACAAAGTCCCCGCCATCAGCCACCAGCACGGCATCGTCGCCAATCCGCTGATTCAATTCGCGGAAGAGCGCGAGAGGGTTGATGCCAACTTGCTGTTCGGGAGGGGCAGCGGAGCTTGCGCCCGCTTGCTGACCGGGAATTGACGCGGGGTTGATGCCGACTTTTTGATCCGGCACGGCCTGTGCGTCAATCTCGGCCTCACGGGCGTTTTCGCGCCTCCCGAGCGTCTCCCGCCAGCCCTTCCAGCGCTCTGGAGTTGGCATGTCCTTCGCCGCCATTTCGATGAGAAATGGTCCCGGATCGGCTAGAGAACCCAGGGAAGGACGGCGATTCATCCGCAAATCCTGCCGGCTTCGGTTGACCGCCAGATATCGGGCCCGGCCTATGTGCCGTCCGTAGTCCAGGCGAAAATCACAGGGAACCCCCGCCAGCAAAACCAGATCGGCTTCGCGCAAAGCTTCTCGTCGCTTGTGCCGCATGAGCACCTCGTGCTCCGCTCCCAGCAAACCCCGGGCCATGCCGCTCAGGTAACAGGGTATGCCCATGGCTTTGAGCGAAGAGGCCAACTCTTCGGCCCGCGCGGTCTGCAACATCGCCTGGCTCCCGATCAAAAAGACCGGTCTCTCGGCTTTGGCGATGGCCTTTCTGAATCGGTTCAGCTCACTTGTGCTGTGACGGGGAACGGCAATCTGCTCCACCCGTCTGGGAGAACGCACAGAGCCCTTCCCCCGAAAGATGCGGTCGAGATGCCAAACGAGATAGCGGTTGAGCAATTGCTGGCTCAGGGATTTTGCCCCCTTTCCCCCGCTGGCGCCATACCATTCTCTGACCAGGCTCTCCGGATAGAGCGTGTCGATGGGGCACTCGACAAAGACCGGGCCGGGAACGCCCTGGGCCGCCTGGCGAAAGGCCTCTTCCAGGATAGAAACCATGTCGCGCACATGGCGAATACTGGCCGTCCATTTGCACAGGGGCCGCATCAGCGCCATTTGATCGATGTCCTGCAAGGCGCCGCGGCCTTTGAGGACGGTGGGTGCAGAGCCCCCGAGCAGCACAAGGGGAGACTGCGCCATGGAGGCGTTCTTGACGGCCGTGATGGTATTGGTCAGCCCGGGGCCCGCAGTGACGGCCGCGACTCCGGGTATGCCACTCATCCGGGCCACCGCGTCGGCGGCAAAGACCGCATTGACCTCGTGGCGCACATCAATGACGCGTATGCCCTCTGCCTTACAACCCGACAAGATGGGCGAAATATGCCCTCCGCAAAGGGTAAATACATACTTGACGCCCTGTCGGGCTATGACCTGAGCTATCAGGCGACCTCCGTCCATGCTGTAGAGATGAGTTTGTATAGCGCTAATGCGCTGAGAATACGGATGTGTTCCGGGAGCCATGAAAGTAAAACAAATCGGGCTTTTAGTGCGCTGAAAATGACCGGGGCCCTCTCATGGAGTCAAAAGTGAATCCTTTCAAAGGAGCAAGTTCTCCAACGGCAGTTGGCTATATTCACCCTGCCGCCTTGAATCGAAAAACGGGCGCTTGCCTAGCCTTATGTCCGAAAAGTTTACTCCTGAGCTCAGCCATGCGCTCGCTTTACTCAATCCACAACAGCTCAGCGCTGTCGAGCAAACCGAAGGTCCGGTTATGGTCATTGCCGGGCCCGGTACCGGAAAGACGCAGATCCTGGCTTCCCGTATTGGCTACATCCTCAGTCATCCGGATCTGGGCGACATCAAACCCGAACAGATCCTGTGTCTGACCTTTACCGATGCCGGTGCGGTAGCGATGCGTCAGCGCTTGCTGTCCTTCATTGGACCCGAAGCCTATCGCGTTGGGGTGTACACCTTTCACTCCTTCTGCAACAAGGTCATTCAAGACCATCCAGAGCTTTTTGGTCGGCGCGAAATGGAGCCCATCTCCGATCTGGAGGTCAAGCTTTTGCTCCGCGAACTCATCGATGGACTGGACAGCAATAGCCCCCTGAAGCGATGGGGCAGCGATCGCTACTTTGAGGTGGAGCGCATGCGCGATTTGTTCAGCACCATGAAGAAGGAGAACTGGAGCAGCGCCTTCATCCTGGATGCTATTCAGCGCTATCTGGAGGACCTGCCCACCCGGGAAGAGAACATCTACAAACGCAGCGGGCCGGGCTACAAGAAGGGCGATGTGAAGATCAAGGAGATCGAGAAGGCCGAAAAAGCCATGGCCCAGCTCAGAGAGGCCGTGGGCTTGTTTGATGTCTATGAGGCGCGAATGAAGGCTTCAGCCCGCTACGACTACGAAGACATGATCGCCTGGGTCAGAGATGCGTTTCAGGACAATCAGGATTTGCTGCTGGACTATCAGGAGCAATTTCTCTATCTGCTCGTGGATGAATACCAGGACACCAACGGCTCGCAGAACCGCATTGTAGAGCTGCTGATCAGCTATTGGGAACAACCCAACATCTTCGTTGTTGGAGATGACGACCAGTCCATCTACCGCTTTCAGGGAGCCAGCGTGGCCAACATCACCGACTTCACGGCCCGATACCGGAATACCGGTTTGCACATGGTCATGCTGGAGCACAACTACCGTTCCACCCAAAACATACTGGACGCAGCGGCTCAACTGATCAACAACAATACCGACCGACTAGTCAATCTACTGAGTCAGTGGAGCGAAAGACCGCTGGAGAAAAACCTGCGGGCCTCCAACTCTGAGATGGCCGCCCTCTCAGAAGTGCCCAAACTCATTGCCTGGTACAATGATGCACACGAGGTAGTGGGAACAGCCCTGGCGATTGAAGAGCTGTTGCGGTTGGGTGTTCGACCCTCGCAGATTGCGGTGATCTACCGCAAGCACAAGCAGGCCGAGCCCATCCTGCAATGGCTGCTGCACAAGGGAATTGCAGTTCAGACCAAACGAAGCGTTGACTTGCTTCAATCGATGTTCAGCAAAAACCTGCTTCAGATATTAGAGTATGTTCAAATGGAATCGGCCTCTCCGGGAAGTGCCGATGGCATGCTCTACGAAATACTGCACTTCCCCTATTTCGGATTGGAGGCCATGAGCATTGCCACCCTGGCGCTGGACCTGAACGAATTGAGCAGGAAGAACAACAAGCGGCTGAGTTGGAGGCAGTACCTACAACAGCGCAAAGAGAACCAGCCCGCGCCAACACTCTTTGATGGGGAGAGGAAGGAGCAAGAACTGCGACTGCACCAGACCAACGATCATCTGGAGCGCTGGATCGGTGGACACAGCAGCCTGACTTTGCAGAATCTGTTTGAGGATTTCCTCATTCGCGGCGGAGTGCTGGCCTGGGCGCTGAATCAGGACCGGCGTGCCGAGTTGCTGGAAGAGATCAATACGCTCTTTGATTTCATCAAGGCGGAAACCGCGCGCAATCCTCTGATGAGCCTGGTGCAATTTCTGGATTTGATCCGCACGATGCGAGAAGAAACCCTGCCCATTCCCCTGAACAGAAGCATACGCAGTGAGGAGGGGGTTCATTTTATGACCGCACACGGTTCTAAAGGGTTGGAGTTTGATCATGTGTTTATGATCGGTTGCGATGAGGGATCCTGGAACACCCGGGGCAGCAACAATAGGTTTTCTATGCCCGATACTCTGTTGCCGGGCAATACCGGAGATGAGCTGCAGGAAAATCGCCGCTTGTTCTATGTGGGCATAACCCGCGCCCGACGCCAGCTTCAGATCAGCTATGCGCAAAGGGACAACAAGGGCAAGGACAGAAACCAGCACCTGTTCTTTGCCGAGCTACAGCAAGGGGCGGGGCTGAACACCGAAGAACAGCGCCTGGACAGTGAAGACTTTGTGGACTACTGGCGCTGCTATGTCGAGCCGCCCGTGCTTCGCAATCTGGAGATGGGGGAAGAAGAGCGCAGGGCCTACCGCGAAAGCCTGCGAAACTTTGAGTTGAGCGTGACCAATCTGAACAAGTATCTGCGCTGTCCGCGCAGTTTCTACTACGAAAATGTGCTCAAGATACCCTCGGCCAAGAATCGCTTCATGGCTTTTGGCTCGGCGGTTCACTACGCGTTGGAGTTCTATTTCAAACGCATGATGGAGCACCCTGAAAAACAGTGGCCTTCCGATGCGGAATTGCTGAAATGGTTTGAGGGCGCGATGAACCGTCAGCGCGACTCCTTCAGCAAGCAGGACTTCTTACAGGACAGCGAAAGAGGGGAGCGCTTCCTGCCGCTCTTTGTGGCGCAACACCGCGATCAATGGAACAAACAAGTGGAGGTTGAACGCATGCTGTCCAAGGTTCCCTTTAACGGGGTTCCGCTTAAAGGCAAGTTAGATCGAATGGCGCTGGAGGGCGATGTGGTTACCGTTTGCGATTATAAGACCGGTAAGTACAACTTCAAAACCAAACTGAAATTCTCGCCTCCACAGCCCGATGCCGATGAGAGCGAGAGCTTTGAAAAGCGGCGGGGGGGGGATTACTGGAGGCAGGCGGTCTTCTACAAGATTCTGGTGGAACACGACAGTAAAAGTCACCGAAAGGCCGACAGCAGCGTGTTTGAGTTTGTGGAGCCCAGTGACGGTCAGTCCAGGTTTGAAATCATCCGGGTTCCGATCAGTCCGCAAGATGTAGAGCTTGTCGCCGGACAAATCCAGGAGGCCTGGACCGGCATCCAATCCCTGGACTTTGAGCGGGGATGCCAGGAGGAATGGTGTCGCTGGTGCAACTTTGAGAAGGCCAGGTTCAGAGAGCTGGCCGTGGAAAACAGCGAGGAAGAGTAAGCACGCCCAGCGCCGCTGCAAGGGTTGATCAACTCAACGCAGATGGCTATTCCCCCTCCTCTTCCTGCTCGACATCCAAAAACAGACTTTCCAAAAAGCCGGCAACTTCCCGCAGTTGTGCATCGTCCAAACGACGGGCTACCTGTCTGGACACCCCCAAAACGGCCTTCTTGCCGCTCTGCACGGTCACGGCGATGGTCTTCTGAATCAGACTGTTCATACCCACCATTCTCACCGGATGCAAAAAGAAGTACTGCATGCCTACTTCGGCAATCTCATCCACCATATCAATCAGGCGATCGGCATAACCCTCTATGCTGTCCGATTGACGGAGTTCTTCGACTAAATCAAGCGTGCGCTGACGCAATTCCTGAGATATAGGAAAGGCGATAAAACTGCGGATTTCGGTGGCCATGAATGGAATACTTTGCGGAGCATTAAAGAGAAAAGACCGTGCCGGCCCACAATCGGGTCATCAGCAGAATGAGCAATACACCGGCGAGATTGAGCCAGATTCCGGTTCTGACCATAGCTCGCATGGGAATGCGCTCGCTGGCAAAGACTATGGTATTGGGCGGTGTGGCTACGGGCAACATAAAAGCAAAAGAGGCCGAAAGGGTAACGGGGAGCATGAGCCAGAGGGGGTGCATATTCAGCCCGCTGCACATCGGCAGGAGCAAAGTAAGCATCAGCATGGTTGTGGCGGTATTGGAAGTCAGCTCGGTAAAGAAAGTGGTGAACAAACACAGAATCAGGATGATCCCAAACAGGGGCAAGTGCTGAAGAGAGAGCATATGGGTGGCAATCCAGGACGAAAGGCCGGACTGCTCCATGCCGGCCGCCAGCGCAAATCCGCCTCCAAAGAGAAACAAAACACCCAGGGGCACCCGCTGAACATCGGCCCAGCGAACCAGCCCAGCGACCTGGCCTTCCCTGGCCGGCCACAGAAACAGTACACCGACGGCAATCAGGGCTACCGTGCTTTCGCGGACATAGCCTTCCAATCCAAGCATGGTTGCCCAGCCCGGCATAGTGAAAGAACCAAAGGGAATGTCTGATAGCGTAAACCACGCTATGATGGTCAATCCCATGGCCACGGTCATAACCCGTTCCGCATAGCGCATAGGACCCAGTGCTTGATATTGCCGGCGAATCTGCTCCATGTTGGCCGAGGGCATGTCCTCCCGCAGCCAGAGAACGCGCAGAATCAACCAGGTGATCAAGAGCATCACCGCACTGAGCGGAAAGCCAAAGGCGAACCAGCGCGCAAAACTGAGTTCTTCAGCCCCCTCAAAGTATTGGGCATAGAAATCTGCGAGCACCAGATTGGGCATGGTGCCGATCAGCGTGGCCACCCCACCAATAGAGCAGGAAAATGCCACTCCAAGCAAAAGGGGAATGGTCAGAGGGTGCCTCCCGGCTTTGTTCTGTATAGGCATTTGATCCAGGACGGCCAGCGCGGCTGGCAGCAGGATGGTCGCCGCCGCGGTGTTGAGAATCCACATGGAGAGAAACCATCCCGCGAGCATAAAGCCCGCGAGCAATCGGGCCGGTGAAACCCCGACGGCCAGGATGATGCTCAGGGCTATGCGGTGATGCAGGTTCCAGCGCTCCAGAGCAAAGCCCAGGATGAATCCCCCGATGAACAGAAAGATGATTTCCTTGAGGTAAAAGGGCGCCAGTTCACCCGCGCCCATGATGCCCAGCAGGGGAAAGAGCATCAGGGGCAACATACCGGTGAAGTAGATGTTGGTCGCTTCGCTGATCCACCAAAAGGCCATCAATACCGCTACTGCGGCTGTGCGACAGAGTACGGCGGGCTGGCCGGCAGCCTGAAGAGCCCAGCCCGCGGCAAAGGCAAGCGCAACACCGAGCAATAGAAATCGGGGCTTGTGCATGTCCGGGGAAAAGTACGGAATCGGCGCAAAAGGCGCACTCACAGGCGGGATTAGCGGGAACTTTGTCCGCGGGAAGGGCGGGGCTATCTTAGCCAGGAAGGGCTGGCAGGAGAACGCGCGACTGGCGCAAAGAACCGAGGCCCTTCGAACCGTCAAGTGAACATTGTGGAACAGTTGCGGCACCATGCGCGAAGGGCATCCAATACTCCGCCCGGAGAATGCACTTCAGGATTTGCGCTCCTGCAGGCTTTTCTGATGCTGCTGTTTTCGATGGCCTGCCAGGAACTCGCCGCTCAAACGGCACCTGATGCGGGTGTCTGGCCCTGGAAAACCGACACTTCCATACGCATGGTGGAACTGGATGAGTTCAGAGTCATGCTGGGTCGGGACGACATTCCACCCATAGATCGGCCGCGATTTGTCCGGGCTGAAGAGGCCCTAAATCGCTACCTGCCGGACGAACCGGTCATTGCCCTGAGTGTTGGGGAGCAGGCCCGGGCCTATCCTTTAAGTGTGTTGATGTGGCATGAGTTGGTCAACGATCAATTGGCAGATCAGTTTCTGTGCATCAGCTTCTGCCCTCTCTGCCACTCTGCCCTGGTGTTCAAGCGCAAACTGACATTGCGGGATGGCTCTGTGCGCCTGCTCGATTTTGGAACCAGCGGTATGTTGAGGGGCTCTGATCTGGTGATGTGGGACCGGCAAAGCCAGTCCTGGTGGCAGCAGTTTAGCGGGCAAGCCCTGGTGGGTCGACTTGCGGGCGAAGTCCTGGTGCCCTTCCCCTCGCAACTGCTCACGCTGACCGATTTTCTGGAGCGCTGGCCCGGGGCGGAGGTCCTGGACCTGCCCCAGAACAGCCAACGGCCTTATGGCAGCAATCCTTATTCGGGCTATGACACGGACATGGACATTCCGGCCTTGTTCGAGGGAATTCCCGATCGGCGTCTGCCGGCCGTGGAGCGCGTGATTGATCTTTGTCTGGAAGGGCGGCCATGTCGAGTTTACCCCTTTTCTATATTGGCCGAAAAGCTTGTGGTGCAAGAGCACCTGGGAGAGGTCCCCGTTGTCGTTTTCTTCAGTCCCGGCGCGAAATCGGTCATGGACAATGCCCAAATTGCCGACTCCAGAGCCATCGGCTCAGCTTCGGTGTTCAGGGCAGAGCTGGACGGTAAAGCCCTGCATTTTGAGCCAGAAGGGGAGTTTTTCCGCGATCGGGAAAGCGGCTCGCTCTGGTCCATCAGCGGGCAGGCCATAGAAGGACCCTTGAAAGGGCGTCAACTCGAGGTGCTCATCCACGGCCAGGGTTTTGCATTCGCCAGTTTTCATTTTAGGCCCGACTCCGAACTATATGAGGAGCCCTGAGTGGGCAACATGATGAGCGGGGTGTCGCGTAGATGGGACGAATGCGCTTCTTCAGGTCGAAAAACCGCTGTTTCATTTCGCGGGCTTGCGTTGGACTATGGCGATTTTAGGCCTTGAAAAAATACAATCTCTGTGTTCTTCAGGCACTTGTTTAAGGTCTTTGTCTTTACGCTCTCCATCTTGGCCATTCACCTGTTGAGTGCCTATCTGGATCAATACCTGAGCGACTACCGCGGTCAATACAATGCCCTGACATTCACCCTGTTGGGCATGGGGGCCGTGGTGCTGATCTTCTATCCGCTGCTGGTTTGGATGGATCGGGGTGTTGACCGGCTGGCCCGCGGCTTTCTGGGCTTTGGCAGGAATCTGGCCGGTCGCAAACTGGGTATGATCCTGGCTTTCACGGCGGGCTTTTACGGTTTGTTCTTCCTCTATGGCAAGCTATGGTTCAATGCCAATCTGCATCCCCAGGTGCTCGCCGCTCTAAAAACGGCAGTTTTCAACATTCGGAACTTATGGGCATGAACGCGCCGTTTTGTAGGAATGAGAGTGTAGTTTTTGCCACTGGCCAGACAGCCAGGCTCAATTCAGTTTGCTCTTGCTCTACGAAACTCCTTTAAACGCCTTCAGGGTTTTGAACTGGACCCTTTTATACAGCAGTGTTTTGCCACTGCTTCTACTGCCCTTCGCCATACTGGCCATGTTGGGTGGGCGATGGCGTTTTGTCGTTGAGGAGTTGATCCCCGGTTTGCCCTGGGGAGGATTTCTGCTCTTCAGCCTGGGCCTGGGGCTTGTGATGACCGGATTGGCTATATGGGAAAGCCTGAGAAACAATCGCTTGTGGCGGAGTTTCTTCCGGCCTTCCGCATTTCAGGCTCTTTTAGATCGGGGCTTTGTTCTGGACCGCTATGGCCTGCACGGCTTTTGGAAGAGCGTACCCCTTTCGATTTACTACGAAAAAGAAACCCTGGGCGACTATGCCAAGATTGTTGCCTATGCGCGCGTTTCTGAGGAAGTGGACACCCTTCGCAGGCTGGGTCAGCATTTTGGCAAAGCCTGGTTCTTTCTCCCCTCAGAAGTGGAGCGCTTTGTGGAGCCCCCTTTTGAGCGGACATCCTGGCCCGAATTGCTGCACGAGATCAGCGATATGGTGATCAAACAGGACTTCGAGCCGCTTCGGGAACACCCCTGGGTTCAAGGTACCGATCCCGAGGCCTTGATGCTGGTAAAAGATTAACGAACCTTAACAAAAACCTCACAACAGAGCCAAATAATCCAGCGTTAATTGGCTATTGACAAGCAAGAATCGCTCAACATTTCTTTCCCTTTCTCTCTCCTCAAATCTCTTGACTATCACACTTACCGGCTTTTACCCGGAGCGAAAACAAACCTTTTTCACAATGGCACTATCGATGCTCGAATACACGAAGATGATTTTGGAGAAAGTTTCTTTTGACCGCAAATTGTTTGAAAAGGAGTTATTGAAAGCCATCCGCTACCTGATAGACCCGGAACTCCGCGAATTGGAGCGCTGGTGCATGGAAAAGTTTGGATTTCAATATCAACTCAGCAGGATGGCTGGATGAACCGGGGGTGCCCGAACAGAAATGTTCTTCTTTAGATGCGGTCTAAATAAGAATAGGGTATTATCTTCGCGGCATTGCTGCCTTGGAGATTGCTTAACAGCACCCAATGATGTTAAACGAGCTTGACCTGCCCGAACCCGAAGACAAGCTGAAATCCGCTTTTTTTAGCCCTGCCGAATTTGCCAGTTCGGCCAATTTGCTGGCCAAACTTCCAGAGAGTTGCTGGACCTGCAAGTCTAAAAAGTGCTGTAAGAAGTACCAGAAGGGGAAACGCTGCAGGAAGTGCCCAAAGTGCTGAGTTAAAGCACACCAGCCCTGTGCCCTGGAACAACTCCGCCGCCTCAGGTGCTGCGCAGCGAGGGCTTAGGCAGGCGCAAATGAACTACTGTTCCCCTGCCTTCAGAGGCCAGAAGCTGCATGGAGCCTCCGTGAAGCAGGGCTATCTTGTGGCAGAGCGCAAGTCCCATGCCCAGGTTGCCGGCATCCGGTTCGCGGTGAAGGCGCCGAAACATCTGTATGGCTTTGTCGAAGTACTGGGGCTCTATTCCGGGGCCGTTGTCCCAAACACTGATGTACCACGCGCTCTTTTCCTCCAGGCCCTCTACCCAGATGCCGGGTTCGTCCCGTTCATTATAGCGGGCTGCATTGTCAAAAAGCTGTTCGAAGAACAAAAGGAGCTGCCCGGGATGTCCAACAATGTACGAGGGAAGTTCCCCTGTTTTCAAACACTTCGTCTGGCCTGAGCGAAGGGCCGCATCGTGGATGAGGTCGGCGAGCAAAAGGCGTCGATAGTGCCCGGCATCTTTGCGCAAGCTGGCGTACTGCATCAGGGCATCGAGCAGTGACCACATACGGCGTACCCCCGCAACGGCAAAATCGGCGTACTCCTTACCCTCCTCCTCCAACAGATGGCCAAATCGCTGTTGCAACAACTGAATGAAATTGGACACATTGCGCAGGGGCTCACGCAGGTCATGGGCTCCCGCCTGAGCAATCTGATCCAAATCGGCATGACTGCTTTGAAGCTCGCTCTGCAAGGTCAAAATCGCGCTCTCGCGAGCTTCGCGAACGCTGACATCTGTGGCACAGATCAGTGCATTGGCCTGGGGGAATCCAGCGTCCTTTCCGCTTAAAAGTTGCCAGTCGAGCAGCAAAATGCGCCCATTCTCTAAGAGTATGGGCTGATTTCGGGCAGCAATCTTGCCCTTTCCCCTCAGGGCATGGAGGCTCATCTTCCAGTACCGTTCATCGGTCTGAAGCAATTCTTCCGGGCTTTTACCCAGCCAATACTCCGGACTAAATCCCTTTTGGCTCCAGGCTGAACCCATCCAGGCAATGTTATCCTGCTGATCAAGGAGCAGCCACCATTCCACCAGAACAGAGGGCAGAGCCTGAAGTTTGTGTTGGGCAGAGCCTCGAAGTGCGAGTTGACGCAGCGATGAGGCAATAGCGCTTGAACCGGAATGGGTGTCTAGCGTCTCGGCCGAAAAGAACAGCGGATACAGAGCCACATCCTGGGGCAGGCGCTCCCGCTCCCCAGCCTTCTCCTGCCACAATGGCTCTCTTACCGCTGCCGGCCACTGAATGAGCCAGCTTTCCACCAAATCAACGGCCGGTCTTTCCAGAAAGAGCAGCAGATCAGCCGAGCCGCATTTGGGTTCCTGACCATCCTCAAAAAGCACCCAGTCAAAACCGGGCGGACCGAACTTTTCCCTCAATAGTCTGCAAATCACTGGTTGAGCAGTGCAGCCGAACAAGCCTATGCGAATTTGTTTTTCCACCATTGAGGCATCGCGCTAAAGAGCTGAATTCGCCTCCTTTGTTTTTACTTCAAAGCCAGATAATGGTTTCGCAATGCATGTAAATGCGTACTTTCGCAGAACGCGTTTTATTAAGCCAGGGCTGGGGACAAATTTTGGTATTCCTTCAGGGACGTCTTCATGTGAACAACTTGTGGCTTTCACCTACACTTTAAGAGAACCTTCAACCATTACCGGATGCGCCAACTAAAGATTTCCAAGTCGATTACCAATCGCGAAAGTCAATCGATCGAGAAATATCTGCAGGAAATCGGCAAGGTAGAGCTACTCACTCCTGAAGAGGAAGTAGAGCTCGCCAAGAGAATCAAAAAGGGCGATCAGGATGCCCTGGAAAAACTTACCCGGGCCAATCTTCGATTTGTGGTTTCGGTGGCCAAGCAATATCAGAACAACAGCTTGTCGCTCAATGACCTGATCAACGAGGGCAATCTGGGACTGGTCAAAGCCGCTCAGCGTTTTGACGAAACCCGTGGTTTCAAGTTCATTTCGTATGCGGTTTGGTGGATTCGTCAGAGCATCATTCAGGCGCTTGCCGAACAGAGCCGCCTGGTGCGACTCCCCCTCAACAAAGTGGGCTCATTGTCCAAGATCAACAAGGCTTTTTCCGAGCTGGAACAGAAATACGAGAGAGAGCCCAGCGCCGAGGAGTTGGCAACCATCCTGGACATCAGCGCCGACGATATTGAGTCCACGATGCAGGTGAGCAGCCGTCACGTGTCTGTTGATGCGCCCTTCTCCGATGGAGAAAGTGGTTCGCTCATGGATGTGCTGGAGAATCGCGAGGCCACAGGTACTGATGACCATCTGGAATTCCAGGATTCCCTTCGCATTGAGTGCGAGCGCACCCTGGCCACCCTCACCGATCGGGAGCGCGATGTGATCAAGCTCTTCTTTGGCATTGGAGTTCCCCACGCCATGACCCTTCAGGACATTGGTGAGCATCTGGGGCTGACTCGCGAGCGCGTTCGTCAGATCAAAGACAAGGCCATCAATAAATTGCGCACCACCGCCAGGAGCGAAAGCCTCAAGGCTTATCTGGCCCAGTAATTCAACTTAGTGGGGCACTAGCCCCTTAGAATATCTCGCAAAGGGGTTTCGGTATTTCCGGAACCCCTTTTTTCTGTGTTCAGGTCGAACGGGTTCTGTGCTCTACAAAAAACAGCAGGGTACCTGCTAGAGATACCCTGCTGCAAAGAGATTGATCGTGTAATTGCTTATTGGCGGACCAGGCGAGGACCGGGCTTGCCATCGATGGTAATCAGGTAGATACCCGACTCAAGACCCGCGGGTAGGCTCAAACGGCTGGCGTTGAGGCCTTCTGATGCCTGCAGTCTTTCGCTGTAGCGCAATTGGCCCAAGGCATCGCTGATCTGCACCAGTACGGCCCCTGCCCTTTCGCTGCGGTAAGACAGTGTTACCGGTCCTGCGCTCGGGTTGGGGAAGACATTCATTTCTCCACCCAATTTGTGCATGAGCACATCTTCGAGATGATCTGTCTCGTCCATTCTCAGACAGGTGCCGTTATCCGGTGGAAGGACAATAGCGGAATTGCAGAAGTTGAAGTAATCCCGGCCTGTGCACTTGCCATTGACATCACAGGGTGCCTTGCGATAGGCAACAGAAACCGGAGGATCTGTCGGCAGGATATTATCGGCCACCATATTGTAGAAAAACTGAACCATAGGTTCCATCATTTGGTTTTCTTCAATATCCTTCAGAGAGTGGTGAAGGCCGCAGATGGGGTAGAATTCGTAGTAGTGATTCACCGCCTGTACAATGGGGAGTGAACCAAAGAGGAAGTAAACGTTTGCCTCTGACTTTGGCAGTACATCCTTACACTCATATCGGTCGTAAACAGACATGCGGGTAAAGGGCACGGACTTATCACATGTTCCGTGGAAAATCAGGAAGGGCGCAGTATCATCTGCATCTATGTAGAGATTGGGGGTGGTCATCGCCGCTGAGCGGCCAACGCTGGCCTTGATCTTGATGCTGTCGTCCAGGACGCCGTGTATGGAAAGGTCGTTGGGCACCTCGTCACTCTGCATATGGCTCAGCATGGGGAATAGGCTTGGACCCTGAACGAAAAAGTTGCTGGGATCAACATCCAGACCCAGAACAGCCTGGGCACTATCTCTCACCCAACGCATGGCTGCCTGGGCATCCAGCAGCGCCCTATAAGAGGCGATGGAAGGCCCTTCCAGCTCATAACAAACATTGACCGAATCTTCGGGGTAAGCACCATTGAAGCCCAAACGGTAATTCGGGGCAACGGCGATATAGCCTCTGCGGGCAAACAGAATGGCCAGGTCTTTTACCCGGATGCTGGTTCCCTCTGAGAATCCACCTCCATAGAAGAAGAAGATTACCGGCTTGGAACGCGCAGCCAGCGAATCGGTTCCGTAATCGCAATAGTAGACATCCAGCGTAAGATCGGTCAGGTTGCCGTTGTAGAGAGGAACATCTTTCGCATAGGTCAACGATCCATTGGGCGTGAAATCATTGTAAACAATCAGCGAAGACGGGTGGTTGTACACCAGGTCCCGGTACAAAATCCCCTCGGGAATGCTATCCCCATTGGTATCGATGTTGTAATTGATGGCTGGCTGGGCAATGGCTACTTGAGCCAGACACAGGATACCCATCAGGATTGGAGTAATAAGGTGTTTCATGTTGAATTTCTGTGAGACGGGAAGGTGTTTTGGACCCGTCTAAGGGACTGTTGTTCGCGCAGAGTTCTTCGAGGCCGGACGATGCACTTTAGAAAAGGATCGTAAATTTCAAATCCCTTAATCTGTGTTTACTCAAAATTAACACAATCAAGGGTCAAATTCCAGAGAAATTTACCTTCCAGAGCCCGGCAAATTAGGATTTGAAGGCCTTTGGGCCATAACTGAAGATCTACTGATCCTCAACCAGGCCCGTTTAGCTCCAAAACCTTATCAACATGGCAAGATTGCCTCAAGTCAAAGCCCTCAAAGACAGCCTCAGGTGTACCTTTGCCCTCATATGTTTGCTCTCAGGAATACCCTCATTAGCGCACTTGTCCTCCTGGCGGGCTGTGGCACAAACTCCGATGAAATACATCTGAAACTGGAGCTCCCGGAGGAGTATGAGAACAGCAGCCGGATAGACATACAGGCCAATTCCAGCCTGCGCATGTTCACTCAAATGCAATTCAACCTGCATTTTACGGCTATTCTGAACCACCGGGTTGAGGCTTTGCAAGAGGATGGAATCATACAGATGGGGTTGAATATGCAAGAGGTTGATCTGAATATTCAGGTTGACCAAAGCATGTTTGGCGATGAACAAGTCAGCAAGGAGATGAATGAGCGCTCAGGAGAGCTGGCCAGGGCATACGAAAGCCGGTTTTTTCAAGTGACGTACAATGAAAAAGGAGAGGTTCAGCACGCCGATAGAAGCCCTGAGCTGGAAGAGGGTTCCAACTCCGCTGCGCGCATGAACATAGAGCGCATCATGGGCACGGATTTTATGGAAAAACTGGCAGCAACTCAGGCGGTATTCCCCGAACACCGTGTTCGCGTTGGTGAAAGCTGGTCAACCAGCAGCACTCAGGAGATGCTGGGTATGCCAGTCAAACTGAACAATACCTACACCCTGAGCAGCCGCAAGAACGGAATGGCCAGCATCAATGTCAGTGGATCCTTTTCTATGGATACCCTCAGTCTGGAGCCGGGAAAGGCCGCTATGCCTTTTGAAGGGGTCACTATGCCCAACTCTGAACAGGTAAGATTCATGATCAAAGGAACTCAGGCGGGTGAGCTTCAGGTGTCGGAAAAGACGGGTTGGACCCGTTCGAGCTCCTTGAATCAAAAAGTTTTCATGGAGTTCAGATTGGGCATGCTGACCATACCCGTGACCGTAGAAAACAGCATTCGCATTGATCCCATTGAATGATCCCGGGTCTGCTAAGCTTCTTTAATCCTTCAATAGATTGCCATGAACTGGCTTGTCCTTCCCCTGATTTTAAGTTTGAGTAATGCGGGCAGTTTTTCAGCCTCCGAAATGCCGGCGAAGTATCTGCTGAGACTCAAACTGGAAACTGGAGCCCTGCCGGCCTGGACCCTGGATACCAGGAATACGATGGAAATGGCTCTGCCCACTTCGTCGGAGCCCTTGAAAATGGAGATGAATTCACAAGCTGGACTTTTGCTGGGTGTGCTTTCATCCAACCGCAAAGAGGGCAATTACCATGTTTCTATTGTGGTTGATAGCACGAATTTGTATATGAGTGGAGTACCTGGCATGGATGTCCAATACCATTCCAGTCAGCTTAAAGAGGGCGAACTGCAAGAAAATCAGGTCCTACAAAAGATGCAGGCCCTGATGGAAAGCAGAATCATAGCTGTTCTCGCCAACAGCGGTGAGATTATGGAGCTCAGGGGAATTTCGGCGCTCAATGAGCGTTTGGGTGCCGATGGCAGCTCGGCGGGTATGTCCAACAATCCCTTTGAGAACCTCCAGTCTTTCTTTCCGGTGTACCCGAAAAACAAGATTGGAATAGGAAGCGAATGGCAGGTCATCACTGAGCAGCAACACAACGAAATTCCCAGCAGCGTGACCTACACCTATGTTTTGAACGAGGTTGTCAACAAGCGCGCGCGCATTGGTTTAAAGGCGGTCATTCATATGCCAGAAACCGATATTGATCAAGAGGGAACCATCATTCGCTTTGGCCTAAATGGCGTTCAGAGTGGTGAGGTATGGGTGTCGCTGGACAGCGGTTTTCCCGAGTCCGCTAAGCTCGATCAGACCCTGGATCTGAACATGACGACCTCGGGCTTTAGCATGCCAATCTTTGTCCGCGGAACTGTTGAATTGCAAACCATTAAGCGCTGATATATTCGCTCTTCAAGACTATTTCTGTTGGGATTGGGTCTGCTGACGCTGGCCGGTTTCGGTGCCCTCGGCTGGGCCCTGGCCGAATGGCTGCAGGGCCGTGATCTGCAACAACAATTCTATCCTTCAGAGCGAGGTTTTAGCCGCCAGATTTGGGATGGGGTGCTCTACGGATCAGCGGCCAGCGCCAACATTCTATGGTTGCTGTACAACAGGGTTCTGGATCAGCCGCGGCACTTCTTCGTCCAGCTCATCCGGCGTTTTAGGATTGGCTTACCGGACATGTTGTTCCTCTCGCTGTGTGCGGGCATCGGGGAGGAATGGCTTTTTCGCGGAGCCCTTCAGCATTGGCTCGGCATCTGGCTGACCGCCCTGGTCTTTGTTGCTCTGCACGGCTACCTGGATCCCCGGGACTGGCGCATCAGCCTCTATGGCCTGCTTATGGTGGTCATCGTTGGCGGTCTGGGCTATTTGTACAACCACTCCGGACTCTATGCGGCCATGACAGCGCACGCATTGATTGATGTGGCCATCTTCGTCAGTCTTCGCTTCTTTCCCGGCCGGGTCCCGGACAAGGAGGCTGAACAAGCGGACTAGCCCCGGCAGAGACGAGGTCCGTGCCTCACAAATGAGCCTGGCTCCATGAGAGACCTGGCCCGATTCTTAGAGATGCTGACTCGCTCAGGCCATGAAAAACGGCCGTGCTTTGTGGAATGGATGGCATTTTAGCATCTTACTGAAGGTTTTCCCTTTACGGCTTGAAGAAAAGAAGTCTTGGCTATGAACATCAATCGCGTAAGCACCTTGCGCGCAGGAGCTTTCCTATCGGCTCTTGCGCTTGTTCTGTTTTCTCTGAGTACCTGCAAAACCGCTCCTGCACAACAAAGCAGCAAGACGGTGTCTGATCCAACGAAATGGGAGGCCATAGACTCCCTTCTCGCTCTGGGCAGACCGGCAAGCGCCCTTCCCCTGGTGGAGGACATCATCACTCAGTCCAAAGGGAACTCCTTTGGCGATTACTATCGGGCCCTGGTCTATCTGGCCGACATCAACAGCGAAACCCAGGATCCCGGACCTCTGCGTTCCATAGAGCGCATGGAGCAGGAGCTCCGGCAACTCCGCCAAAACCCGGCAGGGCTGGAAAGAGAAAGGGCCGCATTAGAAGCGTATGTAGCCTTGCTGTATGCGCAATACATGCAATACCATCGCTGGACCATTCTGGAGCGGGGAAGCAGCTTTTCACAGAGCGCTGATCTGCGGAGCTGGAGCCTGCAAAACTTTGTGGAGCGCATCCAGCAGGGCTTTACTTCAGCGCTGTCCGAACCCCTGATTCTACAAAACACCGACCTGGCGCCTTTCAGCCGGGCCCTGAAGGAGAAAGATGCGGCAAGTGATCGCCGCTTGAGACCAAGTCTGTTTGATGTGATTGCCCATGAAGCCATCTCTTTTTACAGCTCAGCAGAAAGCGGTCTGAGCCGGCCCATGGACATCTTTCGCCCCGATCAGCCCCTTCTCTTTGCCGGCTCTGCCGACTTTGCTTCGGCGCTTATCCCGAGCCCCGATTCGCTGAACTTCCACTTTCAGGCTCTGCTGCTCTACCAAAAGCTCAGCCGATTTCACCTGGAGCGAGAGGACACCCGAGCTTTGCTTCAACTGGATCTGGATCGTCTCGCCTTTGCATACAGCATCAGTTCAGTACCCGAGAAAGCTGAGCTCTACCGGCAAGCCTTGATCGAGCTTCAGAAGGAGTGCGGTGAAGATGAGCTCTGCGCATCGGTTCCGTTTGCCCGGGCCAAATGGTACGCCGAGCAAGCCATTCCGGATGGGGGAAGCACCAAAGACCATTCCCCCGAAAAGGCCAGCTACCGAAAAGAGGCCGCTGCTCTTGCGCGGCAATGCATACAGGACTGGCCGGGGAGCTTTGGGGCGAAAAGTGCCGAAGCCTTGCTCCAGCACCTGGAGTATCCCAGTCTGAGTGCCGTTTTGGAGGCCTTTCTCCCTCCGCAAAGAGAGGCCTTGTTTCTCCTTCAATACCGCAATGTCGATCAGGCTTATTTTAGGCTGATCCGCCACGATGATGCCCTGAAAGCTGCATTGAATGAGGAGACGGTCCATGCCGAGCGCATCAAGCGCCTTCTGGCTGCACCCGTGCTGGAGAACTGGTCCTTAAACCTACCCGCCCATGAGGATCTCAATTCTCATTCTGTTGAAGCGGCCCTGCCCGCTCTTGAGTTTGGTTCGTATATTTTAATTTTTTCTTCAAGTCCGGACTTTGACCCCGAACTTGCCGGTATTGGCAGGGCCGATTTTCAGGTGAGCCGAATGGCTGTGCTCAGCTCGGCAGCCGATGAAGGTGGATTGGACATCATGGTGGTGGATCGTCACAGCGGTCTGCCCCTGCCCGGTGTTCAGATGGCTTACTATCATCGCCGATATGACTACAGCACACGCAAAACGGAAGAGGATCAAGTTGCCACTCTGCTCAGTGGACCCAATGGGGAATTGAGCATAGAAGGCATTAGAGAACACCGAACCCTTTCGCTGAAGTTCAGCCTGAATGGGGATCAATTGCACATGGACAATCCCGTTTACATTCCCGTTCTGAGCAGCAGCAAAGAGCAGCAGCGCCCGATCGTCCGGAGCTTCCTGTTCAGCGATCGGAGCATCTATCGCCCAGGGCAAAACATCTACATCAAGGGCATCATCATTCAGCAGCAGTTGAACCGTCCGGAAAAACCTTTGACGGGCATGGAAACCGAGCTGAGCTTCCACGATGTCAATGGCGAAGAAATTGCGCGTCAAACCGTCAAGACCAATGACTTTGGATCCTACTCCGCCATCTTCACAGCCCCGGCCTCGGGACTGAGCGGCAGCATGAGCATACGCGACGAGCACGGAAGCCTGCAGATTCAGGTAGAGGAGTACAAACGCCCACGCTTTGAAGTGCTGCTCCAGGATCCGGAAGGAGAGCTTAGTCTGGGAGATGAGGTTCATGTCAGCGGAAGCGCCAAAGCCTATACCGGTGCACCCCTGGCGGGCTCCCGTGTAGAGTATCGCGTTCAGCGCAGCCCCCGGTTTCCCTGGTGGTGGCACAGCTCCTTTGCCTACCGGGATATGCGGCCGGGATTCCCATATTCTTCGAGCAGCCGCGAGATTGCCCAGGGAGTCGTTCAATGCGATGAGCAGGGACAGTTCCAACTCAGTTTCACGGCCTCTGATGATGATCTGGAAAGGGTTCAGGGTCGCTATGCACCGGAGTACCAGTACAGCGTAGAGGTGCAGGTCACCGATCCTTCTGGCGAAACACGCAGTGCACAGAAAGACATTGTGCTGGGCAGAGCGGCCTTTCGAATTGAATTGGAATTGCCAATTAATGTTACAACATTGAATGGGCAACAGATATGGGATCGGGAGTCACTGCCCTCGTTCCAGATAAAAACGTTGAACTCCGCCGATCGGGAGATTGACGTCGCCCTGAGCGCGCGGCTCATTCCACTGAGCAGCAAGGGGCGCTGGATCAGGGAGCGCCTCTGGCCCCAACCCGATCAGTACACGATGGACTACGAGGAATTCACAAGACGCTTTCCCACCGATACTTATGATGATCGCGAAGAGCCCGTCAACAGAAAGGAAACCCGGCCCATCTGGGAGCGCGACCTTTCGGCCAATGAACGCCAAATTAGCATAAAGGCCGACTACGAATGGCCCGCCGGGGAGTACGCATTACTGATCTTCGGCCAGGATGCTTCGGGACAAGAAGTTGCCATAGAGCATTACATATATCTCTATAGTTCGAAGAACAACACTGCACCACCATATCAATACCTGTGGTTAGACGGAGCGCAAAGCAGCCTTGAGCCCGGGGAACTGCTGTCCTTCAGAGCGGGAACGGCGTTAGACCAAGTCCGACCTTTCTATCATCTGCGAAGGGGTCAGGAGACGCTGAGCAGGAAATGGCTGCGCAATGACGGGCAACTGGAGCAAGTAGAAAGGCGCATAGAAGACTCAGACCGCGGCGGGCTGCAAATGGAGATCATTCAGGTTGCCCACAACCGCGTGCATCATCTGGAGCAGAGAGTCAATGTTCCATGGAGCAACAAAGATCTGCAAGTGAGCCTGGAGCGCTTCCGCGATCGAATGGACCCCGGTACGGAGCAAAGCTGGACCTTGCGCATCAGCGGGCCCGATTCAGAGGCCAGCAGCGCAGAATTGCTCATCGGTATGTATGACGCGTCCCTCGATGCGCTCCTGCCCCATTCGTGGCAAACCTGGACCTTTCCAAACAACCAGCACTACAGCCGCTGGAGCGGCATGGGATTCGATCAGATTCAGGTCAGCACCAGAGCCTTCAATCCGCGGGCTTATCCCGCCTATCCATCGCGCCAGTACGATCGGCTCTTTACCGGGCGCCTGAATACCGGCATATGGTCTGGAGGTCCTTTCCGCGGGGGGCGGGGGGGGATAGATGTAACGTATATGCAAGATGGTGTCAAGGCTCAAGGTCTGGCTGAAAGCCGCGCAGACGATACAGCACCATCCCTCAAAGAGAAGGGCGGCATGCAAGAAAGCGAGAAGAGCATCGCCCCCCCCCTGCGCTCTGACTTTCGCGAAACGGCCTTCTTCTTCCCCCAATTGCGCAGCGGTAAGGACGGTTCCATCAGCTTTAGCTTCAGCGCTCCCGAGTCCCTGACCCGCTGGCGCATCATGGGTATGGCGCACGACATCGCCCTGCGCTATGGGGTGTTGGAAGACACGGCCTTCAGCAGCAAAGACCTCATGGTCATGCCCAATTTCCCCCGCTTTCTGCGCGAAGGGGACCGCATGGTACTCAGCACCCGACTGGACAATCGGGGCGATGCAGCGCTCAGCGGAACGGTGGAGCTCAAGTTGTTCAACGCCTTGAACGGAAAGCCTGTCGATGGCGCATTTGGCCATGCTATGCCCGAGCTCCCTTTCCAGGTTGAAGCGGGCAGCAATACCGTGCTCTCCTGGTTGATTGCTGTTCCGCGAGGCGTGGGCGCGGTTCGATATGAACTGCGGGCAACAAGCGGTCAGTACAGCGACGGAGAGACTGCCGTACTTCCCGTCTTGCCAAAGCGCATGTTGGTCCGCGAGAGCTTTGCCTTCAGAACATCGCCTGACGGCAGCCGAAAGATCATATGGGATGCCTTCGCAGAACGCGCCGGGCGCAGCGAAAACCAGCAGTTTACCCTGGAGTTTACACCCAATCCGGCCTGGTACGCCGTGCAGGCCCTTCCCTACATGATGGAGTATCCTCATCAGTGCTCTGAGCAGATTTTCTCCCGCTACTACGCCAATCGCATAGGCTCCTGGTTAGTGGCGGAAAATCCACAGATCGGCGATGTCTTTGACCTATGGAAGGGCAGTGATGCGCTCTTGTCCGGTCTGGAAAAGAACCAGGATCTCAAATCGTTGTTGATCGAAGAGACGCCCTGGCTCAGAGAAGCACGGGACGAATCGCAGCGCAAACAGCGCCTGGGCGTGCTGCTCGACGCCAATCGCATGCGCTACGAATCAACCGCGGCGATGGATGAGTTGATCAACGCACAAAGCCCCAATGGTGGCTGGCCCTGGTTTGCCGGGGGAAATGACAACGAGTACATAACGCGGCACATCGTGGCTGGACTCGGGCATTTAGACCAACTCGGGGTAAAGGACATTCGCGCGGACCACAGGGTATGGACCACCCTGGCCCACGCTGTCGCCTATCTGGACGCGCGGGCTGCAGAGCGATGGACAGAAGGCAGCAGCGAGCGGGGAGAGTACCTCTCAACAACGGCAGATCTGCACTATTTCTACGCACGTTCCTTTTTCAGCGATCTGGAGATTCCCTCTAATCTCATCAAGACCTTTGGGGAAAGGCTGACTGCGGAAAGCGAAGGCTGGTTGGAGAGAAGCATCTACAAACAAGCCTTGCTGGCCCTGGCTCTGCACCGCTGGAAGGCATCCGGCATCAGGGAATTCAAAGAACAGCCATGGGAATCCTTGCCGGAACAAATCCTGCTCTCCCTGAAAGAGCGCGCTCAGAACAGCGAGGAACTGGGCATGTGGTGGCCTCAAAACAAAGCGGGATACTTCTGGTATGAGGCGCCGATTGAAACACAGGCCTTGTTGATCGAAGCATTTGATCAGATTGTGGAAGACGCCGCCTCGGTGGAAGCCATGAAGGCCTGGTTGCTCAGTCAGAAGCAAACCAGATCCTGGGCCAGCACAAGGGCCACCGCAGAGGCTTGCTACGCCTTGCTGGCCACCGGTACCGATCTGCTGGATGAGGATGGCTCCGTATCACTGATCATCGCCGGAGAAGAGTTGGAAGGCGATATGTCTGAGGCGGGCACTGGATACATCCGGCGAGACTACAGCGCCGCGGAGATCAAACCGGAACTCGCTGCGGTGGAATTGATCAGCAGCCCGGGCAAGGTCTCCTGGGGCGCCTTGCACTGGCAGTACTTCGAAGACATGGATGCGGTGATTCCGGCGGGCGGAGCGATGAGCATTCGCAAAACCCTGTACCGGGAAGTGCCCGGTGAACGCGGCCCTGAATTGAAGGAGCTGAGCGAAAATGACGCACTGCAAATCGGCGATAAACTGCTGACGCGCTTATTGATCTCCAGCGATCGCGATCTGGAATTCGTGCACCTGAAAGACAGCAGAGCCAGTGGTCTTGAAGCCCTGGACGTCCTATCGGGCTATGCCTGGAAGGCCGGGCTGGGTTTCTATCAGTCGCCGCGGGATGCGGCTTCACACTTCTTTATGGATTTCCTGCCCAGGGGCACCTGGATGTTTGAGTACGAAAGCCGAGCCTTTCAGGCCGGAGATTTCTCCGTTGGGCCGGCGACCATACAGTGCATGTACGCACCGGAATTCGCCGCCCACAGTTCAGGTGGGCGATTGACCATAGATGCACGCAAAAGGCCCTGATACCGTCCGGTATCACTACCCGTCAGATCAAACATCAGAGGCTGCCCATAAGGACAGCCTCTGTGTTTAACGCATTCTGTAGGGAGGACAAAACGCGGTATGGCATGTTTCTTACTCGCTGGACTTCTTGGCGTTGGTGAAGGTGTAAGTGATACCAACCCCCAGGATTTGGCGGAATTGAACCGCGCGTTTCGTTCCGTAAACACCCTCGCTAATCTCATTGTTCAAATCAGTCAGCAGAATATCGTAATCGTAGATCAACTCGGTGTTGAGGCTGACGCTGAGAAACTTCCAGAGATTGGCGGTTATACCACCCATCCAGTTTACATCAATTCGCTGCGGATTGTCCAGGTAATTGCTAAACAGGCCAATGGCGGTGTTGAAGAGCACGGCATCGTTGAGTTGCTTCTTGTAGTTGGCGCGCAGATTGGCCCCAAACTCCGTGCGAATGTTCTCTCCGGTTCCGGCAATCGGGTTGCCGTCTCCATCCAGTAGCGCCCCTTTATTGCCATAGGTGCCCAGGTCGGCAATGGCCTGGTCAACGACAAAGGTGAACTTGGCCGTTGCGGGCGAGACGTAGATGGAGAAGTCGTCATTGGGGATGTAGTCCATACCCGGGCCGAGTTGGAGGTAACCCGGCGCCATGAAGGTGGACGTGGGGGGCTCTATCTTGACATTGTCCACGTATTGGTTGCCATCGGCAAACTGGGTCCAGAAATTCAGCATGCCGCTGATGTACCAGTTCTTAGCAGTTTCATACCCATACTTTGAGTTGATCTCCAGCCGGTCGTCGCTCTTGCGGAAAGGGTTGTCGCCGCTTTTTATGAGTCCATAGGCCCCGTTGAAGGTACTCATCCAGGAATGGCGCTCTTTCTTCCAGTCGGCGTAGAGGTTAAGGGCGGCAATACCCGAAATCGCGTTGTCTCCTCCAGCGGCCCAATTGGTCAGGCTGGTCTGGCTCACATTGATGCTGCCCGCTCCCCCGTTCAACCAACCGTTTCTGCGCAGAGAGTCCGCAGGGGTCTGCGCCTGAACAGCCAGGACATTGAGCAATAGAATCGCGGCAAACAAATGCTTTTTCATCGTGCTGATTTTTCTTTTCATGTCCCGAATCAGAGAACAGCTTTGAAAAGCACGCTGCCTCATGATCAGGTCATGTTTAAATGAGGCGCGAAGTTCTGAAAAACGGATTAATCTGCCACAGGGCAGGCCCATCTCCTGGGGTAAAGCCTCTTGTATAAATGTGTTTTTTTAAACTTTGGACTAGCTGAAAATGCCTTTCGAACTAAAAAATCAGCGTTAACAGAATTTTAACAATGTCTCAACTTATTGATAATGAACGATTTAGTACGTTTGTCTGCACAATACTGTCTTATAGACCATACCTTGCATTGCAAATTACCTTCTACTGCATTAGTTTTGTCTGGGCAATGGAATCAGAGTCGTCTTCTGACGGCATCCAAACCAAACCCAAGTCCTCCATTATGGACATTGACAATTCAAAAAAGCAGATGCGAAAGGGAGTATTGGAATTTTGCATTCTGGCCATCATCAGCCAGGGCGAGATTTACCCTTCTGATATCTTGCGCAAACTCAAAGAGGCGCGCATCATCGTTGTGGAAGGAACCCTTTACCCCCTGCTGACCCGACTCAAGAATTCGGGCCTGCTATCTTACAACTGGGTGGAGTCCCCAAGCGGTCCTCCGCGCAAGTACTACACCCTGACTTCTGATGGGGAACTCTTCCTCCAGGAACTCAAAGGAACCTGGGACGAGCTTTCTCACGCTGTTGGATTTGCCACTAAAAACATTCAAGCACTATGAAAAAGGTCATGAGCGTCAACATCGGTGGGCTCGTGTTCCAGATTGACAACGAGGCCTACGCCAAACTCGAAGGCTATATCGCTGCGCTGGAAAAGCAATTTCGGGGAACCGAAGGCAGCGAGGAAATCATCTCGGATATCGAAAGCCGCATTGCAGAGATCTTCCAGGAGAAGGTCAAAGCTGGAAAGGAGTCCATCGGCAGCGTTGATATCGAGGAGATCATTCGCATCATGGGAGCGCCTAAAGATTTGGAAGAGGAAAAAGAGGCTTCTGCACAAGACGCAGCGGAGCGAGCTCCATCTCCATCCGGCGCTTCTCCTGCAGCGGGAGTGCCACTGGGAGAAAATGCTGCCCCCGAAACGGAGTCCGTTGACCCGGCTGCTGGCGACTCCTCAAAGGGCCGTCGCAAGGGCAAGCGCGAAGCTGAGCCCGCAGGTGAGCCCGGTCACAAGCGCTTCTTCAGAAATGCCGATGACAAGATCCTGGGCGGGGTGTGCAGTGGCTTTGCCACCTACATCGATGCGGATCCCCTGGTCGTCAGGCTGGCATTTCTTCTCGCCGTGTTGGGATTCGGTATGGGTCCGGTGCTCTATTTCATCCTCTGGATCATCGTACCTGAGGCCAAAACCACCTCGGAGAAGCTTCAGATGCGGGGCGAAAAGGTGACGATTGACTCCATTGAGAAGAGCATTCGCAAAGAGGCCAAAGACCTCAAACGCCGCTTTGAAAACATCAAAGAGGAGATTGAGCACAATCCCGAACATCCGGTAAACAAATACGAAAAGAAGGGACGCGATTTTTTCGTAAAGGCCGGTGATTCAATAGCCAAGATGATCGTAGGTATAGTCAAGTTGTTCATTGGTTTGGTGGTCTCCATCATTCTGATCAGCATCTTCACGGCCATCTTTGGAATCACCGGCGGACTGGGATTTGCAAACTTTGTCATCCCCGGATTTGCCGGACTGATGTTCTCAACTGCCAGCCAGGCGAACATGGCCCTGATTGGTTTGCTGGCTGTGATTGGCATACCCATCATCATTGCCGCCTACAAGGGCTTGAGCTTTCTGATGGGCAATCGCGGCAGAACCAAGGCTCTCGACTTTGTCTTTCTCCTGTCCTGGGCCGTGGGACTGGGTCTGATGATCGTCACCGGCGCTATGGTAGCCCGTGAATTCGAGTGCGAGGTCAGCTATCGGGAGGAGCTTCCTCTCCAGATCAATCCCGTTCAAACCATCTACCTCAACAAGCTGGAAAGCCCTGATCGCTACTATCGCCATGGCAAGAAAGTGAACATGGACGGGTTGGTCATCGGCAACGACAGCGTGTTCTTCAAGGATCTAAAAGTGGATATCGAGCCCGCAGGCGGAAATCAATACTCGCTGATCAGCGAGCGCTACGCCCGGGGAAGAGATCGGGATCACGCCATAGAGAATGCCAAAAGCATCCAATACCACTTCCGGGAAAGCGATACATCCATCGAGTTGAGTCAGGAGTTCTCGATTGCCGACAAGACCTGGCGCAGGCAGGAACTGAGCCTGATTCTGGAAATCCCCATCGGCAAAAGAATAGTGATCGACGAGCGAATGCAGGGCATGATCCGCAACGTGAGTACCCGGGAAGCCATGGAACGCGATGAGCTGTTCAACCGCCCCTTGCAGATGTCGCCCACGGGTCTGGAGCCCTATGAAGAGGTCCGCAATTGAACGCGGCAACTGGCCATCTGAGCTTTGGGTGCTATGGCGCATTGATTTGCACAGGGCGGCACCTGGCCTTTCGAGTTCTTCATGCTATGGCGCATTGATTTCCACAATAAGGAAGAATGCGCTCCAATGAAAAAGGGGGACGCTCTGATTTAGAGCATCCCCCTTTTCCTATGTTTAAACGCTGATTAGCTCGCCGGCTGGGAAGCCTTGAGGGAGATACCCAGGTGAACGGTCTCGCGAATGAGGTCATCGGGTTTACCGGGATAGGTAACGCCCCATTCGGTGCGGTTGATGTTGAACTTGGCCGTTGCGCTTAACTGACCGTCCTGCATGCTCACCGCTGCGGGGAAGCTGATGCCCTTGGTCACTCCTTTGATGGTCAGGTTGCCGGAGATCTCATGGGTGGGATTGGCAATGCGGTACTGGTCAATCTCCGGTACGCTTTCCTGGTCGGCCGCAGCGCTTTCCAACGCGCGCACAGAGGTGATCTCAAAGAGAGCAGTAGAGTACTTCTCCACTTCGAAGAAATCGGCGCTCTTCAGATGGTCGGTTAAACCGCCTTCTGCCCCGCCTTTGTCCAGTGTTTTGATCGTGCTCATGTCCATGGAGAAAGAGCCACCGCTCAGCTTGCCTTCTGTAAGCATCAAAGTACCGTTGTTCAGTTTGACTGTTCCATTGTGGCGTCCGGTGACTTTGGTACCGACCCATTCAATGACCGAGCTCTCGGTATTCACCGGCATAGAGCTGGCCTGATCCTGAACCGGAACTTCTTTTGCATCGCCGACTGAGGCTGTGTCGCTATCGGGGGCTTGTGCGCATCCGCCAACCATCACACCTAGTGACAGTACGAGGGATTTAATTAAGATATTTTTTTTCATTTTGCTTTATTGGGGTTTGATCCAAGTTGCAAAACTACTCCACTCTGTTGGATTTGCGGAAAACTCAGCATTTGCTGTTGGTTCCAGACCCAAAATCAAAGCAAAGTTGCACCGCCTATCTTTGCCTCAAACTCCTCAAAACTGTTATGCAGACGGTACACGAACGCTATGCTCGCTTATTGGTTCACTACTGCCTTGAGCTCAAGCCGGGGGAAAGGGTGCAGATCAATTCCACCCATCTGGCCGAACCGCTCTTGCAGGCTCTGCAAAGAGAAATCCTTCAGGCCGGAGCACTGCCCCATTTCCACACCAGTTTCCGCGACCAGGAAAGACTGTTTCTCGCACACGCTTCCGATGAACAAATGGACTATGTCCCGACCAGTTACCGGGAATCCATGGAGGAGTTTGAAGCCTATCTGGTCATCATAGCGCCGTTCAATACCAAGGACTTACAACAAACAGATCCGGCGAGAAGTCGCCGTCTGGCTGCTTCCAGAAGCAAGAGCCGAAAGATTTACATGCAGCGCACCGCGACCCGTACGATGAAGCGCAATCTCTGCCTCTTTCCCACCGAGGCATCGGCTCAGGATGCCGGCATGTCTTTAGCCGAGTACACTGACTTTGTCTATGGTGCTTGTATGCTCTTCGAAGAAGATCCGGTTGCGGCATGGCGTGAAGTGCGCAGGAAGCAGCAAGCCATCGTAGACCTGCTCAACGGACGCAAGCACATTCGCTATACAGGACCGGATATAGACATTCAATTTTCTACCGAAGGGCGCACCTGGATCAATTCGGATGGACAGACCAATATGCCTTCGGGAGAGGTCTATACCTCTCCGGTTGAGAACTCCGTCAACGGGCATATTCGTTTCAGCTATCCCGGCATCTTCATGGGCAGGGAGATTGAGGACATCCGTCTGGAGGTCAAAGACGGACAGGTGGTGAAATGGCAGGCGGCCCGGGGTCAGGAACTGCTTGATGAACTGCTGGCCCTTCCCGGTGCCCGGTACTTTGGGGAGGCGGCCATAGGCACCAATTACCGCATTGATCGATTGACCCGCAACATGCTTTTTGACGAAAAGATCGGGGGCACTATACACATGGCCCTCGGACAGTCTTACTTTCAAACAGGAGGCAAGAACGAAAGCGATATTCATTGGGATATGCTGGCCAATATGCGAACAGGAGGGGCTATATATGCAGACGATGAACAAATATATGAAAATGGAGAATTTATAATCTGAGATGAAACGCAAGCAGGTCGGTTTATTCTTTGGTTCCTTCAATCCGATTCATGTCGGACACCTGATCATCGCCAATCATATTGCGGAGAACACCGGGTTAGATGAGGTTTGGCTGGTGATCTCCCCCCAAAACCCCTTCAAGAAGAAGAGCAGCCTTCTCGATGAGCGCCAAAGGCTTTATATGGTCAATCTGGCTATAGAAGACAACGCAAAACTTCGCGCTTCCTCAGTGGAATTTGATATGCCCCAGCCCTCCTACACGGTAGATACCCTGGCTTATCTGGGTGAGAAGCATCCCCATCTGGACTTTGCCCTTCTGATGGGCTCAGACAATCTGGCCTCCATAGAGAAATGGAAGAACTACAGCGTCATTCTACAGAACCACCAGATCTATATCTATCCCCGCCCGGGTTTTGATGCGGCACAATGGAAGGATCACCTGGGAATTCAATTCATGGAAGTGCCCCAGTTGCTGGTGTCGGCATCCTTTATCCGGGATCAGATTCGCGAGGGTAAGTCAGCCCGATACCTGCTCAGCGAGCCCGTTTGGCGCTATGTTCAGGAGATGAACTTCTACCGCAAGCCCTGGACTGCCTCCGATAAAGAAGATGGTGATTGATGTGCACATACGCTGCGCGTTATACTATTTTTCTCCCGGCTCGTCTGCATAATGAAGGACAAGAAGTTGCTCACCAAAGCCGCCATTTCCTGTGGAATAAGGGCTGGATTCCCGTCCTTCTAAAGTGGATAACACAGAGGCGACTGGCAAGAGCTGAAAGCTCCATCCATGACTTGGGGATAAAGGCCGCTCAATCCACATTTCAAGCGGACTTATACCACGGCCTACAACAGGGAAGTTATTCGCACAAAGCTTTGTCCACAGGCTGTGGACTCTGCTATAACTTTGCTGATAATCAAGACTTAACGATGTTACCAAGCTGTGCATAGAGCAGATGAAAAAGTGGGCAAGTACTTAAACAAGTACTTTGAAAAAAGGATACTGACATGTCCACCGGCTTAATGATGAGTCTTGAATTTTTTAAAATTTTTTTAAGAATATCATACCCATGTTGAACAGTGTAGAAGAGGCTCGTCTAAATCTTGATCAACAGGGTTACATGAACCTGCAGGTGGATCCCACCCTGGATTTGTTTGAGGAGATAAAGCGATTGAAAGAGGAAAAGAACGCCGTCATTCTTGCGCACTACTATCAGGATGCCGACATTCAAGACGTTGCCGACTACATTGGGGATAGTTTAGGACTCTCTCAACAGGCCGCTTCCACTAAAGCCGATATCATCCTTTTTGCCGGGGTGCATTTCATGGCTGAGACGGCAAAGATTCTCAGCCCTCAAAAGAAAGTTCTGCTTCCGGATCTCAAGGCGGGTTGCAGTCTGGCTGATTCCTGTCCTCCTGATGCCTTTGCAGCCTTTCTGGATAAGCACCCGAATCATAAGGTGATATCTTATATTAATTGTACGGCGGAGATCAAGGCGCTCAGCGACATCATATGTACCAGCAGCAATGCCATAGGTATTGTTGAATCCATTCCCAAAGATCAGCCCATCATCTTTGCTCCCGATCGCAATCTGGGTGCGTACATCGCCAGGCAAACCGGGCGCGATCTGCTGCTGTGGGACGGTACCTGCATGGTCCACGAGATATTCAGTGAGGAGAAGATTCTGCGCTTGATGCACAGACATCCCGAAGCGGAGTTGATCGCACACCCGGAATGTGAACCCGCTGTGTTGAAACACGCCCATTTCATTGGTTCAACCACGGCTTTGTTGAAGTACAGTGGCCGTTCGAATCAGCAGAGTTTTATTGTTGCTACCGAAGCGGGCATCCTGCATCAGATGCAGAAGTTATCGCCTGAAAAGACCTTTATTCCAGCTCCTCCGGACAACTCCTGTGCCTGCAATGATTGTCCGCATATGAAACTAAATACTCTTGAAAAAGTATATCTTAGTCTTCAATATGAGCAGCCGGAACTCATCATGGAAGAGGGATTGAGAATCCGGGCTAAGAAAGGCATTGATCGGATGCTGGAGATCTCTGCTGAACTAGGGTTGTGAGCCGGGCGGGCTAAGGCAGTTACTGCAGAGCCTTTCATGTTGGGGCAAAAAAAAACCCACGCCATCTTTGGTCAGAATGACTTGGGTTAGGCCGCAACTGCACTGAACAATTGACGGACAGAGTTGGCTCAACAGATAGACTTACGGGAAGCTACTGTTGCCCTAAAAACTTTAGCGAGAAAGGAAGGAGCAGAATAGAGATCAGAGATACTTCTCTATAGCTGCACCAGCTTTCTTGATCGCAGCGTATTCGAGGGAATAGAAGATAAACTTCCCTTCTCTGCGGGTCTTTACCAAACCTGCCATACGCAAAATCTTCAGATGCTGGGAGGTAATGGACTGCTCCAGATGGAGCGTATTGTATATCTTATTAACATTTATGACCTTATTCTTGTCAATGAATTCAAGAATATTCATACGAAGTGGATGTGCAAGTGCACGCATGACTTCGGATGCGCGGTCGAGCTTGTTTTGATCTACTTTGAAGTAAACCTTTTTCTTGCGCGCTGTTTTTGTGTCTTTGCTTGATCTGCTCGCCGCCTTGGGCTGAGCTTTTGTCCTGTTTACTTTAGCCAATGGTTTGAGATTTAGTGTATCTGATAAGGAGTGCAGCAACGTGAACTCCGGAATAATTAAAAGCCCTCTAGTGATCTATTTAAACCATATGCTTTGCTGCATTGCTATGCATTACAGATAAGGCTTATGGAATTGTTTATACGGTGTTATACAATCAAAGTTAATGAAAGTTGCGACAATGACACACTTGTCATAATTAAAATCAGAAAATTGAAGTAGATAAAATACCGAGCCCACAATTTTATAACATTGTGGGCTGAAAAACAAAAACCCCGCCATAAGGCAGGGCTTTTGCAAAAAACACCGTTTAAACGTTAGTCGACCAACTCATCAATCATACCAGCGATTTCTGAGATACGTTCCTTATTAAGGGAATAGTAGATGAATTTGCCTTCGCGACGAGTGTTTACCACTCCGGCGCGGCGCAAGATGGCCAGGTGCTGGGAAGCCACCGACTGCTCCAGGCGGAGCTTGACGTACAATTCTGTCACCGTCATTTCGTCGTTTTCTTCCAACAACTTGATCATGGACTGACGCAACTTATGGTTGACGGACCTCAATACCAATACGGCTTTGCGCAAGGTGTTGTAGTCCAATTTAATCTCTCCCTTGTCTGAATTGGATAGCTTGAGCGTGTTTGAAGCAGATAGCATAGGAAAACCTTTGGTTAATGTTTTAAAAAATAGTCGCTTAGATGTGTTAAAAATATGCCATATCTGGCAAATTTTCCTAATCCTTCCGTAGTTAAACTAAAATAATCCGCTCCTCAGATAGCTTTCGTCAACACGTGTTACCCATAAGTGGGTTATCGTCTTATACTTTGAGCTTCTCTCAAATGTTTCAGCCCTGTTTGCTTTGGGGCGTCCAAAAGGCTTTTAGATAGCGCGGCTCAAAATAGGCGATATCTTCTAACTCATTGTTAATAAACATTTTATGTGCAATATTGAGCATGTTTCGCGCACTGGGTCTTAAGTGAATTTCAAATATGGCGTTCTTGTGATGAAGAATTTCCATGCATTTTTCGACCCCATTACCGGCAAATAGAACGGGACCCAATTCCAGATAAGGTATAAACAAATTATCCACAATAACTATTGGACCAGGTTTTAAGAGGCTTTTTAGCGCTGAATCATACACCGCGGCATAGACCTCCATGCGCCGTGCATCCAACATGGGTATCAGGAATTTGGCTTCCGGATGTTGTTGATGCATGGCAAAAGCGGTGGCCAAAAGGGTATCTACGGCAATCAGGGGTATGCCGAGTCCAAAGCAAAGACCCTTGGCAGTAGAGCTTCCAATGCGCAACCCGGTGTAGGATCCCGGCCCGGCACTCAGCGCTACGCCCTCCAGATCAGCCGAAGTCCAGCCCAACTCGGCCAGCGCTCGATCAATCAGGTCGAGAAGTACTCTGGAGTGAGCATTGGCTTCTTCGTGTTCCACACAGCACAACAGCTCTTCCCCATCGCCCAGGGCAACAGAACAAACCTCAGCCGTAGTCTCCATGAGCAACAATCGCCCCATCAGAAGGTAATGGGCGCACTGAGCTCTGCCCCTTCGCGCATAAAGAAAACCGTGCTCTCCTCTCCCTTGTTGAATCGGCTCAGAGCTTTCATATAAGCCATCATGTCGTAAACTTCGTGCTGTCCAATGCGAACAACGACATCTCCCGCCATCAGACCCGCCACATGAGCAGGCCGGCCCTCGCGAACGCTTTCGATGCGCATGCCTCTCCCTTCAAAGATGTAGTCGGGTATCACTCCCAGGGTAACCTTGAAATCAGGCACAGCTTCAGACGACTGTTCAGAGGGTACATAACGCGGTTTGGCAACCGTATCGAGCTGTCCGATGAACTCGTGTGCGACATGGACGATTGAAGCTATACCGGAGATATTCAGCTTTTCCACATCATCTGTGGGCTTGTGGTAATCGGAATGCGTGCCGGTAAAGAAGTGCAGAGACGGAATTCCCTCCAGATAGAAAGACATATGGTCTGAAGAACCTATACCGCTTCCCCCGGCTTGTATGCGAATGCTATCCCGCAAGATGCCAGACAAGCCGGCAAAATCGGGAGAAGTGTTGGCCCCATCAACAATAAGTTTTCTTTCGATGGAATCAAGCCTGCCAACCATATCAAAATTAATCATATAGCGAACAAGGGCGGTATCAAACAGAGAGCTCTTCACAAAATGCTTGGAACCATAGAGCCCGAGCTCTTCGCCGCTAAAGGCGATGAAGAGGTAATCGCTGCCCCGCGGGCCATCCTTGCTCAACAAGCGGGCGAGCTCTATCATGGCCGCAACCCCGCTGGCATTGTCGTCAGCACCGTTGTGAATAGCCGGTTCTCCACTGTGAAGCGAACCGCTTATGCCATGTCCCAGGTGATCGTAGTGAGCGCCAATCACGACCACCCGATCGGTGCCCGGGTTGTCGATGAAGCCCAGTGCATTGTAGCCCGTGCGCACATCGCGATCCCAATGCTGGGCAAAGCTGCACCGTCCTTCGCCCATCATAGTCCCGTTGGATGCAGGGCGGGAGCCAGAACTGAAAACCTTGACATAGCCCGTGTCGGTCAACCAGAAAACGGGAATCGTGGACTCGGTGATCCTGCGCCCGCGATATCTGGGCGGAACCGGAATGTTGGGGTCACGGGTAAAGAGGATCAATGCGGCGGCTCCTGCGCGCTCGGCCCCCTCAATCTTGGTGCGCACATCGGCCAACTCGGCCTGGGCGGCGTGAGGGTGATACACACCCGGAATACCCAGATCGAGCAAAAGCACCTTTCCCCCCGCTTGATGCGGAGAAACAAGCACTCTGTCGGCATCGCGCTCAATACCGGTTCCACCAAACCACCATGCCAGAGAATCCGAGCCCTCTCCGCTTTCCGCCAGGGCGAAGTAGTCCAGATCCCGCTGCAAGGACAGTCCGTTGATGCGCAGATAGCTGCCCGCAGAGCTCTCCTTGCCGGCACTGAATTCAAAAGGCTGCTGGAAGCCCCCATCCCCATAGAAGGGCTGCAGTCCTATTTCCCAGTATTGCTCCTCTATATATCGAAGGGCTTCGCGCTCTCCTTCTGTCCCCGTTTCGCGACCCTCGAGCCTGTCGTCGGCCAGATAGTTCACATGCCTGCTCAGGCGCTCCTCCATGGTAGGATAGATGCTGGGCATGTTGCGGCACTGCGCTGCCAGAAACAAGAGCGGAAGCCACAGCAGAGAACCGCGCAGCAAGCGTAAACAACTTATTCTAAAAAAATAACTATCAGAATCGGACTTTCCGAACAACATAACCGGTATTTGCAGGCAAAGTTACTCTGCTCCGCCTCTGCAAAAAGGTTGGCTTGCCCGTAGCGGAATCAGGCCTGTTGACCTGTGCTGCACACGCGCAATTGCTCCTCAAGAATCAAGCACGGCTTCAGGGCTTCAACAGGGCAGCGTAGCGATCGGGCTCATTGAATAATTGCAAGGCCTCCAGTATGGCAGGATCATTGCGAAATGAGGCCTCAATCGCTCCTCGCTGATGATAGTAGCGCATGGCAATTTCGGTTTCCAGCTCCTGCTGAATCTCATCGCGGAATCGAATCACGTCGCTGTCCTTTTCGCCGCGGAGTTTATTGCGCAGGCTCATCAGCTCTTCCTCAATACAGGACAGATATTGCTCCTCCTGAGCGATGCCCGTGAGCTTGTCCAGCAGCTCCTCGCTATTGGTGGTGTATTGGTACTCCTTGTCTGAGATGAAAGCCATGAATTGCAGCCATTCTTCTTCGTCAAGACCGAACTCAGCCGGCCGCTCTATACTGTCGCGCATGGCCCTGTATCGGGTGGCATAGTGGAAAATCAGGTTCTTGGTCATCAATGCGGCCGTGATGTGCGCGTATTCCTCCGGCTTAATTTCAATGTCCGGAGCGATTCCCCCGCCGTCGTAAACCGTGCGACCAGATCGGGTTTGAAAGGCCGTCATCAGCGAATCGGCGATCTTTCCGACGCTGCCGTCTTCGTTTTTGTGGCTGTAGTTGATGGCCTGAATACAGCGCCCTGTTGGCGTGTAGTACTTGGCGGTCGTCACCTTGAGCTTGGTTTTGTAGGGCACGTCTCGGGTGGATTGTACCAGGCCCTTGCCAAAGGTGCGCTCTCCGATAACGACACCCCGGTCCAGATCCTGAACCACGCCGGCTACAATCTCCGAAGCGGAAGCGGAGCTGCGGTTGGTCAGCACCACCAGGGGAATCTCGGTGTCCACAGCGGGATTGAGGGTCTTGAAGGAGCGATCCCATTCATCGACCTTGCCCCGGGTGGAGACAATCAATTCGCCCTTGGGAATGAAGACATTGGACAGCTCTACTGCTTCGCGGAGCAATCCGCCGGGATTTCCCCTCAAGTCGAGGATCACACCGCGGATTTCCGCCTTGCCCTTGAGTTCCCGCAGCGCCTGAGCCACATTCTTGCCCGCATCTTCGGTAAACTGATTCAGTCGGATATAGGCCACATCATCCCGGATCAAACCGGAATAGGGTACATTGTCGATGTTGATTTCCTGGCGGATCAGGGTCAGTTGCTGGACTCCTCCCTCGTCAAAAGGACGCTCTAACTCCACGATCACCTCCGTCCCTGGTGAGCCCCTCAGCACATTGGAGATCGCATCGGTGTCCTTTCCCTCTGTGCTGCGGCCGTCTATGCTCAGGATTTTATCCCCGGCGCGCAATCCGGCGATCTGGGCCGGAAAGCCCTCATAGGGCTCGATGACCGTGACCACGCCGTCAACCTTGCGGATCACTGCGCCAATTCCCCCGTAACGACCGGTCATCTGAAAGCGGTGACCCTCCATCTCGGCCTCTGAGATGAAATTGGTATAGGGATCCAGACTCTCGAGCATGGCGTCTATACCCTCTCGCATGAGCTTGTTAGGATCAACCTCGTCAACATAATACGTATTCAACTCCCGATAAATCGAAGTGTAGATATCGATGTTCTTGGTTACCTCGAACAGATTGGGGGGAGTAAGGGCTGCGGCCAGTGTAAGGAACGCTGCTGCGCCAAGCAAGGGTAATCCGGTCTTCTTAAAGGTCATGCCTGAGCCTGTTTTTGTTAAAATATAACGCAATCCGAAGCAAAACGGTGCCCCAAAGGCGATTTGATAACAAACATTAAGAATTTGCCGCACTCAGGGAAGCGGATCGTAGCCCGATCCACCCCAGGGATGGCAACGGCCTATGCGCCGCAGAGCCAGCCAGCCCCCTTTCCAGGGTCCGTATTTGATCAAGGCCTGAACGGCATAGGCCGAACAAGTTGGGGAATATCGGCAGGAATTGGGCAAAAAAGGACTGATGGCGCCCTGATAAAACTTAACCAATCCGATCATAAGGGTTGCCAGAGCCCGGTTCAGCCAACGGATCGGAGTATGGAGGAAGCTCATGCTGCAATTTGACCAATACCAGGCTCAGGGCGCGCTGCAAAGTACCGAAGTCGGGCATTTCCCGCCCGGTGTAGATCAAACCGACACCCAGGCCCATCTTGCGCCGGACCAATTCCCTGTAAAGATCATTTTTTTGCAGCCTCCACAGCTCCCGGATCTGCCGGCGTATGCGATTGCGGTCAACAGCCCGCCGAAAGCGGGAGCGGGGAACGCCAATGAGCACCTGCAGAGCATGGGCAGCGGGCTCCGCAACAGGGATCCAGAGCAGGCGCAGTGGATAGACCTGGAGTGCGCGCCCCTCAGAAAACAAACGACCGATCAGCGCCTGGCTGCTCAGTCGTTCGGATTTGGAAAGGCGCAGAGAGCGCCGGGGCCTTTGGCCTTCCGGATTACTTGAGGCGGAACTCGTCAGAGACCGACAGTTTATGGCGCCCCTTGGCCCGCCGGCGATTGATCACCGCGCGACCGGTCTTGGTCGCCATGCGGGAGCGGAAACCGTGCTTGTTGACGCGCTTGCGGCGGGAGGGCTGATAGGTACGCTTCATCGGATCGTTGCGGTAATCGGATCATGCCGTTTGTGAAGCCCGATAAGGGTCTTCCTGGCATTCCGGGTCAAAAGGAAGGCAAAGTTAACAAAATGTGGAGAATTCGCGTGCCCGGAAAAGCTTTTTTCCGACTGGCAGGACGGAAAAATGCGGCTCCGGATCAGGAATTCATGCTGACCAGAAACTCGTCGTTGGTCTTGGTTCCCCGCATCTGGCTGAGCAGGAAGTTCATCGCCTCTTCGGTGTTCATGTCGGCGAGGTGATTGCGCATGATCCACATGCGCTGCAGGGTTTCGCGGTCGTGCAACTTGTCGTCGCGGCGGGTAGAGGATGCTGTGAGGTCAATAGCCGGATAGATGCGCTTATTGGCCAGGCGGCGATCCAGGGCCAGTTCCATGTTGCCCGTTCCCTTGAATTCCTCAAAGATCACCTCGTCCATCTTGGAACCGGTATCAATCAAAGCGGTGGCCAGAATGGTCAGCGAACCCCCGTTTTCCACCTTTCGGGCCGCTCCGAAGAACTGTTTGGGCTTCTGCAGGGCATTGGCTTCAACACCACCGGAAAGAATCTTGCCGCTGGCGGGCTGAACCGTATTGTACGCGCGGGCCAGTCGGGTGATGGAGTCGAGCAGAATCACCACATCGTGGCCGCATTCCACCATGCGCTTGGCTTTCTGAAGCACCATGGAGGCCACCTTGACGTGGCGGTCAGCGGGCGCGTCAAAGGTGGAAGAAACCACTTCGGCCTTCACGCTGCGCTCCATATCCGTCACCTCTTCCGGGCGTTCGTCCACCAACAGAATGATGAGATAGACCTCGGGGTGATTGGTGGCAATGGCATTGGCAACCGCCTTGAGCAAGAGGGTCTTACCCACCTTGGGTTGGGCCACGATCATACCGCGCTGGCCTTTTCCAATGGGTGTGAAAAGATCCATGATGCGGGTGGAGTACTCATTCGGCTCGGTAAACAGATTGAGTTTCTCTTCGGGAAACAGCGGGGTCAGGTACTCAAAAGGCACCCGGTCACGGATCTGCTCGCTGAAGCGGCCGTTGATGGTGTTGGCTTTCAACAGGGCGAAATACTTTTCGCCTTCCTTAGGAGGGCGGACCGTGCCCACCACGGTATCGCCCGCTTTGAGCGCAAAACTCTTGACCTGAGCCGCGCTGACGTAAACATCATCGGGCGAACTGAGGTAGTTGTAGTCGGAACTGCGAAGGAAACCATAGCCATCGGGCATCATCTCCAGAACCCCTTCGCTCAGGATAAGACCTTCAATCTCCGGGTTGAACAGCGATTCGCGGCGGCGATTTCTCAGGTCCCGCTGCTCTCTTTGATCGCGCTGATCGCGGTTTCTGTCTTCGCGCGGAGCCCTGTCCTCTCGCAGGGGGCGTTCTTCGCGGGCGGCTCTCTCCTCGCGTGCGTCGCGTGGCCGCTCATCAGGGCGGTTGCGCTCGTCTCTGGGGCGCTCTTCCCGCGGCGGACGCTCATCAGGCAGGCGGCGATCATCCCTCGGCCTGTCTTCGCGCTGGCGGTTTTGATGCGATTTGTTATCCCTCGCAGCCCCCTCCCTGGACTCTTGTGCCTCCCGCGGACCATCGTGGCGTTCCCGTCTGTTTTCGGAACGGTTGAATACCGGAGGAGTGGGCTTGTTGCCCATCACCAGATTAGGTGTCTTGGCCGGGTCAGCTTCCGGGTCATTGTGGGGCTTGTCCTTGCTGAGCATGGGATCTGAATAATTCAGGGTGCGGGTCGCCTGAATCGGAGATCCTGGGTTCATCATGGCGCGTGCACCCATGTTTTCAGCCCGAACTTCTTCTGAAACACTCGGACCATCCTGCTCTGAAGATCCTTCTTCTGCAGAAGCTTCCGTCTTGCTCTCTATCTTCTTGCGCGCCCGCTTCTTTGGAGCAGCGGGCGTCTCCGCAGTCATGTCGGCTTCATCCACACCTGCTGCATCCAGCGCATCCTCTTCTGTCTTGCTGCTTTTGCGGGTCTTGCGCACCTTGGCAGGTTTTTCTTCGACCTGCACGGCAACGGAGCTGAGCGCCTGGCGATCCAGGATCTTGTAGATCAGCTCTTGTTTGTTGAGGGAGGTGGGGGAATCTACCTTCAGCGTTTCCGCAATCTGGCGGAGTTCGGGAACGGGCATGTCATTCAATTGCAGAATGTCATACATAGGCTAAATACTTTGAGTAAATGGGAGAAAAACGCCTGTGGGCGTTCCCTGAATTCGGCGCACATGTTGGCCGGAAAAGGGGGGAAGAAGGGGGGAAATGCCGAAAGTCGAAAGGGGATCGGAAGGAAAAGTAGAGCTGCCTCAGTGCCGAAATGACCGGGCGCAATCCGATTGTTCAGAGCAAATGTAACTCAAATGATTTAAAAGCGCCACTCATTTTGCCCGAAAATACCAGATTTGAACCGAGCCGCCTTTCCAAAAGGATCCATGTGCAACAGCGGGAATACTACCTTTGCTCCCCGCCGGACTGCAGACAATCAGTTTGGCCAGAAGCACCATGCTGCACCTCGCCGACATTCGCCAGGATCCCGAGAGGGCCAAAGAACGCCTCAAACACCGCAATTTTCCGCGGCCCGAAGCCATAGACGAGCTCATTGCCCTGGACGATGAGCGCAAACAGCTTCAGTTTGAGCACGATTCCGTGCTGGCCGAAGCCAATGCCATGGCCAAACAGATTGGTCAACTCCTGGCCCAAGCCAAAAAAGACGAGTCTAAGAAGCTCGAAGCCGAACAGGCCAAAGCCAAAACCGCCGAGCTCAAGGAGCGCTCCAAAGACCTTTCGACCCGTCAGGAAAAGGTTGGCGAGCAGTTGCAGGCCTTGTTGTACACCCTGCCCAACCTGCCCCACAGCAGCGTTCCCGCCGGCAAAAGCCCGGAGGACAACGAAGTGCTCAGACAGGGGGGGAACATGCCCGAACTTCTGCCAGAGGCCCAGCCGCATTGGGATCTGGCCAGCCGCTTTGATCTGATTGATTTTGAATTGGGCGTCAAGCTGGCCGGCAGCGGTTTTCCGGTGTATAAGGGAAAGGGCGCACGGCTGCAGCGCGCGCTGATCGCGTTTTTTCTGGATCGGGCAACCGAAGCGGGCTATACCGAATACCTTCCCAGCGTTCTGATCAACGAGGCCAGCGGCTATGGAACCGGTCAATTGCCCGACAAGGAAGGGCAGATGTACCACGTGGGCCTGGACAATCTCTATTTAGCCCCGACGGCAGAGGTGCCACTGACCAATATCTACCGCGACCTGATTCTGGACGAAAAGGATCTTCCCCAGCAACTCACCGCCTATACCTCTTGCTTTCGGCGGGAAGCGGGCTCCTATGGCAAGGATGTGCGGGGACTGAACCGCCTGCACCAGTTTGAAAAGGTCGAAATTGTGCGGATTGAGCACCCAGAGCGATCCTATGCGGCCCTCGAAGAGATGGTGGCCCATGTGGAATCGCTGGTCAAGGCGCTTGAACTTCCCTACAGAATCCTGCGGCTCTGCGGGGGAGACATGGGCTTTACCTCTGCGCTCACCTATGATTTTGAGGTTTGGTCCGGGGCCCAGAAGCGCTGGCTGGAAGTCAGTTCGGTGTCCAATTTCGAGACTTTTCAGGCCAACCGCCTGCGCTTGCGGATTCAGGACGCCGATCGCCGCAAACAACTGGCTCATACCCTGAACGGCTCTGCGCTGGCCCTTCCCCGCATTGTTGCGGCCCTTTTAGAAAACAATCAGGACGCCGAGGGCATCGACATTCCGGAGGTTTTGCGGCCCTATACCGGTTTTGCGCGCATCTCCTGAGCGGGGGAATCTGGCTGGGCCTGGTCGGGAGGCCTCAGGCCTGCTCCAGGTACAACTCAGCGATCTGCACGGCATTGGTCGCTGCGCCTTTACGCAAGTTGTCGGCCACGATCCAGCAATTCAGGCTGTTGGCCTGAGAGAAATCGCGGCGCAGACGCCCTATGAACACTTCGTTGCGGTTGTGCGCGGTTCGGGGCATGGGGTATAGATTGTTCTCCGGGTCGTCCTGCAGCACCAGCCCCGGGCTTTGACCGAGCAATTCCCGGACTTCGCCAAGGTCAAAATCACGGCTCAGGGTAATGTTGACACTCTCTGAATGACCGCCCTGCACGGGTATGCGCACGGCTGTGGCGGTGATGGCCAGGTCCGGTAGACCCATGATCTTGCGCGTTTCGCGGATCAGTTTCCACTCCTCGCGGGTATAGCCCTCTTCCTCAAAGACATCGCACTGGGGAATGGCGTTCAGGTCTATAGGATGGGGATAGACCGCCTTGGCCGGCTGTCCAGCCCGCTCGGCCATCAGTTGGCCCAGAGCGCGGTAGCCGGTTCCCGTGACGCTTTGGTAGGTGCTGACCACAACCCTTTCCAGCCCGTAATGATCCTGTAAAGGCTTGAGGGCCACCACCAACTGAATGGTGGAGCAATTGGGATTGGCGATCAGGAGCTTGCCGGCAGCACAGGCGTTCGGGTTGACTTCCGGGACCACGAGAGGGATATCTGCACCCATTCGCCATGCCGAAGAATTGTCGATAACGCGGGTTCCGGATTCGACAAAACGAGGCGCCCAATCCCGGCTCACCCCAGCACCTGCCGAAAACAAGGCCAGATCCGGGCGCTGTCCGAGAGCATCCTCTATGCTCATGACCGGATAGGTATTTCCCCGGAAACTCAATTGCCGGCCCGCTGAAGCGGCGCTGGCAACGGGATAAAATTCGCTGAGCGGGAAATTTCGCTCTTCCAGAACCCGGCACATGACCTGACCTACGAGGCCCGTGGCGCCGACAAGGGCTATGCGCATATGTTTACGGTGCTTTCTTAAAGCTCAGGGCCGGCACCTCTGCGCCAAAGTTACAGCGGAGAACATGGCTCATTCTGAGGCAGACGCTTTAGCCGTTTTTGAGAGCTCCGGGCATTAGACGCCGGCTGATGCGGAGATGTTGTAGTGCCGGAACCGGCAATTAGCGTCAAAAGGACAATTAGTCGGGGCTGATGTAGTGTTGATGTAGTCAAAAATGCAGGGATTCCTGAGCTTCTAAAGACATTGTGAGCATTGAATTACAAACCTTTTACACCATGAAAAAAATCTGTTATATTCTCTTGATGGGGCTTTTGCCTTTCATCAGCCAGGGACAAACGGTCATTCTTGACCACGAGAGCCCCGGTACCACCAACCCTTTTACCTACTTTGGCAACTGCACTCTGGATGCGACCAACACAGGCATTCTGGCTAATCCTGATGCCTCGGGCATCAATACAAGCGCTACGGTAGGATCATTCACCAAAACTGGCTGTGCGCTGACTTTTGCAGGTTGTTTCGGTAACCCGGCGCCAGCAACACCCGTCGATCTTACAACAGACAACCGCGTTCGTCTCAAAGTCTGGATGGATCACGTGGGCTCTGTATCGCTCAAGCTGGAAAACTCCAGCAATGGCGGAGCAAACTGGATTGGCACGCAGGCCGTTAACGACATCAACCAGTGGGTTGAAGTGGAATTCAACATGACACTGCCCTCCTTGGAAGCTCCTTTTACTGCGGCTGCGCCATTTACCTACAATCAGGTGGTGCTGTTCTTTGACTTTGGCGCACCCGGCACAGGGGTGGACGTGACTTCCTATTTTGACGATCTGGTGACGGATTTCGAATTCAGCCTGGCTCAGATCAATCTGCCCATCACCTGGGATGATCCTGCCGTGGACTACACCACCACCGATTTTGGAGGAAATGTATCTTCTATTGACGTGGATCCATTCGATGCCGGCAACGCCATCCTGAGCGTGACCAAGACCGGCGGCGCGGAGTTGTGGGCCGGCACCACGCTTTCTACAACTGCTGGACTGGCCAGCCCCATTGCCATTGATGACGCCAATACCCGCATGAGCGCCCGAGTGCTTTCACCCGATGCCGGAATTCCTGTTCGTTTGAAGATTGAAGACAAAAGCGACCCGACCAGAAGTGTTGAAACCGAAGCCGTCACCACGGTGGCCGGTGCATGGGAGGTCCTGATCTTCGACTTTGCCAACGAAGCGCCCGGAACAGCAGCATTGAATGTCAGCTATACCTTCAATATGGCGTCTATGTTCTTCAATTTCGGCACCACGGGTGCTGTGGCTGGAGAGAAAACCTACCTACTGGATGATGTCGTCTTCATCGGAGGTGGTGGAACGGGGAGTGCCCTGATTGACTTACCGATCACCTGGGATGATCCCGCCGTGGACTACACGACCACAGATTTTGGCGGAAATGTGTCCTCTCTTGCCGCCGATCCTCTGGATGCCGGCAACACCATTTTGAGCGTGACCAAGACCGGCAGCGCGGAGCTGTGGGCAGGGACTACGCTTTCTACACCGGCAGGTCTGGCCAGCGCCATTGCGATCAATAACTCCAATACCCGCATAAGCGCCCGAGTGCTTTCACCCGATGCCGGAATTCCTGTTCGCATGAAGATTGAGGACAAGAACGACCCAACCAGGAGTGTTGAAACCGAAGCCGTCACCACGGTGGCCGGTGCATGGGAGGTCCTGATCTTCGACTTTGCCAACGAAGCACCCGGAACGGCTGCACTGAATATCAGCTATACCTTCAATATGGCGTCTATCTTCTTCAACTTTGGCACCACGGGTGCTGTGGCCGGAGAAAAGACCTATCTGCTGGATGATGTGGTCTTCATAGGTGGTGGTGGAACAGGCATTGTCCTGATCGATCTGCCCATCACCTTTGACGAGCCAGGTGTGGACTATACCCTGACCGACTTCGAAGGCAATGCCACGGTACTGGTTGCTGATCCCGTCAATCCTTCCAATACGGTTGCCCGCTCAACCAAGGGCCCCGGCGCACAGTTCTTTGCCGGAACAACCATGTCAACTACTGCGGGTTTTGCCAATCCAATTCCGGTGACCTTTACCGAAAGTACCATGAGCATGAGGGTTTACTCCCCCGATGCCGGTATCGTGATTCGTCTGAAGATTGAGGATGCGACGGATCCCACACGCAGCGTGGAGACCGATGTGATCAACACAGTGGCCAACGGCTGGGAGACCCTGGTCTTCGATTTCAACAACGAAGTACCCGGCACAGCGGTGCTCAACCCTTCGTACAGCTTTACCAAGGCTTCGGTGTTTTTCAACTTCGGGGTAACTGGAGATGATGCCGGAGAGAAGAGCTATTTCTGGGATGATGTTTACTTCGGACTGCCCGATCCGGCCTGTTCCAACGCCGCTGCCCCAACGGGCCTGAGCGCGAATGTGAGCTCTGCCGGTGCAGCGCTGAGCTGGAATCCTATTGCGGGATCCGTGGGCTGTGTGGTTGAAGGTGGAAAGGTGGGTTCTGTGCCTACACGCATCAAGCTCGCCGGGTCAGAACTCTCTTCTGCCAATATTCCCGCAGCGCGTCTTGAGGCGGGCTCATCCTACAACTGGCGTGTTGCCTGTGGCTGTGATGCCAACCCCAGCTCGGTCACCCCCTGGTCTGCTGTTGACGTGTTCAGTGTTCCCGCTTTGCGCGAGTCCAACATCAGCCTCACCAACCCGGCCTCTACAGTTCTGAACATGAACATGCTCAGCAGCGCGGATGCCGAAAGCGTGATTCGCATGGTTGATCTGAGTGGAAGAACTGCCGCAGAGTGGTTTGTCAACCTGAGCAAAGGCAATAACTCATTGTCTTTCGATATCAGTAAGATTTCAAATGGTATGTATCTGCTGCACATCAGCGGCAGCGATACATCCGAGCCCCGCATGGTGTTGATTCAGCACTAAGTGAAAGGTAGATGAATTGATAAGCCGGGTCCTGCGCGTGCGGGGCCCGGTTTTTTTTGGGGGAATGGCAGAGCCAGCCTGTCCGGGCGCGGTTCCTCAGCGGCAGGGCGCAGGGATATTCGCTCCAAAAAAGGCAAGTGTGAAAAGGAATTGCCATTTTCGCAAAGCTGCTGCAGCCCAATACTTGAAACCTTTTCTTTATGTGTGGAATAGTGGCCGTCTTTACCCCGGACCGAAACGCAGAATCCCTTCGCGCTACGGTCCTGAACATGTCCAGAAGGATAAGGCATCGCGGGCCGGACTGGTCGGGCATTTACTGTGGAGAAAAGGTGCTCTTTGCCCATGAGCGATTGGCCATAGTCGATCCGCTTTCCGGCGGACAGCCCCTCTATGGGCACGAAGGGGAGTGCATACTGGCCGTGAACGGGGAGATCTACAACCATATGGAGATCCGCGCCCGCTACCCCGACTATCCCTTTAGCACCCACTCGGACTGTGAGGTCATCTTGGCCATGTACCGGGAGAAAGGCCCTGCACTGCTCGGGGAGCTCAATGGAATGTTTGCTTTCGCCCTCTACGACAGTGATGCAGACGTGTTCTTTGTCGCCCGCGACCACATGGGCATCATTCCGCTGTACATGGGTTGGGATGCTTCTGGCAATCTCTACTTTGCCTCTGAACTCAAAGCGCTGGAGGGCGTTTGCAATCAGTTGAAGGAATTTCCGCCCGGACACTACTGGCTTAGTTCTGAGAGTAAGGAGCCGGTGCTCTGGTACAATCGGGAATGGAAGGACTACGACGCGGTAAAAGACAACATTTCCAATGGTATGGAATTGCGCGAAGCCCTGGAGCAGGCTGTTCACCGCCAATTGATGACCGATGTTCCCTATGGCGTGCTTCTGTCTGGCGGACTGGACTCCTCCATCATCTCAGCGCTGACCAGAAAGTACTCGGCCAGACGCGTAGAGAGCCGCGATCAGCAACAGGCCTGGTACCCACAGGTGCACTCTTTTGCCATCGGTTTGACGGGCTCTCCGGATCTGGCCGCCGCGCGTGAGGTGGCCGATCACATCGGCACCGTCCACCACGAGGTCAATTTCACCATACAGGAAGCTATGGATGCCCTCAGAGATGTGATCTACCATCTCGAAACCTATGATGTGACCACTATACGCGCTTCGACGCCGATGTATCTGCTGGCGCGGGTGATTCGCTCTATGGGCATCAAGATGGTTTTGTCGGGCGAAGGGGCGGACGAAATTTTTGGAGGCTATCTGTATTTCCACAAAGCGCCCGGTCCCCGCGAGTTTCACGAGGAATGTGTTCGCAAGCTGAGCAAGTTGCATCTCTACGATTGCCTCCGGGCCAATAAGGCGCTGTCGGCCTGGGGCGTGGAGGGAAGGGTTCCCTTTTTGGATATAGAATTCATGGACCTGGCCATGAGGCTCAACCCGGGGGACAAGATGGCCGGGGGAGGCAAGATAGAGAAACATATATTACGGAAAACTTTTGAGGATCTGCTGCCGGAGAAGATCGCGTGGCGTCAAAAGGAGCAGTTTTCCGATGGTGTGGGCTACGGTTGGATCGATGCGCTCAAGGCGGAGGCCGAGCGGCAGGTCAGCGATGAGCAACTGGAGCGGGCGGCTTTTCGATTTGCCGTCAATCCCCCGAGGAGCAAGGAGGAGTTTTGGTACCGCAGTATGTTCAGCGATCATTTTCCCTCGGATCAGGCCGCGGCTTGTGTGCCATCGGTCAAGTCGGTGGCCTGCAGTACAGCGGAGGCGCTCGCCTGGGACGCGTCTTTTCAGCAGCTCAATGATCCTTCTGGAAGGGCGGTGAGCACGGTGCACCAGCAGGGTTATACTCCGAAGTAGAGGAGCACTGATTTGCCCGCTCTCAGAAGTTATGCACACGGAAAGGCTTTAGGAAGCAAGATCTGAGCTTTTGTCAGAGCCGGACCGACTTTCGCCCGAATGAAAGCGTTGTGTGGGCTATGGTTGTTGCTGTGCGGTGTGGTGTTGCAAGCCCAGCTTTACGATGATTTTTCGGATGGGGATTTCACGCGGGATCCAGTCTGGCTTGGGGATAGCGCCTACTTTTTGGTCAGCGATGGGCAGTTGCAGAGCAACGGGCCCGCTAGTTCTTCGGCCATTTATCTGAGTACGGAGTTGCCTTCAGACCGGGTAGCGGAGTGGAGGATCAGGTTGCGGCTTCTGTTCGACCCGAGTTCCTCCAATTTTGTGCGGGTGTATCTGCTGACTGACGAACAGGATCCGCGGTTGAGTTCCCATGCGTACTATCTGCAGATCGGAGAGGCATCCGCCACGCTCTCGGATTCTATTGATCTGTACAGGGTCAATGACGGAACCTCGATTAAACTGTTGAGCAGTTCTTTTCCTTGTGTTTACTCAGGCAGCGAGAATGTGATGGACCTAAAGGTTGTCCTGGGATCGGATGCAGAATGGCGGCTTTGGGCTGATTGTGGGGAAGCGGGATTTTACCGCGAGGCGGGTTCGGTGCCTGACGCGCAGTACGACAGCCTGGATTGGCACAGCGCATGGTTTGGTGTTTATTGTCAATACAGCACCTCAAGCCGCTCGGACAAGTATTTCTTTGATCATGTTTACGCGGGTGATGAAGTGCTGGATTTGGAAGCCCCGGAGTGGCTGGATCTGCAGCTTGTCGGATCAAATGCACTCAGTCTTTTGTTTTCCGAGCCCCTGGATTTGGAGAGCGCTACGGATCCGACTAACTACTTTGCCGATCAGGGCTTGGGCGAGCCGCTGATTGCTCAGGCCGATGCGCTGAACCCCGCGAGCGTTGAATTGCTTTTTGAGTCAGACTTTGGCAGTGGACTGGAGTATTCGTTGCGGGTCTCGGGCATTTCCGATCTGGCGGGAAACACCATGGAAGAAGAACAGCGCAGCTTTCGGTACTATGCTGTTCAGCCCTATGACCTGATCGTCACAGAGTTTATGGCCGATGAAACGCCTTCCGGGGGTGTACTGCCCCTCAGCGAGTATGTGGAGATCTACAATCGAAGCACGGAACAACTGAACCTGGAGGGCTGGACGCTGAGGGATAACTCAGTTAGCGGGATTGCTGTACTGCCTGCGGCTGCTATTGCCCCTGGATCGTATATGATTTTGTGTCCATCAAGCAGTGTGGGTGACTTTGAGCCCTTTGGGGCTGTGCTCGGATTGAGTGGATTTCCGTTGCTCAACAATGGTGGAGACCGCATTGAATTGAGAACTCCGGAGGGCTTGATGACACATAGCCTGGACTATACCGATGCCTGGTACAAGGATGGATTCAAGAAGGATGGGGGCTGGTCGCTGGAGATGATCGACATTGAGCGTCCCTGGCTGGGATCCTGCAACTGGAAGGCCTCTGCAGCGACAGCTCAGGGTACGCCGGCGGCTCCCAATAGCGTCAGCGGAGATTTTCAGGACGATCAGGCTCCACTGCTGAGCGGGGCTGCTCTTGTCGATGAACTCACATTGCGGGTGTTGTTCAGCGAGTCCATGGATTCGCTTTCCTTGACCGATACGCAACAGTATTGGATTGAGCCCTGGGGTTTAAGACCTCTTGAGCTCATGCCGGAGGGTCCGGACTTTCATTCGCTGCGCCTGATGTTGCCGGATCTGGTTCAGCCGGGGGTGGTCTACAGCCTGCTGGTTAGGACCGGACGGGATTGCGCGGGTTTGCCCCTGGCTGAAGACAGCAGGGTCGATTTTGGGCTGCCACAGATCCCGGACAGTCTGGATTTGATCATCAATGAAATTCTCTATGATCCCAAAACCGGTGGAACGGACTATGTGGAATTGTACAATCGCTCCGACAAGATTGTGGACCTGTTTGGAGTCTTTGTTGTGGAGGAGGACTTTGAGCAGATCGGGCAGATTATTGATGCTGCGAGGGTTTCAGAGGATGCCCGCATGATCTTTCCGGGCGCCTATGCCGCGCTGAGCGACAATTCAGAGCTGGTGCTTCAGCAATTCTGGAATGCCGATCCGGCTTCGTTCATTCGGGTGAGCGGAATGCCTTCCTGGCCAGACGCAGACAAGGAGGGCATCGTGCGCCTGGAGCACCGCAGTGCGGAGGGCATCAGGGTGCTGGATCGGGTGCACTACCACCGCGACTGGCACCACCCCCTCCTGGATAATCAGGAGGGCACTTCCCTGGAGCGCATCAGCCCCGAAGGACCTTCGCAGGATGCTCAGAACTGGCTGTCTGCGGCGCAGAGCGCGGGCTCTGGCACCCCAGGCCTGCCCAATTCAGCCTTTCGACAGTTTCAGCCAAGCCTTCCCGGGCAACTGGTGCTGGAGCCGGAGATTTTTTCGCCCGATTTGGATGGACAAGATGACTTTTTGCTGATTCGCTATGCGATGAACGAAGCGGGATATCTGGGCAGCGTTCGCGTGTTTGACAGCCGGGGAGCTCCTGTGCGAATGTTGGTTAACAACATCAGCCTTGGCCTGCAAGGACAGTTTGTTTGGGACGGAACTAATGATGTCGGAGAAAGAGCGGGGATTGGCATTTACCTCATCTGGCTGGAGGCGCACCACCCATCTGGTCTGAGGCATTGCTGGGTTGAAAAAGCGGTATTGGCCCTTCCTCTAAGTCCTTAGTGCAAACGCAGGATAGAGGATCATCTAATCAGTACAACTTTCTTGGTGCTTGAGGAATGGTAGGAGTCAACTTTGAAAAGATACACGCCTTCCGGTAAACTCTCCGGCAGATTGAAGGTAGTGCTGGAGTTGATATCAAACCCAAATGGAACAAACAGATCATACACTTCTTTGCCGGCATGATTGAAAACCCTGACTTGCATTCCTCCGCCCTCCGCGTTAGAACACGAAAGGGTTAGTCCCGTCCCATCTGTGGGGTTGGGATAGAGATGGTAATGGAAACTGGATTCCCGATTGATCTGAACGGAGACAATCTTAGAGTAGGAGTTTTTTCCGTCCAGGTCAGTTTGCATCAACCTGTAGTAAGATACTCCCGACCAAGGCTGAGGATCTACTATGGAATACTCCAATCGCACACCGCTTTGGACCGCCCCGGGAACCTTCTGTACAGTTTCAAACACAAGACCATTCTGACTCCTGGCAACGGTGAAAAAATCGTTGTTGATCTCGGTCTCGGTAACCCAGTTGACCCGGACCTTTGAACCTTCGGGTATTGCCGTAAAAGAGAGCAGGCTAATGGGCAATGGGCTGGATTGATCAACCATGGTCCACCATGAAAAGAGTTCGCTTTGATCCAGAGAGGCAAGCGTTACCGTGTTATCCGTTGTGTTGACCGTCCCCGTGGGTGGATATCCTCCCCATTCCATAGCGATGTCGTCAAATCGCTGCATCTTGAGATTTCCTTCCGTGATGGAGTTTCCTGAAGCCGAATGTTCGCTGTCCAGGTAGGTGAATTCCACATTGGACAATGTTGGTTTTGTGGAATACTCTTTTGCGGCCATCTGCCAGAAGCGATCGATCACAAATGCTGAATTATCAACCCCAAACTCGTCATCCACCTGAGTAATCCCCGCCGGAAGCAAACTGCTGTTGTTCCAAGGGGTAGGATAGGTAGAGAAGTTGAAGTAGCCCTCTCCCACTGCAGCCGCGGTGGAAAATGACAATGGAAAGTAGTCGTTGTTGTTTCCGAGGGGGACGACATAGTCAGCAGCCTCTGTGCCTATGTTCCATCGGATGATGTTGTTTTCGCCCTCGCTGATGATGTGACCATCAATCCGGGTAATGGCATCAGGGCTGGAATTCTCAACGACCAGTTGAGCACCTTCAGCAATGATTAGGTATGCGCCATTCAGGATGATTCTGCTGTCCGGGGCGGCGTTAAGGCCGGAAACCAGGAACATAGCCCCCAAAGCAATAGAGTACTTTATGAGATGCACGCACATAGTATGATGAATCCGGAATAATAATTTATTATTCATTATATAAAATAAATTGTTGCAAAGATGACTTGTCTTTGCATTGGCCGCTTCAGACCATGTGCCGCAGATCAATATTCACTCACTCTGAACTGCAAATCAGTAACCCTTAGCGAAGTAGTTCCAGAATTGCTCTCGATGAACACCTCTATATAGTCATTGGTGGATAAAGTCACTTCTGATTCCAGCACAATCTGGAAACCCTGGTTATTGGTCATTGGGCCCAAGGAAGAGGTTGGTGAAGAGATAACTGTACCATTCTTGGCAAATACTATGGTATAATCTGAGCCATTAGTTGGTGCTCTACCACCAACGACACCGAAGACCCTGAATTCCGTATCGGACTTGCCTGTATAGGTAAATCGGTTGCTGGAGGCTGAGAATTTCTTGCCGGTTACCAGGGTAGTGGTTCCCAGGATCTTTGTGTAGGTCCCTACCCCGGGGAATGATGTCTCCGTGGAGTTGCCATCCATATAGGCATAGGCAAAGCCCCTTGTATTGGGGATTTCGGTATTCTGCTGCATTTCCCATCCATAGCTGTAGGAATCAAAACCATCCAGTTCATTGGCTACTCCACGAAACATATTGGTGGTCATTCTAGCGTTCTCAATGCTGGCACCGACATTCACCTTTACACCGGATTGACCGGTATAGATAAAATAGTTATTGGAAAGATCGATGTCATCTATGGACAATGAGGACAGGAATTCTATCCCACTTCCAGCGCTGATGCCGGTAATGAAGTTGTAAGCCGAAGCGAACTTTCCCATGTTTCCAGTGATCTTGACCCCATCCTTACAGTTCCAGTAGTTCTTCATGATCGTAGTGGCTTTAAAGCCACTGATCTGCCCAACGCCCAGACTGGGGATACCGATTTCCACCACGGAACAGCCGGAGAACAGGTTGCAGAACATGTTTCCTGTGGCATCCGAAAAGTCATAGGCTTTTGTTCCAGCGCTGGCGGGGATGACGGCAAGGTTTTCAATGAACACACTGACATCTGAACTCCTGAGAACAGCCCCGGAAACGGTTGACATGACACCATCCTTGCCGGGATCAGTGCCCCGCAATCCGGCGCCATTCAAGTTTAGATAGTTGGGCGAAATATTTACAAACCCCGAGAATATATACATCTTGCTGGCATCCAATGTAATGGCGCCTCCAACAGGTGGGGGCAGGTCGGAGAGGGAAGTTACGTTGACCAGATTTGAACCGGCCAGGGCAAATGCCAGGGACTCCCATACTGCACCTGCATAGACTTCAAGGGTATTGGTGGTCAGGTTGAAGACCTGCAAGCCTATCGGGGGTGAAGCTATGGCATCGCGTTGTGCCGTAGTCATCCGGGGTATGAGCAAACCGCTGGTCGTCGAAGAGACATCCAACATCGCTGCGGGATCAGGCAGGGCTCCATCGGCATTGATGCCAATGTTTTGGGCGATTAGGTTGCTGAAAAAGAAAACAGGAAGAAAGAATGCAGTCTTTAAGATCAAAGGGCATTTGAAGGTCATTTCCAGGTTTGAAAGAGTGTTCTAAATGTGAAAAGGGTCAGTGAAAATTTTTTGATTCTGAATTACCAGCGAATTTACCATAACATAAATTATACTACGGAGCCGGTCTCTTGGAGGTTCCCCTTTTTCCCGGTAAACTAATTGTTGATGAGACGCATGAATACTAAGCTCTTTAGCTTCACAAGGCAAGTTATCCACAAAATCTGGCCGTAACTAAACCTATGGTCTAATGCATCACATGGGGGCTGTAACGCAAGGCAATAGAGAAGGTTACCGAAATTTTGGACTGCGGGTATGCCAGTTGCGAAGGACCTCGTGTCTTTTGACAAACGGAAGGAAGACATTGATAGACAGCGGGCTCTTGCCGGGAACCTGGAAAGGTCAGTTTAGTTGATAAAATCGGGATACCAGAGGCTGTCTGGACGATCCATAATTGGACAATTTTCAGAAATCTCTACTGCCGCATATTTAAAACGCTCTATGTATGCCTTTTGATAAAAGGAGAATCATCGCAGAGTGGGCAGCGCGGAGGGGCTGCTAAGGCTATTAGACTGGGCGAGCATCTAAACGCAGCGAATGAAGTCCTGGGACCAAGGGCCTCTTATGGGCGAAAATCGCGCTATTGGCCCCTCTTCTCAGCCCATTTCCCGGCCATTGCCCCTCCTGAGCGCTCAGCATATCGAAATAGCAAAGTTTAACATAGTCGGCCTTTAACATTTTTTAACGCAAATCCGCACAGCTTGTCCGCGCAATCGCTGTTAACTTAGCCGTTCGCAACCGCCAGGGCGCCAATAGGATGGAAGCCCTGCTTCATCTGTATTGAAAAGCGTGCATTGACGGTACTATTTCGCCCCCATTCAGGACACATAATCAAAGAACAATGATGGAAGCAACGCTGAGCACCAGCGATATTCAGGCGCTCAATGAAGAGATCCACCAAAGGAGTGCCTTTGTCGATTTGCTCAACCTCGAAACGGGCAAGCAGATCATTGGGCAGCGCTACATGATGGAACGCCTCCTACTGGGCCTGCTCGCTGGCGGGCATATCCTGTTGGAAGGTGTGCCCGGCCTGGCCAAGACCCTGGCCATCAAATCACTGTCTTCCTGCATCAACGCCAATTTTAGCCGGATACAGTTTACCCCGGATCTATTGCCTGCAGACCTGGTCGGAACCCTGATCTACAACCAGCGAGACCACGAGTTCAGCGTAAAAAAGGGTCCGATCTTCGCCAACTTCATCCTGGCGGACGAGATCAACCGGGCTCCCGCCAAGGTGCAGAGCGCCCTGCTCGAGGCCATGCAAGAGCGGCAGGTCACCATCGGAGACCAAACCTTCAAGCTCAAGGAGCCCTTTTTGGTTTTGGCGACCCAAAACCCGATTGAGCAGGAGGGAACCTACCCGCTGCCCGAAGCCCAGGTGGACCGCTTTATGCTCAAGGTGGTCATCACCTATCCGGCACGGGAGGACGAGCGCATGATCATGCGCCAGAACACCGGTGCGGCCCAGGAGCAGATTCGCGCCGTTGTTCAGCCCGAAGAGGTGCTTTCGGCCCGCGAACTGGTTCGTCAGGTTTACATGGACGAGAAGATTGAACAGTATATACTGGATTTGGTGATCGCCACCCGCAAGCCGGCGGAGTTCAAGCTGGACAAACTCAGCCCCTTGATGGCTTATGGAGGTTCGCCCCGAGCCAGCATCAACCTCGCCCTGGCTTCCAAGGCCTATGCCTTCATCAAGCGGCGCGGCTATGTGATACCGGAGGATGTCAGGGCCATTTGTGCGGATGTGCTGAGGCATCGCATAGGGCTGACCTATGAAGCCGAAGCGGAAAACATCGGCCCGGATGAGATCATCGCTGAAATCCTCAATACCGTGGAGGTGCCTTGATGTACCCCCTTCCCGCAGGAAAATCATCAGGATCTGTTGGCCAAAGAGACCGGCACATGGATACGGCGGAGTTGCTCAAGAAAGTTCGCAGAATTGAGATCAAGACCAAGGGTCTGTCCAGCGATTTGTTCGCGGGAGAATACCATTCGGCCTTCAAGGGAAGGGGTATGTCCTTCAGCGAAGTGAGGGAGTACCAGTTGGGCGACGATATCCGCGCAATAGACTGGAATGTCACCGCTCGATTCAACCACCCCTTTGTCAAAGTCTTTGAGGAGGAGCGGGAGTTGACAGTGATGCTCTTGCTCGATCTGAGCCCCTCGGCGTTCTTTGGGAGCCGCGGTTCGAAAAAGAATCAACTCATTGCTGAGATCAGCGCGGTTTTGGCCTTTGCCGCGGTGAACAACAACGACAAGGTAGGCTGTGTACTGTTCAGCGACCGTGTCGAGCGCTTCATACCCCCAAAAAAGGGCAAGAGCCATATCCTGCTCATCATTCGGGAGATCCTGGGTTTTGAGGGAAAGGGACAGGGAACCAACATCGGCGAGGCGCTTCGCTACTTCAACGGGGTGGTCAAGAAGCGCAGCATCGCCTTTTTGTTCAGTGACTTTCTGGACCAGGGTTACGAAACACCGCTGCGGATCGCCGCGCGCAAGCACGACCTGATTGGCGTGCATGTTCAGGATCAGCGGGAGCGCGAGCTGCCCGATGCGGGATTGTTGCGCGTGCGGGATGCCGAGAGCGGGCAGGAGCGCTGGGTGGACAGCTCCGACAAGCGTTTGAGAGAGAACTACACCCGAATCTATGATGAACACCAGGCTCGATTCTCCAAGATATTTCGCCAAACCGGCTCGGATGTTATTCATGTAGACAGTTCCATCCCCGATGAAAAGGTGCGGGAGCGTCGTTATCTGACCACCCTGCACAGTTTTTTCCGCCGCCGGGATTCGCGCTGAGTGCGAACAACTCATGAGACTTCTTTCAGCATATGGCCCCTTGATGATCACCGCTCTGGTGATGGGCTATGCTGTGTCTTTGCAGGCCCAGTCCGTGGCGATTCAGTCTGATCGAAAGGCCTACGAAGTTGGCGACGAGATTCACATTACGCTGAGTGTTGATATGCCGCAAACCCTTGAAGTGCTCTGGCCCGATCTGGAACAGGCACTGGAGGGAATGGAATTGATGGGCGACCAAACGGACAGCCTGGATGGACAGCTCCGTCGTCGATTAAGCTATCTTTTATTTGATACTGGAGAATATGTTTTCCCCCCTCAGACCATTCGTTTGCTTCGGGAAGGGGATACGCTCTCGCTGGCCACGGCGGCTTTGGGTTTTCGAATGGGGCTTGCCGAGCTGGATTCAGCCTCTACCCTGCGCCCGATAGCCGAGCCGCTTGAAGTTTCTTACAAACCCATTCCCAGGGCCTTGTGGTATGCAGCAGGGGCCTTGCTTCTGCTGCTTCTCGCCGCTTTGTTCTATCGCTATGTCTGGATGCGCCGCCCGAAAACCCTGGCCGCAGAGCCCGCATTTGTACAGCCCGAGTTGCCCTGTGACGAGCTCGCCCTTCAGAAACTCCAAGATCTGGAAGAGCGAAAGCTTTGGCAGCAAGGCCAAACAAAGGAATATCATATAGAATTAACTGACATCATAAGAGAGTATATTGAAGCTCGTTTTCAGGAGCCGGCTCTGGAATCCACTACGGAGGAGATTCTCAGCAGGCTGATTTTAGTGCATCCCGACCGGGCGGTTTTGGAGCGTCTTGGATCGGTTTTGCGCCTGGCGGATCTGGTCAAGTTTGCCAAGGCCCGCCCTTTGTCGGATCAACATTCACGGGCTATGCAAGATGCGCGAGCTTTCGTTTTGGCTACCCGGCAGGAGCCCGCAAAGGGCAGCGAGAGCCCGACCAACAACAACGGAACCCCTGAACCCGGCGATCAACATTCTATCACCCCGCAGCCTTCCGTAAAATCATGAAAGCCTACCTGGCCGATGTTCAGTTTGCGGATCCATCGGTACTCTACCTGCTGGCCCTTGTTCCCTTGCTGGCCATATGGTACGTCTGGCGATACCGCCGTCGCTTTGTACCGCTGACCCTTTCGGGCTTTCAAGGGCTGGAAGGGATGGGGCCGAGCTGGCGGGTAAGGCTGATGCCCTTGCTTCCGGTCTTGCGTTTGCTGGCTCTTTCCGCCCTGATTGTAGCGATGGCCCGCCCACAGAGCATGTTCAGCCAGGAGAAGATCACCACCGAAGGCATTGACATTGCACTGGCTCTGGACATCTCGACCTCCATGTGGGCCATAGATTTCAAGCCCAACCGGATGGAGGCCGCCAAGAACACGGCGGTTGACTTCATTGCCTCCCGCCCCAATGACCGCATTGGACTGGTGGTCTTTGCCGGAGAGGCCTTCACACAATGCCCCATCACCCTGGATCACCGTCTGCTCAGCAGCCTGGTGCGCGATGCGGATGCCTGGCAGATCAAGGACGGCACAGCCATCGGCGATGGACTGTGGCTGGCTATAGGTCGCCTGATGGATTCCACGGCATTGAAAAGCCGGGTCATCATCCTGCTGACCGATGGGGTTCAGACGGCGGGTGAGTTTGCCCCCCTGGATGCCGCGCGGGCGGCCAGTGATCTGGGCATAAGAATCTATACGGTTGGAATCGGCTCTCAGTCCACTCGCAACATTCCGGTTCTGGACAAAAGAGGGCAGAAGATCTTTGAGCTTGACCCAAAGAGTTCCATTGACGAAAAGACCCTGACTGAAGTCGCCGAGATGACCGGGGGCATCTACTACCGCGCCACCAGTACGGAGAAACTCAGAGACATCTACGCTGAGATAGACCGTTTGGAGAAGCAGAAGATTGATGTGAATGTTTCACAGCGCTATGAGGAAAGGTTTTACCCCTTTGCCCTACTAGGCCTGATCCTGATTTTGGTGGAAATACTCCTGGCTCAAACCCTGCTGCGCAGCAGCACCTGATATGCTCGACTTTGAAAACGATCGCTGGCTCTATCTGCTCTTCGGACTTGTTCCGCTGGCGCTGCTGTACCTGCTTGCGGCCTGGCGAAGGCGAAAGGATCTTGCGCGCTTTGGCGATCCCGTGCTGATGGCCTCCCTGATGCCGGGCCATTCGTCCAGTCGCCGCCTGATTCGGGCTATATTGCAGATAGGGGCTATCGCGGCATTGATTCTGGGCCTGGCCAATCTGAGGATGGGCGCGCGCAAGGAGCTCGTTCAGAGGCAGGGTGCGGACATCATGCTGGCCATAGACCTGAGCCGCAGCATGCTGGCCGAAGACCTTCGCCCCAACCGCATGGACCGGGCAAAATTCTTTATGGGCCAATTGCTGCGCGAACTTCAAAACGATAAGGTAGGACTGGTGGTCTTTGCCGGTAATGCCTATCTGCAAATGCCCCTGACCGTGGACAGCCGCGCGGCACTGATGTACCTCAACATTCTGGACACCGATGTAATACCCCGACAGGGCACCGCGATTGCCGAGGCGATCAACTTGTCTATTGATGCTTTTGAACAGGGTCAGGGCCCGGCAACGGGAAAGAAAAACAGAGCTTTGGTCATCATCAGCGACGGGGAAGACAATGAAGGGGATGCCATGAGCAGCGCCAAAAAAGCGGCGGATATGGGCATCACCGTCTTCACGGTTGGCGTGGGCACGCCCAAAGGTGCGCCCATTCCGGTCAAGACCCGCGGAACCGTGGATTTCAAGCGCGACAATGAGAACAACATCGTGCTGAGCAAGCTCAATGAGACCATGCTCAAGGACATTGCCCTTGCCGGACAGGGGGAATACTACCACGTTTCGGGAGGCACCCAAGCCATTCGAGATATTGCCAGCGCCTTGGACCGGCTGGACAAGGAAATCGGGGAGTCCTATGAATACACCGATTACCGCAAGCATTTTCAGGTCTTTCTGGCCATCGCTTTTGTTCTTTTGTTGCTGGACTTTCTGGTGACAGACCGCGCCGCATTATGGTGGAAGAAATTAAATTTGTTGGGAACATGATCAGGGTCATTGTCATAACCTTGCTCACGGTCCTTCTGCAGCCTCTTTACGCTCAGAGTGGAACGGGTGCAGCGGCTCGCCCGGCGGCAGAGGGCAGCGCATCGTCCGATCCGTCCCGACCGGACCGGGCCCAACTGCGCAAATCCCAGGAGCTAACCTGGCAGGGAAATCAATTATACAATAATGAACAATTTGTTGAAGCGGAATCTGCTTACCGGCAGGCGCTGGAAGGCAACCCGGCGATGACGGAAGGCCGCTTCAACCTGGGCAATAGCACGTACAGGCAAAGTCGTTTTGAGGAGGCCGCCACTCGCTTTGGTTCTCTCGCGGAACAGGCGGATCTTCCCGCTGAGCTTCGATCCAAGGCCTATTACAATCAGGGCAATGCGCTCTTTGAAGCCTCTCAGTTTCCCCAGGCACTGGAGGCCTACAAGCAGGCACTGAGACTAAAGCCCGGCGATGAGAACAGCAAACACAATCTGGCCCTGACCCGGATGATGATGCAGCAGGAAGAACAGCAAGATCAGGACCAGGATCAGGATGAGCAAGATCAGGACCAGGATCAAGATCAGCAGGACCAGGATCAAGACCAGCAGGATCAGGATCAGGATGAACAAGATCAAGACCAGGATCAGGAAGGCGAACAGGAACAAGAGAACGAGCAGGATCAACAGAATCCCGATCAGCCCTCTGAACCCAAAGAGCGGAACATGAGCCCGGAAGAGATCGAGCGCATCCTCGAGGCCCTGGAGCAGGACGAAAAGGAGGTTCAGGAAAAGATCAATGCACAGAGAATCAAAGGCATTCGAACCGATTCAGAAAAGGACTGGTAACGTGAAATTTTATAATATATTTTTTGTTTCAATTTTATTGCTCTGCGGATCTCTGCTCAGGGCTCAGTCCGATCAGTACTTTGTGGAAGTAGAGCTGAGCAATCCCAGCCCACTGATCAGCGAGCAGATCACGGTCAGCTATAAACTGCGCTACCGGGGAAACAACATCAGCCTGATGAACCCCAGTTTTGATGTACAGGCCCCGGACTTTGGCGATGCCTTTCAGGTGCTTCGCCAGGGCAGAAGTGGAGGTATGGATCTGGACTTCAGCGGCTCCATCACCGTGTTTCAGTACGCCTATATCCTCAAACCCCTCAAGACGGGAACCTTCACTGTAGGCCCTGCCACGATTCAATTCAACCAGGAGCGCTACACCTCAAAGTCGCTGAGCATAAAGGTGCTGCCCGCAGACGCCCCGCCGGATCTCGCGCAGGCAGACAACATCTTCATCGATGCCAGTTTGTCCAAAGCCAATCCCTACAAAGGCGAAGAACTCATCCTGAGTTACAAGCTCTACTCCCGCTATGAACTGCTGGGCATAGAGGAACAAACCCCTCCGACCATTGACGGGTTCAGCGCCAATCTGCTCAACCGCGATCAACAGGTCCGGGTCAAGGTAGAGAAGATCAACGGGCAGGATTTCTATACCCTGGATCTTTACCGTGCAGAGTTGTATCCCTTGCGCAGCGGGGATTTCCGTCTTGATCCTTTCCAGATGAGTGTGGTGGCCAATGTGCCGACTGGCAGAAGGGTGCGCGATTTCTGGGGTAACCGGCTGGAGGTGAGGCGCGAAAGCGTCAGGCTCAACAGCCCGGCGGTGCGCATCAATGTGCGCGACTTGCCCGAAGCGGGTAAGCCCGCCAATTTCAACGGCGCCGTGGGCAGCTATCAGCTCAAGACCGATCTGAGTTCCCGGGAAACCAGTACCGGTGAGCCCCTGACCTATCGCATACAAATCAGCGGTCAGGGCAATCTGAAGCTGATCGGAGATCCCAAGCTGAACCTGCCTCCGGGCTTTGAGGCCTATGACCCCAAGACCCATATCGGCTCAACGGGCAAGTCCTATGAGTACCTGATTATTCCCGGAAAGCCCGGGGAGTTCACCCTTGACCCCTACTCTTTTTCCTACTTTGACCCCAAGGCGGAGCGCTACGTCAACCTGTCCACGGAGCCCTATGTGATTCAGGTGGCACCGGGGGAAGGGGGCATGATCCAGAGCGGGAGCACTGCGGGATTGACCAAGGAGGAGGTCGAAAAGCTGGGCGAAGACATTCGCTATCTGCAGACCACAACACCCGCATTTTCCCGACGCAGCCGTCCGCAGATGGGCGGTCTGATTTTCTTTATCGGAATCGGAGCTCCTCTGGTTCTGGCCATCCCCGTCTTTTTGCTGGCCAGAAAGCAGCGCGAAAAGCAAGCCGACCTGATGGGTCAGCGAAACCGTCGCGCCAGAAGAGCCGCAGAGAAACGCCTGCGCCAGGCCCGGGTACTTGCCGACAAAGGTGAGCACAAGGCCTTTTACAACGAACTGATCCGCGCCGTCTGGGGTTATCTCGGCGACAAATTTGGCATCGCCCAAAGTGACATGAGCCGGGACGCCATTCGACATACTCTAAACGAGCGGGGTGTGAAGGAGGGGAGCACCAATGAACTGATTGCCCTATTGGACCGGGCCGAAATGGCTTTGTACGCGCCGGTCAGCAGCAATGCCGTTGCCGGAGAGTGCGAGCTCGCCGTAAGACTGCTGTCTGATCTGGAAGCCAGCATAACAAATAAAATGTTATGATGACCATGGAACAAGGCGCAAAAAAAATTATACGATATTTTTTAATTTGCACAGTAGCGCTCAGCGCGCAAGGCGCGACATGGACCGCTCAGCAAGGCATACAGGGAGCTCAGCAGATGGATGCAGGCGGTGCGGGCGATGCAGCTGAAGTGTTGGGCCACAGCGCTGAATACCTGGAGCTTGAGACGGAAATGGACTCGGGCGGCTTGGAAGCTGAGCGTGATTTCGCATCAGTGAAGGAATCCGGCAGCAGGGGAGTAAAGGCAGATCGGCAACAAGCTGTGGCTTTGTTTGAAGCCGCCCGGCAGCAGTACGATGCGGGCAACTACGACTCGGCGGTTCATCTGTACGAAGCCATCCTGGTCATGGGCTACAGCGATTTTTCCCTCCACTACAACCTGGGCAATGCGCACTACAAAAACCGGGCAACAGCTCCGGCCATCCTGCACTACGAGAGAGCCGCAAGGCAATCCCCGCGCGATCCGAGTGTGCAGCACAATCTGGAACTCGCCCGTCTCCGGCAACAGGACAAACGCATAGAACCCCTTCCACGCCATGTCATTCACCGATTCTGGAGAGGCTGGACAGGCCTCTTTTCACAGGCCGATTGGGCCTTGATCAGTATGGGCAGCGCCTGGCTGATTCTGATCGGGCTGGCACTGATCTGGTGGAGCGCTTCGCTCGTCTGGCGCAAAGGAGGGCTCAGCCTGGTTCTGCTCTCCGTGCTCATGTTGGGCTTTTCGCTCAGCGGGGGCTTTGGGCGAAAGAAGTTTGATCAGCGAGATCGCTCTGTGATCATCATGGCTCCGAGCGCCGTACTGAAAAGCGCCCCCAATACAGAATCAACAGATTTATATATTTTGCGCGAAGGGTTTAAGTTGCAGCTCCTCGCCTACGACAAGGAATGGGCCGAAGTGAGTTTGCCCGACGGCAATACCGGCTGGATCACCCGCGAGGCGGTGGAAGAAATCTGAGCCCCTATTACCGAAAGCTCCACACCCCAGAGCGGGGCTCTTACCTATGATGATGCCATGAAGACCTCGAAAAGCTCCTATATACCCTTTGTAGTTTGTGCCTTCCTGGCTGGTACATGCCTGATGAGCGGATGTCAATCCGGAGATTCCAGTGCTGAACTTCTCGAGGACAGGGCGGCGATCAGCGCCTTTGCGATCAGCCTGCAACGCGCCGTGCGCGAGGACTCCACGTCCTGGCTGGCCGAGAGAACACAGGGCTACGGCAAATATGCTTCGCCGATTCCACCCGTTCGGGGCTTGCCCAGTTCCGATATGCGCACAGAGCGGCGCATCCAGGGCTGGCAGTATTGGATGGAGCTCTACGACCAGTTTGGACATTTCGACCTTCTTCGGGAATACAGCGATGAAAAGGGTCCGCATCTGATCTATCGCTCCTTTGACGGACAGCAACCGGTCTACACCGACTTGCTGTTGGGTCAGCGCGACGGGAACATCATCCTGCTGGACTGGACCGAGCACCCTGGCGCGCTCAGCGAGCATCAGAGAGATGAGGTATTCCGCCAGATGGCTCAGGACATCGGCCGGGATGCCCTGATGCAAACCATAGAAACCCTTTTGATATCTCTTCAATTGGCCAACGAGGGAAGGGTAGAGGAAGCTCTTGAGGGCATAGACAAGCTGCCCGTGGAATGGCGTTCCAATGCGGTGGTCATAGGCGATCAATTGCGCATCATGGCCGATGCCGGGCATCAGGGATTTCCTCAGGCTATTCTGCGCGACGGTGGTTTACTCGGTGCAGCGGCGGTGGCTCACCTGGCCTTTAGCTGGTCCCTGCAAAGCGGCAATTCCGAAGGACTCAGCCATTCCACAGAAGATCTTCGCGAGCAATTTGGCGAGGATCCCCTGCTGGATCTCTACCGCGGTCTGTCGCTGCAATGGTCCGGCGACTGCGAGGGCGCTCTGAAGCACTACACGAGCGCAATCCGGAACTACCCGGCCAATCCCGTGCTCGCCGTCTATCCCCTCAACTGCCTTTCGCAAAGCAACCCACATGCAGCCCTTGAGCACTTGCAGAGCTTACTCCCGGGAACAGGATTCGCGCCAGACGAACTCGATGAGTGGTTGAGCATAGAAGCGCCGGCTCTGCACCGGAGCCCTTTGTATCGCGAATGGCTGCAGGATGCTCCGGCTGTTTTTTGAACAAAGGTTCAGGCCAGTGGCGACAAGCAAGCGCCTCGGGCGCGTCAGTATGTAACGGGTTCAGCCCGGTGACAAGCAAGCGCCTCGGGCGCGCCGGCCGGCAACACACTCAGCCGCCTGCAAGAGTTCAATTGAAGCCTCCGAAGCGCAGGTGCAAGCCCACAAAAGGAGCGCTGAGGTTGGTGTCGCCAAACAAGTCCAGTTCATTGTCCTTGCCAACGAGGCGGTATCCGGCGGCCAGTTCTACCCGCATGAATTCGGTAGCGGCGTATTGCAAGCCTAAATATGGGCTGACCAGGAAGAGACGATCCGGTCCGCAATTGCAATCCAGGGTAGTGGTGATTCGGCCCAAGCCGGCAAAGGTGTTGACAGTAACTTGGAGAGCATTGTCCGGGTTGACAAAGTAGCCCAGCCACAATCCGCCCTGCATGAAACGCAGGGGAAAATTGACGCTGTCCATCTCAGCGGGAAAGAACAAACGGCGTTCGAAATTGCCCAGCATCGAGGCCCCGTAAATCCCGGCATAAAAGGAGCGGTTGATCAGCACAGCCCCACCCAGACCCACATGGGGTCGCCAGTCGCCATCTAGGGGAGCGGCGTGAACGATGGCGCCACCAAACCCATTCAACGTGGTCTGTGCGCTGAGCGCGCCAAAGGAGGACAAAACCATCAAAAGCAAAAGTATTTTCTTCATGGTTGGAAGGTCTTTCTGCGCACAATGCTTTTCGCCAATGGGCAACAAAAGCCCACTTTTTAGCCGCTTGTTCATACGAAGTTAACATGGCCGAATTACTTTGGCTGAAAATCCCCAATATGCCTCTCCCGCTCAGAGATCGAAGTGCCGCTTTCCTTATTCAAGCCATCTTCCTGGTGCTTCTGACCAGCCTTTACAACCCCCGCAGTGCAGGGGCACAGTCCGCCTTTCATCCTTTTGAACGGGCGGAACCGGCTCTGCGCGCTGCAGCAGGCGCAGCGTTTGACCCCCGCCTTGAACCCTTCTACCACGGCGTGGCTTCCGGGGATCCGACCGCGGACGGGATCATACTCTGGACCCGGGTCAGCGTCACCGAGATTCAAAGCGTTGAAGTGGAATGGGAGATTGCTCCCGACACCGCGTTCAGCAGCATCATCCAAAGCGGAGTGCTCAGCACCGATACGGCACAGGACTACACGGTCAAGGTTCCCCTGAGCGGACTGGCCTCCGGACATACCTACTACTACCGTTTTAAAGCTCTTGGCAATTACTCCATCACCGGGCGCACCCGCACCGCCGACCAGAACCCCGAGCAATTGCGCTTTGCCGTGGTGTCCTGCAACAGTTATCCTGCCGGCTATTTCAACGCATTCGGACGTATAGCAGAGCGCAATGATCTGGACGCGGTCATTCATCTGGGCGATTTTATCTACGAGTATGGAGAGAGCTCAACACCAGGACCCGCCGGGGCAGAGCGGAATGTCATTGAACCCAAACACGAGATCCTGAGCCTGGAGGACTACCGGCAGCGCTATGCCTGGTATCGCCTGGATGCCGACTTGCGCCGGGCCATGCAGCAGCACCCCTTCATCTTTGTCTGGGATGACCACGAGAGCGCCAACAATTCCTGGACCGGTGGAGCGGAAAACCACGACCCGCTCAGCGAAGGGAGCTGGCCCCTTCGCAAGCGCCGCGCCTCCCGCGTTTACTTTGAATGGACCCCCATTCGCGATGACCCCAACTATAGCATTTACCGCAGCTTTTCCTTTGGCCCCCTGGCCGAGCTGATCATGCTCGATACCCGTCTCGAAGGCCGGGAAGAGCAGGTCTACGATCACCTCGATCCGATCATCTGGGATCCCGATCGCACCATACTCGGCCCTTTTCAGTTCGAATGGTTTACCGACAAGCTCAAAAACTCCACTGCTCAGTGGAAACTCATCGGCAACCAGGTTCTGTTTAGCCCCGTGATCCTCGAAAACTTTGAGACCATCTACCCGGGTGTACAGGACGAGTTCCTGGATGTCTGGATGGGCTATCCCCAGGAGCGGGAGAAAATCCTGGACACCATGCAGCTACATAACATAAATAATGTTGTGTTTGCAACCGGAGACATTCACATCGCCGCGGCCTGTGATGTGCCCAGGTGGGACGGGGACAGCTTGTACTACAATGCAACTACCGCTGAAGGATCTCTTGCCGTGGAGTTTGTGGGAACCAGCATAAGCTCGAACAACTTTGACGAACAGGTCGGGGTATTTCTCGCCGGTTTGGTAGAGGATCTGTTTCTGGACGAAAATCCCCACGGCAAATACGGGGACTTCATTCGGCACGGGTACTTTGTTATGGATGTCAGCAGCGCGCGCACTCAGGCCGATTACTTCTACGTGCGCAGTAAACTGGAACCCGACCGCGAAGAGAGCTTTGATGAGGGATGGTTTACGCTCAACGGGGAGAACCGCCTTCAGGCCGCCGGCGCTCCGGCTCCGCCAAAGAGCCAGCAGGAGATTCCCGCACCCGATCCAACCCTGAGCAGCACCGGCCTGGCCGGAGCCCCTGCCCTCTTTCTGTGGCAGAGCTGGCCCAATCCCCTGCAGGGCCAGCAGGTTTTTGTCGCCATAAGCCTGAACCGCCCCGAGCAGCTCAGCATACGCCTCATCGATCCGGGAAGCGGGCGGGTGCATACCCTGGAACAACGCCAACTGCAAGCGGGTCACTACACCCTGCAGCTTGATCTGCCGCCCTTGAGCGCTCCTGCTGCCATCCTGGAATTGAGCATTCCCGGCCAGCTTGTGCGCAGCAAGCTGATGAAGCTGTAAAAAAATATGGCGAAAGGCCGCTCAGCCTTTCGCCATAAAGTGTTGTTGAGAAAGCCGCGCGGCTTAAACCGACAGGGCCGATTTGCCTTTCTTCTGGGAGCTCTTCATGCCCCGGCCTTCACGCTCCATGTCAAAGTCGTAGAGCAATTGATAGTACTCGGTGGCCATTCGATCCGAATCAAACTGCGGAGCCACATCGCGCATGCTGTTTTTGACCAGTTGCGTCCAGCGACCGTCCTTGCTGTAGTAAGCCGGAATGAGCTCCTGCTCCAGGATGCGCATCATGTTTCCGTGATCCAGATCGTCGATCTGAGTCAGGGGTAACTCGGGATCTGCCGCTGGTATGAGGAAGCAGTTCTCTCCGTGGCGGGCAAACTCGGGAATCCACCCATCGTCGATGGAGAAGTTGACCGAGCCGTTCATGGCAGCCGTCATTCCACTGGTGCCCGAGGCCTCGCGCGGTCTGCGCGGTGTGTTCAACCATACGTCAGAGCCCTCCTTGAGCAGTTTGCTCAGGCCCATCTCATAGCCGGTCAGCACGGCGCAGTTCTTGCGCTTGTAGGTATATTTCTGAATGTGGTTGAAGGTGGAAATAGCCCCTTCGTCAGAGGGATAGGGTTTTCCGGCCCAGATGATCTGCACGGGCTGATCCAGTTTGGATAACAGCGTGTTGAAACGCGTCAGGTCTCTCATGATCAGGTCTGCGCGCTTATAGGCCGCAAAGCGGCGGGCCCAGACAATGGTCAGAACATCGGGGTCAAAGATTTTGCCCGTCTGATCGGCGACAAATTCCATCAGGGCCATCTTCATCTTGCGCTTCTGAGCGCGAAGGGCCTCGTCGTCGTTGTTCTGGAAGGCCTGCTCCAACGCGGGATTGGCCCAGTACTTCTTGTTTTGTGAATTGGTGATGCCCAGAATCTCGCAGCTTTCGTGCACGTCCTTCCACATGTCGCGGGAGACCCGTCCGTGCAATTGGCTCACGCCGTTGGCCCTCTTGGAGAAGGTCAGACATGCGGGAGTATAACTCAACTGATGGCCGAATTGCTGGGTGAGTTGACGAACCTCATCGATGTGCACATCGCCAAAGAAGCCCAGGCGGTTGAGCAAGTCAAAGTCGTGTTCGTCGTTGCCGGCGCGTTCGGGAGTATGCGTGGTGAAGACCATGCGGCGGCGCACTTCGTTGATGTCGCGGTGCTTTCCGTACAAGTGGAAGGCCAGGGGAAGGGCATGTCCCTCATTGAGGTGGTAAACATCAGCTCCGCCCAATGCCTCGATCACTTTGGCGCCACCAATGCCCAGAATGATGTTCTGCACCACCCGGGTTTCGTGGTTGGAGTCGTAGAGACGGTCGGTGATGGAACGGCCCAGGTGGTCGTTTTCCTCAATGTTGGTGGTCAGCAGGTACATCGGCACCGTTCCAAAGGTCTCGGGGCGCAGATAGAGCGCCTTGACCAGAACCTGATGCTGGTTGATGTAAACGGGCACCATGATGCCGGTTTCCTCCAGAAATGGATAGTACTTCTTGAGGAATTGGGGCCTCATCGTCCGGTCGTCATTGCGAACCTGATCGTAGTAGCCGAATTTCCACAACATACCCACTCCGATGAGGTTTTGACGGAGTTCATAGGCGCTGCGCATATGGGAACCGGCCAGAAATCCCAGGCCGCCGGAGAAGATCTTCAAGGGCTGGTGAATGCCAAACTCCATACAGAGATAGGCGACCCGCTTTCCAAAGCGCGGATCCGGCTCATAAGGATGTTGCCATTTGGCGTAAGGCGTCATACAGTCGTTTTTGTGATACCCTTAGCGTACTATGTACACTAAGCGGGCAAAAGAGCAGCTAATATCGGGTTAAAAGCTTGAAAATGGCGAAAGTCCAGCCTCCTTCAGGCCCGATTCTGTGCTGAAGGCGGGGTTTGGGCTTCACATGAGCTAAAATTGACCAAAAAAATGGTCGGAAACAGCGTGGTAAGACCCCTGCGTACCGACAATGTCTTCGTCAGAACAGCCTGTTGTACGTTTTGCTTGGGGCTTCTGTTGCAAGGGGCTTCAGTCAGCTGGTTTGCCTATATCCAGTATTCTTTCAGCCACTTTACCGTGTTGGCGATAGGCAGGGTTGAGGCAAAATTGACCATAAACTTCATCTGCCTGGGCTTGACGGCGTCCATGGGAATGGTGACCCTGGGAGGAAAAACGGGAGCCAGTCGGTGATAGTGCTCGTGCAACAATTGATAACACTGGTAGTCGGCTATACCGGACACCCCGTCAAACATCAGGCGAATCAGGGGTTTGGCCCATTGAGCCAGGCCCCAGTCCACATCGCGACTGATGTACTCCAGACTGGTTCCGGTACCGAGAGAAAACAGCCGGACATCATCCAGAGCCGGGGTAGGTTTGTAGCGCTTGTCCTGGCTTTGGGCCAGCGCGCACATGGAGGGATTGCTGGCATAGACCCCTCCATCGATATAGCCATCTACAGAGGGAAAGAAGGTAGGGGCAGCGCTGGTGTACAAACCAACCTTGACGACCGAAGCGCTGCGGTCGTTTTCCGAGCCTGTGAAATTGTGGAAGAGCTTGGGCTTCCAGGTGCGCTTGGACGAAGGCATGCGGTTGTCTAACTGGAAAGTGCTGATGAGCACTCTCTTCTTCAACCCACCCAATGTGGTATTCTGAAAGAGCCCCACCAGTTCTTTCTTTAACGGAACAATGCTGTAATCCGCACCGCGCAATTTTCCCAAATCCCGGATGTTGTCAAAGACCGTGTCCGCAAAGATGACAGGTCCTTTCTTCTCATAAACATCCCGTATGGTTTGGAGATCCAGACCGTGGGCAATGCCTAGTGCAATCAGCCCCCCGGTAGAGGTGCCCGCCAGTAAGTCGGTGGAATCCAACAGATTACTCATGCCGGGTTCGGCCAGAATGCGCTGGAGCAAAATGGTGCTGATCAGACCGCGGATGCCTCCGCCATCTATAGAGAGAATTCGATAGTTTGCCATCTTGAAAATTTTTGATGTTTAAACACGCCTGTCTTGTCCCGGCAAACAATGGCTTTAAAGTTAGCGTACCATGCTAAACGGTATGTATGTAGTCCTTTATTTTGCTTAACTTTCATTAATGTTGTCTTGTTTATCATTTGCCGGATAAGAACGGGCTAGTCAGACGGAGGGTTTTATTCACCGCAAACTAAAAAGTTTTAAATAGTTACTAATGGCGTTCTTTGAATCCTTTGATGTAAGGTGGTCTGATCTTGATGTAAACCGTCACGTAGCCAATACAGCCTATTCAAATTTCATGATCGCTGTGCGGATGAGTTACCTGAAGAAGGGAGGTTTTGATCAGGCGGCTTTTGACCACCACCGGATCGGACCGGCCATCATCAGCGAGACCTTTCATTACCTCAAAGAAAGCCTACCCGAATCGTCATTGAGGGTCAATCTGGAGTTGTCTGGTTTATCAGAAGACGAGCGCCTGGTTCGATTCAATCATTCCGTCTATCAGGACGATGGAGTCCTCTCGGTCTTTGCCCGTTGCACCTTTTGTTGGATAGACCTGGACAGCAGAAAGATGAAACAAGCGCCGGAAGCTCTTGCTGCGCTTATCAGAAACATGGATCGCAGCGCTGACTTCCATGTATTGACCAAGAGCGAGGCTTTTCCGGTCGGACTTCCCCGAAAGAAACGGATCGCCGTGATTTGAGCTTGGCTCTTCCCGGTGCTGACGAACCGCACTTCTATGAGCTATCGGCTATCTTAGCCCTTCAGGGTCTCGCACGCGCAGGCCGGAAAATCTCTCTACAACTATGCCGATCAAGCCAGAGTACCCTCCGCTGCCGCTAAGCGAACAGTCTTCCCTTCCACCAAAGGAACTTAAGAAAGCGGATGTCATTGATGAGCTTCCCAAACTGCAGGAAAAGATTCAGGATCTGCAACGCCTTTTGTACGCCGATGGGCGCAACAGCCTGCTGATTATCCTGCAGGGCATGGATGCGAGCGGCAAAGACGGCTCACTCAACGCCATTCTCCACGGAATGACTGCGCTGGGAAGCTCCGTTACCGGATTCAAGAAACCCAGCACCAAGGAGATGAGCCACGATTTTCTCTGGAGGGTGCATCAGGTGGTTCCGGAGAAAGGCCGGGTGGCCATCTTCAACCGTTCCCACTATGAAGACGTGCTCATACAGCGCGTACACCGCTGGGTCAGCGAAGAGAAAATTGAGCAGCGATACGAGCATATCAATGCCTTTGAGCGCCTGCTCCATCAGGAAAACGGCACCGTCATCCTCAAGTTTTACCTCCACGTTTCCAAAGATGAGCAACTCGAGCGCCTCAATGAGCGCAAGACCGTGCGTCGCAAGATGTGGAAACACAACCCCGGGGACTTTAAGGAAAGGGAGCACTGGGATGAGTACATGAAGGCCTATGCGGAAGTCTTTCAGCGCTGTGGTCCCGAATTTCCCTGGTACATCGTTCCTGCGGACAAGAATTGGTACAAGGAATACGTGATCCTGAAGACCATACTTTCCGCCCTTGAAAAGCTGGACATGAACTTTCCCCATTTCAGCGAAATGGAGTGAGATGCTGAAAACAGTCTGGTAGTTTGTATCTTTAAGGTTGCGTCCGTTAGAGACCAGGCCTTCATTCAAGCACTATGAACCGTTTTTCTACCCTCTTCTCCGCGCTCCTGATCTCTCAGGCGCTTGTTGCTCAAAGCGTGGCTTTTAGCCTCCACATCAACCACCGATTGGGCGAAAAGAACTTTGGACTGGGCGTTGAAGCCCTGAACGACAGCATTCCTTTCATCTCCGAAAGGATGGAGTACTATCTGTCTAAGATTGAGATCATCCACGATGGGGGTTTGGTTACCCCGGTCGAAGACACCTGGCTTTTGGTCGATGCGAGCAGCGACATTCGCTTTGAACTGGGCGAATTTGAGCTGGAGAATGTCGAAGGCATCCGATTCGGGCTGGGTGTTGAGGAGGAGGCCAACCATCTGGACCCCGCGAGCTACCCCGCCGAACACCCCCTGGCCTATCAGTTCCCCTCCATGCACTGGGGATGGCTTTCCGGCTACCGCTTTGTCTGCGCGGAAGGTTTTGCCGGTGCAGCCTTGAACACGCGCTGGGAGATCCACGCCCTTGGCAATGCCAATTACTACACGGTTTCCCTCCTCGGCGCTGCCGTGGACGAAGGCGATGAGCTGGTTTATTACATCGATGCAGACTATGTCAAGGCCTTTACCAACATCAGCCTCAAGCTCGGTCTGCTCGAGCACGGTGAATCGGGCTACGCCGCAACGCTCCTGTTCAACATGAGCCGCGATGTGTTCAGCCGGGCCGAAGGTCCCATGGTCATCAGCGGATTGCCCAATACAGATTGGTCCGTCGCAGAAGCCGGGGATTTTAGGGTTTGGCCCAATCCCAGCCTGGACGGCAGGGTGCAGGTGAGTCTGGATCAGCCTCAGGAGGGCGAGATCCTGTGGGTGCTCAGCGACATGACGGGTCGAAGGGTTTGGCAGCAAACCCAGCCGGGCACCATGCAAAGCCTGGAGTTTCAACTGCCCCATGCCGGCAATTTCTTTCTCAGCGCGCAACTCGGCGCTGATGATCAATGGCTTAGCCCCCGCCTGATTCAACGGGTGGAATGACTTTTCGGGCCGTGAAGAAGGTCTTTCTATTTCCCATTCCTACGTCATTGAGCCGCTTGTGCGTCCCGGTGCTGGGCCTGTCTGTGTTTTTCCTGTTGTTATCGGCTTGTGGAAAGGTGACTGTGCCCATAGACGAAGAGCTGGCTTTGCTCAACCTGCCGCCGGGCTTTGAGCGCCCCTCCATTCCACTCGACAATGCCTTGAACCAGGCCAGGGTTGAGCTGGGAAAACGCCTGTTCTACGACCCGGCCCTGAGCCGCGACAGCAGCATATCCTGCGCTTCCTGCCACGCGCCGGAGCGGGCATTTACCGATGGCAGAAGCCTGAGTTTAGGGGTGAATGATGCCCAGGGAATGCGCAATTCCCCGACCCTGGTCAACCTGGCCTGGCAGCCCTATTTCATGTCGGAGGGCGGCGTACCCAGCCTGGAATCGCAGGTTGGAGTGCCCATACAGGAGCATGCGGAGTTTGATTTCAACTTTGTTCTGTTGGCCGAGCGTCTGGGAGCAAATCAGCACTATCAGCAGATGAGCCGCAGCGCCTATGGCCGCGATATAGATCCCTTTGTGATCTCGCGGGCCATCGCTGCCTTTGAACGCATCCTGATCAGCGGGCGAAGCGACTTTGATCGCTACCAGAACGGGGATGAACAGGCCTTGAGCGCGGAGGAAATCCGGGGTATGGATCTGTTCTTCAGCGAGCGAACCCAGTGTTCTTCCTGCCACGGCGGCACTTTTCTGACCACTTACGAGTTTCACAACAACGGTCTTTATCTCGACTACGCCGATCCCGGGCGGGCCCGCCTGACGGCACTGGAGGAGGACCGCGCCCTGTTCAAGGTGCCCACCTTGCGCAACATCGCCGAAACGGCTCCCTACATGCACGATGGCTCCATGGCCACGCTGGACGAGGTGCTGCAGCATTACCGCGGCGGCGGAGAGGCGCATCCCAACAAGAGCCCGCTCATTCAGGGCCTTGATCTGAGCGATGCTGAACTGGCTGATTTAAAAGCCTTTCTTTTGGCCCTGAGCGATCCCGATTTTCTGAGCAATCCCGCCTTTCGACCCTGAATCTGAGCGCCCACCAAAGAACCATGAATAATTTCTTATATACAATATTTGTTGCTCCGTGGCGCGTTTCGCCGGGCTTGAGACATGCGGGCGCAGGTCTTGCATCGCGTTTTGCATCAGGTGGAAGGGTGCTTTTACCCTTGATGGCAGTCGCGCTTATGTTCGCTTCCTGCGCCAAAGAGAAAGGCCAGGAGGAAGTGAGCTATGATCCCACGCCTTTTCTGCTCGACATCGGGCCCTTCCCACCCCCCCCACTTCCCCAGGACAATCCCCTGCGGGTGGCGATGGTCGATCTGGGCCGGGAGCTTTTTCACGACACGCGGCTGAGCGCTGATGGCTCGCAATCCTGCAACAGTTGTCATCAGCAGGCCTTCGGTTTTTCGGATCCGGCCCGATTTAGCGTTGGGGTCGAAGGGCTGGAGGGCCGACGCCAGGCGATGCCCATCGTCAACATGGCCTGGCATGTCAACGGCTTTTTCTGGGACGGACGCTCCCCGACCTTGCGCGACCAGGCCCTTCGCCCTATACAAGACCCGCTGGAGATGAACGAAAGCCTGGAGAACGCCATCGCCAAGTTAGAGGCCGAACCCAAGTACCGCGATGCCTTCATCCGCGCCTTTGGCGATGAACAGATCAGCGCCGAGCGCCTGGGTCTGGCTATGGAGCAGTTCATGATCAGCCTGGTATCGCACAATGCCCGCTTTGATCGCTATCAGCGGGGTCTGGAGACGCTCAGCGAAAGCGAGTTGAGGGGAGAGCTGCTGTTCAACCGCGAATTCGACCCCACGGGCACGCAGAAAGGCGCGGAGTGTTTTCACTGTCATGGCGGCTACAATTTCACCAATGACCGCTATATGAACAACGGTTTGGATGCAGGTCTGGCTCTGGCTGACCTGGGCCGCTATGAAGTGACGGGCAATCCGGACGACAAGGCTCGCTTCAAGGTGCCGACTCTGCGCAATATCGCCGAAACGGCACCTTATATGCACGACGGGCGCTTCAACACTCTGCGCGAAGTCATCGATCACTACGATCACGGGGTGCAGGCCTCTGAGACTTTAGATCCGCTGCTTCAGTTCAGCCTGAGCCCGGGGCTGGGATTGAGTGAGCAGGACAAGGTTGACCTGGAAGCGTTCTTGCTGACGCTCAGCGATGTGGACTTTCTTCAGGAAAGTGCAAAGACTACCGGCAGATAGAGTCGCACGGGCACCGCTACTCCGCCTTTTTGACCGGGGTTCCAGTTGGGCATGGCTTTGACTGCCCGCAGCGCTTCGGCATCACAGTCGGGGTCAAAACCTTTGATGATGTTCACATTGCTCAGCGAGCCGTTTGGCAGAACCACAAAGTCAATGATTACCCGGCCTTCAGTTCCCGCTTCGGAAGCGGCTTCGGGATAGCGGATTTCGCTGCTTAAGAATTCCATCAGCGCGTTCATGCCCCCGGGAAACTCGGGCATCACATCGACTTCTTCGGCGCGCATGGCCTCATCGCTTGCGCTTTGCTCGCCTGCACTTTGCCGGGCGGAGTTTTCGCTCCTGTTTCGCTGTGCAAGTAAGTCTGAGGGATCCTTGTCCTGTTTGGAACAGGCGCAAAGCGCAAAGCCGAGTACAGTGAGTACAATTGACATACCATATCGTATGGCATGTTTTTTTGGTGTTGTTGAATTGCTCAGCATGATAAGTCTTCTTTTGGTTTGTGAATGTTCAAAACTCGGCGCAATCAGAGCCCTGGTTGATCCGGAATGAACCGAGGCCGATGCACTATTGATGAGGAGACGGGCGTAGGACTGAAGTCCTGGCAAGGCTCTGAGACTGGCGCGGTCGGCCAGAAACTCGCAGTTTTCCGAGACCATCCTGGGCAGCATCCAGGCGAACGGGTTGAACCAGAAGAGCACCCGAACCAGTTCGGCCAACACAGCATCTGCACTGTGACCCTGTTTTCGGTGCGCCTCTTCGTGTGCCAGCACGCGCAGCAATTGATCGGGTTCCACCATCAAATCAGGATCCAGTACGATGAAATTGAAAAAGGAATAACTCTGACCGCGCTGACCCAGGCGAAATTTTCGGCCCTGGAACTCTGCCGGCTTAGCCTTGCGGATCTGCCAGCCGATGCGCAGCACATTGAGCAGGAGCGCTGAACCCAGAAGCAGAACAACTCCCCAATACAAGTAAATGATCGCGGCCGGGCTCCAAAGATTCGAGACTGGGCTTGTCGAAGCTCCGACCAGCACTTCCGGAAGGCTGGCGTAGACAACTTCCTGTATCGAAAGCGGCAGCCGGTTCAGCCCAAGAGTCGGAATAGTCAGCCATGGCAGAATCAGTGAACCCGACATGGCCAGCAGCAAGAGGGCTCTGTTCAGGGCGAAGCGCCGCGTGTCCCGCAGCAGATAGCGGTAGCTCAGCCAGCTCAGGGCGGGAATCAGACTGGCGCTGATGAGGGCTAGCGTATTGATCATGGTTTGACCTTTGTGAGGTTCTGTAAAGCGGTTAAGTTCATTCCTGCTTTTGTTGAGCGGTGCTTGTACTGTCGCGCTCCTCCGCGCTGAGTTGGGCCATCATCTCCTCCACATCTTCCGGGCTCAAACCCTCTTCGCGGGCAAAGAAGTGCAGCAGGGACTGTCGTGAACCGTCAAAGTAGTCCTGAAACAAACGTCGAAAGGCCTGACGGCGATAGGCCGCCTTGCTGATGATGGGACGGTAGCGGTGGGTCTTTCCAAAGGCCTCATGGCTCACAAATCCCTTCTTCTCCAGAATCCTCACCACCGAGCTGACGGTGTTGTAAGGGGGTCTGGGCTCTGGCATAGCCGCGATGATGTCCTTGATAAAGGCCTTTTGCAGGGTCCACAGCCATTGCATGATCTCCTCTTCGGTTGGTGTTAGTCTTTGCATGATGATGGGTTGGCGCTTCGGCTGTTCTTCGGTGCGATGGGGTAAAGCTATAACGTGTAGTTCCGTTATGCAACTTAGTTTTACGTTTTGTGCCTGATTTTACCGTTTTATGACGCAATCTTCCGTTTTGGTGGAATGGCTTTTGCTGCCCGCAAGGCCTTTCGAACTAAAAAGGGCAGGTGCTGTTTATTGCCCAAACACCGAAATGTACCGCCTTCAAACTTCCGTCTGGCTGCCCCTGAGCCTCTCTGAGGCCTGGGATTTCTTCTCTTCGCCGGCCAATCTCTCGCGCATAACGCCTGAGGAGATGCGCTTTGAAATTCTGGAGGGCACCGAGCGCCGCACCTATGCCGGACAGATCATCCGCTACACCGTCAGGCCGCTTTTGGGCATTCCCCTGAGCTGGACCACAGAGATCACGCATTGCGTTGAGGAACAATACTTTGTGGACGAACAGCGATTCGGTCCCTACAAATTCTGGCATCACCAGCACCATTTTCGCGAGCAGGACGGAGGCGTTTTGATGGAAGATGACCTGCACTACGCTTTGTATGGCGGACCTTTTGCCGGGCTGATCAACGCTTTAATGGTCGGTGCTCGGGTCAGGGAGATTTTTACCTACCGCGAGGGCAGGCTGAAGGAGTTGTTTGGAGAAACGGCGTTGCGGGAGCTCGGTCGCTGAACGGGCCCTTTGAGCGACACGGCTTTTACCGTCCCACTTTTTGATGCCTACATGCGGCGCATCATGCCCAACAGGCCAAATCCGCGGGAGGCCTGACCGCGCTTTCTCCCGGCAAGCAAGGCCGAATAGCTCTACCTTTGCAGCGCTATGGAAGCTCCTAAAATATTTGTCGATTCAGAGATCGCCGATCTGGAATGTCTGCTGGTTCACCGGCCGGACAAGGGCATAGGCCGCATCACTCCGGAGAAACTCGAAGACTGGCTTTACGACGACACGGTTTACCTGAGCAGAATGCAGGATGAGTACGATGTGTACCTCAAGATCCTGCTCTGGTTCATCGATCCCGAACGGGCAAAACAAGCCATAGGCCAGGACACCTCCGAGCTGTTCAGACCCGATAGTGCCCGCTATATCGCCTCGCCCTATGTCAGGGATGTGCAAATGGAGCTGGCCGATGTGCTGCGCGAGCACGCCGATGCCCGCAATCGCCTGGTGGCCGTGGTTTGCGCGCTGGAAAACGTTAGCAGCCGCATTGAAGAGCAGTTGAACGAGCTCAGCCCCCGCGATCTGGCCAGAGTGATGATCACCGGCTTTTTGCCCGACCATCCGGGTGATATTCAAACCGATGACGGGCGCTACATCTTTCCGCCCATCCCCAACCTGGTCTTTACCCGCGACATCGGCATCGTAGTGCACGATCAGTTGTTGCTGTCCAAGACCATGTACAAGGCCCGGCAGCGCGAGTCGGTGCTGGCCAAGTTCATCGCCTTCAACCATTTCTACCGCCAAAACCGCGACAAGGTGATGGAGATTACCGAGCCCAGCGATTTTTTCCTGTTGGAAGAGGCCGAGCAGAAGCGAAGGGTGATCTCAATTGAGGGCGGGGACATCATGATGATCAGCCCGCGGCATATGCTGGTGGGTTGCAGCGAGCGCACAACACCGGAGGCCGGCGTGGAGATCATGCAGGAGCTTTTCCGGCGCGATCTGGTGGAACAGGTGAGCATCGTCAAGATTCCGCCCAACCGCGCGCAGATGCACATCGACACCATCTTCACCCAGGTGCGCAGGGATACCTGGGCGCTGTACGGGGAGTTTTCTCAGGAATTGTGGGAAGAGGAGATTCAGCGCCGCCAGGCTTATAGCATGATCGCCGATGATCCTGGCTATCTGGGTCCGCCGGTGAAGATCTACACCTTCCACCGGCGCAAGTTCGGCGATGCGCCCTATGATCCGCACCGGGATTACGGGCTTTACACGGCCGCAGACTACAAGGCCCTGGGCATGTTTGTGCCCCTTGGTCTGGACGGTCTGCTGCGCCAGATCAGCGTGCAGGATTTCGGTTGCAGGCTCGAAGATGTCAAGATCCTCTACAGCGGCAACAACGAGTTTCCCTACGACGAGCGCGAACAGTGGACCGATGCTTGCAACTACCTGGCTATTCGCGAAGGTGTTGTGATCGGCTATGACCGCAACGAGCGAACGGCGGTGGCTTTCAGAAATGCGGGCTTTGAAGTCATCAAGGCCCTGGACCTGATCCGGGAATTCGAAGAGGGCCGTCGCAGTCCCGATGATGTGCGCGACACCCTGATCGAATTGCCTTCTTCCGAACTCTCTCGCGCACGGGGAGGCTCGCATTGCATGAGCATGCCCCTGAGGCGCAAGCCCTGGAAGGGCTGAACGGTAACTTCACAAGAGCGATGACCACACAGAGCAGCGATACCATATTGATGATCCGTCCGGTTCGATTTGGATACAATCCGCAAACGGCCGCGAGCAATGCCTTTCAGAGCGCAGAAGGAGCTGACAATCAGGAGGCCATTCAGGCAGCAGCACTAGCTGAATTTGACGCCTTTGCCGGCTTGCTCCGCCAGGCCGGTGTGCGGGTGCTGGTCTTTGAAGACCGCCAAGACGCCCCTCAGCCGGACTCCATCTTTCCCAACAACTGGCTGAGCACCCACGACAGCGGCACGCTGATTCTCTATCCGATGTTCGCGCCCAGCCGCCGCGCAGAGCGCAGAATGGACATTGTAAAGTCACTGACCGAAGAGCACGGATTCAAGATCAGCATGGTGCTTGATCTGAGCGGCAACGAGATGTTTGATCGCTTTTTGGAAGGCACCGGTTCCATGGTTCTGGACCGCGAAGTCAGAGCGATCTACGCCTGCCTTTCGGACCGTACAAACAAAAGCCTGCTGACTGACTTTGCGCGCATCTTCGGCTTTCAATTGCACGCCTTTGATGCGCTGGACGAGCAGGGAAGGCCCATCTATCACACCAATGTGGTCATGCACATCGGCTCCCGCCTGGCGGTCATCTGCCTGGACGCTCTTCCCGAATCTCAGCGCGCCGATGTTCGCGACGCACTGGATCAGGGCGGCAAGACCGTCTTGCCTATATCGCTGGAGCAAATGAGCCGTTTTGCGGGCAATATGCTGGAAGTGCGCAACGACAAAGGGCAGCATTTCACGGTGATGTCCCAACAGGCCCTGGACGCGCTGAGCCCCGATCAACGCGCCGCCATTGAGTCCTTCACGCCCATCCTCTCCAGCCCATTAGACACCATTGAGAAGTATGGGGGCGGCAGCGCGAGGTGCATGATGGCCGAGTTGTTTTTGCCCCGCGCTTAAGGCGAAAGGCTCCGCAATTCTGAGCGGCTTTCCGATGGCCAACAGAGCCTGCACAGCTCAAAGATGCCTTGCACATTTTTCGATAATGCCCCATATTGCGCAGGGATGAGACCCCGTCTATTCTCTCTGCTGCTCTGTTGCTTGTATTGTTTCGCGCTTGGGGCGCAAAGCGAACAGGCGGAGCTCTTCGCGCGGTATAACAATACCGAACTGCACGATACCGTCCGTCTCTCTGCCCTGCACAAGCTGGCCAAGGAGCACTATCTGCGCATCAGTCCCGACAGCGCGTTTCTTCTGGCTCAGGAGCAACTGGAATTTGCACGCGAGGTGGGAAACGGGCACTACGAAGGTGAGGCGCTTAACACTCAGGGCGTTAGTTGGGCCATGCGGGCGGACATGCAACAAGCACTCGGTTTATTTCAGGCTTCGCTGCAGGCCTACAGAAGGGCGGGAGAACTGCTCGGGCAGGGCAATGCCTGGTACAACATCGGCGAGGTGTATTCCCGAACGGGCATGGCCGACAGCAGCCTGGCTTGCATGGAGCGAAGCCTGCGCATCTACGAGCAGGTAGGCGACCACAAGGGTCTGGCGCGCAGCCTGCACGGGCTGGCCCGCTACAGCGATCACCAGGGCAGGTACGACCAAGCGCTCGAATACTTCCAGCGCAGCATAGAGACCAGCACCCGGATGGAGGATACAGCCCTTCAGGTGGTTGCCATGGTCAACATGAGCGGGGTGTACAAGCAGCAAGGCGATTTTTCGAGCGCTATTGATATTTTGAACCGCGCCCTGCGTCTGGCCGAGCAATTGCAGGACGGCTACCACATCTACTTCTGCCTGGCCAAGATCGGGGAGATCTACGACCGTCAGGGAGATCACGCCATGGCCCTGCGCTATTTTGAGCGGGGGCTGGAGGAATCGCGCCGCAGCTCGGATGTGTCGGCGCAACGGGGAGCTCTGCTCAACATGGGCAATGCGCTGTCCAACCTGGGCCGCTCGCAGGAAGCATTGGTCTATTACCTGCGCACCGCCGAGCTGGCCGGACAGAGCGGAGAAAAGAGCTCCCAGGCCATCGCGCTGAACAACCTGAGCCGCACCTACGCCGACCTGGGCCAATACGAACTGGCCCTGGAAAGCGGCTTGCAGAGCCTTGAACTCAAGCGGCAGGCGGGTTTTGACAAGGGGGTGCCCAGTTCCCTGATCAGCGTCGGCAACGTTTATCTCAGGGCCGGGCAGCCCCGAAAGGCCCTTCCCTACAGCCGGGAAGGCCTGGAACTTGCTCAGAAGCAGGGCGACCTGACCGAGCAGCGCAACGCGGCCCAGGACCTCTGGCAGATCTACAAGTCTCTGGGAATGCCCGAAGCTTCCCTGGCCATGCACGAGCGCTACATCGTCGCCCGCGACAGCCTGGAGCGGGAGGAGAACCAGCGCGCCGTGTTGCGCCAGGAGTACCGCTACACCTACGAAAAGCGGGCCCTGGCCGACAGCTTGGAATACGCCCGGCAAAACGAAGTCAAAGACCTGGAGCTGGCTCGCCAGCAGGCCAACCTGTCGCGCCAGCGCACTGCCCTGTTTTCGTCCGGGGGCGGCCTGCTTCTGCTGCTGGCCCTGGCCTACAGCATCTTCCGGGGCAAAAAGCGCAGCGATGAATTGCTGCACAACATTCTACCGGAGGAAGTGGCCGCGGAACTCAAAGCTAAAGGCGAAGCCGAACCCCGGCTCATGGATTCCGTATCGGTGCTGTTCACGGATTTCAAAGGCTTTACCGAGGTATCAGAAAAGCTCAGCCCCCGCGAGCTGGTCAACGCCATCCACACCTGCTTTTCGGCCTTTGACCAGATCGTGGAGCAGCACGGACTGGAAAAGATCAAGACCATTGGCGACGCCTACATGGCCGCTTGCGGGGTGCCGCTTCCCAGGCCCGATCACGCCGTTAGAACTGCTCAGGCCGCCCTGGCTATGCTCGACTTCATGGGGCGATGGGCGGCGGAGCGTCAGGCGGCGGGCCTGCCCAGTTTTCAGGTGCGCATCGGCATTCACTCCGGTCCGGTTGTGGCCGGCATCGTAGGTGTGAAGAAGTTTGCCTACGACATCTGGGGCGATGCGGTCAATACGGCCAGCCGCATGGAGAGCAGCGGGGAAGCGGGGCAGGTCAACATCAGTGGCAGCACCTATGCCCAGCTCAAAAACCAACCAGGGCTGCGCTTCACCCACCGCGGCGAGGTTCAGACCAAGGGCAAGGGAGAGCTGGAGATGTGGTTTGTGGAAAGGCTTCCCTGAAGCGCCAAAATCCGGTGCACAACAGGCCTGATCAAGCTCGTGCAGGCGTAACTTTGCCCCGCATGGATAAGCCCACGCTGCTGGATCGCTATATCGGCGATGCACGGGTTCAGCAAGCGATAGACCACCTGCAGGACAGCCCCCCCACCCGGCTGCACCTGGAGGGATTGGTAGGCCCGGCAGCGGCGGTTCTGGCCGCAGCCCTGTACCGGCAAATCGGCGGAACGCACTGTTTTGTGCTCAACGACAAGGAGCAGGCCGCCTACTTCCTCAATGACCTTCAGAACCTCTTAGGTCGAAAGGACATCCTCTTCATTCCCGACTCCTTCAAGCAACCCGGGCGTTTCGATGAGGTCAATGCCAACAATGTTTTGTTGCGCACCGAAGCGGTCAACCGACTGGCCAATTCGCGTACCCGGGGGGAGTTACTAGTCACCTATCCCGAAGCCCTCTTTGAGCGCATCGTCAGCCCGGCCGCCCTTCAGCACCGAACGGTGCACATCACCAAGGGCGAGAAACTGGATACGGAATTTCTGATCGACGTGTTGGTAGAGAGCGGCTTTCACCCGGTGGACTTTGTCTATGAGCCCGGGCAGTTCAGCGTGCGCGGAGGCATCCTGGATGTGTTCAGCTTTGGCAACGAACTTCCGTACCGTGTGGAATTGTTTGGTAGCTCTGTTGAATCCATCCGCCTCTTTGAGCCGGACAGCCAACTTTCGACCCGACACATTGCCCAGGTGAGCATAGTGCCCAATATTCAGACCGAGTTTGACCAGGAGCGCAAGCAGGATTTGCTCAAGAGCCTGCCCGCCGGATCGGTGCTCTGGATTTCGGATACGCGGCATTTGCTGGAGGTGCTCGGAGCTTGTGCGGATAAAGCAGGGGCCATGACGGAGGCACTGCGCACTGCCCGCAAGCAGAGCCGTTTGGCCGATGAACAACATCTGCTGCTGCGCTATACTTTTGAACAGTTGTTCAGCACACAGGAGGAAGTGCTGCAGGACATCAGCGAATTGCCCGTCATAGAGACGGGTTCCGAAGCGCGCCTGCCCGCCGCCTTGCGCATAGAGTGTTCCACCCAGCCCCAGCCTTCGTTCAACAAGAACTTTGACCTGCTCATTGCCGATTTGAAGCGCAACAGCAATGAAGGCCTGGACAACTATCTGTACTGCTCCAACCCGCGACAGATCGAGCGCTTTAGGCAGATCTTCGAAGACCTCAGCACCCGCAACAAAGAGAGCGAGCTTCCCGCCTACCAGCCGGTGGCCTCTGCCCTGTCTGCCGGCTTCATTGACCGTGTTGCCCGCATTGCCGTTTACACCGATCACCAGGTTTTTGAGCGATACCACAAGTACAGCATCCGAAGGGGTTATTCGCGCTCCGAAGCCCTGACGCTCAAGGCCATCCGCGATCTGAGTCCCGGTGATTTTGTCACGCATATTGACCACGGGGTCGGGGTGTATTCCGGTCTGGAGAAGATTGAGGTCAATGGACAGACGCAGGAGGCCGTTCGCCTGGTGTACAGAGACAACGATCTTCTCTACGTGCCCATCAATTCGCTGCACAAGATTGCCAAGCACGTGGGAAAGGAGGGGGATCCTCCCAAGGTCAACAAGCTGGGCACCGATGCCTGGGAGAACCTCAAGCGACGCACCCGCAACAAGGTCAAAGACATCGCCCGGGATTTGATTCAGCTCTACGCCAAGCGCAAGGCGGCCAAGGGTTTTGCGTTCAGCCCCGACACCTATCTGCAGACCGAGCTGGAGGCTTCGTTTTTCTACGAAGACACTCCGGATCAGGAAAAGGCCACTGCGGACATCAAGCGTGACATGGAGTCGCCCAGCCCGATGGACCGGCTAATTTGCGGGGATGTGGGCTTTGGCAAGACCGAAGTGGCCATTCGCGCTGCGTTCAAGGCGGTAGCGGACAGCAAGCAGGTGGCCGTGCTGGTACCCACCACCATCCTGGCGATGCAGCACCACAAGACCTTTAGCGAGAGACTCGCCGACTTTCCCTGCCGGGTGGATTACATCAACCGCTTCAAGTCGGCCAAGGAGAAACGAGAGACCCTGGAGAAACTGGCTTCGGGTGAACTGGACATCCTCATCGGCACGCATGCCATCGTGGGCAAGCAGGTGAAGTTCAAGAACCTGGGTCTGCTGATCATCGACGAGGAACAGAAATTCGGCGTGGGCATCAAGGAGAAGCTCAAGGCGCTCAAAGCCAACATCGACACCCTGACCCTGACGGCCACTCCCATTCCCCGGACGCTGAAATTCAGTCTGATGGGGGCGCGGGACCTGAGCGTGATCAACACCGCACCGCCCAATCGCCAGCCTATTCACACGGAACTGCGCGCCTTTGATCCGGACCTGATTCGCGAGGCGATTCAATACGAGGTCTATCGCGGGGGTCAGGTGTTCTTTGTGCACAATCGGGTCAAGGACATCGAAGAGGTTACGGCCATGATCCGGCGGCTCTGCCCCGATATGGACATCGGGGTGGCGCATGGTCAGCTCGAAGGGCATATCCTGGAAGATCACATGCTCAAGTTCATCAATCGGCAGTACGATATCCTGGTGTGCACCAATATTGTGGAGAGCGGCCTGGACATTCCCAATGCCAATACCATCATCATTCACCACGCGCAGAACTTTGGTCTGAGCGATTTGCATCAACTCCGGGGAAGGGTGGGCCGAAGCAATAAGAAGGCATTTTGTTACCTCTTTGCCCCGCCCAAACACACCTTGAGCAGCGATGCGCGCAAGCGTTTGCAGACCATTGAGGAGTTCGCCGCGCTGGGCAGCGGATTTCAGATCGCCATGCGCGACATGGACATTCGCGGAGCGGGAAATCTGCTGGGTGGGGAACAGAGCGGCTTCCTGGCCGAGATCGGTTTTGAGATGTACCACAAGATTCTGGACGAGGCCATTGCCGAGCTGAAGAGCACCGACTTCAAGGACCTGTTTGCCGATGAGCTGGAGCGCACACGGCGCTTCGTGACCGATTGCCAGATTGACACCGACCTGGAGATGCTCATTCCCGATGACTATGTCAATTCTGTGGCCGAGCGCCTGAGCCTCTACACTCAATTGGACAATATTCCGGATGAGTCCGGACTGGAGGCGTTCAGGCAGCAGATTCAGGATCGATTTGGGCCCCTGCCTATGCAGGTGGAGGAGCTGTTCAACGGGGTGCGCCTGCGCTGGCTGGCCGTTTCCATGGGCTTTGAGCGCATCCTCTTCAAGCAACAGGCCCTGCGTTGTTACTTTGTCGAGAATCAGGAGAGCGCCTACTACAGTTCAACCTTGTTCAGCAGCCTGATTCGCTATGTGCAGAGCCACCCGGGCAATTGCCGGCTTAAAGAAACCCGCGGGCGTTTGCAGTTGAGTTTCGAACCGGTTCGAAGCATGAAGCAGGCCTTTGGCATACTGACCGGAATGGCCGAAGCACTCGGTCTGGATACCAGCCTAAAGGCTCCGGCGTTGAGCCAGGAAGAAACGGAGTCCTGAATCCCTTAAGCCGGGCAGCTTAAAAATGATTACACCCAAGACACTCAAGTAAAAAATGAATATTTATAAATTATCCCTGTTCTTGGGTGTTTTCGCGTTGTGCTCCTGTCAGCAGCCCGATCAAACACTGGTCTACCTGGTTCGCCATGCCGAGAAGGATCTGAGCGACAGCACCGATAATCCACCATTGACCGCAGAGGGTCTGGAGCGGGCTTCCCGCCTGCGGGAATTGCTCGGGGATCAGGAACTGGACGAAATCTGGTCAACACCCTTTCAGCGCAATGTCCATACCGTTCAGGCTCTGGCCGCCGAACAGGGTGTGAACATCGCCACCTATGAGTGGCACAACTGGGAGCCCCTGGCCGACAGCGTGAAATCCCATGCGGGCAATCGCCGCATCCTCATCTGCGGGCATGGCGACAACCTCTTGCCCATGTTGGAGTACCTGGGGGGCGTGCTGCCTTTTGAGGCCTATGGCGATCAGGAATACGACAAGATCATCGAGCTCACCTTGTCGGGCAAGAACGTCTGGCAGAAGGTGCTGGTTTACTGAGCGTCCTTCGCTCATGACCGGATTCGGGCAATATGCCTTCGGCAACTTGTTGAAGGCGGCCTGATTTAGGCGACCTGATTAAGACAGCCTGATTCATGCGGCCTGATTCATGCGGCCCGGAGGCGTGCTTAGCCGGTAAAACAAGCTTTTTGACCCCCAAATCACCACGCAAAACAAAAATTTGCCAAAAAAGTTTTTTAAACGAGTCTAAATTTATTTCTTTGCTGTAGTAAATGTCACGGACGGGTTTCCATAAATCTTTTGTTCTCGCGCTTACGGTGCTGCTCGGGATCTGTCCTGCGTTGCCCGCCGGGGCGCAAAACGGCACCACGCTCTATGGGCAGGTGCTATCAGAGAGCGGAGAAGCCCTTCCCTATGCCCATATTCAGCTCATCAGCGCAGCTCCAGGCAGCAACCCCGGAGGCGGTATCGCGGACAGCTCCGGCTATTTCAAGCTGAAGGTCCCGCCACAGGGCAGCATCGCCCTTCGACTCAGCGCTGTGGGCTATGAACCGCTCAAGACCCAGATTCAACTACCCGCGGCGGCGGACACTCTGAGCTTTGCGCTCAAGCCTATTGCGGCCTTGCAGACCCTGGTGGTCAGCGCCAGCCTGCGGGAGCGCTACCTGAGCGCCAGTCCGGTGCGAATTGACGTCTTGCCCGCCGCTGCTATCCAGACCTATCTGCCCGGAGCTTCGTCCACGCTGATGGAGAGCATCTCTCTGGTCAGCGGGCTTGAAGAGGTGCAGGCCTGTGGGGTTTGCATGACCAACAGCATCAGCATCAACGGCCTGCCCGGGGCTTATACCGCGGTGATGATCGATGGCATGCCGTTGTTTGGAGCACTGGCTTCCACCTATGGGCTCAACGGCATTCCCGTTCAGATCATCGAGCGGGTGGAGATCATCAAGGGTCCGGGCAGCACGCTTTTTGGGTCAGAGGCGGTCGGTGGAGTCATCAATGTCATCACCAAAGATCCGGCAGCTCAACCCGCGCTCAGCCTGGATATGATGGGCACTCAGCACGCGGAGTTCTATGGAAACCTGGCCTTTGCCCATCGCATCGGCAAGAGCAGGGGTTTCAGCGCCCTGAGCAGTGCCTATTCCGACCACTTTGAGGATCGAAACTCGGATGGGTTCAGCGATGTGGTGCACCTTGATCGATACACGCTCTTTCAAAAATGGGATCTGTTCAGACCCAGCGCCCGGCGTTGGACCCTGGCAGGAAGGCTGTACTACGAAGACCGCCGCAACGGGGTAGAAGCCTTTCTCAAGGACAGGGCTTATCGGCAGTTGCGGGGCTCCGATCAGATCTATGGTGAGAGCATCTCCACCTTTCGCGCCGAAGTGTTCGGCAACTACGAGCTCAATACGCAGACCCCCCTGAGTCTGGACTACGGCTGGAGCAGCCATGCGCAGCAATCCTGGTATGGCGATGTGTTTTACCGCGCTCAACAGCGCAATGGCCTGATCAACGGGCGCTGGGAGCAGAGTTATGGGCAGCATCGCTTGCTGGGAGGCATCGCTCTGCGCTATCAGTACTACGATGACAACACCTCCGCTACACAGCACGAGCACCCCGCCGACTCGCTCAGGGTGCTCAATCAGCCGGATCAGGGCTGGATTCCCGGAGTCTTTGTTCAGGACGAATGGGAGCCGCACCGCAACTGGACCCTGCTGGGCGGCCTGAGACTGGATCACTGGGCCCGGCACGGACTGATTCCCTCGCCCAGGTTGAGCATCAAATGGCAGCCTCATCCCATGAGCGCCTTTCGCCTCAACAGCGGAACGGGATTTCGGGTGGTCAACCTCTTTGCCGAAGAGCACGCCTTTGTGAGCGGTCAGCGCCAGGTCATCATCGCCGAAGACCTGAGCCCGGAGCGCTCCTGGAACATCAGCCTGAGCGCTAGCCGTCAGTTGTTCCTCTTTGGCGGCAACGGCTCTTTTGAGGCAGATATTTATTATACGAACTTTTCAAATCAAATTCTGGCCGATTATTCGCAAGTCGGGTTCATACGATACAGCAACGCCAGCGGATGGTCGCGCAGCACGGGGCTTTCAGCGTTGCTGCAACAGCGATTTGCCTTTCCGCTGGCTCTGCAGATCAGCGGGAATGTGCAGCGGGTTCAGCTTCGCGAGCAGGACGAATCGGGGCAGTGGTCCCTTCGGGATATGGAACATGCCGCCCGCTGGACCGCTCTGTTCAGCGCGGATTACACCTGGCGAAAGGCCGACCTGAGCATAGCCTACATGCTGCGGGGCATCGGACCGATGGCCCTTCCGGCCGTCTTTGATCTGGATGCCGAGGGACAGCCCCTCGCCCATCCCAGACCCTTGAAAAGCCAAGCCTATGTCATTCACCAGATACAACTCATCAAACGCTTTGGGGAAAGCTGGAGCGTATACGGCGGCGTGCAGAATCTGGGCAACTACCAGCAAGAGGGCAGCCCATTGGCAGGCCTGAACGACCCCGCAGCCGCAGCGGGTTTCAGCGAATGGTTTGACACCAATTACGTGTACGCACCCATGCACAGCCGGGAGGCCTATCTCGGTGTACGATATACGCTAAGCCGCAAGTCGGAGTAGTTTATGCGGGCGCCCAGGACCCATAGGCGCGGCATTCGGTGCAAGCATTGCCTTTAGACGCATCATTGTCGTACCTTAGTTGATCCAAAACAACAGGTCATGAAACGACTGATATATCTATTGCTTTTGCTCACAATGCCCCTGTTTATGCAGGCGCAATTGATGGATCGCATCATGCGCAAGACTCAGGAGAAGGTGGAAGACCGCGCCGCTGAACGGATTTCGGATGAGGCCGACAAGAGCGCGGAGAAAGCTTTGGACGAGATGTTCCGGGAAAAGGAAACGGAGCAGAGCTCTTCCACAGAAGCCGCCCCCCAGCGACAGGATCAGGTGCACAGCGGTGCAGCTATGGACACCGGAGCACTGAACAGCATGCTGCGCAGCCTCACGGGCTCAATGGACAAGACGGGCGAAGTTCCCGAGAGCTATGAGTTTGACCTGGTGCTGGACATGCTCATAGAGAGCGATGGGGAGAAACCCCAGACCATGAGCATGATGTACAACAAGGAAGGCAAGTTTTTTGGGGTGCGCACGGTGGACAACAAAGGAGGCAGCAACACCGTGGTCATGGATCAGGAAAACAACCTCAATTGCATGTTCATGGAGGACAAAAAGGGCAAGAAAACCGGAATGGCCATGCCCAACATGATGTCCGCCTTTGGCCAATACGCCAGCACCCAGGTTGCCGAAGAAGTGGAAAGCGATCAGGTCAGTTTCAGGAAAACGGGTAAGACCAAGACCGTAGCCGGCTACCGTTGTGATGAATACGAAGCCGAAAGTAGCGAATCATCTGCCTTGATCTATGTGAGCAAAGAATTGGATGTGGACTATCGAAACATGATGCAGGGTATGTTCGGAGAACAATTCAATATGTCGCTGCCGGACGTTCAGGGAGACATCCAAGGGGCCTTCCTCGAAACCATTTCGACCGAGAAAAAGAATGGAAAGGTGTCTAAGATGACCACAACCGCGGTGCACAAACAAGGTGCGAGCCTGCGCAAAGCGGACTACGAGTTCAGCAGCATGGGCGGAAAATAAAGCCGATAGCTAGCCTGCGTTCCAAACTACTATGGCAAGAATCTTTATCGCCGAGGACAAGATGATCACCCGCCTGGGCCTCAGCAGCCTTTTGGAGGGCGAGGAGGGCTTGGAGATTGTCGGTACGGCGGTCAACGGAAAGGAATTGCTGGAGAAGATCCGGGATATCGAACTGGATTTGATCCTCATGGACATTGAAATGCCGGTGATGAACGGCATACAGGTGACCCGCATTCTCAAGGACCAACGGCCTTCCCTGAAGATCATCATGGTCACCGACTATGACGAAGGGCCACTGGTGCGTCAGGCCAGGCAGGCGGGCGCGGACGGCTATCTGCTCAAGAATCTGGACAAGGCAAGAATCATGCAAGCGCTCAAGCGCGTGTTGTCGGGTGGAGCGTTCTATCAAACCGAAGAGGAGAACGGAGCGTCCTCTGTGCGTAAAAACGCCCTGAACCGCCCGGAGGTTTCTGAGCGCGAAAAGGAGGTGATTGTCAAGCTGGCCGAGGGCCTCAACAGCCAGGAGATCGCTGAACAATTGTTCATCTCTAAGAACACCGTGGACACGCATCGCAAGAATCTCCTGCACAAGACCGGCACCAAGAATGTGGCTGAATTGATCGGCTGGGCCGCGCGTTACGGGCTGATCTGAGCAAGGCCCTTCATTCACCGGCCATAGCCTCAATGGATTTGGGCAGCCAGATGCGCAGCCCCTCATCGAGCAATTGCAGCGGCTCTTCGCGCGAAGCGTTGAAGATGGCCAGGCGGGTTCGCAGGCTGGCCAGCGTGGTGCTGTTCCAATCCGGGGCCTGCAATCTTTCGTCAATGGGCTCCACGCTCAGGACAAGCTCCCTTGCGTCCTCGCTGTCGGCGATTTGCACGCGCAGGGTCTGGGCGCTTTCGTAAATCCCTTCGACCAGTTCCAGTATGACGCGGTAGAACAACATGGCGGCGGTTTCGCTCAGGCTCTCTAAACTTCCGGGCGAAGGCCGAAAGACCACGTGGCGGCCTTTCTTGCGCAGTCGGAGTTGATACTCGCGCAGCGCTTCGGGCAGACCGACCTGATTGAGGCTGACCGACAGCAAGCGGTGCGAAAGGGTTCGGTTGAGGTCGCAAACCTCATCGACCTTTTGAATGATCTGCTCCAGTGATCTGGAGCGCTCAGCTTCCCGTTCCCGCCAGGCCATGGTGCTGAGGTTCATCTTGATGGCGGCAAATCGCGAGCCGGCCTCATCGTGCAGATCGGCCCCGATGCGCTCCCTCTCCAGCTCCTCCTGCAGAACCAGACTGCGCAGAAGCCTGATCTTTTCCCATTCCAGATCGCGGCGGGCGCGCGCCTGATCTTCCACCACCCGCCGCACCCGCTGCAGGATCAGGGCGGAGATGACCATGTGCAGGATCAGAATGCCCATCCATATCCAGAGATTCAAGCCGGGTAGGTCGGGATACAGAGCCCAGGCCGCCCCGATGCCGGCAATCACCGCGGACATCAGCACAATAAAGGCCACCAGAAAGCCCAGCGCTTCGGCTTTGCCGGTGCGCCGGAAATACAGCAGGGGAATGCCGATGACCACGGCGGCCCCAAAGAGGAACAGCGCTTCATTGAGCCGCTGATAGAGCTTCAATGCGCCGGAAGGCAGATGAGGTACACTCAGCGCAAGGGCGGCAAAGATGCCCAGCAGGATCATAGCCAGATAGATGATGCGATCGGTCTTTCTCAGCAGTGTGCCCGTCTGAAAGAAGCGCTGAAGAAAGCGAAGGCCTCCCAGGAAAGTAGCGTTGAGCAGCAAGGGCTTGATCAGGCTTTGCCAATGGGGTTGGTTGGGCCACAGATACTGGTAACCCAAACCGAGCAGGGAGGCCACGAGCAACAAGCCTATACTGAAGTAGAAGACATAGGAATATCGGATATTGGCGCGAATGGCGGCCAGAATGATGAATCCAAAGACCAGGGTGAAGATGGCCGCCGAGAAGTAAGCGGCTACCCCTGCATTGCGCCGGTTGTTCATCAGCAACCACTCCTCTTCGCTGTACAGATGCAAGCTTGCCCTTTCGCGCAAACCTTTAGAGCCGCAACTCAGCATCAACTGGGCCTGCTCTCCCGCCTGCAATTCCAGGGGAAAGGCGAAGTAGCGATTGTTGAGGGGCCGTTCGCGGAAAGGCTTTGCCGCTCCGACCTCATAACGGGCCCGCCTGCCCGAAGAGCCCACCCACTCCAAACTCAGCGATTGCACAAAGGGGCTGCGCAATTCGGCGATGACGCGGACCGGGCGGTTGCCACCATAGCGCAGCAGGCAGGTCCAGGACAGGGAGTCCCCGCCCTGCAGGTGAAAGCTGGCCAGGCGTATGGCCCTGAAATCCTGCGCCAGTTGCACTGATTCGGTCAACTGCACCGCCTTAGCCTGAACAACGGGAGAGCAGAGCAGAAGCCCTACAAAACATACCATTTGAAATGTTTTGTACCTTCCCCTGCTCATCATTAAAACTTTAGGGGTATTTGAATTTGAACTTCGGTCCCCTCACCCGGGTCAGACTGCCAGCTAAACTCACCGCTCAGCGATTGCACACGTTGGCGGATGATGTGCAATCCTCGGCCCCCCCCATCCTGCGGAGATTCCGAACCCACGCCATTGTCTCTGACCAGGAGACTCAGGCGCTCTGTCTCCACATCAATATGCAGCCACACCGCCGATGCACTGGCGTGTTTGTAGACGTTGTTGAGCAGGCCCTGCACGATTCTAAAGATCGCCAATTGATAGAGCAGATCCAGTTTTTCCAGACGCCGGACCTTGGGATAGCGCCGGTACACTTCGGTACCCGCGTTTTCCAGCGGCAGGATGATCTCATCTATGGCCTTCAGCAAACCATGCTCGGTCAGGTTGCTGGGAATGCGGTTTTCGCAAATGCCCCGAATCTCCGCTCTGGCTTCTGCAAATTGAACGAGCAAATCGCCGGGAAGGGGCTCCAGACTGCTCAGTCCTTCCTCTACCCGCTCTAAAAGGGGATCGAGGCGCTGTTCAATGTCCTGCCCGATGGCATTGCGCACTTCGGCCTCCCGCTTGAGCAGGGCATAGGTGTTCTGACGCCTCTGCAAAGCGGCCTGGCTGAAGATCATATAGCCCTCATCCATTAGACCGCGTATGCGCCTCAACAAGATGAGGGTCAAAAGCAGAACCGCAACCGCTATACCCGTCCAGTCCAAAGTATCCAGGGTTCTGGTCTGGGGCAGCAAATCCAGGCTCTGCAGAGAATGCCATATGCTGGACAGCGAGAGTGGGGCCAATGCCGCCAACATCACCAATACTTCGCGCTGCATTTCGCGCCGAAACAGAACGAGCAGAGTGCCCAGAATGAGCAGGGCGCTGGACAGATAGAGAACTTCCTGAACAATGAGCCAGGGTCTGATGACATGGGCTTGATCGAGCATCAGGGGAATGAACAGCGCAGCGCCGGCCATGATCAGAAAAATCCTTCGCAGAATATTGAGCAGTCGGTTCGGGTCGGGGTGGCGGGCGGAGGTTCTGTAGAGCACCTGCAGGAGAGCTATGCCGGAGTAAATGGTCAGGTTGCCGAACAGGGGAGCGGCCAGGCTTTGCAGGCTTGCTGAACCGGGCCAGAGCCATTGCTGGCCCAGGCCCGCATAGACCGCCGACAATGCCGTACCACTGAGCGTAAAGGCCAGCCAGGGCCAGCGAAAGGGAATGGAGATGACCAGCGAGATGACCAGGCCAAAAAGCGCGATGATGGCGATGACGGAAAAGAAGGCGCTGAGCAGAGTCAGTCTAAAACCTTTTTGCCGCTCCCATTCAACGGCATCCCAGAGCTTCATGGGAATGGCGCGGTTGCTGCCGTCGCTTTTGATGTAGAGGAGGATCTCGGCGCTCTGGTGTTTGTCCAAAGCGAGCTCGTAAGCGGGAAGCCGGTAGGGGAGGCTGCGCTCTTTGAAGGCCACGCGGGCACCCGCAGGAGGCAGTGCTCTCCAGGGGGCCGCCCGTATGCCTTCCCAGGAGAGATTGATGCGGCCCGGTCTATAAGGGTTGATGGCGGGGCCCCTTCGAACATAAGGTTGGATATGGGGCAATTGCGGGTTGGCAATCTCCAGGATCCAGGGCCCTCTGGTTTCGGGCGTCCAGGCCATTCGGACCAAGAACCAGGAACCCAGATCAGCATTTCCGCTGCCGGGTTTATGCCCCTGGAGCGGGGTCCATTCAAGGCTGTCCGGGGGAAGGGTTTCTGTGTTCCAGCCCTGCGCGGGTACCATGGCCCAATCGTGCAGGTCAATGAAGGCAAATCCGGGCGGCAACTCTAAAGTGGTCATGCCGGTATCGGAACCCTCTTGCGCTGCGGCAGGGGCGGGCTGCAGCAACAACAGCACCGCGCAAAGAGGGGCGGAAAAAAGGAGGCTCCGGGCCGATTTTAAGGGGATAAAACGCGGCATTTTGAGGATAGTCCGTGGATTCCCGATATTAGCCCCTCTTTGGCGGATTACCCCCATCCCTTTTTCACCTGAAACCAGCTTATCCCGCATGAATTTCTCTCCTTTTGTCAGGCTGTGGACATCTTGTGCCCGCAGCTCAGCAGGGCCCTTCCTCGCACTGCTTTTCGCGCTGATGCTTCAAGGCCATGTCTATGCGCAACAAGCGGTGATCAGCGGTGAAATCTCGGATGCCGAAACGGGTGAAACCCTCATAGGGGTCAACATTCTGGAAGTCAACAGCCAGACCGGAGCCTCTACCGATGAAAACGGGCGCTATAAACTCCTGCTCTCTCCCGGCTCTGTGCTGGTGCGCATCTCCTATGTGGGCTATGTCAAAGAAGAATTCCAGTTGTTGCTCAATCCGGGTCAGACCCAGATCCTAAACATATCGCTAAAAACCGAAAGCCGCCTGATGGATCAGGTGGTGGTGACCGGATCAAAGTTTGAAAAGCGCCTGGGCGAGGAGACGGTGTCTATGGAGATCATCCGTCCCAAGCAGCTCGAGAACATCAATGCCGTCAAAGTGGACGAAGCCATTGCGCGCGTGCCGGGGGTGAATGTCCTCGATGGGCAGGTGAACATACGCAGCGGGGCCGGTTACAGTTATGGGGCCGGAACCAGGGTCTTGTTGCTCTACAACGACATGCCCATACTGCAGGCCGATGCGGGCTTCCCCAACTGGTCAACCGTGCCGATTGAAAACATCGGTCAGGTGGAGATCATCAAAGGCGCATCTTCGGCCCTCTATGGCTCCAGCGCCATCAACGGCATCATCAACCTGCGCAGCGCCGAGCCGGTCAGCAAGCCTTTCTTCCAGGTATCCACCTTTGGCACCCTGTACAATACGCCCCGCGACAACGTGGACAGCAATGGCGTTCAAAAAGCTTTCTGGAAGGAAAGCGATACGGTTCAAACTCCGCATCAGGCTGGCTTGAGCCTGGCCTATCGCAAGAAGTTCGGCCGCTTTGACCTGACCGCAGGGGGTTATTTCTACAAAGAAGAAAGTTTTCGTCAGGGAGAATTTGACAATCGGGGCCGCATCAGTCTGCTGACCCGCTATCGCTTTGCCAAAGTCGAAGGGCTTTCGATTGGTTTGAACCTGAATTCCCAGATCGGCCGCAGCGGCAGCTTCTTCATCTGGAATGGCGAGGGGCCACAGGCCTACCGCTACTGGGAGACCATTGGCGTTCCAACCACCACCAACGGCTTTCGCCTGACGGTTGACCCCTTCCTCAACTACTTTGACGACAAGGGCAACCGCCACCGCCTGCAATTGCGCTACAACCAGGTGGACAACGACAATTCCAACAACCAGGGCAACTTCTCCAAGTTCTACTACGGAGAGTATCAGTATCAGCGCGACTTTGAGGACATGGACATGACCGTCACTATGGGCGGTGTTGCCAGTGCGGTCACGGTGACGGCCGATCTCTATGCCGATTCGGTCAAGGTCGAGGATGAGTTCATCGTGGTGGGTGATCCGCTGAGCGGCAGCAACTTTGCCGGATTTGCCCAAATTGATAAAAAGTTCTTCAACACCCTCAACATCACTCTGGGCGGGCGTCTGGAGGCCAACAAGATTTCCTTTACCGATGCGGAGCAGAAATTTGTCTTCCGCGCCGGAGCCAATTACCAGGCCGCTGACTATACCTATATCCGCGCATCCTGGGGCCAGGGCTATCGCTTTCCCACCATAGCGGAGAAATTTATTCAGACCGGACTGGGTGGCGGAGAGCCCAGCTTGTTGGCGCCGCTCATTGCACCCAACCCCGACCTGGTCTCTGAGACGGGTTGGAATACTGAGCTGGGCATCAAACAGGGTGTGCGCATCCGCAAGTTTGAAGCTCTTTTAGATCTGGCAATTTTTTATCAGGAATATCAGGATATGATGGAGTTTGTCTTCTTCCAGCCCAGTCCTTTGACCACCGGATTCCAGAGCCGCAACATCGGCGATACCAGAATCTACGGTGCGGAGATCACCATGGGAGGTCAGGGCAAGGTGGGCAAACACCCCATCACCATGATGGGCGGTTATACCTACACCAAGCCTCAATATCAGGATTTCACCGATGAGATCAATGCCCTGACTTCCTGTGATGACAACATCCTGACCTACCGCAACCAACACACCTTCAAAGCAGAAGCCGACATCACTTTGGGCAACTTGTCCTTGGGTACCAATGTGCAGTACTACAGTGCTATGGAGTGCATTGACTTCATCTTTGAGTTGCTCTTGCCAGGGGTTGAAGAGTTCAGGGCGGCCAACGACAACGGGGATTGGATCTGGGATATCCGGGCGGGCTTCAAGGTTGGGGAGCACGTCAACATCACGGGCATCGTCAAGAATGTCATGAACCGCGAGTACGCCATTCGACCTGCCAGAATTGACCCTCCGCGCAGCTATACCCTCCGGGTGAGCTATACCATTGGCGGCTGAACGGTGCCGTGCCTTTAGCGGAAAACAAAATTGATGGGCAGGGTAAACTCCACAGGCACCTTGATTCCGCTTTGAACACCGGGTATCCAGTTGGGCATCATGCGCACCACGCGCAAGGCCTCCTCATCGCAACCCCCGCCGATACCGCGCACAATGCGGACATCGCTGACCCTGCCGTTGGACTGAACGGTAAAGCGAACAAATACCCGGCCTGAGATACCGTTTTCCATGGCTACGGTGGGATAGACCATGTGCTTGCGGATGAAGGCATACAAGGCTTCTTCACCCCCGGGAAACTCCGGCATGATCTCCACCACCTGGAAGACCTTTTTAGGTGGTTCGGGTTTGGGTTCGGGCTTGGGCTCGGGGACCGGAACGGGCGGAGGAACCCAGACATAGGTATCTCCGGGCACTGCAACCGGGCCGGGTTGCAGGATAGACAGCTCTTCAACCGTGGGCATTTCCTGCTCATCGGGGACCTCATCATCGGGCTTGACCACCGGAGGCAGGTGGCGAACAGAGGCCTGGGGTTCTTTGATCAATTCAGGAGGAGGGGCGGGAGGCTGTTCAATGGGCGGGGGTGCGGAGAGCTGACTAAAAGTCACAATGCGCTGCTGGTCAACCGGAACCCGGGTAGCCTTGCGCTGCTGGATGTTGAACAGGATGAAGGGCAGACTGAACAGCAGGGTGATGAGCACCACACCGCTCAGCAAGCCGCTCAGGGTGTGGCGCACCTCGCGCTTGCGCAACTCATAGGCACCAAAGGCTTTATGCCTGTTCTCAAAGATCAGATCCAGATAGTCGGGATAGCCCGCTGAGCTTCTATGGCTGCTCTTGCTGCTCATGGCGTTTCGGACTGATATAATCCGGTCAAAGCTGATGTGCCTTCCAGCAGCTCAAAGTCCTGTGGACCCGGGCGCACCAGCGCATAGCGCTCTACTTCCGCCAGGCTGAGATCATCCAGGGCGTCCACCAGATTTTCATAGCGGCTCTGATCCAGGGGTTTGAGCAAGACCACCAGTTCGGGCACTTCATTGTTCAAATCCACCAGCATTTTTCGCAGGCCCTGCGGCCCATAGCCAACATGGCGAAGCTCGGGTTCGGAGAGTCCGCGATACCACCAGACCTGATCGTCCTGTCCCAGAATCAGGGTCAGGGCCTTGGATTCCCTGATGGGTTGCTCGGCGGCTTCTTCTTCGGGATTGGGCTTGGGCGGCATGAGCAGCTCCATGGTTTGCGGCATGCTGAAGGTGGTGGCCAGCATGAAGAAGGTCAGCAACAAAAAGGCCATGTCCACCATGGGGTTCATGTCCATGTCCACGGGCGGCTGGGGCCGTCGGGCATCCCTTCGGGCTTCGCCCGGGCGCTGTCGCTGGTTGTCTTGAAAGGATTCGTTCATGGCGCTGCGCTGATTTCTTCGATCCTTTGCTCGGTGATGAGGTTGAAGCGCGTGATGTTCTGATCCAGCAGTGTATTGATCAGACCGCTGATGCGGCTATAGGGCACATCACGGTCGGCGCGAATGGCAATACGCAAACCCGGATTGACCAGTCGGGCCTGAGTAAGCCATTCGGCGACCTGATTTTGGGCGGAGTCCATGGGAATTCCCGGTTGGTGCAGGAGCTGCCGCTCTTCCTGACTCATGGCAATGAGGGTGGAAAGTTGTTCGATCGGCACCCCATAGCCGGTCATGATGCCAAAGGCCTCCCGCTCTTCCCGGCTGAAATGAACCCCGTAGCGCTCTCCCATTCGATCCAATAGCCGCTGACGGGTGAACTTGCCGTCCAGATCCATAAAGACGCGACCGTCATCGCCCACGCTGAGGATTAACACATCGCGCTCGGGCAATTTAACCGTTGCGCTGGAAAGGGGGGTGTCCACCAGCAGGGGCTGGGGCAGTTTGAAGGTGGTGGTGAGCATGAAGAAAGTCACCAGCAGAAAGGACATATCCACCATGGGATTCATGTCCAGTCTGGGCGACTTGAATTGGGCTACACGGTTCATGACGCAGGCTCAACGGGTTGTTGTACATCGGTCTGTTCAGTGCTTTTCCCCGCCATTCGAACTTTAAACGAGTGCAGAATGGCGTAGCTGGCTTCGTCTATGGCGAAGATGATGTTGCTGATGCGGCTGGAGAAGAAATTGTAGAACACAATAGCCACCGCCGAGGTGGGAATGCCCAGTGCGGTGGTGACCAGCGCCTGGCTGATGCCTCCGGCCAGTCCCACGGCATCCGGAGAGCCCACTCTGGCCAGGGCCGCGAAAGCCTGTATCATTCCGGTCACCGTTCCCAACAGACCGATGAGCGTGGCGATTTGGGCCAGTGTGGAAATGATCACCAGATTGTTGTTTAACTGGGGAATCTCCAACTGAGTAACCTCCTCCAGATCGTGCTGGAGCAGCAGGCGCTTTTCTTCCTCGCTCTTGCTGCCATCTGCGGCCAACTGGTCGTAGGTGCTCAGGCCGTTGAGGATCACACTGGCCGCCGAACCCCGCTGTTTTTCGCAAGCCGCCATAGCCTCCCGATGCCGTCCCTGCTCGATGAGCTGTTTAACCTCGCGGATGAACAGAGCGTTGGCCCCTTTGCCCTTGGCCCGCGCAATGGTCAGAAAGCGCTCGATCACATAGGCCACCAGAATGATCTGGAAGGAGATCAGTAAAACCACCAGCGGACCGCCCTTGTGGATCACGCCCAGGTAGTTGCCCTGCAGGGGTTCCGCCGCCGGATTGCCACCGGTGAAATTGGCGGGGTTGCCGAGGATCTGGGTGTAGATCAGATAGGCCGCAATCAGGGAAGCCGGCATAATCACGCCAGCCAACCAGTACTGGAAGCGGGATGAATCACTCTTTAATTTCATCGCAGCAATGGATTTTATGAGTCGCGGAAAGGCCGGGTGAGTTTCATGGCGCCCGGCTTGTGTATGGAAAGCTGAACTTTTCAAATGTAGCGAACAATGATAAACCGCTATGGCAGGGATGACGATGGTCAGGGCTCTGGCCCCTGCGGAGTAGCCTCAAAAACACCTGTGCAGAAGCCGGATGTACAAATCATACGGCTTTTGTCTATTTTCATCCTATGGGTCAAAACTGGCATCGGGCCATTCTGTGCGGTTGTCAAGAGGAATCGGCACAGACGCGAAGATTCTTTTTTGAAATGCCCGAACTGGACCGTTTTGATTTCACGGCCGGGCAGTTTGTGATGATGCAGTTGCCCATACACGAGGACGAGAAGAAGGCCCGGCGCTCGTATTCCATCGCCTCGCGTCCGGACGGCAGCAATCGACTGGAATTTGTCATTGTGTTGATGGAAGGGGGGCTGGGCACCAACTACCTGTTCAACAACTGCAAGGTCGGAACGGAGATCCTCATCTCCGATCCCCTGGGGCGCATGATCCTGCACGATCCGATTGACTACGACGTCTGTTTCATCGCCACCGGAACCGGCATTGCCCCCTTTCGATCCATGCTGCACGACCTGCAGCACAATCCCCGCCCTCATCGCCGCCTGGACCTGGTCTTTGGAACCCGCACGGCGGCAGACCTGCTCTACCGCCGCGAGATGATGGAGCTGGAAAAGACGCTCGAGGGCTTTCGCTATCACCCCACCCTTTCGCGCGAAGATGTTGAGGGCTGCCGAAGGGGCTATGTGCACCCGCTTTACGAGGAGCTCTATCTGCAAGGCCCGTTGAGAGAAGACCTGAAATTCTACATCTGCGGCTGGGGCGACATGATTCGCGATGCCCGCAAACGGCTCACTGACGCCGGTTACAAGCGGGCGCAGATTCACGTTGAAAGCTACGGCTGATGGGGCTTCTGCCCGTCTTTACCGGTCTTTTGGCCTATTGGGTGCTCCGGCGGGAACATGCCCGCAGCCTGGCTATGGGCCTGGCGGCTCTCCTGGTTTATACCTGGTGTTTTCTTTCGGTGGAAGGGCTTAGTGCGCTGGGCCTGCTGGCCAGGATGCCCCTGAGTCTGAGCTGGTCCGCGCCCTTGCTGGGCCTCATGTTCTGGCGACTGCGTCAGGGTACCGCACCGGTTCGCTATGCGCATAACTTTTCCACAGGCCAGAGAATTCTTTTGGGCTGGACCTTGCTGGCCGGCTCGCTGACCTTGCTTTGCGCGCTGTATTCGGCGCCCAACAACTGGGACTCGATGAGCTATCACCTCAGTCGGGTGGCCAACTGGGCGGCGCGGGCTTCGGTGGAGTTTTATCCAACGGGCATCAATCGGCAGCTCAGTCAGCCCCCGGCTTCGGAGTATGCGATGTTGCACTTTTATCTGCTGTCTGCAAACTCCGATCGCCTGCTCAATCTGCTGCAATGGCTGGCCGCCCTGGCAGCCGCTGCGGCTTGCTGGCGTTTGGCGCTGCACCTGCATTCTGCACCTGGTGCTGAGGCTTCGGCTGGGTCCTCCGCTCTGGCTCTGCGGAGCGCTGTCTGGTCGGTGTTTCTGTTCAGTTGCATGCCCATGGCTCTGCTGCAGGCCAGCTCAACCCAAAACGATCTGGTCCTGGCGGCCCTCTTGCTCTGGACCCTTACTTTTGGTCTGGAATACCTGCGGGAAAGCCGGCGCAAGCCCGCAGCGCTCTGGGCCCTATGCACCGCACTCTGCGCCGCGATGGCCTGGCTGAGCAAGGGCACGGCCTGGATCTACTTTCCGCCCCTGCTGGGCTTGCTTTTGTTTCTGGCCTGGAGAGTAAAAGGGAATATTGTTTGGCGCTTGGCCGGTCTTTCGCTGTTGCTGATTGTCTTGTTCAACGCCCCGCACGCCTTGCGCAATCAGGCGCAATTCGGTTCAATTCTGGGACCGGACTACGCATTGAGCAATGAGCTGCGGCGCGTCGCTGATGTGCCCGCTGCCGCCCTGGCCAATGCGTCCAAGAACGCCGCCCATGCTCTGCGGGGCCCAGTTCCGGCGTTGAATGCCCTGTTGGAGCGCTCGGTGCACGCCCTGCACGGTTTACTGGCTAAGGATGTCAATCAGTTCGAATGGCATTGGGCTCCCTCGCCGGGCTTCAGCGTTCCCGACGACCGCGCTCAGCTTCTGCATGAGGACTACGCCCCAAACACCTTGCCGGCCTGGTTGCTGCTGTTCACACTGGCCGCACTGGTTCTGCCGTCGTTGACACCGGGCCGTCACGCAAGCTCCGCGACTCTGCGCAGGCGAAAGATCTTTGCCGGCCTTTGGATCCTGTTGTTTGTGCTCTTTAGTGTGGTCTTGCGCTGGCAGATCTGGCACAGCCGATTGTTGCTACCGCTCTTTGTGCTGGCCGCGCCCCTGATCGCCTGCTGGATGGCGGAGCGCAGAGCGGGCATTCGCGTTGCGGCTGCTCTGCTGCTGATGGCCGGAGCCATGCCGCTGCTGCTCTTCAACCGCTCCCGTCCAGTGCTTGGCAGCGATAGCATGTTCAACAAATCCAGGGTGGAGCAGTACTTTGTCAACAGACCGGAATTGCTGGAGCCCTACCAGGAAGCTGCCCGATTGATCAACTCTCATAGTGCAAACAATGTGGTATTGTATTTTTCTGGAGACAGTTGGGAGTACCCGCTATGGGCGCTGAGCAAAACCACCCAGCCTCTTCAAAGTGCTGGACGCGATGCAACGCTTCTAACGCACCTAGCTGAAGCAGACTCTGTTCCCCCCCCAGAGCTTATCCTGAGTTGGTGGGCAGATTGGAACGAGCAGCCTTATCTTCAGATGGAGTCACATCACTACGAGCGGCAGGGCCCCCCACCCGTGCCCGGCGCTCCGGGGGTGTTCAGACGCGTAGAGCAAGGCCATATACCCGGTCAGCCCTGAGCTGATCAGGCCTTTCCGCCGAGTACTTCATGGAGAATGGCCGCCGAGCGCAACTGGCCAAAGCCCTCCACGTGAAAGCGGAAGTAGAGCAAGAGCTTCTCCAACAGGGCCTGACGCAGGGCGGGAGTGGGCAGGCCGTAGTCGGGTTGATCCTGATCAAGGGGTCTAAGGCCGTGCATCAGCGCGGCTTCTTCGGGGTGCAGAGCCTGACCATGAGCGGGTCGGCTGTTGACGTAGTAGCCTTCGTGCAGGTCAAACCAGGGCAGCTCTTTGGAGAGTTTGCCCTGGGGTTCAAAACCCAGACTGCGGCTGAGACTAAGCAGAAAGCGCAAGGGAAAGACTTTTAAGCCATCGCGGCAGGCGTCCAGGCTCAGCAGACTGTGCTCTACCAGGACAAAGAGCTCCTCCTGGGCGTTCTCTGCCCGGAGGCATTTGCTCAGCACTTCGGTCATGAACAGCGCCACGGAGGAATGCCCGATCTGGAAGGGAATGCGTTCATAGAGGTGCAGAGGCTGGGCTTCGCGAATGCGCTGCAGATCGCGGCTCTCCTGGTGATAGACCACCAGACTGAGCAGATTGGGCGGCTGGAACAAAGCCGCTTTGGTGCGGGAGCGGGCGGAACGCACTCCGCTGATGATATAGGACTGCCGTCCGAATGACTCGGTGTAGATGCTCACAATCAGGCTGCTTTCTCCGTAGCGGGTCTGGCGCAGCACCAGGCCCTTCGTGCTGTGTAACATTTGGCTTGAGCCGTAAAGTTGCCGGAAATGTCGGGTATTCCGTGGCCAGGCGGAACCGGGCCGCCGGTTTTTGAGCGCCGGAGCAGCGCTAACACCTTTCAAGTGCAGCTTCAGGATCGCAGTCGTTCCAGCACCCTTTCGGCCCGATGCAAATGGGCATTGCGGGTGCCCGCATTCATCCTGCCCGCCAGGCTGGCCATCATGCGCATCCGAGGATTGCCCCTGAAGACTTCCTGGTTCAGCCAGATGAAACGCCAGAAGAGCGCATCCCAGTCGGCGCACCATTCACCGGCCGCATAGTGGCTTTGCTTGCGCACGTAGTTGGAGCCGCTCAGATAGGGCTTGGTGGTGATCATGCCACCGTCGGCATACTGACTCATGCCATAGACATTGGGCACCATGACCCAGTCATAGGCATCGATGAAGTTCTGCATGAACCAATGATAAACCGCATGGGGATGGCACTCGCAGAGCAGCAGAACATTGCCCAGAACCATAAGGCGCTCTATGTGGTGGGCATAGGCCAGCTTGCCCACTTTGCGCAGCGCATCGTCCACCGGGGGAAGGCCGGTTTCGCCTCGCCAGAAGGCCGCGGGAATCTCCTGCTCAAAACCCCAGAAATTGCTGTTTCTCATCTCGCTGCCCTTCATCACATAAACCCCGCGCATGAACTCTCTCCACCCGATGATCTGCCGGATAAACCCCTCGAGTGCCGGGAGGGGCACAGGATCTTCGCGATGCCGCTCCAGAACAGCGCTGAGCACTTCCGAAGGGCTGAGCAGGCCGATGTTGATCGCGGGGCTGAGCAAGGCGTGAAAGAGAAAAGGGTGTTGGGGATCCAGGGCATCCTGATACGCTCCGAAGCCGTCCAGGCGATTCGCGCAAAAATCCTGCAACATCTTCAGCGCGTCGCGGCGGTTCAGCGCATAGGGAAAGGCGCTTGTACCCGGCAGCCAGACCGCAGGAGGCGCGAGGCCTTTGGGCAGTTTCTTGCGGTTTTGCGCATCGTAGCTCCAGGAACCGCCCAGGGGCTTTTCGCACTTTTCAAGCAAAAGGCCATGCCGCTTGCGCTGCTGGATGTAGAAATTGCCCATCAGCCAATTCTTTTTCTGCTCCAGATCGGCCTTAAGCTCGCTTTTGCTCAACAAGAAACCGGGCGAAGGGTGCTCCATCAACTCCATACCGCAAGCCGCGGCATAGCGTTTGAGCCGCCTTTCCAACAGATAATCGGCGGGATCGGCGAAGTGCAATTGGCGTATGCCCGAAAGCCAGAGCGCCCTGATCAGCACTTCGGTCTTGCCCAGCTCGGGCCAGGTGGCCAGTTCAACATGATAACCCCTGAGCCGCAATTCTTCGGCATAGGCCTGCATGCTGCCGCGGTGCAACCCGAGCTTGAAAGGGTGCAAATTCTCCTGCCCGAAGAACAGCTCATCTTCGACCAGCCAAACCACTCTGCCGGCCCGGAGGCCAGGGTGCTGTTCAAACAATTGGTGCGGGTAGATCAGGCAGGCTTCGCTCATCAGTATTGGGGAAAAAGCGATTGAGCATTCTGAGCATCGGTGTTCAACCATTGATTTACGTAGCGAGCGTTCCGGTCGTACACCCAGGCTTGTCTTTTCGGGTCGAAGCGCCGCACGCCTTCTCCCAAACTGCGGGGGTCCTGACCCACTCCCGCCACGTACTGCCAGTTGCCCCAATTGCTGGCCGGATCGTAATCCAGCAGGAGATTTTCAAACCAGGTAGCACCCAACCGCCAGTCCAGGCCCAAATCGTGTACCAACCAGGAAGCCGCGTTTTGCCGCCCGCGATTGCTCATCCAGCCGCTGCGCCAAAGCTCCTGCATATTGGCGTTGATGAAGGGATCAGCGCCCCGGCCTTTCGTCCATTGTTCAAAAAGTCCGGCTTGCGCGGCTGTAAGTTGCTGATGCTGAGAGGCGCTGGAGGCCTCTGCCCGCACCCTGTCCCTTCGCCCCTGCATGCCTTGAGGCTTGAACAACGCTGTGCCGTGCCGCCTGGCCTGAAAGCGGAAGAAGTCGCGCCAGAGCAGCTCAAAGAGCATCCAATAGGTGCTCTGATTGCTGCCGTAATGCGCTTCATGCTCCCTGATCGCCGCGTAGATGCGACGCGCCGAGAGACTTCCATTGGCCAGCCAGGGGGAGAATTTGCTGCTGTACTCGCTGCCCAGAAGCCCGTTTCTGGTCTCTTTGTAGCGGCGAAGGGGGCCGCTGATGTGGCAATAGTCCTGAAGCCGCTTCAAGGCGGCGCTTTCCCCTCCCTCAAAGGGAAAGGCCGTCCAACCGGGGCGGAGGCTCAGCCGCTCCTGCTCTTCTGCGCTGTAACCAAGTTGGTCAAGAGCATCGGCAGCGGCGGGATCAAGTTGCTGGACAAGAAGGGCTTCGGGTAGCCTTTCCTCTGGGGCTGCATCGAGCTGGGCGGGGGCATCGACAACCGGGCGGACAGCCCAGGTCCGTTCAACCTGTTTTCTGAAGACGCTGAAGACGGCGGGGGTATCCGCTACCTTGAAGGGCAGATCATCGGGGTGCAGCAAGCTCAGTCCTTCGTGAAACTCTGGCTCCGGACTGCCCACAACCCGCAGCGCGCGGATGAGTTGCTGCTCTGTGCGCACTTCCTCATCGGTGTGTTCCTTTTGGGCGCTGACGTGGCTGCATCGATAATGTGTGCTGAGTTCGGAAAGAATTTGAGCCGAATTTCCGCGAAAGACCCATAGATCGCTGCCCCGCGCCCGGAGTGCCTGCTGCAAATCCGACAAGCTCTGCAATAGAAAATGGGCCCGGAATACCCCGCAGCGGCGGAAACCCCAGGGACTATGCGATAAAACAAGCGGCTCAATGACATAGACGCCAAGGAAATTTTGGCTCGCTCTTGCAGCCTTTATTGCGGGGTTGTCATCTACCCTTAGGTCATTGCGAAACCAATGCAAATGCATGCCTGAAAAACAGCCGAAATGGGCTCTGGTTCAGGCATGCGGCCACTCTAAACGGCAGAAAGCCTTACTTTTCCTGTTTGTTTCAATCACCTTACGCTTTGCTCATGTTCTTTTTTTATCGCTTGCAGACCCTTGGTCTGTGCTTTGCTATTATACTCAGCCTCCATGCCAATGCGCAACTCCGCTCCGATCAGTTCGTTGAATGCGGGGCCGAAATGGGTCTCCTTCAGCAGGATTTTGCGAGTTGGGGAAGTGCCTGGGGCGATGCCAACGGAGATGGATTTCCCGATTTATTCATCGGCAACCACTACCAGAAAAAGCGCGAGGACAGCGCACCCATGCTCTACCTGAGCACAGCGGAAGGGCGCTTTAAACTAGACTCCCTGCCCAATTACGATGCTACACCGGACATGCACGGTGCCGGCTGGCTCGATTTTGACAACGATGGGGATCAGGATTTGATCATCACCACCGGCCGGGTCAATCGCAACGCCTTCTATGTCAATGATGGAACGGGCAATTTTGTAGAGCAGGCGGTAGAGCTGGGGGCTGATTTTCCGATGTGCAGAGGGCGAACCCCGCTGTTCTTTGATCAAAACCGGGATGGAATTCTGGACATTCTGATTGCAGCAGGGCCCACGGTATCGGAAGACCAATTGCCCACTTCACTTGCATTGAGCAACCCGAGTTGCAGCCCCACCTGCTACCATCTGGTCGGGGCGGACTCGGCCGGTGTGCTGCCGGACCTGGCCTCTACTCAGGCTTTGTTGGTCGACCCGGATGGCGATGATCAGCTCAACCCCATGCTCGTCACCCTCTCCTTTCAGTTGTGGGGCGCTTTCGGTTGCCTTCCCTTTAGCTCCAAGGGCGCGACCACCATTTCGTTTACCAACGAAGTACTTGCCGCTGACTTCAATGGGGATATGGTGCAGGATTTGCTCTTTCTGAGAAACCGTATGGAGCAGTCCTACATTGACAACCCCTTTCCGGTCAACAACACTCTGGCTACCGGAATTGGTCCGCTGAACCCGACAAGCCTGACCATGTTCTTCCCTCCTCAGCATGGGGTGTATAAAATCGGGCCCGGTACAGAGCTTGGATATCGGCCGAATGAAGCTTTCACGGGAGCAGATTCGCTCATGTTGGGTTTCTGTGATTCCAATGAAGTCTGTCAGACCAAAGTGATTCGCTTTTATGTGACTGAGCTATTGGACGGCTCCATTCCCATCAGCGGAGTTAAGGTGGTCAAGGACAGCAGTGTTAGCGTGGATCTGGAGCAATTGTTCCAGCCCTATCGCTTCAGAATGCTGTGCAACCTCTCGGCTACCGGCGGTTTTGAGGGTTTCCGCTTCAGCGCACTTTCCGATACCATCCTGATTGGCTTTGACGAAGGGGCTCCCGATCCATCCACTGTTTACATCGGTCCTGAAGGCTACCATCCCGCGACGAGCAATCGCTTCATGCTGCAGTCATCGGATTTTGGCAATCAGGGAAAACCGGTGGATTTCCTCAGTGGACCCAGTCCCAAACTGCTCCTGAGTTTTGATACGCTCTCCTCTACCTGGACCATTGGCTGGGCTTCTGTGGAGCGCTCCCGGATTCTCTTTTCGGTGCTCAGTCCGGGTGAATTGAACGTTGTGGAGTACATCAATTTTGACTCGGTGCCAAAGACCCTGGGCAATGTCTTGCTCATGGGCCATGATGGTGCTTATCTGGACGCCACTTCTCTGAGCGGGCTGGCCGTTCCTTCAGAGAGCTTTTCGGTCAGCATAGGTGATTTTGACAACGACATGGATTTAGACATATATTACTCTTGTGGAATCATGGGTCGCAATGTGTCGAATATTCTGCTGGAGAACGATGGCCTTGGGCGATTCAGTATAGTGGAACTCGCCGGCGGAGCGCAAGGTGTCAATTATGGTGCGGCGGGCACGGTCAGTACCACGGATTTCAATCGCGATGGATTCCTGGATCTGTTTGTCGCCAATGGGAGAAGCCCGGAGAAGAAAGGGCTCTATCTGCTTTTCAGAAACAAGGGCAATGACAACCATTGGATTGGTCTGACTCTGACCGGTACCCAGAGCAACCGCGATGGAATTGGAGCGGTGGTTCGTGCTTATGCCGGGGGAAAGGGACAGATACGCTATGCCGACGGGGGTTTTCACCGCTATGTGCAAAACGATCCGATCATCCACTTTGGGCTGGGAAGCAACAAGTACTTAGACAGCATCACCGTGCGCTGGCCCTCCGGTGTGCGCTCTGTACTGACCAACATCAAGGCCGATCAGTTTCTGAACATTGTGGAGCCTGTGGACGGGGCACCGGCTTGTTTTGCCCCTCCCGGTGGAAAGGCCTTCTTCACGGCCGAAGGGATTGAATTCCGCTGGAGAATTGCAGACTGTGCCCAGGGTTATGAATTCAGAGTTCGCACCGTTTTGCCGGATGATCCTTCGATGGTATTGAGCACTACGGATACTTTCGCTCTGCTCAAACCGAGTTTCTTCAGCAGTCCAATCCCCTACTACTGGACCGTCAGAGCACTCTGTGAAAGCGGAGCACTCGGTCAATTCGCCCCTCTCCAACAAGTCATACCGCATTTGGGATCGCCGGATACGGATGAGGCGGCGCTCAAGTCACAGTCCGGGTTCATGAGCGATGAAGCTCAGATCAGCCTTCACCCCAACCCCGTCCGCAATCAGATCAACTTGAAGGGCCTTGAAGAATCATCTTCCGTGGTGGTTTACGATCTGCAGGGTCGGGAGCAAATGCGGGCTTATGCCGAACCGGGGCGCTCCATTTCCACCCATCAACTCCAATCCGGCAGTTACCTGCTGCACCTGGACCGTTACGGCATGGCCATTCCCTTTCAAGTCCGGTAGGGGCGAACCACGCGCTTCACCCTGCGCTTTCCTTGCTCTCTTCCAGGGCGCTTTCCACGCGCTTCACCCTGCGCTTCCGTTGCTCTCTTCCAGGGCGCTTTCCACTTGACCCAGATAGGGCATACGCAGGAATGGACCTGCGGGACCATAGCCATCTGCACCGCTGCCGGCCAGTGCACCGGCTTCGTGCAGATTCACAAAACCGTCCTCGTGCAAGAGTTCTTCCGGCAGGAAGATCTCCTGCACCGAGCCGATGATGAAGGTGGTGGCGTTTGCTTTTATAGGGTGAATCTCTTCGAGTTTTATGCCCAGGCGCACCCGGCTTTCTGCCACATAGGGAGCCGGAAAATGATCGCTATACCTTTCGTTCAATCCGCAGGCCTCAAACTCGGAAACCCCTTCGGGAAACTTGGCCGAAGCCCGGTGGGCCGCATCGAGCATGCCCAAATGCAGAAGGTTCAAGGTGTAGTATCCGTTGTTCATGACATTGCGGTAGGTATGCCCGACCGATTCAGTGCGGGGCCTGAAGATCAAGCCCAGCAAAGGCGGGTTGGAACCGACATGGACGATGGAATTGAAGACGGCGAGATTGCTGATCCCGCTGGCGTTGATGCTGCCGACCAGCACAACCGATTTGAATCCCGGTACGCTGTTGACCAGAGCGGCCCGCCTGAACCGATCCATGCTCATCAGCTCCGCAAAGTCTATACTTCTTTCTATGATCTGAGTTTTTAAAAATCGATGTTATAACATCGATTACACCGACAGTCAATGTGCCAACATGTTTCAATTCACACTGCGCAGCGCCTGCGAGCCAACGCGTTTCAATTCACACTGCGCAGCGCCTGCGAGCCAACGCGTTTCAATTCACACTGCGCAGCGCCCGCGAGCCAACGCGCTTCAATTCACACTGCGCAGCGCCCCCATTCCACCGTCAACGTGCAGGATTTGCCCGGTCATCCAGGAGCTTTCTTCGGAGAGCAGAAAGGCTGCCGCCGAAGCCACATCTGCCGGCTGACCGATGCGGGCCAGCGGGTGGCGCTTGGCCGATGCCTCGCGCTGGGTGTCGTTGCGCAGCAAGCGAGCGGCCAGGGGTGTTTCCGTCAATGAAGGGGCGATGGCATTGACTCGGATGTTCGGGGCCCACTCGGCCGCCAGAGAACGGGTCAGGCCTTCAATGGCGCCCTTGGCCGATGCAACGGAAGCGTGAAAGGCCATGCCGGTGGAAACCGCCACCGTGCTGAACAGCACCACCGAAGCCTTTCCACTCTCCTGCAAAGCCTTGTGGTAGTGCTGAAGGGTCTTGACCGCACCGATCAGGTTGATCTCCATGTCCTGTCTGAAATCAGCGGCTTTGAGTGAGGCGAAGGGTTTGAGGTTGATGCTTCCGGGCAGGTAAACCAGACCATGCAGCGCTCCGTTCAACTCGGGAAAGGCGGGCTGTTCTTCGGAAACATCCAGAGCGTTTTGACCGCTTCGGTGCGCTTGCAGAACCGTATAACCCCTGGCGCTCAGGAGCCCGGCCAATGAAGCACCAATGCCGGAATTGCCCCCTATCAGGAGAATGTTTGGACTCATCACCGGAAAACAGCCCGCCGGGCCTAAATGTTCAGGCCGGTCTCCTGCCCAGATACCAGGCAAACCAAAGTCCGGACAGGGCAAACATGACCGTGTAGTCAATGAATTCGCCACTGAGAAAATGCATGGGATAGAACCACCAATTCTTGTCGGTCATGGTGCCAAAGGCCATAATCACCACCGCAAATCCCATGACCCTGAACCAGCGACCGGCAAAGCCCATGTTGTCATTCCGACTCAGACTCAGACTGATGACGATGGACACAATCAGACAGAGCAGAAAGCCGGTGATCATCGAAGAGGCCATGTTGTTGTTGTAAGAGGCTATGTAATTGACCATCGCGGCCGGCTTCCCGGCTGAGCTGCTCTGCAGCTCCTGCCAATCCTCCGATGAAGCATTGTCCGGATCCATGAAGGGGAAGAAATACATACCCTCTTCGCTCAGGTTCTGACTGAGCACATCCAGAATCTGTTCCTGATTGGGACTGTATTTCATCGAGTACTTATGCACCGGAAGCACGGTCCAGCTCAGCGATTGCCAGGCAAAGAGAATGATGGCTCCAACCAGAGAGGAAATCAAAATTCGGGTACTCATACAAGGTGATTTTAGGTGATTGATTGAGCAGCAATGACCTGGAAAACGCCTGATGCAAGCAGCAGCCAGGGCAGCAATCCGGGTCCAATTCCAACATATAGTTAGTGTTTTTAATACAAAAATCAAATCCAAAGCCAAATTTTTGGCGAAGGGCCCCCGCTCATTCAGCGCAAAGGCTGCGGGAATACCATGGAGCGGCACTGAACGGCCGGGCTTGAGATCACTGGCCCAGATCCAGCAGAAGCCAGTTGTCGTCAGCGGCGTAGTCGCGGCGCTTTCTGTCCCAGCGCAGGGGAGTCTGACCCTGAACCATGCCCTCCAGAAAGGGCAATAGAGCCTTGTCAAAGCCCAGACTCAGTTCATGGGCATCGCGCTCCTCGGCCGGATTCCAATTCAGCTCCTGGCGGAACGCGTCCAGTCCAAAGCCAAATCCGTCAAAGAAGTGCTCGGAGTTCAGCAGGGGCATGTACCAGGAACTGGGGATGCCGGCCGGATTGCTCTTGATGGGAACGGCGCGCTCTAACTCAGTAAGTGCCTGCAGGGCTTCGGGCAGCCCTTCGAGCAGGGTCTTCAAACGGTCCAGGGCGGGATAGTGCACCGGCGGGCAGACCATCAGCACGGGTTTGTGCTGCTGCCGGGCCACGATGATCTCATGCGGAGTGCCGACGCTGTAAACATTGGTGGGCACGTAGGCGATCACAAAGTCCGCAATGTCCACCATGCGCAGGTCTATGTGCATGATGGGCCAGAACCATTCGGCGCAAAGGCCGCGGGCCAGAGCGCCCTCCTTGTCGTTGCGAAAGGTCCAGCCGAGCCGGGCGCTGTGGCTGTTGTCGTCCTCCCTTCCGTAACCCTCCAGACCGCGGATCTCGGGTTTGTTCCAGGGGTCGAAGACCGTGGCTCCTCTCGCTTTAAGGTAGCGGGTGATCCGGTTGCGCCAACCATAAGCTTTCTCTTCCTGGCGCGATGCCACAAAGTCCATGGGACCGGAGAGATAGATGCGCGCTCCGCTGAGTAGATTGTGTTTGCTCATCAGTTTACTGCCCTCCGCGGATCATCAGGAATCGGGTGGCGAATTTTTCGGTGCCCGTGCGGTCGGTGCTGAACACCAGATAGACACCGGTACTCGCGCGCTGTCCGTTGTCCACCCTTCGCCCGTCCCAGATGGCCTGACCACCCAGGGCGGTGGTGGCGTAAACCATTCGCCCCGAGACATCGGTGATGCGAACATCGGCATCCTGAACCAGGCCGCGAATGGCGATGGGACCCTCGTAATCTTCCCTGACCGGATTGGGAAAGACATAGACTTCTTCGTGGGTAAAGCCCCCTTCGGTGGCATCGCTGCGGTAGGCGATAATGCCGCGCTCCGTTCCAAAGAAGACCTCTCCATTGCTGCCGTTCACGGCGATGGATATCACGCGGTTGTCCAGAAGCGGACTGTTGAGAGTGGTGAAGTGAAGCAATTGCTGCTGTCCATCGGCGGAGAGCAGGAAGACTCCATTGTCTGTGCCCAACCACTTTCGGTTGGCACCGTCTATGGCAATGGAGCGAACCACTTCGTCCTCTAAGAGAATGGCGGGAAAGCCGTCGAGCTCTACGATGATCTGCGAGGCGTCTCCGGAAGTGCCCGGATCGAGTACCGCAAAGGGATTGTAAAACACGACAATGCCCTCATCGGTACCCACCCAGATGCGCCCGCTCAAATCCTTGGCCAGACAATAGACCTGTGTGCTGGGCAGATTGCCGTTGCCCGCACCGAGCCCCAGATTCTTCTTGCGGTCATCGGCTGGAGAGGCCAGATCAGTGCCCGGATCATAAACCAGGATGCCCCCGTTGCGGTTGGTGGCGTACCAGACCTTTCCGTAATCATCCACCACGCATTGCACAATGCCATCTCCGAGCACGGAGGGCAATGATGAGGTAAAGCTGTACCATTCGTTGGCGGGTGTGCGCACCACCACCGGGCGTGCCGCTCCGTTGTTGGCCATCCACAGATTGCCGTTGCGCGGATCGAGCGCTACCCCGGCAACGCGGTAGTTCGTGAAATCACCGGTGGCTCCCTGAAGGGCGGAGTTCTGCTTGTAGATGGTCAGCGTTCCATCGCTGCGGTACTCCAGCAGGCCATCGCCAAAGGAACCGAGCCATGCTGTACCTGTGACGGGATCAACCGTCACGGCAATCACATCGGTGACCGAATCCATCGCCGGATCGTTGAAGCGGTTGACATTGTCCCAGCCAAATTCGCCAAAGCTGAAGAAGCCGTCGCGGTTGAAGAGCTTGTTCCAGGAATTGTTCACCGAGCCCGGTGCGACATAGATACGGTCATTGCCCGAGGCCATGGCAAAGGCGTTGGAGCTCGCCGGACCGTCGGGGTTGATGGTTTGAACGATCTGCCCATCGCGGTATTCGAGCAAACCCCGGATGCGGTCGGCGATCCACAGACTTTCCGAAGCATCGCGAGCTGTTTGAAAGGGTAGGGTCAAAAACTCGCCGGCAATCAGGTCAAAGCTGCCATCGCTTTGCAACAGGCGAATGCGCACGCTGTCCGGTGACTCGGTATCGCCCAGGTATTCGCTGAGCATCAACTCCTCTTCGGCGGCGTTCATCGATTCAATGCTCCAGGCTCCGGCATCATACCAGGGCATCCATCCGCTGCCGTCAAAACTGTAGAGCACGGATTCCGCGCGGGCGTGCAGGCTTTCATCAAAGCGAATCAGTTCCTGAACCTCCCCATCGGGCAATCCGAGCTCGCTGTCCAGCAGCGTCCAGCGCGAAAAATCCTCCAGCAGTTCATCGTCCAGCGGAGCACGATAGATACCGTTGAGTGTGGCCGCGTAAATAAAATCCTCCCAGACCTCGACATCGTTCACCCGGATCGGCGAACCCTCTTCGCTGGAGAAGAAAAATGTGGCCGGGCTCTCGCGCAGGCGCAGATCCAGCAGCACAATCCCAAAGCCACAAGCCAGATAGGCCGAGTCTCCCAGGAAACCCACGCCGTTGATGTTCTTATCGCCGACGATGTTCTGGGTGCGTATAAAGGGAAAGTTGAACACCCCTTCGCCAATCAGCACATCGACATTGCTGTTGCTGTACGCGATCAACAGGGCATCTCGATCAGCGTGGTAGTGCAGGTTGCGAACTCCGATATCGCTCAGGCGATTGACCTTGCTCAGCCTTTCAATGCTGCCGTCGTTTTTCTGATAGCGGTAGAGCGAAAGGGTGTTGGCCACAAAGAGTTCATCGCCACCGTCGATGACGGCAAAGGGATTGTTGTAGGGAATGTGCACCCTCCATTGACCAATGCCGGGAATCTGCGCGCGCAGCTCAGCCGCGCTGAAGATCAACAGCAGGAAAATAACCAGAGCGGGTCTTGAACAGGAAGGGTAGATGGAGGTGCTCACCATACAAAGTTGACGGATTTAAGGGGAAAAGACAGCGTGTGCGTGATCGCTCAGCCTGCGCTCGAGGGGCAGATCAACCGCGCATGACCGCGCATAGCCGCGTATGTGAAAGTTCCCTTATTACTTTGCACGAACGTTCGCCCCTCTCCAGAGGCGAAAAGGAAGACGGAAACAAAACGCCGCAGAGGCCGGATCAAGTACCCGGCCGCCCTTCCACCCGAAACAAAAAAAGCGGCAAACTACTGATCATTGTACACCGTGTCTGAAACCAACACCACCGCAGCAACCCGCTATCAGGAACCCGGAACCCTGGATCTGGTCAGCATTGACCGGCAGATCGGCGAGTTCTGGGAGCGCAGCCAGGTCTTTCGACGCAGCCTTGAACAGCGAAGCGAGGCCGAGCACTTTGTGTTTTACGAAGGGCCTCCTTCGGCCAACGGCATGCCGGGCATACACCATGTCATGTCTCGTACGATCAAGGATTTGTTTTGCCGCTACCAGACCCAAAAGGGGAAGCGGGTAGATCGCAAGGGCGGCTGGGACACCCATGGACTTCCCGTGGAGATCGCCGTGGAGAAAACCCTGGGCATCACCAAGGTAGACATCGGGCAGAAGATCAGCGTTGAACAATACAATGCAGCATGCCGCAAAGAGGTTTTGAAGTACAAGGACATCTGGGATGACCTGACCCGGCGAATCGGCTATTGGGTTGATCTGGATGATCCCTACATCACCTTTGAGGCCGACTACATCGACAGTTTGTGGCATCTGCTCAAAGTCATCTACGACAAGGGGCTGCTCTACAAGGGTTACACGGTTCAGCCTTTCTCTCCCGCCGCGGGCACGGGCCTGAGCACGCATGAGCTCAACCAGCCGGGATGCTATCGCATGGTCAAGGACACGACCGTAACCGCGCAGTTTAAGTTGGTCGAAAAGGAGGACGAATTCCTGCTGGCCTGGACCACCACTCCCTGGACTTTGCCTTCCAATACGGCTCTGGCCGTGGGCGAGAATATTGAGTATCAATTAATCGGTTGTGAGAATCCCTACACGGGTATAGCGGTCAAGGTTTGGTTGGCCAGCGAGTTGCGCTCCCGATACTTTAAAGATGAAGAGCGCGATTCAACATGGAGGGTGCTGGATCACAAGCTTGGACGAGAGCTTGCCGGTCTGCGCTATGAGCAATTGCTGCCCTATGTGCAACCGGATGACGGTGATGCCTTTCTGGTCGTCTGCGGGGATTTCGTTTCTACCGAAGACGGCACAGGCATCGTTCACCTGGCCCCGAGTTTTGGTTCAGACGATATGCGCACGGCCAGGCAACAGGGCATCGGTTCGCTCACCCTGGTGGATCGGCAGGGGCGTTTTACAGACAGCGTAGGGGAATTTTCCGGACGCTATGTAAAAAATTATACAGATGATCCGGCATATGTGTCTGTTGACGTGGACATAGCCGTCAAACTCAAACTGCAAAACCGCGCATTCAGGATAGAGAAATACGAACACAGCTATCCGCATTGCTGGCGAACGGATAAGCCGGTCATCTACTACCCCCTGGATTCCTGGTTCATTAAAACCACGGCCGTTCGGGAGAGAATGATGGCGCTCAATCAAACCATCAACTGGAAGCCGGCTTCAACGGGCGAAGGGCGTTTCGGTCAATGGCTGGAGAATCTGGTCGATTGGAATCTTTCGCGCACCCGTTTCTGGGGAACGCCCCTTCCCATCTGGCGAACGGAAGACGGACAGGAAGAGCGCTGCATCGGTTCTCTGGAAGAGCTGCGCAAAGCAGTGGACGAAGCGGTCAGTGCCGGCTTGATGCAGGAAGCCCTTCCCCCGGACTTTGACCCGCACCGTCCTTTTGTTGACCGCATTGTCTTGCGCTCGGCTTCGGGCCAGCCCATGCAACGCGAAGAAGATTTAATTGACGTCTGGTTTGATTCGGGTGCCATGCCCTATGCGCAATGGCATTTTCCGTTTGAGAACCGGGACAAATTTGAGAAAGCATTTCCCGCCGATTTCATCGCCGAAGGTGTTGACCAGACCCGGGGTTGGTTCTTCACCCTGCACGCCATTGCCTGTCTGGTGTCCGACAGTGTCGCCTATCGCAATGTGCTTTCCAACGGTCTGTTGCTGGACAAAGCCGGCAACAAGATGTCTAAGCGTTTGGGCAATGTGGTGGATCCTTTCGCCACGGTAAACGAGTACGGCGCCGACGCGACGCGCTGGTACATCATCACCAATTCACAGCCCTGGGACAACCTGAAGTTTGACGCCGAAGGCATAGACAAGCTGCGCAAGAAGTTTTTTGGAACCCTGCACAACACTTTTGCGTTCTATGTCATGTACGCCAATGTTGATGCTTATCGCGGTACCGAAAAGCCTTTGCCCCTTGAGCAGAGACCGGAGATTGACCGATGGATCATCAGCTTGCTCAACAGTCTGGTGCGCGAAGTGGATGAGCTATACGCCGATTACGAACCCACCCGCGCAGGTCGTTTGATTCAAAACTTTGTCGGCGACCATCTGAGCAACTGGTATGTTCGCCTTTGCCGCAGACGCTTTTGGAAAGGCGAAATCAACGACGACAAAACGGCGGCTTATCAGACCCTGAGGGAGTGCCTGCTGACCGTTTCAAAACTTATGGCACCCATCGCACCTTTTTACGCAGACTATTTGTACCGTTCTTTGCGTTTGGGCGAAGGGGCGCAGGATGATATTTCGGTACATCTTGATTATTTTCCGTCCTGGAATCAACAAGCCATCGATGGAGATCTGGAAGAACGGATGCAGTTGGCACAGGAGCTTTCGTCGCTGGTTCTTTCACTGAGAAAACAATATAATATCCGAGTTAGGCAACCTTTGCAAAGAATTCTCGTACCCGTGTTGGATGATACCATGCAGAATCAGCTTACCGCGATTCGTGACCTGGTCTTGTCAGAAGTCAACGTCAAAGAGATGACCTTTGTCCGAGACACGGAGTCAGGAGCATTTACCCGGCGCATTAAACCCGATTTCAAAGCGCTCGGTCCCCGCATAGGAAAGCGGATGAAAAGCCTGGCTCAGGCATTGAACCAAATAACTCAAGAGCAGATCAGACAACTCGATCACAGCGGTAAGCTTGAACTGATCCTGGAAGACGGTCCTGCTTTTATTGAGCGAGACGAAGTGGAGATCATCACCGAAGACATGCCCGGTTGGATGGTCGCCAGTCAAAACGGAGTAACGGTTGCTCTGGACATCGCCATAGACGATCAGCTTCGCGCTGAAGGCGATGCCCGGGAATTCATCAACCGGATTCAGCGCCTTCGCAAGGACATGAATCTTGAAGTGACTGACCGTATCCGTGTACATTTAGAGCGAAGTGGGGATATCTCTGATTCTATAATGCTGTATCGGGATTATATTTGTTCGGAGATTCTAGCCGATGAACTTTCACTGGTTGATAAACTGGAAAACCCACTAGCAACTCTGCTGACCATTTGCGACATCCAGGTCCGGGTGTTCGTTTTCAAACTGTAGAAAAATGGCAACCCAAAAAACGATTTCGAAGGCTTCGGCCAAACCGTCGGCAAGCAAGGCTGCTCGCGCAGCTAAAGCTAAACCGGCAAAACCCGCTGCTGCTAAAAAGCCGGCGGTTAAAAGCGCAGTCAGTAAACCTGCTGTGAAAAAGGCAACGGCTTCCAAGCCCGCCGCTAAAAAGACTACGGCCAGCAAGCCGGCGGTCAAAAGAGCGACGAGTGCGACGAAAACCACTGCCCGCAAAACTTCTGCAGCTAAGCCCGCCGTGAAGAAAAGCACGACAGCTAAGTCCGCTGCGAAGAAAACCACGGCATCTAAGCCCGCCGTGAAAAAGACAACGGCCGCCAAGCCCGCTGCCCGCAAGGCCGCTAAACCGGCTGCCAAGAAGACAACGGCTGCCAAGCCTGCGGCTAAGAAGGCTACAACTGCTCGCACGGGCGCCAAGAAAGTCACTGCCAAGAACATGGCCGTGAGAAAAGCTTCTGTGTCTAAGTCGGTTGCTGCTAAGCCCGCTGCCAAGAAGGCTGCTGCTAAGCCCGCTGCTAAGAAAGCAACGGCCGCTAAGCCCGCCGCCAAGAAGGCCACGGCTGCCAAGCCCGCCGCTAGAAAGTCCGCCTCTAAGCCCGCTGCCAAGAAGACTGCGACGACGGCTTCCAAGCCCGCCGCTCGCAAGCCTGCTGCCAGGAAGGCTTCCTCACCTAAGCGGGCCTCCAGCAAGTCGGCGGCGGCGTCCGGAGTTCCGGTCGCCGCCGCTTCCAAGCCCGCGGTAGAAAAGCCGCCGGTTAAAGCAACAGCCCCAAAAGTTGTTGCTCCCAAGAAAAGTTCGCCTTTGAAAAGCCCGGCCAGTAAACCGGCTTCCAAAGGATCTACCAGCAAGTCAGCGGCGGCGTCCGGGAAACCGGATGTCGCCGCTAACAAGCGCAGCAAAGGCGCTTCCGCCGTAAAACCTCTTATGCCCTCTACCGACACTCCAGCTTCCGCTTCTACTTCAGATCAAGACAAAGTCAAGTCCTCTACCAATAAGGACAAGTCCGTGCAGAAAACTGATGATGCCGAAAGCAAGGCTGCCCTGAGCAGCGAAACCCTTCCCCCCGGGACTGCGGTCAAGGGATCTTCCAAGTCGTCCGGTAGTTCAAAGGTCAAGACAGGTCAGAAAAGCAAAGCCTCTTCCGATCAGGATGATGATGCGGAGGAGATTGATGAGAAAGACATCCTGCCCAGTTCAGAGATCGCCGAAGGCGACGATGAAGCTGAAGAAGAAGCAGCACCGGTGGTCAAGCCGCCCGCTCCTTCCAAGCCCACGCGCTCCAGAAAGCGCTCCCGTTCTTCAGCTAAGACAGAAGATAAATCGAGTTATCGCCCCGCAGCCCTGCCCAAGATTATAGGACCGATCCAGACCACGACGCTGGCCCGGGAGCAGGCAGAAGCGGCAAAAAAGACCGCGGTTACCGCCCGACAAGTGGCTGCAGCCGCCAAATTATCCGAGCAACACCGCTACTCTGAAGAGGAGTTGAAGGAGTTCAAGGAATTGATCCTTAAAAAATTAGTAGCCGCCAAACAGGAATTGGAATACCTGCACGATCAGATCAGCCGAAGAGGCAATTACAATGCGGATGACTACGACAGTCGTTTCCGCAGTTTAGAGGATGGTGCGGGAACCCTGGAGCGAGAGCAATTGAACCAACATGCTGCCAGGCAAATTCGCTACATCGATCATTTGGAGAAAGCCCTGGTCAGAATCAAGAACGGCACTTACGGCATTTGCCGCGAAACCGGCAAACTGATCGCCAAGGAGCGTCTGCGCATGGTTCCTCACGCCACACTGAGCATAGAAGCTAAGAAGGCACAACAGTAAGCGCAGTTGAAGCCTAAAGCATGGATTCCCATCCTCATCATCCTGGGGATTTTAGTTCTTGATCAAAGCCTCAAGTTCTACATTAAGACCAATTATATCTTAGAAAGCGGCAGCCTGATCATGGGCTCCGAGAAATTCCGGATTCACTTCACAGAGAATGAAGGCATGGCCTTTGGCTTCGAGTTTGGAGGCCGCAATGGAAAATTGTTTTTAACGCTCTTCAGAATTGTCGCAGTTTCCTTTATTGGCTTTTACCTCTGGAACCTGATCAAGCGTTCCGCGCCCATGGGTTTGCTCATCAGCATTTCCCTGGTCTTTGCCGGAGCGGTGGGCAATATTGTGGATTCCATATTCTATGGTGTGTTGTTTTCACACAGCAGTATGCACGGACCCGTTGCCCAGTTTCTTCCACCCGATGGCGGTTATGCACCCATTTTTTATGGAAAGGTAGTTGATATGTTTTACTTTCCGATCTTTCAGGGCCGCTATCCGTCCTGGTTGTTTGAGGGCCGATCCTTCACGTTCTTTCAACCGGTGTTCAATGTAGCCGATGCGGCCATCACCATAGGGGTATTTAGCGTACTGCTTTTTCAACGCGAGCATTTTGCCGAGTCGGAGAAACCTTTCGCCAAAAGGGCTGTTAAGAGACCCGACCCCGCCACAGCGGAAGAGAATGAACTTACAAGCTGAACAGAAAGCGTGAGTGCCTTTCCCGCCATGAGCAAGGAAGTTTTCCGGGAGGCACTCTTGCGGAATCTGGAGTTTGATTTGCCCGAGCTTCAGGCAATTTATCGGCATCAGCAACTTCGAATCTTTACCGTCATCGGCATTGGAGTGCTGTCCATTGGACTTGGGCTGTTCAGCTTCTTTCCCACCACCATAATCCTGTTGTTCTTCATCCTGTACTTTTTGTACTATGTGATCTACAGCCGGGGTAAGCAGCGCAAACGCATACAGAAAGATGTTGATGTGCGCCGCATGATGCTCCGGGCGGTGATGAAGAGCGCCGATCTTTCCTTCACCTTGCAGACCCATCGCTACATGCCGGTCTACGCTTTTCGCGAGAGCGGGCTGTTCAACTTCAAAGCGGATTCCTACAAAGCAGAGGAACTTGTTGAAGTTCAGGGGAAGGGCAGATGGGATTTCAGCCGGGTTGAAGCTGCGGAAAAGGTAGATGCCTTTGAGCGATCCGGCCGGGACCCAAAATCCTTTCGCGGTTTCGTATTCAGAATATATCCCAGTGCGCAGCAGAGCTCTGGCACTTTGCGATTGCCTCCCTCTTATCTGCTCAGCGAACAACCCGGGCAGCGCTGGTTGGCCATTCCCCACCGCGAAAATCTGTTCCGGCTCGGACCATTGCACATATACCCCTCCATTGACGCCTGCTATGCGCTATACGAAGCCCTGGGCTATGCCGAGCAACTCGAGCAAGGCATGAGCCTGAGCGAGTAAGCTTAGCGAACGACGCTAAAGCGATGCCGCTCTCCGCTGCTGCTGAGAAGCAGGTACAGCCCCGCTGACCATTGGCCGGTGTTCAACTCCCATTCCCCCGCGGGGTGCTCGGCGCTGTACAGCACTCGCCCGCTGATGTCGGTCACGCTGTAAACGGCGTCCTGAGCACTGCTCACCCTCAGGGTGTGCGATACAGGATTGGGCCAAATGCTGAAGGTGGAAGCTGCGGTCGTTGAAGGCAATCCCGTGAAGCGATTGGACAGGCGATGACGCCTGAAGAACAGCCAGAGCTCAACATGGGCCAAAACATCCTGATTGGTGCAACCCGCATCCGGAAGGGGAAAGGCGCCTGGCCAGGTATGCCCACCGTTCTCGACCCGGTAGAGCAACACTTCGCTCCAATCCTGACAGGGAAAGTAGCGCTGCTTCTGCACCGGGCAGCCCGTGCCGCCCGCAGAGGGAATGTCCGTGACTTCGGGCAACTCAGGGCAGTCATTGTGGGCTCTCCAGAATTCAACAACGGTGGGAATGGCGATGGATGCCAGCCCGCCCTCATAGGGCACGGTTACATCGGCGGTGCCGTGCACCTGCATGACCGGAACAACGCGAGAGGGATCACAAGCCGCGTAAACCAGATCGGCCATGGAGCCGGTTACCGATGCGATGGCCGCAATGCGGTCCGGGTGTTCGCAGGCCAGCCGGTAGCTCATAAAGCCCCCATTCGACATACCGGTAGAATAGATGCGATCTTCATCTATGGAATAATTTTCTGCAATATCATCCACCAGGCTGAGCAGGAAGCCCACATCATCCGGAGCCCCTGCAGGAATAAAACTGAATCCGCTGTTCCAGAAATTGTCCACCGCATTGGGAATGATCATCAAGAAGCCGGCGGTATCGGCCACCGAAGTCAGACGGGAGTAGAAGGCCTGTTCATTGGCATTGGAGCCGGCCCCGTGCAGATTCAGCACCAGGGGAACGGGCTCGGAGCCATCATAGGAGTTGGGCACATAGATCAGGTAGTCCCGAAGCAGCCCGTCGTGCAACAGAGTATCCTCAACCCAAAAACCGCCCGCCTGGGCCTGCACTTTTGCCAGACCGCTCAGGCCGGGTAAAAGCATCAATAGAAGAACAAGTTTTTTCACCCCACTAAACTACGCGAAACACGCATGCCCGGGAGCTAGCGCGCTCGCAGGATCGCGCAAGCCGGGACTAGGCGTACTCATAGCGATAGTAGAGAAAGGCCCCAAAGATGACGTGAAACAGCCCCAGTCCCAGAGCCCAGAAGATCAGGGACTCCCTGGGCACCAGACAACTGATCAGCCCCAACAGCACTTCGGCCCAGCCCAGGTAGCGCATTTCCTTCAGCGAAGCCGTCGAAAGAAGAATCAACGCCATTCCGTAGAAGATCAGGCTTATGGGCGCTGCAAGGCCAAACAGCCCGTACCGGAAAACCAGAATGGCGCCAAAGGCCGCACCGATGATAAGCGGGGTGCTGAATCGCAGCAGGGCAAGACGCGCGGAGTCATCCCAAAAGGGCAATCTCATCTGCCGCGCCCTTCTCGCATTAAAAAACGCGACCATACCCAAAGCACACAAAACCAAAACAATAGCGCTGAAACCCAGCTTAATCACATAGTCTTGGGGAATGGCCTCCATGCGCCCAAACAACTGTTCGGTCTCAAAATTGCCCTCGTATTCATAGCCCAGATAGCTCCAGGCGAAGAGCGTACCGATGAGGACCAGCAGACCGGAAAGCAAAAAGGAAAGCCCGCTCATGGGCAAATAGCGATTTTCGGCAACTCCTAAGATACCGGTGTTGCCGCTCGGAAGCTGTTCACGCTGTCCGGTTTCGCGCTGCGCCATGCCGGAAGGCAGAACCTGTTTCATATGATAGCTAAAATTAATACCATCAAACACTATGCCAAAGGTAGTTGATGCTTCCCGGAAATCCATGAAAGGCCATCAATTAGCCTTTAATTTCCTGACGCTTAATAATTTCCGGACCGCAAAATTCAGGATCACTATAATAGCGCGCCTCAGCTCCGTATCTTGTTTGCTATGCTTATAACGCATGAAAATAAACTATCACATGAAATCGAAGTTCTACTCCATTTTCTTACTAAGCGCTCTTATGCTGTTGCCGGCAATAAGCTGGGGATCAGTGTTCAATGTCAGTGTGGCAAACGATAGCGGCCCCGGCACGCTCAGAGATGCCGTCGCTGATGCGGGTATTGGTGATACCGTCATCTTCTTACCCAATCTGGCGGGCATTCCTGTAGTGCTGAGCAGCGGCCCTATAGTCATTGACAAAGACCTGACTATAGTTGGCCTGAGCAGTGCGGTTTCCGCCATCAGTGCCAACAACACGTCCAGGGTCATCAGCATTCAAAGCGGCCACAATGTGTTTTTACGCGGGCTGACCTTCGCCCTTGGTCTGGCGAATGGCGCAGGAGATGCCGGTCGCGGGGGCGGAATCTTCAACCAGGGCAACCTGACCATGCTGGATGTCAAAGTTCTCGGGGGAAGGGCCTCTCTGCAAGGTGGCGGCATCTACAGCACCGGAAACATCTCCGCTGCAAAAGCCGTCATCAAGAGCTGTGAAGCTCCCGAAGGCGCCGGTGTTTACATCCAGTCCGGCAACATGACCCTGAACGAATCCAAGTTGGAAGACAATCTGGGAAGCATTGGAGCAGGCCTGTACTTCAACGGCAGCAACGGCTCGATGAACAACAGCGTTGTCAACCGCAACATCGCCACCGGGAACGGAGGAGGATTCTATGTGCAGGATGCCGTCAATCTCAGCTTGTCCAAGTTGAGCATTCAGCAAAATCAGTCTGGAGGAAGTGGCGGTTCAATCTACATCAACGATGGCTTGGTACAGTTCAACCGCACCCTGCATGTGCTGAATACCGCAACCCTTGACGGAGGCGCGGTTTACATCGGCGCAGCGGCTGAGTTGCAGAGCGAAAACATGACCTATAGCGCCAACACCGCCGATGGCCGCGGGGGTGGCATCTATGCCAGCGGCCGCTTTCTGGCCCGCGCAAACACCTATACGGAGAACATTGCCGGAGTGGAAGGCGGAGCCATCTACCTGGACCCCAATGTACGCCTGCGCCTGATCGATGGCAGCATCGTCTCGGGTAACACGGCCCCAGTTCAACCCGAAGTGGCCTTTCCAAGCCGTTTTTTCACCTCGGAATACAACCTCTACGGATCGATTGATGATCTGGATTTTGTGCCGGGTACCGGCGATTTGATCGGTGCACCAGCCCTATTGGAAGCCCTGGCAGACAATGGCGGTGCTTCGGGAACTCACGCCCTCCAGTGCGGCTCAGCGGCTCTGGATGCGGGCAATCCGAGCAGTCCAGTTGCCGTAGACCAGCGCAACTTGCCCAGAGGAGTGAACGGTCGCTCCGATATCGGAGCCTATGAAAGACAGGAGATCTGCGTGGAGCCCTGCGCGATTGATTCGGTGCAGATTGGCGCTCAGGGTTTGTGTGATGAAGTGAGCAATACCTACACCCAGGAACTGACCATCTACACCAGCAACGCACCATTGAGCGGCCAGATCATCGTCAACGGACAGTCCTTCGCTTTGAGCGCCAGCCCGCAGACGGTCGTGCTCAGCGCGCTGCCCAGCAACGGCCTGGCCGTTAACCTGGACATCGTTTACTCCGAGGACAGCCTCTGTGTTTTCAGCCAGCCCATTGCCTGGACAGCAGCGGCAGACTGCTATTCCTGCACGGCTCAAACGCCCCAAAACACTCAGGCAACGCTGTTGGAGCCCTCCCTGGCCATGGCTCTGACCTGGGATCCCATTCCCGGCACGGTGGCCTGCCGGGTCAGTGGTCGTCCTTTGGGAGCACCCAATTTTGCCCTGGTCGTTCGCACGGGACCGGCCATCTCGCAGATCAATATTCCGGCCAGCAGCCTTAACAATGGGGTGAGCTACGAGTGGCGGGTGGCCTGCGCCTGTGCCTTTCCCCCCAGCTCCAGCGATTTGACCAATGTTTCGGTACTCGACACCTTCCTCTACAACAACGGTGAACCCCTGTGCGATGCAGCCAGCATACCGGAAGACCTGCAGAGCACCTTTCAGCCGGCCGATTCCACCATGCTGCTGACCTGGGGTCCCCCCGCCGGAATGATCAATTGCCGCATCAACATACGCCCGGTTGGCGCTCCGGTATTTTCGCTGCTGTCGGTTGATGGCACTCCGCCCACCTCCTATGTGCTTCCACAGAGCTCTCTGGTGCCGGGCACTACCTACGAATGGCGTTTGCGCTGCTCCTGCACTGTACCTCCCGGGCCCGGAGAGCAAACCGATTTTTCAGCGCTGGTCAATTTCACCTACCCGCTCTTGCGACTGGGCGAAACGGAGGGCAGCCTTGACCCGAAACTCTACCCCAACCCGGTACAGAGTGCCTTTTACGCGGAGTGGAATGCCATTAGTGCCGGCCCCTTTGAGGCTCTGGTTTACGCCGCCGACGGGCGATTGATCGAGAGCCGCACGGGAGAAAGCCCCGCTCAAAGCCCGGTTCAGCTCAGTTTTGACGCCAGCACCTGGGCTCCCGGTCCCTACACCATCATGATCAACAACGCTGACGGCAGCAGCAGTCATCGCCTGATCAAGCTGGACTGAGCGGCCGCAACGCGAATACCGTTCTAACCCGTACATGACCGCCCCGGAGAGCTGCAAAGCCTTTCCGGGGCGGTTTTTTAGTCCCCAAATCAAACATGCCGGGAGGCTGTTTCTGCGGAATAGTTTTGATGAACGGCTGATTATCACTAATTTCCGTAGTCATTTCCTATCCAACACTCACCAAACCTCCATCATGACCCGACCATTACTCGGCCTGTTTGCCCTTCTGTTCAGCGCCTCACTTTGGGCTCAGGCACCTTGTAACCTGACCAATTCCAGCGGCTGCGACTGCGCAGACGGCAGCAATGATTGCGACTTACTTCCTGACTTAAAAATTGCACAGATCCTACTGGAAAGTGCATCGGCCAACCCCGAAAGCCCTGGTGAACTTGGAGTTTCGGTCTCCAGTCCCAACGTCGGCCACGGACCCCTTCGCATTATCGCCACCGATTTCTTTGTCTGCGGAACGGATACCATCAATTCTCCGGGCGGCTACTCCGGAACTTGCCCGGATGGAAGTGATCCCCGTCAACTGATCAAGCAGCGCATTTATCACAAGCACCCTGATGGCAGCATGAGCTTTTACGACCGCTGGGCGGGCTCTATGACATACCACGCCAGCCATGGCCACATGCATGTGGACGATTGGGGGATTTACAGCCTCAGAAATGAAGTTCCAGGAACGGATCCCCGCACCTGGCCCATTGTTGCCGAAGGCTCTAAGCTCGGTTTCTGCCTGATGGACTACGGGTCCTGCAACTACTACAATGGCCATTGCGTGGATAATGACGGAAATGTGCTGACCACCAATGCGCCAAACTACGGTTTGGGCGGAGGCAGCTATTCCTGCGGTCTGAGCAATCAGGGTATCTCGGCCGGTTACACGGACATCTATTACTACTACCTGGACGGGATGCAGATTCCCATTCCCGCTTCGGTTTGCAATGGCACCTACAAGCTCGTCGTAGAACTTGATCCCTACGATTACTTTCTGGAAGAAGACGAAGACAACAACGTCAATGTAGCCACCATCACCCTGACTCAGCAGGGTGGAGGAAGCCTGTCCATCGTAGCGGACGGTCCTACTTCCTTCTGTGAAGGAAACTCGGTCACGCTGAGCGTTGACGCACCGGCCACAAGCTACCTGTGGTCAACCGGAGCCACAACTCCCAGCATTACGGTCACCGAAACATCGAGCATTTCCGTAACCGCTACCACCTCCTGCGGACTGCAAACAGCACCTACCGTAAATGTGGTGGTCGCCAATGCCAGCGCTCCGGTTGGCAATGACGGAACCACCTGCGGCCCGGGTACCGTTGAGCTCAGCGCTACCGGTGACGGAGTCCTTCGCTGGTATGCCAACGCCAGCGGCGGTTCAATACTCGGCACAGGCCCCAACTACACTACGCCCGTTTTGAGCAGCTCAACGACCTACTATGTGGAGTCTCAGTCCGTCGTCTCAGGCCCCATCAACAAGGTCGGTCCGGTGAACCATACCGGATCCTCCGCCTTCAACGGCAACACCATCAACAGCCACCTGATCTTTGACGCCCTGGATGCCTTCATCCTTCAATCGGTCAAGGTCTATACCGATACTCCCGGCCAGCGCCGCATTGAGTTGCGCAACAGCTCCGGAACCGTGCTCCAGAGTCTTCTGGTCAATATCCCCTCAGGAGAATCCAGGGTAACGCTGAACTTCAATGTACCTGTAGGCACCAATCTTCAACTGGGCACCAGCAGCAGCACCAATACCAGTAGCTTCGGCTTCGTCAGTCCGCAACTGCGCCGCACCAGCGGAGGGCTTTCTTTCCCCTATATCGTCTCTGACCTGGTTCGCATTCACGATACCCCCTACGGAACCAGCTATTACTACTACTTCTATGATTGGGAAGTGAAACAGCCCGATCAGACCTGCGTGAGCGCCCGCACCCCTGTCCAGGCCATCGTGGACAATTCGGGAGGCTGCGGCGGCACCTGTGCCACCCCTTCGAGCACTTCGGTCAGCGGCATTACGGCAACAACTGCTGTGGTCAGTTGGACTTCGGCTGGAAGTGATGTGGATGGCTATCAGGTTCAGGGGCGCAAGTTCGGCACGGCTAATTTCCGCAGCACACAGGTGACTGGCCTGAGCTACAACGTCAACAACCTCAAGGCCGCCACCGCCTATGAGTGGTATGTGCGAGCCCGTTGCAGCGACGGCAGCCTGACCTCCTTCACCCCGCTGGATGCCTTCATCACCAGCTCTTCGCGCCTGGATGCCGAGCAGCCCGGAGCCATCACCCTGATCCCCAATCCCACGGAGGGCGCCTTTAGCGTTCAGGTCGAAGGGTTCAGAGGCAGTGGCATGCTCAGGGTAGAAAGCCTCCTGGGACAAACCCTTTGGTCCGAGCGCGTTCAGGTGGACGGCCAGGCGTCCATTCAGATTCACACCGATCTGGCCCCGGGGGTCTATCTGGTTCGCCTGAACAACGATCATCAGGAAGCCGTTCAGCGCCTGATCGTCAGCCGCTAAACTTATACAGCTATCAAACACCTGATGTGGTGTAAACGAAATCAGCGCCGGATCCTTCGGGACCCGGCGCTCTTTTTTAAGGCAATGGTCAGGTGGAAAGGCCTTTCGCTTTTCAGCCAGGTCTCAGGTGGAAAGGCCTTTCGCCCTTCGCCCTACTCCGGTGCGGGAGCATTCTGAGGCCTGAGGTGATTCCAGCCGCCGGCGACCAGTTCGTGGAAATGCCCGCCCTTGGTTTGCAGCCTGACGCCCGCCCGGGCTTCGGTGATCTCCCCGATGATGGAGATGTCCTGGCTCTCTGCAATGGCATCGCGGTGCTCGGGATGGACCGAAAAGAGCAGCTCGTAGTCCTCCCCGCCGTTCAGGGCGGTATTGATCGGATCCATGCTGAAGAGCACGGCTTGCTCATAGGTTTCGGCGTGAATGGGAACATCCGTCTCCCGGACCAGAGCACCGCAATTGGAGCGGTGGCAGATGTGCAGCAGATCGGAGGACAGGCCATCGGAAACATCGATCATCGAGCTGGGTCGAATGCCCTTCGAACCCAACCAGGACACCACGTCAATACGGGCCTCGGGCTTGAGCTGGCGGCCCACCACATAGGCCCTTCCATCTAAAGAGGGCTGAACACCGGGGTGTTGCAGATAAATCTGCTTCTCGCGCTCCAGCAATTGCAGGCCGATATAGGCCCCGCCCAGATCCCCGCTCAGGCAGAGCAGATCGCCGGGTTTGGCCCCATCGCGGTAGACCAGCTCCTCTTCATTGGCCTCGCCCAGCACGCTGATGCTGATGATCAGCCCCTGTTTGGAGCTGCTGGTGTCTCCGCCCACCAGATCCACCTCATAGTGGCGGCACGCGGCATAGATGCCCTCGTAGAGCTCCTCGAGCGACTCGGCAGAGAAGCGATTGGACACCCCTAAAGACACCGTAATCTGCCTGGCCAGACCATTCATGGCGCAGATATCGCTCACATTGACCGCTACGGCCTTGTAACCCAGGTGCTTCAGCGGCACATACATCAGGTCGAAATGGATGCCTTCAAGGAGCAAATCGGTGCTGATCAACTGCAGCTTGCCCGCCGGATCAATGACGGCTGCATCATCTCCTATGCCCTTGATGGTCAACGGATTGCGAATTTCAAAATTCTTGGTCAGGTGCTCTATAAGTCCGAATTCGCCATATTCAGCCAACTCGGTTCGGGGGCTGTTTTGAGCCATAGGTTCAGTTAAAAAGTCTGCTTGCAAAGCTACTGTGGTTCAGGCAGCTTCAATTTTAAGCGAAAATTCCTTAGACATATGGCGTTTGTTTCTTACCTTAATCATCTAAACCACTACCTCATGTCTAAAGTCATTACTCTTATTGCGCTTGCTGCCCTATTGAGCAGCACGGCCTGGGCACAGGTTTTTGTCCAAACCAATGAACTGGAATTTGGAATCAGTCCCTGTGGAACCTTTCATGTCAACGACTTTCCCCCAGCGGGCTATCACCCCAATCCCGCGCTTTTCCCCATCCCAGGATTTGGCATGGTCAGCGACGCCGCCCGGGATGGCTGGGAGGTTGGCACCCCCCCCTATTGCGGAGATCATATCCTGCCCGGTGCGCCGGTTGAGGCGTTCAGTATTCAGGTAGGCGAAAACTGGGCGAGCAACATCACCAACATCAACAATTGCGACTTTGCTGAGTTTTCCGGCAACAGTCTGGAAACTGCCGAGTTCGGCGATTTGCGCCTGGCCTTGTGGACCGGTGGAGGAAAAGGCTTGAGCATACGTCAAGCTATGCTCAGCGCTAATGGCCAGCCCGCGCTGATCAGTCGCGTCAAGCTATGCAACAAGACGTCCGAGCGCATGGACAATGTGTTTTATCAGCGCATGCTGGATCCCGATCCCGAGCAGGCCTGGTCCGGAAACTTTTTGACCAACAACCGCATTCTGGAAAGCATCAGCACGGGCTCAGGTGTTGAAGGTATAGGCCCCACCTTACCACAATGCCGCATTGCCCTGCTCAGCGCCGATGATCGGGCTCAGGCTTCCTATGGGGGCTTCAACCCGGACAAACCTTCCAGCGCCTACTTTGGCGAAGGCTTTTACTCCACGACAGGATCTCAACTCGCCGACATCAGCGTACAATTGAGCTACAATCTCGGCAGCCTCGAAGCGGGTGAGTGCGCATGCGTCAGCTTTGCCTATGCCTTCAGGCCCGGCGACTACGCAAAAGCCCTCAACATCACCGAGCGGGCCTGTGCGGCCTTTGATGCCTTTGAAGACGACGGAGACGGCGAAGCCCTGGCCGAACGTCTGTACGGCAGCAATGCCATAGAGGAGCAGCGCGAACTCAACTGGCTGGCCACCAATACCGGCTTTGAGCTGCGCGATTTGAATTCGGGCGAAAGGGTGCTGGTCTACGATCTGCACGGACGTCTGGTCCACAGCGGCAGCAGCGCATCCAACCAGTACACGGTCAGCGATCTCCCCACGGCCATCTACCTGGTGCAGGTAATCACCCGTGAAGGTCAGACCCTGCAGGGAAAGGTAGCGGTTCGCTGATCCTCTCCGATTTACTTTACCTCAACGCGCCTGCGCAAGCTACAACAGTTGCGCAGGCGCTTTTTTTAGCATACCCTGTTCAGCCTCAGAGAAGTGAAAAAGCCCTCATGCTTTAAGCTCCGCAATTGGCGACAATGTGTATTTTAGGGCACCAATTACTATGGATCCTACGATGAATCCGGACATGCTGGTCCGCTCCCCATTGGACATGATGTTCCACTGGGAAGAAACACGGCCAAATGACGTTTACCTCCGCCAGCCCATTGACGGTCAGATGCACACCTGGACCTGGCGCGAAGTCGGCGATGAAGTGCGAAGAATGGCCGCCGCACTGCGCGCCATGAACCTTCCTCCAAAGAGCAAGATTGCGCTCTTGTCCAAGAACTGCGCCCACTGGATTATGGCTGACCTGGCCACGATGATGTCGGGCCATATCGGGGTGCCGCTCTACCCCAACCTCAATGCGGATACCATAAGGTATGTTCTGGAACACAGCGAAGCCAGGGTCCTCTTTGTCGGCAAGCTCGATACCTGGGCAGAGATGCGCTCCGGAGTTCCGAATTCGGTCAAGATGATCGGTTTTCCGTTCTACGGACACGATGACTTTGTGAATTGGGATTTCCTGACCCATGATCACGAGCCCATCAAAGGCAATGAGCAACCCGAACCCGATGATTGGGCTTCGATCATCTATACCTCCGGCACCACCGGCTACCCCAAAGGGGTCATCCACCGCTATCACAACTTCGGATTTGCGGCTTCACACGCGGTGCGCCACATCGGTGTCAACACCAAGGACCGCTTTTTCAGCTATCTGCCCCTGAGCCATATCGCCGAGCGTCTTTTGGTGGAAATGGGCAGTCTCTTCAGCGGAGGCACAGTCAATTTTGCCGAATCCCTGGAGACCTTTGCCGCCGACCTGAAGGCCGCAAAGCCCACGGTTTTCCTGGGTGTTCCGCGCATCTGGTCCAAGTTCCAACAGGGCATATTGGGCAAGATGCCCCAGGCCAAACTCAACCGATTGTTGCGCATTCCCATCCTCAGCGGCATTGTGAAGAAGAAGATTCGCGAGGGCCTCGGCCTCAACGAAGCCCGCCTTGTCTTCACGGGCGCTGCGCCAACTCCTGTCTCTCTGATGCAGTGGTTTGCCAAACTGGGCATCCATATTCAGGAGGCCTATGCCATGACGGAGAATACCAGCTATTCACACGTAACCCTTCCCGGCAATATTCGCCTGGGTTGCGTTGGTCAACCCCTTCCCCATGTGGACGTGCGCATAGGCGAGGATGATGAGATTCAGGTCAGGCACGATGCCCTGATGCTCGGTTACTACAAAGACCCGGATCAAACGGCGGAGTCCTTCACCGAAGACGGCTATCTGCGCACCGGCGACACCGGTGTCATTGAATCGGAGGGCTTCCTGAAGATCACCGGCAGGGTCAAGGACCTGTTCAAGACCTCCAAGGGCAAGTACGTAGCACCGGCACCCATCGAGTTGAATCTGTCCTCCAACACCTTCATCGGTCAGGTGATTGTCGTTGGGGACAACATTCCCCAGCCTATAGCCCTGATCACACCCTCGGAAGAAGCGGCGGGAAAGAGCGCTTCGGAGATCATGGCCAGTCTGTCCTCAACACTTGCGGAGGTCAACCGCATGCTGGATCACCACGAGAACATAAAGAAAGTTGTGGTGCTCAACGAGGAGTGGACGGTCGAGAACGGATTTCTGACCCCGACCATGAAGATCAAGCGCCGTATTGTGGAGACCAAACACCGCAATCAATACCCGCAGTGGTACGAGCAGAAAGAAGTGATCCTCTGGTTGCAGGACAAAAAGAGTTAAAGCGCCGTCCGGGGCTTGGATAGCCGGGAATGGCAAGCCCTCTCGCGAAAGGCAATCTCTGGCGTCGGGCAAGCTCAGCGGCCCATGCGCATACCCATTCCGGGATACCAGCGCAGGCGGGCTGAAGCAGCTCCGTAGTATGCCCGGCCCTCGCTGACCGGAAGCGTGCTGAAAGCCATTCCAAAGCGGGGCTCTATGCCCAGACTGATGCCCGGAGCCAGAAATTGCTCATAGCCAAAGCTGAGCTCTCCGCCCCAACTCAGTTTTGGTGCAATGGGATCGGTTCCCGGACCCAGGGGCTGCACGGTGTTTTGCTGGCTGTTTTCCACCAGATTGTGCGCATCAAAGGAAAGCAGGTCAAGATCGTTGGCGGCAACGGCTATGGTCACCGGTGCATAGAACAACAGCACACCCGGTTGGGGGTTTTTGTACTGCACGGTGAACTGCTCCTGCTCTACCCAACGGGCCACTACACCTGCGGCTACCCGCATACGACCGCGTATGCGCTCAAAATCCCAGCCATAACCAACATGCACCGGCGCTTCCCAGCGCAATTGTTCGCTCAACATGGCATCGGGGCAATGTACCGGCTCCTTGATGCCGTAAGCCCTGGGATTGCCGCAGGCCACCTGATTTTGGTGGAAATGGTATTCGCCAAACCTCAGGCCCGCGGAGAGAAACAAGCCCTGGCGCAACCACAACTCTGCACCCAGTCCCATATCATAGCCCGGGCTGAATCCATCGCCCGGCCCGGTGTACTCCGCGTTCATTCCCACAGCGCCATAGAGTGCCCATTGAAGGGGCTTGCCCTGCTTGCGCAAGGTCGGATCGGGCTCGAGGCGCTCAAAGTCACCGGGGTTGTATCCGCTTGCCAAAATTGTAGGAGCCGGATGGAGAGACAAGGGGACCTGCGCGCCGGGCTTCGCAGATGAAATGGACTGCACAGGAGAGGTAGGCGGAGTCCGCGCGAGGGGCGGATCTGCGGCGTTGGGCGGTTCTTGCGCGGAGGGCGGAGCAGCGGCGTTGGGCGGAGCTTGCGCGAGGGGCAGAGCAGCAACGTTGGACGGGGTCTGCGCGGCGGTTTGGGCTGGCGAAGTAGGCGGTTTCGCTGCGCTGGCTTGAGCCGCTGCGCTGGTGTTAGAAGGCGCGCTGCCTTGCCTTTGCTGCGGGGCTTGAGAAGTTTTAGCAGGCTCAGAGGCTGCGCCGCCAGTGGGGTTGGCCATCTCTTTTTTCGGGGGAAGGGCCGCTGTGCTCCCTGCGTCCTTGCTGCCTGTTGAAACGGCCTTCGATTCCCGAGCCGCGCCAGCATCTAATCCATCTGCTGCCGGGCCGGAGCCGAATACGCCCTTCGAACCGTCAGGCATCAGCGAACCCGAATGCGCCCCGGAGGCCGGTTCATCAAACGGACTTTCCTGTACCTGAACCGGAGAAGAAACACCCCCGCTGCTCAACTGCTCTGTCGAGCCATCGGGCCAGAGCCACCAGATGCCCAAACCGAGCCCCACAAGCGCGGCCGCGCTGAACCACAAAGCGGCTCTGCGCCATCTCGACTGGCCCGGCAAGGGTAGGCTGCGCTCCAGGTCAGCCCAGTCCTCCGCGTCGTACGGAGCCTCGTAAGCACTCAGCTTATCCTTGATGGAACGGTCAAACTTTTCGGACATATCGCAGGCTTTGAGGGATTTCGTTGCGAAGGATCATCGCCTGGAGATTGCGGCGCGCCTTGGATAGATTGCTTTTGGAGGTTCCTTCTGAAATACCCAACAGGTTGCCAATTTCCGCGTGGCTCATGCCGTCAATCACATAGAGGTTGAACACCGCCCGGTAAGCCGGACTCAATTGCTGAACAAGGCCCATGATCTCTTCGGCAGAAAGCCGGTCAATGGCCGACTCGGCCTGATCGATGTGATCGGGCGAAACAGCATCCAATTCCTCCACTCTTGACGTGCGAATCACCGACCGATAGTGATCTATGGCCGCGTGTAAGACAATACGGTAAATCCAGCCCTCCAGGTTGCCTTTGGCGCGGTCAAAGCGCTCCAGACTGTCAAACACCTTGAGGTAGCCCTGATTGAGCATCACCGAAGCCTCATCCCGGTCACGCGCATAGCGCATGCACAACGCCATCATGCGACCGTAGTGGCGCTTGTACAGCATTTCCTGTGCTTTGCGCTCTTTTCTGAGGCAGGCGCTGACCAGACTTTGTTCATCCATACCGTGGACGATCTCCAACGGTTAAGTTACGCTTAGCGTCTGTACACGGCGCACCAAGCCCTTCGAAAGGGCAAAAAATGGTCAAAAAAATGCAATGGGCGCCTCAGTCTTTGTAGTGCTGGGTCAAAAAGCGAATCTGACCCAGGTGGTAGGCATCGTGCTGCAGTAAACCGTATAACAAATAGTGCCAATTGTAATCCCGGTCTCCCGGCACCGTATCCTCCAGTTTGTCTTCGGGGAAATGCCGCAGGGCCTCCAGCAGACTGCTCTGGCTCTTGCTCAACAGGGTCAGGGTATCGGTCCAGTCGTATTCGTCGGGGGATTCAATTCGCGGAAAGATCAGCTCTGAATCGGTGGCCCGGTTGTGGTTGCCACTCAGCAGCCGCACGACATACTCTCTCCAGCGAACCATATGCACGACGATCTCCAGCACGCTGTGACTGTTGCCCAGCTTCCAGAAGGCGGTCTCTTCAGAGAGCTCTTCCAGGACATCTCGAATGGGGGGTCCGTGCCAGGTCGGACCGGAGTAACTGCATTCCAGCAGGTGTATGAACCTGCGAACTTCTCCGTGTGCCATAGGTTGTGTAACGCTCTTTAGCTGCCTGTAAAGATAAGCGTTGCCTCAAGCGCTCCTAGAGCGAAAACTACAGCACGGTGTTGAACAACAAAAATGTTCCCGCCCCGGCCAGATAGCCCACCGCGGCCAGCCAGCCAAAGGTCTTGAGGTACCAGATGAAGTCGATCTTCTCTATGCCCATGACCGCTACACCGGCGGCAGAGCCGATGATGAGCATGGAACCCCCGGTTCCCGCGCAATAGGCCACAAACTGCCAGAAATGAGAGTCAACCGGGAAGTCCTGAATGGAGTACATACCCATGGCGGCCGCCACCAGGGGAACGTTGTCCACAATAGCGGAGAGCACGCCCATGATCAGCACAATCACGTTGTGGTTGCCCACGCTGTGATCCAGGGTTTCGGCCAGGCGGTCCAGCACCCCGATGGTTTCCAGAGCCGCCACGGCGGAGAGAATGCCCAGGAAGAACAGCACACTGGGCGAATCAATCCTGGACAGGGCCCGCAGCACCGAGTACTTGGACTTTTCGCTGTGGTCTTTCTTCTGGTGAATGAACTCGGTGGCAAACCAGAGCAGGCTCAACCCGAACAACATGCCCATGTAGGGGGGAAGGTGGGTAATGGTCTTGAAGATGGGCACAAACAAGAGCGCCCCTATGCCCAGAGAGAGAATCACCTTTCGCTCTAAAGAGGTGGTTTTGTAAACCGTCTGGACACTTCCGGGGGGAAAATCACCCTTCATCTTGCGGCTTAAGATATAGACCGGCACCACCGCGCAGACGATGGAGGGCAAAATGATGTCCTTGACTGTGGGCAGAACGGTGATCTGTCCACCGATCCAGAGCATGGTGGTAGTGATGTCCCCGATGGGGCTCCAGGCGCCGCCGGCATTGGCACAGATGACCACGATTCCGGCAAAGTACAGTCGGGTTTCGCGCTCTTTGATCAGCTTGCGCAAGAGGGAAACCATCACGATAGCGGTGGTTAAGTTGTCGAGAACAGCGGAGAGAAAGAAGGTAAGGCCCGAGATGATCCAGAGCACCTTGCGCTTGTTGGAGGTGCTGATGCGGCTGGTGATGACGTGGAAGCCATCGTGCATGTCAATCAGCTCCACTATGGTCATGGCCCCCAGCAGGAAGAAAAGGATGTAGGCGATCTCGGTGACGAAATGCCCCAGGACCTTTTCCAGATGCGTGTGCTGGGCATCGGCGGGGTTGTAGACCAGGCCGAAATTGGAGAAGATCTTCTCAAAGTCGACCACATAGCCCATGTAGTTGACCGCCAGAGCCAGAATTCCCCAGGTCAATACCCCGGTCAGCAGCGCCGGAGCGGTCTTGTCTATTCTCAGGGGGTGCTCCAGAGCGATGAGCAGGTATCCAACAATAAAGATAGCGACGATGAGCGCGGTGATCAGCATGAGGAGTAGGCTTACCGGGTAACAGCAATGCGCAAGAAAAAAAGAAGCTTTTAAGAGTGCTTTTCAAAAGCGCGACAAAAGTATTCCTTCGTTACCGCAAAACCGTTATGGCTTACGAAAGCTTTCGCATAAGGTTGTACATAAAGGTGCGGGACGGGCTCAGCGGCCTATCTCCTCCAACAGCTCGCTGGCCTTGCCGGAAAGCATACCGCCTCCGGCTTCCAATTCCAGCAGATGCGGCCGGGCCTCGGCGGGTTTGCCCAGGGCGATATGCGCCAGGGCCAGATACCATCTGCTCTGATTCAATAGCGGGCCATCACCGGCGTTGACCAGGGCGCTCAACAGGGGTTCAGCCCGCTCGGGTTTGCCCCTCTGAAGCCAGGCATTGGCTTCGAGCAAATGGGCTTCGTCGGCCTTGGCATGACCCGGGCCCAATAATCCGAACCACTCGGTAGCCACCTTGAAATCTCCCGCCACATAGGCTTTCAATCCCTGTTCGAAAGGATCCGGCGCGGGCTTATAGCCCCTGCCGGCAGCGCCTGGTTCGGTTTTTTGGAAGACAAGTTCAGTCTCTGAGAGCTGAGGGGGCTCCTCGTCCATCTGCTCAATGAGCTGTGCGCCCATGGGCGCGTCATCCTGCATATTGCGGCTTCCACGCAGATTCAGCGCATTCCCGATCTCTGATTTTTCAGCCCGGGCTCTTTCGCGGGTCAGGGACTCGGTGACGCTGATCGGTTTGCGGGCTCCCTCCTCGCTGCCTGGCGCGCTTTTCTGATCCGAAAGGCGTTGATCGGCCATATTGTACTCCTCCTGACCGCTGTCTAAGGCATCCATGTCGCTCCTTTCGATGACCGGCGCTGCTGCCCTTGCGGGGCCTGTTTCGCGGAATGCGGAAGGGGCCTGAGTCGCCGATCTCTTTTCCTCGGCTGCGCTACTGACGGAGGGCCAGCTTTGACCTTCGTTGGAGAACCAAGTCTGGTCTTCGCGGGGCCATTCCAGGTCTTCTTCAGGGTCATCCATTCCAAAGAAGTAATCCTGCTCAATCTCGTCTTCAACAATATCCATGATCTCTGCCGGCGGCGGCGGGATTAGTTCAGCATCGAAGGGCTGCTGCTGCCCGCCCTGATCGCTTTCTGAAGCGGCGGAGGGATCCATGGCCGCGCTCTCCAGGCTGCCGCCCGCACTGGCGAGATCCTGCTCGGGCTTAAGCGGCTCAAAATGCCGGTCAAAGGCCTGCTTTTCGCTTTGCGGCTGCTGCCACTGCGCGATGAACCAGAAACTTGAACCCAACAAGATCAACACCGCAGCGGCAGCGCTCAGACGCACATAACCCATGCGCCGGATTGCGCCCCTGCGCGGGCGCTCAGAAGCCGTCAGCACATCAATATCCAGATTGAGTTGCCGACTCAAGGCCGCGGCGTCTTCGGGACCCAAGGCGCGCAAGCCCTCCAGAGCCTCCCGATCGTCGGCTGAGCTGGCCAGCATGGCCTCCACCCGCTCGCGCTCAGCCGGGCTGAGGCGGTTTTCCAGATAGGCCTGAAGCTGTTCTGAACTGGGTCCCTTAGGAGCTTGCGAGGAGGGTTGCGATTTCACGCTATGGTTTGATAATCATTGAGTTGCGCACTTAATCGGGGGAAAGGCGGGCCGGCCCTTCGCCCAGTAGATTGCGCAAATTGCGCTTGCCGTTCTGCAGATGGCTTTTGACCTGATTCAAACTGAATCCGGTCTCATCGGCAACTTCCTGATAGCTTTTTCTGTGGAGGTAGAACAATTCGAGGCAGCTTTTTTGCATGGGGTTGAGCTGGGCCAGAGCGTTTTGGAGGGCGGAAACCGGGTCAGATAGCGCCCCGGGAGCAGAGGAATAGAGCCCGTTAACGCTCGCGCCTTGCTGAAAGATAAGATGCAGATCGGGATCGGATTCCATATCCTCATCACTCAAAAGCATTTGTTGCTGATGATATTGATCAGCGCGCCGCCTCTGGCTCTTGCGCTGCCGGAGCTCCATCAGCGCGGCATTGCGGGTCACTGTCATCAGCCAGGGCTTGAACTGCTCCACCTTGTGCTCCCTCAGGTCTATCATCAGTTTTTCGAAGACCTGCATGACCAGATCCCGGGCATCTTCGCGGTCTTCGAGGTACTTGTAGGCCAGACCGGTCAGGGTATAGGTATAGCGCTTGAACAGCATGCCCACGAGATCTTTATCCCCGCTTTCGCGGTATCTGGCTGCCAATTCCTCATCGGACAGCTCTTCAGCTCGTTTTTTGAAAAACAATCCCACGGGTGCAGCGGCGCTGTTGGATTTAACTCAAAGCTCTAACTCAAATAACGGGAAAATTACCGCAATAGCCGCTTAAACAGCCATCTTGAGCGGGAAGCGCGACTTAGCGCGACGCACATAGAAACGGCAATCCGGGCCTTTTGCCGCGGGCGAGCCTGAACCAATGCCCTGCCCGCCTGTTTTGGTAGCTTTGCGGGGCAGAGCCGGGGACTGGTCGCGTTTCGCCCCATTTCCCCGTTTTGCACAAGCCCGTTTTACCTGATAAGAACGCCCTTCCCTTGACAACATTGCACGCAGAGGAGGACCCCAGGGCCCCGGAGCGCAAGGCCGATCATATAGAGCTGGCCTTTGACAGCCAGGTGGACCGCGCCAGGGGCGATTCGAGATTTGATTACGAACCCCTGCTGGCCGGGCATCCGGGCAACCGCCCTTCGCCCGTCAATTTTCTGGGCAAAACCCTGAGCGCTCCACTGTGGATCAGCAGCATGACCGGCGGAACGGGGGGCGCAGGCCAGATCAACCGGCTGCTGGCGCGGGCCTGCGGAGAATTTGGCCTGGGCATGGGTCTGGGTTCCTGTCGGGCGCTGCTGCACAGCAAGGAGTACTGGTCTGATTTTGATGTTCGCGCGGAGATGGGCGAAAAGGGTCTGCTCTTTGCCAATCTGGGCATCGCGCAAATCGAGCGGTCCCTGGCCGCCGGACAGGTGGATCAGATCGCCGAAATGCTGCACAAACTGCGCGCCGACGGGCTGATCATCCACGTCAACCCCCTTCAGGAATGGCTGCAACCCGAAGGGGATCGCATAGAGAAGCCCCCTTTGGAGAGCATAGAGCGCTTTCTGGAGCTGTTCAGCGGAAAGGTCATGGTCAAGGAGGTGGGGCAGGGCATGGGCCCGGCCAGCCTGGAAGCCCTGCTGCGACTGCCCCTGGCCGCCGTGGACTTCGCCGCACAGGGAGGCACCAATTTCAGCATGCTGGAGCTGCTGCGCGGAACCGAAACCGGGCGGGCCGCGTACACCGGACTGAGTCGCGTGGGACACAGCGCTCCGGACATGGTCAATTGCGCCAGACAGCTCTTCGAAAAACTGGGACCGGCCCTTCGCTGCCGCAACCTGGTGGTCAGCGGAGGCATAAGAGATTTTCTGGACGGCTACTGGCTGGTCAACCGTTTGCCTGTTCCATCTGTTTACGCTCAGGGAGCTGCCTTTCTCAAACCGGCGCGGGAGTCTTACGAGGCCCTGCAAAGGCATGTAGAGGATCAGCTTCGCGGATTGGCACTGGCCGAGGCCTATCTGAAGGTCAGAGACTGAAGCCTTTCCCGGTTTGGCGCTGGCCGAGGCCTGTCGGAAGGTCAGAGACTGAAGCCTATCTTTGCACTGGATTTAAGCCTTCATGAAACGCATTAGCGGATTTTCTAAACTGTCCAAAGCGGACAAGATCGCCTGGCTGGCGAAGTATTTCTTTACTTCCCACCCGGTGGACATCGCCCGCGAGTTCGCCAGTTTTGCCCACTCCAATGTGGAGACCCAGCGCTTGTTTGACGGCATCAGCGAGAACACGCTGACCAATTTTTACCTGCCCTACGGGGTGGCTCCCAATTTCATGATTAACGGGCGCCTGTATTGCGTGCCCATGGTCATTGAGGAGAGCTCTGTGGTGGCCGCAGCGGCCAGCGGGGCCAAGTTCTGGGAAGACAAAGGCGGGTTCAGGGCCGAAGTGCTCAGCACCATCAAAGTGGGCCAGGTGCACTTCCGCTGGGAAGGCGCCGAGCCCGAAAAGCTGGAGCGCTTCTTTGTGGATCTGGAGCCCCGCCTGCGCGAAGGGGTCGGGCATCTGGTGGCCAACATGGAGCGCCGCGGCGGCGGAATCTTGAGCCTTGAGCTGGAAAACTGTCAGCACATCGAGCCAGGTCTGTGGCAAATCAAGGCCCGCTTCGAGACCTGCAACGCCATGGGCGCCAATTTCATCAACTCGGTGTTGGAGGAATTCGCCCGCATTCTGCAGGAAGAAGTCAGAAAGAACCCCTCCTTCACGGGTCGCGAACGCGATCTGGAGGTGATCATGGCCATTCTGAGCAACTACACCCCCGAATGCCGCGTCAAGGCCTGGGTGGAATGTCCCGTGGAACAACTGGGCTCCTTCAAGGGCAACCTCAGCGCCGCTCAGTTTGGGCGAAAGTTCGTCAGCGCTATACGCATTGCAGAGAGCGACCGCTTTCGCGCTACCACCCACAACAAGGGCATCTTCAACGGAATTGATGCCGTCATCCTGGCCACCGGCAACGATTTCCGGGCCACCGAAGCCTGCGGCCATGCCTATGCCGCCCGCAATGGCTCCTACGCCAGCCTCTCCCATGCCGATATCCGCGACGGGATCTTCCGCTTCGAGCTGGAAGTTCCCCTGGCCGTGGGCACCGTCGGCGGGCTGACCTCCCTGCACCCCCTCGCCAAGCGCTCCATGGAACTGCTCGGCAATCCCGGCGCAGACGAGCTCATGGAGATCATCGCCGCCGTAGGACTCGCCCAAAACTTTTCAGCCGTCAAGAGCCTGGTCACCACCGGCATCCAGCACGGCCACATGCGCATGCACCTGACCAACATGCTCAACCACTTCGGGGCCTCCGAGCTCGAAGTGGAGCGCGCCGTCGCCTACTTCCAGGACAAAACCATCAGCTTCGGCTCCGTCCGCGACTACATCACCGCCCAGCGCGAGGGCAATCAGGCGACGATTTGAGTTTGCGGGGCTCCTGAGCGCGGCTCCTGCGCGCGGCCGGGCTCCTGAGCGCGGCTCCCGCGGCCTCTGCGCCCGCCCGGCTCCCGCACCCGCCCGACCTGTTAGCGCGGCCGCGCACTTATCTTCGTTGCCATGTCCGGTGGAGCCAATGGCAAGTATTCCAAACCCCTGAGCTTTAGTGCGCGCGGCAAGCTGCTGCTGAGCGCAGAGTATCTCGTGGCCCGCGGTGCGCTGGCCCTGGCCCTTCCGGTTCGATTTGGTCAAACCCTGACCATAGAGCCCTTCGTCGGCGGGGTCATGGAGGCATCGGGGGGCGAAGGGGATGCTCAGCCCCAGGCCAAGTCCCAGACTAAGTCCCAGGCTCAAGTTCAGGCTCAGCCCCAGGCGCAAGCTCAGGGCGATGAAAGCTCCCGCACCGCAGAGACCTTTTCGCAATTGATCTGGAACGCTTCGACCGAAAAAGAAGGGCTCTGGCTGAGCGCCCGATTTTCGCTGCAGGATTTCAGCATTTCCTCCTGGAAGAGCTATGGCCTGGATGAGCCCGACAACCCGATTTACGCAGAGCGATTGCAGAAACTGCTGGTACTCTGCCGCCAGGCCAATCCCGATTTTTTGATCAAAAGTGGAACCATTCTGGCGCGAACGCATGCCAACTTTCCGCGACAGTGGGGGCTGGGCACCAGCTCTACATTGCTCAGTCTGCTCGGGCAGTGGTCCGGGGCCGATCCCTTTGACTTGCAGCGCGAAGTGTTTGGCGGCTCGGGATACGATGTGGCCTGCGCTCAGGCCGAAGGGCCTATTCTCTACAAGCTGGTCAACGGCAAACCCGTGTGGGAGCCGGTTGCTTTTGCGCCACCCTTCGCTGAACACTTGATGTTTGTGTATCTGGGCCAAAAGCAGGACAGCGCCCAGAGTCTCGCGGCCATGGAAGGACGACTGGCCAATGCGGGACCCTGGATCCATACCATAGTGCATCTTACGATGCAGTTGCGATTTGCCGAAACCCTTTCGGACTTTGCCCAACATCTGCGCAAGCACGAAGAGGTGATTTCATCCCTGACCGGTTTACCGACTGTCCAGTCACTCCACTTCGCCGACTTTGATGGAGTGATCAAATCTCTGGGCGCCTGGGGCGGGGACTTTGTGCTGATCTGCTCTGCACAACCGGAGAGCGCAGTTCGGTCCTATTTCGCTCAGCGGGGCTTTGACACTATGCTTACCTGGAACGAAATGGTAGGGTAGCTGCGGCGTTTATTGCAGCAACCAGCCCTTCATGATCTGAAGAATGGATCTTCTGTTGAGCAAACCCAGGTGAGTACAGTCGAATTCCGTATAGGTATTGGAGGCCTCAAAGCCCAGCGATTTAGCGGCATCCTTATGTCGGCCCAGGGCACTATCAACAGGTACCAGCCCATCGCCCTGCAGACCCAGCAAAGCGTTGTCCAGGGCCTTGGTTCTGCTACCAGCTATAGCAAAACAGCTAACGTGTCCGGGAAGGGGCAGGTAGTTTCGCTCGTCGCGGTTTTTGTCAAAGCGATGTTTGCCCCGCCTGTCTTCGACCAATAAATTGCCGTATCTCAGGTCCGTGATGCCCGCACTTCTAATGCTCCCCAGCCGGGTAAAGGCTTTGGCGTAGGGCAGGGAGCGGATAAAGCCGTGGAACTGATTGCCCATGCGCTCCATGGGGGAACCGTGATGCGGTGTGCCCAGGAAGATCAGCTTCTTCAAGTGTGCAGTCCATGTAGTGTCGCTGTCTTCCGCTTGCTTCAGGCTGCTTCGGGCGACCAGTCCGCCCATGCTGAAAGCGATGATGTTCAGCGATTCCACAGGCAGGGGCCAGGCCTGCACGAGTTCCTGCAGGGTTTTGTTCAACAAAGCCCCATTTTCGCAAATATGCAAACCTGTATTATAGGTCAGATACACGGGTGTCATGCCGAGTTCAGCAGCCAGATCTTCCCCGTAGTTTACCTCACTTTGACCCCAATGATGGTCGTTCATACACAAACCGTGAATCAGAAAGAGGATCTTTCCGTTGAGCTCGGGATAGGCCCGGCTTATGCTGTCGGCGTCGAGTTTCAAGGCCTGACCCTGGTACCTGATCTGCATCGGTATGCTAAGCGGATTCCCGGAGTGCTGAAGGTGGTCGCCCATCACCCCATTCACGATGGAAAGGAGAGCCTCTTTCTTTTCCTGCGCCATGCCCGTTTGAATGACGGCCTGCACGGGATGCAGCGCTCTGTTCAGCCCGCGGCTGATGCTCTTGCTGCCGAAGCGTATGCTCCTGAAGGTCAGCGAAGAAATTCCGCTGATCAGGCGCTGCACCGGTGTTGAAGGAAGGAAAGGCGGATGCACAATGCGATGCAGCAATTCCTCCGCAATATGGGTTATGTGAACAACGCTGTCGTTGATCAGGTGAGTGACCCCGCGCAGCTCGTCAAAGTGAATCAACGCCTTGCGGTCCGTTGCCCCTTCTTTGAGTCGCAGGCCGTCAGTTTCTTCACCTTGGATGAGATTGCTGTGTTCCATGGAGCAATGGTGTGCGCCAGCACCTGGCGGAGCAATAGTGTGTGCCAGCACCTGGCTTTGCGAAACTAAGCCTTTGTCGGGCGGAAAGGGCGGCCATCAACCCGCAATTGGAAGGGGGTGTCAGGGCGTTTGAGGTCTGGCAATAAGCTGAATAGGCTCCGCAAGTCTCGGCCCCGCGAGCGGAAGGGGGCGTCCGGGCGTTTCCAATTCATAAGGGATGCAGTCCGGCCGCGGGAACATTTTTTTTCCACACGTTCATACTTTGAATGCTTTGCCAAGGTATAATGGATTGGGCTCCGCCTTGTTTTGGCCTGTGGAGTTTTTCATTTCCCTCAAGCCATTCGAACGGAGCAAAGCCGCTTTTGGCGCACCCGACAGGGTGCTGAAGGTGTTTTTTCCATATAAGCACACCGCGCTGGCGGACTATTTGTACCGGCTGGGCATGCAACGTGACAAAGAGGAAAAATACTGTTATTTTACCATTGAACCGGGTGCTGATATCGAACAATTTCGGCAGGCATTGATGACCAAAGTGAAGGAGCGCTTTAAAGAGCTGAATAAGCCGAAGGAAGGCCTGCCTGATCGCAAGCAGATAGAAATGCGCCCTGTACTGAAAGGCGAACAGTACTGGAAACCAGATCGTCAGGCTCGCGCATATATGGATCGTTTGAGCCCGGAGCACTCCGAACTGATGACCCGTTACGTGCAAATGATCAACATTAAGCGATACAGTTTCAGCACCTTGAAGGCCTATAGTGGAGCATTTCTGGCCTTTTTGGATTGGTGCGGCCCCAGGATGCCTCTTGATTTAACAGTTCAGGATATTGTTGATTACATGTGCATTTGCATTGCCCGCGCAAACATCTCGGAAACGATGCAAAACCAGATTATCAATTCCATTAAATTTTACTATGAAAAGGTGGAGGGAAAACCGCGCACCTTGTATCCTATTCCAAGACCAAAGCGCTATGTGCCGCTTCCAAAACTGTTGGACAAAATGGAAGTGCGGGATATGCTGTATAGTACAAAACATCCCAAACACCGCTGCATGCTGATGCTGCTCTATGGATGTGGACTGAGACTGAGCGAAGTTCTGGCTCTGATTCCCACCGACATCGATTCCAAACGCATGGTTTTGCATATCCGCCACTCAAAGGGCAAAAAGGACAGGGAGGTACCCCTGCCCGCGCAGTTGCTTGACGCCTTGCGCGATTACTACAGACAATTCAAGCCGATGACCTGGTTGTTTGAAGGCAACACACCAGGAGAGCCTTACAGCGCCCGGAGTCTTCAAAGTGTTGTAAAACAGGCTGCTGTACGGGCAAAGATTGAGCGCCCTGTAACCGCGCACATGCTCCGGCACAGCTATGCCACTCATTTGATGGAATCCGGTATCGACTTGCGCTACATCCAAAGCACCCTGGGCCACTCCAGCATCAAAACCACCGAAATTTATACCCACGTCAGCAAATACAAGGAGCCGCGCTCACCGTTGGATGACCTTTAACGCTTGAACCCGTTAGGTAGGGGATCTACTTTTGGATGACCGAAAACCTTTCCATCCGTTGGGTATAGGGTCTACTTTGTGTAGGACTGCTTTATAGCCGGCTTTTCTGCTTGGTGTAAGCTCCAATTTTTCTTGAGTCAACCACTTTTCCTGTGATTTTATGTGAATTTTCATTGCGCATATCTTTTTCAAGTTGCAGCTATGCGCAATAAAATGGATATCCATCCATGTCCAATTCTGCCATGGCCGTTCAACTGACCATATGCGCATACCTCTCCACTACTTGCTGCATTCCGAAATAAAATTTTACTTATGGGCTTTATAAGCGCAATCCTTACATTACTTTTATAGCGGGTACGGGGGTGTTACAAGCAACCCTAAAAGACGACAGTGCTAAACATGAACAGACAGAAAAACGACATAAAAGCCAGCCGCACATTTAGCACATTTGGTTTTGCCCGACACACAAGCCAACGCTTCGCAAAACCAAAAGAGCTAAATTTTGCCACCGCACCGACCGACAATAAAAAGTAGAACATGAATAAAAAGGACTTATCAGAAGCCGACATAAAAGAGAAGTTTATAACTCCTGCCGTGACAAAGGCGGGTTGGGACGAGCACACTCAACTTGGACGTGAAATATTTTTTACTGACGGACGCATTTATGTGAAAGGTAAAATTACAGCAAGAGGAAAACGGAAATTTGCCGACTACATTTTGTTTTACAAACCAAACGTACCAATTGCAATCATTGAGGCGAAAGACAACAACCATTCTGTAAAAGCTGGAATTCAACAAGCATTAGGTTACGCCAATACGTTGGACATTCCTTTTGTTTTTAGTAGCAACGGAGACGGTTTTTATTTCCACGACAAAACAGTTACAAGCGGAGACATTGAAACGGAAATTTCAAATGACGAATTCCCAAGCCCTGAACAACTTTGGGAGAAATACAAAAAATACAAAGGCATAGAAGACAAAGAAGTTGAAAACGTAGTTTCAACCGACTATTTTTTAGATGGCTCTGGTCGTTCCCCAAGATATTACCAACAAATTGCTATTAACAGAACCATTGAAGCTGTTGCAAAAAAGCAAGACAGAATTCTTTTGGTAATGGCAACGGGAACTGGAAAAACTTACACGGCTTTTCAAATTATTTACAGACTTTGGAAAAGCGGAGCAAAAAAACGAATTCTGTTTTTAGCAGACAGAACTTCACTCATAGACCAAACAGCAAGAGGCGATTTCAGGCATTTCAAAGATGCAATGACAATCATAAAACACAAACAAATTGATACAGCTTACAATGTATATTTAGCATTGTATCAAGGTTTGTCAGACAGCAAATCAGATGATGCATACAAACAATTCAGTCCAGAATTTTTTGATTTAATCGTAGTTGATGAGTGCCACAGAGGAAGTGCAAAAGAAGATAGCAAGTGGCGTGAAATATTAGATTATTTCAAAACTGCAACACATTTGGGCATGACAGCCACACCAAAGGAAACAACCGAAACTTCAAACATTCATTATTTCGGTGAACCAGTTTACACCTATTCACTTCGACAAGGTATTGATGATGGTTTTCTTGCTCCTTACAAAGTAATAAAAGTTACGCTTGACATTGATGCAGAAGGTTGGCGACCAACAAAAGGCTTTTTAGACAAAAACGGAAATCCAGTTGAAGATAGAATATACAACAGAACCGACTTTGACAAAAACATTGTTGTTGATGAACGTAGAGAATTAGTTGCAAGAAAAATAACAGAATTTCTAAAAGGAAATGACCGTTTCGCAAAGACAATTGTTTTTTGCATTGACATTGAGCATGCCGAAGGCATGCGAACCGCATTGGCTAACGCCAATGCCGATTTGGTTGCTCAAAACAATAAGTATGTAATGCAAATTACAGGCGATAATGAAGAAGGAAAAAGAGAATTGGACAGTTTTATAAATCCAAGTGAACGCTATCCTGTTATTGCGACAACTTCAAAATTAATGACTACTGGCGTTGATGCTCAGACTTGCAAACTCATTGTACTGGATAGTAATATCGGTTCACCGACAGAATTCAAACAAATTATTGGCAGAGGAACGAGAATCAATGAAGAATACGGAAAAACGTATTTTACTATCATGGATTTCAGAAATGTAACCAATCTATTTGCAGACCCTAATTTTGATGGCGACCCTGTAATGATTAAAGATGTTACGGAAGATGATGATATTTCAGGAACAGATGATGAAGTAACAGACGAACCAATTGTTGATGTGGTTGATGGTGGTGATGTCGTTTTTCCAACGCCTGAATATCCAACCATAACAGGCGGTGGATTTATTGTAGCAGAACCAAACCCAAGAGAAAAAATAAGAGTTAACGGAGTTGAAGTTAAAATTGTAAACGAACGAGTACAGTATTTAGGTGCTGACGGACGAATAATAACCGAAAGCCTGAAAGATTACACCAAGAAAAATGTAATTGAAAAGTACGCAACACTTGAAACATTTTTGAATTCATGGAAAAACGCTGACAAGAAAAAAGCAATCGTTGAAGCATTGGAACAACAAGGGATTTTCTTTGAAGCATTGAAAGAAGAAATCGGAAAAGACTTTGACCCTTTTGATTTGATTTGTCATGTTGCTTTTGAAGCAAAACCATTGACACGAAAGGAAAGAGCAAACAACGTGAAGAAAAGGAACTACTTTACTAAATACGGAGAGAAAGCACAATCTGTTATAAAAAGTTTGCTTGATAAATACGCAGATGATGATTTGCTAACTATTGAAAGTTTAGATGTTTTGAAACTTGACCCATTAAACAAATTAGGTTCGCCACTTGAAATTATTAATGCTTTTGGTGGAAAAGAAAATTACATACAAGCATTAAAAGAATTAGAAAACGAACTTTATAAAGCAGCATAAAAAATGGCAAATGTAGGTGCAGTAATAAGCAACATAAGAAATATAATGAGGCAAGACAGAGGAATCTCTGGCGATGCACAACGATTAGAGCAATTAGGTTGGATGTTGTTTCTTAAAATCATGGACGACAAAGACCAAGAATTAGAAGTTATAAAAGACAACTATGTTTCGGTGATTCCTGAAAAATTCCAATGGAGAAATTGGGCTACAAATCCCGAAGGAATTACTGGCGATGAATTGATAAATTTTATTGATAGCAACGAACTGACAAACAAAGGGCTGTTTCTATCATTAAGAGAAATAAAAAGTTCAACAAATCCGAAAAGAGCATTAATTGTAAAGGAAGTTTTTGACGGTACAAATAACTACATGAAAAGTGGTTATGAAATGCGTAAGGTAATCAACAAGCTCAATGAAATTGACTTTACAAAATCAGAGGACAAACACGTTTTCGGAAATATTTACGAAAGCATTTTACAGGAATTAAGAGATGCAGGAAACAAAGGCGAATACTATACGCCAAGAGCCGTAACTCAATTAATGACAATGATGACCGACCCAAAATTGGGGGAAAAAGTTTTAGACCCAGCGGCTGGTACAGGCGGTTTCTTGTCAGCGGCTATTGACCATGTGAGAGATTCATATGTAAAGACAGTAGATGATGAAGCACTTTTACAGAATTCAATAATTGGGTGGGAATTAAAACCAGTTGCTTATGTTTTGGGCTTAACAAACTTAATTCTTCACGAAATTGATGTTCCCGATTATCATTACATAGACAGTTTAAAGAAAGAATACAATAGCATTGGAAAGAAAGACCAGGTTGATGTAATCCTTGCAAATCCACCATTTGGAGCAAGCATAGCGGACGGAGTAGAAACTAACTTTCCTTCAACTTATAGATGCAAAGAATCGGCTGACTTATTTGTAATTCTAATGATACAACTTTTAAAACCAAGTGGCAGATGTGCAATTGTGTTGCCTGATGGTTCAATTACAGGTGAAGGAATAAAGTCAAGAATTAGAGAAAAATTATTGACTGACTGTAATTTGCATACAATAATTAGGATGCCTCAAAGCACCTTTTTTCCTGCGGCAGTAAGTACAAATTTATTGTTTTTTGAAAAGGGTTCACCGACCAATGAAATATGGTACTACGAACACAAATTGCCAGTTGGACAAAAAAGTTACTCAAAAACAAAACCTATTCAATTTAATGAATTTAAACCTTTAATTGAATGGTGGAATAATAGAACGGAAAACGAAGTAGCTTGGAAGGTAAATTTTAAAGACCTGAAAAACTTTGATTTGGATATTAAAAATCCAAATGAAACAGTAGTTGAATATGAAAGTTCAGACAAACTCTATGATGTGTACGACAATGCGAATTCTAAAGCAGAATCTTTAATTACTGAAATTGTTAATGAAGTATTTGTAGAACCCAACCCAACTTTAGAAAATATTGTTTCTCAAAATATAGGTTTACTTAAAAATCAAGATTCTGTAAAGCTTTTAAAGACTGCAATTCTAAAAGAAGCAATACAAGGCAAATTGACAATTGCTTGGCGTGAGAAAAATAAGGAAAAAGAATCTGCCAAGGATTTATATAAACTCATAAAAAAAGACAAAGAGAAAAAAATCAAGGAAAAGATAATCAAGAAAGAAAAAGAACTTGACCCAATAGCAGAAGATGAAATTCCACACGAAATTCCCGAAAATTGGGTTTGGTGCAGACTTGGAGAATTGTACTCAACAACTTCTGGTGGTACTCCATTAAGAGCAAATGCAAACTATTGGTTTGGTGATATTACTTGGTACAAATCAGGCGAGTTAACCGACACCTATTTGGATGCAGAATCGGAGGAGAAAATATCTGAAATTGGGTTGAAAGAATCTTCTGCAACATTGTTTCCAAAAGGAACTTTGCTAATAGCAATGTACGGAGCAACAGCAGGAAAACTTTCAATCTTAAACAGGGACGCAAGTACGAACCAAGCAATTTGCGGTTTCTTTTTTAATGAATTCATAGAAACGAAATATCTGTTCTATTTCTTAATGGCACAACGAGCAAAAATGATTTCTGATTCATGGGGAATGTCGCAACCTAACATTAGCCAAACTTATTTGAGAAATTTTGTATTTGCACTTCCACCAAGAGAAGAACAGAAAATAATAATTGAAAAAGTGGAATTGCTTATGAACAAGTGCCTAAAACTAAGTCAAGAAATTGCAACCCTTGACAAGCATGGAAAGACATTGATGAAAGCAATGTTTAATGAGACTTTTGAAACAAATAAAATACTAGAAAATGAAATAGATAAATAAAGATTTTGGGGGCAGATGGTCGGAATGATACGTTTTGCTAAATGGTACCACGTCTAGGATATACGCTAGCTGGGAAGGACAATACCAATTTCCAAATTTTCCTGCAAAGGAATTAATGAGGAAAGAGTTATCAACAGATTAATCCCTGTTGAAGCCCTGAAGTTGGTTCTGAGGATGAATTTTCTAAGCATATTTATTGTGTTTATGAATTTACAGACAAAGATAACAATTTCTATACCTGAGATGAGTAGCGTTGCCTCCCTTGAAAGAGGGTCAAAGCTTCGACAGAGCATGTACATTTCAAACCTGCTACTATTAGTATCTGCCCCCTCTTTTTTTAACTTGATAAAATGGAATTAGAAAAGTGGTTTAAAACAAAGAAGTATCCTCATATAGGTTTACCAATTACAATCAAGGATTATAATTGGGTAAAAGAGTATGTTGAAAATTCTGAAAAAGTTAGAATACATAGTTTCCTTCCGTTAATCCATAAATCAATTGTAAAAAGAAAATTTAGGGCGGACAATTCAGCTTCCGTTTTAAATCCAAGCAAGAAAAGAACAAGAATACTAGGCAAGCCAAAGGTCAGAGATATTTTCTTTGCCTCACATTTAGATTCTCTCATATTATCAAAGTACAATGAAATATTGGCAACTGCTTACGAAAGACATATAGGAGTAAAAAACTTTAATGAATCTATTGTTGCATATCGTAAAATCCCTATTTCAAAAGGTTCAGATAAGAATAAATGCAATATTGATTTTGCTAAAACAACTTTTGAATTTATTCAGAATAACAACAAAAAAAAGCTGACCGTAATTGTTGCAGATGTTACTTCCTTTTTTGACAATTTAAATCACAAAACCTTAAAAAAACAATGGTCGAGAGTTCTAAACGCAACTACTCTACCACAAGACCATTACAATTTATTTAAATCCCTAACAAATATCAAATACATTGAAGGCGACCAGTTATTTGAAAGCTATGGAAATACTATGATGGTAGAAACTGGTATTCCTAATTTTTCAAACAAAACTGAATTTGTAAGAAAGAAAATAAAAAGTGGTAAATACTTCAAGGAAAAAGGAGCAAGTCATTACTGCGAAAAGAAAGAGTTTCTTAAAAAGAATTTGAACCTTGTTATTTCAAAAAACAATTCAGTAGGAATACCGCAAGGAAGTCCAATCAGTGCAACATTGGCAAATATCTATATGTTGAAATTTGACCAAGAAATATTTGATAAAGTTTCTTCAATTGGTGGCTTTTATCAACGATACAGCGATGATTTAATAATTATTTGCGAGCAACAACATGAAGATGATATTATTAAACTAATCAGAGATAAAATTGAAACTATTGTTGATTTGAAAATTGAACCAAATAAAACTAAGGTTTTTCGTTTTGAAGAAGTGAAAGGAAAATTTAGTGGTTTTGAAATAGACGAAAAAACTAAAATACCAAATCATAATAAGACACTGGAGTATTTAGGATTCTCATTTGACGGACAAAGGGTTTTGATAAAAACATCTGGTTTTTCAAAGTTCTATAGGGCAATGAAAAGCTCGTTTAAAAAATCAACTTCGTTAGCAATACACAGTAAAAATCCTGACAAGAGTTTATTCAAGTCAAGACTTTATAAGCGTTTTACACACAGAGGAGCAAAAAGAAAACTTATTTATAGACCATCAAAGGCAGACAAAACAGTCTATGAAAAAACGAATGAATATTATTGGGGAAATTATCTAAGCTACATAAACAAAGCTAATGAATCAATGAAATCAATAAACGGTGATAATTTTGTCAAAAGGCAAAGCAGAAAGTTTTGGAAGAAATTTAATGACTTAATGAAATTCCATGAAGCAAGACTTAAATAAAATGCCAACGCTAAAGCCATACACATTTGCAAGCCACACAAGCCAGCCCATGAGCCAAAGCTTGCAAAAGAGTATGCCTTTCCAACCGCACAGACACAGCAACACAGCGGACAGACAAACCACGACCGAAAGAAGGGCAGCTTGTAACAGCACCTACCCAAAAGGCGGGGTTTCGTGTTCCAAAGACAGTTTTGTGGTTAATCAAACATTAGTTTTTCAAATCAAGTTTTGTGGTAAAAGTCCCGCCCTTCGGGTAGCTGCAAACCGTTAACACCAATATTCACAAGCTATGAGCCGAGTAATGAACAGAATTTT